>NZ_PEBK01000003.1:81700-199842 GCF_002802905.1 Bifidobacterium simiarum
GTCTTTTGACCACCCTCAGTCCGCCTGCGGCGTCCAGCTCCCGCCAGCGGGAGCAGAAGACGTATGTCGTAAGGCAAATTCACACAGGCAAGACAAGCCCGTAGATGGCCCCAGCTTCCCCTTGGGGAAAACCACGTGCGTCTTTTGACCACCCTCAGTCCGCCTGCGGCGTCCAGCTCCCGCCAGCGGGAGCAGAAGACGTATGTCGTAAGGCAAATCCACACAGGCAAGACAAGCCCGTAGATGGCCCCCAGCTTACCTTTGGGAAAGCCACATACGTCGTTTTCGGCCACCCTCAGTCCGCCTAAGGCGTCCAGCTCCCGCCAGCGGGAGCACGGTATGCGTAACCGAAGTCGCCCCACCCGATCACGCATACCGTATCGTGCCAATCAATCAGCCGATGATGGTAGCTCGCGGGATCTCCACGTTCTTCCATGCGGCGAGGCATTCGGTCAGGAAGGCGTGGTCCTTCTGATGGGGCAGCGCGGAGACCGTGAGCACGGCCAGCAGATCACCGTCGGCAGTCATCAGCGGGAATCCGCCGCCACACACCGCATAGTCGTTATGCGCGGCAAGATCGGCGTACTCACCGCCTTCGCCGTCACGCTGCCAGCACGCCCATGTGTACAGCGAGCAGTGACCGGTCGCGGCGATGGTGTTGAACTTGCGCCGCATCCATTCGATGTTGCCCATGCCGGCGCCCTTGGACAGATACCGGAACATCACCGTGCCGTTCGGACGGAAGATGCTCGTACCCAGATCGATGCCGGTTTCGAAGATATGGTTCACGACGGTTCCGCCAAGCGCCCACGCGTCACGGTCGTCGAACCGTTCGACCTGCAGCAGTCGTTCCTGCTCAAGCAGCGTCTTCGCCAGTTCGCCGTAGGGATTCGGAGACGCAGCGTTTGTGGCGGTCGTGGTAGTGGTCATGATGTCAACTCCTTTGTTTGGCATGGTTATGAGTATGCGGTGGGAATATGAGTGAGGTGATGAAGCGATGCAGCTTCGTTGAAGCACCCTCATCAGTCGGCCTGAGGCCGCCAGCTTCCCCCGCGACGGGGGAAGCCAAAAACACGGTCGAGCGACGGCCGGCTCCAACCCGGTTCGGGTCCGACGATTAAGGACCAGCTTTTGCTCCGATCCCAAGGTCCGGATCAATTATGGGCCGGTTCGGGACCGGCAATTAAGGAAGGCCTCTCGTGGCCGAGAGGCCTCGCTTTACCAGCTCCGGGATTTTGTAGAAAATCCCTACGCACGGAGCCTGGTGAACAGTCCACCGGACTGTTCACCATCAGGAAGAGATCAAGCCTGCTTGATCTCTTCCTGACCCGGCTCCGATCCAGCAATTACAGACTGGCTCTTGCACGCAAGAGCCAGCGTCTTTCCGGCTCCGGGATTTTCGTAGGAAAATCCCTACGCACCGAACCTAGCTGACAGTCCACCGGACTGTCAGCTACCATCCGGAGATCAAGCCTGCTTGATCTCCTCCTGGCCCGGTTCGGTCCACAACGTGTGGAATACGCCGGGCTCGTCGACGCGCTGGTAGGTGTGGGCGCCGAAGAGGTCGCGCTGGCCCTGGATCAGGGCGGCGGGCAGGCGCTTCGAGCGCAGACCGTCGTAGTAGGCCAGCGAGCTGGAGAACACCGGCATCGGGATGCCGAAGCTGATGGCGCGGGAGATCACGCGGCGCCACGAACGCTGCACGGTCTCGACGGCATCCTTGAAGTACGGGGCAAACAGCAACGACACATTGGCCTCGCCGGATTCGAACGCCTCGGAGATGCGGTTGAGGAACTGGGCGCGGATGATGCAGCCGCCACGCCAGATGCGGGCCACGGCGGCGAGATCGATGTTCCAACCGTACTCCTTGGCGGCTTCGGAGATCTCGTTGAAGCCCTGAGCGTAGGCGACGATCTTGGAGGCGTACAGCGCCTCGCGGATGTCGTTGATGAACGCCTGACGCTCCTCGAGCGGCATCGGCACCACTTCGGACGGTCCCTCAAGGCCCTGCTTGGCGGCTTCGGCGCGCAGCTCGGTCTGGGAGGAGAGGCCACGGGCGAACACGGCCTCGGCGATGCCGGTCACCGGCACGCCCAGCGACAGGGCGGTCTGCACGGTCCAGGTGCCGGTGCCCTTCATGCCGGCGTGGTCGAGCACCACGTCGATGAACGGCTTGCCGGTCTTCTTGTCCACATGGTGGAGCACCTCGGCGGTGATCTCGATGAGGTAGGAGTTCAGTTCGGTCTTGTTCCACTCCTCGAACAGGTCGCCGATCTCGGCCGGCTCCATGCCAAGGCCGCGACGCATGAGGTCATAGCTTTCGGCGATGAGCTGCATGTCGGAGTATTCGATGCCGTTGTGCACCATCTTCACGAAGTGGCCGGCGCCGTCGGAGCCGATGTGAGTGACGCACGGCTCGCCTTCGGCCTTGGCGGAAATGCTTTCGAGGATCGGACCGAGGGTCTTCCAGGATTCCTCGGTGCCGCCAGGCATCATGGACGGGCCCTTGAGGGCGCCTTCCTCACCGCCGGAGACGCCGCAGCCGACGAAGTGCAGGCCGCGGGCACGGATGGCCTTCTCGCGGCGCATGGTGTCCTTGTAGTAGGCGTTGCCGCAGTCGACGATGATGTCGCCGGGCTCCATGAGATCGGCGAGCGCGTTGATCATCTCGTCGGTGGGTTCGCCGGCCTTGACCATGATGATGGCGGTGCGCGGCTTGGTCAGGGAGGCGACGAACTCCTCCAGCGTCTTGGCGGGCACGAACTTGCCTTCGTCGCCATGTTCGTTGATCAGCGTCTCGGTACGGGAGTAGTGACGATTGTAAACGGCCACCGTGTTGCCCTTGTGCGCGAGGTTGCGAGCCAGACTCGCTCCCATCGCAGCAAGACCTACAACACCGATATTGGCTTGTGCTTCGCTCATCATTGCCTTTCGATAGAACGTTCGGGCGGTCTTCGCACCGCCTCGTGAGCACGATGTCTCATGCGCGATTAGATTATACCATTCATCTTAATAAGAGTACTTTTCCATGTCCATAATCGCGATTTCGCGTCATGGACCACCCACACCCCCGAGTTTTGTGGCTTTGCTCATGAAGACACCGGCGAAATCGCTGCTTCCGGCACCTGATTCCGCCGTTTTTTGCCCGGTCTCGTCATGGAAAGCCACAAAACTCGACAGGTGCCGATATTCGACTAACCTTCCAGAGGAATCCGCGACTCGAAACGGCGCAGATCGCCGGAAAAGGGATCGATGAACTCCAGCGAACGGGCCACCAGCTGCAGTGGACATGAGAAATCGTCGTAGGCGCGCTCGACGACCTGCGGGTACATCGGATCACCCACGATCGGCAGTCCCAACGAGTTCATATGCACGCGCAGCTGATGGGTCTTGCCGGTCCGCGGATGCAGCACATAGGTGCGGAACGGATGGCGAACGCGGCCGATCCCCCCGGCGGCTACTCTCCCGGCGGCTACTCCCCCGGCGGCGAT
This sequence comes from Bifidobacterium simiarum, assembly GCF_002802905.1. GTDB lineage: Bacteria > Actinomycetota > Actinomycetes > Actinomycetales > Bifidobacteriaceae > Galliscardovia > Galliscardovia simiarum. The sequence continues at coordinate 85,192 of NZ_PEBK01000003.1, forward strand.
TCGACCACCGGAACCCAGTTCGATCACGGTCTCGGCGTTCACCTCCCCCGGCTCCTCATAGGCCTGCAGAATCCCCCGGTCCTTGACGATCCGCGACCGACGCAGCAACGGGAACACACGAGGCGGATCCAACGCCGTGACCGTGCCGAACCGCGGCCGCACAGCCGGCCGGCATGGGGCCAGGCATTCGTAGGTCTTCGTCGTACGCCGCTCCTGAAACAGCATCTGGTAGGCCCCGCGCGCCGACGGTTCGCGCACGAACACCACCACGCCGGCGGTGTCGCGGTCGAGCCGATGCGCCGGCGTGATCTGCGGCTCACCGAAACGCTCCCGCAGTCGGATCAGCGCCGTGGACCGATACCACATGCCGCGCGGCGTGGTGGGCAGGAAATGTGGCTTGTCGATCACGACGATCCGCTCGTCCTCATACAGCACCTCGAAGTCGAACGGAATCTCCGGCTCCTCGACCACCCAGCGGTGTCGCCTCGACGACTGCGGCTGCGATCCCGCCCCACGGCTTTGCTCACTCATACCAAGAACCGTGCCACAACCGCGTGACCGTCGGCCCGAGTACCACCCGATTCGTGTGATCATCAGCCCGGTCCGTGTGATCACCAGTCCGCCCGCGTACCACCCGGTCCGCGTAATCGGCCCGTGTAATCGGCCCGCGTGACGGTCAACCCATGCGCTGGAATCGCACGATGGAGGCGTGATCGTCGGCGAAGGTGGGCGCATCGGAGGCATCGACGTCAAGATACCGGTGGGCGGCGGCGTTGGCGAGCTCCCACCGTTCGCCGTCCTCGCTGTTGACGATCCAGATGGCGGCCCGGTCCCGCCGGGCCTGCGCCAGCGTCTCCTGCCGCAACGACAGCCGGTAGCCGCCCGAATCGTCCCCGGAGTCACCGCCCCCGCCGGAACCACCAGAGCCGGAGCCGGAACCACCAGAGCCGGCACCGGACGCCACCAGTACCTCCCCCGCGGCGTTGACGATCACATACTCGCGCAGCGTGGGGCGCGCCGTATCGGCGACGCCGACGGCGGTCATCCTCCACAGATCGGCCTGACCGGCCCCGCCGGGCTCTCCCAGCGACACCGTACCGGCGGCACCGGCAGTCCCACCATCAGCACCACCATCGGACCCGTCGGCTCCGGCCAGCGAGCGCGCACCGGACTCGTCCGTGATCCGATACGTCCCACCGCTTTCCACGCCGACGGCCCGGTCGGAGACCCCCGATACCCCGGAGATCCGGATGTCGGCGATCGACTTGCCCGGAATCGTGACCCGCGCGGTCATGGTCCGTCGGTTGATGCGGACGGACCCCCGCGGCACGTTGCTGTACCGGTTCATCCGCGCGATCGTCGCCTCGGCGGCCGCGCCTCCCCTGCCGGAGAGCAGCGGCCGGCCCGTCGCGGACGTGACGTACAGGCTACCGCGGGCATCGTCGTCGATCCGGCCGAACTTCGACAGATCGATCGCCACGGTCTGCGGCAGCGCACTGTCGTTGCGGTGGACGACGGTGAGCGTATGCCCGTCCGGCGACTGGGCAGTCAGGGAGTCGTCGGCGTCGTCGTTGGCGATCACGACGTCCCCTTCACGCACGAATGTCGTGTATGCGCGCAGGGCGAGATACTTGGTGTTGGCCGTCACCGTGCAGGGACGGATGCCGGACGTGCGACCGCCGTTGTCGTGCACGGCCCGTTCGGAATACAGGCGTCCGTCGGGCCCGGCGACCACGCAGTCGAAATCCACGAAGACGGTCCCCCAGTTGAGGTTCTCGCCTTCCGGATCGGCCGGATTGCCGTTGAGATCACGGTCCGACGACGACATGTTGTACAGGTCCTCCACGGCCTGCCACAAGGTGAAGTCCTGCGATTGCAGACGGGTGATGTCGGCGTTGATCTTGCCGGCGAATCCCAGCGCGTTGGCGAAGCCGTACGGGTCGAAGCCGCCGGACTGCCAGTTGCCGTCCACCTCGCTCATCGACAGCGTCCTGCCGTCGCCCTGCGCCATCAGTCGCGCGGCCAGCTGCCCGGCGGAACCGGTGTAGCTGTGCGTGTTGTACTGCCCGACCCGCGCCTTGTCGGCCGAGGTGTACCGGGACAATGATCCGACGAAATCCCAGGCGCCGGTCGCGTCCGTCGCCGAAATCCGGACGTTGTCAAGCCCCTTCTCATGCAGGGCTTCGTCGAACGCGGCGATGACCTGCCGCTGATGCCCGACGTCGACGTGCATGCCCTCCTGCACCTTCTTCATGCCGGTGCGATACGGGGTGATCTCCTTGGAAGCGCCGGCAGCCTTGGACTCACCGGCATAGTACCGGCGCCAGTACCGGTCGATCAGCGACCGGTCGGCGGCGGGCAGCGAACCGTCGGCGGCGAACGTGCCGGACGTGCCCCAGTTCGCGGTTTCGGATTCGTTGAGCGGATCGACCGTATCGATCACGACCCGCCGGCCGTTCGCCGTGCGCAGTCCGTCGAGATGCCGCACCACCTCGGCCACGTAGCGGGCGAACTTCTCCGGATCCCTGAGATTGTCGGCGCGGGAGTCGAATCCTCCGGTGACGTAGCCGCTTTCGGTCATGAACCACGGCGCTGAGTTCGCGAACGCCTCGATATGCGTCACGTCGCCGCGCTCCACGGCATGTTTCAACCACCATTCCTGCGCCTGCACGGCCTGTGCGGCCTTGGTGCCACGGGATCGGGCACCCCATACGTAGGATTCGTCGGCATCGGGATCGTAGGCGGCATCGAGGCGCTTCCGATCTTTCTGCCGGGTGGTCACACGGCCGCGGGAGTCCGCGTACAGGCCCTTCGACCCGTCCGGATCGGGCGCCCAGTAGCCGGGCACGGCGCCGCCCTGCCGCATGAACGGATACCCGTAGGCCACGTCGGAGGCGTTGCCCCCGCCGATGTTGTACCGGGTCATGTTGAGGTCGAGGCCGTCGGCGCCGAACAGACTCTCGTAGAGTTGCTCCCGCAGATCACGGCCGTAGGCGAGCGCCTTGCGATAGGCCTGCGGACTGACCTCGTCCCTGTTGACGATGGACCCCTCCTCGCCGTAGCGGCCGGTCGCGTTGGCGAACCATGCCAGAGAGGTGCCCCAGCCTTCGAACGGGCCGTTGCGCAGCCACGGATTCGGCGTGATCACCGTGGCCCCTTCGTTGAAGGCGGCGGATGTGGAGCTGACCGCGATGAGGACCAGTCCCCCGCTGACGCACATCGCCACCACGGCGATCAGCGCCGCCAGCGTGCGTCCCAGACGCCCCAATCCCTGTTCATCATGCCCCATACCGCCCAATATAATCCGCCGAAAACACTGCCGAAATACGCGAAATCCGCATTCGCGCTGCTGAAACCGTCGGAAACAGGGGGTCTCGGCGACGATTTGCGCAGTGCGAATGCGGATGACGGTATAAACGCGGACGCTACTCCGCGGTGACGCTACTCCACGGTGACATTACTCCACAATGCCGTCTACTCCACGGTGACGGACTTGGCGAGGTTGCGCGGCTTGTCCACGTCGTAGTTCTTCAGCTTGGCCATGTCCATGGCGAACAGCTGCAGCGGCACCACATCCACCAGCGGGCTCATCAGCGTCGGGCACTTCGGACGCCAGAACACGACGTCGGCGTAATGCTCCACGTCCTTGTCGCCCTCCTCGGCCACGGCGATGATGTACGCGCCGCGGGCCTTGACCTCCTCGATGCCGGAGATCACCTTGGCGTGCAGCACGTTGCGGCCGCGTTCCGGCGGCACGATGAACACCACCGGCTCACCCTCGTCCACCAGCGCGATCGGGCCGTGCTTGAGCTCGCCGGCCGCGAAGCCCTCGGTGAACGTGTAGGCGATCTCCTTGAGCTTCAGCGCGCCCTCAAGCGCCACCGGGTAGCCGACGTGACGACCGAGGAACAGGAACGAGTTCGCGTTCACCATGTTCCTGGCGGCCTTGCTGATCGTCTCGGCCTGGGTGTCGAGCACCCACTGGATCTTGCGCGGCATGTCCTTGAGGCTGGCGAGGATCTGATGGATCTCGTCGCGGAACATCGTGCCCTTGATCTGCGCGAGATACAGGCCCAGCACGTAGGCGGCGGTGATCTGCGCCACGAACGCCTTCGTGGAGGCCACGGCCACCTCCGGGCCGGCGTGCGTGTACAGCACCGCGTCGGATTCACGCGGAATGGAGGCGCCCTGCGTATTGCAGATGGCCAGCACCTTCGAACCCTGTTCGCGGGCGTGACGCAGCGCCATCAGCGTGTCCATGGTCTCGCCGGACTGCGAGATCGCCACGACCAGCGTACGCGGGGTGAGGATCGGGTCACGGTAACGGAACTCGTGAGCCAGCTCCACCTCCACCGGGATGCGCACCCAGTGCTCGATCGCGTACTTGGCCACCAGACCGGCGTAGCTGGCCGTGCCGCAGGCGATCACGATGATCTTGTCGATGGCCTTGAAATCATGCTCGTCGATATGCACCTCATCGAGGTTCAGATCGCCGTTCTTGTCGAACCGGCCGAGCAGGGTACGCTGCACGGCAGCCGGATCCTCGTGGATCTCCTTGTCCATGAACGAATCCCAGCCGCCCTTTTCGGCCGCGGAGGCATCCCAGTCCACGGTGTAGGTCTTCGGATCCTCGACGACGTTGCCGTTGAAGTCGGTGACGATCACCTTGTCGGCCGACACGCACACGGCCTGATCCTGATCGATCTCCATCGCCTTCTTGGTGTAGGCCACGAACGCGGCCACGTCGGAGCCGAGGAAGTTCTCCCCCTCGCCGAGACCGACAACCAGCGGGGAGTCATGACGGGCGCCGACGATGATGTCCGGCTGACGGCAGTCGGTGGCGAGGATCGTGAACGCACCCTCGAGCATACGGGCCAGACGACGGACCGCGCGGAACAGATCCGGCTTGCCCTCGTCGGCGATGATCGTGTCGACGATCTTGCCGAGCAGCTTGGCGGCCACCTCGGTGTCGGTGTTCGACGAGAACCGGTAGCCCTCCGCCTGCAGATCGAGACGCAGCTGCGAGGCGTTCTCGATGATGCCGTTATGGATGATGGCGACCTTGCCGTCCATGCTGGTGTGAGGATGGGCGTTCACGTCGCTCGGCACGCCATTGGTGGCCCAGCGGGTGTGACCGATGCCCACCGTCGCCAGCGGCATAGGCTTGCGCTCGATGTCCTCGATGAGATTGGAGAGACGGCCCGCCTTCTTGCGGACCTCCACGTGATCCATGCCGGGTGCCGTCAATGCCACGCCGGCCGAATCATAACCACGATATTCCAGTCGCTTCAGGCCCTGAAGGCAGACCTCGAGGGGCTTGCCGCACGCCGTTGCGATGTTTCCTGCATATCCAACGATTCCACACATGGAACCCTAGTGTATGAGACGAATGTTGCCTATGCCCCAAGCAAAACGCCCACCTTGGCCGAACCTATACAAGGTGGACGTCACAGAGTGTCTGCGCTTCGCTGAGAGCGGCCTGCGGCATGTGCCTTCCGATACACTCAGGGCCGTTCGGCCGCGGCTAGGGACGCGACAGGCAACGGCATACGTCACTCGATACACTCAGGGCCGTTCGGCCTCGCTCCGAGGTTTGCTCGCACAGCGTAGCAAACCTCTACGCTGCCTACGATCGAGCAACGCATGCCGCCGCCTGTCGCTTGAAGCGATATGGGCTTCCCCTTGAGGGGAAGCTGGCGGCCGCAGGCCGGCTGATGAGGTGACCTTGGCGAAGCCTCCTCCAAACCGCCCGGCGCCCGCCACATAGAAAAGCAGCATCCGGCCGCCCGGCGCTCACAGCCGATTACAGCAACCACAGCCGCTCACAGCCGATTACAGCACGTGCTGGAGGAAGTCCTTGAAGCGCGGCTCGGTGGGGTGATCGATGATTTCGGGGCCGCCCTTCTCCACGACGACGCCGCCGTCCATGAACACGATCTGGTCGGCCACCTCGCGGGCGAATCCGATCTCGTGCGTCACGCAGATCATCGTCATGCCGGCGTCGGCCAGCGAGCGCATCACGTTCAGCACCTCGCCCACGAGCTCCGGGTCCAGTGCGGAGGTCGGCTCGTCGAACAGCATGATGTCGGGGTGCATGGCGAGCGCACGGGCGATGGCCACGCGCTGCTGCTGACCGCCGGAAAGCTGCGAGGGATAGTAGTCGAGACGCTCGCCGAGGCCTACGCGCTGCAGTTCCTTGACGGCCTCCTCGCGGGCCTTCGACTTGCTTTCGTGCTTCACATGCACGGGGGCTTCCATCACGTTCTCGAGCGCGGTCATGTGCGGGAACAGGTTGAAGCGCTGGAACACCATGCCGAGCTTGGAGCGCTGGCGGGCCACTTCCTTGTCGTCGAGGGTCTGGAGCACTTTCTGCCCGCCCTTGTCGACCTCCTTGTAGCCGATCATCTCGCCGTCGACCTCGATGCTGCCGCCGGTGAGGGTCTCCAGCTGGTTGATGAGCCTGAGGAACGTGGATTTTCCGGAGCCGGAGGGGCCGAGGATCACGGTGACGGTGCCGGGCATGACGGTGAGGTCCACGCCCTTGAGCACGTGCAGCGAGCCGAAGGCCTTGTGCACCTGAGTGGCCTTGACCGCCGGAACGGTCGTGGCTTGCGAGGCGGTGCCGGCATTGACGTTGGTGTTTTCGGTCATGATCGTATTCTCTCCCCTGCCTTATGCGGTCAGCCCGGTGAAGGTGGCCTGATTCATCTTGTTCACGTCGTCCTTGGGCTCGCCCTCGGACTTGCCCGGATACTTCGGGTCGTACGGCGCACGCTTGCCCTTGGCGTCGGCCGGTCGGGCGTCGAAGCCCTTGCCGAAGTACTTTTCGAGGCGGGACTGAAGCACCATGAGGATCGAGGTGATGAGCAGATACCAGAAGCAAGCCACGATAAGCAGCGGGATCGGCTTGTAGATGCGGTTGGCGATGGCGTTGGTGGCGAACTGCAGGTCGAGCGTGAACGGCACGGCCAGCACCAGGGACGTGGTCTTGAGCATGCCGATGGTCTCGTTGCCGGTGGGCGGGATGATGATGCGCATGGCCTGCGGCAGGATGATGCGGCGCATGATCAGGGAACGACGCATGCCGAGCGCTTCGGCGGCCTCGGCCTGACCGGGATCGACGGCCTCAAGACCGGCGCGCACGATCTCGGAAAGATAGGCGGCCTCGTTGAGCGCCAGACCGATGACGGCGGCGCGGAACGCGGTGACCACGTTCTGCGAGTCCACCGACCAGAATTCGATGGAGGTGAACGGGATGCCGAGGCCGAGCTTCGGCACCAGCACAGAGAACAGGCCCCAGAACACCAGCTGGGTGTACACAGGGGTTCCGCGGAAGAACCAGATGAAGAACCAGCTCACGCCGCGCAGCACCGGATTGATGGACTTGCGCATCACGGCGAGCAGCACGGCCAGCACGATGGCGATGACCATGGACAGCACGGTGATCCACAGGGTCCAGCCGATGCCGGCGAGCACGTTCTCGTTGAACAGGTACTTCCACACCACGTCCCATTCGAACCGTTCGTTGGTCACCATGCCGTAGACCAGCATGACCGCCAGGAACGCGACGATGACGCCGGCCACCACCGGGCCGGGCCGTTTGACCGGCAATGCGTTGATCCTGTTGGGGATGTTCAGTCCTTCCCCGTCCTTGGTTGTCTTGGCTGCCATAAGCGTGATCTTTCTTCTCTCTGTACTGATCGGCGCCGGCACCGGTCGTTTGCCGACCGTGCCGTGCCGTTGCTGTCTATGCCGTTACAACGGAGTCATCCAAGACACTACCGCAAGGGCGGTGTCTTGGATGACGATATTCCGTAATGGGTGCGATCCAGCTCCCGGAAACGAGACGGAATCAGGATTCGACCGCGGGATTGATCTCGGCCTTGTCGATGGCGCCGGAGGAGACGCCCCAGGTGTCGAGGATCTTCTTGTAGGTGCCGTCGTCCATGAGCTTCTGGACGGCCTTCTGCACGGCTTCGGCGGTCTTGGTGTCGCCCTTCTTGATCGCCACGGCCTCGGGGGTCACGCCGACGTCCTCGCCGAGGGCCTCAAGCGTGTCGCCGGTCTGCTTGATCGCGTAGCCGGCCACCGGGGTGTCGGCGTAGAAGATGTCGGCCTTGCCGGAGGCGACGGCGGTGGTCACGTCGGTCTGCAGCTTGGAGGACTGGATGTCGATGCTGCTCTTGCCGGCGGCCTTGCACGCGTCGTTGGCCTTGTTGATCTCCTCCTCCTGCGTGGTGCCGGTCTGCACGGCCACCTTCTTGCCGCACAGGTCGGAGCTGTCGATCTTCGACGGGTTGCCCTTCTTCACCACGAAGGTGGAGCCGGCCTTGAGGTAGGTGACGAAGTCGACGGCCTCAAGACGTTCCTTGGTGACGGTGAACGAGGAGATGCCGATGTCGTACTTGGAGCCGACCGACGGGATGATCGAGTCGAAGGTGGCGGTGACGGTTTCGGGCTTGAGACCGAATTCGGCGGCCAGCGCCTTGGTGAGGTCGACGTCGAAGCCGACGGGGGTCTTGCCGTCCTCGGCGAGGAATTCGGCCGGGGCGTACGAGGTGTCAGTGCCGACCTTGAGCACGCCGTCGCTCTTGACGGAGTCGGGCAGCAGGGCGGCCAGCTCGTCGTCCTTCTTGATCGAGCTGGTGTCGAAGCCCTGGGTGCTCGACGACTTCGACGAACCGTCGGAGCTGGAGGTGTCGGCGGAATCGGAAGTGCCGCAGGCGGCCATGGAGAACAGCGTGGCGGCGGCGATGGAGGCCGCGGCGAGCGCCTTGATGCGAGTCGTGAATGACATGGGATCTTCCTCTCAGGATTGTTCCTAATCCGCTTTTGAAAGTAAGAGCGCAATGTCACGAACGCGTTACCAACCAAATATTTTGGACGGCCCAGCCAAAATTCCGTGGACGGTGGGAGACGGAGGAGACGGAGAAGCCGCACATCGCACATGGCGGGAACCGAAAGATCGAGGGTGCGGCCGTCATGCAAGGCTCGACCACCCCTCAGTCAGCCTTACGGCGGCCAGCTCCCGCCAGCGGGAGCGAAGTGCTCCAACATGACCCGTCAGACCCGCAGCACACCCCGTCCCGCCGACGGGGATGGCCGGACGACGCCGCTACGCCTCGGTGTCGGGGTTGACCTCGGGCTTGTCGATCATCGCGCCTTCGACGCCCCAAGCCTTCATGATGCCCTCGTAGGTGCCGTCCGCCATGAGCTTCTCGATCGCCGCGGTCATCGCCTTCACCGTGGCCTCGTCGCCCTTGCGGATGGCTACGCCCATCGGCTGCACGCCCTCGTTCTCACCGAGCACCTGCAGCTGGCCGTCGGTCTGCGCCACCGCGTAACCGGTCACCGGGGTGTCGGCGTAGAACATCTCGACCCTGCCGGCCACCACGGCGGTGGTCACGTCGCTCTGGTTGCGGTACGGCAGCAGTTCGATGGCCTTGGCACCCTTGGCCTTGCACTCGTCCTGTGCCTTGTACATCTCGGTCTCGCCGACCGTGCCCACCTGCACGGCGATGCGCCGGCCGCACAGATCGGTGGTGTTCGCATGCGTGGGGTTGCCCTTGCGCACGGCGAAGGTGAGGCCGGCCTTCGCGTAGGTGACGAAGTCCACGGCCTCGATGCGTTCCTTGTTCACGGTGAATCCGGAGATGCCGACGTCGTACTTGGAGCCCACGGCGGGGATGATCGAATCGAAGGTGGCGTTCTGCACGTCGAGCTCGAGGCCGAACAGCTTGGCCAGCGCCCGGTCGAGGTCGATCTCGTAGCCGACCGGGGTCTTGCCGTCGGCCGCCAGGAACTCGGCGGGCGCGTAGGTGACGTTCACGCCGACGGTGAACTTGCCGTCCTTGGTGATCGACTCGGGCAGCATCGCGGCGATCTTCTCGTCCTTGGTGACGGACGAGACGTCGTAGCTTCGGGCGATGTCCGGATCGACCCCGGTGCTGTCGGTGGTTCCGCACCCCGCCAAAGGTGCGGCAAGCAGAATTGTCAAGGCCATGGCCGCCAAGGATTTCACTCTTCTCATAGGTGCCTATGGTAACCAGAATGTGTTTCCACGCAACCAGCCAAAGCGGCGTGGCGGAATACGGGGCCTGTGCCGAGACGTTCGTGCCGGACGAGGGCCGGCGTCATGTGCCGAACGTCAGTGCCGCACATGCCGGACGCCCGCCCCGCCGGATCAGTGCCGCAGGTTGCGCAGGCGCATCACGCGCTGGGCCTCGCGCTTGTCCTGGGCCTCGCGCAGCGCCTGACGCTTGTCGTATTCACGCTTGCCTCGGGCCAGCGCGATCTCCGCCTTCACCCGGCCGTCCTTGAAATACAGGCTGAGCGGAATGATCGTATAGCCCTTGGCTTCGGTCTGACGCGCCAGCTTGTCGATCTGCTGGGCGTGCAGCAGCAGCTTGCGCTTGCGCTTGGGCGCGTGGTTCGTCCAGGTGCCGTTGAGGTATTCGGGGATGTTGGCGTTCTCGAGCCAGATCTCGCCGCGTCGGTCGATGGAGACGAACGCCTCGGCCAGCGAGGCGTGGCCCTCGCGCAATGACTTCACTTCCGTGCCCGACAGGACGATGCCGGCCTCAAGCCGGTCCTCGATCTCATAGTCGTGACGGGCCCTGCGATTCACCGCGATGGGCTTCGTTCCCTGCTCGCGCTTGTCCTGCTTCGTCTGCTTGGCTGCCATACGGGCCTCCTTTCTCTCTTCTGTTGTGATCTTCTGTTGTGATCCTCTGCTGTGACAAATATACGGTGCCTTATGGTCGTTTTTCGCTTGGATAACGACCATAAGGCACCGTAGATTCCGGATTTCGGGGTTTTACGCAGCCGATTCAGCAGCCGATTCGGCAGCCGATCGATCAGTAGTGGACGTACTGGTGGTCGGGGGCGTCGTACAGGGTGTCCCAGTGGACGCCGCCCTGCCAGATCGAACCGCTTTCGGAGACCAGAATCGAACCGTCGGAGTTGATGCGTTCCACGATCGCGACATGGCCGTAGATCGGGCTGTGGCCGTCCTGACCGGCGCGGAACACCATCACGGCGCCGACGTGCGGCGTGTTGTTCACCAGATAGCCGAGGCTGCGGGCCGAATTGCCCCAGTCCTGACCGTTGCCGAGGTAGGAGCCGACCGGCAGACTCAGCTGGCCGCGACGGATGTAGGCCCACCAGGTGCACTGGCTCCACGGATAGGCGTTGCCCACGTTGCCGGTGGAGTGTCCGTAGCAGTAGGAGGAGCCCTGCGGGCAGTTGCCGGGCACGGAGTAGTTCATGCCCGAGGCGGTGGCACCGCTGTTGACCGAGGACGAGCCGGACGAGGAGCCGGATGACGAGCCACCCGACGACGAGCCCGACGAACTGCCGCCGGACGAGGAACCACCCGAGGAAGATCCACCCGACGAGGCCGCCGTGTTCGAGCTGCCGGACGAGGGACGCGTGCTGCCCTGGCTGCCGCCGGTCGCGCTGATCTGCTGGCTGGCGCTCAGCTTGGCGCGCTGCGCGGCGAGCTGCTGGTTGTAGGCGTCGATCTGCGACTGCATCATCACGATCTGCGCGGCTTCCTTGGCCGAGGCCGAGGTGAGCTGGCTCTGCTGGGATTCCAGATACGCGCGCTGCTGGTTGCCCTTGTCGCGCAGGGCGTTGAGCTCGGCGGTCTTGGCCTGCGCGTCGCTGGCCGCCTGCTTGGCGTTCGCCGCATTGGTCTCGGCCTGTGCCTTGAGCGAGGCGATCTGCTTTTCGATGGCCGCCAGACGGTCCTTGCGGTTCATCTGCGTGCTCTTGGCGGAGGCCGCGTCGCTGGCCGCCGCGTTCTCGGAGCGGGTGACCGCGGCCGAGGACTGCATCGACTCGATGAAGTCGTTGGTGTTCTTCGCACCGGTCACCATGCTCATGGTGTCGGTGGCGTTGGAGCCGTGGAAGCTGTCACGGGCCACCTGCGCGACCGCGGCATGCGCGTCGTCGTAGTCCTCGCCGGTCTCCTTGATCTTCTGTTCGAGATCGGACTTGTCCTTCTGGGCGGCCTCGAGACGCGAGGCGGCCGCCTCGGCCTCCTGCTGGGCCTGTTCGGCCTCGTTCTGGGCCTGCTCGGCCGCCTTCTCCGCGGCCGGGATCTGGTTGGTGGTCAGATCGTTGAGTTCGACGATCTTGTCGGCCAGATCGGACTTCACACCGGCGAGCTGGCTTTCCAGATCGGCCTTCTTGGCCTTGCTCGCCGCCAGATCGCTGTACGAGGGCACGGCCTGGGCCTGATCCGCCGGAGCCGACACGGCCGCCACGGCCATGGACGCGGTCAACGCCAGGCAGGAGACGACCCCCAGAATCATCTTGCTTTTGCGTAACGCAATCATGTGTTCATCCTCCAAGTATCAGTGCGGCCCACCTTAACACACGAGTCTGTGGGCCCCGACGGAAAATCGCCACGGACTGAAGCGGCCCGTGGCGATGTGAGCGAAATCACGCCTTGAGATAGCGGTGCAGCGAGAACAGCGAGGCGATCATCGACAGCACGACGGCTCCGGCGACCAGCGCCGGCGACATGAGCAGCACGGTGGCCTGATTGACGAACGGCATCCACGTCACCGTCTTCGCCAGCCATCCGGTGACGAACACCTCGACGATGCCGCTCAGCGCCGCGCAGGCCAGAATGCTGCCGATCAGCGAGGCGATCGCGCCCTCGAGGATGAACGGCAGCTGGATCGTCCAGTTGGACGCTCCCACCAGCCGCATGATCTCGGTTTCGTTCTTGCGCGACGCGGCCGACATGCGGATCGTCGTACCGGTGAGCATGATCGCCACGACGATCATCACCGCGGCCAGCACCACGGTCACCGCCGTGGCCCGGTTGAGGATCGCGAACACCGGATCGAAGATCTGCCGCTGGTCCTCGACCTCCTCCACGCCCTTCTTGCCGGAAAGCACCTCGGAGACCTGCTGGTACTTCTCCGGGTTGGTGAGCTTGAGTCTCAGGGAGTCCTGCATGTCATCGGCCGTGAGCGTACGGCCCTGATACACGCCGCCGGGATACTGCTTGCTGAACGTGTCGTCGAAGAACTGCTGCTTGCTCACGTAGGTGATCTTCGAGACGTCGTTGGGCAGCTCGTCTTTGATCGTGTTCTGGATGTCCATGATCTCGTCGGTGGTCGGCGCCTTGCCGCTGGCGCAGTTGGCCGACTGGCTGGTGCCGTCCGGGCACAGCCACACCACGACCTCCACCTTGTCGTACCAGGTGCCCTTGGCCTTGGTGATCTGCGCCTGCATGAGCACGGACGCCCCGATGAACACGAAGGAGATGAAGGTGACGAGCATGACCGACAGGATCATCGACCCGTTGCGCTTGATGCTCGTCCAGGTCTCGGACAGTACGAACCGCAGTCTCATCGCTGCTCCTCCTTATCTTCGGTCGTGTTGGTCTTGGTCTGTTCGCCGGTCTGCTCAGCGGACTGTTCAGCTGACCGGTCGGTCGAATGATCGACCGAATGATCATCGGCGCCGGACTCGTGCTCGGCAGCGTGCCCGCCATGCGCCGGCGGCGCGGGCGGGGCGGGAGGCGCAGGCGGGGCCGGCGGAACCGGCAGCGCCTCGCCGGACGACTGCGGGGCCGGCGGTTCGGCGGCCGGACGCGAATCGGTCTGATCGGACCGGACGGACTGTGTGGTCTGATCAGACTGATCGGATTGTCCGGATTGTCCGGACTGACCGGACTGACCGGTCTGTGTGGTCTGACCGGACCGGACGGACTGACCGGTATTGGCCGCGGTGGTCTCTGTGGCAGTCGTTTCGACTGCCCGATGGGGCTTGAACCGTTCATTGGGATCCACGGTGGCCGATGCGGACTGATCCGGATTTCCGATCTGTCCCATCTGTCCGGTCTGTCCCGTCTGACCGGACCGTTCCGTCTGCTCGGCGGAGTCCGACTGCATGGCCGAGGTTTCCGCGGTCCGGTTGCTCCGCCGCTCCTCGATACCCTCCGGGGAAATGCCCTTGCCCCAGGTCAGCGTGGTCTCCACGGGGGCGAACGCCTCGCCGTAGCGGCCGGTACGGCCCGAATGCACGGAATTGGCCAGACGCGCGATGCCGGGATCACCGGTGACGGAGGCGTTCACCGCCTGCGCCGCGGCGGCCACGGCGGCGGCCGCACCACGGTCGTCTCCCCCGTTCACCGCCGCATTCGCCACGGAAGCGGCTTCGATCACGGGTTTGCCGGCGATTCCGGAAGCGGCGCCGGCGGAGGCGGCACCGTCCTGCCCCATGCGCAGCGCCTGCTGGGCACGGGCCTCCACCTCGGCATCCGGGAAGTAGACGGCGGAATCGTAGACGCCGCCCTGCTCGTCACGCACGATCCGACCGTTATGCAGCTCGACCACGCGCTTGCGCATCGAATTGACGATCTCCTCGTTATGCGTGGCCATCACGATCGTGGTGCCGGTACGGTTGATGGCCTCCAGCACCTCCATGATGCCCACCGAAGTGGTGGGGTCGAGGTTGCCGGTCGGCTCGTCGGCCAGCAGGATCTGCGGATGGTTCACGTAGGCGCGGGCGATCGCCACGCGCTGCGCCTCGCCGCCGGACAGCTCATGCGGCAGACGATCCTCCTTGCCGGTCAGACCCACGGTCTGCAGCACCTGCGGCACCAGCGTCTTGATCGTGGAGCGACGGGTGCCGATCACCTCCAGCGCGAACGCCACGTTCTGCCACACCGTCTTGTTGGCCAGCAGCTTGTAGTCCTGGAACACGAAGCCGATGGACCGACGGTACTGCGGCACCTGCCGGTTGGACAGCCGTCGCAGATCGTTGCCGGCCACGCGGATCTCACCCTCCGTGGCCTGCTCCTCATGCAGCAGCAGACTCAGCAGGGTGGTCTTGCCGGAACCGGAGGCGCCCACCAGAAACACGAACTCCCCGCGATCGATGCTCAGCGAGACATCGTCCAGCGCCGGGCGGGAGCCTCTCGGATAGATCTTGGTGACGTCGTCAAGAGCGATCAATGCCATTGTCGTATTCGTCCTTCCTACACCGATGTCCGACCGGATGCTCCGATCGGACAAGATCCCGGCTTACGCTTCGGCTTCGGCCTGCGCCTCGCGGCGCTGCTGGTGACGCCAGCGGATGCCGGCGTCGATGAACGCGTCGATGTCGCCGTCGAACACGGCCTGCGTCTGCGAGGTCTCGTATCCGGTGCGCAGATCCTTCACCATCTGGTACGGATGCAGCACGTAGGAGCGCATCTGATCGCCCCAGCTGGCCTTGATGTCGCCGGCGAGCTCCTTCTTCTTCTTGGCCTCCTCCTCGCGGCGCAGCACCAGCAGTCGGGACTGCAGCACGGCCATGGCGGCGGCGCGGTTCTGGATCTGCGAGCGCTCGTCCTGCATGGTCACCACGATGCCGGTGGGAAGGTGGGTGATGCGCACCGCGGAGTACGTGGTGTTCACGCCCTGGCCGCCGGGGCCGGAGGAGCAGTAGGTGTCCACGCGGATGTCGGTGTCGGGCACGTCGATGTGATCGGTGGCCTCGACCAGCGGCACCACCTCGACGGCGGCGAAGCTGGTCTGACGGCGGCCCTGGTTGTCGAACGGCGAGATGCGCACCAGACGATGCGTGCCGCCCTCGACGGAGAGGCGACCGTAGGCGTAGGGGGCGTCCACCTGGAAGGTGGCGGACTTGATGCCGGCCTCCTCCGCGTAGGACGTGTCCATCACCTTGGCCTTGTAGCCGTGGCGCTCGGCCCAGCGCAGGTACATGCGCAGCAGGATCTGCGCCCAGTCGGCCGCATCCACGCCGCCCGCGCCGGAACGGATCGTCACCACCGCGGAACGCTCGTCGTACTCGCCGTCCAGCAGCGTCTGGATCTCGATGTCGGCCAGCGCCTGATGCACGCTCTTGATCTCGGCCTCCGCCTCGTCAAGCGTGTCCTGATCGTTCTCCTCACGACCGAGCTCCACCAGCGTCTCCACGTCGTCGATGCGACCGCCCGCGGAGGTGATGCGCTTGAGCTGGGCCTCGGCCGCGGACAGTCGGCTCGTCACCTTCTGCGCGTTCTCGGGATCATCCCACAGACCGGGGGCGCTGGCCTCCTTCTCCAGATCGGCGATCTGGCCGCGCAGCGCGTCGAGATCCACCGCCTTGGCGATCGTGTCGTATTTGGAACGCAGTTCCTCGATACCTTGCGAAAAATCAAATTCTGCCATCGTTGTTCACCTTAGTTTGCTGTACCGGATTGCTACCGTCGGATTGATACCGTCATCGTATGGGTTATCTGGGTACGGCACCGCCGTTCGGACGGAGCCGTTCGAACAGGACCGATCAGACTGCCGGGCGTCCCGCCGCTACGGTCACGGGAATCGCACGACCAACCGATCGATCGGGGCGAGAGGGTATGGATAGGCGTCAAAAACCGCCGTAGATGGCCGGAACGACCATGGTAGCGAGCATGCCGACGACCGCGACGACGCACACCACCCTCGCGATGGTGCCGCGTCGGCGCTCTCGGGCCTCGCGTTCATTCCGGTATTCATTCACAAGCGGACATTGTACCCGGTTCCCCTCTACAAACACGGCGTGGAATACGCTCTGAGAGTTTCCCCGCGGCCATGTATGGTGGGATTTTGGCGGGATTCGCGCATCTGCGCGACCCAATACCCTCTATCGAAGGAGTCCGAAAATGACTGAGTCTCGCACCGCGTGGGGCTGGGGACTGTCCAGCGTCGACGCCGCCGGCACCACCCTGGACGTCTGGTATCCGAGTCTGACCCTGGGAGAGGCGCCGGCCGACGCCTACCGTCCGACGCATGACTTCGGCGTACTCGAGCACATCGAGCCCGACGCCCGCGGCGTGCGCCGCATCCCGGTGTTCACTGTCTCCCACCTCGACGAGCCGATCGTCGACGCCGCCGACGCCTACCTGCGCCTGCACCTGATGAGCATGCGCCTGGCCAAGCCGAACACCCTGAACCTCGACGGCATCTTCGGCAAGCTCGCCAACGTGGTGTGGACCAACTACGGCCCGTTCGCCGTGCAGGACTTCGCCCTGCGCAAGCTCGACGTCCTCAAGGCCGCGGCAGGCTCCCACGTGCCCACCCCCGACATCAACGTGCTCTCCGTCGACAAGTTCCCGCGCATGATCGACTACGTCGTCCCCTCCGGCGTGCGCATCGGCGACGCCGACCGCGTGCGACTGGGCGCCCACCTCGCCGAAGGCACCACCGTCATGCACGCCGGCTTCGTCAACTTCAACGCCGGTACGCTCGGCACCTCCATGATCGAAGGCCGCGTCTCGCAGGGCGTCGTCGTCGGCAACAACTCCGACGTCGGCGGCGGCGCCTCCATCATGGGCACGCTCTCCGGCGGCGGCAAGCTGCGCAACTCCATCGGCGAGCACAGCCTGCTCGGCGCCAACGCCGGCATCGGCATCTCCCTGGGCGACAACTGCGTCGTGGAGGCGGGCCTCTACGTAACCGCCGGCACCAAGGTCACCATCTACGACAAGGCCAAGGTCGCCGCCGGGCAGCCCCTCGACACCGTCAAAGGCAAGGACCTCAGCGGCAAGAACAACATCCTGTTCATCCGCAACTCCGTTACCGGTGCTATCGAGGCCCGCACCCGCAAAACGGGCATCGAACTCAACGCCGCATTGCACAAAAACTGAGGCGACTCGGGGCCTCATAGCACCGGTAACCGTGCGCGGCCTCGGCGGCCGCTCCCCTCGCCTACGGGCAGTCCACCGGACTGCCCGCTTCACGGCTCGGCTGGTGCGATCGAGGCCCGCACGCGCAAGACCGGCATCGAATTCAACGCCGCCCTGCACAAGAACTGATGGTTCGGTAACGGAGTGTCATCGGTGTTACGGGAAGTTCGACGTACCATCCGTACGCCTTCACTTCCCGCGCCTTGATGACACACACGTTACCGAACCATCCCGGTCTGCTTCTTATGAGAACAATGTGGGCAGACTTGCCTAGTTGACTACGTGGTCGACTGGGATCTGCGGGGTCGATGGGGAGGTGCGGCGTCCGACACACTCAAGGCCGTTCGGCCCCGGAGCCAGCGAGCTGGCTCCTAGCCTACGGTCGGACACCGCACCTCCCCATCTCCGGCCCGACGATTCAGTAACAGGCATTCTTCGGCCACGCGTCCGGCGAGCCGGCCGCTAGCTTACGGTCGAGCAACACCTATCCCAATCTCCCGGTTGCTCAGTGCCAAGTCGAGATAAAGCGACCGAAATAAAGAGGATGTTCGGCCCCGGAGCCAGCAAGCTGGCTCCTAGCCTACGGTCGGACACCGCACCATTCCATCTCCAGCCCGACAATGCTGAACCCGAAGATGCCGGAATCTGGAATATTGGCTTCCCCCTTTGGGGGAAGCTGGCGGCGTGAGCCGACTGATGAGGGATCCCGAGCACCATACGCCCCATCCCATCTCCAGCCCAACGGCTCAGCGACAGGCATTCTTCGCCGCTGCCTACTGGGTAGCCGAACACGCAGGTCTCGCTGGAGGTCGCCCGATGGATCGGAACGCAAAAATCCGATTTCCCTCTCTGATCCATCAAAAACCGTCGATATTCGATGGATCGGAACGCAAAACCACCGATTTTGCAGCCCAATCCATCGAAATGCGATCTCCCGGTTTTCAGGATCCCTGAAATCATGCGGTTTTCAAACTTCGCCATCTCGACGACCGATGGATTGCGTTGCGAAAACACCCAATATGCGCTGTGCTCCATCGGAAACCGGCGATATCCGATGGAGCACAGCGCAAAAACTCGATTTCGCGGTCGATTCCATCGGACCGACCGACGGAATACGAGATGCTAGCGCTTGTCGATGGGGACGTAGTTGCGTTCGGGCTCGCCGGTGTAGACCTGACGGGGGCGGCCGATCTTGGTGGCCGGATCGGCGAGCATCTCCCGGTACTGGGCGATCCAGCCGGGGATGCGGCCGAGGGCGAACAGGGTGGTGAACATGGCCTTGTCGAAGCCGATGGCCCGGTAGATCAGTCCCGTGTAGAAGTCCACGTTCGGGTAGAGCTGCCGCGAGACGAAGTAGTCGTCGTGCAGGGCGATGTCCTCCAGTTCGAGCGCCACGTTGAGCAGGGCGCGCTCTCCCGAGAACGCGTCGCCGCGCAGCTCCATGATCTGCTTGAGATACTTCTTGGCGATGGCCGCACGCGGATCGTACGACTTGTACACGCGGTGGCCGAGACCGGAGATGCGGTGGCCCTCGCGCTTGGCGTCCTCGACGAACTCGCGCACGGACTTGCCCGAATCGCGGATCGTCTCCAGCTGACGCAGCACGGCCTCGTTTGCGCCGCCATGCAGCGGCCCGGACAGTGCGTTGATGCCGGCGGCCACGGCGGAATACAGGTTCGCGTGGGCGGATCCGGCGATGCGCACCACCGACGTGGAGCAGTTCTGCTCGTGGTCGGCGTGGATGATCAGCAGCTTGTCGAGCGCGTCGACCATCAGCGGGTCGGATTCGAACTGCGTGTAGGGCACCGCGAAGCTCATGCGCAGGAAGTCGTCCACGTAGCCGCGCAGATAATCCGGATACAGCATCGGCTCGTCGCGGCGGCGGCGCCAGATATGCGAGACGATGGTGCGCACCTTGGCCATGATGTTCGCGGCGGCGGCGTCGAGCTGCTCGGGATCATCGATGTCGACCGTATCGGGATGGTAGGCGGCGAGCGCGTTCACCGCAGAGGCGAGCACGCTCATGGGGTGGGCGTTGCGCGGGAACGAGCCGAGGAACGTGCGGAAGTCCTCGCCGATCACGGTGCGGCGCAGGATGCCGTCACGGAATTTCGTGTACTGTTCGGAGTTCGGCAGTTCGCCGTGCTGGAGCAGCCATGCCACTTCGAGGAAGTTCGAGTGCTCGCACAGCTGCTGGATCGGGTAGCCTCGGTAGCGCAGCACCGAATTGTTGCCGTCGATGAACGTGATCTTGGATTCGCACTGTGCCGTGGTGAGGAATCCCGGGTCGAGCGTGACCCATCCGTCGTTGCGCAGCTTCGAGACCACGATGCCGTCGGGACCGCTGGTCGCCTTCACTACCGGCAGGTCATAGGCGGTGGATTCCACCTCCAGCCTTGCTGTTGCCATATTCCCTCCCTCAATATCGCTACGTGGCGTATCGCTCTATGGCGTAGCCGAAATCATCACGTGGCGTAGCCGAACAGTATTCGCCTTAGGTTACCGCATGATTATGGCGTACGCCGTCGTTCGCCCATTTCCACGCCTATGGCAACGGCCCGGACGACGTGTGAGACGTCGTCCGGGCCGTCGATGCGGTCACGTCCTCGGGTCATGCCCCCGGCCGTCGCGGGAGCCCAGTGACTCAGTGACCTAGTGGCTCAGTGGCTCAGTTCCGCGCGGTGAGGATGATCGGATCGCCGTCGGTGATGGCGATGGTGTGCTCGCTGTGGGCGCCGCGGGAGCCGTCCTGGGCGCGCAGGGTCCAGCCGTCCTTCGGATCCTGGAAGATCTCGTCGGTGCTCTTGAGGAACCACGGTTCGATGGCGATGACCAGGCCGGGGCGCAGCCGGTAGCCGTGATGGGCGCGGCCGTCGTTGGGCACGTGCGGATCGCCGTGCATGATGTGGCCGACGCCGTGGCCGCCGAACTCCAGATTGATCGGGTAGCCGTAGGAGCGGGCAACGTCGCCGATGGTGGACGAGATGTCGCCCAGACGGTTGCCGGCGCGGGCCACGTCGATGGCGGCGGCCAGCGCCTCCTCGGTGCACTTGATCAGTCGCAGATCCTCCGGATCCGGATCCTCGCCGACCACGAAGCTGATGGCGGAGTCGCCGACCCAGCCGTCCACGCTCACGGCGAGGTCGAGCGAGATCAGGTCGCCGTCCTTGAGGTTGTAGTCGTAGGGCACGCCGTGCAGCACGGCGTCGTTCACGGAGGTGCAGATGTAGTGGGCGAACGGGCCGGTGCCGAAATCCGGCGCGTAGTCCACGTAGCAGGATTCCGCGCCCTTGCGCTCCTCGATGCGCCTGCGGACGAAATCGTCGATCTCCAGCAGGTTGGTGCCGACCTTCGTCATGGACTTGAGTTCCTTGAGGATCTCGCCGACGAACTTGCCGGCGGCACGCATTTCCTTGATTTCCTGAGGTGTCTTCAGCTCGATCACTGTATCGCTTCGCTTTCTACGATGGTGTTTCCATCACCTTACTTCAATACCATGCCATCCCGTCACCACGCTTCCCCGTCACCCGACCGTCCCGGCCACTCCCGAACCGTCCCGGGCAATCCCGTCACAGCGGGGCCACGGAATCCTCATGGCATTAGTATGGCTGGGCCATTACTCTGGAAGGCATGACAGACAAGCTGATCTCCGGCCTCGACCCGGCATCGTTCTCCTCCGTAATCAAGCCGTCCGACGATTTCTTCCGATACGTCAACGGCCCGTGGATCGACACCTACATTCTTCCCGCCGACCGCGCCCGGTTCGGCGCGTTCGACAAGCTCGCCGAGAACGCGGAGAAGGACATCCGCGACATTCTCGAGGACGAGTACAGCCCGGCGATCAAATCCGCGGTGCTGTACCGTTCGTTCCTGAACGAGGAGGCCATCGAGGCCGCCGGTCTCGACCCGATCCGTCCCGATCTTCAGGCCATCGACGGCGCCGAGGACAAGCAGGCGCTGACCCACACGCTGGGTGCGCTCAACCCCGACGGCGGCCCCGATCTCATCGGCTTCATAGTCTACCCCGATCCGGGCGACCCCGAACGCAACGTGACCCATGTGGAGCAGGCCGGTTTGGGACTGCCGGACGAGGCCTACTATCGCGAGGACCGTTACGAGCCCGTGCGCGGGTCCTACAAGGACATGGTCGCGAACCTGCTCAAGCTCGCCGGCTATGCGTCGACCGGCGCCGACGCCGACGCGCAGGCGGCCCGCTTCCTCGACGTGGAGACCCGCATCGCCAAGTACCACTGGGACGTGGTGGCCACCCGCGACGAGGAGAAGACCTACAATCCCACCGATTTCGCCGAATTGAAGAACCTGCTGGGCGACTTCGACATCAGCGAATGGGCCAAGGCCTGGCAGCAGGCGTACGATTCCTCGTCCACGTCGGCGCTGCAGCCGGTGGACATGACCGCCGTGCTGGCGCATACGATCGTGCATGAGCCGAGCTTCCTCACCGGCATCGGCCACTTCTGGAAGGAGACCGACCTCGACGATCTGAAGCTGTGGGCCCGCGTGCACACGCTGATCGGCTGGGCCGGCTATCTGAGCCACGACTTCGACAAGGCCCGCTTCGACTTCTATGGCAAGGTGCTTTCCGGCACCACCCAGCAGCGCGACCGCTGGAAGCGCGCCGTCTCGCTGGTCAACGGCATCAGCGGAGAGGACGTGGGCCGCGAGTACGTGCGCCGTCACTTCCCCGAATCCTCCAAGCAGCGCATGGAGGAGCTAGTCGGCAACCTGATCCGCGCCTACCATGCCTCGATCGAGGCCAGCGACTGGCTGGGCGAGGAGACCCGCGCCCGGGCGCTGGAGAAGCTCGCCAAGTTCACGCCGAAGATCGGCTACACGAACCATTGGCGCGACTACGGCGCGCTCAACGTGTCGGACGACTACTCGCTGGTGGAGAACCTGCGCAACGCCTTCCGCTACGAGGGCGGCTACCAGCTCGCCAAGGCCGGCCGACCGGTCGACAAGGACGAGTGGCTGATGAACCCGCAGACGGTGAACGCCTACTACGAGCCGACGATGAACGTGATCGTGTTCCCCGCAGCGATCCTCCAGCCGCCGTTCTTCAACCCCGAGGCCGAGGACGCGGCGAACTACGGCGGCATCGGCGCGGTGATCGGCCACGAGATCGGCCACGGATTCGACGACCAGGGTTCGAAGTACGACGGCGACGGCAGGCTGCACGACTGGTGGACCGCGCAGGACCGCGAGAACTTCGAGAACCGCACCAAGGCGCTGATCGAGCAGTACAACGGGTTCGTGCCCGCGCAGCTCGCCGAGAAGTACGCCGACGCCGGTCATCCGGAGCAGGCGCCGCACGTCAACGGTGCGCTGACCATCGGCGAGAACATCGGCGATCTGGGTGGCGTGAACATCGCGATCAAGGCGTACGCCCTGGCGCTCGGAGCCAAGAACGGCACCGCCGAAGCGGTGGCGGAGGCCCTGAAGAAGGCCCCGACCATCGACGGGTTCACCGGCGTCCAGCGCTTCTTCCTGTCCTACGCCTCCGTATGGCGTGGCAAGAACCGCGACGAGCTGGCCGAACAGTATCTGCAGATCGACCCGCACTCCCCCGCCGAATTCCGTACCAACGGCATCGTGCGCAATGTGGACCTGTTCTACACCGCGTTCGGCGTCACCGAGACGGACCGTATGTGGCTCGCCCCCGATCAGCGCGTCCGGATCTGGTAGTTCCCGGACACTGACAGCCCCGGACACTGACCGACCCGTCCCGGATCCTCCCGACGACTACCGTCCCTCGTCGCCGTCGGGAGGATCCGCCGACTCGAATCCCCGAAACTCCTCGGCATCAGGCCGATCGCCGGTGGGCCCCGGGTCCGGCGTCTGCCGTCCCGGACCGTCCGCATACGGATCGCCGGCGCCCATGCCACCGGAAGCGCCCATACCACCGGAGGCAGGCATGCCACCGGCCGCCGTGTTCGGCGCCGACGCCTGATCCGCCCCCGATCCACCGTTCGCGTTGTTCGAAACCCGGGTGAACACGCTGATGCCGCGGTTGAGATCATGCCCCACCGATGTGGCCTCGATGCTCAGACCGCTCTGCAGCTTGCCGCCCCGGTCCCATTCGTTGGTGGACAGCACGCCGGAGACCACCACGGCGTCGCCCTTCTTCAGCGAGCGCATGACGTTGAGGGCCAGCGACCAGAAGGTCTTCACGCTCACCCATGTGGTGGGGCTGTCCTGCCATGTCTTCGTGGAACGGTTCCAGTACCGTCTGGACGCGGCCAGCCGGAAGATGCAGCACGGCGTGCCGCCCTCCTGCCCGAACCGCTGCGGTTCCCTGCATACGTTGCCCGCTATGACTATCTGTGCCTGCTGTGCCATCATCGGCCCCTTCCCGTCGGCCGCGACCGTCGCACGCCGACTAACGTTTGGACCGTTTGCGCGACGGAGCCGGGTTCAGAGGCGCTGATGATACGAGGCTTCCCAACGGATAGACTCCGTTGTCGGATACGCCCGTGATCCCGGTCGTCGTGAAACGGTGATTCCCACTATGCGACCGATGGGCCGCGAATGACAGCCGTACGGAAAATGTGGTCGAACGTGGGCGACACGCCGGCGGAATGTGGATAACTTCCCCGAAAATCCCCGAAAAAACGAATGGGTGTGGACGAATCATCCATCGTCCACACCCATCGGCGGATATTCTGCGTCAGCCAGACAGAATCAACCCGGCAGAATCAACCCGGCAGAGTCAGCCCGGCAGAACCAAATCAGCCAAGCCGCAACAATCAGCCCAGCAGTGCCTTCACGCGCTCGGCGATCACGTCGGCGGCCTCGGCCACCGGCACGGCCGCGTCGTTCTCGCCGTTGCGATCGCGCACCTCGATGGTGCCGTTGTTCACGGTGTCGCGACCAGCGACGGCGATCAGCGGGGCGCCGATGAGCTCGGCGTCCTTGAACTTCACGCCCGGGGAGACCTTCTTGCGGTCGTCGTAGATGACCTCGATGCCCTTGGCCTCAAGATCGGCGACCAGCTTCTCGGCGGCCTCGAACGCCTCGGCGTTCTTGCCGGTGGCGACGACGTGCACCTGGGCGGGGGCGATGATCGCCGGCCATGCCAGACCACGCTCGTCGTGATGCGTTTCGGCGATGCAGGCGAGCACGCGGGAGACGCCGATGCCGTAGCAGCCCATCCACACGGGCACGGCCTTGCCGTTCTGGTCGAGCACCTTGAGATCCAGCGCCTTGGAGTACTTGAGACCCAGCTGGAACACCTGGCCGATCTCCACGCCGCGCTCGAAGCTCAGCGGACCGGAGCCGTCCGGGCTCATGTCGCCGTGACGCACCTCGACGGCCTCGACGGTGCCGTCGGCCTCGAAGTCACGACCGTAGACAAGGTTGTAATAGTCGACCTCATGCTCGTCGGCGCCGGTGAACCATGCGGAGCCCTTGACCACATGCGCGTCGAGGAAGTAGCGCACCGGGTTCTCCACGCCGGCGGCCTTGGCCTGCGGGCCGAGCACCATCGGGCCGATGTATCCGGGAACCAGTTCCGGATGGGCCTTGAGATCCTCCTCGGTGGCCTCCTCGAGCTCGGCGGGGGCGAACTGCGCCTCGAGACGCTTCATGTCGACAGTGCGGTCGCCGGGCACGCCCACGACGATCACTTCGCGCCACGGCTCGTCGTGATCCTCGTCCTCAGGGTGCTTGACGGCGATGACGACGTTCTTGAGGATGTCGGAGGCCTCCCACGAGCGGCCGTCGGCACGCGGATGGTCGGCGTTGGCGCGCTCGATCATGTTGTCGATGGTCTTGGCGTCGGGCGTGGCCTCCTTGGCGGCTGCCGGCGTGTTCGAGCAGTCGATCTCGGGCAGTTCGGGCGTGGTGAGCGCCTCGACGTTCCAGGCCTTGCCGGAGGGGGCGAGCGCGAACGTGTCCTCGCCGATCGGCATGGGGGCGAGGAACTCCTCGGAGGCGGAGCCGCCCATCGGGCCGGACATGGCGAACACGGGCACGTACTTGAGGTCGAGACGCTGGAAGACGCGCTCGTAGGCGCCGCGCTCGTCGTAGTACGCCTTCTTCAGGCCCTCCTCGTCGATGTTGAACGAGTAGGCGTCCTTCATGACGAACTCGCGGCCGCGGATCAGGCCGGCGCGCGGACGGAACTCGTCGCGGTACTTGGTCTGGATCTGGTAGAGGACGACGGGCAGGTCCTTGTAGGACGAGTACATGTCCTTGACCAGCAGGGTGAACATCTCCTCGTGGGTCGGAGCGAGCAGGTAGTCGGCCTGATGACGGTCCTTGAGACGGAAGATGTTGTCGCCGTACTCCTCCCAGCGATGGGTGGCCTCGTACGGTTCGCGCGGCAGCAGGGCCGGGAAGTGCACTTCCTGGGCGCCGATGCCGTCCATCTCCTCGCGAACGATGGCCTCGATCTTGTTGAGGACCCTCAGGCCCAGCGGCAGCCACGTCCAGATGCCCGGGGCGGCCTTACGGATGTATCCGGCTCGTTGCAGCAGTTTCGCGGAATCAACGTCCGCGTCGGCGGGATCCTCGCGCAGCGTGCGGAGGAACAGCGTGGACATACGCAATGCTTTGGAACTCATGGTTTCCTACCATATCCGCGTAAAGCGACATCATCGGCGGACGGATCGCGGCACCGGAGCGGTCCCGCCGGCGCATCACCGGGACGGCCCCACCGAAACGGATCAGCCGACACAGATCAGCCGAAACGGATCAGCCGAAACGGATCAGCCGAAACGGATCGGTCAGAACAGGGCCGACTGGGAGAACTCGTCATCCCGATCGCCGGAATCTCCCTCCCCCGCCGGATCGCCGCCGGCCGCCGCGGCGCGCACCGCCGGGTCGAACGACACCGCACCCTCCTTGGCAAGCTGCGCGGACGCGGCCGCGGAGTCGGCGCGCAGACGGGAGTCGAGCGCCACCGCGTCCGACGACACCAGAAACGCGCGGTCGTTGATGCCGCGCAGGTACAGGCCGTCCAGTCCTTCGACCCTCGACAGCGCCACGTATCCCATGCCGGGGGCGAACGTGCGGCGCAGATCCATCACGGCCCGGTCGAGCGTCATGCCCTGCGATTTGTGGATCGTGATGCCCCACGCGCACCGCAGCGGCACCTGATTCACCGAGGCGAGCACGGTTTCGCCGTCCATCATTTCCCACGCGGCAGGCTTCATGGTCACGATGTTGCCGTTCTCGAACTCCACGACCGGCCATCCGCCCTTGGCTTCGCGGACGAATCCGCGGACCGTACCGATCGACCCGTTGACGTACTGGTGGTCCTGATCGTTGCGCAGGGCCATCACCACGGCGCCGGTCTTGAGCACCAGATGCTCGGGTGCCAGCATGTTGCGCTTGAGCCGTTCGACCAGCTGGGCGCTGCCGGCCGATTCGGCGTAGTAGTCGTGCGCCTCGTCGTCGATGCCGCGCAGCCGCATGTCGTTGAGCGAATCGGCCTGACGGTTGGTCGGAAACAGATTCGTCGCCACCTCGTCCGGCCCGGGCATCACACCCAGCCGCTCGGCCAGCACCGTACGGTCGTCGCCGCTCACCTCGCCGTCGCGGATGTCGGTGAGCACGCCGAGCAGACGGCCGTCGTCCTGTCGGTGCTGTTCGGTCAGATAGCAGATCACCGGATTGAGCTGGTTCCACACCAATGATTCGGTGACGAACCCTTCGGGGTTCAGTCCCCGGCGGGCGTACTCCTCCCGGGACCGCAGAAAATCCTCGTTCGGGGCGATCACGTCATTGTTGCGACCGGAGACGCTGACCGGCGGCAGCTGGAAGAAGTCGCCGGAGAGCACCACCTGCAGCCCACCGAACGGCCGGTCGTCGTGGCGGACGGCCCGGCAGACCTGATCGACCATGTCGAACAGCCAGGCGTGCATCATGGAGACCTCGTCGATGACGAGCACGTCGGCCGCGGTGATCTGCCGGCGGCGACGGGTGCGGATGCGCTTGAGCACCGGTTCGGTCAGGACCGTGGAGACGCCGATGCCGCTCCACGAGTGGATGGTCTGGCCGTTGATGTGGGTGGAGGCGATGCCGGTGGACGCGGTGACCGCCACCGAAGCGCCCCGCTTGCGCACGGCGTGGACGAACTCGTTGAGCACGTAGGTCTTGCCGGCGCCGGGCGCGCCGGTGAGGAACACGCTGGCACCGGCGTCGAGGATCGCGAGGGCTTCGGATTGCTGCATAAGCCACCATGATACTCAGCGGGTGGTTGAGCTTATGGGCAAACAAAAAACGATGCCGCACGGGTTATTCGCCCGCACGGCACCGTCAATCCCACAAATCGGCCGAATCCGAAGAGGAACGGAATCCGACCTTACGGCAGTATCACTTCAGATGAACGGTCGCGTCTGCCTACCACGACCGTAAGCCATCTTAGCGGTTTACAGCGCCTTGTACAGGGCCTTGACGTCATTCGGCGTCACCGCTCGCGGATTGACCGCCACGTTGCCGGACTTCAGCGCGTCCTCGGTCATCTGGTCGACGACGGCGAGGAAGGCCTCACGGTCCACGTTCGCGGCCTCCAGCGAATCGGGGATGCCGATTTCGGCGAGCAGCGCGCGGATCTCGTTGATGAAGTCGGCCGGCTCATAGTATTCGACGTCGGGAAACAGCGCCTCGTGCATGAGCTCGTACTGTCCCTTGTCGGCGAGCGCGTTGAATTCCAGGATGCTCGGCAGCAGCAGGCCGTTGGCCTCGCCGTGCGCCACATGGAAGAACGCGGAGATCGGGTGGCTCATGGCGTGCACGAGGCCGAGTCGGGTGGCTTCGAAGGCGATGCCGGCCATGGTGGCGGCGACCATCATACCGCGGGCCGCCTCGGCGTCGTCGCGGCGGGCGTAGAAGCGCTTGAAGTACTTGCCGATGAGCCGCAGGGCCTCCAGCGAGTACATGCCTGAGAACGTGGAGTCCACGGTGTTGGTGAACGATTCGATGGCGTGGACCATCGCGTCGGTACCGCAGGCGGCGGCCACGCGGGCCGGGACGGTGGCGAGCACGCCGGGGTCGAGGATCGCGTAGGCGGGCAGCAGCAGCTTGGAGCCGACGGTGAGCTTGTAGTTGCGGGCCTCGTCGGTGATCACGGAGAACGAGGTGACCTCGCTGCCGGTGCCGGCGGTGGTCGGGATGGCGATGAACGGCACGATCGGACCGGGCACGTTGTTCATGCCCTCGTAGTCGCCGATCTCGCCGCCGTACTTGACGACCACGCCGATGGCCTTGGCCACGTCGAGGGAGGAGCCGCCGCCGATCGCGATGATCGAGTCGCAGCCGGCCTTCTTGAACGCGGCCTCACCCTCCTCCACGCACACGGCGGTGGGGTTGGGCTTGACGTCGGAGAACATGACGTGCTTGATGCCGGCCTCGTCGAGCGAGTCGGTGGCCTGCTTGGCGAGCGGGGCGTCGGCGAGGAACGGGTCGGCGATGATCAGCACGTTGGTCATCTTCAGTTCGGCCGCGTACGAGCCCAGACGGCTGACGCCGCCGTAGTCGACGATGATGTTCTGGGGTACGGAGAATTTCAGCATTGTTCTGCCTTTCCATCTGCGGCGTCCGCGCGGCGTCATCACCGCGATCCATGCCGCAAGACCAGCATAGGTCGCACCGGCGTCCATGCATAGGCCGTTATCCATTAGCCATGCGGCGGGACGGTGCTTCCGGTGCGAATCGTGAAAAATGGGGCCCGTGGGAGTATATGGTCACCACGGACCCCGAGAATACCGACCTTCGATATCGCGATATCGATCGCGATATCGGCCGGATGCCTAGTGGCGGAGGGTCGATCCTTACGGAATGTCAGCCCTTGAGGAGGGTCACTCCTTGCCTTCGGAGACGGCGTTCACCGCGTCGGTGAGGATCTCGATGGCCTCGTCCACCTGCTTCTCGGTGACGATCAGCGGCGGGATGCAGCGGATGATGTCGTGGCCGATGGCGGTGGTGAGCAGGCCGCGCTTGAGGGCGGCGTGCTTGACGTCCACGGCGTTGACGGTGCCGTCGAACTCGAAGCCGACGAGCAGGCCGCGGCCGCGGGATTCCTTGATGTGCGGCAGGCTCTTGCCCTTCTCGATGAAGTACTTGCCGACCTTGGCGGCGTTCTCCGGCAGCTTGCGGCTGACGATCTCGTCGACCTCGGCGAGCGCGGCGGCGGTGCACATCGGGGAGCCGCCGAACGTGGTGCCGTGGGTGCCGGGGGTCAGGGACGCGGCGATCGGGTCCTTGGTGACCATGGCGCCGATCGGGACGCCGCCGCCGAGGCCCTTGGCCATGGTGAAGATGTCGGGCTCGACACCGTAGCCCTGCCAGGCGAACAGGGAGCCGGTGCGTCCCCAGCCGGTCTGGACCTCGTCGAAGATGAGCAGCAGGCCGTTGTCGTCGCACAGCTTGCGCAGGCCCTCGAGGAACTCCTGCGTGGCCGGGTGTACGCCGCCTTCGCCCTGAACCGGCTCGACCATGATGGCGATGGTGTTCTCGGTGATCTTGGCCTTGAAGTCGTCGAGGTTGTTGAACTCGGCGTAGGCGAAGCCCGGGGTCATGTCGCCGAAGCCGTCCTGGGCGAGGGATCCGGGCTGGCCGGTGGCGGCCAGGGCGCCGAAGGTGCGGCCGTGGAAGGAATGCAGGGCGGAGAGGATCTCGTACTTGTGCGGACCGAAGTGATCGATGCCGTACTTGCGGGCGAGCTTGATGGCCACCTCGTTGGCCTCGGTGCCGGAGTTCTGGTAGAAGATCTTGTCGAAGCCGGCGAGGTCACACACCTTCTTGGCGAGCAGGGCCTGCGGGATGGTGTACGGGTAGTTGAAGGTGTGCATGATGTCGCCCACCTGATCGCGCACGGCGGCCACGACCTTCGGGTTGCAGTTGCCGGCGTTGTTC
The DNA here is from genome assembly GCF_002802905.1 of Bifidobacterium simiarum. GTDB lineage: Bacteria > Actinomycetota > Actinomycetes > Actinomycetales > Bifidobacteriaceae > Galliscardovia > Galliscardovia simiarum. The sequence goes on from NZ_PEBK01000003.1 coordinate 115,742, forward strand.
ACGGCGATGCCGCCGTAGAAGTCGAGGTAGGCGTTGCCTTCCGGGTCGTACAGGTACATGCCCTCGGCACGCTCGGCGACGAAATCGTAGCGCTCGTAGGTCTCGATCATGTACTTTTTGACGGTGGCCTTCAGCTCCTCTTCGGTGAGCCCGGTGTCCTTAAGCTTCATCGTCCTGCTCCTTTTCACAGCTGGATGGGATTTCCTGACCGCTGCGACGCCGCCCGTCCGCCGCGCGATTCGCGCCCGGCCTCGTACTGGCTTCGTTGTGCAATCTAGAACGGAGTCTAAAGTCGACGTGTTACCCAACGGGCCCGTTTATGTGACATCAAGATCACCAATCGGATATTTTTGGCCAATATGTTTCGATAGGTTGGATATGATGTCCATTCCAGACGCAGTTAGCGAGCCGCTGACGCATACTCGGCCCAGCCGGCGACAGTTCCGCTCAGAAAGGTGCATGCACAGGATGGAACGCGCGACCGTATGTGATTAAATGTCCGATATGACGTCCGATTTACGATCATGCCGGCTGGTGCCGATCATCGCGGCGGCGGTCGGCATGGTCATTGGCATATGCCTGTTCATTGCCGGAGCCCTCACTGCCATCAACGTCGATGACCAGCAATGTCTGACGCCACCGGATATTTCCAGCGGCACGCAGACCCTCAGCACTGTCGGCTACCGTTTCCCCCGATTCGCCATAGCCTGCCAGACCGAACGATATCAGGCGGCGACCGGCCGGCCCGCCACAACCGCAATATTCACCAACGGTAATACCACCGATCTCGCCAATACGGCGAACGTCTATGCCACGGGAGGTTTCCTCCTCACTCTCATATCGTCGCTGACATTACTGTGTTCGGCAGCGCGTTCAGCCATACGCTCTCGCCGGCGCGGAGCCGACCACCATAAGGGCAGCGGACGCCAATGGCTCCTGCGCCTCATGGCAGCGACCCTCATCCCGATCACGGCGACAACGTTGCTCTGGGGCTCACTCGACCTTTATGTCAGCGGACTCATGGTCGCCCACGGCGACTGTCTTGCCGAGCAGGCCACGGACATACCGTCAAAGGACCAAGCCGAGCCATACAGCGAGCACACCGAAGCGCGGTCTCGGGTCATTCGCCATCTCGACACTCAGCCCAACCCCGTTCCGACCTACGACTACGGCAATTGGTTCATGCATGCGCGAACGAACGCCTATGGTGAAACGCAATGCACATACGGCCCCGGACCCGGAGCGGACAGGCCCGTGACCTGGCCGATGCATCCGGGGCTCAACGCCTCGCTGACCCTGACCGCGGGCATGTTCGGCATGATGCTCGCCACGACGACGCTGATTCTCGTGCCGTTTATTCCCGAAAAGGCCGTCAAAAGGAAGGGTTCCAAAAACAAGGCCTCTACTGACACACTCTCAGGGTCTCGGCGACATTGCGCTTGAGCTCGTCGACGAGGGCCTGCGGGCCATCGAAATGAATCTGCGGGCGCAGATACTCGAGGAACTCCACGCGCACCCGGTGCCCGTACAGGTCGATCCATCCCTCGGACTGCGGGTCGAGCGCCTCGCCGATGCCGCCGACGGCCGCGGTTTCGAGCCCGTCCTTCTCGCCGTTCACGATCGCATACGCTTCGAGGATCCGCTCCTCCGGCTCGCCGAACGTGACCTTCGTGCCGATGGAGATCGCCGCGGGATAGCGCTTCACCTCGCCACGCTCGGCCTCGGAATCGACCCCAGATTCAGCCACAGACTCGCCATCCTCGCCGGCAACACCAAGATCGACCAGCCATCCGGCATACACGGCGTCGGCCGGCATATACCCCTGCACGTCCTGCCCCACGTTGGCCGTGGGGAAACCCAGGGTGCGGCCACGCTGCTTGCCGGCGACGACCGTGCCCTCCACGGCGTGCGGACGACCGAGAACCTCCGCGGCCTGCGCCACGCGACCACGTCCGAGCAGATACCGGGCATACGTGGAGCTCCACGCCCGCACCAGACGGTTCGGGGTCTTCTTGCTCAGCGCACGCCGTTCCGCCTTCGTCAGTCCGGAATCGGGGTCGTTGACCTTGTCGAGCGCGTCGGCCGCCGCCTCGTCGCCGGATCGCAGCGGCACGCGACGCTCCCCCGGCCCGCGGTCGTCGACCACATCGAGTTCGAACACGCGCGTGGCGTCGGCCAGCGTGGCGATGGACTTCACGTCGCCGGCCCGGTCTCGGCCCATGTGGGCGTCGGTGCCGAGCACGAGGGTGCGCATGCCCACCCGTCCGACGAGCTGCCCGATGAAGTACTGGTACGACTTGGCGCCGAACTCCAGCGTGTACCGGATCACCAGCACCCGTTCGATGCCGAAGCCCTCGATGAGCTTCAGCCGCTGGTCGAGCCCGGTGAGCGCATCCGGGTCGGCGTAGGATTCGCCGTCGGGCAGCTGCGCGCCGTCATGGGCCTTGGCGTAGCGGTGCACCACTTCGGGACGGGGGTCGAAGATGATCGCCACCGACGTGGCGCCGTAGCTTTTCGCCAGATCGACGGTGCGCTTCAGTACGGCGGCGTGGCCGCGGTGCACGCCATCAAAGTTGCCGACCGCCACGATCGACTTCTTGTTCCGGTTGAACGGGGGCCATGCGATGTTGCCTTCGACGTCCGGTGTCAACGTGTTGATCTTCATGTGCTCTACCTTGCTTGGTATCTGGTCTATTGGGTCTGATGGTCTGGGTTGGAGTCTGATCTGAATCGGGCCGGGAAGCGATCCCGCCGATCGGCATTCGTCGTGTCCGTCGTATCCTGCGTATCCGTCAGCCCGCCGGGAAGACGACGGCCGGTTTGGCCCGCCCGCCCCGGAACGGCGTGATCACGGCGATCAGCTCGTCCGCGGTGTGCGCGGCGGCCGCGTCGAGATCCCGCGGCAGGCTCGTCGGCCATGCGATCAGCCGGCCGAACCGCAGTTCGCGGGCCTGTTCGTCGCTGATCACCGCACAGGGCATGGTCCGTTCGGCGGACTGGATCATCGTCAGCGCACGGGACCGCACGTCGACGCCGTCGGGCAGGTCGAGCGCGGCCCGGTTGCGGGTGATCGTCTCGCCGTCCCGGTTGGTGAACGTCCTCGATTCGGCGTGCGCGTGGACCACCGAATCGGAATCGGCGGAGAAGCTGCCGACGCGGGTGCGACGCAGGTAGGTGAGGTGCCCGCCCACGCCGAGCGCGATGCCGAGGTCGCGGGCCAGCGCGCGGATGTAGGTGCCGGACGAGCAGGTGACGGTGACGTCCACGTCGATTACGGGAACCGTTTCGGCGGTCTCCCCCGCATCGGACGGGACGGGGGGCTCGGCCGAGACGGAGTCCGCAGCCGGGACGGCGGAGGCCGTGGCCGTGCGGATGTCGGTCACCGTGAATTCGCTGATCGTGACCGGCCGCGCCTTGAGCTGGACCGTCTTGCCTTCGCGGGCCAGATCGTAGGCTCGCTGACCGTTGATCTTGATGGCGGAGAAGGCATTGGGCACCTGCATGATCTCGCCGGTGAACCGTTCGGTGATGGTCCGTCTGATCAGTTCGGGGGTGATCGCCCCCGAGGGGATATCACCAGAGATATGCGCGGATTCACCGTCGGATGTGGACGGATCAGAAGACATCGCGGTTCCGGGCAGGGCGGTCCCGGATAGTGCCGTTCCGGACTGTGCTGTTCCGGACAGTGCGATCTGCTCCGCCAACGGGATGATCGTGCCTTCGGCGTCGTCGGTGTCGGTGGCCTGCCCGAGGCGGATCGTGGCCTCGTAGGTCTTGTCCGCGCCGACGATGTAGTTGAGCAGTCGGGTGGCGTGGCCGAAGCCGACGACCAGCACGCCGGTCGCCATCGGGTCGAGCGTGCCGGCGTGGCCCACCCGCTTCATATGCAGGGCGTGGCGGGCTGCGGCCACGACGTCATGACTGGTGACGCCCTGGGGCTTGTCGATGACGAGCACGCCGGAATCACGCTGGCCGGTGACCTGACCGTCGGTTTGGTGTGCGGTCATCGGACCTCGTCCGCGGACTCGTCGACGTGGTTGGCGATGGCGTCGAGACGGTCGGGATCGACCTCACGGTGATCCGCGGTCTCGGCGCCGACGTGATCGCCCGATTCGTCGAGCACGTCGAGCACGTCGCGGGAATCGTCGGCCTGATCGTCCCGCTCCTCGTCGTCGTGACGGTACGGGTCGGCCTCGCCGGCGTACTGGGCGTTCTCGCGGGCCTTGGCCAGTTCGCGGTCACGCTTGAGAGCCACGGAGAGGATGTCCTCGATTTCGGTGGCTTCGCCGGGCACCTCGTCGTACTTGAATTCGAGCACGGGGGTGAGGCGCAGTCCGGCCTTGCGTCCGACGAGCGAACGCAGATGGCCCTTGGCCTTGTTCAGCGCCTGATTGGCGCGCTTGCGCTGACCTTCGGCCTTGCCTTCGGTGCCCAGCTGGGTCCAGAAGATGCGGGCCAGCTGCATGTCGTTGGTCACGCGGACGTCGGTGATGGTCACGTTGTCCAGTCGGGGGTCGTGCAGTTCGCGTTCCAGCGCCTGGGCGACCACGCGCTTGATGAGGCCGGCGATGCGCACGGCCCTGGGGTTGGTACCAGCCATGATGTTCCTTTCACATATCGCACATATAGAACTGGCTCCCCTCCAGAGGGGAGCCAGAGGAATGGTTCCTGTCTGATCAGCCCGGTCAGGGCCGGTCAGGCCTACTTGCGTTCGACCTCACGCATCTCGAAGGTCTCGATGATGTCGCCTTCCTGGATGTCGTTGAAGGAGCCGAGGTTGATACCGGCCTCGTAGCCTTCCTTGACCGACTGCACGTCGTCCTTGAAACGACGCAGCGATGCGATCTCGAGATCGTTGACCGTGGCCACGCCGTTGCGCAGGATGCGGCACTTGGTGCCACGCTTGACCTCGCCGTCCTGCACCATGACGCCGGCGATGTTGCCGAACTTGGAGGAACGGAAGATCTCGCGGATCTCGGAGTGGGAGGTGACGACCTCCTCGTATTCGGGCTTGAGCATGCCCTTGAGGGAGGCCTCCACATCCTCGATGGCCTTGTAGATGACGGAGTAGTACTTGATCTCCACGCCCTCGCGGTCGGCGAGGTCCTGAACCTGACGGTTCGGACGCACGTTGAAGCCGATGATGACGGCCTTGTCGACCGTGGCGAGGTTGACGTCGTTCTGCGTGATCGCGCCGACGCCGCGGTGGATGACCTGGATGCCGACCTCGTCGGAGACCTCGATCTTCATCAGGGAGTCCTCGAGTGCCTCGACGGAACCGGAGGAATCGCCCTTGATGACGATGTTGAGCATGTCGATCTCGGACTTGGCGAACTGCTCCTTGAGGCTCTCGAGCGAGACGACCTTGCGACGCTTGGCCAGCTGGGCGGCGCGCTCGGTGGCCTGACGCTTCTCGGCGATCTGGCGGGCCGTGCGGTCGTCCGGAGCGACGAGGAAGAGGTCGCCGGCGGTGGGCACGGAGGTCAGGCCGAGCACCTGCACCGGGGTCGACGGCGGGGCGGCCTTCATCTGCTTGCCGTTCTCGTCGAGCATGGCGCGCACGCGGCCGTACGAGGTGCCGGCCACGATGGCGTCGCCCACGTGGAGCGTACCCTGCTGCACAAGCACGGTGGCCACGGCGCCGCGGCCCTTGTCGAGTCGGGCTTCGACGGTGGCGCCACGGGCGTCCATGTCGGGGTTGGCCCTGAGGTCGAGCGTGGCGTCGGCGGTCAGCAGCACGGCTTCGAGGAGCTTGTCCACGTTGATGTTCTGCTTCGCGGAGATGTCGACGAACATGGTGTCGCCGCCGTACTCCTCCGGCACCAGACCGAACTCGGTGAGCTGGCCGCGGACCTTCTCGGGGTTGGCGCCCGGCTTATCGATCTTGTTCACGGCGACCACGATCGGCACATGGGCGGCCTGAGCGTGGTTGATGGCCTCCACGGTCTGCGGCATCACGCCGTCGTCCGCGGCGACCACGAGGATCGCGACGTCGGTGAGCTCGGCACCACGGGCACGCATGGCGGTGAACGCCTCGTGACCCGGGGTATCGAGGAAGGTGAGCTTGCGGTGTTCGCCGTTGAGGTCGATGGAGACCTGGTAGGCGCCGATGCGCTGCGTGATGCCGCCGGCCTCGCGTGCGATGACGTTGGTCTTGCGGATCGTGTCGAGCAGTCGGGTCTTACCGTGATCGACGTGGCCCATGACGGTGACCACCGGCGGACGGGGCTTGAGATCCTCGTCGTCCTGCAGCTCCTCCTCGTCAAGGTCGATGTCGAACTGCTGAAGCAGCTCCTTGTCCTCCTCTTCGGCGGACACGATCTTGATGTTCCAGCCGATCTCCTCGCCGAGGATCTGGAAGGTGGACTCGTCCAGGGACTGCGTGGCCGTGGCCATTTCGCCCAGATGGAAGAGCACTGTGACCAGGGATGCGGCGTTGACGTTGATCTTCTCGGCGAGATCAGCCAGCGTGGCGCCCTGACGAAGCTTGATGGTCTGGCCGTTACCGGTGGGGATGCGGACACCACCGATAACGGGTGCCTTCATCTCCTCGAACTCCTGCCTCCTTGCGCGACGCGCCTTGCGTGCCTTGGAGGAACGGCTGCCCTGACGACCGAAGGCGCCTGCGGCACCGCCGCGACCGCCACGGCCCGGACGACCGCCGCCGGACTGAGGACCGTTGTTGCCGCCGTTGTTCTGGCCGGGACGGGGGCCGCCGAAGCGGGAGCCGCCCGGACGAGCGCCGGTGCCGGCACCCTGACCGGTACGGGTGTGACCCCACTGGGTGGGCCTGCCCTGACCCTGACCCGGACGAGCGCCGCGGGCACCCGGACGAGGACCGCCCTGACCCGGACGGCCACGACGGTTGTTCACCGTCGGACGGGCCATCGGATGCGGACGCGGAATGTCACCCGGAGTGGGCACGCTCATACCCTGCTTGCGGCTGAACGGATTGTTGCCGGGACGAGGGCCCGGAGTATGCGGACGAGCGGAGTTCGCCACAGCGGCGCCGCCGTTGCCGGGGGTACCGCCCTGATGCGGACGGGCCGGACGGGCCTGCTGGCCGCGCTGCGAACGATCGCGATCGTTGCGCTCATTGCGCTCGTTACGGTTGTGACCGCCGTGGCCGAGACCACGACCGCCCTGACCGTCCTGACCGTTGCGGCCGCCGCGACGATCGCCGGGATGCGGCGCGGAGGGACGCGGGCCGGGAACGTGCGGACGGGGGGAAGCCCCGCGGGACTGGGAGGACTGACCGTTCTGGCCGCCCTGATGCTGGCCGTGCGGGCCCGGAGTGGCCGGGGACTGCGGACGGGGAGCATGCGGTTCGGGGGCCTGCGGACGTGCCGCGGCATGATGCTGGGCACCCGGCTTGGGAACGTTATGGGACGCCGGAGCGTGAGGCGCGGGAGAGGCCGCCTGCCTCCTGCCCTGCGGCTTGGGTGCCGACTTCTTCTCGGCATTGTTGGACGGCTGGAACTCAGCCTTCAGTTTGCGCACAACCGGCGCTTCCACGGTTGACGAGGCCGACTTCACGAACTCGCCCATGTCCTTGAGCTTGTCAAGGACGGTCTTGCTGTCAACGCCAAACACCTTGGCTAATTCATACACGCGTGCTTTGGGCACCAATATCTCCTATTCCCGATCGCGCGTATGTCGTGTCACTGACGCGCGATCACTGATCACTGATGTCGAACAGTTCCTGTCTCATCGTGCGACCATGGTTGTGTTACCTCATTCTTGCTGAAAGCGGGCATGATAATCCCCTGTTTTCAGATACCGTGACCAGCATACTCAAGGCTATGGATTGCCGAGGGTATGCGAACGCCGGCTGTGTCGCACGTACGGGTCGGTGGGTCCTGACGGGTTTGTCAGACCACCGCCCGTAGCGGTCACAGCCGGCGTGCGATCACGCATTGCCGGTCACGCAGACATCACGCGATCACGAATCACGCGATCGCCGTAACGATCCGATCACGCCTCCTGGGCGCCGGCGGCATCGGCGTCGGCGTCGGCGTCGGAAGCGGCCGATTCCGCCTCCTGCTTCGCCTTCGCGGCGGCCTCGGCGGCCTTCTTGGCGCGGATCTCCTCGGACTCGATGCCGATCTTCCAGCCGGTGAGCTTGGCGGCGAGGCGGGCGTTCTGCCCCTCCTTGCCGATGGCCAGCGACAGCTGATCGTCGTGGATGAACGCGATCGCGGTCTTGTTCTTCTCGCTGACGACCTGCACCTCGGTGGCGTGGGCCGGAGACAGCGCCGCGGCCACGAACTTCGCCGGATCGCTCGACCAGTCGACGATGTCGATCTTCTCCTGACCGAGGTTCTCCATCACCGCGCGCACGCGGGAGCCGCCGGGGCCGATCAGCGCGCCCTTCGGGTTGACGCCCTGCGCGTTGGCGCGCACCGCGATCTTGGTGCGGGCACCGGCCTCGCGGGCGATCGACATGATCGACACGGCGCCGCTGGACAGTTCCGGCACCTCACGCTCGAACAGACGACGAACCAGCTCCGGATGCGAACGGGACACGATGATCTCTGGTCCCTTCAGTCCACGGGCCACGTTCACCACGTACACGCGAAGACGCTCGCCGTGACGGTAGCGCTCCCCCGGCACCTGCTCGCGGCGGGGCAGGATCGCCTCCACATCGCCGACGGCCACATACACATTGCCCGGGTCCTTGACGTCCTGCTGCACCACGCCGGTGATGAGCTTGCCCTTCTGACCGGAGAACGCGCCGAACACCTTCTCGTCGGCGGCGCGACGGAACAGCTGCGAAATGACCTGACGGGCGGTCGCCGCGGCCAGACGGCCGAAATCGCGCGGGGTGTCGTCGTATTCCTCGCCCAGCACCGGAGCGGGATGCGGATCTTCTTCGGTGGGTTCCTGACGGATCTCGTCCTGAGCCCACACCGTGAACGTGCCGGCACGCGGATCCAGCTCGACGCGGGCGTGCTTAGCGGCGTGAGGAGTCTTCAAATACGCGAGACGCAGAGCTTCCGCCAACGCGGTATCCAGAGTCTCGGCATCTATTCCCTGCTCAGCAGCGAGACGATACATACCTGCCAAGTCCAATTCCATGCCCAAGACCTCCCATATGAAGTTATCAACGGGCACCTTGCCCGCAAATGGTCTGCAACGGCTACTAGTCTAACGATTCATGCAGACACTATCCGCCTCGGGCGAACTCGGAGAGTCGGGCATCGGCGTGTTTCAAAGCGTATTTCACGGCATAGTTCACAACGGATTCCGCGGCATGATCCGTAGCACGTTCCGCAATATGTTCCGGCATCGTCCGATCGAGGCGGCCACCGCGGCGACCATGGCGACCGCTGCGACATGTGCGGCGTGCGCGGCCCTGATGCTGTCGATGACGATCGCGTCCCCGGCCCACGCGGCCATGGCGGGCATCGCCGGTCAGGGTGGGGACGACAGTGAACTGAGTGCCTGCGAGCGCGCGCTCACCGTCGGATACCGCGACTCGGCCCGGTACCGCGCTCCCCTGCCGTCGTCGGTCCGACTGCTTGCGGCGTCCGGCGCCCGCAGTGCATGGAGTCAGGCCGCGGTCGACTGCCCCGGCAGGTTCGCCGAGGGCACGGTCCGCAGCGCACAGGCCATGATCGTCGGCCGATCGCTTGAGCAGGCGGCCGGGATGGTCGGCCGGTTCATCACCGTACCGTCCGATCGGATCGACGACGGTGAGATCGGTGACGGCACGACCGGCGGGACGACCGGCAAAACGAAGTCCGCGGGATCGACCGGTTCGGCAGAGTCGGCACTGACGGCCAAGACCGCCGCCGCACTCGCCGTGGCCGAGGATCGCGCCGGCTTCGGCTTTGAGGTCCTAGCCGCGCGACACAGCGCGAACGCCACGATGCATACGATGAGCAACCGGCACAAGGCCAACGCCCAGCTGCTCGCCACGGCCGTGAAGCAGACCAAGGATCCGAGGCAGAAGGTGTATGCGGTCAAGTCGCTGTTGGCCGGTCCGAATACGATCATCGATCCGACCAACGGGATCGTCGCGCCGACGACCGCCGTGGTGGAGATGAACTGCGCGATGGAGCAGCTGAACGCCCTCGCCGAACAGACCGAAGCCGGGGTGTCGGGATCGTCCGGGACCGCGAACAACGGAACGAATGCGACGAGTGCCAAGACGACCGGCGATCATGCGGCCGGGGCCGGTACCTCCGCCGACTCTACGACAACGTCCACGTCCCTCAATTCGACGGGTGATTCGGATGCGGATGCGACGAGCACGCGGACCATGATCGCACTGTCCGATCTGATCGCCGCCCACATCGTCACCGCCCACGACCTCGGCTATCCCGGCGCCGAAACGCTGCTGCTGAAGTAGTCCCGCGCCGGTACGCCATACTTTTCCGAACCACTCTTGGCCTTACTCGGCCAATCCGTTTACCAAGACCGCTTTTAAGGATCCGGAGATCTCACCGCGAACCACATGGGCTCGAGAGGAAGTCCAAGAAATCCCGAAATCCAGACTGTTCCGTCAGGCTTTTCCGAAGGAAGTCTTCCCCTAGGCTGAGTCCGGTAAAACGGCAGGCGAGTGAAGGCCCGAAGCACCTCGGCTTCCCCTTGAGGGGAAGATGGCCGGCGAAAGCCGGACGGATGATGTGACAAGCGAAGTCTCAATCAGCCAGTGCCCCCGCCGGCGGGGGCTGTCGAGCGGACGCGAGACTGAGGGTGGTCGAACCCCATTACACGGCAATTCAACCACCCCCAGTCTGCCTACGGCAGCCAGCCCCCGACATCTTATGCGACGTGCGCCTTCAAGGCGCACTGCTACGAGCGATCGCCGATCGTTCGTCCGGCGGGGGCGGACATTAGAGCGACGTCCCGCAATTGGGGACGGCCCTTCGCAAAAGCCTGATTGAAGGCAGTGCCTTCAATCACAGGCTTTTCCATGCGACGCCCTCGCCGCGCCAGCCGGCCGCGACCACCGCACGGTACTCCGCGTAGCTCGTCGTGTACACATGCTCGCCGCCACCGTTGCCACGGCCGTTCTTCGGCTTGTGGTACGGCTTCGGGTTATAGAGCCTGTACACGTCCCTGCCGGTCGGGCTGGTGTACCAGGCGATGCCCTCGTCCTTCCAGCCCAGACGCACGAGCATGTCGTGCTCCTTCTTGTTCAGCGTCCAGTTGTGGTTGCCGCTCCGGCGGTTGTACTCGCGGTACACCGGCTTCGCGCCCGGGGTGTCCTTGCTCACCGTGATGAACGCGGAGCCACCACGGTTCTCGTCACGCCAGCCGAGCCTGACCAGCATGTCGTTCTCCGCCTTGTTGATCGTGTAGTGGTGCAGACCGGAGTTGCGGTTGTAGACACGGTAGACGGGCACCTGCTTGGCGATCTCCTTCTTGCCAACGGTCACGGTCAACGTTGCAGAGGCCGTGCCGGACTTCGCCGTAATCGTCGCCGTGCCATTCCGCAGTCCCAAAATCTTGCCGGACACATCGACGGATGCGACCTTCGGATCGGATGAGGACCACTGCACTCCAGCCAGAGTCGCGTTCGCCGGCGTAATCGACACACCCACCGATGCGGTCTGCCCCACGGTCAGCGACATCGTCTTGGCGGACAGTGTCACGCCCGTCGGAACCGTGATCTTTCCCTGATTCAGGAGCACGGCGTTGGATGTGGATTCCGGCTTGCCGTCACCGTTGGCATCCAGCTGCACCCCGTAGTTGCCATCGGCGCGCACCGACGACACCGTGAACCGGGAATTCGGCGTAACCGTCAGGTACTGACTGCGATGCTCGACCCGCTTGCCGCCGTTCTGCACGTCCGTGTCGATCGTGGCAGTACCGTGTCCGGTGCCCTTAAGCGTGAACGAGTATTCACCCGGCGCACCATAGAGCACCATCATCTTCTTCGCATCGCCATTGCGCACGATGGTTTCGAAGTGACCATCGGCATTGTCCACGGAACCGGCCTGATTGGTCAGACTGGCAACGAGCCGTCCGCTGCGCCGTACCTCCACGTTCAGCGGGCATAGCACGGTCGCATACCACAGGTGCGGCGAATTGCTGTACCAAGTGGAATCCGGGGCGATCAGGTTCTTCTCCAGAGTCTGGATCTCCTTGGCATTGATCGCAGCATTGTCTCGCTGGGCCGGCTGCGCCCACCCGCCGTTGCCCTTGGCAAAACTCGGGTCGGAGAACGTCTTCTCGCCCTTCTCGTGAATCTTCAGCAGCATGGCAAGGCTGTACAGCACGGACTTCGCATCGTTGAGCTTGGCCACCGGATCGGTCCGCTCCTGCTCGAAACTCCGCATCGACGTGTTGTATCGCATGGCCAGCGCATACGCAATGTCGGTCTGGATACGCATGGTCTTCGCCGTGGCCGCCGCATTGACGGTGGACTTCAGTAGCGTGCTGGTCATCGCCGTGGAGGTCACCTGTGCGATCGCCACGTACGGGAGCTTCCTGGCCACCCATTCGTTGATCTTCTTGTCGATCTCCTCCGACGCCTTGCCGTCGAGGTAGCCGAAGAATTCATCGACGAACTTGTCTCCGTTCAGCTGGATCGTCGTGGCCGCGTCGCCGGCAGCGGCGCGCACGGCCGGAATCGTGGCCTTCTTCTGCATGGAGCTGAGGATGGCAACATACATGCCGACGCGGTCCTGCATTTCCATAAGCCGTTGGATGTTGTTCCACGAATCGTTGAGGTCCTTGGCCTTGTTGAGATAGTCGTTGATCTTGCCGAGTTTCTCAACCTTGTCCGAGGCCTTGCCATAGAGCTCGGCGACCCTCGAAAGCCGGTTGAATCGCTGGAGGAAGTTCTGTGCACGCTGCATCTGTTGGAACGTGGAGCCGAACATGCGGTTGATCCTGACCGGATCGTTGATCTTCTCCTGATCGGACGCCACCTTATCGTAGACCGCCTTCACCTGATCGGCATAGTCGGAGAAGCTTTTGTATTGCTCCTGCGCCACCTTGGGGCTGGCGAGCGCGGCGGCAAGGATCTTCAGACCGGTGCGCTGCTCCTCGCTGGTGTTCTGCTTGAGCTGGTCCTGAGCCCACTGCCGGGCGGCGTCGTTGAACTCCTCGATGAAGTTGTCCCGTGACGCGCCGGTGATCAGATCGTCGGAATCGTAGAGCGTGGCGAGAATCAGACTCTTGGCCTCGTCCTGCGTCATGTTGCGACTGGACACCAGACTGCCCTTCGTAGCCGCATCAATGAGATTCCACATACCGGAGAGCACATCCATATGCTGACTCTGCGCGGCAACCGAGTAACGGTTGTACCACAGCTGGGTCATGGTTTCATCGGAAAGCTTGTTGAGTTCCGAACTCACATCGGCATTGGCATCCCACTGTTCGATTCTGCGTACCAGCGTGAAGTCGGCGTTGCTGCGGCTCACCGGCAGACTCGCCTTGGCGCTTGCCTTGCCGGCGGTGGTCACGATCGCCGCACTGGCGTCGAAGGACTGCACATAGGTGTGCAGATACGAGTCGAGGATGTACACGTCGAACTTCGCGGTAACGCTCTTGTATGGCTTCAGCGTGACGGGATTGAGCAGACCCTTGACGTCCCGGACCCGCTCCTCCTTGTTCTGAGAGAAGCTCAGCCCCTTCGGCAGGGTCACCTTGGCGGAGGAGATGGTGAGCGACCGGTCCTCATGCTTATCGGACGCCTGCTCGTTGGTTACGGTGATCGACATCGGGATCTTCGATCCGATGTACTCGCCGTTGGAGAACCAGGCCGGGGAACTGGTGTAGGTAAGCGAGGAGCTTACCTTGGCCTTGGAATCGTCCGTGGACGTACCGCCCTGCACGTTGTCGCCGAACGGGGTTCGCGTGGCGATGTTGGATCCGGTCACTCCATAGGTGGACCGGCCGCATGCGTAGATGGAGCCGTCGTCGGTCAGGACGAATGCGGTGAAGGCCTGACCGTCGGTCGGGGCCGCAGTGATGCCGATCGCGTTGCTGACACGGCTGAAATCGTCGAGTTTGGCACCACTCAGACCGTACTGAGGCAGGTTGGAGGCGAAGCCGACGCCCCAGCTGTGCACCTTGCCGTCGGCGGTAATCGCCATGGCCCGGGGATTGAGATCGTTGGTCGACTGCGCATACAGTGTCCGCACGTTCGTCAGTCCGTCCACCGGAGTCGGAGAGACGGAGCCGGTCGTACCATGGTCGGCGTAGGAGTAGGCGTGACCGAGCTGTCCGTAGTCGCCGGCGCCCCACGTGTAGACCCGGCCGTTGCCGCTCAGCGTATAGGAGGTGCCGTAATCGGTCGATGATTCGGTCGTGGTGGAGATCGTCTTCACACCGGACAGTCCGGGAACCGTGACCGGGGTGGAGCGATCCTTGCGATCGCCGAGGCCGAGCTGACCGACGTGGTTGCGTCCAGAAGCCTTCACCGTACCGTTGGCCATCAGAGCGAGATAGTATCCGTTGCCGGCCGTGACGGATCGTACGCCGGACAGGCCGGACACCCGGGTGGCACCCAGATTCAGCGAGGTTCGATCGGCGGCGTCAGCGGGGAGTCTGGTCGAGAACCTGACGACGCCGCCATCGGACAGCGTGGCATAGGCGACCTTGTTGGTGCTGTCCACGCTGACCGAGCGCACTCCGGACAGACCGCTGACCGGCAGGTACTTCGTCGGGTATCCTCCGACTGGAACAGACACCGTACCGTTCGTCCGAACCACGATCCCATTAGTGTCTTCGTTGAAGGTGCTTTCGGCCACGCCGGACAGCAACGTCTTGCCATCGATCAGATTGACCATATCGCCGTTGCGGGCCAGCGCCCTGGTATCACTCGTGATCCTCTTGATTCCGGTGAGCCCCTTGCGCTGGTAGGTCACCAGATTCGCGTTCATCGTCCACACCGTGCCGTCGGACAGCAGGACGTTCGGCGCCGCCGTCACATCGGGATCGGAATCCTCATAATTCGCCGCGATCTGCACCGGCTTGGCGGGCAGCTTCGACGCCGCATTCGCCGTACCTACCAGCACATTGGACGCCAGCAGCGTCGCCACCGCGCAGACCAATGCGATCATGCCTTTGAGCATGACTCCGGACAGTCCCCTGCCCCTGTCTCTATTCATACCTGTCTTCTTCCTCTGATACGAACTGCAATCACGGAACGACTGGCATAAGGAGGCATACCGCAACGCTTCCCCATCCGGCTGCACAGCATACAGTCTCATCATTTACGACAGTCCCCATCCTTCTCCCCCCGATCGACATCCATAGTGCATACCGATGGGAACCCAACCTCGTCATCGTTGCCACCTTATTTACCCCTTATCTCGGGCATTAATCCATCTCTCCACGCACACCCCCGCACCTTCGCACAAACGGCCGGCGAGTGCCACAAGACCCTGAAACCGTTGGAATACCGCCGAAAACGGCATGAAAAAGGGGTTCCGGCCGATCGGCTGGAACCCCTAGAGGCGGATAAGGCGAGATTCGAACTCGCGGAGGGGGGTGCCCTCACACGCTTTCGAGGCGTGCTCCTTCGACCGCTCGGACACTTATCCATTCGTTACCTTGAACAGGCAACTTGTATAGTATGCCACAACCCTGCGACCTTGGCAAATCCAGAAGGATTCGTGTCGTGGTCGGGAGGGTATCCAAAAACGCAGCCTCACAACTCCGCTATTTCACCCCGAAAAAGGCCTTTCGCACGCCCTACAACCCGACATGTGAGGCTTCGTGCACGGAAGCGTTGACCCACTGGCTCTGCGTCACCTTGTCTCCGGAGAAAATGCCGATGTCGAGCATGCAATCGCGGTAGTCACGCCCGTGGGCGATGGTGATGTAGTTGTCGTCGACCAGACGATTATGCGTCGGATCGAGCCCCACCCAATGGTCCTTGTGATACACCTCCACCCACGCGTGCGTGGCGCCCTCGCCGCCGAGCAGCCCGGCGATGTATCGGGCGGTGAGCCCCACATGACGGCACACGGCGAGCATCACATGCGCGTAGTCCTGACACACGCCCTTGGCCTGGGTCAGCGCCTCCTCGGCCGTGGTGCGGATCGTGGTGGACTTGGGCGTGTAGGTGAACGCCTTGTAGACCTCGTCCATCACCACCGAGGCCACCGCCACCGGGGATCCGGTATTGTGCTCGTGGCGCAGACGGTCCTTGCACCGCTCGGTCAGCGCGGTGATCGACGGCCCCGGAATGGTCAGCGCCGAATCGAAGCGGTACAGCGGCTTGTAGATCTCGGATTTGATGTGCTCGTTGTCCACGAAGGCGATGCCGGTGACCCGGTAGCCGAAATGGTCATGCGGTTCGGGAATGAACCCGGTCATCACCACCGAATCGAAGGAGTCGATGGCCTTCTCCGCCTCGACCTCCGGATCGATCACCACCTTGGTGTCCACCACCTGCTGCCGCGGTCCGGTGGCGGGGATGCATCGAAGCTGAAAACGATGATCGGTCACCGGCGAACTGAACGTCAGCTTCATCGCATAGTCAAAATACAGTTTCTTCAACCGTGTCAGCTCCTTATGCCCTGTATGCCCTGCCATTTGCGAGTCGCTACAGTCTACCCTACCGCCTCCCCCACTCGCATGACACGCTGCGACCACCGGACGGCGGGGCTTCAGTCAGCAGACCGGAACCGAAGCCCCAACCAACCAGCAGGCAAGGCAGAATCCTCAGCCGGCAAGGCAGAATCCGCAGAATCCTCAGCCGGCCAATCGAGCAGTCAGCCGAATCCTCAGTCGGCCACACTCCCACCGGCGAGGTTCATCGCGGAGATCTCGCTGAGCGGCTTCAGCGCGGCGGCGGTCACGCGGTCGGAGAAGCCCTGCTGGAACCGGGTGAGCGCCTCGGCCAGCTCGGGGTAGCCACGGCCGGGCAGCTGGCCGATCAGCCAGCGAAGCCCGGAGGCGAAGCATTCCGGCACCGGCAGACCGTCGAGCGTGACCGCGTAGCCGATCAGCTTGGTCATCGGCGGCTTGAGCTCGGGACCGGTGGCCTTGAGACGGGTGTACAGGTCGAGCCGTTCGAGATACTTGCCGATGAACAGGAACGACTTGAGCGTCTGGTCCTCCACCGAGTTCTCGATCGCACCCCAGAAGGCGAGCATGTCGTCCTCCACGTCGCGCTGGTCGTAGATGTCCTCGGCGTCGGAGGACCGGCTGGAGGCGTCGGCGATGGAGCTCAGCGCCAGTTCCACGTACTGCAGGACGCGCGAGCTCAGTTCCGGCCGCAGGATCACCGCGTTGTTGAACGCGCAGTCCATGGCGCTGCGCACCGAGTTCGGATTGTTCGGGTCGTACAGGAAGTTCTGGATGAACGCGTCGAAGTCCTCGAAGTCCTCGGGCAGGTCGAGCGCGCGGGCGAACGGGCGGAACGCGTCCACGTCGGTGTCCATCACGTGATCGTAGAACGGGAAGAACCGGGTGAGCGTGGTGAACACGCGTTCGGTGTAGCGGCCGAGCCAGTAGAGGTTGTCGGCCTTGGACGCGGTGAGCAGCGACAGCGAGTGACGGGTCGATTCGGGGGCCACGGAGATCTTCTCCCCCTTGAACTCGTCCAGCGTGGGCGTATGGTCGCCGGCCAGCACCCAGGTGTCCTTGAAGCCGCCTCCCTGCGAGGAGTTGACGATCATCTGCCCGGGCACCGAGGAGTATCGGGTCAGGCCCGAATACCACACGCGCGTATCCGGTCCGGTGACCACGAACGCACGCAGATCGGCCTTGCGCGGCTCCTGACGGCCGGTGACCGGATCGACCACGTCGATGTCGCGGAACTGGACGACCTCCTGGGCGATGAACCGGCGCGGATCGGCCTTGATCCGATCGGCCAGCTCCTCGCGCTGCCGGGAGTCGAGCGACGAGCCGAACACGACGCCGTATCCGCCGGCCTCGGCCACGTCCTTGATCACCAGTTCGCCCAGTCGGTCGAGCACGGTCTTGCGGTCCTCGTTGAACATCGGCATGTAGGTGGGGGCGTTGTGCAGGATCGGATCCTCGTGCAGATAGTACTGGATCATCGCCGGCACGAAGTAGTAGATCGCCTTGTCGTCGGCCGCGCCGTTGCCGGGGGCGTTCATGATGGCCACGTTGCCCGCGCGGTAGGCGGCGAGCAGCCCGGGCACACCGATCACCGAATCGGCGTTGAACGCGAACGGGTCGAGGTATTCGTCGGAAAGACGGCGATACACCACGCCCACGCGATGCTTGCTGCCGGAGTAGTCGACGAAGTACAGCTTGTTCTGCTCGACCTCGAGATCCTCGGGGAAGGCCAGCACGGCGCCGGTCTTCTCGGCCAGATACGCGTGTTCGAAGAACGCGGAGTTGAACCGGCCGGGGGTGAGCACCACGGAGATGCCCTCGGTGGAGACGAAGTCCATGGATCGCCGCAGCAGCAGCGGGTAGGCGCGGTTGTCGCGCACATGCACGTCGCGGAACAGCTTGGGAGAGATGCGACGTTCGATGTCGCGCACGAACAGCGGGTAGCTGGCGCCGGAGGGGATGCGCAGATTGTCCTCGAGCACCCACCAGCGACCGTCCTCGCCCTGGACGAGATCCTCGCCGGCGATGTGCGCGAACACGCCGGCCGGCGGGGTGACGCCGTTGACCTGCGGGAAGTAGCCCGCGGACGTGTACACGTATTCCTCGGGGATCACGCCATCATGGATGATGCGCTTGTCGGAGTAGATGTCCTTGAGGTAGGCGTTGAGCGCGTCGACGCGCTGCTTGAGGCCCGCTTCGAGTTCGTCGAATTCGTCGGATTCGATGATGCGCGGGATCGGATCGTACGGGAACAGCTGGTCGTGATACTGCCCGTTCTTGTAGATGCCGAACCGCACACCGTTACGGCTGAGCTCGCGGTTGATCGCCTGCCTGCGATCGACCAGATCAGAAGCCATCTTCTGCGCCATGGACTGTATCACTGCCTGCCTCCGCTGTCGTTTGCCTCTTCGTTTGCATGGCCGTATGCCCGTACTGCCCGTCGGCATGGCCATGCGCGGCGGAATGGCGGTCGGTGGCCGTTCCGCACATGACTGCTCCCAACGTAGTCACATGCGGTTAACGAACGGCCCCCGCAATGTTTCGAGTATGCTTCGGATGGCCGAACATGACGGCCCGGTCATGGCTGGCAGATCATGGCTGGCAGATCACGGCTGGCAGATCACGGCAGGCAGATCATGGCGTCGTCCGTCTACAGCGTGCGCACCGCGCGGATGGCCTGCGCCCGCGAGGCGAGCTGGTCGTCGGCCGGATACTGCACATGCTCGAGCGTCAGTCCCTTGGCGGCGGCCGGACCGGTCGAGCCCTCGCGCACCGGCTCGGCGATCTTGCCGGCGAACCAATCCACGGTCTTCCTGCCACGCCCCACCTGCAAGCACCCGTTGACCAGCGAGCGGACCATGTTGCGGGCGAAGGCGTCGGCGATGATGGTGAAGCAGACCAGTCCGGACTCGACATGCGGGGTGACGTACCGGCCGACTGTGTCCGATCCGCCCCCGGTCCCGGTTTCGCCGGTCTGGGTCTCACCAATCCCGGTCTCACCGATCCCGGTCCCGCCGATCCCGGTCCCGCCGATTTCCACGCCGGTGAGCGGCAGAGTCGGGATTCTGGTCCATCGGGCGAGCTTGACCTCGCGGATCGTGGTCCCGCCGGGGTTCGGCGTGGCGAACGATCCGAAGTCGTGCAGACCGATCGTATGGGCGGCGGCCGCGTTCATGGCCTCGATGTCGAGCGGATCGTCGATCGACACCACAAAACCACGGGTGCGGGGATCGACCGGCTGTCCCCCGTCGCTCACCCGGTACACGTACGTGCGTTCGAGGGCGGAAAAACGGGCGTCGAAGCCTTCGGGGGCCACACTGACCGCATGGATGGCGATGTCGTCGGGCACGACCCTGCGCAGACGGCGGCACAGCGCCTCGGGGGCCGGCACCTGCATGTGTCCGACGCAGCGTTCGAGGATCTTGGGATCAAGATCAAGATGGCACACCTGATGGAGCGCATGAACGCCGGTGTCCGTACGGCCCGCGACGGTGAGCCGGATCTCCCGGTCCGGTTCGCGGGTCAGGTGCAGGACCTTGCGCAGGGCGGACTCCACCTCCCCCTGCACGGTACGCAGTTGCGGCTGACGGGCCCAACCGTAGAATCCCGTGCCGTCATATCCCAGATCGATTCGTAGACGCATACCCACTACTCTGCCATATCCCGGCTATGGTCCATGACCGATGTCGTGACGATGTCATGGCCGACCGGATCCGGTGAAACCGGATTCTTGGCCAAAGCAAGCTTGAAGGGACCCAAAACACCGTCTTCGTGCTGGTTTTAACCAAAAACCGTCATCATGGTCCGGCCCGACCCATCCCGGATACGACAAGAGGTCCGGAGTCTTTCGACTCACGGACCTCTCAACGGTATTGAACCGGACGGTATCAAACCAGTTCACGAACGTGAACTACCGATTCACTCAGCCTTCTCCTCGGCGGCTTCGGCAGCCTCGGCGGGGGCCTCGGTGGCCTCCTCGACCTTGGTCTCCTCGACGGGAGCCTCTTCGGCCTTCTCGTCGGCGACCTTGGTGGCGGCCTCGGCTTCCTTCACCACGGCCTGCTTCGCGCTCACCGGCTCGGTGACGAGCTCGATGACGGCCATCGGGGCGTTGTCGCCGTGACGGGAGGCGATCTTGGTGATGCGGGTGTAGCCGCCCTCACGCTGCTCCATCAGCTCGGCGATCTGGGTGAACAGGGTGTGCACCACGGACTTGTTGCGGATGACGCGCATCACGCGACGGCGGGAGTGCAGATCACCGCGCTTGGCGAAGGTGATCAGGCGCTCGGCCAGCGGACGCAGGCGCTTGGCCTTCGGCAGGGTGGTGGTGATGCGGCCGTGCTCGAACAGGCTCGTCGCCATGTTGGCGAGCATCAGGCGCTCATGCGCGGGGCTGGAAGCCAGGCGCGGGCCCTTCTTCGGTGTAGGCATTGTATTTACTCCTTATGTCCCGTCGGGCAGGAGGGCAGTCGCCCAAACATCTGCGCCGACGGAGCGTTATGGTCAAAGGGAGACGTCCGTCTCCCGGAGACGATCACTCGTCTTCCGGAGAGAAGAACGTGCCTCCTTCGAGATTGATGGTATCGAGACCCAGCGGCGAGGCCTTGAGCGACAGACCGAGGGACTGCAGCTTCTCCTTGACTTCGTCGATGGACTTCATACCGAAATTGCGGATGTCGAGCAGGTCCTGCTCGGTGTGGGAGACCAGCTCGCCGATGGTGTGAATTCCTTCACGCTTGAGGCAGTTGTACGAACGCTGGGTCAGGTTCAGATCCTCGATCGGCACGGCCATCTCGGGGTTGGTTTCCTCCACAACCGGAACCGGGCCAACTTCGATGCCCTCGGCCTGATTGTTCAGCTCACGGCACAGACCGAAGAGCTCAACGAGGGTGGAGCCGGCGGACGCCACGGCGTCACGCGGGGAAATGGCCGGCTTGGTCTCCACGTCAAGGATGAGCCTGTCGAAGTCGGTACGCTGCTCGACACGAGTAGCCTCGACCTTGTAGCTCACCTTCAGCACCGGGGAGTAGATGGAATCCACCGGGATACGACCGATTTCGGAGGTATCCTGCTTGTTCATCTGGGCGGGGACGTAGCCGCGGCCACGCTCGACGGTGAACTCGATCTCCAGCTCGCCGTCCTCGGCAAGGGTGGCGATGTGCAGATCGGGGTTGGAAATGACGACACCGGCCGGAGGAGTGATGTCTCCCGCGGTGGCTTCGCCCTCTCCGCTCTTGCGCAGATACATGACGACAGGCTCGTCGTACTCGCTGGTAAGCACGATCCCCTTGATGTTCAGGAGGATTTCCGTCACATCTTCCTTCACGCCGGGCAGCGTGGTGAACTCGTGCAGGGCGCCGGAAATGCGGACGCTCGTCACTGCGGCTCCAGGGATGGAGCTCAGCAGCGTACGACGCAGCGAATTACCGAGAGTGTAGCCGAAGCCAGGCTCGAGCGGCTCGATGGTGAAGCGGGAACGCTGGGGGTTGAGAACTTCCTCAGACAGTGTCGGACGCTGTGCAATCAGCACTTTTGCTTATCCTTTCAGCTCAAATCGGCCGTGCACTCGCCGATTCTCGCGGGTTGGATTACTTGTTCGTCAGTCAGTGCTTCAGACGCGGCGACGCTTCGGGGGGCGAACGCCGTTGTGAGCCTGCGGGGTGACGTCGGAGATGGAACCGACCTCAAGGCCTGCGGACTGCAGGGAGCGGATGGCGGTTTCGCGACCGGAACCCGGGCCCTTGACGAACACGTCGACCTTCTTGACGCCGTGTTCCATGGCCTTGCGGGCGGCGGCTTCGGCGGCCATACCAGCGGCGTACGGCGTGGACTTACGGGAGCCCTTGAAGCCGACATCGCCACCGGAGGCCCAGGACACCACAGCGCCGGACGGGTCGGTGATCGAAATGATCGTGTTGTTGAAGGTGGACTTGATATGCGCCTGGCCCACCGGGATCGACTTGCGATCGCGGCGACGGGGCTTACGCGCGGCTTGCTTCGCAGCTGCCATTGATCCTCGTTTCCTAAATACGAATTATTGATTCCAGTGCCCGGACGATGAGTCATGCGACTCGTGGCCCGAGCTGCGGCCTGATGAGATCAGGCGGCCTTCTTCTTACCGGCAACCGTACGCTTCGGGCCCTTGCGGGTGCGGGCGTTGGTCTTGGTACGCTGGCCACGCACGGGCAGGTGCTTACGATGGCGGATGCCCTGGTAGCAGTTGATCTGGATCTTACGGCGGATGTCCGCATCCACCTCACGACGCAGATCGCCCTCGATCTTGTAATTACCCTCGAGGTAATCACGCAGCGTGATCAGCTGCTCATCAGAGAGATCCTTGACGCGGGTGTCCGGGTTGATACCGGTCGCTGCGAGCGTTTCCTTGGCACGAGTGCGACCCACACCGAAAATGTAGGTGAGGGCGATCTCGATGCGCTTCTCATTGGGGATGTCGACTCCGGCAAGACGTGCCATTGCGATTCCTTCTGTTCATCGGAGGTCTTACGCCAAATCGTCCGAGTTCACGGCCCAGGCCTCCGCACCTGGGGTTCAATGCCGTACGTGGTGATACGAACACTGTGATTCAGCGTCTGATTACTTTGCCGCTGGGGTCTGCTTTCAGCCCTGACGCTGCTTGTGGCGCGGGTTCTCGCAGATCACCATGACGCGGCCGTGACGACGGATCACGCGGCACTTGTCGCAGATCTTCTTCACACTGGGGCTGACCTTCATGGTTTTCCTTTTACTTGTAACGGTACGTAATTCGACCGCGGTTCAGATCGTACGGGCTCATCTCGAGCACGACGCGATCCTGAGGAAGAATGCGGATATAGTTCTTCCGCATCTTGCCGGAGATCGTCGCCAGAACGATGTGCTTGTTTTCGAGCTCAACACGGAACATCGCGTTCGGCAATGCTTCGATAACCTGACCTTCTACCTCAATCACACCGTCTTTTGCCATGAGTCCCTTATCCGTTCCTTGGCGTCAATTACTGAAAGATATGCCCGAAGACACACCAAATAGCTAATATAACAGAAAAGCACCGCTTCCACAACTATGGGAAGCAGTGCTTGATGTTCGGCGTGTCGCCGATTCGTCTCAGCCGATCGGTTTTGGTCGATCGGTTTCAGACGATTCGTCTCAGTCGATCGGCCGATCGGGGAAATCAGCGGGCGTCGAGGGCGCTGACGATGTTGGCCTGAATGGCGTCGATCTCGCCGACGCCGTCGATCTCGACCAGCAGACCACGCTGCTTGTAGGTGTCGAGCAGCGGGGCGGTCTCCTTGGCGTAGGTCTCCAGACGCTTGGCGATCGCCTCGGGGGTATCGTCGGAACGGCCTTCGATCTCGGCGCGCTTCTTCATACGCTCCATGAGCACGTCGTGATCGGCGTCGAGGGCCACCACGGCGTCGAGCGGGGTGCCCAGACGCTCCAGCATGGCGTCGAGGGCCACGACCTGCGAGGCGTTGCGCGGGTAGCCGTCGAGAATCCAGCCGTTCACCACGTCGTCCTTGGCCAGACGGTCCTCCACGATCTTGTTGGTCAGCTCGTCGGGAACCAGCTCGCCCTTGTCGATGTACTTCAGAGCTTCGAGACCGAGCTCGGTCTTGTTCTTGATGTTGAAGCGGAAGATGTCACCGGTGGAGATGGTGGGGATGTTGTAGTGCTCGGCCAGCTTCGCGGCCTGAGTGCCCTTGCCCACGCCCTGCGGGCCCATGATGAGAAGTCGCATATCACTTACTTTCTGTGTTGGTTTCGTCTTCGAGCAGGAAGCCCTCGTACTGGAACTGCTCGGTGCGGGCCTTGGCCTGACGCAGCGTGTCGAGGCCCACGCCCGCGATGATCAGGATCGTCGTGCCGCCGAACGGCAGCTTGGCGTTCAGCTGGAGCGCCATGATCAGCACGGTCGGGATCAGCGCCACGAACAGCAGGTACACCGCACCCACGGTGTTCAGGCGGTTGATCACGTACGTGAGGTAAGCACTGGTGGCGCGTCCGGCGCGGATGCCGGGGATGAAGCCGCCGTACTGCTTCATGTTGTCCGCGGTCTCGTCGGTGTTGAACGTGATCGACGTGTAGAAGAACACGAAGAACACGATCATCAGCGCGTACAGGCCGATGTACCACACGCTGGTGGTGTTCGCCAGGTTCGTGTTGATCCACTGCACCCAGGACTGGTCGGTCTTGCCGAACTGGGCGATCAGGGTCGGCACCGCGAGGATCGAGCTGGCGAAGATCGGCGGGATCACGCCCGACATGTTGATCTTCAGCGGCAGGTACGTGCTGGTGCCACCGTACATCTTGCGGCCGATCATACGTCGGGTGTACTGCACCGGGATGCGCCTCTGGGCGAGCTCGACGTACACGACGAACACGAGGATCACGACGAGCGTGCCCACGACGATGCCGAACTTGGTCCAGTCGCCGTCGGAGCCGTTGGTGCCCCAGCCGATCTCCCACAGCTGCGGGAGGAAGCCGGAGCAGATGGACATGAAGATCAAGATGGACATGCCGTTGCCGATGGCCTTGTCGGTGATGAGCTCGGCCATCCACATGATCAGGCCGGTGCCGCCGGTCATGATCAGGACCATGACGGTCAGGTTCCAGATCGAGCCGTCCGGAATGACCTGGCCGGAGCACGCGTAGTTGAACAGCGCGCCGGTGCGGGCGGTCACCAGGATCGTGGTGGACTGCAGGACCGCCAGGCCGATGGTCATGTAACGCGTGTACTGGGTGAGCTTGGCCTCGCCGGACTGGCCCTCCTTGTGCAGGGCCTCGAAGCGGGGGATCACCACGCGCAGCAGCTGCACGACGATGGAGGCCGTGATGTACGGCATGATGCCCAGGGCGAAGATCGACAGCTGGAGCAGTGCGCCACCGGAGAACAGGTTCACCAGACCGATGAAGTCCTCGTTGGTGGTGCCGGCCACGCAGTCCTGCACCACCTTGTAGTCCACCCCCGGGGTCGGGATGAACGAACCGATGCGGTAGATGATGATGATACCGAAGACGAAGAGGATCTTGTTCCTCAACTCCTTCGTGCGGAGAGCTTGAATTAGCGTTCTCACGTGTTCCTCCCTAAGGCGTGCCCCTCGCGGGCGACGCACAGGCAAACAGTGTACTCATACGCAATGACCCTCCCCGCTTACGTGGGGAGGGTCATTGCTATGGAAGCCTATTCTCCCGAGTGATTACTCCTCGGAGATGGAGCCTCCGGCAGCCTCGATCTTGGTCTTGGCGGAAGCCGAAGCCTTGACGCCCTTGAGGGTGAAGGCAACGGTGGTCTCGCCATCGCCCAGGACCTTGACCGGGAAGCCCTTGCGGACGGCACCCTTGGCCACGAGATCCTCGACGGTCACCTCGCCGCCCTGCGGGAAAAGCTCCGCAAGCGTGGCGATGTTGACGACCTGGAACTGCTTCTTGAACGGGCTCTTGAAGCCGCGCAGCTTCGGCAGGCGCATGTACAGCGGCAGCTGTCCGCCTTCGAAGCCCGGACGAACCTGGTAACGGGCCTTGGTGCCCTTGGTGCCACGGCCCGAGGTCTTACCCTTGGAGCCTTCACCACGGCCAACGCGGATGCGATCCTTGTTGGCGCCGGGGGCAGGACGCAGGTCGTGCATGCGCAGGATGGTGGCCTCTTCGTTGTTTTCAGCCATGATCAGTCTGCCTCCTCAACGGTCACCATGTGGTTGATCTTGGCGATCATGCCACGGTACACGGGGTTGTCCTCACGGATGACGCTCTGGCCGATCTTGCGCAGGCCGAGGGACTTGGCGGTCTCCTTCTGCGCTTCGGTCTTGCCAGCGAAACCGCGGATGAGCGTAACCTTCAGGTTTGCCATGCTCACTCACCGTCCTTCTGCTCAGCGGCCTTGGCTGCAGCGGCCTCTTCACGGGCCTTGCGGGCTTCGGCGATACCGGCGGCACGCTCACGAAGCAGGGCTTCGGGGGCGACCTCTTCGAGGGACAGGCCACGACGGGCCGCGACCTCTTCCGGCTCCTCGAGCTGCTTCAGCGCGTCGACGACGGCGTTCACCGTGTTGATGGCGTTGGAGGAGCCCATGGACTTGGAGAGGATGTCGGTCACACCGGCGCACTCGAGGACGGCGCGCACGGCACCACCGGCGATAACACCGGTACCGGGGGCGGCCGGGCGAAGCAGCACGGTGCCGGCGGCATCGTGACCGATCACCGGGTGGGTGATGGTGCCACGGACGCGCGGAACGGTGAACATGTGCTTCTTGGCATCCAGCTGGCCCTTGGCGATGGCCGCCGGGACCTCACGGGACTTGCCGTAGCCGACACCGACGGTGCCGTTGCCGTCACCGACGACGACCAGAGCGGCGAAGCTGAACGTACGGCCACCCTTGTGGGTCTTGGCCACACGGTTGATGGTGACCACGCGGTCCATCAGCTCGTCGCCGCGGTTCTCCTCGCGACGGTTGCGGCGCTCGCCACGACGACCCTCGCCACGACCGCCGCGGCGGCCCTTGCGCTCGTCGTTCTTGGTCTCGGCAGCGGCTTCGTTGTTCTGAGAATCTTCAGCCACTTGGGTTTCCTTCACTTCGTTGTCGCTCACAGTGCCAGACCTCCCTCTCGGGCGCCTTCAGCAACGGCTGCGACGCGACCATGGTACTTGTTGCCACCGCGGTCGAAGACTACGGCGGTGATGCCGGCAGCCTTGGCCTTCTCGGCCACAAGCTCGCCGACCTTGCGGGCGGCGTCGGTCTTGGTGCCTTCGAAACCGGCGAAATCGGCGCTCAGCGTGGAGGCGCTCACCAGGGTGATGCCCTTGGTGTCATCCACAACCTGGGCGACCATGTTGCGGTTGGAGCGGGTGATGACCAGACGCGGACGCTCGGGGGTGCCGATAACCTTCTTGCGCAGACGGGAGTGACGGCGCAGACGAGCGACCTTCTTGCCCTTACCGAAAATCTTGACGGTCATATTACTTACCAGCCTTTCCGGCCTTGCGCATGATGTGCTCATCGGCGTACTTCACGCCCTTGCCCTTGTAGGGTTCCGGAGCGCGCAGCTTGCGGATGTTAGCGGCAACCTGGCCAACGACCTGCTTGTCGGTGCCCTTGACGACGAGCTCGTTCGGGTTCACGACCTCGAACTCGATGCCTTCCGGCGGGTTCACGGTAATCGTGTGGGAGTAGCCCAGGAAGAACTCCAGGCCCTTGCCCTTGGCGACCACACGGTAACCGGTACCGACGATCTGCAGGCGCTTGGCGTAGCCTTCGTGCACACCCTTGACCATCGAAGCGATGATGGAGCGGCTCAGGCCATGCTTGGCGCGGGTGGGACGGAGGTCATCGGCCGGGGTGAGGACAATCTCGTTGTTCTCAACGGCGGCGGAGATGCCTTCGGGAATGGTGTACGAGTCGGAGCCCTTCGGACCCTTGGCGGAGAACGCCTGTCCGTCGATCGTGATCTCAACCCCAGCCGGGATGGCGACGGGGAGCTTACCAATATGCGATGCCATAAGTAATCAGCTCTCCTTTCTCACCACACGTAGGCGACGATCTCGCCGCCGATGCCTTCCTTGAGGCATTCCTTCTGGGTCATCAGTCCCGAGCTCGTCGAGATGATCGCGATACCAAGACCACCCAGCGGCATGGGCAGGGAGTCGGACTTGGCGTAGCGACGAAGGCCGGGCTTGGAAACGCGCTTGATGCCTTCGATGCTGCGCTCGCCGTTCGGGCCGTACTTGAGGGTGACCTCAAGGGTCTGGCCGACCTTGGCTTCCTTGGCGGTGAAATCGGCGATGTAGCCTTCACGCTTCAGGATGGCCGCAATGGCGGCCTTGAACTTGGAGTACGGCATATCCACGGTCTCGTGCTTAGCCGCGCTCGCGTTACGCAGACGCGTAAGCATGTCTGCGATGGGATCTGTCATTGTCATGTGGGCTTATGCCCTTCCTCGCCGTGGTTTCCGCCGCAGGACGACTAATCGTCGAGCAGCGGACCTTCGACGTCGATATTTACCAACTGGACTTCGTAACGCCGGGCAGCTCACCGCGGTGGGCCTTCTCACGAAGGCAGACGCGGCACAGACCGAACTTGCGATACACGGAATGGGGACGACCGCAGACCTGGCAACGCGTGTAGGCGCGCACCTTGAACTTAGGCTTGCCGGCCGCCTTGTTCTTCAGAGCGGTTTTTGCCATATCAGTTCTCCTTGAACGGGAAGCCAAGGTGCTTCAGCAGAACCTGAGCTTCCTTGTCGTCCTTGGTTGAAGTCACGACGGTGATGTCCATACCACGCTGGTGATCGACCTCATCGGGGTTGATCTCCAGGAACATCGTCTGTTCCGCCAGACCGAAGTTGTAGTTGCCGTTGCCGTCGAACTGGTTGCCGTTGATGCCGCGGAAATCGCGGATTCGCGGCAGGGCCAGGGTCAGCAGACGATCCAGGAACTCCCACATGCGATCGCCGCGCAGGGTGACGTAGGCACCGATGGCCTGGCCTTCGCGCAGGTGGAACTGGGCGACGGACTTCTTGGCCTTGGTGACCTTCGGCTTCTGGCCGGTGATCTTGGTCAGGTCGGAGACGGCACCTTCGATGAGCTTGGAGTCGCGAGCGGCGGCGCCGACACCCATGGAGACGACGACCTTCTCGACGCGAGCAACCTGCATGGGGTTGGAGTACTTGAACTCCTTCTCCAGCTCAGGGATGATGACGTCCTTGTACTGCTGCTTCAAGCGCGGGGTTGCCGGCGCTTCGATAGTGACATCGCTCATGCCAGCTCCTTTCCGGACTTCTTGGCAACGCGCACGCGCACCTTCTTCACCTTGCCGTCACGGGCCTCTTCCTTGACCACGACGCCGACGCGGGTCGGCTGCTTGGTTTCGGGATCGATGATCATCACATTGGAGCGATGGATCGGAGCCTCGACGGACACGATGCCGGCCTGCTGGCCCTGCTGGGTGGCGCGGACGTGCTTCTTGACAATCTGCACACCTTCGACGATCAGTCGGTCGTTCGGCAGGATCCGCAGAACCTTGCCTTCCTTGCCGCGATCCTTGCCGCGGATGACCTTGACTTCATCGCCGGTCTTGATCTTTGCTACCAACTCAGATCACCTCCGGTGCGAGGGACACGATCTTCATGAAGCGCTTGTCGCGCAGCTCACGACCGACCGGTCCGAAAATACGAGTGCCCTTGGGTTCGCGGCCGGAGCCGAGAATGACAGCGGCGTTCTCGTCGAACTTGATGTAGGAACCATCAGGACGGCGGGTTTCCTTCACGGTACGAACGACGACGGCCTTCACCACGTCGCTCTTCTTGACCGATCCGCCGGGAATGGCGTCCTTGACAGTGGCGACGATGACATCGCCAATGCCTGCATAACGGCGCTTCGAACCACCGAGCACGCGGATGGTCAAGAGCTCCTTGGCACCCGTGTTGTCGGCGACACGAAGTCGCGATTCCTGCTGAATCATTGATTCTCCTTAAGTCGAGCCGGTCCTCCCCCAACACCCCGCCGCCACGCGGGGCGACGGCAGGGTGTTGGGCGAGCCTTGCCGAACTTGTATTACTTGGCGCGCTCCACGATGGCGTCCAGACGCCAACGCTTCGTCTTGCTCAACGGTCGAGTCTCCATAATACTCACAAGATCGCCAACGTGGGCGTCGTTGTGTTCATCATGGGCCTTGACCTTGCTGGTGGTACGCACGACCTTGCCGTAGAGCGGGTGGGTCGAACGCTGCTCGATCTCGACCGTGATGGTCTTGTCCATCTTATCGGACACGACATAACCACGGCGAACCTTGCGGAAATTACGCTCTTCAGCCATGCTTACTTCTCCTCTTCTGCCGGAGCCTCGCTGATGCCGAGTTCACGCTCGCGCAGAACCGTGTACATGCGAGCGATGTCGCGCTTCACGGCCTTGATGCGAGAAGTGTTGTCGAGCTGACCGGTAGCGGCCTGGAAGCGCAGGTTGAACAGCTCTTCCTTGGAGGACTTGAGGGCCTCCTCGATTTCCGCGTTGGTCTTTGCGTTGAGGTTCTTAATGGTGTAATCAGCGGTACCGACTGCCATCAGTTGTCACCACCTTCACGGGCGATAATCCTGCACTTCATGGGGAGCTTGTCGATGGCGCGGCGCAGAGCCTCACGAGCGACATCCTCGGAAACACCACCGATTTCGAACATCACGCGGCCCGGACGCACGTTGGCGATCCAGAACTCCGGGGTGCCCTTACCGGAACCCATTCGGGCGCCGAGGGGGTGCTTGGTCAGCGGGCGATCGGGGAAGATCGTGATCCACACACGACCACCGCGCTTGATGTAACGGGTCATGGCGATACGAGCGGCCTCGATCTGGCGGTTGGTCACGTAAGCCGGAGCCAGCGCCTGGATGCCGAAATCGCCGAAGGCGATCTCGTTGCCGCCCTTGGACATGCCCTTACGGACGGGACGGTGCTGCTTGCGATATTTAGTCCTCTTCGGAATAAGCATCTGGTTTACTCCTTTGCTTCCGTGGCTGCCGGAGCGGCTGCCTCGGCCTTGGCCTCGGGGGCCTGAGCCTGGGCGGCCTTCTGGGCCTGAGCGTTGCGGGAACCACGGCGCGGGCGGCGATCGCCACGACGGCCACCGCGGGCACCCTGCTGCTGGGCCTGCTGCTCTTCGAATTCACGCTCGGTCATGTCGCCCTTGTAGATCCACACCTTCACACCGATGCGACCGTAGGTGGTCTTGGCCTCGAAGAAGCCGTAATCGATGAGGGCGCGCAGGGTCTGCAGCGGGACGCGGCCTTCGCGGTAGAACTCCGAACGGCTCATTTCGGCACCGCCGAGGCGGCCGGAGAGCTTGATTCGGATACCCTTGGCGCCGGCGCGCATGGCATCCTGCTGGGCCTTGCGCATGGCACGACGGAAGGTGACGCGGTTGGTCAGCTGCTCGGCGATGCCCTGAGCGACGAGCTGGGCATCGATGGCGGCGTTGCGAACCTCGAAGATGTTGAGCTGGACCTGCTTGCCAGTCAGCTTCTCGAGCTTGGCACGGACCTTGTCGGCCTCGGCGCCGCGGCGGCCGATGACGATGCCCGGACGGGCGGTGTGGATGTCCACACGCACGCGGTCGCGGGTACGCTCGATCACGATGCGGGAAACGCCCGCGCGCTCGAGATCGGCGTTCAGGGCCTTGCGGATCTTGTCATCTTCGAGAACGAAGTCGCTGTAGCGCTCTCCGGCCTTGTTGGAATCGGAGAACCAGCGGCTACGGTGCTGTTCGGTGACGCCAAGACGGTAGCCGAACGGGTTGATCTTCTGACCCATTATCGGGATCCTTCCTTATCGGCGACGATAACCGTAATGTGGCTGGTGCGCTTGTTGATGCGAGCGGCACGGCCCTGGGCGCGTGCACGGAATCGCTTCAGGGTGACGCCCTCGTCGACGAACGTCTCCTTCACGACCAGGTCGTTCTCGCGGAACGGCTCGTTGGCGCGATCGGCCTTCACACGAGCGTTGGCGATGGCGCTCTCCAGAACCTTGCGGACCGGAACGGCCGCGTCCTGGGGGGCGAACTTCAGAATGGTCACCGCTTCGGTCGCCTGCTTGCCTCGGATGAGGTCGACGACGCGGCGAGCCTTGCGCGGCGTCACGCGGACGTGACGAGCGATTGCTTTAGCTTCCATAACGTCTTTACTCTCCTCGCCTTTAGCGGCGTGCCTTCTTGTCGTCCTTCACATGACCCTTGAAGGTCTTCGTGGGGGCGAACTCACCGAGCTTGTGGCCAACCATGGCCTCGGTGACGAACACCGGGACATGCTTGCGACCATCGTGGACTGCGAACGTG
Source organism: Bifidobacterium simiarum (assembly GCF_002802905.1). Lineage (GTDB taxonomy): Bacteria > Actinomycetota > Actinomycetes > Actinomycetales > Bifidobacteriaceae > Galliscardovia > Galliscardovia simiarum. The sequence goes on from NZ_PEBK01000003.1 coordinate 148,042, forward strand.
TGTCCGATGAAATCAGGGGTGATCATCGAACGGCGGGACCACGTCTTGATGACGTTCTTGGTGCCCTTCTCGTTCTGCTCGTCGACCTTCTTCTGCAAGTGGGCGTCGACGAAGGGGCCCTTCTTGATGCTACGAGTCATCTCTTCGATACTCCCTTACTTGCGGTTCTTACCGGACGGACGACGACGAACAATCATCTTGTTCGAGGCCTTCTTCGGGCGACGAGTACGAACCTCGCCCTTGCCCCACGGCGACACCGGCGGCTTACCACCGCGAGTACGACCACCATGCGGGTGATCGACCGGGTTCATGGACTCACCACGGGTGACCGGGCGCTTGCCCATCCAGCGGGCACGACCGGCCTTGCCGAGCTCGATGTTGGCGTGCTCGGAGTTGCCGACCTCGCCGACGGTAGCGCGGCAGCGGGCATCCACGTTGCGGATTTCACCGGACGGCATACGCAGCTGGGCGTAGGCACCGTCCTTGGCGACGAGCTGCACGGCGGCACCGGCGGAGCGGGCGATCTTGGCGCCACCCAGCGGGCGGAGCTCGATGGCGTGCACCACGGTACCGGTCGGGATGTTGCGCAGCGGCAGGTTGTTGCCGGGCTTGATGTCAGCCTTGGCGCCGGTCTCGATGACGTCGCCCTGCTTCACGCCCTCGGGGGCGATGATGTAGCGCTTCTCGCCATCGGCGTAGTGCAGCAGCGCGATGCGGGCGGAGCGGTTCGGGTCGTACTCGATGTGAGCGACCTTGGCCGGCACGCCGTCCTTGTCCCAGCGCTTGAAGTCGATGAGACGGTACTGGCGCTTGTGGCCGCCGCCGCGGTGACGGCTGGTCATACGGCCGTAGGAGTTACGACCGCCGGTCTTGCTGAGCTTGCGAACCAGCGACTTCTCAGGCGTCGAACGCGTGATCTCGGAGAAGTCCGAAACCGAAGCGTTGCGGCGACCGGCAGTCGTCGGCTTGTATGTACGGATAGCCATAATTTAGTTCCTAACTTTCTCGGCTAGCCTTCAGTTACCAAAGATGTCGATGGTCTGGCCCTCGGCGACGGTCACGATGGCGCGCTTTTCGTTCACGCGGCGGCCGTAACCGGTGCGGGTGCGCTGACGCTTGCCGGCGCGGTTGAGGGTGTTGACGTTCGTCACCTTGACATTGAAGATCTCTTCGATGGCCTGCTTGATCTGCACCTTGTTCGCGGTGGGAGCCACCACGAAGGTGTACTGACCCATATCGGAGTTGGCGTAGCTCTTCTCGGAGACGACAGGCTTGAGGATGATGTCGTGTGCGGGCTTGTGAATTGCTGCCATGTGAATCAGGCCTCCTTCTCAGCCTTGGCGGTCTTCGCGTTCACGAAGGCCTCGAAGCCTTCCTTGGTGAAGACGAGGTCCTCGGCGGTCACCACATCGTAGGTGTTGAGCTGATCGGCGAAGATGGGGTGCACGGTCGGCAGGTTGCGAACGGAGAGCCACTCGTTGATGTTCTCGCGGGAGAACACGATGGTGGCGAAGCGGTTCTGGGCGACGGCATCCAGCACGACCTTGGCGGCCTTGGTGGACGGGGTCTCGCCGATGCCGAAGTCCACGACGTGCACGCGACCGGCGTTGGCGCGATCGGAGAGCACGTAGCGCAGGGCGGCGGCCTTCATCTTCTTGGGGGTGCGCTGCGAGTAGTCGCGCGGCTGCGGGCCGTGGGCGATGGCGCCGTGAGCCCACTGCGGGGCGCGGATGGAGCCCTGACGAGCGCGACCGGTGCCCTTCTGCTTCCACGGCTTCTTGCCGCCGCCGGAGATCTTGGCGCGGTTCTTGGTGGCGTGGGTACCCTGACGGGCAGCGGCCAGCTGGGCGATGACGACCTGGTGGACCAGCGGAACGTGGTTCTGCACTTCCTCGGCGGAAATGCCGAACAGCTCCTCAGGAGCTTCGACGGCGCCGGCGGCCTGACCCTGGGCGTCCGTGACATTCAGAGAAATAGCCATGATTTATCAGGCTCCCTTCACTGCGGAACGGACCAGAACGATGGCGCCCTTGGGGCCGGGGATGGCACCCTTGATGGCGATGACGCCGTTCTCGACGTCCGAGGAAACAACGGTGAGGTTCAGCGTGGTGCTGGTGACATGACCCATGCGGCCAGCCATGCGCTTGCCCTTGAGGATGCGGCTCGGAGTCGCGCAGGCGCCGACCGAACCGGGACGACGCTCGTTCTTGTGCGAGCCGTGAGTACGACGGTAGGACTTGAAGCCCCAACGCTTGATGGTACCGGCGAAGCCCTTACCCTTGGTGGTGCCGGTGACGTCGACCTGAGCGCCTTCGGCGAAGAGCTCGGCGGTCAGTTCCTGACCGGGCTCGAAGCTTTCGGCTTCCTCGGTACGGATCTCGACGAGGTGACGACGCGGGGTCACACCGGCCTTGGCGAAGTGGCCGGCGAGCGGCTTGGTCACCTTGGTCGGGTCGATCTGGCCGTAGCCGATCTGCACGGCCTTGTAGCCGTCGGTCTCCTCCGTCTTCACGGCGGTCACCACGTTGGTGGAAACATCGACCAGCGTGACGGGAACGAAGAGGCCGTTCTCGTCCCACACCTGAGTCATGCCGATCTTCTTGCCCAGAAGAGCGCTCTTGATGTTGTTGCTCATGACGGTTCCCTCCTCCCTTACAGCTTGATCTCGATGTTCACGTCCGCCGGCAGATCGAGACGCATCAGAGAGTCGACTGCCTTCGGAGTCGGGTCAACGATGTCGATGAGACGCTTGTGGGTGCGCATCTCGAAGTGCTCGCGGGAATCCTTGTACTTGTGAGGAGAACGGATAACGACAAACACGTTCTTCTCGGTCGGCAGAGGAACCGGGCCAACTACGGTTGCGCCCGCGTTCGTGACCGTCTCGACGATTTTCTTCGCCGACTGGTCAATGACCTCGTGGTCATAGGACTTAAGCCTGATGCGGATTTTCTGTCCCGCCATTGCCGTCCGCCCTTTCTTGCGAATTTCTTGACTATTACCAGCCTGCTTCGTTGTAGGGGCACGTCAGGGCATGACGAACCGCGGGATTCCTCCCGCAGGCGGTCCAACCACATCAGTGCGCGGCCATGCAACAATCCGTCGGGCGGATTGAAGTGCCGCGCTCGCTTTTGAGTAAACAATTTTGCGAGCCCAAAACAGGCAACTTGATTATTTAAGCACAGGGTATGCCCCTAGGAAAACCCGGGCGTGTCGCAAACGTCCGGGCTCTGGGACGGGCCGTCTGGCCCCGGTGCCGATGGACCGAGCTCTGGGACGGGCCGGTCAGGGCACCCGGCTCAGCGATGGAACCGGGCCTAGCGGTGGAACCGAGCCTAGCGGTGGAACCGGCCTAGCGATGGAACCTAGTGCGCAGGATCCGCATGGTCTTCGGCAGCATGACGGTGAATCCGGTCAGGCCGATGATCCACATCGGGTACTGGATCAGCACGGCCACGCGCATCACATGGTCGGTGTACAGGCTCGGGTCGGTGGCACCCTGCGCGTCGAGCATCATGCCCACGCCAAGGAAGATGATGGCCGAGGAGAGGAATCCGCCGGTGTTGGCGAAGCCCGTGGCCGCGCCGAGGTTCTCGGACCGGTTCGTATCGCGGGCGAAGTCGAACGCGATGTTCGAGGCCGGGCCGCCACTCGACATGGCCAGAAGCAGGAGCACCATGAACCATGTGGGATGCGGGCCGGGGGTGAGCAGGAGGATCGTCCAGCACAGGGCCTGCGATCCCACCGTCGCGTACACGATGGCCGCGCGGCCGTGGATCGGGTGCAGGCCGGCGATACGGCCCATCGACAGCGCCCACACCACGTTGATGACCATGCCGATGGCCAGATACGCGCTCGCCTGCTCGCGCGAGTAGCCCTCCACGGCCAGCAGGAACGGGAATCCCCACAATTGGTTCATCATGTTGATGGAGAACCAGGTGGTGGCATGGACCCAGAACCCGCAGAACGTGCCCGGCGTCTTCAGCACGGCCTTCAGTCCCTGCATCGCCGCAGCGAAACCGCCGTGGGCATGACCGGGACGGCCGGGATGATCGGAGCCGGTCTGGGGGCGACGGAGTCCGGGCCGGCGCACGCGCTGTCCGGGATGGTCACGCACGCTCATGACCACGCAGGCCGAGATCATCACGCCGATTGCCGTAAGGGAGAGGAAGGCGGTCTGCCAGTTGGTCAGTTTGAGCAGCCAGACGAACGGATAGATCGAGATGATCTGACCGAGGCCGCCGAGCATCGAGGTGATCTGGTTCATCAGGGGCACGCGCTGGAACGGGAACCATGCGGAGACCAGACGGATCACGGAGATGAAGATCAGCGCGTCGCCCATGCCGACGATGCCGCGGCCGATCACGGCCATGGACGTGGCCGGTGCCACGGCCATGAGTCCCTGACCCAGCGACATCAGGATGCCGCCGGCTGCGATCAGGCGGCGGGCGCCGAACCGGTCGAGCAGCACGCCGCCGGGGATCTGCATAATCGCGTAGACGAACAGCTGCAGGTACAGGAACATGGACAGCGCCGTGCTGGTGGTGCCGAAATGGTGGGCCGCCTCGATGCCCGTGGCCGACAGGGATGAACGGCAGGTGACGGCGAAGATGTAGCCGGCCATGGCCACGCCCCAGACCACGTAGGCCTTGGCGCCGCCTTTGGCGGGGATACCGTCTCCGGCCGGGACATCATCTTCGACCTGGGCGGCGTCCCGGCCCGTGACTGCGGATACGACGTTGTTCTTCTCGCTCATTCGCCCATGGTACCGCCGTTCGCTCAGTCGTCGTCGGATTGTTCCGGCATCCCCAATGCCATCTCCGCGATGATCTCAGCCTCCGTCTTCGGCTCGGCGCGCAGCTGCCGCTGACGCTCGTCGGCGACGGACACGTAGTACAGCGCCGCGTCGATGGCGTCCAGCGGAATGCCCTCGAGCCGTGAGAGCAGCAGCCGGTACATGTCGAGCTGGGCGAGCTTGCGGCGAACGTCCGGTGCGGTCCGGGGACGGGCGCCGGTCTTCCAGTCGATGACCGTCAGCCGCTTGGTCTCGTCGTGCGGGTCGATTCCTCCCTCGAACACGGCGTCGAGCTTGCCGTTGACGATCAGTCCGCCGATGTCGGCGACGATGGGACGCTCGACGGCCACGACCCGTCGGCCGGCCCACGGCGAGGAGGCCAGACGACGGCGCCAGCGCAGCATCTCGAGTGGCAGCCCGTCCGGATTCGGCTCGATAGTTTTCGACTCGGCGGTATTTGTCTCGTCGGTGCCTGTCCCGTCAGTGCCTGTCCCGGCGGCACTTGTCTCGGCCGCGTCCAGTTCGTCGATCATGGCCTGACGCGTCTCGGCGAGCGCGCCGCCGTCATTCTCGCCGTCGATGTCCTGCGGCAGCAGGAATCGCGCCGCCCAATCGTGGAAGAGGGTGCCCGCCTGCGCGTTCGGGGAGGCGACCCGGGGAATCGGCCGTACGATGCCGCTCCAGTACGTCAGCGCCTCGTGGTCGTCCATCATCCCGGCCCTCGCCTGAATGGCGGTGACGTTCTGCCGGCTCCCCGCAAGGATGCGCTCCCCCTTGTTCCGCAGGGCGTCGAGCGCGGCGGCATCCGTCTCGTCATCGGCGCCGAATCCGTCGGATCGCATTGCCGTCATCTGCCGGGCATAGTCCAGCAGACCGCCGGACGCCGGCGTGTTGCCGTCCTCTCCTTGTGCCGTCATATGTCGCCGCGCCTCGGTCACCGCACGGGCACTGGCCCGCAGGGTCTCGACGGTGCGCCGCCCCAGCGGGGACGGCCACGGCAGGTCATCGGCATGCATATCGTCGCCGAGCGCGGGATCGGTCAGCTGGCCGCTGACCACGGCGTTCTCATAGTCCTGCGCGTGATCGCCGATGAAGAATCCGGCGACGGCATCCTTGCGGGCCCGGTCGACCTCGTTCATGTCGATGCCGGTCGGCTCCCGAACCGCTTCGGGACGGGCCACGAACGCCTCGTGCATCTCCATCCAGAAGTTCGAGGCCTTGGCTTCCGCATCCAGCGGCTTGGCATCGGGAGCGGGCACCGCGGACTCGTCGCCGGTGGCGCTGAAGGTCAGCAACGCGGCCTTGCGGGCCCGTGTGAGCGCCACGTAGGCCAGACGGCGCTCATCGGCGTGCAGCCGGCGGCCGTATTCCTCCCGTTGGCTGAGATACATTCCGGAGCCTCCCTCCGCGGACGACGAATCCGTCTCCCCCATGAGGGCCTCGAAGCCTTCAAGGCCTTCGAAGCCGAAGACCTCCCGCTGGAGACGCTCCAGCGAATCGATCTCATCCAGATCGAAGGCGTCGGCATCCGCGACCGCGCCGGCCGTCTTGTCCGCGTCGACGTCCATGTCGTGGGGGAATCTCGGCAGGATGCCGGCATCCGCACGCACGGGCACGGGCACCGCCGTGGGGTCCTCAAGCCAGACGTGGGCGCTTTCCCGGTACTGCGGCGGCGTCCAGACGCCGTCCCGCACGCCTCCGGGCTGGTCCGGATCGGGTTTGACCGACAGATAGTCGCCCTGACTGCTGGGGAACGCCCGCTGCTTCATGCCGACGATGGCGACGGCATCCCATTCGAGGCCCTTGGACTGGTGGATGGACATCAGCGTGACGTCGACATGCTCGTCGATGTGGGCCGCGGCGGTTTCGGGCACCGTGCCCAGCGCATCCACCCATGCCATGAACCCGCGCAGCGACGGTGACGACGTCTCGGGAATCTCCTGCATGTAGGAGGCTGTCAGATCGAGAATCGCCTGCATCGGGGACTGCGAGACCGTGGGAGAGTCCTCGACTCCCCCGCTGGCAATGGCCTGGGCCACCACGGTGTCGATGTCAAGGTCCAGCGCCTCCACAGCGCAGCGGATGACGTCGGGCAGCGGACGATGCATGGCCCGTTCCACGTCGCGCAGCACGGAGGCGGCCCTGAGGATCAGCCGTCGGCCCCGCTCGGAGAACGACCGGGTGAGCTTCACGGCGAGATCGTCACCCAGCAGCACGTCGGCAAGGAACACGCCGTTGGGGATCCGGTCACGATGCTCGGCGACGAGCCCCGACCATCGTTCCCGGGGCATGTTCGCCGGCACGACGCCAGCTTCGGCCAGCGCCCGGTATCGGTATTCGAGATTGGCCCGTTCGGCGAGACCGGCGAGCGCGGTCAGGTCGTCGGAACCGAGGCCGAACCGCGGCGTGGCCAGCAGCCGCATCAGCGAGGCCGAATCGGTGTGATCGGATACGGCATGCAGCAGCGCCAGCAGGTCGCGCACCTGCGGTTGTTCCAGCAGGGCGGAGTATCCGACCACCTCGCAGGTCAGCCCGGAGGCCTCCAACGCCGCCCGATACCTGGGCATAGGGATCTTGGAACGGAAGAGCACGGCCACATGGGGGCCGGAGTCGCGGGCGGACCGGGCGGCCTCTCCCCGGCCGTTCCCTTCCGTTTCGGCGTCAATCTGCGCGATGACCTGATGGGCGAAGCGCACGACGGCGTCGATCTCCTGCCCGAGATTCGTGAATCCCAACACGCCCAGGGTGCCGAGGTCGGCGTCGGGCAGGCAGGTGAGCGCAGGCACGTCGACTTCCCGCATCAGCGAGCTTCCCGGCCGTTTCGGCGCCTGCCTCAGCGGGATCGTCAGATCGTTGGCCGCTTCGAGTACCAGTCGGGAGTTGCGTCTGGTCAGGGAGAGCGGTCGGGGTTTCGCGGACGCTCCTCCGGTAGCGTCCATGCCGAAATCCCGTTGGAACATGCGGAACGCGCCGGGGCTGGCGCCTCGCCATGCGTAGATCGACTGGAACGGGTCGCCCACCGCGTTCACCGCCGACGTCGGGCCGGACGCCGGTCCCCTCTCGCCGTCGACGTGGAACAGCGCGGCCAGCAACGAGGCCTGTGTGGTGGAGGTGTCCTGATATTCGTCGAGGAACACATGCGAGTACCGGCGTCGGTATTCCGCGCCGATCGAGGGGAATCGGCGGACGAGCTGGTAGGCGGCGATGGTGAAGTCGCTGAATTCCGCCATGTTCTCACGGCGCTTGGCCTCTTGGAATTCCTCGGCCAGGGTGAGCAGGATCTCCCGACGGCGCACCACGCCGAGCAGGGTGTTCGCGTTGAAGACCATGAGCTGCCGGCAGTTGCGCTCGTAGTCGGCGAGCTTGGCGGCCCAGTCCTCGTCGGTGTCCTTCTTGCGCCGGGTGGGGTACTTGGTCTTCGGCGCTTGATCGGGAACCTCGCGGTCTCCGATCAAGGTCACGAGACGGCGTTCGAAGGCGGAGTCCCAGCGACGGATGCGGGTCACGGCGTCGTGGAACGACATGCAGTCCCCGCCGATCATGGAGCTGGCGATGGCTGAGCTCAGCGTCAGCATACGGTCCACGACGGTGGAGAAGGCGCCCATGTCTTCGCCGGAGGCGTCGGAGCCACTTCCAGCGGCCGGTCCGCCAGCGGAGCTCCCGGTTCCGTCCGATGTCCCTGCCCCGTCTGATGCTCCGGCACCGCCGAACAGCAGGTCCATGTGCCGGCCGATCACGTCGCTGGCCAGCTGGTAGGCGCCGGCGGCGCTGAGCGGCTGCGTGTTCTGGTCCATGCCCACCAGAAGGCCGTACTGCCGGACGATGGACTGGAAGAACGCGTCGTAGGTGAAGATCTCCGGTTTGAGGAACGCCCGATCGGGATCCCCTCCCGCCGCGCTGGCTCCCGACGTCGTTGATCCCAGCACGGCGGCCGAGACGCGGGAGAGCAGTTCCGAGGCCGCCTTGCGGGTGAAGGTGAGGCCCAGAATCCGTTCCGCGGGCACGCCCTGTTCGATCAGCGCGATGATCCTCCGGGTCATGGTGAAGGTTTTGCCGGAGCCGGCTCCGGCGACCACCAGCACGTTGTCGTCGACGGGAGCGTCGATCACCGCCGCCTGTTCCTCGGTGGGTACGAATATCATGCGTTCACCTCCATAACCGATCGCACTTCGCCGGCGCAGGCCGGGCAGCAGTGCCGCATACGGCAGAATTTGACGTGTTCGGGATCCGGATGCGCCAGCAGGGTCTCGGAGCGCAGCGCCCCGGCCGCATACAGCACGCGGGCGATCATCGTCAGCGACCACATGGTCTGGCCTCCCCTCTCGCCCAGGAACCGCTCCCATGCCTTCTCCCCGATGACTTCGGGACGTTCCTCCGGCAACGGCGGCTCCTCGAACAGCCTCGACAGCTCCTTGACCTTGTATCTCGGGTGGAACGGCTCGTCGGTGATCCGGCCTCCGGAGAACAGCGCGGGCTGATAGCTGCCTTCCGGCGCGGAATAGTGCGAGGGATCGGGCCGAGAGGCCACGAAGAACAGCCCCGACTGCGCGACCGGCGTCATCGTGGCCCTGCCGCCGTCGACAGCCACGACGCCGCCATCGGGTCCGTTGACCCGCCCATTGGCCGGTCCGCCCGACTGACCACCCGCATGGTAGCGCAGGCCCATCTGGTAGCACACCAGCTGAAGATCGCTGAATCCCTGCAGGGCGGTGCGTTCCCGGCCCGTCTTGTAGTCGACCAGACGGATGATCCTGCCATGTTCCGTTTCGCGGATCTCCTCGCGGTCGATGCGGCCGGTCAGCCGGATCGTGAGATCCGGGCTCATGCCGTCGGGCCATCCGCCCACCAGCAGGCCCATCAGCGCGTACAACTCGCCGGCTTCGACCGGCTCCCGCCCCGGAATGGCGTTGTAGTCACGCAGGATGTCTTCGAAGCCGAATCTCGCGAGGAACGGCAGCTCGCACCTCGCCGCGATGAGCCGGCCCACGTCCACGGATGCCGAGGGGAACCGTGCGTAGCCGCGCTCGTTGCTGTGGACAAAGTACCGTGCGATGTTGCGCAGGGCCTCCTGCGCCGATTCGTCCTTGCGGCTGGCCGCATACCGGTCGGGCACACCGGGCACGCCGGACGGATCGATGCGCAGCTCCTGATAGATCTCCATCATGCGCGCGGTGATGAGCTCCACGCGGATCTCGGCGGGCTGGTCGGCCTGATATTCGGGCAGGTCGAGGCCTTCCTCGCTGGCCCGTCGCGCCACTTCGTGGATGATGGTGCCGAATCCGGAGACCACGCTGGAGGATCGCGGCCCGGCGAACCGGTTTTCCATCATCCAGCACACCGGGCACGCCCAGATGCCGTCCACCGCGGACGGCGACAGGATCACGGTGGTCGAGGTCACGGGTTCGGGGTTGGCCACGACCGCTCCACCGGGGACGGCCGGTTCCGTCGTGGGCTCGATGTCGTCAACGTCGGGTTCGCCGTCGTCGTACAGGAACGGCCAGTTCCGCGGATCGGCCTCGGTCTGCCCGCGGTCGGCGAGATAGGCCAGGGTCTCGGCGGCGTCCCGCATCGCATCCTCGGAGATCATGGTGTCCTTGGAGATCACAGTGCCCTTGGAGATCACAGTGCCCTTGGAAATCACAGTGCCCTCTCCGTTCGCCGGCGACTCGTCGATTCGCTGCGACTCGCCGGCGGCAAGCGTGCGCCGCGCCGCGGTGACGAGACCGCGCATGCTGAGTTCCAGTCCCGAGTACTCACCGCTCTGGCCGACTTCGGCGTAGTCCGCCGACTCATAGGAGAACCGTTCGGGCAGGAATCCGTACAGGAAGTCGGACGGCGTGTGATCGTCGTCGAGCACGGCACTGAGATACACGCTGCGCGCGGCCCGCGTCAACGCCACCAGTAGACCCTTCTTTTCGGCGGCGAGCACCGGCATGACCGTGGAGAAACGGCGGTCCCCGACCGTCGGGCTCGTGCCGGCGCCGTCGAGGCGGCCGCGCAGCATGACGTCCGCCAGTGATTCGGCGCCGAACATCGTATTGCGTGCGGCCAGATTGGGCCATACCCCCTGTTGCATGGCGGGCAGCCAGACCCGCTTCCAACTGCGCCCGGCCGCGCCGGCGGGCGTGGTGAGGCTGACCGCATCCTCGACCGGTCCGACGTGCGCCAGCGAATCCGCTTCGATCTGCAGGGCCCTCACCCGGGACATGAAATCGCGGATGCCGTGCTCGACGGAGCCTCTGGCACGAGAGCCATCCTTCCCCTCGGCACCAATGGTTGCCGAGCCGCCGGCCCCTTCCGCGAACTGGAACAGCCGCATGGCGGCGTCAAGACGGTCGTTGGCCTCGCGGCCCTCCTCGCCGTCGATCAGGGCCATGCGCTGCCATCGTGCGGCCACGTCGCACGCCTGCCATGCCGTCCACAGCACATACTGGGGTCCCGCGGCCGTGCCCGACGAGATCGCCGGCAGCGCATGGATCTCGTCGGCGATGGCCTGCACCGCCTGCCAGAGCCGTTCGAAGGATCGCGCATCGGGATCCCGCCAATCGCCGTGGGAGCCGCACACGGACTGCACGGCATCCAGCACGAGATCGGCACGTTCGCCGCCCAATGACAGCAACAGGTACAGCGACTCCACGTCGAGGGCCGGCGTGGCTTCGGGAGCCGGTGCGCCCGAGACGCCGCCGACCAGCGAATCATCGATGGTCAGGCCATTCGCCCCGGCGTCCATGTCATGCGCCTTGGCCTCGGCCGATCGCCACTGCCGGTAGACGTCATCCCATGCAGCGACCAAGGCCGAAAGGCCCTTCGCCCCGGTATCCGCCGATTGCTGGACGGCCGGCTCGGACGAATCGGCCGACGTATCGGCCGCGTTCTCCCTGACCGCCTGTTCCCCGGCCGCGCTCTCCCCGGTCACCTGTGCCAGAGATTCCAATGCCTGCAATGCGGCACCCACCGAGGAGACCCGCACCGGACGCCCGTCATGGCGGTCGGTCGCCCCCACCGTGAACAGCGGCGAGCGCAGTGCCGTCAGCGCGCAGGATCGGACCTTCGCAGCCGCGCCACGCGGATCCGACCGCCATCCCGCGATGCCTTCCCGCCGCATGAGGGCCAGTTCGATCAGCGCGAACAGTCCCCGGACGAACGGCTCATCCTTCAGCGGCCGGGTCACCGAGGAATAGCGCACCGGCACTCCTTCGCGACGCAGCCGTTCGCCGAACACCCGCACCGTGGCGTTGTCGTGGGCGATCAGCGCCAGATCGTTCCACCGGTCCCCATCGACGATGCGGGCCCGCTTGATGCGCCACACCACGTCGTCCATCTCCTCGGCCGCACTGCGGTACAGGGCGCTGCCGACCGTGCCGTCGCGCAGTCTCGGATCGGTTTCGCTCAGAGGGACGATGGGTGCGGCACCCGGCATCATCGGCAGTTTGCCGGGCCGCTGCGGCAATGGCGTGGGATCATCCTCGACCGAGGAAATGCCCAGCGACACCCGGGCCGAAAGCAGCCCGAGGTACGTATCCTCCCGCACGCATGCCTCACTCGCCTCGCCGGTCTCTTGGCCATCCTCGTGACCTTCCGGTGTGGGGACGAGCGTGACGACCATGCCGCCGAGCCGTCCCAGATCCCGATCGTTCACCGATTCGGACGGCCCAGCCGATTCTGGCGACACCACCGATTCAGGCGTCTGCGATGCCGGCGCCGTGGGAATCCTAAGGAACAGGAATTCGGGGTAGGAACCGCGGAACGCCTGCACGGCCTCGTCGGGATTGCCGGTCATGACCAGCACGCATTCCCGGGAGGCGAGCCGCTGGAGGAACGCCATGCCGGCAAGCGTCATATCCTGCGCGTCATCGACGATCACGGCCCTCGGCAGCTCGTCGTCGGACAGGGCATCGACCGACCGGGAGCCTTCTACCAGCAGTCGTGAGGAGTCCAGACGGAACTCGTCGGGATAGGCCCGGCCGATGGCCTCGATGTATTCCGCGCGCAGGGCGAAGGCCAGCCTCCATTGGGCCGCCAGACGCTCGACCCGCTCCCCCGACCGACCGGCGTCCCCGGCGTCGGCCAGAGCCCCGATGATCGCATCCTCCTTGCCGCGGGAGGCGCCGAGCTCGTTCATCCTCGCCAGCATGTCACGCAGCTGGGAGACGAATTCCGCGCTGATGCCACGAATGAGCACGGCCTCGCTGGTCGCGCCGGCGCCCGCCCCGCCCGGATTCGCGATCGCATCCGACTCAGCAGGCCCATCCGACTCAACGGTCGCCATCGCCGAGGGGGCCACCACCAGTCGGGCCCAGTCCGGTTCGGCGAAGTACCGCATGAGCAGATGACAGGTGTCGCACTGGTCGCCGGCCCGCACATGATCGACGTGCACGGCCAGCACCGACCGCAGCAGCGCGTCCTGTTCCGCACCATTGAGCAGTTTCGGCATCGGACGGCCGGCATGGGACCGTTCCAGGGCGATCATGCGGAACGCGAGCGCCGACAGCGTGGTCACCGGTCTGGCCTGCGAGGTCGCGCCAAGATCGGCGATCACCCGACGGTTCAGCGCATCGGCCCGCAGTCGGTCGGAAACGACCATCACCGATCGCTCGTCGCCGAATCCGTCGATCGCCTCGCGCAGCGCCCTCAACGCAAAGGTGGTCTTGCCACATCGGGGCGCACCCACCGCCAGCAGCGTACGGGTCGGCCTGGCCTCGTCATCGAGCGGTTCGCCGTCGAATAGGCGGCGAACGAGTCGTATGGCGTCATCCGTGGTGATTCGTGGTCCTGTCATGTCATCAGCCTAAATCCGGTCCGAAGAAACAGGGAGATATCTCCCTGTTTTTCCGCCGCCCGGCGTTTCGCGAACCATCATGCCCCGGATACCCCATACCCGGGCATGCAATCCACCGTCACCGCAAGGACCGCCAGACCATAGCCGAGATCTCGCGCACCTGCCCCTGCGCGGTATCGTTCTCCACTCCGTCGCTCATCACCACGAGCACATACGGCCGCGACGCGTAGACGATCGCGGCGTCGTTCTCCACCCCCGGAATCTCGCCGGTCTTGTTGGCCACCTTCGTCCCCTCGGGCACGCCGGCGGGGATCTTGGCCCGATGACGCTGATCGAGCAGCAGCGAAAGCATCCGGTCGCTGTAGGCCTTCGACACCAACTCGCCACGCCATGCCAGATCCAGGAACCGCCCGCAATCCGAAACCGACGTGTGTTTGAGCGATGAATCATGGGTCCCGGAGTCGTACAGCAGATCACCCATCGCCGTCCGTCCGAACCCGTGCTCGGCCGCGATCCGGTTCACCACCGCCAATCCGGCCCGCGCATCGGACCCGCCGAGCCGCATGACCAGCGCATTGGTCGCCTGATTCGAGCTTTCGGTGATCATCTGCCGCAGCAGCCCGTCCACGTCGGCGGAATCGGCCAGTCTCCCCTGATCCATGCGCTCGTACACCGCCAGCATCACGTACAGCTTGATCAGCGATGCGGATTTGCCCTGCCGGTCGTTCACCGCGATCTCGGCCCCGGTGTTCAGATCCCGCACATACGCCGACCAGTCTCCCCCGTAATCGGCGAATCGCCGGGACAGCGAGCCGGCAAGCGCGTCGAGATCACGCTGACGCGTCTGCCGGGCGACCAGCGTGGCATTCGCCGAGGGCACGGCCGCGGCCCGTTTGACGCCGTCGGCCGCGGTGGTGTTCCCACCGGCGGACGCGGCACCATCGGCGGACGCGGCACCATCGGCGGACGCAGCACCATCGGCGGACGCCGCCCCACCGGATGACGCAGCACCACCGGAAAGGCCGTCACCACCATGCAGCGCCACCGCCGCCACGATCGCCGCCACCAACATCACCGACAGCGCCACCGCCGCCACGACACCGATCCTGCGCAAAAACACCGTCATGCTATTAGTATGCGAACCAACGCCACAACGCCATAACCGCACGGCACGCCGCAACACCGCAACACCTTGTGCGGCACGCCGCAACACCACAACACCGCAACGCCACCACGACGCCAAGCCACCACGACGCAACGCCAACAACCCAGCAACACAACAACCCCGCAACACAACAACCCCGCAGCCCCGTAACCCATACCCCCACACCACCGCCGCCGACCGTAAGGAGCGCCCATGACCGCCGAGCCACCATCGCTGCCTGGCTACGACTATGTGCGCACGCTCAGCGCCGGCGGCGACGCCACGGTGTTCCTGTACCGGCAGCGCACGCCGGACCGCCCGGTCGCCGTCAAGGTCAGCAACGGCCGGCTCACCGACCGTCGGGCGCGCATGCGGCTGCGCACCGAAACCAGCTTCATGGCCGACTGCTCCGACCACCCGCATATCCCGACCATCTACGAGTCCGGCGTCACCGACGACGACCGCGGGTATCTGGTGATGGAATACGCCGCCGGCGGCAGCTACAAGGAGTTCATCCGCATCAGCCGGCTCACCGCCGATCAGGCGCTCACCGTGGGCATCCAGATCGCCGGGGCGCTGTACTGCGTCCATCTCAAGGGCATCATCCACCGTGACATCAAGCCGGGCAACATCGTATTGAGCGACCGGGGCAATCCCATGCTCTCGGATTTCGGCATCGCGGCCAGCATCTATTCGGCGAAGCGGGCCGAAGGCTTCTCCACGCCGTGGGCCGCCCCCGAGGTGCTGTCCGGCGTTTCAGGCGGTTCGGAGGCGTCCGACATCTACTCGCTGGGCGCCACGCTGTATGCGCTGCTGGTGGGGCATTCGCCGTTCGAATACGGGTATCGGGTGGCCGACAGCCACGAGCTGGCGAGGGTCATCATCGGCCGCGAGCTGCCGCGTATCCGCCGCGACGACGTGCCCGAGGCGTTCGAGGCGGTGCTGCGGAAGGCGATGAGCAAGCGTCCCGAGGACCGCTACCCGTCGGCATTGGCCTTCGCCCGCGCCATGCAGGCGGTGCAGCAGCGGTGCTATCGGCATCAGACGCCGGTGACCGCCGACGGCGTGCCACCGTATCCGCCGCCGGCACCGCCTGCCCCATCCCCGTCCGCATAATCCCCATCGTTATCCGCATAATCACCCGCGCCACCCCTGTCCGGTGGCCGCCTATGCTGGTAAAACCGTACGCGGGGTATCTTCTCGCCTCCCGCCGATCGCCGGATGAGGTCCGGCATGAACCGATACGAACCGGCACGAACCGATACGAACCGGCACGAACCGATACGGACCGGCACGAAACGGCCCGATCCGGCGCGGGATGGCGAAGACGTTGGCGAAGAATCGACAGGAAAGAAGCCCAGACATGACGACATACACGGTTACCGCGGCGGCAACCAGCGACATCGGGCTGCGTCGTCGCATGAATCAGGATTGCGCACTGACCTCGGATGGCATGTTCCTGGTATTCGACGGCATGGGAGGAGGCGTGGCCGGCGAGGAGGCCAGCATGGCCGCCCGCAGGGCCTGCGCACAGCTTGCGATGACCTCCGAACGCTCGAAGGCGGACATCATGCGCGTACTCGGCGAGGCCCATCGACGGGTGAGGGACCTCGGACGCGAATACGGCGGCGTGTCCGGCACCACCGTCACCGGGCTGATCCTGGCCAAGGCCACCGACGCCGAGGAGACCGTGGAGATTCCCAAGACGGGCAGCGATGCACGGCCGCTGAGTGCGATCAACGCGCTCGGCGACTCGTTCGAGACCTCGGCCGACAACGCCTGGTACGTGGTCAACATCGGCGATTCGCGCACCTATCATCTCAACCGCATCATCCGTCTGACGCACAACACGAAGGCGGCGCAGCGACGACGGGCCGCCATCGGCGACTTCCGCCTCGACGACGACAACGATGCCGGCAGAATCGCCAGGCCCGGCGCCACCGCCACCAAGACCGAGGCCGACGACGAATCGCCGCGGTGGAACGCCGGATCGTTCGTCCGCATCACCCGCGACCATTCACGCCGGCAGGAGGTCATCGACTCCGGCGCGATGACACCAGAACTGGCCGAGCTCATGGTGCCGCGCAATCTCATCACGCAGTGCATCGGCTCGCCCGAAGGCATCGACCCCGATTTCTTCCGCGCCGATCTTCCCGGCCGGTTCATCATCTGCTCCGACGGACTGCACGGCGAACTGGACGACGACGAGATCGCGGCCATCGCCGCGTCCTCCAGCACTCCGAGGCAGGCCGTGGATCGTCTGGTCGACGCCGCGCTGAGCCACGGCGGACGGGACAACGTGACGGTGATCGTGGTGGACGTGATCGCCAATCACGACGACTCCGATGACGACGACCACACCGCCGACGACCACACCGCCGGTGCCGGTACCGAGACCGGCGACACGGCCAACGAACGGTCCGGAGACAACGAACGGTCCGGAGACGGCAAACGGTCCGGGAACGACGAGAGCCACGGTAGGGGCGGGAAGTCCGGTCACGGCAGGAGCGGCAAGCCGGAGGATGATTTCCGCCGTCGTCGGTTCGCCAGCAACGCGGGCAACCGGACCGGTCGTCCGTCCGGCAGTCAGGCCGACGGCCGGATGGGTGAAGGACGGATAGGTGACGGCCGACTTGCTGACGGTCATACTCCCGGCGCCCGTAGCGCCGGCAATCAGGATTCGCTCTGGGGGTTCATCCGCATTCCGCGCGGCGAGGACCTCGATACGCTGGACGACGACACGCTCGACACGCTCAGAAGCGTCCGGCGCGACCCCGCCGACACGATCGCCGCCGACGACTCCTCCACCGACACGTCCAGCACCGACACGTCCAGCACCGACACATCCGGCAGCGACACGTCCAATACCGACAAGCACCGGCATGACGGCACCGGTCACCCCGATCAAATCGGTCAGATCGACCGGTCCGACCAGACCGCCCAAACCGATCAGGACAATCCGGACGATCAGGGCAATCCGGACGATGAACGAGACCGTGCCCACCGCAACCATCACGACCACGACCACAGCCACGACCATCACGACCACGACGACCACGGGAAAGAGGCGAAGTGACCGACGGCAGTTCCGGCAATTCCATCGATCGACAGCGGCTTCCGCTGATCGTCAAGATCTACGGCGCCCTGTGCCTGATCAGCGGCGCGGTCCGTCTGCCGCTGCTCATCGCACTGATCGTCGTGGCCGTACGCGGACTCGACCCCGGTTCGGCCAACACCTCGCTCACCTTCATCCTCACCTGTGAGCATGCGACCGTTCTGGTGGTCAACGCCGCCGCACTGATCGTGTTCGGCATCCTGCTGCTGCGCAACCGCCGCCGGCACGCGGCCCGATGGGCCTACGGGCTGATCCCGATCACCCTGTTGGAAGGTCTGCTCAATCTCGCCCTGTACGGTCTTGACGTCTCGCTGCTGCTGCCGCTCGTCCAGCTGATCCTGCTGGTGATCATCTCGATCACCGCCGATCCGTCGCTGCATGAGGAACGTCGGCTGCAGCGGCGACTGCGGCAGATGGACGCGCGCGACGCCTACGAGGAGTCGGTGCGCGTGAACATGGCGGGCCGTGACCTGACCGGCCGCGGATACATCAGCCTCGACTTCTTCAACCTGTTCTGGGTGTTCGTCTTCACCTGCGTGATCGGCCTCGGCATCGAAACCGTGTACCACTGGATCCTGTTCGGTGAGTATCAGGACCGCGCGGGTCTGCTGTGGGGCCCGTTCTCCCCCATCTACGGATTCGGCGGCGTACTGCTCACCGTGTTCCTCAACCGGCTGTGGGACGACAACCCCGTGCTGATCTTCCTCGCCAGCGCGGTGATCGGCGGGGCGTTCGAATACTTCACCAGCTGGTTCATGCAGGTGGCCTTCGGCATCACTGCCTGGGACTACACCGGCCAGTGGTTGTCGATCAACGGACGGACCAGCGGCAAGTACATGATCATGTGGGGTCTGCTCGGACTGGCGTGGATCAAACTGTGTCTGCCGCAACTGCTGCGGCTCATCAACCGCATTCCGTGGAAGTGGCGGTATTCGCTCACCGCGGTGGCGTTCGTGCTCATGTTCGTCGACGGCACGGCCACGCTGATGGCCCTCGACTGCTGGTACACGCGCATGGCCGGCATGGAGCCCGGATCGCCGATCGAAGTGTTCTTCGGCGAGCATTTCGACGACGCCTACATGCAGCACCGGTTCCAGACCATGACGATCGATCCGTCGATGTCGGGGCGCGCGTAGCGGTATGGGGGTAGGCGGTCTGCGATCTGCGGTCTGCGATCTGCGATTGTGGTAGGCGGTACATAGCGGGCGGTGAGGAGGCGTCATCGGGCATCTCAGTCACTGGGCACCTCAGCCACTGGGCACCTCAGCCGTCGTTGAGCACCACCGGTCACCTCATCCGTCCGGCTGCGCCGGCCACCTTCCCCTCGAGGGGAAGGCAAAGAATGCCCGTCTGGCGTTCGATTGTGATGGATTGGAGTGCAAAAACGACCGATGTGCAGCCCAATCCATCGGAATTCGTTTCCCATGATTTCCGGATCGTTGAAATCATGCGGTTCTTGGGTCTTTCGGTTCGGACGGTTGATGGATTGGAGCGCAAAACGACCAATGTGCGGTCGAATCCATCGATCCTTCCATCGTTTATCCCTCATCAGTCGGCTCACGCCGCCAGCTTCCCCCAGAGGGGGAAGCCACAATACGCGAATGCCGGGCGGATGAGGCGACCGGCAACGCTATGACCGGCACAGATATGACCGTCACGCGATGTCGTCACACCTGCGGGATGTGACCCAGTCCGTCGGCTTCGGGGATGGCGGCAAGCAGGCGCTGCGTGTACGCCTCCTTGGGGTGCTGCCAGATCTCCTCGGTGGGGCCCTGCTCCACGATGTGCCCGGACTGCATGACGATCACCCGGTCGGCGATCAGTCGCACCACGGCCAGATCGTGGCTGATGAACAGCAGCGAGGCGCCCGTCTTGAGGCACACGTCGCGCATCAGCTGGGCGATCTTGGCCTGCAGGGAGGCGTCCAGTGAGGCGATCGGCTCGTCACCGATCAGCAGGTCGGCGCCGGCCGCCACCGCGCGGGCGATGGCGATGCGCTGACGCTGGCCACCACTGAACTGGTACGGGTATTCGCCGGCGGCGGACCGCGGGATCTCCACGAGATCGAGCAGCTCCTCCACGCTCGGTGCCTCGCCGCGGTTGGCGCGGCGGCCGTCCTCGATCTGGTGGCGGATGGTACGGCGCGGGTTGAGCGAGGCGTACGGGTTCTGGAACACCATCTGGATGCTCTGGAACTCCTTCGGCCGGCGGCGCAGCGTCAGCGGCGTGATCTTCTTGCCGTTGAACATGATGCTGCCGCCCTTGGGACGCTCCAGTCCGCAGATCGCGCGGGCCGTGGTGCTCTTGCCGCAGCCGGACTCGCCCACCAGGCCCACGACCTCGCCGGCCGAGACCTTGAACGAGATCGAGTCCACGGCGGTGTTGACGCGCCCGCCCGGCTGACGGTACGCGACGGTGAGGTTGTTGACCTCCAGCTCGCAGCGCATCGGCCGCGGCACCCAGCTCAGGGAGTTCTCCATCGTCTCAGTCATGCTGACCACCCTCCTGCGGTTCGCTCGGCTGTTCGGTTTCACCCGACTCGGCCTGTGCTGTCTGACCTGCCTGCGCGGCTTGATCCCGCCGCTCCATCATCTGCTTCGGCAGCGAGTCGATCAGCGCCTTGGTGTACGGATGCTGCGGGTTGCGGATCACGTCGTAGCGCGAGCCGCGCTCCACGATCTGCCCGCCGCGCATCACGGCGATCTCGTCGGCCAGCGCGCTCATCACGCCCAGATCGTGGGTGATGAGGATGATCGTCAGGCCGGTCGTATCGCACAGGTGGCGCAGCAGCTGCAGGATGCCGGCCTGCACGGTCACGTCGAGGGCCGTGGTCGGCTCGTCGGCGATGATCAGGTCGGGCTTGCATGCGATGGCCACGGCGATGGCGATGCGCTGCAGCTGGCCGCCGCTGAACTGGTGCGGATACCGCTTGAGCGTGCCTTCCGGATCGGGCACCTGCACGAGCTTGAGCAGCTCGATGGCCCGTTCACGAGCCTCCTGCTTGCTCAGGCCCAGATGGTGGCGCATGTGGTCGGTGAGCTGCACGCCGATGCGGATCATCGGATGCAGGCTGGCGGTCGGGTCCTGGAACACCATGGCGATGTGGTGGCCGCGGTAGGAGGCCATCTGCCGGTCGTTCAGGGCCAGCAAGTTCTCGCCATGGTAGTCGATCTCGCCGGTCACCTCGGCGCCTTCCGGCTGCAGGCCCAGCACGGTCATGCCGGTCATGGTCTTGCCGGATCCGGATTCGCCGGCCAGACCCATCACCTTGCCGGACGGCACGTCGAGGGAGACGTCCTTGAGGATGTGGTGGTCGTCGATCGTGAGATTGAGGTCGCGGATCGACAGGGCCACGGATTCGTCGGTTCCGGAGGTCGCGGCGGATCCCGCGGTCCGGGTGGATTCGTTTTCGCTCATGTCCTTCTCGCTCATGTCACATCGCCTCGCTTTGGACGTGCTTGCGCATATGGGGGTCGAGCGCATCGCGCAGGGTGTCGCCGATGAAGTTGAAGGCGATCACGACGCTGGAGATGCACAGGCCGGGGAAGGTGGCGATCCACCAGGCGGAGAAGTTCTGCACGCCTTCGGACACCATGAAGCCCCATTCCGGCGTGGGCGGCACGGCGCCCAGACCGAGGAACGACAGGCCGGAGAGCAGCAGGATCGCGTTGCCGAAGTCAAGCGTGGCCAGCACGAGGATGGACGAGACCACGTTGGGCAGCACGTCCACGCGCAGGGTCTGCCATGCGCTGAAGCCGAGCAGGCGGTCGCTGATCACGTATTCGCTGCCGCGCACGCCGACGACCATCGATCGCATGATTCGCGCGTACTGCGGCCAGTTCACCACGAGCATGGCGATGACGGCGTTGCCGATGCCGGGGCCGAGCGCCGCGGTGATGACCATGGCGAGGATGATCGGCGGGAAGGCGAGCACGATGTCGGCCAGACGCATGATCGTCTCGTCGAGCACGCGGCCGAAGTAGCCGGCGAGCATGCCGAGCAGGCCGCCGAGCAGCATCGAAAGCACCACCAGTGCGATGGCCACGGGGATCGAGATGCGCGCGCCGTACAGCACGCGGGAGAACACGTCGCGGCCGAGCTCGTCGGTGCCGAACCAGTGCGCTGAGGAGGGCGCGGCCAGTCGTTCGGCGGTCTGGGCGAGCGGGTCGGCCAGCGGCAGCAGCGGGCCGATGATCGCGACGATCAGCCAGAACGCCACGACGACCACGCCGATGATGCCATAGGCGGTCTTCCACTGCGGGGGCAGTTCGAACCGCTTCTTCCTGGGCTTCAGGGCCGGGACCGAGGCGGTCACTTCGTTCGTATCACTCATCGTTGCCTCCCTCACTGCACTCTCACTCGCGGATCGATCAGGCCGTAGAGCAGATCGACCACGAAGTTCACGGTGATGTAGATCACGCCGACGGTCAGGCCCACGCCCATGATGGCCTGCAGGTCGAGGGACTTGGCCGCCTGGAAGGCGTACTGGCCGAGGCCGTGCCACGAGAACACGGATTCCACGAGCACCGAGCCGCTCATCAGACCGCCGAACAGCATGCCGATCATGGTCAGGATCGGCAGCAGGGCGCCGCGCAGCACGTAGGCGAAGGTGATGCGACCGGAGGGCAGGCCCTTGGCGCGGGCCGCGGTGACGTAGTCCTGGCTGAGCACCTCAAGCACGGAGCTGCGGCAGAAGCGCAGCAGGAAGCCGACCGTCCACAGGATCATGACGAGGGCCGGCAGCACGGCGTGCGAAACGGCGTTGGCGGCCAGCGCGGGGTCGCCGGCCAGCAGCGCATCGGTGATGTACATGCCGGTGACGTGGGGCGGGGCCGTGAACGTGGGATCGAGACGGCCGGTGCCCGGGAACAGGCCGAGCTTGTAGAAGAAGAAGTAGAAGCACAGCATGGCCAGCCAGAACGACGGCACGGAGATGCCGAGCAGGCTGAGCAGACGGATCAGCTGGTCGGAGAAGCGGCGGTTGTGCAGCGCCGCGTACAGACCGAGGCCGACGCCGATGATCACCGAGATGACCAGGGTGATCAGGGCCAGTTCCATGGTGGCCGGCAGGGCCTGGGAGAGATCCTGGGCGACCGGATTGTGAGTCTGGGCGCTGGTGCCCATGTCGCCGTGCAGCAGACGCTGCAGGTACATGAGGTACTGCACCGGCAGGGGCTTGTCAAGGCCCATCTGGCGGCGCATGTTGGCGACGATGGCCGGATCGGCCGCGGCGGATTCGCCGAGGACCGCGGTGACCGGATCGGTCGGCACGAGGTTGGTCAGGATGAAGGTGACCAGAGTGACGCCGATGGCGAGGAAGATGCTGACGATGAATCGGATTCCGGCATACCGCACAAAGGGGTGCGCCCCGAAAAAGCTCTGGTGGGAGCTTTCCGGGGCGGACTTCCCTGTCGCGGCGGTACCGGGCGCTGTGGTTGTTGCGCTCATGGTATTGCCTTAACTCTTGGTTGACTGCAACTTGGTTGACTGCAGGTTGCTGGTTGCGGACCGCGTAGGCCCGGCGATCACTTCACCGAAGCGAGGTCGGTGTACCAGATCGCGTTGTAGTTGACGCCGGAGAGGCTGGAGGCGTAGGCGATGCGGCCGGCCGGGACGACGATCGGCACGAACGGGCCGCCGTCGTTCATCTTCTGCTGGGCCGCCTGGAAGGCCTTGGCGCGAGCGTCCTTGTCGACCGTGGTCTGGGCCTTCTCGAACAGCGGCTTGGTGGCCTCGGCGGTGGCGATGCCGGCGCCGGTCTTCCAGCCGGCGTGCAGGCCGGTCGGGCCGTCGGGGGCGAAGGAGGCGTAGTCGCCGGCCTCCGGGTAGTCGGCGCCCCAGTAGGCGATCGAGGACTGGGCGGTGCCGTTGCGGTAGACGTCAAGCCATGCGGTCGAGGAGAGCGGCTTGAGCTCGAGGTTGATGCCGGCGGCCTTGACCTGCTCCTGCACCTTCTGGGCGAGGTTCTGCAGGTTCACGCCGCCGACGGCCATATCGGAGGGCACGACAAGTTCGATCTTCTCGCCCTTGTAGCTGCTCTTGGCGAGCAGTTCCTTGGCCTTGGCCAGATCGTAGGTGTTGTGCTCGTCGGACTTGAGCGCGCCATTGATGGCGGCCGGGATGATGCCGCCGGGCTGCACGGCGCCGTCACCGACGAACTTCAGGATCTCGTCGTAGTTGATGGCGTGGCGGAAGGCGTTGATGAAGTTCGGATCGGAAGCGGCCTTGCCGTATTCCTTGCTGGCGTTGATGTAGGCGTACAGCGTGTACATCGACGGCGAGGAGGCCAGCTTGACCTTGGAGGTATCCAGGCCCTTGGCGTCATCGGCGCCGAGGTCGAAGGCGAGCTGGGCGGTGCCGGCCTGCACGTTGACCTTCTGGGTGGCGGCGGTGGTGTTCTGGATCACGACGTTGGTGTACTTCGGCTTGTCCTTGGAGGTGTACTTGTCGTTGGCGGCGAGCTTGACCTCGCTCTTGATGTCGGCGGAGGCGATCTTGTACGGACCGGAGCCGGCGGAGTTGGAGTTCAGCCAGGTCTCGGCCTTGTCGTTGGTGTCGGTGGTGCCGCCGTGCTCCTCGACGACCTTCTTCTCGACCACGCCGGTGGACGGGAAGGCGAGGATGTACGGCAGTGCCGGGTAGGCGACGGAGCTGGTGAGCGTGACGGTCTTGTCGTCCTTCTTGGAGACCTTGACGAGCTTGCCGGCCGGATCGGTCAGCAGGAACGACGGGTTGCTCTGCATGCCCTGCAGACGCTGGAGGCTGAAGGCCAGATCATCGGCGGTCACCTTGGCACCGTCGGAGAAGGTGTGGCCGTCCTGCACGGTCAGGGTCACGGTCTTGGCGTCGGGGCTGATCTCGTACTTGGCCACGCCGGGCTCGACCTTGGTGAAATCGTTGCCGTTGTCGCCGTAGGCCAGCGGGGTCTCGTAGACCTGGTGGCTGACCATGTTGCTGGTGAATTCGTAGGCGCGGGCGGGATCGAAGGACTTGGCGTCGAAGTTGGTGTTCACGACCAGCGACGAACCGGACGAGCTGGACGAACCGGTCGACGAGCCGCCGCATGCGGCCAGACCGGCCGCCATGGCGAGTGCGGAGGCAGCCGCAGCCACCCGCACGATCAGGGATTTCTTCATGATGTTCCTCCTCAGGAGTTTTTCAAACTCTTATTGAAGGAATGTACCGTTACCCGACGGTGTCGGAATGATGTCGTCCACATTGCGAAAGGCGCGAAAACTCACATATTCGTAACACGGCAACCGTTTTAGGGAAACAAAACGGGTGTGTTTCGCACTGTGAGACGAAACACACCCGTAGGTGCCCCCATGACCGCGGGGCTGCGGGGGCGGCCTATCGACCGCCCATTAGATGACCGGAATGACCGGAATGATCACGATGACCGGATCACTGCTGGTCGCCGGCCGGGGCGTCGGAACCCTGATCGGCGGCACCGGCATCGGCGGAACCGTCAGCACCGTGGGCGTCCGAGGCGTCGCCGTGCTGGTCGCCGTGGTCACCCTGATCGCCCGACAGGTCTCCCAGATCGGTCTGGCCGCCCAGATCGTTAAGGAAGTCGTCGGGGTTGAAGTCGTCGCCGAGGCTCAGATCGCCGAAGTCGATGTTGGAGAAGTCCACATCGCTCAGATCGGCGTCGGAGAGGTCCATGAGACCATCGGAACCGTCGTCGGACAGGCCGAAGCTCGGGTAGATGGTGTCGCGGATCGCCTTGTCGGGTTCCACCTCGGCGTTGCGGTACCGGGCGAGACCGGTGCCGGCCGGGATGAGCTTACCGATGATGACGTTCTCCTTGAGGCCCTTGAGGTCGTCGACCTTCTGGTTCAGGGCGGCTTCGGTGAGCACGCGGGTGGTCTCCTGGAACGACGCGGCGGACAGCCACGAGTCGGTGGCCAGGGAGGCCTTGGTGATGCCCATGAGCTCGGGACGGCCGGTGGCGGGCTTCTTGCCGGCCTTCAGCGCGGCCTTGTTCACTTCCTTGAAGCGGGCCTTGTCCACGAGTTCGCCGGGCAGCAGCTCGGTGTCGCCGGAGTCGAGCACGGTGTAGCGGCGCAGCATCTGGTGCACGATGACCTCGATGTGCTTGTCGTGGATGTCCACACCCTGGGAGCGGTACACGGTGTGCACTTCCTCCACGATGTTGACCTGCGCGGCGCGGGCGCCCATGATGCGCAGGATCTTCTTCGGATCCACGGAACCCTCGGTCAGCTGCGTGCCACGCTTGATGTGCTCGCCGTCCTTGACCAGCAGCGGGGCGCGGCGGGTCACCTTGTAGACCAGCTGCTCCACCTTCTCGCCGTCGGAGTCGCGGGCTTCCGGATCGTCCGGGGTCAGCGTCACGGTACGGCCGGCCTCGGTGTCCTCCACCTTGACGGTGCCGTCGTAGGCGGCGATCGGGGCCTCACCCTTCGGGGTACGGGCCTCGAAAAGCTCGGTCACACGGGGAAGACCCTGGGTGATATCGGATGCCGAAGCCACACCGCCGGAGTGGAAGGAACGCAGCGTCAGCTGGGTACCGGGCTCGCCGATGGACTGGGCGGCCACGATGCCGACGGCCTCGCCGATGTCCACCAGGGTGTTGGTGGCCAGCGACCAGCCGTAGCACTTGGCGCACACGCCGCGCTTGGACTCGCAGGTGAGCACGGAACGGGCCTTGACCTCCTCGACGCCGTGGGCGACGAGATCGTTGATCACGTCCATGGACAGGGCGTCGTCGCGCTTGTACAGCACGGTCTTGCCGTCGGCCGGATCGATCACGTCGGCGGCCAGCAGACGGGAGTACGGACCGCCGTCGGCGGCCTTGACCAGCACGAGGTTGCCGTCGGCGTCACGCTCGCCGACCTTCATGACGAGGCCCTGACGGGTGCCGCAGTCCTCCTCGCGCACGATCACGTCCTGCGAGACGTCGACCAGACGACGGGTCAGGTAGCCCGACTCGGCCGTACGCAGTGCGGTATCGGCCAGACCCTTACGGGCGCCGTGCTGGGAGATGAAGTACTCCAGCACGGTCAGGCCGTCGCGGTAGTTGGACTTCACCGGTCGGGGGATGATCTCGCCCTTCGGGTTGGCCACGAGGCCACGGATGCCGGCGATCTGGTTGATCTGCATCATGTTTCCTCGTGCACCGGACTGCACGATGATCGACAGGTTGTTCTGCGGGTCGAAGTGCTCCTCGACGGCCTTGGAGACCTTGTTGGTGCACTCGGTCCACAGGTCGATCAGCTCCTGACGACGTTCGTCGTCGGTGAGCAGACCCATGTCGTACTGCGAGTTGATCTTGCTGGCCTGCTCCTCGGACTCGGCCACCAGCTCGTCGCGCTCCGGCGGCTCGATGACGTCGGAGAACGCGAAGGTGACGCCCGACCACGGGGCGCGGGTGAAGCCCATGTCCTTCAGGGCGTCCAGCGAGGCGGCCACCTGCTGGGTGGAGTAGCGCGAGGCGATGTCGTCGACGATGCCGGCGAGCTGCTTCTTGGCCACCTGACGGTTGACGAACGGGTAGTCGACGGGCAGGGTGCTGTTGAACAGGATGCGGCCGTAGCTGGTGGCGAACAGAGTGGAGCCGTCGGTGAACCGCTCCTCCTTCACCGTCGCCGGGCTGCCGGGCTGCGGGTCGACGACCTCGACCTCGCCGGGCTCCCAGTCCTTGGGCAGCACGAAGTCCTCGGGCACGCGGATCAGCACCTTGGCCTGAATGTCGATCTCGTGCAGGTCGAGGGCCATGCGGCACTCGTCGAGCGAGGAGAACACGCGACCCTGACCCTTGGCGCCGTCGATCACGGTGGACAGGTAGTACAGGCCGAGGATCATATCCTGGGACGGCATGGTCACGGTGTGGCCGTCGGCCGGCTTGAGGATGTTGTCGGAGGCCATCATCAGCGAGCGGGCCTCGGCCTGGGCCTCGGCGCTCAGCGGCAGGTGCACGGCCATCTGATCGCCGTCGAAGTCGGCGTTGAAGGCGGCGCAGGCCAGCGGCGGCAGGTGGATGGCCTTGCCCTCCACCAGGATCGGCTCGAAGGCCTGAATGCCCAGACGGTGCAGCGTAGGCGCACGGTTGAGCAGCACCGGGTGCTCGGAGATGACCTCCTCGAGCACGCCCCACACCTCGGAGTCGCCGCGGTCGACCAGACGCTTGGCGCTCTTCATGTTCTGCGCGTAGTTGAGGTCCACGAGGCGCTTGATGACGAACGGCTTGAACAGCTCGAGGGCCATCGGCTTGGGCAGACCGCACTGGTGCATCCTCAGGGACGGGCCGACCACGATCACGGAACGGCCGGAGTAGTCCACGCGCTTACCGAGCAGGTTCTGACGGAAACGACCCTGCTTGCCCTTGAGCATGTCGGAAAGCGACTTGAGCGGGCGGTTCGAGGCGCCGGTGACCGGACGGCCGCGGCGGCCGTTGTCGAACAGGGAGTCGACGGCCTCCTGCAGCATGCGCTTCTCGTTGTTGAGCATGATCTCCGGGGCGCCGAGCTCGATGAGTCGCTTGAGTCGGTTGTTGCGGTTGATCACGCGGCGGTACAGGTCGTTGAGGTCGGAGGTCGCGAAGCGGCCGCCGTCCAGCTGGACCATCGGGCGCAGATCCGGCGGGATCACCGGGATCACGTCGAGCACCATGGCCTCCGGGCTGTTGCCGGTGGACAGGAAGGCGTTGATGACCTTCAGGCGCTTGAGGGCGCGGGCCTTGCGCTGGCCCTGCTTGGTGGTGGCGATGACGTTGCGCAGCTCCTCGGCCTCGGCCTTCAGGTCGAAGTCCTGCAGGCGCTTCTTGATCGCCTCGGCGCCCATGCAGCCCTCGAAGTAATCGCCGTAGTCGTCGACCATCTCGCGCCACAGGTCCACGTCGCCCTCCATGTCGCCGGGCTTGAGGCCCTGGAAGCGATCCCACACGGCGGTGTGGCGGGCGATCTCGTCGTTGTAGCGCTTGCGGATGGCCTTGAGGTCGCGCTCGGCCGCGCTGCGCAGCTTGGCCTTGGCCGAACGGGCGTCGCCGCCCTCGGCCTCGAGCTCGCCCATGTCCTCCTCAAGCTTCACGGCGCGCTTGTGGATCTCGTTGTCGCGGGCCTTCTCGAGGTTCTGGATGCGCACCTCGAACTCGTCCTGCAGGTCGGGCATGTCCTTGTGACGCTGCTCCTCGTCCACGCTCGTCACCATGTAGGCGGCGAAGTAGATGACCTTCTCCAGGTACTTCGGCGGAATGTCGAGCAGGTAGCCCAGACGGCTCGGCACGCCCTTGAAGAACCAGATGTGGGTCACGGGGGCGGCCAGCTCGATGTGGCCCATGCGCTCACGACGCACGCGGGACTTGGTCACCTCGACGCCGCATCGCTCGCACACGATGCCCTTGAAGCGCACGCGCTTGTACTTGCCGCAGGCGCACTCCCAGTCACGGGTCGGTCCGAAGATCTGTTCGCCGAACAGACCGTCCTTCTCCGGCTTGAGGGTACGGTAGTTGATGGTCTCGGGCTTCTTGACCTCGCCATAGCTCCAGTTACGAATGTCCTCGGAGCTGGCCAGACCGATCCTCATCTTGTCAAATGCATTAACGTCCAGCACTTAGTTGTCCTGTCTTGGTAGATCTTTACTGCTTTACGGTTGTGGTGCGTCGCCCGCACGTCCGCGGGCGACGCGTCTGGATCAGCGGTACTGCGGTTCCTCGGACTCGGCCGGGGCGTTCGAACCGGCCTCGGGGCGGGCGCCGATGTTGAAGCCGAGATCGTCCGCGGCGGAGACGGGGTCGTCGTCCTCCTCCTTCATGTCGATGGCCACGCCGTCGGCGTTGAGCACCTCGACGTTCAGCGACAGGGACTGCATTTCCTTGAGCAGCACCTTGAAGGATTCCGGAATGCCGGCGGAGGGCAGGTTCTCGCCCTTGACGATCGCGCCGTAGACGCGCACGCGGCCGTCGACGTCATCGGACTTGATGGTCATCATCTCGTGCAGCGTGTAGGCGGCGCCGTAGGCCTCGAGGGCCCACACCTCCATCTCGCCGAAGCGCTGGCCGCCGAACTGGGCCTTGCCGCCCAGCGGCTGCTGCGTGATCATCGAGTACGGACCGGTGGAACGGGCGTGGATCTTGTCGTCGACCAGGTGATGCAGCTTGAGCATGTACATGTAGCCCACGGAGATCGGTCGGCTGAAGCGCTCGCCGGTACGGCCGTCGAACAGCCAGGCCTTGCCGTCGTCGCCCACCATGCGCTCGCCGTCGCGGTTCGGCAGGGTGGTCTTGAGCAGGCCGTTGATGGCGTCCTGACGCACACCGTCGAACACCGGGGTGGCCACCGGGGTGTTCGGATCGCCCTTCTCGGCACCGGCGGGGATGTGCTTCTTCCACGCGGCCTCGAGGTTCGGGTCGATGTTGATGTCCCAGCCGGAATGCGCGATCCAGCCGAGGTGCAGCTCGAGCACCTGACCGAGGTTCATTCGGGAAGGCACGCCCAAGGGGTTCAGCATGATGTCGATCGGGGTGCCGTCGGCGAGGAACGGCATGTCCTCCTCCGGCAGGATGCGCGAGATCACGCCCTTGTTGCCGTGACGGCCCGAGAGCTTGTCGCCCTGGGTGATCTTGCGGTGCTGGGCGATGTAGACGCGGATCATGTGGTTCACGCCGGTGGGCAGCTCGTCGCCGTCCTCCTCCGCGTCCTCCTTGGTGATCTCCTTGACGGCGATCACGGTACCGGTCTCGCCGTGGGGCACGCGCAGGGAGGTGTCGCGCACCTCGCGGGACTTCTCGCCGAAGATGGCGCGCAGCAGGCGCTCCTCCGGGGTCAGCTCGGTCTCGCCCTTCGGGGTCACCTTGCCGACGAGGATGTCGCCGGCCTCGACCTCGGCACCGATGCGGATGATGCCGCGCTCGTCGAGGTTGGACACGGCGTCCTCGCTCACGTTCGGCAGGTCGCGGGTGATCTCCTCGGCGCCCAGCTTGGTCTCGCGGGCGTCGATCTCGTACTCCTCGATGTGGATGGAGCTCAGGGTATCGTCCTGCACGAGGCGCTGCGAGATGATCACGGCGTCCTCGTAGTTGTAGCCGTTCCACGGCATGAAGGCGACCAGCAGGTTCTTGCCCAGCGCCATCTCGCCCTGCTCGGTGGCGGGGCCGTCGGCCAGCACGGTGCCCTTCTCCACGCGCTCGCCCTCATGGATGAGCGGCACCTGGTTGTAGCAGGTCGTCTGGTTGGAACGCTGGAACTTGGCCAGCTTGTAGGAGCTGGTGGTGCCGTCGTCGTTCATCGTGCGGATGATGTCGGCGGAGCAGTAGGTCACCACGCCGTCCTTCTCGGCGAGGATCACGTCGCCGGAGTCGACCGCGGCACGCCATTCGCCGCCGGTGCCCACCAGCGGGCGCTCGGACTTGATCAGCGGCACGGCCTGACGCTGCATGTTGGCGCCCATCAGCGCTCGGTGGCCCTCATCGTGCTCGAGGAACGGGATCAGGGAGGCACCGACGGAAACCATCTGGCGAGGCGAGACGTCCATGTAGTCGACGGAGCTCACCGGCACATCGACGGCCTCTTCCTCGTTGACGCGGGCAAGGGCGTCCTTGGAGACGAAGTTGCCGTTCTCGTCAAGCTCCTGGTTGGCCTGGGCGATCACGTGCTCGGCCTCGCGGTCGGCGGTCATGTACACCACGTCGTTGGTCACGTGGCCGTCGACGACCTTGCGGTACGGGGTCTCGATGAAGCCGAACGGGTTGATGCGGCCGAAGGTCGCCAGCGAGCCGATCAGACCGATGTTCGGGCCTTCAGGGGACTCGATCGGGCACATACGGCCGAAGTGGGACGGGTGCACGTCTCGCACCTCCATGGAGGCGCGGTCGCGGGACAGACCGCCGGGGCCCAGAGCGGACAGACGGCGCTTGTTGGTGATGCCGGCCAGCGGGTTGTTCTGATCCATGAACTGGCTCAGCTGGGAGGTGCCGAAGAACTCCTTGATCGTGGCGGCCACGGGGCGGATGTTCAGCAGGGACTGCGGGGTGATGGCCTCGGCGTCCTGCGTGGTCATGCGCTCGCGCACCACGCGCTCCATACGGGACAGGCCGGTGCGCAGCTGGTTCTGGATCAGCTCGCCGACCTGACGGATGCGGCGGTTGCCGAAGTGGTCGATGTCGTCCACGTCCACGCGCAGGTCCACGTCCTCGCCGTCGCGCTTGCCCGGGAAGGTCTCGCCGCCGGCGTGCAGGGTGCACAGGTACTTGATCGTGGCCACGATGTCCTCGAGCTTGAGGCTGCGGTCGTTGACGTCGCCTTCGAGACCGAGCTTGCGGTTGATCTTGTAGCGGCCGACGCGGGCCAGATCGTAGCGCTTGGTGTTGAAGTAGAAGGAATCGAGCAGGTTGCGGCCGGCCTCCGGGGTGGCGGTGTCGCCGGGGCGGATCTTGCGGTACAGCTCGGTGAGGGCGCGGTTGCGGATCTCCTCGTCGCTCGGGCGCTCGGCGGACAGGTCAGGACGGCCGTTGGCGTCCTTCGGGGTCACGGCCTCGACTTCCTTGGCCAGGGAGTCGAGCACCAGCGGGTAGCCCTGGAACTCGTCGTGGATCTCACGCTCGGTCATGCCGATGGCCTCGAGGAAGACCACGGCGGACTGCTTGCGCTTGCGGTCCACGCGCACGCCGAGGACGTCGCGCTTGTCGATCTCGAACTCCAGCCAGGCGCCGCGGCTCGGGATGATCTTCGCGCCGAAGATCTCCTTGTCGCTCGTCCTGTCGCGGGAGCGGTCGAAGTACACGCCCGGGGAGCGCACGAGCTGGGAGACGATCACTCGCTCGGTGCCGCCGATGATGAAGGTGCCGTGCGGGGTCTGCAGCGGGAAGTCGCCCATGAACACGGTCTGGGACTTGATCTCGCCGGTGTCGTTGTTGCAGAACTCGGCGTTCACGTACAGCGGGGCGGAGTAGGTGTAGTCCTTCTCCTTGCACTCCTGCACGCTGTGACGCGGCTCCTCGAAGTAGGGGTTGGAGAACGTGAGGCTCATGGTCTGGGCGAAGTTCTCGATCGGGGAGATCTCCTCGAACACTTCGGCGAGACCGGAGGTGTGGGGCACGGTGATGGTGCCGTTGGCCTCGTCCTCCTCGACGCGCTTCTTCCAGCGCTCGTTGCCGATCAGCCAGTCGAAGCTGTCGGTCTGGACGCCCAGCAGGTAGGGGACGTCGATGGGTTCCTTGATGGAACCGAAGTTCACGCGGGGGCTGGCCTTGTGCAGCTTGATGTCGTGCTCATCCGCGCGAGCATAGGTTTTGGTGGTGCTCTGTGTGTTTTCGGCAGCCAAGATGGGGTTATCCTTCTCGTTCGCTGTGTATCCAATAGCCAGGGAACGACCGTCGCGCCGCCGCAACTACCACACGGCTAGCGGGCCATTCCCCCAGTCTGATGTATGCCCGCTATATGACACACGTCACTAAACGTCAAAAGAATACCACATCACCGGCGTGTCGCACAAGCCGTGTGTCGTATTATTCCACGCCCGCGAGAATCAGGCCATCGTGCCCGCGGCCACGCTGATGTCCCGGGACTCGCCTCCCCACAGGCCCGATCCCACCGGCACGTTGCCGGACGCGCGCAGCCGGCCGCCGGCGACCGTGATGCGACGGGCCATGCCACCGGTGCCGCCGCCGAACAGATCGTCGCTCTGGCCGCCGCCTACGCCGGCGCCGTACGACCCCTGCAGACCGCGGGACCATGCGGCGACCTCGCCCCCGCGGATCGTGATGTCCGTGCCGCTGCCGCCGTATCCGCCGCCGATGCCGGCACCGTAGGCCATGCCGCGCGACGCCCGGCATCCGGCCGTCACCGTCCCCGAGCCGATGAGGACGTTCCCGCCGTCGCTGCCACGGCCCCCGCCGATGCCGGCACCGTAGGCGTTGTGACGATCGGCCCTCGCAAAGGCCTCGATCACCCCGCCGTTGATCGTGATGTTCGCCCCGCGCTCTCCCTTCGCGCCGCCGATGCCGGCGCCGTCGACGTCCTCCGACGCCGAATACGAACAGGCCGACAGCCGACCGACGTTCCGCGCGACGCCGTGCCGCGGGCCGGCGGCAACGATCACCAGCTCATGCTCGCCGTTCTCCAGTCCGGCCCGGTCCGCCCCCGACCACAGACGGTTGTCGGATCCCGCGGCCAGCACGAGATCAAGCCGTCCGGAATCGACCAGCAGGGCCGCGGCGTCCCGTCGGGCGCTGACGTTGATCCGCACGCCGTCGAGCGTCAGATGCGCCCCGTCCTCGACCACGATCCGACCCCCGTCGGTGCCGTTCTCGTACCCCGAGGCCATCGACAGGGTCAGCACGGCCCCCGGCCGCACCACCAGCGTATGGGAGACCTCGTTCCAGACCGCGCCGGACGGATCCCCCGCCGTCACGGCGAACGGATCGGCATCCCCCGCCGATCCGCCGTCGCCGAAACCGACGTTGCCGAAACCGACGATGCCGCTGCCACCATCGCCGCTGCCACCGTTTCCGACGTCAGCGGAAAACGTCCACATATTCCCCCGATCCGGGAACACATCACGATTGTCCATGATCATCACATACCCCCACAGTCACTTGCCCGAATGACGGCGACCACGATAGCCGCCGAACGTTACCGATCAACGATCCCAATATTTCGAAAGGGCATCGTCAGGGTGAACCGCAGCCATACTCCGGCCGAACCCCACCCCACACACCACCTTGAGAAGTGATCGCATATCCGACATCACACCCCCTGATCACTCAGCATGCGCTAAGAATCATCGCCCCCGCCATACCACAGACCCGCACGGAACACAAGAGGTGACTTTCCGCGACCGATCCCTTATATTGCGGGGTGCCTGAAGGGGATTCACCAATAACCGGACCCGCCAATACCAGAGCCCGCAACCAACCGTCCTTGCGGCAAACGGACCAGCAGCAAACGGACCAGCAGCCAACAAACCCGCAGCCGACAGACCCGCAGGACCACCGATCCACAGGACCACCGATCCACAGGACCACAACCGACAGACCCACAACCGACAGACCCACAACCGATCCACAGGATCACCGATCCGCAACCACAGCAAAGGACTCGCATGACCGAACAGACCACAGCCGCACAGACCACGACCGCACAGCCCGCAACCGCCGCCCCCGCAGCCGTCGCATCCCGAGCCAAACTGGGCACTCGCGACTACATCCTCATCGGCGTCTATGCCGCGCTCTACTTCGTGCTGATCGCCATCGCCGCGGCCGTGGTGCAGCCCCTGCCGTTCGGCATGCCGTTCATGGGCTTCGCCTGCGGCATCCTCGGCGGCGTGCCCTACATGCTCACCCTGACGAAGTCCCGCCGGTTCGGCGCCGTCACCATCCTCGGCGTGCTGCTCGCCCTGCTCATGGGCGTGATCCACGGCAACGTGTACACCATCGTCACCGCCGTGGCCGCCTCCGTCATCGCCGACCTGATCGCCCGCACCGGCGACTACCGGCGCATATCCCTCAACGTCCTGTCCGCCGGCGTGTTCAATCTGTGGAATCTCGGCCTGTTCCTGCCGTTCTACATCGGCCGCAACGACTATTTGGCGGCCATGGTCGCGAAGAAGGGCGAGACGGCGACCGCGCAGATGGCCGGCCTCTTCCCCGCGTGGATGCTGCCCGTGCTGGTGGTGCTCGGCGTGATCGGCGGACTGATCGGCGCGTGGATCGCCCGGCCGATGATGCGCCGGCACTTCGAACGCGCCGGACTGGTCTGAGCCCCCGAACCCGATACCTCGCGAACCCACTGTCCCGAGAACCCATCGATTCCATGTTCCGATCCACCGCCGCCCACGACCGATTCCGCGTCGATCCGCGTACGAAGATCGCCCTCACCATCACCGTCGGCTGCTTCTGCCTGGCGCGGGCCGGCGGAGCGTTGCCCGCCGTCGACGTCGTGAGACTTGGTCTCGCCTGCCTGCCGGTCATCCTGCTGCCGCTGTCCCGCCGATGGGCGGCCACGCTGGTCTACATGCTGCTGCTGGCCGTCAGTCTTGCGGCCGCGGCCTGGCTGCTGCCCACGATCGTCTCGGCACTCTCCTCGGAACCGGCGGCGAACGGCGTGATGCCACAGACCGCCGGCGCGATGCCACAGCCCGACGGCGTGATGCCGCATGCCTTCGGCTCGGCCATCGTCTGGCTGGCGTACGCGACGATCGCGATGACCACGCAAATGCTGCCGGTGGCCATGATCTCCTACTGGATGCTCGTCACCACCACGGCCAGCGAACTGGTCACCGCACTGACTCGCATGCACATGCCGCAGGCCGTGACGATCCCGCTGGCGGTGATGTTCCGCTTCTTCCCCACCGCGTTCGCCGAACAGCGTCGTATCGGCGACGCGATGCGGATGCGCGGAGTCCGGCTCGGCGGCACCCGCATGCTCGCCATGTTCGAATACCGTGTGGTCCCGCTGATCGGCAGCAGCGTGCGCATCGCCGACGAGCTCGCGCAGGCCGCGATGACCCGCGGTCTGGGAGGCCCGGCGAAGCGCACGAGCATCGCACGGATCGGCTTCCACGCCATCGACGCGGTACTGCTGACGCTGTGCATGGCCTGTTTTGTGGTTTGGATCGGCGCGGCCACCGGCTGGCTGTCCGACCGGACACTGTGATTCATGCCCAATCAGGAGACGACCTCATGAGCAGAACCATGACAGACGCCGCAGAAACCACAAAACTCGCGAATCCCACAGGCGGGAATCCCACAGGCGCGAATTCCACAGTCGAGATCGCCGTCCGTTTCGATCATGTCGGATTCTCCTACGGACCGACCCCGACCTACGATCATTCAGCCGGAGATCATCCGACTGACCAGGATCTCCCCCGGCAGACCCTCCCCCGGCAGGACCGCTCCCCCGACGGCATCCACGATCTGACCTTCGCCATTCCACAGGGCGCGGTCGTGCTGCTGTGCGGGGAATCCGGCTGCGGCAAGACCACCGTCACCCGGCTGATCAACGGGCTCGCACCCCACTATTTCGACGGTGTGATGACCGGCACGGTGACCGTGAACGGGCTGGACACCCGGCAGTCCGATCTGGCCGGCCTCGCCCCGCACGTCGGATCGGTGTTCCAGAATCCCCGCAGCCAGTTCTTCACGCTGGACGTGGCCGGCGAGCTGGCGTTCGCCTGTGAGAACTTCGGCATGGATCCGGACGAGATCCGCCGTCGGGTGGCCGCCACCGCGGACGAATTCCGCATCGGTGGTCTGATCGGCCGCGACATCACCGCCATGAGCGGCGGGCAGCAGCAGAAGGTGGCCTGCGCCTCGGTGTCCGTCGCCGCCCCGCCGATCATGGTGATGGATGAGCCGAGCGCCAATCTGGACGCCCGCGCGATCGCCGATCTGCGCGACATCGTCGGGCTGTGGAAGGCGCAGGGCCGCACCGTGATCATCGCCGAACACCGGCTGTACTGGCTGGACGGACTGGTCGACACGGCGATGGTCTTCCGGAGCGGACGGCTGGTCCGCACGATGACCGGCGCCGAACTGCATGATCTGCCGGACCGCGAGCGCGAGACACTGGGACTGCGGCCGACACGGTCCGGGCAGATCACACAGCCCGATCAGATCACACGGTCAGGCTCGGCCACCCAGCCCGACCGAATCGGGGACACCGATCGCACGGCGTCGGACAACGACACTGGCCGCAGGGACGACACTGGCCGCAGGGACGAATCCAACGGCTTCTGGCGGATCGAGGATTTCTCCTATACCTACCGGCGGACTCGCCGTCCCGTGCTGAGCATTCCCTCGGCGCGGATCCCAGCCGGCCGGGTGACCGCCGTGGTGGGGCCCAACGGAGCTGGCAAATCCACGTTCGCCCGATGTCTACAGGGTCTGGATCGCCGTGCGAAGGGCACACTGATCGCCCCGGACGGACGACGGCTGAGCCGTCGGGACCGGATGCGCACCTGCTTCACCGTGCTGCAGGACGTCGGATGCGAGCTGTTCACCGAATCCGTGCTCGACGAGGTACTGCTCGGACTTCCCGACGCCACGCCAGCCCCCTCATCCGTCGGATCATCGATCCCCTCATCCGTCGGCACCGCCGACACCTTCCCCCCACGGGGGAAGGCTGAGAGAATCCTGCGCGATCTCGATCTGGCCGAAATGGCCGACCGTCATCCGCTGTCGCTGTCGGGCGGGCAGAAGCAGCGCGTGGCCATCGCGGCGGCGCTGGCCTGCGACCGGGAACTCCTGATCTTCGACGAGCCGACCAGCGGACTGGATCGCCGTCATATGGAACAGGTCGCGACCCGGATCCGAGCGCTCGCCGATCATGCGGACCGGACCGTGGTGGTGATCACCCACGATCCGGAGTTCGCGCTGATCGCCTGCGATCATGCGCTGGTATTGGAATCCGGCCGTATCACCGACTCGTTC
The DNA here is from genome assembly GCF_002802905.1 of Bifidobacterium simiarum. Lineage (GTDB taxonomy): Bacteria > Actinomycetota > Actinomycetes > Actinomycetales > Bifidobacteriaceae > Galliscardovia > Galliscardovia simiarum. The sequence continues at coordinate 186,258 of NZ_PEBK01000003.1, forward strand.
GCACTCGACTCCGCCGGTCGGACGCGGCTGGCCGATCATCTGACGGCCGACTGCCGCTGATTCATGACGGTCGATCAGACAAAGACCAACTGCACGAGCAGCATGTACAGGATCGTGCCGCCGGCGATCGACAGCAGCATGTTGCGCTTCCACAGGTGCAGCACGACGATCACGGCCATGGCGATCGCCTCGGGCACGCCGTGGTTGCCGGAAAGCGGCGTGACGTCCTTCAGCGAGTAGACGACCAGCAGACCGGTCATCGCGAACGGCAGCACCTTGCCGAGGTAGTCGATGATGCGCGGCGGCCGCTTCGACTCGGGGAACAGCAGGAACGGCAGGAATCGGGTGATCATCGTGCCGATCGTCACCACGGCGATGGTGATCACGCTCTGCCATACGGTCATGGTCATGCCAGGTCCTCCTCATCGCGGTTCTGAGAACGGTTCTGAGATTCGGTCGGCTGCTGAGATTCGTTCGGCTGCTGAGATCCGTTCGGCTTCGCGGCCAGATCGTCCAGATACGGCCGCAGCACAAGGAACAGCACGAGCATCAGCACCATCGATGGGATCATGAACCGGTCGGGTCCGAAGGCGATCAGGCAGACCAGCGAGGCCAGTACGCCGACCACGCCCGGAATCCGCTGCTTCGCCCCGTGATGGCTCATCCACTGGTCGAGGAAGATCACCAGGAACAGAGCGGTGAGCACGAATTCGATGCCGTCCGTGCTGAACGGCAGCAGTCCGCCGACCAGCCACCCCAGCGCGGTGCCGGCGATCCAATACCAGCGGTTAAGCAGCGAGACGAACAGCATGAACCATCCGCGGTCCACGTCGTCGGGGATGCGGGCCGAGGAGTTGATGGCGAAGCTTTCGTCGCACATCGCGAAGATCAGATACGGTTTCTTCCACCCGAGGTTCTTGAACCGGCTCAGCATCGACAGTCCGTAGAACAGGTGACGGGCGTTGACCATCAGGGCCAGCATCAGCGCCGCGACCGGGTTGAATGCGGAGAGCAGCAGGTTCACCGTCACGAATTCCATCGACCCGGCGAAGATGAAATACGCCATGCACACCGGATACAGGAACGCGAATCCCTTGGCATGCATGAGCAGGCCATACGAGCAACCGAGGAACAGGAATCCCGCGGCGATCGGCACGGTGAGCGGGAACGCCTCCCGAAAGGCCCGAGTCACCACGCCCCTACCTTCACCGGTCACGATTCCTCCTTGTGATGTCGTCGGTCAGTCTGGTCAGGTCATGATCGGTCTGGTCGATCCGCCGGACTCGAGGCCCGTATGACAGCTCAATGGCCAGTCGGTCAAACCTGATCATTGTAAGGCACGGGAGGACCGGTCGCATTCCGATGGACGACTTTACGGAACGAGTGGCTTTGCGAAACGGACGGATCGACGGGACGGACAGATTGACCGAACGGGCGGATTGATACAACGGGCGGGTTGACAGAACGGGCGGGTTGACAGAACGGGGTCAGCGCGAACGCTTCGACCGGGCCTTCTCCAGCAGGGACCGCACCCGCTCGGCCACACGGTCGTCGCGCACCGACACCATGGACGGGAACACGCGGATCAGACGGCGCTGCTGCCAGCTGAGCACCTCACGCAACCGTTCGTCGGCGAGCGCGAGCCGTTCGTTCGCCAGATCGATGCGTTCGTCGATGTCGGCGATCTGCTCGAGCTTGAGCTCCCTGATGTCGGCGGCCACGCGGGCCAGACGGGTGTCGAAGCTGTACAGTCCGGCGCAGGTGACGGCGGCGTCGGCCACCGTGGCGGCGAGCAATACGCCGGATGCCCAGTGCAGCACGGTCGGCGGCCAGGAGTCCATGATCCCGATCATCCACGGCTGGATGACGAGCTTGATGGCCGTGGCGCCCGCGCCGAAGGCGATGAATCCGTTGAGATATACGCGGCCGTTGATGTTGAACGGTTTGCCGGTGTAGTCCCACAGCCGTACGTGGAACAGGCGTTCGATGGCCCAGGAGGAGAGGTATTCCAGCGTGCAGGCGAGCACGCCGCTGGAGAGGAACAGGGCCAATGGGTCGTTGACGTCGGCGAGCAGCATGACGACCAGCAGGCCGCCGAACCCGTAGATGGGGCACAGCGGACCGTTGAGCACGCCGCGATCCTCGAACCGCTTACGCAACACGACGCTGAGCATCGTCTCCCAGAACCAGCCGGCGAACGCGTAGGCGAGCCAGCACAGCCAGTATTCCTCGACCGTCACCAGCATCGTCGCTCCCTTCCGTGTGGGTGGTTCGTTTCCGTCAGACTACCCAATCCGGCAGGTGCGCGACACCGACAGATCACCCCGAACCGTCGTCCTCACCCGGTCGCTCCTTGACCGCAGATCACATTACGGACACACTGGCCCAGATTCCGGACGATATCCACGGATCTTGGCCAATCCAAGCTTGAAGAGGTCAAATATGAGGTCTTCAAGCTTGGATTGACCAAGAAAGAAAATCAGGGTCACATTCCCTGAGAAATGGCATGAAAAAGGGATTCACGGAAGTCAGTAAATCCCTTATGTGCGGAGTGAGGGGGATTCGAACCCCCGAGCCGCTTACGCAGCTAACACCTTAGCAGGGTGCCCCTTTCGGCCACTCAGGCATCACTCCAGTCACGCTCGCAGAACGCAACAGATAGATACTGTACCACTCATCCCGGATTTAGGCGACCTCGCGACACGCGCAAACCGAAATCCGTGCCGCGAAGACGTCATCCGGCACCCAAAGTACCCTTCATCCCAGCATCCCGCAAAACACCATGACGTACAAGCAGCCAGCCTCACGCCCCAACCCCAACGACTACGATGGCGGTATGAGCACATCGCCACGATCCGCCGCAGTCAGGCGCGACTGGGGCCACGACGAAACCGGGTGCACGATCCTGCACATCGATATGGACGCCTTCTTCGCGTCCTGCGAGATCGCCCGCCACCCCGAGCTCAAGGGCCGTCCGGTCATCATCGGCACCGGCGTGCGCTCGGTGGTCTCCGCCGCCAGCTACGAGGCCCGCCCGTACGGCGTGAACTCGGCGATGCCCGTCGCCACGGCGAAACGCCTGTGCCCCGACGGCGTTTTCCTTCCCGTGGATATGGCCTATTACCGGTCGGTCTCCCACCGGATCTTCCAACTGATGAGCCGCATCACCGACCGCATCGAACGCACGTCGGTGGACGAAGTGTACATGAACGTCGCCGGAGCTCTGCGGCAGTGGGAGCGACCGACCGCGATCGGCGCGTGGATCCGACGCGAGGTGGAACGCCGCTTCCACGTCACCTGTTCGGTGGGCGTGGCCGGCAACAAGCTCGTCGCCAAGCTCGCCTCCACCAACGCCAAACCGAACGGCATGCTGCTGGTGCCGGTTGCCCGGCAGGCCGAATTCGTGCAGATGCTGCCGTTGCGCTCACTGCCCGGGGTCGGTCCTTCCAGTGCGAAACGACTGGAGCAGTGGGGCGTGACCACGGTGGCTCAGCTGGCGGCGATGAGCCGGGAGGATCTCACCCGGGCCACCGGCTCGGCGATTCACGCGAACGGCCTGTATCTGGCGGCCCGCGGACTCGACGAACGACGGGTGGTGCCGTATACGCCCGAAAAGTCGATCGGCTCCGAACACACGTTCGACGAGGATACCGACGACCCGGCCTGCGTCTCCGGCCTGCTGCTGCGGTGCGCGGACACGGTGGCCTCCACGCTACGGCGGAAGGGCCTGCTCGCCCGTACGGTCACCGTGAAGCTGCGGTTCGCCGACCTGAGCTATGCCACGAAGTCATTCACGATGGAACGGCCGGTGAATACGGCGAGCGCCCTGTATCCGCAGACCATCGGACTGTTGGAACGGATGCTCGACATGTCCCCGGGATCGGTGTCGCGGGGCATCCGGCTGCCCAGACCGGTCAGGCTGGCCGGGGCGAGCGTCTCCGGGCTGAGCGATGCGGCCACGACGCCGGTTCAGGCCAGTTTCGACGATCTGCTGGCCGAGGAGCCGGACGATCGGGGGACGGACGGCAAGTCGGATCATGGTTCCGCAGATCGGCGTGAGGATGCCACCGTCCGGACCGCGAAGACCGCGAAACGCATGGGTCAGGCCGAGCAGGCGTTGGATTCCATCCGCGAACGATTCGGGAACGGAGCCGTGCGTCTGGGACTGCGCGATTCCTGAGTCGGTCTGGGAGATCGCGCGACAGCGGGAAGCGGAAAGGGGCACGACCACCCCCAGTCCGGCACAGCCGTCCAGCCCCCGCCAGCGGGGGCATGAATACATCGTCCGATCCACACCGAAACGCAAAAGTCCCCGACCGCTACTGCGATCGGGGACTTCATGGAGAGGAAACGATCCCGCGAATCGATTATCGACCCGCGGAGGGAAATCCGATCAACTGAACCGAGATCCGGTTTGATCATCCGGTTTGATCATCCGGTTTGATCATCCGGTTTGATCATCCGATCCGATCATCCGCCTGGAGCGGACGGCCGGACCGGACGGTCAGAGGAGATCAGAGAGGAGATCAGTGGGTGAGCTCGCCCTTCTCCCACTTGCCGTTGTTCAGATCATCGGCGATCTTGCGGTACTTGTCATCGGTCAGACCGTAGAGGAAGAAGATGATCAGCATGGCGGCGAACAGGGCCACGGCCGGGTACAGGGTCATGGCGCCCTTGATGCCGGCGAGGGTGGCGGCGGACTGCGTCTGGTTGGCGACGTAGCCGGTCAGGCCCAGGATGCCTGCGGAGATGATGGCGGCCAGGGACTGCGCGAGCTTACGGGAGAAGTTGAACGCGGCCACGGTGATGCCTTCCTTACGGATGCCGGTGTGCCACTCGCCGTAGTCGATCACGTCGTTGACGAAGGCCCAGGTGATGCCGTTCGGGATGGCGAGGCAGATGTAGCCGAGGGTCACGAAGATGATGAAGGTGGTGATGTTGGTCGGCAGGAAGAAGTTGATGAGGTTGGCAACCGCACCGACGACGAAGCAGAACACGGCGACCTGCTTCTTGCCGAACTTCTTCACCAGCAGCGGGATGGAGAGGATGGCCACGATGGAGCAGCCCATCTGGATGGCGTTGATCACCGGCTGCAGACCCATGTTGCCCAGGTTGTACTCGGCGAAGTACAGCATCATCGCGTTGTTGGTGTTCATGGCGGAGATGGTGAACAGGGTCATGAGAATGATGGCGAGCAGAGGCTTGTTGGTGAAGACCACCTTGATGTAGGCGCCCACGCCCTCCTTGGTCTTGTCGCCGGTCTTCTCACGGTTGATCTTGATGTGCTCCTTGCAGTTGAAGAACGTGACGGAGAAGCACAGCACGCCGAGGATGGCCATGATGGCGGAGGCGACGGCGTAGCCGTGGAACGTGGTGACCTTGCCGTTGGAGTCGGAGAACAGCAGGATGATCGGGATGAACGCCACGCCGGTGATCCACTGGGCGCCCAGCGATCCGGCCTGACGAGTGGTGGCCAGCTGGGCTCGCTCATCGACGTCTCGGGTCATGACGTTGGCGAGACCCACGTACGGCAGGTTGGTGAACGAGTAGCAGGTGCCCCATGCCATGTAGGTGACGAAGGCGTAGACGATGCGGCCCCACATCGGGAAGTCCGGCATCGTGAAGGTGATGACGGTGAGGATGGACAGCACGATCGCGCCGACCATCATCACGGGACGGAACTTGCCGTGCTTGCCGACCCTGCGGCTGTCGACGAACGCGCCGGCGATCGGGTCCATGAAGGCGTCGTAGATCTTGGTGACGGCCATGATCGTGGCCACCATGCCGGGGTTGATCAGCGCTACGTCGGTGTAGAACTTGGTCAGGTAGGCTTGGCCCAGATCGAACATGAAGCCATTGCCAAGATCACCGAAGCCGTAGCCGATCTTCTCTCGCCAGCTGAGCTTCTCTCCCTTACCGGTGTTGATCACACCGCTGTCAGTTGCAGTAGTCATAATTGATACCTGCTCTCAGGGATCCGGCTGAACGTCGGAGGCCTGGGAACCCTTCCTTCTAGGTTGGTGTTGTGAATCGGATCCCGGTTGTTGCCAGACATATCGGAATCCTTGGGCGTCCGAGGCGATGGCAGTCGCATGCGGACGCCCTTTTCCATGCCGGGCACTGCGGTCCGGGCACGGAAAACAGCTTGTTGGGTTGATGTTGTTCGCCGAATCGTCACCGATCGGCGTGTCGCCGGGCCGGCCGGGTCGGCAACGTCGTTGTTGGCGTTCGCCGGCCGGCTTCGGCAGTCGGGAACCTTACTTGAACAGTTCCTTGGCGTTGTTGTAGGAGACGTCCTGCACCAGCGGTGCCAGCGTCTCGAGATCCGACGGGATCTCGCCGCGCTCGGCCCATTCGCCCAGCTGCTCGCACAGGATGCGGCGGAAGAACTCGTGGCGCGGGAAGCTCAGGAACGAACGGGAGTCCGTGGTCATGCCCACGAAGTTGCCCAGCAGCGATCCTTCGGCCATGGTCTGGATCTGCTTGCGGATGCCTTCGCGGGTGTCGTTGAACCACCAAGCGTTGCCGAGGGCCATGTGCTGCTTCATGCCGCCCTGGAAGCATCCCATGATGGTGGTGATGGCCAGGTAGTCGTTCGGGTTGAGCGAGTAGATGATCATCTTCGGGATGGAGTCGGTCTTGGCGGCCTCGTTGAGCAGGGCGGCCAGCGGCTCGGCGATGGACCGGTCGTTGATCGAATCGTAGCCGGTGTCGGGACCGTGGATGGCGAACTCGCGCTCGTTGATGTTGCGCATGGCGTGGATGTGCAGCTGCATGGTCCAGCCGTGGGCCTTGTAGATCTTCATGAGATCGAGGAACAGCTGCGTGCGGTACTTGGTGACCTCCTCGAAGGTCAGCGGCTCGCCGGCACGGGCCTTGGCGAGGATCGCGTCGCGCTCGGCGGCGGTGGACGTCGCGTACACCATGAGGTCGGCGGCGTGGTCGGACAGGCGGGAGCCGTGCTCGTGGAAGAAGTCGACGCGCTTGTTGATGGCGGCCATCATGTCGTCGAAGGAGTTGACCTTGTCGCCGGTGACCTGCTCAAGCTGGTCGACCCACTCGGAGAAGCCGGCCTTGTCGGGGTTGAGGGCCTTGTCCGGACGCATGGCCGGGATCATCTTGAAGGTGTCGCCGCCTTCCTTCTCGAAGGCGATGTGGTACTCAAGGGAGTCGACCGGGTCGTCGGTGGTGCAGATGGTGTCGAGGTTCATGCGGCGCAGCAGCGCGCGGCGGGAGAAGTCGGGGCCGGCCAGCATCTCGTTGGTCTGCTCGTAGATGGCCTTGGCGGTCCTGGAGTTGAGCTCGTCGGTGATGCCGAAGTAGCGGCGCAGCTCCTGATGCGTCCACATGTAGACCGGGGAGCCGATGGCCTTCTCCATGGTCTGCGCGTAGGCATAGAACTTGTCCCACGGATCGCCGTTGCCGGTGATGAGCTCCTCCGGCACGCCGTTGGCGCGCTCCAGACGCCACTTGTAGTGGTCGCCGTAGTTGTTGCCGTCGGTCAGCCATGCTTCGACGATGTCCTTGAAGTTCGGATCCTTGTAGATCTCCTCGGGATGCAGGTGGCAGTGATAGTCCACGATCGGCATCTTCTCGGCGTAGTTGTGGAACAGCTCCTTGGCCAGATCCGTAGTCAGCAAGTATTCGTCATCCATAAAAGCCATGGTGGTTACCTCCTTTGGTACCGTCATCGAGTCGTTTTCACGGCTCGTTCACTTTGCACTTTATGGAGCGTGACGCAGATCACCATTTTTTGTTGCCACGGTTTGCCACGCTTTGTCCGCATCGGCTGGAACGTGCGCATAAATGCGGCAAACACTGGCAACAATTCGCGTCGCCGAACCGTCTCGGGCGTACGTTGAAACTGCACTACCGAAAGGATTTCCTATGAGCAATGAAGCTTGTGCATACTGCGACGAAGGCCCCGCGCTGGACGCCTTCGGCATCAAGATCTACGAACTGCCGGCCAGCAAGGTCGTGCTGTTCAAGGAACAGAGCCATAAGGGCCGCGTGATCGTGGCCTCGAAGCACCACGTCTCCGAGATCGTGGAGCTGAGCAAGGAGGACCGCGACGCCTTCTTCGACGACGTGGACCGCGTGGCCAAGGCCGTGCACGCCACCTTCCACCCCGACAAGGTGAACTACGGCGCCTACGGCGACACCGGCCATCACCTGCACTTCCACCTCGTGCCGAAGTACAAGGACGATGAGTTCGAGTGGGGCGGCACCTTCGCCATGAACCCCGATCGCGTCCACCTGACCGACGAGGAGTACGACGAGATGGCCAAGGCCATCGTCGCCAACCTGTAGTCCGTCGGCCCGCGATCCGTGAAATGCCGCCAATCCGCAAGGTGATCGGCGGCATTTTGCGGATTATTCAATTCCCAAGGTTCCGGAGCGTACGCCTTCCTTGCGCTCCGGAACCTTGTCATATCTCGTCAGATGCTCACGCGGGATGCCCGCGTAATCTCACGCACCGTAATCGTCACGCGCCGAGACGCCGGGCCGCGGCCTCGACGGCCTCGTCGCTGGCCGTGGACGAGACGCGCAGATACGCCGGATCGCCGTAGAACTCCCCTGGGCTGACGATGATGCCCATCCGGGCCAGATCGTCGAGGTCCGTCCAGCAGTCGCCGGACTTCGCCCTCACCCACACGTACAGTGCGCCCTGAGGCATCTCGGCATCGTATCCGGCGGCCTTCAGCCCGCGCACCAGGGTCTCCAGACGACGGCGATACCGGTCGCGCTGCACGGCCACGGCGGCCATGTCCCGCAGTCCGGCCACCATCGCGGCCTGACACGGTCCGGAGATGATCTGGCCGATCTGCTTGCGCACGGTCAGCATCGGGCCGAGCAGCCCGTCGTCACCGGCGATCAGCGCGGTGCGGTATCCGGCCATGTTCGACTGCTTGCTCAGCGAGTACAGGCACAGCAGCCCGTCCGCCGAACCGCCACACACCTCGGGCGAAAGAATGCACGGGGTGGCGGAAAGCCGATCGGCCGTGGACGTCGAACCGGCCTCGCCGCGCCAGTCCATCAGCGCATAGCATTCGTCCGACACCACCACGGCGCCGATCCGCCGGGCCGCCTCCACGATCGCCCGCAGCTGTACGGCGTCCAGCACCTCGCCGGTGGGGTTGGACGGCGAATTCACCCAGACCATCCGCACGCCGGGCACGTCCCGCCAGGATTCGACGTCGGCCACATCGGCCTTGAGCGTACTCGCCCCGGCCAGCTGGGTGCCGATCTCATAGGTGGGGTACGACACCCGGGGCTGCACCACCACGTCGCCCTCGCCCAGTCCGAGCAGACTGGCCATCAGCGACACCGCCTCCTTGGAGCCCTGCGTCGGGATCACGCCGGCGCCCAGAGCCTCGAGGTCCACGCCGCGGGCGTCGGCAAACCATCGTACGATCTGACCGCGCAGCTCCTCGGTACCCCGGGTGACCGGATACCCGTAGGCGTTCGGCGCGTCCGCGGCGGCGGCGAGCGCATGCCGCACCGAATCGGGTACGGCATCGACCGGGGAGCCGATCGACAGGTCGATCATGCCGTCCGGATGGGCCGCGGCGATCTTCTTCGCGGACGACAGCCGAGACCAGTCATACGGCGTGCTGAATGGTGCAAATCCCACGTTGTTCCCTTTCACGAATCCATGTCACGGACATGTCAAAAAACTCCCCATACCCATACCCGTGGGCGGGGAGTTTTCTACGATATTGCGGTACTGCGATACTGCGGTCTGCCGATCAGCCCTGATTCTGCGGGGGCAGAGCGGCCACCTGCGCCTGATCATGGTCGATCGGGCCGAAGCCGGAGGCGCCGCCCTGATCGCCCACCTCGGCGAAGAAGTCCACCGCGGCGTCCTTGTACCAGGCCCACTCCTCGGGCAGATCGTCCTCGTAGAAGATCGCCTCGGTGGGGCACACCGGCTCGCACGCGCCGCAGTCCACACACTCGTTCGGGTTGATGTACAGCGTGCGCGGACCCTCGTAGATGCAGTCCACCGGGCATTCGTCCACGCAGGCCTTGTCCTTCACATCCACACAGGGCTGAGCCACAACATACGGCATAGTTCGTCCTCCTTGAGTCGTCATCCTCGTCCGGCCTGTCGCCGGCTCGCGCCGACGCCTACCACCGGAACGCCGTCGATCCTCGCGGCGTTTCACATACTGGGCTTCAGTTTACGCCGCCCCCACAACAGCGAGGCCCTCCCCGCGTCTCGGAGCACCGGGACGGGGAGGGTCTCACGAATGCGGTCCGGCTCACCCGGACGTATAGCTCACTCGGCGATGTCGCCCTTAAGCTGATTCAGTCCCAGACGGGAGTGGCGGTACCCATAGGAGAAGTAGATGGCGAAGCCGACGACCAGCCACACCAGGAACCGCACCCAAGTGAGCACGGTGAGGTTGAGCATCAGCCACAGGTTCGCCAGACCGATGAGGATCGGCACCCACGGGTTGCCGGGCATGGTGAAGGAACGCTTGAGATCCGGGCGCTTCTTGCGCATGATCGGGATGGAGATGGCGACCAGCGTGAACGCGGACAGCGTGCCGATGTTCACCATGTCGGAAAGCACGCCGATGTCGAACAGCGCGGCGACGAGGGCGACGATCACGCCGCACACGATCTGCAGCATGGCCGGGGTGCCGTGCACGCCGGTCTTGGAGAGTCCTCGCGGCAGCAGGCCGTCGCGGCTCATGGCGAACACGATGCGGGTCAGGCCCAGCAGCAGCACCATGACCACGGTGGCCAGACCCAGCACGATGCCGAAGCTGATGATCTTCGCGGCCCAGTTCGCGCCGACCAGCTCGAACGCGGTGGCCAGCGACGGGCTGTCGGCCTTGGCGAGATCCTTGTAGGAGACCATGCCGGTGGTGACCACGGCGACCGCCACGTACATGATGATGATCAGCAGCATGCCGGTGCCGATGCCCAGCGGCACGGACTTCTTCGGATTGTCGGTCTCCTCGGCGGCGGTGGCCACCACGTCGAAGCCGATGAACGCGAAGAACACGAGGGCCGCGCCGGACAGGATGCCGGGGATGCCGTAGATCGACGGGACCATGCCGGTGGCCCACTGCCACAGCGGCTGCGCCCAGACGCCGGTGACCTCGGAGGAGGCGGTCTGCACGGTGTCGGCGGGCTGGCTCGGCGGAATGAACGGTGTGAAGTTGGAGGCCTTGACGTAGAAGAAGCCGACGATGACGACGAAGAACACGATGGCGATCTTCAGCACGGTCATCGCGCCGTCCACGCGGGCGCCCAGCCTGGTGCCGAAGACGAGCAGCGTGGTGAAGAACGCGACGATGATGATCGGCGCCACGTCGAGCGTGAACGAGCCGATCTGCAGATTCGTATTGAGATTCCAGCCCATCAGCCGGAAGAAATCGTTGAGGTACACGCCCCAGTATTTGGAGATCACCGAACCTGCCATCAGCATTTCGAGGATCAGATCCCAGCCGATGATCCACGCCACGATCTCGCCGACCGTGGTGTAGGTGAACGTGTAGGCCGAACCGGCCACCGGGATCATCGACGCGAACTCCGCATAGCACATCACGGCCGCGCCGCAGACGATGCCGGCGATGATGAAGCTGATGATCACGGCCGGACCGGCGTGGTAGGCCGCGGCCTGCGCACCCACGGAGAAGATGCCCGCGCCCACGGCGACGGCCACACCCATGATGGCGAGATCCCACCACTTGAGGTTGCGCTTGAGTTTGCGGTCGGCCTCGTCGGTTTCGGCGATGGTCTGTTCGACCGTCTTGGTTCTTAAGAGATTCATTGGTTATTTCTCCTCATCGGGTACAGCCTCTGAAGAGAATAGACAATGAATGTGAATAAGCCAAGTTCGCCGAGGGGAACCATGACGGAATCGGCACGGCCGGCCGCTGATCAGCACAGTTCGGTCAACGCAGGTCGATGCCCACGCACACCGGCTCGGGCACCAGACGCACGCCGAAGGCCCGTTCGACGCCGTCCTGCACGGTTCGGGCGAGTTTCGCCACATCCTCGGCCGTGGCACTCCCCCGGTTGGTCAATGCCAGCGTATGCAGCGTCGACAACGTGGCCGCGGCGTCGTCGCCCACGCCGAACCCCTTGTGGAATCCCGCATGATCGATCAGCCAGGCGGCGGACGTCTTCACGCCGGCCGAACCGTCGGGCAGCGTGACGTCGAACCGCGGGGCGTCCTCCGGCAGCTTCGCCGCCTGCTCGGGCGTCAGCTGCGGGTTCATGAAGAAGCTGCCGCAGGAATGCCGGTTCCAGTCCCGGTCCAGCGAACCGGTGGCCGCATACAGGCCGCCGAATGCCGCCTCCACGTTCTCCGGCTTCTTCGTGTCACGCATCCACTCGTTGTAATAGCGGTTCGGATCCTCCAGCATGCCCTTCGACGCACGCACCTTCAGCACCGCGTCGCGGATCGCCGCGGTCTCCAGACGGTCGCCGACCTCGACGCCGAGCGCCTTCGCCAGCTGCGGGAAGTTCACCACGCCGGTGGCGCTGTGCCGCAGGGCGAACGTGACCGACAGCACCACGTACCGGGGCGTGGGGAAGAATTCGTCGGCCGGCGTGGCCGGAGCCTGATACATGCTGGTTTTCAGGGCCGACGTCCGGTAGCCGAAACCCAGCTGGTCGGCGGACAGCTCCTCGACCTTCAGGGTCTTGCGATCCCACACCTCCACGGTGTCGACGCTGGAGCCGACCTCCTGACCGTAGGCACCGATGTTCTGCACCACCGAGGCGCCCACCGTGCCGGGAATGCCGGAAAGGCCCTCCACGCCCTCCAGACCGAGGCGCACGCAGAACTCGACGAGATCATCCCAGTTCGCACCCGCCTCCGCATTGACATGCACCGTACGATCGGCCCCCTCCACGGGAGCCACCTCGTCGGGCACGGAGATCGTGCGGCGCGCGTCACGCACCACCACGCCCATGAACGGCTCGTCCGACACCAGCAGATTCGATCCCCCGCCGATCACGCACAACGGCAGGCCCTTCTCATCCGCATCGGTCACGGCCTCGATCACGCCCACGCGTGAATCGGGCTCGACGAAACGGGCGATGGGGCCACCCACGCCGATGGTGGTCAGGTCAGCAAAACTCGGAGTACTCATACGGCCCACCATACTTCAAGTGGTACCTATCGGACTCCTGGGCTTCCCCCGCGCGGGCCGTTTCTACTCACGCGGGCCGAATCCACTGGGTCGAAAGGGGATGGACGTCCGACACACTCAAGGCCGTTCGGCCGGGGAAGCTGCGCTTCCCCAAGCTTACGGTCGGGCATCCATCCCCTTCCTCCCGACTACTAACCTCTAACCTATGGTTGGGCCTCCGATACGCCCCTCCCCGCGGTATGCCGATCTGTCGACGCACATCTGGCTTCCCCCACTGGGGGAAGCTGGCAGCCGAAGGCTGACTGATGAGGGACGGTCAACGAGCCTCACGCGGGCGGGGTGCTCTCACATGGGTCGAGTTCATTGGGTCGGAAGGGGATGGACGCCCGACACACTCAAGGCCGTTCGGCCGGGGAAGCTGCGCTTCCCCAAGCTTACGGTCGGGCATCCATCCCCTTCCTCCCGAG
>NZ_PEBK01000003.1:199849-293383 GCF_002802905.1 Bifidobacterium simiarum
AGACACACTCAAGGCCGTTCGGCCGGGGAAGCTGCGCTTCCCCAAGCTTACGGTCGGGCATCCATCCCCTTCCTCCCGAGGTACTGCCGATGCATTCCGGGCTTCCCTCACGCAGGCCGTTTCTGCTCACTCAGGCCGGGGTCCATTGGGACGGGGCGTATCGGATGCCCGACACACTCAAGGCCGTTCGGCCCCGCAGCCGGGCGAGCCGGCTGCTAGCCTACAGTCGAGCACCCGATATGCCCCTCCCCGCGGTATGCTAACCTGTCGATTCGCATGGCAAAAACAAAAAACCCGACCGCGGGGGTCGGGTTGAAGCTTGTGCAGTTGTTCTGCGGAGACTCAGCGGGTCTCGCGGTGCACGGTCTGCTTGCCGCAGCGTGCGCAGAACTTCTTGAGCTCAAGACGATCAGGAGTGTTACGACGGTTCTTGGTCGTAATGTAGTTACGCTCCTTGCACTCGGTGCAGGCCAGCGTGATGCCGGGACGGATATCGGCGCTTTTTGCCATCATTCACCTCTGTAGTAGTTTACCCATCGGGAAATTTCCCGACGTCTTGTAGCGAGGAAGAGACTCGAACTCTTGACCTTACGATTATGAGTCGTACGCTCTAACCAGCTGAGCTACCCCGCCATGAGAGCCTCGAGTGAGAATCGGACTCACGACCTCTTCCTTACCAAGGAAGTGCTCTACCACTGAGCTATCGAGGCGTGGCGGATAGTGGATTCGAACCACTGAAGCACGAAGCGGCTGATTTACAGTCAGCTCCCTTTGACCGCTTGGGAAATCCGCCAGTCATTACCGACCCGAGAAGCTGTCTCGTTTTCGGCAACTTGAGTATCTAATCACAGAATCCAATATCGCGCAAATCCGAGTGTCCTCGGCGTGTCGCACGAGACCGGAAACCCTGCAAACCCTAGAAATCCCAGTCGTCGTCGTCGGTTTCCACGGCCTTGCCGATCACGTAGGACGATCCGGAGCCGGAGAAGAAATCATGGTTCTCGTCGGCGTTCGGCGACAGGGCGGCGAGGATCGCGGGGTTCACGCCCGCCTCCTCGGCGGAGAACATCGCCGGGTAGCCGAGGTTCATCAGCGCCTTGTTGGCGTTGTACCGCAGGAACTTGCGCACGTCGTCGGCCAGGCCGACCGCGGAGTACAGGCTGTCGGTGTAGGCCTCCTCGTTGGCGTAGAGCTCCTCGAGCAGCGTGTGCGTGTAGTGGAACATGTGCTCGCGCTCCTCTTCGGAGACCCGCTCGAGTCCCTTCTGGTACTTGTAGCCGATGTAGTAGCCGTGCACGGCCTCGTCGCGGATGATGAGCCTGATCACGTCGGCCGTGTTGGTCAGCCGCGCGTGGCTGGAGAAGTACAGCGGCAGGTAGAAGCCGGAGTAGAACAGGAATGATTCGAGCAGCGTGGAGGCCACCTTGCGCTTGAGCGGATTGTCGCCCTCGTAGTAGTCGAGCACGATTTCGGCCTTCTTCTGCAGGAACTCGTTCTCCTCGCTCCATGCGAACGCCTCGTCGATCTGACGGCTGGAGCACAGCGTGGAGAAGATGCTCGAGTAGCTCTTGGCGTGCACGGATTCCATGAACGCGATGTTGGTGTACACGGCCTCCTCGTGCGGGGTGAGCGAATCGGGGATCAGCGAGACCGCGCCCACGGTGCCCTGAATGGTGTCGAGCAGGGTGAGCCCGGTGAACACGCGCATGGTGAGCGTGTGCTCCTCCTCGCTCATGGCCTGCCAGGAGGGGATGTCGTTGGAGACGGGGATCTTTTCGGGAAGCCAGAAGTTGCCGGTGAGGCGGTTCCATACCTCGAGGTCCTTCTCGTCCTCCAGACGGTTCCAGTTGATGGCGCTGACGCGGTCGATGAGCTTGAGCGGCTTGCGCGGAATGGAAATCGGGGCCATGGGTTACTCCTGTTCTGCCGTGGCGGCGGGGTCGGTGAATTCTTCGGGTGCGGTGAGCCGCAGGATCATGCGGTAGACGAATCGGGACATGAGATGCCTCCTTTGGGTTGGCTTTGTGGACGGTTGCGGAGCGGTTGTGAAATTGCCGGCCTCACAACTCGGGTTTTTCCTGCTGAAATCGGCGGTTTTCGGCCTCTGAAAGGCGAGTTGTGAGGCCGGCGTCGTTCGGTCGACCTCATCAGTCCGCCAAGGCGGCCAGCTTCCCCTACCAGGGGAAGCCAAGGAGGCGCGCCCCTCAAGCGGTGAACGGCGAATGATGCGTGCGTCGTCAAGGCGCGGAAGACGAAGGCGTACGAAGGTACGTCGAGTCTCCGGCCATATCCATGCGAGCGGTGAAAACCGCAGGATGCGTGCGGCATGCGTGCGGCAGGGGATGAAGGCGTACGAAGGTACGTCGATTCCCCGGCCGTGCGCATGACGCTCCATCCTGTGGTTTTCACAATACGCAGGCGTAGGTGCAGGCACCATCAACTTCCGTCCCCTCCAGCGCCTGCTGTCGGATGCGGATGTAGTAGAGGGTTTTGATGCCTTTGCTCCAGGCGTAGATCTGGGCTTTGTTGAGGTCGCGGGTGGTGGCGGTGTCGGGGAAGAAGAGGGTGAGGGAGAGGCCTTGGTCGATGTGGGGGGTGGCGGCGGCGTAGGTGTCGACGATGGGCTTCCAGCCGATTTCGTAGGCGTCGCGGTAGTAGGAGGCGTTGTCGTTGGTCATGTAGGCGGCCGGGTAGTAGACGCGGCCGGTGCGGCCTTCCTTGCGGATTTCGATGCGGGAGGCGATGGGGTGGATGGAGCTGGTGGAGTGGTTGATGTAGGAGATCGATCCGGTGGGAGGGACGGCCTGCAGGTTCTGGTTGTAGATGCCGTCGGCGCGGATGGCGTCGGCGAGCGCAGCCCAGTCCTCGCGGGTGGGGATGGCGACGCCGAAGCGGGCGAACAGGTCGCGGATCCGCTCGGTTCGGGGTTCGAGGGATCGGGAGCCGTCGGTGTACTTGTCGAAGTAGTTGCTGTCGCCGGCGGGCTTGGCGTAGGCGGAGCGTTCGAAGCCGACGAACGGGTGTCCGTGTTCGACGGCGAGGGCGTGGGAGGCCCGGTAGGCGTGGTAGGCGACGGTCATGAAGTACATGTCGGTGAAGTCGAGGGCTTCGTCGGAGCCATACATGATGTGTTCGCGGGCGAGGAAGCCGTGGAGGTTCATCTGGCCGAGGCCGATGGCGTGGCCTTCCTCGTTGGCGCGACGGATGGAGGGCACGGAGTCGATGGAGGTGTGGTCGGCGACGGCGGTGAGTGCGCGGATGGCGGTTTCCACGGTTTGCGCGAGGCCGACGCCGTTGGCGCCGTCCATGGCCTTGGCGATGTTGAGGGAGCCGAGGTTGCAGGAGACGTCGCGGCCGACGTGCGCGTAGGAGAGGTCGGCGTGGTAGGTGCTGGGCTCCTGGACCTGGAGGATTTCGGAGCACAGGTTGCTCATGACGATGCGGCCGTCGATGGGGTTGGCGCGGTTGACGGTGTCTTCGAACACGATGTACGGGTAGCCGGATTCGAACTGGATTTCGGCGAGGGTCATGAAGAATTCGCGCGCGTCGATGTAGGTCTTGCGGATGCGGTCGTCGGCCACCATCTCGTCGTAGTGTTCGCTGATGGAGATGTCGGCGAACGGCTTGCCGTAGACGCGTTCGACGTCGTAGGGACTGAACAGGGCCATGGGCGCCTTGGCCTTGGCGAGGCGGAAGGTGACGTCGGGGATCACGACGCCGAGGGAGAGCGACTTGATGCGGATCTTCTCGTCGGCGTTTTCGCGCTTGGTGTCGAGGAAGCGCATGATGTCGGGGTGGTGGGCGGAGAGGTAGACGGCTCCGGCGCCCTGCCTGGCGCCGAGCTGGTTGGCGTAGGAGAAGCTGTCCTCGAGCAGCTTCATGACGGGCACGACGCCGGAGGACTGGTTTTCGATGTGTTTGATGGGGGCGCCGAGTTCGCGCAGGTTGCTCAGGAGCAGGGCCACGCCGCCGCCGCGCTTGCTCAGCTGCAGCGCCGCGTTGATGCCGCGGGAGATGGATTCCATGTTGTCTTCGAGGCGCACGAGGAAGCAGCTGACCGCTTCGCCGCGCTGGGCCTTGCCGAGGTTGAGGAACGTGGGCGTGGCGGGCTGGAAGCGGCCGGAGATGATGGCGTCGGCGTATTCGATCGCCCGGTTTTCGTCGCCGGCGGCGAGTTCGAGCGCCACGGCGACGGCGCGCTGCGGGAAGTTCTCGAGGTAGCGCTTGCCGTCGAAGGTCTTGAGTGCGTATGAGGTGTAGAACTTGAAGGCGCCGAGGAACGTACCGAATTCGAATCCGAGGGAGTCGGCGTGCTCGTGGATGCGATCGAGGAACTCGGGGGTGTACTGCGCGAAGACCTTGCCGTTGCAGTACTGGTTGTCGATGAGGTAGCGCAGTCGATCGGCGACGGAGTCGAAGGCCATGGTGCTGGCGGCCACGTGGCCGTCGAGGTATTCGCGGATGGCGTCGTGGTCCTTGCTAAAGTCGACGTGGCCTTCGGCGTCCGGCAGGTTGAGCATGGCGTTGAGGGCGTGCCAGTCGTGGGCGGGATCGTAGGAGAGCAGGCCTTCGCCGGTGTTGTCGAGGTTCAGTGCGGTGGCGCTCAGATCGACCATGGTGTCGCTCGCTTTCGTATCGTCGTTGCGGATGGATGTGTTGTGGAAGTCGTCAGATCGACCGGAAGACGTCAGGACGCGCGCAGGACGTCGGGACGCGCGAAGAATTCCCGCAGTCCGTCCCGCACGCGTTCGCGGTCCTCGGGGGTGCCCATGAGTTCGAACCGGTAGAGGTACGGCACCCGGCATTTGGCGGCGATCACATCGCCGGCCACGGCGTAGGCCTCGCCGAAGTTGGTGTTGCCCGAGGCGATGACCCCGCGGATCCACTGCCGGTTGTCGGCGTCGTTGAGGAACCGCTTGACCTGCATGGGTACGGCCCGGGCGATGTTGCCGCCGCCGTAGGTGGGCGTCATCAGCACGTAGGGCTCCCGTACGGCGATCGGCTCGTCGCCGGCGCGCAGCGGCAGCCGGTAGATGTCGATGCCGAGTTCGTCGAGACGGCAGGACGACACGAATCGCGCCGTGTTCTCGGAGACGGAGGAGAAATACACGAGCGCGCCGATCGTCTCGCCTTTGGCGGCGGTCTCCGGCGCGCTCGCTTCATGTCGTGCTGCCATCGCTCCCCTATCGTGATGTCGCGAATCCGGCCGGGCCCGGCTGGGATCAGCCACGGACTTCCGGAAAATTACCGAGACATCACTATATATGGCACGACATGGTCAATCAAATACTAGATATAGTGTTTTCCGTGAGGTATCTCACACTGAGACATGGGTCACACACCGACCGCAACCCGCTCACAGACCGGCTTCGGCCAGGGCGTGATCGATGTCCCGGATCAGGTCGTCGGTGTCCTCCAGTCCGACGGCGAGACGGAAGAATCCGCGGTGGAATTCGGGCGGATACAGGTACTGGCGCTCGTCGTCCTCGCCGAGGAACACGATCAGGCTTTCGTCGTGACCGAGGGAGACGGCGGAGGTGATCACGTTGAGCTTGGAGACGAACCGGTTGTGCCCGTCATGGTCGGTGTCAAGGCCGAAGGCGAGCACACCGCCGAACCCGGAGTCCTTCCGCGCCAGCTGGGAGACGGCCACGTCGTGATGCGGATGGCTTTCCAGCCCCGGATACGACACGAACCGTACCTGCGGCAGCGATTCGAGATGCCGGGCGATGGCGAGCGCGGAGGCGTTGTGCTGCCTCATGCGCAGCGGCAGGGTGACGGAGCCGCGGTTGATGAGCCAGGCGTTGAACGGGCTGATGATGCCGCCGTAGTTCACCTGTGCGGTGAAGCGGATCTCGTCGGTCCGCGCCTTGGTGGTGGCGATCGCTCCGCCGAGCGCGTCGCCGTGGCCGTTGATGTACTTGGTGAGCGATTCGACGACGATGTCGGCGCCGAGATCGAGGGGCCGGACGTTGAACGGCGTGTTGAAGGTGTTGTCGACGCTGACCAGCGTGTCGGCGTCGTGGTCGTGGACGAGCCGGGCGATGGCGGCGACGTCGGACACCTTGAGTGTGGGGTTGGCCGGGGTTTCGATGTGGACCAGCTTGGTGTTCGGTTTCAGCGCCCGAGCCACGTTCTCGGGATCGGAGGTGTCGACGATCGAGGTTTCGATGCCGTACTTTTCGGGCAGGATCTGGTTGAGCAGCCGGTAGGCGGCGATGTAGGTGGTGTCGGAGAAGATCGCGTGGTCGCCGCGGTTGAGGAACGTGGTGAAGACGGCGGCGAGCGCGGCGACGCCGGAGGCGAGCACCACGGCGTCCTCGGCGCCTTCGAGCCTGGCGATCTTGGCTTCGAGGTACCGCTGGTTCGGGTGCCCGTTGCGCGTGTAGAGGTTCACGTCGGAGCTCGACCAGTTGATGTCGGAGGGGTCGTAGGGCAGGGCGTAGGCGTTGGCGAGGGTGATCGGCCGGCGGATGGCGCCGGTTTCGGCGTCCACCCCGTTGCCGAGGTGGATGGAGAGCGTGTTGAATCCGAGGGGCGTGTCGTCGAACGAGATGCCCTGATGCGTAAGGTCTGAAGTCATGATTCCAGCGTGCCACGGAACGGCGGGCGGCGCATGCGGGGCAAATACAGGCAAACGCTGGAACGTCGCGGTTTTCCAGCTTGTCATAGATAGAATCTTCAATAGTCTTTGCCGATATCAGGCGCTTTCGGACCCGACCGGGCCGCATCGGCGTGACCATCGACGCCCCATGATCAAGGAGGATACCCGTGCTCGACATCTACAGAAAGACGATTTGGATCATGACCGGCTTCTTCGCCGTCGCGGTGGTGGCGGGAAGGATCGTGCCGCGGTTCTCCGCCGATCCGGTCGTGGGCATGTACGCGTATGTGCTGCCGTGGATCGTGGCCGTGGTGATCCTGCTGTTCGTCGTCGGCGCCGACGAGGAGAACCGCCTGACCGTGGGCAAGGTGATCATCATCACGCTGGTCGGCATGCTGCTGGTATGCGCGGTGATCGCGGTGATGCTGTATCTGCTGGTGCCGAGCTTCCCCGCGCTGTGGGTGCTGCGGGTCGGCTGGGTGCTCACGATCATCGGCGTGGTGGTCGAATCCCGTCTGGTGAACGCCGAGAACGTGGCCGCCGCGCAGCAGGCGGCCGAGGAGCGCGCCGAGGCCAAGCTGAGCGAACGGATCACCGCGCAGCGTCAGGCCCAGCAGGAGGCGCAGCGACGCGCGGTCGAGCGCGAGCGCCGCAAGCGCGAGAAGGCGGCCCGGCGCAAGTAGGCGGTCCGACCGTCACCGGCCGCCCATGCCGCCGCCTCCCCCGCCGCCGGAGAATCCACCGAAGCCGGATCCGCCGAACCCCGATCCGGAGAAGCCGGAACCACCCGACGATCCCGATCCGGAGGACTGTGCCGAGGAGATCACGCTTTGGATGTCGGCGATGTTGCTCGACAGCATGGATCCCAGATCCATCGATCCCAGACCGGATACGGCCCCGGCTCCGGAGGCGGAACCCGTCTCCCCCGATCCGTAGACGGACGAGTAGAAGATCGAATACATCACCGGGCTGGAATCCCAGGTGTCGCGCATGGCCGATTCGTCCGACAGCTCCGGGTAGAGCATGCGCAGCTGTTTCGCCACGACGTCGCTGATGCCGAACGCGGCCGCATACACCATGTAGAAGTCCCACATCGACAGGTCGGGCACGCCTCGTTTGGAGAAGTCCGAGAAGTCGAGCATGTACCGTTTGAGCCCCTCCACCCGGCCGGCCACCACGAGACCGTCCTTGGTGAGCAGTTCGGATTTCGCGAGGACGGCCGTGACGATACCCAACGCCGCGGCGAGAATCGCGACGGGAATGCCGATCAGCGGCCAGTCGAGGATCAGGAAGCCGACCATGGCGAGCAGACCGATGCCGATCGTCACCGCGCAGGGCACCAGCGAATACCGGTAGGTGGTGGTGCTGTACGATCCGCCGTATTCCACCGCCAGCTGGTTGTCGTAGCCGCGGAACAGCCGGTCGAAGCTTTCGGCGTTGTGTTTGACGGCCGACCGCAGATCGGTCATGGTGAACGGTCCGGGGTATTCGGTCGCGGCCCGGCGCAGGATGTCCATCAGCGCCTCCTCGGTGGGGGTCAGCGGCATCCGCCGTCCCGTGGCAGCGACGAAGTCATGAACAACACCGACGGAGTCGCGATCAACACCGACGGCGTTCCGCCCGGCATCGTCGCCTTCCGCGCCGCGGATGGTGATCAGCACGTCCTGCTTGCCCCACTTGCCCTTCGGCCGCACAGTCAGGCCGATCCAGCGTTTGTGCGCCAGCGACAGCATGGTGGCCGACAGCCCGTTCCGGTGCGCCTGACTGGCCGAACCGCCCAACCCGTCAATTTTGGCCGCCACGGCCGGGGAGACGCCGGGATCGTCCCGCCAATACGTCATGTCGCCGCGGTACCGGCTGAGCCGACGCGACGTGCGGATCGACCATACGCTCCAGGCCAGCATGCCGAGCAGCAGTACCGCACTCGCCACGCACAGGATGATCGTACGGCGGTTGCGGGCCTCCTGCTTCGCCTGCCACGCCTCGGCCATGGCCCGTTCGCTCGAGATCACGTCGGCCCGGCTGCGACCGTCGTCATGCCGCGCGGCCTTGGGCACCAGAGACTTCGGGAATACGGCGTGCACCTCCAGTGCCGTGCGCGACGGCATCTCGTCGATCGCGAACTCCAGCGCGCCGACCGAGGTGATCTCGATGCCCGACGTGCCGCCCGCGTAGTGCAGCCACGATCGCACGGTGGAGCGGGACGCCGAATCCGGCCACAAGATCATACCGGTGACCTTCTTCGCATACAGGCCGTTCGAATCGTCGAGGAACTGCCAGTTGAATTCGCCGGCGTCCCTGAGCACGGTGATCGCATTGGCCGCCGTGTAGTCGATGCGGAACCGGACGGTGCCGTGGTCGGTCGGCGTGATGTTCCAGCCGAGCTCCGTGCTGCCGTCGCCGGTGTCGGTGAGGTACCAGCTGCCGGCCAGATGATCGTAGTCACCTTCGCCCACGCCGGCGGGATCGGGCAGATCGACATGCCGGAATCGCGTGCCGGAGTCGAGATCGGTCACCGACACGTCCCGGATGCCGGCATACACGGCCGGCCGGGAACGGAACGTACGGTAGAGCTGATGCCACGGCCGCGGATTGCCGTCGTCGTCCTCGCGGGATTCCATGTTGACGGTCCACGTCTCGCTGACGTGCAGATCGCCGTTGGTCTGCACCCTGACGTCGTAGTGCAGCGAGTCGAGCGTCAGATCCTCATCCGATCCCCGCACGCCGATGCTGCTGATCCCCGCCACGGCGAATAGAACCACCATCATGACCGACGACGCAACGGCGAAGCCGGCCATGATCACGCGAACCGTACGGGGCCAGGCCGTCATCGTTCCGCTCCCTGCATTGTCAGGCCGTCTATTACCGGGCTGTATATCGCTAACCGGTGCATTGCCGTTCTGTATATTGCTGGACTGTGCATTGCCGTTTCCTGCATCGCTCCCCCTTGCATCACGCCTTGCGGTACCGCCCCGTCCGACGGAACCGCGCCTAGAACCGCACCTGCGGCACGGTCCGGGCGGCTTCCTCCACCTTGAAGAACTCGCGCGCGGTGAAATGGAACATGCCGGCGATGATGTTGCTCGGCACCGTGGCGATCTTCGTGTTGTACTTGAGCACGATGTCGTTGTAGAACTGGCGGGCGTAGGCGATCTTCTCCTCCAGCGCCTTGAGCTGGCCCTGCAGATCGATGAAGTTCTGGTTGGCCTGAAGCTGCGGATATGCCTCCGCCGTGGCCATGAGATTCATCAGCGCCTGACCGACCCGCGTTTCGGCGGCCGCACGCTCGGCCGGCGTGGTCGCCGCGGCGGCACGGGCACGGGCGTCGGTCACCGCCTGCAACGTCTGCGATTCATGGGAGGCGTACCCCTTGACCGTTTCCACGAGATTTGGGATCAGATCGGCACGCTGCTTGAGCTGCACGTCGATCTGCGACCAGCCGTTATCGACCTTCAGCCGCAGCGAGACAAGCGCGTTGTAGGTCGTCACCGCCCAGATCAGGATCACGGCGACGACGGCGACGATAATGATGATGGCAAGACCCATATGATTCCCCTTCGAACATGACCTGCCTCCATTGTGTCACCACGCCGCTACCGATCGGCTTCGCAACCGACCTCACGATCGATTTCGTGCCGCCGGTATACGAGTCGGATGACGCACCCGCCTTCCCCTTGAGGGGAAGGTGACCGGTCCAGCCGGTCGGATGAGGTGACAGGCAACGACACACCCCGGTTCACCACACCACACAACCCATTCCACATCATGCCGCCGGTATACGAAAAATCCCCGTGACACATCCGGATTCGGGATGCGTCACGGGGATCAACGATCATACCGGCTCATACGCCCGCCGCCACAACCGCGGCGAACGGCGTGAGCCTCGACCAGCCGTCTGCCGCTTAGTGCAGGATGGCCAGAATGTCGCGGGCGGAGACGATCAGGTAGTCCTCGCCACCGTAGTTGACCTCGGTGCCGCCGTACTTGGAGTACAGGACCTTGTCGCCTTCCTTGACGTCCACGGGGATGCGTTCGCCCTTGTCGTCACGACGGCCCGGGCCGACGGCCAGGACTTCGCCCTGCTGCGGCTTCTCCTTGGCGTTGTCCGGAATGTACAGACCGGAAGCGGTCTTGGTTTCGGCAGCGGCCTGCTTGATGATGACCTTGTCTTCCAACGGTGTGAGTGCGATCGACACTGTGTGCCTCCTCTGTAAAGAGCAATCGATATTTCCCGCGCCAGAACGAAGAACCGGAGAGGCTGACGATCACTCAGGTGAACGTCCCTTTGCGCTATTCGTTATGGTAGCGCGAAATTAGCACTCTGCCAACTCGAGTGCTAATCCGGTTTGCCATCAGCGAAGCCCGGGGAATGCGAACGGCGGTTCCGAACGATGATCCGGAACCGCCGTCGAGGACCCCGAAGGGCCATATCTACGGGCAACGGGTGTCTACAGGTAAACGCCTCAGCCGCGACGGCGGGCCAGCACGGCATCCACGTCGCCGCCCAGCGAATCGGAGGAACGGGCGGGAGCCGCCACGGCGTCGCGCACGGCCTCGCGGGCACGGGCCTCCGCCTTGGCCTGAGCCGAACGCTCGGCCTTTTTTGCGCTGATGATCGAGTTCATCGTCGTATCCCGGGAGGGAACCGTCGGCTTCTCGTCGGGGGCGAGTTCACGAACAGGCTCACGGCGCCCGGCGTCGGACGAGGTCCGGGCCGCGGATGGATTCCCGGCGGCAGTGGTTTCGGAGGCAGTCGCGCCGGTGGCGGATCGAGTCTCGCCGTTCGGCTTCGCGGCGACGGCATCGCCCGCCTTCGGCTCGGCGTGCGCCACCTGCTTGGTGGACTTGATCTCCAGACTCTGCGGTTCGGCCGCGCGGACCTCCTGACCCTGACGGGGAGCGCCCAGCGAGAAGGAGATGAGATCCTGGCTGGCGGCCAGCTCGAAGGCATCCAGCGCATGGGAACGGGTGACCTTCCTGAGCTCGGCCGTGGAATCCTCGGCCTCGGCGGCCGATTCGGCCCGGGAACGGGTCGTTTCGGACTGCGGGGTCACGGTCTGCGGAGACACAGCGGCCTGCGGGGCCACGGTCTGGGACTGGGTGGGCTGAGCGGACTGAGACTGTACGGTCTGGGACTGAGCGACCGGCGCAGACTGTACGGGCTGAACCGGCACGGCCTGCGACTGCGGCGCGGCAACGGACGGCGTCGGCTGAGACTGGGAGGCCGGCTGCGACTGCGGTACTGCCGAGGCCGTGGTATCCACATGGTGACGGCGAACCTTGCGCGGCGGCACCGCCTCCGGCTGATCGGTCGGCATCGCCGCATCCGCCCGGGCGGCCTCGGCTGCCATGCGCTGCATTCGTCGCATGGCCAGAGCCGCCTGCTTCTCGGCCTTCGCCCGTGCGATGGTGCGCTCGATCTCGGCCTTGGACATCGCGTCCGTGGCCGTATCGGTCTGCGATACCACCGACTGAGCCTCTACCGACTGAGACCCCTGCGCTTGCGCCGCCTGACGGGCCTGCTGCGCCTCACGCTGGCGACGATGACGGCTGGCGCGCTTGGCCTTCGCCACCTTCGCCTCCCAGTCGCGGGCCTGACGGGACGCGCGAGCGCCCAAGGCGAGTACGGCCACGTCGAGCGCCAACGGGATCAGCGCGAATGCGGCACTGAAATGCAGGGCCAATGCCAGCACCAGCACCAGCACGGCCACGCCAAACAGTGAGGCCACCAGAATCTGTCGTCTGCGTATGGCAGCGCGACGCAATCGCCTCACTTCGGCGATGCGTGCGTCGTCCAATCTGGACACCTGCGCAGACGGCTGCATGGTGACCCCTTTCCCGGCGATTGTTCTGTGCTGATCGCCGAAGCATATTCCTTCGTCCATATCGATGATATGCAAAGACGAGGAATAACGGTCGGAGCGATGTTCCATGGCGTTCCTCATGCCCTGCAACGTCCGCCAGGGCTGAAGTCCGAATAGGAGTATCGCTATGATCACCCACAACACCACACTTGCGAGCGAACCAAAATCCATGTCCTCTACGATAAGTGACCGGGCTGATTTTCCAGCCGTTTGGTGTCGCGTGTTGACCAAATCCCCGCACACGATGATCATGATCGATCATCGCAGTCGATCGATACGGACGATCACGGCCGAGAGACGCCTCCGAAAACGATCATCGCAGGCGATCGACGACCGCTCCTTGCACGTCCGAGGCGAGCAGCACGTAGACGTCGTGGTCGCGCCACCGGCCGTTGACATACATATAGTTGCGTCGCAGCCCCTCCAGCGGCAGCCCGAGCTTCTCCGCCACCCGGCGGGAGCGTTCGTTTTCGGGGATGATCGCGATCTCCAGCCGATGCAGGTGCGGTCCGGTGGGGCTGGAGATCGCCCAGTCGGCCAGCATCGCCACGGCCAGCGGCGCGTACCCGTGGCCGGCATGACCGCGGTCGATCCAGTAGCCCACGGTGCCCACGCGCATCGAGCCGTAGCAGATGGCCCCCAGCGAGATCTGGCCGATGATCTCGCCGCGCAGTTCGATCACGAAGATCACGGAGTCGCCATGCCGTTCGCTACGTCGCTGCCGGGCGATCCACTGCGAGAACGTGATCGTGGGCGAATGCATCGGATCGCCGGAATCCCAAGGCCTGAGCCATTCCTCGTTACGCTGGCGGACCTCACTCCAAGCCGCCATGTCGTCCGTGCGCATCGGTCTGAGCCGCAGCGGTTCGAACGACTGCGGTGCGAGCAGCACCGTGGGAACATGGAACGATTCGCCTGACGACTCGTCATCGTCACGCTTGGAGAACAGCCGGAACATGCCTTCCATATTCCGCCGACGTGAGTACAACTGAGGGCATGGATGACGAGAGCATGGACGCACGCATGGCCGGCGGCGCAAACGGTATCAACGATACTACCGATACGGATGATACGGCCGCCCGCAAACGATCACTGCGCAAGGAGGCACTGGCCCGACGACGGCAGATCGGCGAGGCGGAGCGGATCGAGGCCGGCCGACGACTGGCGGTTGCCGGCCGACGGATAGCGGAACTCATGCGGTCTGACGGGGAGATTCCGCCGAGTCGCGTGCCCGCAACCAACGGTAGCGGCGATGACACCACCGGTAGCAGGACCGAAACCGGTGGTAGCGGAACCGAAAACGGAACGACCCATCCCACCGTGGCGGCCTATGTGTCGATGGGCACCGAAGTGCCGATGGACGATCTGCTTGATGAACTGGTCCGCTCGGGATCACGCGTGCTGGTGCCGGTGTTGGGATCGGGTCTTGATCTGGGATGGGCCGAATTCACCGGCGGGGACGATCTGCATGACGCCGGTCCGCGTCGGCCAAAGGAGCCGAGCGGACCGGTGCTGCCGGCCGAGACGATCGCCGACGCCGGTCTGATCATCACCGCAGGGATCATGGTGGACCGATCCGGCCTCAGACTGGGACGCGGCGGCGGATGGTACGACCGGATGCTGGCGATGAAATCCCCCACAGCCCGGGTGATCACGGTCGTATGGCCGTGGGAGGTCGTGGACGGGCCGCTCCCCCACGAACCGTGGGATCGACCGGTGGACGGAGTGCTCACGCCCGACGGGCTGACCATGTTCGAGTGAAGGGTCCGTGGCGGTTCGAGTGAAGGGTCCGTGGCGGAATCGGATTCGTGCGGGATCACGCCTACGCTCAGGGGAACCATGCCTGCGGTCAGGGAGTCATGCCTATTGTCAGGCGTGTCGCTAGGATAGGTTCGGACTTTATATAGAATGCATTGACTCTGGAGGAACGAGCGTGCCTACCTATCATTACCGCTGCAAGAACTGCGGCTACGATTTCACCGAACAGCAGTCGTTCACCGACGACCCGATCACCGTGTGCCCCGAGTGCCATGAGGAGCAGGTGCGTAAGGTGTACTCCGCCGTGCCGATCGAATTCAAGGGCAGCGGTTTCTACCGCACCGACGGCGCGAAGAAGTAGACGACACGGCCGTCTGCGCGCGGAATGCGGCGGAAACGACTGCACTCCGTGTTTCATGGCGTTTCATGAAACCGGTTGAAATGGCGGAATCCCAAGGGTTTTTCACATTCGAC
Source organism: Bifidobacterium simiarum (assembly GCF_002802905.1). Classification (GTDB taxonomy): domain Bacteria; phylum Actinomycetota; class Actinomycetes; order Actinomycetales; family Bifidobacteriaceae; genus Galliscardovia; species Galliscardovia simiarum. Next base: position 214,550 of record NZ_PEBK01000003.1, read on the forward strand.
CACATTGGCCTGATCGGCCGCTGAATCATGCCTCCATCGTGCAAGGTGGAGGCATGAGTGTTTTTGGGATGGATCGGCAAGGCGGCCGACGGACGCGAAACGATCTGAAGTCCAGACGACGCAGCGCCATGCTGTATCGTCTGGGCATCGCATTATGCGCAGGACTGGCCGTATGGGCGGCATTGCAATGCGTGGTGTCGTTGACGGCGAATCAGCCGGTCGTGGTGGCGGGCAGTACCATCGGCCGCGGGGAGACGATCGACGCCCGGCAGCTTACCGTCGTCACGGTGCCGGCTTCGGCGGCGATGGGTGGCATGTTCGATGATTCAACGGCGATCGTCGGCAAGATCGCACGGGTCGACATCGACGTCGGCTCGCCGATTCTCACTTCAATGATCGGAGAGACGCCCACGGTGGAGGCGAGTCAGACCACCGTACAGGTGACGTTGGCCAGTGTGCCGGAATCGCTCATTCCCGGCGACGTGGTGAAACTGGTGACCGCTTCCGCCACGCTTTCCGGCCATGCCACGGTGATCACGGTGCCGCGGCATGACGACGCGGGGGAAGCGGGAGGACCGGGTGGCGGCCTGCTGTCCGGCACGTCGGATGATGACGCCGGAAGCACCGTCACGTTCGCCATGGCACCGAACGAGGCGCTGGCCACGCTCAAGGCCCAGCAAGACCACCCCATCCTCGCCGTCCAGCAATAACCATCATCCCGACGGCCGCGCTCCATCCGTTCGGGCTTCCCCTCGAGGGGAAAGCCCGAAAAACGAAGCATGCAGGCTTCCCCTCGAGGGGAAGCTGGCAGCCGGAGGCTGACTGATGAGGTGACGACAAGGAAGCAACGCTCATCTGCCCTCATCAGTCGGCTCACGCCGACAGCTTCACCGCAAGAACGGACGGCCTGACGGCCGCGCCCCATCCGCTCGCCTGTCGGCTCGCCTGAGCCCTGCAAACGCCTCCGACGTTTGCTTCACGGACTCAGCCCAGGGGGAAGCCTGCAAACGCCTCCGACGTTTCCTATGCGGGCTCGGCCCAGGAGAAGGCAAGAGGAACGATCTGCCGGCCGGAAGCCGTACAAGGCGTGGCTAGCGGCGGCCTTCGGCGTCGAATTTGGCCCAGTGCGGGGGTAGTTCGTTGAGGATACGGCGGTCGTCCTCGGCGGATTTGCGCAGACGCTCGGCCCGCTCCTCCGGGTCGGCGGAATCGTCGGCACCGTCGAACAGGCCGTCGGCGTCAAAACGCTCGGTGCCCTTGAATACCACGCGCCGATGCGGACGGCGCCGGCGCGACGATCCACCGGCACCTGAACCATTCACCGCGAAGCCGGCATTCGCACCGTCAGCACCCGCACCACCGGCACCAACAGCACCGGCCTCGACACCACCGAAACCATTGGAACCGTCATCGATACGATTCGCATCCCCGCTCACTGCGCATCCCCGTACATCTTGGCAAGCTGGGCGACCACGCGGTCGACCTCCTTGTCGGGGTTGACGAACGCGGCCACGCTCCACACGGTCATCACCGACCAGCCGAGGGATTCCAGATCCTCCTTGCTGAACCGGTGCCGTTCGCGCGTGGACGAGATCGACATGAACGTCGCGTCATCCGTGGTGATCGCCAGCGTATACGGCTTGTTCGGCAGGCCCACCACCAGCGGGATGCGCATGCCACCGGCGAACCCGTAGTTGGTCTCCACCTGCAGGCCGCGGGCCCGGATGCGCTCGGCAAGATCGACCAGCAGCGTGCTCATCTCGCCTTCGAGAGCCTGGGGAGCCGGCACCGGCACCTGATCCAGTTCCTCGCACCAGACGAGCAGTCGCTTCATGAGCTGCGGACCGGGCTTGCGCAGACGATCGTCCTCCAGATCGGCGGACGTGAACGACGAGACCACGTCCAGACGCGTGTGGGCGAGCGCCAGGGCGTCGAGCAGCATCGACGCACCACCCGGGGCCTCGAGCATGCCGAACTGCTGGAGCATGCGGCCGTGCGTGGTGCGGGCGAAGCCGAATGCGATGATCGCGTCGGTGGCCTCCATGCCGCACACTTCGTTGAGTCCGATGATGCGCACGTGGCGCAGGAACTTGCGCAGTCCCGGATCCTTGGAGCTGCGGGCCTTGAGCTCGGCACCGATGCGCTGCCTGTGCACCGGCGAGATCGTGACGATGCACAGCATGTAGGTGGCGGGCACGATGGTGAAGGAGCCGGCGCGACGGATCACCAGATCCACTACCGCGTCGATCTCGTTCTTGTTGCTTTCCACGAGTCCGGTGGTCACCGACGGCACGCCGGACGCCCCCTCCACATGAGTGTAGGCGACGCCGTCCCTCCTGCCGATCGAACCGGACGCGCTGAGCGCCAGCGGCACCTTACCGTAGCCGTTCTCTTCAAGGAACCGGGCGAGACGCGGGTCGCGACGGTCGGGCCGTTCGAGCAGCCGCAGCGGCTTGAGGTATGGCATCAGCGCGCTCACGATCGGCGAGGACACCGTCTCCCGGTGGGCGAGGATCACCACCTGGTCGACGCGGGCCAGCACCGAGAGCAGTTCCAGCGGACGGACGTGCGCGGCGGCGTCGATCACGGCGATGTCGGCCAGATGCTCCAGCGGCGTATTGGAGACCAGCGCGGCCGGGCTCGCCACGAGGATCGGCTTGGCGGCGGTGAGGATGTTCGGGTAGTCGCGGCGCAGACGGCTCAGCGGCACCGGCGTGGGCGAGGCCAGCAGCGTATGCAGCTGATTGGCCTCATGCGAGCGCGAGTAGAGCATTTCGCTCAGGCGCTTGGTCATCTCCTGATTGACCATCGGTCCCACGGAGTGCACATGCTCGGCATCGACCTGGTTGAACCGGTCGGAGGCGGCGGAGAGCACGGATCCGTCCTGATTGGAGATGATCGGCGAGGAGTGCACGATCAGCTCGAAGATCGTGGTCCACCAGGCCAGCTGCAGTTCGCCGGGCGCGGCCTCGGTGGCGATGCGGCGGTTGCGCAGGTCGTTGACCAGTTCGCCCAGTCCGTTGGCGTTGAAGTCCCGTTCGAGACTGCTGCGCTCCGGCAAGGTATCGAGCGACTTGTGGTCGTCGAACAGGCCCTGCAGTCGCGCCTCGAGCGCGTTGAACTGCATGGTCTCCATTTCGGCGCCTTCCGGCGTGGTGGCCAGCACGGCGTCGAGCGCGGTCAGGTCGGCGACGATGGCCTCCTGCGTGTCGATGATGTCGTCCAGCTTGGGCGGCAGCACCGGCCATCCGCCGCGCGGCACGAACATGCGCCACTGCTCGGCCTGCTTGGAGACCACCACCAGTGCGTCATGCAGGTTCTCCACCTGAGCGCCCACGCGCAGCAGGCTCTTGGCCTCCTTCACGTAGCGGCGACGCTCCCAGAAGCCCATCGTGGTGCCTTCGGCCTTGCGGTCGGCCTTGGACTTCGTGGCTTCGATCATCGCGGGGATGTCGCGTTCGAACACGTTGGGCTGGAACACGTCGAGCACGCGGCGCAGGTTCTTGAGCACCACCACCTGGCTGCCCCATTCCTGCATGGAGTCGGGGATCGGGAAGCCGCAGGTCTCCACCACGGAGCGGATCTGCCCACGAATGGCCGGCAGCAGCGTCTCCAGCAGCCGCACCACGCGCTGGTAGGCGTTGACCGCCTCCTGCTCGCTGTAGATGGCGGCGTGGAACCACGAGGTGTCTTCGGGATTGATGGTGAATTCGCCGAGTTCGCCGGCGCGTACCAGTTTCTCGCTCCACGCGTCCATGGAGTTGCCCAGCTGGCGGGCGGCGTCCTCGGAAAGCCGCACATGGGTGGCCGGATGCGTGGGCAGGGAGGAGATGCGGGCCAGATTCTGGATGGTCTCGTAGGCGGAGACCCCCCATTCCTTGTTCTGCCCGTGCAGGTCGCCGAGGTAGCGGGTCAGTCGGGTGCGCACGCCCACGAGCTCGTCGGCCAGCTGGTCGAAGTGGGAGCTGGCGGTGCCGGGCTGGTAGCCTACCGCGGCGATGAGCTGGTGGTCCACCGCGTTGTTGAAGGCGGAGTCGCTGATGTCGAGCAGCATGCCGGACATGTCGTTGCGCTTGACCTGCTTGACGAACCGACGCTTCTGGCTGGTCACGCACGGCACGTACAGCACGGTCTTGCCGTTCATGATCGCCCGGCTGGTCACCGCGGAGGCGATTTCGGCGGAGTCCCGTCCGCCAGGCAGGTCGACGAACGCCGAGGCACCCGACGAGACGATCTGCGCGGCGTAGCGGGTGACGTTGTCGACGTCGCCGATCTCCAGCTCGTTATGCGGATCGATGTCGTACGGGGTGTATGAGGGCACCGGATAGTCGGCGAGGAACCGTTCGGCCTTTTCGTTGCCGGCCAGCACGTCGAGCAGATCGTTGCCGGTCAGGGCCCGCTTCATCCGCCGGATCAGCGTATCGCCCTCGCTGAGGAACAGCGTGGACGAGTGGATGAAGCAGCCGAGGATGATCTCGCGTTCGATGATGAACGACTGCACCGCATCGCCCACCATGGTGGAGATGCGGGCGAACAGCGCCGAGGTCTCCGGGGAGCTGTCGGCGTACTGCGAGGAGTCGAGCAGCAGATTCTCGTTGAGGATCACGCCCTTGGCCCGCATGGCCGAGATGAACGCCGGATTGATGCTGGCGGTGGAGGTGAAGCGCAGCTGGGCGTGGGCCAGCGACTCGTTGTCGGGCTCGCGGTCCACCTGAATCGGGTAGAGCAGCAGCGGCATGGTGCAGCCGGACCAGCTGGCCACGCCGACGGCCAGCGACAGCTGCGCGTCGCCCTCCACGTTCGACATGGAGGCCTGATCCTCCAGCACGCGGGAAAGACGACGCTGCCCGGCGCGCAGCATGCCGGTGTCGCGGAACAGGCTGCTCAGCTGCACATGGCCGCTAGCGAACAGCTGGGCAATGCCGGACGGATGCGCGTGGGTCAGGTCGAGACGGGCTTCAAGCTGCGAAAGATCCTCCACCGGCGAGGGACCGTGCTCGCTGCGGTACTGGTCATACCATGACCGGACCCGGTCGAGCGCCTCGTTCGTCCCTTCCTGTGCCTCAGACCGAACCTGTGATGTGGTTGATTCGCTCATGGACGATTGTTCCCCTTACTCCCCTTTGACCGCCTGATATTCGTGATACCCCTGATTGGCCGCGAGCGCCCGGTCGATGTCGGCGTCACCCTGCACCTCGAGCCATGCGTACAGATCGTCGTACAGCGACGGGTTCATCGCCAGGAACGGCAGCAGCTGCGGGTGGCGGGCCATTTCGAACTGCACGTCGAAGTCGCGGGTGATCTTCGCATCGTCGGAGCTGAATCCGTCGACCACGATGCCGGGTTCCGGCTTGTTCAGTTCGCCCTTGGACAGACGGTCGAAGACCGAACCGGCTTCGAAGACGGGCGCGTACGTCTGCCCGCCCGCCGGCTGGTCGCCGTCACCGGACTGGTCCACGGCGGCCGGATTCACGTCCACGGACTGACCGGAACCGGTCGGCTGACTTGCCGCGGCGTCGCGGAACAGATCGCGGGAATCCTGCTCGGCCGCATCATTGCCGCCGTTGCCGCCCGACAGCGGCAGGGCGAACGACGCGCCATGACCGGCGTCATGGCCGACGCCGTGCTCGACGTCGTGGCCGAATCCGTCGGCAGTCTGGGCATCGGACCGAGCATCGGCCCGGGTGTCGGATTGCGCATCCGACTGTGCCCCGGACTGAGTCTGGATCCCGGACTGAGACCGGGACTCGGCCTGTGCGGCGTGATCCGCCTCATGCTCACCGGCGTGCTCACCGGCGTGGCTCTCGGCATCCGTCCCCTCGGACACCGGCTGTCCGGCGGACGGCTCCACGACGGAAGGCTGCACGGCATGGTCCGCCAGCGCCTGATCGTGCAGGGCGTCGATACGGCTCCTCACCTTGCTGGTGCTGAGCAGTCCGGTGGGCTCACCGGCACGAAGATCGAGAATGTCGTCCACGCTCATGTTCGCGGGATCGACCTCCGGCTCCGGAGCGGATCCCGGCTTCGCATACGAGAACAGGTCGGCCACAGGCTGCGCGGCGGGGGTCTCCTGCGCCTCCACCTTGACGAAGTCCACCGGCACGTCGCCGAACTGGAACCGCATCGGCGAGCGCGGCAGCAGAAAGTCCTTGTTGACCGGCACGCGCATCAGTTCGCCGTCGTCGCGCACCACGTACGTGCCGTTCGTGGAGCCCAGATCCTCGATCGAGGCGTTGCCGGAGTCGGCCACCGAGAACCGGGCGTGCCGCTTCGACATCGATTTGGTCAGATCGGGCACGTCGAGGCGGATGCTACCCTCCTCCACCGGTGCCGGTCGCAGAGGCTTTCGGCCGATCACCACATGCTGCCCCGCATCGACCCTCATCTCATCAACGCCATTGACTCTGATAAGCCACTGCTGGTCACTCACCGTGCGAGCCTCCTCCATACGTTCCGACACACTTACACACCATTTTGGCATGATTCGCGGGTTTTATGCGGATGCGCGTCATACCCGTTTCACATCTGCACAGTTGCGGGCCTGCCGCTCACCTCATCCGTCCGGCGCCGCCGGCCACCTTCCCCTCGGAGGGGAAGGCAGGCTCTTCGCTCATTACGACCTTCCCCTTGAGGGGAAGGTGTCAGCCGCCGGCTGACGGATGAGGTGACCGAACCCGCCTATGCCGGCCGCCGTAGTCGTTTCAGTACCCGGGCCTGCAGCGGGATCGTCGTAGCGAAGGTGAGCAGGTCGGCCGCCGGCTGGGCGATCTCGACGCCGAGCAGGCCGAACACGGCGGGCAGCACGATGATCAGCGGCACCAGATACACCCCCTGACGGCACACGCCGAGGAACGAGGCGACGCCGGTGAGCCCCATGGTCTGCTGCATCATGTTGGAGATCATGTTCACCCCCATGAACGGCACGCTGCAGCATTGCAGCCACAGGGCGAGCGTGCCGATGCGCACGACCTGCGGGTCGGAGCGGAACAGTTCGATGAGCTGCGGCGCGAACGCGGAGAGCCCGATCGCGAAACCGATCAGGATCACGGTGCTCACCCGCACGCAGAACCAGTATCCCTGCCGCACCCGGTCGAACAGGCCGGCACCATAGTTGTAGCCGCAGACCGGCTGGAACCCCTGACCGAGGCCGATGATCACCGAGTTGGTGAACATCATGAGCCGCATGACGATGGCCATGGCCGCGATCGCCGCGTCGCCGAACGGGTTGGCCGCGAGGTTCACGCAGGTGACGGCCACCGATCCGACGCTTTGCCGCAGCAGCGAGGGCAGTCCCCCGCCGATCACCTCGCGGATCAGCAGCGGGTCGGGCCGGAATTCGCGCGGCGTGAGCTTGAGCACGGCCACCTTGCGGCACATGACCGCCAGCATGGTGAAGCTGATCGTCTGGCAGACCGCCGTGGCCAGTCCGGCGCCGAGGATGCCCAGATCGAGCGCGAAGATGAAGATCGGGGCGAGGACGCAGTTGAGTATGGCGCCGGAGACGAGGCCGATCATCGAATAGGAGGACTGTCCCTGATACCGCAGCAGACCGTTCATGGTGAACGATCCGCAGACCATGGGTGCGGCGACGAGGATCGGCGTGAGATACTGCATGGCGTACGGGGCGATGGTTTCGGTGGAGCCGAGGGCGAAGACCATCGGATGCAGGAACAGCAGGCCGAGGACGGCGAGCAGGGTGCCGAAGCCCACCGAGCCGAAAAATCCGATCGCCATGAGTCGGGAGGCCCGCGCGGTGTTCTGCTTGCCCATTTCGCGCGACATGGAGTTGCCGGCGCCGTTGCCGAAGAAGAAGCCGATGGCCTGCATGATCGTCATCACCGAGAACGCGATGCCGATCGCGCCGGATTGCGAGGTGCCGAGCCGACCGATGAAATAGGTGTCGACGAGGTTGTAGGCCATGGTGACCAGATTCGAGATCATGGCCGGGATCGCCAGTCGGATGATCAGCGGACGGATGGGCCGACCGGTCATCTGCCGGTATTTCTCGTCCGCCTTCGCGCGTCTGATGCCTTGTGCCACGCCCGATATCCTACGCCGGATACGGACATGCACGCCGCTTGTGCCGCCATGCGAAACCCCACGTATATGAAAAACCCCGCGTATATGAACCAAGTATGCGAAAACCCCGCGGCCACGGATCGCAATGCGATCGTGACTGCGGGGTTTCAAGCTGCTAAGCCAAGCAATGAGCGGGATTCCCTCCCGCGTGTATTACTTGAGCTCGACGGTGGCGCCAGCCTCTTCCAGCTGAGCCTTGGCCTTCTCGGCGTCTTCCTTCTTGGCGCCCTCGAGGACGGCCTTCGGAGCACCGTCGACGAGGCCCTTGGCCTCGGCCAGACCCAGGGAGGTGATGGCGCGGACGGCCTTGATGACCTGGATCTTCTTGTCGCCAACGGCGGAGAGGATCACGTCGAACTCGGTCTTCTCTTCCTCGGCCGGAGCAGCGCCCGGAGCGGCGGCAACGGCGACAGCGGCCGGAGCGGCAGCCTCGACGTCGAACTTCTCTTCGAAGGCCTTGACGAACTCGGAGAGCTCGACGAGGGTCATTTCACCGAAAGCTTCCAGGAGCTCTTCGTTGGTGAGCTTAGCCATTATGGCTTCCTTTCATTCAGCGGCGGCCGGCAATTGTTAAGGTCTTGGGATGCCGACCAGCCAAAATTTTCTGTTTGCTTGTTACGCAGCGAGTCGCAACCCTTGCAGGGTGCGGATCAGGCAGCCTTCTCCTGCTTTTCGCGCAGAGCGTCCACCGTACGCACGGCCTTGGTGGGCAGAGCGACGAAGAGCTGAGCGGTCTTGGTCTGCACAGCCTTGAGGGAGTACGCGACCTTGGAGAGAAGGACCGGACGGGATTCGAGGTCAGCGAGCTTGGTGACGCCCTCGGCATCGTACACGGTGCCGTCGGCGAAGCCGCCCTTGACAACGAGCTGCTTGTTTTCCTTGGTGAAGTCACGCAGGACCTTGGCGGCCTCGACGAAATCGCCCTTCACGAAAGTGAGAGCGGTAGGACCGGAGAGCAGATCGTCCAGACCTTCCACGCCCGCTTCCTTGGCGGCGATGCGTGCCAGCGTGTTCTTCGCCACGGTGTAGGAAGTATCGCGGCCCAGCTTCTCGCGCAGATCGGAGATCTGCGGTACGCTCAGCCCGCGGTACTCAGTGAGGTACACGGCGTCGGCATCACGGAACTGCTCCGTGAGCGCGGCGATGACCTCAGCCTTTTCGGGCCTTAACATGGCGTTCCTTCCTAAATCGGCCATTGATTCGTTCGGGAAGCCATCTGCAAGCAGCCAGAGCAACAAAAAAAGCCCCGCACGCAGGCGGAGCATCATCATCGGTCCCATGCGGAACGATCCGCACATGAACCGGATTCCATCGGGAATCAGTCTCGCAACCTGCGCTGGCAACCTTCGGGAGTCGGCAGACTCCAACCAACGGTCTGTGGTTTACAAAACTGAGACTATACACGCAGGCGGCGATATCGCCAAATCCGCGACACGCCCGAACATCACGGGCGCGCCCCGTCATTCGCCCCGTCGGGCGTTGGTGCGGGACGGCGGCAGCTGCTTGGGCAGTCGTCCCGCCCGCTTGAGCGAGTCGCGGATGATGAACTCCATCTGTCCGTTGACCGATCGCAGTTCGTCGGCGGCCCAGTGCTCCACCGCCTCCCACAGTTGAGGATCCACCCTCAGCGGGTACTGCTTCTTCGCCATGGGAGTCTCCTTTCCTGCGATGACCTTCCGCAGCGGTCTCGCACCGGGGCGAAGCCGCTACCGAGAAGACCTATCCGATACATCCGATACGGAATCCGACGAATCCGACGAATCCGTATTTTCCACGAATCCTTAATTGTAGAGCGAACCGGCGTTGACCACGGGCTGGGCGTCGTTGTCGCCGCACAGCACCACCATCAGGTTCGAAACCATCGCGGCCTTGCGCTCCTCGTCCAGTTCGACGACGCCGTCCTTGTCCAGCTCCTTGAGCGCCATCTCGACCATGGACACCGCACCCTGCACGATCTTGGTGCGGGCTGCGATGATCGCCTCGGCCTGCTGGCGGCGCAGCATCACCTGCGCGATTTCGGGCGCGTACGCCAGATGGGTCAGCCGCGCATCGTCCACGGTGATGCCGGCGGGCGCCAGACGCTCAGCGAGCTCGTCCCGCAGCGCCTGCGACACCTCGGCGATGTTCGACCGCAGCGTGATCTCGCCGGCCGCGGCCTCATCGGTCTGCGCATTGTGATCGTAGGCGTACCGGCTGGCGACGTGCCGCAGCGCGGTCTCGGCCTGCATGCCGACGAACTGCTCGTAATGGTCCACGTCGAACACGGCGCGGGCGGTGTCGGTCACGCGCCACACGATCACGTCGGCGATCTCGATCGGATTGCCGTTGCGGTCGTTCACCTTGAGCTTCGGACCGTTGAGCGTGCGGGCGCGCAGCGAGATCTTCGCCTTGACCGCCGACTGGTTGGTCTTTGCGGTCTTTTTCTTGCCGGTCAGCGCGGCCGTCAGCGATTCGCCGTCGCTTTCCTCCTGATCGGCGGGCTGCAGATCACGCGAATAGAACGGATTGGACCAGTAGAAGCCCTCGCCGCGCACCGTGCCGCGGTATTCGCCGAACAACACGAGCACTCGGGCCTCGTTGGGCTGCAGCGAGAAGAAGCCCGCCGGCACCATCGACATCACCACGCACAGCACGATGCCGACGATCAGCAGTACCGTACCGGCCTGCGTTGCCGTACCGCCGTCTCCATGGGCCGCATTGAGCAGGATCGACGCGACCACGATGGCGGCGATGGCCACGACCCAACCGAGAATCGTTGCCGCCAGCATCGGCCAGCCGCTCATCGCCCTTCCTTCTCGTTCGACCGAGGGGGCCGATCCGGCAGTCCCGCCTCCGACTCCGCCCCTGACCTTGACCTCGTTCTTCCCAACCATGACGATCACCCTCCTTGGATCGCAGGAACCGACCCGACCGGCCGATCACCTGATACCAAAATGATATCACTTTGATTTCATCTTTCGCAACGACGTAGTGCCGCGGAGGTCCCTGTGGAGAACGACTGGAACCATGAGGCACGGCAACGTAGTCGGGTCACCTGACACCTCATCCGACCGGCATTCGCCGGCCACCTTCCCCTCAAGGGGAAGGCAAGATGGTCACCACGCGGCATTCGCCGGCCACCTTCAACCGCAAGAACGGACGGCCGACGGCCGCGCCCCAATCGCTCGCCTGTCGGCTCGCCTGAACCCTACAAATGCCTCCGGCATTTCCATACGGGTTCAGCCTCGCTCCCATCACCTCATCAGTCAGCCTTCGGCTGCCAGCTTCCCCTGCGAGGGGAAGCCAGGATGATCGTTCCGCCGCTCTCGACGACAACGAACCAATGCATCCGCACATCTCCCCATAACCTGGTGCCGGTATCATGGCGGACATGAAGGGGAACACGAAGAACGTCTCCACCGCCCGCGCCACGATGGTGGGATTCATGGCGATCGTCCTGTGGAGCATGATGATGGGGCTGGTGCGCATCGTCTCCGAATCGTTCGGCGCCACGCTCGGCTCGGCGATGATCTACACCTGCGGCGCCGTCCTGCTGCTGATCTTCCGCCGACCGGCGCCGATCCGCACCGCGCCGAAACGGTATCTGATCATCGGCGGCGTCCTGTTCGTGTTCTACGAATCGTCGATCGCCCTGTCGATCGGCCTGGCCTCCTCGGCCGCGCAATCGGTGGAGATCAGTCTGGTCAACTACCTGTGGCCCACGCTCATGGTGCTGCTCGCCGCCGCGATCTCACACAAACGCCATGCGGTGTGGTTCGCCCTGCCCGGCGCACTGGTCGCCACGGCCGGCGTCTTCCTCGCCGTCGGCGGCAACAGCGGCCTCGACTGGCATGTGGCCCTGCAGCACGTCGTCGAGAATCCCCTGCCGTTCGCCCTGTCGTTCCTCGGGGCGCTGGCATGGTCGGTGTACGCGGTGGCCACGCCGTCGCTGTCGAAGGGATACGACGGCACGAGCGTGTTCTTCCCCTGCGTGTGCGTGGCCCTGTGGATCGTGCACTTCCTCTCCGGCGAGGGTCTGCCCACCGCCACTCCCCCGACGCATGCCTGGGTCACCGTGCTGATCACGGCCGCCGTGATCGCCGGCGGCTACGCCTGCTGGGGGTTCGGCATCCTGCACGGCAGCATGGAGAAGATGGCGATCGCCTCATACGCCACACCGGTGCTGTCGGTCGGCGCAAGCGCGCTGCTGCTGGGGCTGAACCTATCGATGCCGTTCTGGATCGGCACGCTGCTGGTCGCCGCCGGGTCGGTGCTCAATCTGGTGATCAAGGCGAAGTGAGCAGGGGGAAGCCTCAAAAGACACAAACGACGGACGGCGGTTCGTGAGCTGACTTCCGATGCCCACGAATCGTCGCCGTGCGAATCTGCCGGCAAAGCAAGGAAAGGAACCTTCGCCGACACCGTCATCCGACCGTTGCGGCACCGCCGATCACCGAACGTCGCGCCTGGCACTGGCGCCGGATTCGGTGACGGTCCCCATACTGGCAACTGGGGAGGGTCCGCGCACGGTTTCCAACGATCCGACGTTCGACATCCGGGCTTCCCTGTCCGAACCGCAACATCCGATCGCCGATGACACCATCATCATATGGTCGGTTGCGCGAAGACAGAATACGGTTTCCACAGGTTTCCAAAACGCCGCGCGTCGGGTCGATCGTGTTACCGGGGCCGGGCCGATATCATACCGATGTGAGCAGTGAGCAGGAGCAGTACGACGACCGGCATGACGACCGGACCGCCCCCACCGACCGGACCGGGAACCCGGATTCAGCCGATCAGGCAGAGCAAACCGATCGGCCGGACCAGATCAGTCAGCCGGACCGGATCGGCCAGTCGGATCAGCCCAGCAAAACAGGCCAGATCAGTCAGCCGGACCAGCCCGGTCGGCCAGACCAGTCTGATCAGGTCACGATCAGCGACGTGGCCAAGGCGGCCGGCGTCTCGATCGCCACGGTGTCGCGCACCTTCCGCCGGCCCGACCGCGTGAACGTCAATACGCTCAACCATGTGCGGGCCGTGGCCGAACGGCTCGGCTACCATACGCAAATCATCCGCCCGCGCAGCGAAAGCAATCTGGCCGGACTGATCGCCCTGACCGTCAACGATCTGAACAATCCGGTGTATTCGCAGATCGCGCACGGCGTGCAGCGCGAATGCGGTCGGCGCGGATTCGGCTTGATGATCTCGGAAACCGAGGGCAGCATCACCCTGGAACGGGCGATCATCAAACGCAGCATCCCCCATGTGGACGGGATGATCCTCTGCTCGCCGAGGCTTTCGGACTGGGAGGTACGCAAGGCCGCGCAGTCGCGTCCGCTGGCCGTGATGATCCGCATGGTCGGCGGGGTGCAGTCGCTGTACGCCGACGACACTCCGGCGATCAACGAGACCATCGCCGCGATCGCCCGGCTCGGCCACCGGGAGGTCACGTATCTGCCCGGACCGGACCGCGCCTGGGGCAACAGTCTGCGGGTCAGGGCCCTGCAGTCGGCCTGCCATGCCACCGGCATGCGTCTGCGGCACACGCAGTGCGCCTACCCGGTCGGACGGCATTCCGCGCGGGCGTTCGCGGAGTTTCTGCGGCATCCCACCACTGCGGTGATCGCCTACAACGACGAGGTGGCCTACGCCTTCATGCGGTTCGCCCACGATCATGGTCTCGACGTGCCCGGTGCGGTGTCGGTCGTCGGCATCGACGACATTCCGATGTGCGAGGTGTGCTCACCCACCCTCGCCTCGATCGCGGTGCCGCGGCAGGAGATGGCCCGCATGGCGGCGCGGAAGGTGATCGATCAGGTGCTGCACAACGCCGATGGGTCGACTGCCCCGGTGGTATTGCCAAGCCGGTTCGTGCCGCGCGACAGTCTCGGCCCTGTCCGCTAGCCGGTCCTGTCCACCATCCAGACCAGTCCGCCAGCCGGCCCTATCCACCAGCCAGACCAGTCCGCCAGCCGGCCCTGTCCACCAGCCGCCCCGCAACCAACGGTAGCGGGCGTGCAACCAACGGTAGCCGGTCCGCAACCAACGGTAGCGGAGCCGACGACGTCCACGGCCGCGGCCCGAATACGAAAGAACCCCGCCGGGAACTACCCGACGGGGTCCGTCATGGATGATCGATCAGACGATCAACGTCAGACGATCAGGCCGCAATCACTTGGCCAGCTTGGAGAAGTCCTCGAACAGCTCGCCGTAGATCTGGCCCCAGGAGCGCTTGCCCTGGATGTACTTGATGGTCATCGATTCGGTGAAGGAGTCGAAGAAGCCCTTGATCTCGGCCTTGGTCTCGTCGGAGACGGCCAGCTCGTCGACCTTGGCCTTGATGCCGGCGGACGCCTGGGCGCAGCGCAGAGCCTCCCACTCGCCGTAGGTCATGGACTTGAACTTGCCGTCAAGGCCCTCGTTGAGGGTGAAGGTGTCGGCGGTGGTCAGGGCGGCCAGCGTCGGCTCGATCTGATCGACCGGGGTGGCGAAGTCAAGGTCGGCGGCCTGCTCGAGACCGGTGAAGGAGACCTTGCCGTCGGCGATGTCGGCCTGGATGAAGGCCATCTTGTCGATCTTCTCGTTGTACAGGATGATCTGGGACATGATTGTGCTTCTTTCGTGTGTTCTGTGAGCGTGTGTTCTGTGAGAGGGTATGAAAAGAGCCGCGGTCGGCGGGGAGCGCCTTCGCGCGGCTCAGGGATTCGGATATCAGATCTTTTCGATCGGCAGGCCGTTCTTGTCGAGGTCCGGCCACAGCTTCTCGTACGGGTGACCGGTGAGCTCTTCGGCGATCTTGCGGGCTTCGGGGGTGACGTCGGCCTTGGAGCCGCCGGCCTCGAGACGCTCGATCTCGGCCTTCAGGATGCCGTGGGTCTCACGGTCGAGGTAGATGCGGCGGGACATCCACAGGGCCCAGGCGATCAGGATGGCGGTGCCGAGGAAGAACACGGCCACGATGCCGACCTGCACGTTGTGCGGGGTGGTCTGGAAGTTCTTCATGGTGTCGGCCTTGTAGCCGGTGAACTCCAGCAGGATACCGGCAACCCACGTGGCGATGGCGCCGGTGGACTTGCGGAAGAAGGTCATCACGGAGGCGTACAGACCGGCGCGGTCGCCGCGGGTCATGATGTAGTCCACGTCAGGCATGAACGGGAACAGGTTCCACGGGGTGAACTCCAGGGTGGCGCGGCCGCACTGGTAGACGATGGAGACGATCAGGAAGATCCAGAACGGGTTGTGGATGCCGAGGGCCCACACACCGACGTAGGCGACCATGGCCACGAGGATGGCGACGTAGCTCAGGCGGAACAGGAAGCGCGGACCGTGGGAGATCATGAGCTTGGCGCACAGGATCGTCATCGGGATACCGAGGATGGACATGGCCTGGAAGGTCCACGGCCAGGATTCGCCGGCGCCGGAGATGCAGCAGACGATGAAGGTCGGCAGCAGGGTGGAGTAGAAGTCCTTACCGGTGAAGGACAGCAAGTAGACGGCCAGGTGGGTGCGGAAGGCCTGGTTCTTGAAGGTGTCGACGTAGCCGGTGACGGACTCCTTGAGGAAGCCGCCGACGGACTGCTTCGGACGGGACTCGAGCTCCTTGAGGAACTCGGGGGTCAGCGCACGCTCCCAAGTGCCGAAGGTGGAGATGGCGATGGCGACCACGAACAGGACGGTCCAAGCGAGGCCGGCGATCAGGTAGGCGTTCGGGTTGTTGGCCTGCTTCAGGGCGGCCAGGATCAGGAACACGAGGGCGGTACCGGTGGCGGAGATCACCATGCGGGAGCCGGAGAGGGTGGTACGCAGCGTGTAGTCACGCGTCATTTCGGTCGGCAGGCATTCCCACGGCACGATCATCATGGCGATGATGACCTCCATGGCGATGTAGACCGCGAGGTAGTAGGCGGCGGAGGTGGAGTTGATCCAGAACAGCGGGAACACGCAGGCGAACAGCACCAGACCGAGCAGCATGAAGAAGTGGCGACGGCCGAACTTCTGGCCGAGCTTGGTGTGGTAGAAGTTATCGGTGATCAGACCGAGGAACAGGTTCCAGATGCAGTCCACAATTCGACCGGCGGCGGCGATACCACCGGCGATGGCGGGGTTGAAGCCCTGGGCCAGGGTCAGGTAGGCGAAGATGACGCCGGAGACGATGTTGTTCCAGCCGCCACCCATGAGGTCGAGCATGCCGTACTGAATGCCTCGGCCGATGTTGATCTCGTGGGCCTTGTAAGGCCACTTATTGAGATTCACTTGGGAAGCCATGTTTTTCCTTTCCTTCTTCCGTATCGTTTTGGGTTCTCGCGTGCCAGTGCGCAACCCTGCGAAGGGTCTACATCGACCTTTCCCGATACAAAAATCTTTCAGTTAGATTCTGTGCCGAGGAGGGGTTTGATCGTGCGCTGTTGCCTACTTTTGCATTAGAACGGTAACGAAATGCCAACCACCGGATGGACCCCAATCGAACACCATCGCACGGAATCCGGTGAAAAACGGGGGAAATCCGACATAGGCAAACAAAAAACGTGCCATATCCGAACATGGACGGATATGGCACGTCAGACGGCATCAGGCCGGTGATCGTTCCGGATACGAAGCCGGAAACGATCGGTGATCGCAACCGATCGATGATCAGTTATCGATGATCGACGATCGATAACTGATCGACCAGTGACAGCCGATCAAGACCGATCGATCAGTGACAGCCGATCAGTGAGAACCGATCGGTTGCGGCGTGATCACTTGTTCTTGGAGGCGATGATCGGCTCGACCAGGGCGCGGGCGTCCTTGCAGGCCTGGGCGATCGCGGCCCAGTCGTGGGCCTTCTGCGCGGCGGACGGCACCGGGAAGGAGCCGCCGACGGCGAACACGTTCTTCAGGGAGATGTACTCCTCGGCGTTCTTCAGGCTCACGCCGCCGGTGGGCAGGAACTTCATCTCGGCGAACGGGCCGTTGAGGGCCTTGAGGGTCTTCACGCCGCCGTAGGCCTCGGCCGGGAAGAACTTGACGTAGCGCAGACCGAGCTGGTAGGCGTCGTCCACGTCGGACGGGACGGCGGTACCGGGCAGGATCAGCACGTCGTTCTCGAGGGCGTAGTCCACCACGGAGCGGGTGAAGGCCGGGGTGACCAGACCCTTGCAGCCAGCCTCGATGGAGGCCTTGGCCTGCTCGACGGTGTGCACGGTGCCGGCCACCAGGGTGACGCCGGGGACCTCGTCGCGGATGCGCTTCATGCCTTCGATGGCGTACGGGGAGCGGAAGGTGACCTCGGCCACCGGGACGCCACCCTCTTCCAGTGCCTTCGCCAGCGGCACGGCCTCTTCGACGCTGTGCAGCGTGACCAGCGGGACGACGCCGAGCTGCTCGAGGTAGGCGAGCTGCTCTTCATTGGTCTTTTCTGCCATGGTTACTCCTTTGAGTGGTTGCAGAGATGGGTTACCAACAATTCAATTATGGGACGGCGGGACGATGTCGTCAGCCGCCTCGGTCACCTCATCCGACCGGCAAGGGCTATTGGCCCCTCATCAGTCAGCCTTCGGCTGCCAGCTTCCCCCAAAGGGGGAAGCCAAGCCGCATCGCTGCCTTCCCCTCGAGGGGAAGGTGGCCGGCGTATGCCGGTCGGATGAGGTGACGAATGAGACTCTTACTCGGCGCGCTTGTGGGAGGCGGTGAACGCGGCCAGCTCCTCGGGGGTCGGCAGACCCTCGTTGTCGGAGACGAACTGCGTCTGGATGGCGCCCAGCGCGCAGCCGCGCTCCAGCGCCTCGGCCACGGTCTTGCCGTCCATCAGGGCGGAGATCGTACCGGCCGCGAAGCCGTCGCCGGCGCCGACGGTATCGACCACATGATCGACCACGAAGCCGGGCACGTAGGCGGATTCCTTGCCGTCGTAGGCGTAGGCGCCCTTCGGGCCGTCCTTGACGACGACCAGCTTGGCACCGTTGTCGATGAACGCCTTGGCGGTGTCCTCGATGGTCTCGGCGCCGAACAGCTCATGGCCCTCGCCGCCGCCGGGCAGCACGAGGTCGGCCTGGGAGGCCAGCTCGATCAGGGTCTTGCGCATGAGGTCGAGGCTCGGCCAAATCGCCGGACGCAGGTTCGGGTCGAAGGAGACGAACGCGCCGTTCTCGCGGGCGCGGACGATCAGGCGCTTGGCCGCGGCCAGCGTGGTCTCGCTCAGCGGGGGCAGGATGCCGGTCAGGTGCACGGCGGAGATGTCGGAGAAGTCGACGGCGTCCACATCGGCCGGGGACAGCGTGGAGGCGGCGGAACCCTTGCGGAAGTAGGCGGTCTTCGGATCGCCCTTGCTCACCTTGGACTTGAACATCAGACCGGTCAGGCGGCTGTCGTCGTAGGAGACCAGCGAGGTGTCGATGCCGTTCTTCTCCATGAAGTTGCGGATGCGGTCGCCGCACGGATCATGGGCCAGCTTGGTCATGTACACCGGCTTCTGACCCATGCGGGCCAGACCGACGCACACGTTCAGCTCGGCACCGGCCACGGAGGCGCCGAAGTGCTCCACCGCACCCAGATCACCTTCCTGCTCCGCGGTGAACAGCGCCATCGCCTCACCGACCAGCAGTACCTTTCCCGGCTTAATCGCCACAGTTGCTTCACTCAATGCCATGGGAAATCCCTCTGTTCGATCAACATACATTGTTATGATTTGAGCTCGGACCTTGAACTCAACCGGTACACATAATACTAGGGAAACGCCCCTGCCGGCCGGAAATGTTGGCAACATTTTCCAAAGAAGACGGGTTCCGGCAATATCGGGCAGCTTCACCCCTTCGGGCCACCGCCGACCAACACCGACCGCAGACGGTCGCTCGCGGCAATCGCCGCAACGGTCCGGGCACATCCCCGACGAATCGGCGAGGCAATCGATGGAATCATTGTGTGATATATTGCACATCCCCATATACGATTGGGGGTATTGACAGATACTCCGCAGCGGTGTAAAGGAGGACCAATGCGACAGCCCCGGGCGAAGCGCAAGGCCAGCATCGCCGACGTGGCGAAGGCCGTCGGCGTATCGAAGACGACGATCTCACGGTATCTGCACGGCGAGTACGACTACATGTCCGCCCAGACCCGCGAACGCATTCGCAAGGTCATCGAGGAACTGGACTACCGGCCCAACCGCGTGGCGCAGATCCTCAAGGCCACGCGCAGCAACATCATCGGCGTGGTGATCGCCGACATCAGCAATCCGTTCAGCTCGCAGCTGCTCAAGGGCATCCAGACCGAGTGCCGCAAGCACGACATCCAGCTGCTCATCAGCGATGCGGATAACAGCGCCAAGGTCGAGCGCGCGGCCATGGAGTCCCTGCTCGACAGTCAGGTGGACGGGCTGATCGTCAACACCGCGGGAGACAACGACGACTTCCTCACCGCCTTCGCCACCACGCCCGGCAATCCGCCGATGGCGACGCTCGACCGCACGCTGCTGCCGCTGGTGTGCGACGGGGTGGCGACCGACAACGCCGGGGGCGTCAACCTCATGATGGACCATCTCGTCGCCCAGGGGTTCGAATATGTGACCTTCGTCGTCCGACCCCCGTCGGGCATCACCAGCCGACTGCACCGCATCAACGCGATGGAGGACTATCTCGCCACGCATGCCATCGACGGCGAGGTGCTGATCTACGACCCCGCCAAGGACGATCTGCCCGATCTGCTGTCCCGACTGTCCCATGACCACGTCGACGACCGGATCTGCCTGTTCGCCAACAACGAGGAGACCCTG
The DNA here is from genome assembly GCF_002802905.1 of Bifidobacterium simiarum. GTDB lineage: Bacteria > Actinomycetota > Actinomycetes > Actinomycetales > Bifidobacteriaceae > Galliscardovia > Galliscardovia simiarum. Next base: position 234,357 of record NZ_PEBK01000003.1, read on the forward strand.
CAGGACATCCTGCGGGCCTGCGACCGCGAGGAGTGCAGGCTGCTTGAGCGGGCGGGCCTATGCACCTTCGGCAGCGAGAACACCCGGTTCACCCGATCGGGCATCACCTGCCTCGACCAGAATCCGGTGCTGATCGGCCGCACCTGCGCGGCCCGGCTGATCGATCGGATCCAGTCGAAGAGCGACAAGCCGTTCGAACTGATCAAGCTGCCGACCGAACTGCACGTCTATCCGTCCACCGAGATCCGCTGACCCCGGTCGATCCGATCCCGATCCGACCGATCTCCCCCGATTTTTTGCCCCGATGATTTTCACGGTCATCGGGGCATTGTTATTGGAATGTAACGCGACACGCCGCAAACCGGTTTTGTTGACCGGTAAACAACACTCGTTTATAGTGTTGTTTACCGGTTCACACAGCAGTGCAAACACCGGCAACGTCGGCGACAGTCGACAACCCAAAAAAATCGGTAACTACCACAACGACATGGAAGAATAAACGTCATCTCAAGGAGGAGAGAATGATACTGGCAATCATGGGCATTTTGCTCGTGCTTTCTTTCGTCGGCTTCGTGGTCTACGCGATGAAGGGCGGCAACCTGACCGTCGGCTTCTTCGTGCAGACCATCATCTGGACCCTGATCTACTGTCTGGGCATCCCCTTCGGCGTCAGCAAGCCGTATGACATCATCACCGAAACCTTCGCCCAGCCGGCCCTGAACTACGGTCCGACCATCATCCAGATCATTCTGGGCGCCTGGTTCGGTCGCGTGCTGGTCGACACCGGCATCGCCTCGTCCATCTCCTACCGCACCGCCAAGATCGGTGAGAAGAGCCCGGTCCTGTGCACCATCGCGGTCGCCCTCGTCACCTGCCTGATCTTCACCAGCGCCTACGGCGTCGGCTCCGCCATCGCCATCGGTGTGATCCTCTTCCCGATCATGGGTCGTATCGGCGTCCCGAAGCGCGTCGCCGTCCCGGTCTTCACCCTGTCCATCGGCGCCGCCATGTGGATCAACAGCGTGCTGTTCGTCCAGTTCGCCGCCTTCTACCAGAGCTACGACTCCCCGGACGGCCAGAAGGTCGAGTGGGGCACCCACTACCTGAGCTTCGGCATCCCGGCCATGATCGTCCAGATGCTCGGCGTGATCATCTTCATCCTGATCCACTCCAAGGCCATCAAGAACGGCACCCCGTACGAAGTGGGCAACCCCGAGGAGCGCGGCAAGGCCGTTGAGTACCCCGAGGTTCCGGTGTGGACCTACATCATGCCTATCGTCCCGGTGGCCCTGAGCCTGATCCTCAAGTGGAACGCCGTCCCGGCCCTGCTGCTCGCCACCATCCTCACCTTCCTGTTCACCGGTCACATGAAGAGCTTCAAGGGCTTCGTGAAGATCCTCAACGGCACCGCCACCACCGCCATCGGCGACATCGGCCCGCTGATCGTCATGTTGCTCATCCTGCAGTTCTTCCAGCACTCCGCCGTCACCGTCATGAAGGTCTTCTCCGGCGTGCTCACCCCGATCATCCCGAACAACATGGCCGTGCTGGCCGTCGCCTTCTGCGTCCTCGCCCCGCTGGCCCTGTTCCGTGGCCCGCTCGAGCTGTACGGCGCGGGTTCCGCCGTGATCTCCATCTTCATGGCCACCGGCATGTTCAACTCCTGGTTCCTGTTCGCCCTGCTCGTGGTCCCGTCGATGACCTGCATCTCCGCCTGCATCACGCAGTCCTGGAACACCTGGGCAACCGGCTACATGGAGCTCGAGCCCAAGACCTTCCTCAAGATGGGCGTGCCGGTCTACTGGCTGTGCACCTTCCCGATCATGGGTCTGGCCGCCCTGCTGCTCTTCTAGTCCCGATCCGGGCCTGAAGGCCAGAACGAATACGCCAACCGGAAAAACCGGCTCCATATCTCGTCCACGCAGTATATCGAGCCGGTTTTTTCATACCCTGATCACCCCCTACTTCCTACAATCGATTCCGTAACCACCGATCGCGACCGACCGGCCGCGAGTCATCATCAAAGGAGATCATCCATGACCACCGTCGGCATCAACACCCTCGTCTACATGTCCGATCTGCAGGCCGGCACCCCGCAGTCCTCCGTCCTGCCGCGCATCGCCGATCTCGGCATCAAGCTCGCCGAGGTCCGCCGCGAGTTCATCCTCGCCGGCGAGAACCCCGACACCGAGTTCGACCGCATCGCCGCTGCCGCCAAGGCCGGCGGACTCGACCTGTTCTACTCCGTGCCCGAGGTCATCACCAAGGACGGCAAGGCCAACCCGGAGCTGGCCACCTACTTCGCCGAGGCCAAGCGCATGAACGTGAAGAACGTCAAGCTCAACCAGGGCGACGTCAAGGACGTGGACGCCGACGTGCTGCACGGCATCGACGCCCTCGCCGCCGAATACGGCGTGACCCTGACCATCGAGAACGACCAGACCCCGGAGAACGGCACCTTCGCCTGCACCGAGGCCTCCCTGAAGAACGTCAAGGACGCCGGCAGCGCCATCGGCTACACCTTCGACCTCGGCAACTGGTTCTGGCGCGACGAGGATCCGACCAAGACCTTCGCCGCCCTGAAGGACTACATCACCGTCTTCCACCTGAAGAACGTCAACGGCGCCGAGAAGCGCGAGGACCTCTCCACCGTCATGCTCGAGGAGGGCGTGATCGACTGGAAGGCCCTGCTCGCCCAGCTGAGCGACGACGTGCCGGTGTTCCTCGAGTACCCGATCGCCGCCGCCGACGTGGACCACGAGGTCACGCTGGTGCGCCAGGCCGTCAACGCCTGATCGGCCCTCGATCCCCGTCAGGGGCGTCGGTTCCAGTAGCCGTTTCCCGGGACCGTTCTGGTGATCCCGTTCCGATCCCTCCGATCCCGGCGACCGTCTCGGCGACCGACGTCCCTCCCCTCCCCCGATCCTCGTCTCCCATACCGCACGACCGCCAATCGTCCGTCCGCCTTTCCCTTCCTTTCGCTTTCGTTTCCCCGATCCTTCCCGGATCCACCTTCCCCGGTCTTTTCCGAATCTTTCCGCCCCCGGATCGGTTCCCGGACTTTCCGGAACCAATCCCCCATCCGTTTTCCAAGATTCCCAATCTTTCCCAACCGTTTCTGTCCGCATTTCCCGTAGAAGGAGCAGTGCAATGTCCGAAGTCATGACCATCGGCGAACCTATGGTGAACCTCATCGCCGATTCCGACCAGACCTATGTGGAGGCCCGCACCCTGCCGACCCAGATGGCCGGCGCCGAATTCAACGTGGCCATCGGCGTGAACCGCCAGGGCCACTCGGTGAGCTACGTCACCACGCTCGGCGAGGACTGGCAGGGCGACATGATCATCGACTACATGAACACGATCGACATCGACACCTCCAACATCCGCCGCACCGCCAAGGCCGCCACCGGCTCCCAGCTCAAGGTGGTCCTGCCCGACGGCGACCCGAAGGTGATCTACTTCCGCGCCGGCTCCGCCGCCAGCAAGACCACCCCCGACATCGTCGACGGCATCGACTTCGACGGCCTGAAGATCCTGCACGTCACCGGCGTGTTCGCCGCACTCGCCCCGAACACCTACGAGACCGAGTCCAAGCTGATCGACGAGGCCAAGGCACACGGCGCGCTCGTCACCTTCGACCCGAACCCCCGCCCCACCCTGTGGCACAGCGAGGAGGAGATGATCCTCGCCACGAACAAGCTGGCCGCCAAGTCCGACGTGTTCATGCCCGGCCTGTCCGAGGGACAGCTGTTCTCCGGCCGCCAGGACGCCCGCGACATCGCCGACTTCTACCTCGACATGGGCGTGAAGAAGGTCATCATCAAGCTGGGCGCCGACGGATCCGCCCTGTTCGAGCGCGACGAGAACGGCGAGCGCGTGGAGACCGTGGTGCCGAGCTTCGTGGTCGACGTGGTCGACACGGTCGGCGCGGGCGACGGCTTCGCCTCCGGTGCCATCACCGCCCTGCTGGAGGGCCTCGACTCCGAGCACCTGCTGGAGCGGGCCAACGCCGTCGGCGCGATCCAGGTGACCAGCGTCTCCGATTCCGAAGGCCTGCCCACCCGTCTCGAGCTCGAGCGGTTCATCAACGAAACCCCGCGAAAGGAAGTGTCGCTGTGAAGCTTCAGGTAGCCATCGACCGCGTGGACATTCCCCGCGCCGAAACCATCATCCGCGAAGTCGCCGCCTCGGCCGACGTGATCGAGGTCGGCACCTCGCTGACCAAGGAGTTCGGCGTCCGCGCGCTGACCCCGCTCATCGAGGCCGCGCACGAGGTCCGTCCCGAAACCGCCGTGCTCGGCGACATCAAGACCTGCGACGAAGGCAAGTACGAGTTCGATCTCGGCTTCGACTGCGGATTCAAGTACCTCACCGTCATGGGATCCTCCTCGCTCGGCACGCTGGACGTGTGCTACAAGTCCGCCGCCGAACATGACGGCGTGATGATGATCGACCTGCTGGAATGCGACGATCAGCGCATCGAGAAGATCTCGGTGTTCCCCGACGCCGTCTACTGCCTGCACACGTCGGTGGATTCCGGCGCGATCGCCGATCCGGTCGGTCAGGTCCGGGCGTTCAAGGCCCGCTACCCGCAGATCGAGCGCATCGCCATCGCCGGCGGCATCAAGAAGGACCAGCTGGCGGGGCTCGCCGCCGAGGGCGTGGAGATCGCGATCATGGGTTCGGCCATCACCAAGGCCGACGACATCGCGGCCGCCGCGGCCGAGTGCCAGGCGCTGTGCGTGTGATCGTACGATAGATTTGCCACTCATAATTCAACACAACCGCAACCCAAGAATTCAGGACTAAGGATCAAAGGAAGTATCATGACCGACAATGCAAGGATTCTCGACCAGATCGTCGAAGAGATCGAAGGCGTGATCGCCAAGATGGACGAGCACGATCTGGAGGCCGCCCGCGACCTCATCGCCCGCGAGGACCGCGTGTACGCCACCGGTGAGGGCCGCTCCGGATTCCAGGCCCGCAGCTTCGCCATGCGCATGATGCACATCGGCTACACCAGCTACATGATGGGCGAAACGATCTGCCCGTCCATGCACGAGGGCGACGTGCTGCTCGCGATCTCCGGCTCGGGCAAGACCCGCAAGACCGTGGAGGACGCCGAGGCCGCCAAGAAGCTGGGCGTGAAGGTCATCGCCGTCACCTCGAAGCCGGAGTCCCCGCTGGCCGCCGCGGCCGACGCCGTGATTCTCGTGCCGGGCCGCGTCAAGGGCGAGGCCGGCGGCTCCATCCAGCTGCTGAGCTCCCTGTTCGACCAGAGCGTGCACATCGCGCTCGACGCCCTGTGCCTGATGATCTCCCGCCGCGACCACGTCTCCGACGCCCAGGCCAACGCCAACCACGCCAACGTGGAGTGAGCGTAATAAGAGGGTGCCACATGCATTTCCCGACACGCTCCGGGCCGCTCAGGCCAAGTCTTTACGGTCGGGCAACACATGTGGCACCCTCCGCGCGGCTTCCCCTTGAGGGGAAGCTGTCGAGTGCAACGAGACTGATGAGGTGACAGACAACCGGTTTCGCATGGTTTACCTGTCCTCATCGGCCCCAAGTCTTCCCCTTCCCTTCCTCCAAAGGGCCTTCCGGTTGCCAGTCGGAAGGCCCTTTTTCGTGTTCCAATGCGGCATGCGTCACCGGTCACGTCACACCCGCACCGTGTCACGCCCACGCCGCTCTCGCGCCCGTCCCCGCGCTCACAGCCGCGCGTAGGTGAAGTCGCGGATGAGGTCGAGTACCCGCTGACTTTCGGGCAGCCAGCTCATGCACACGGGGAACACATGCCCCAGCGTCTCGGCCTTCGCGGTCTTCCAATCGTGCAGCTCGAAGTCCACACCCTGTTCGGCCAGCATCACCGCCAGCTTCAGGGTTTCGGATTCGATGAAATCGTCGCTGCTGGTGTTGAGGAAGATCGGCGGCAGATCGACCGACCGCACGATCCGCCCGGTGTCGATGACACCCCGTCCCGCCCCACGCAGGCATCCGTAGAACGGTTCGGCGAGCACGTCCATGATCGACTGCGGGTCGCCGGTGAGTCCGCCCCGAACGCCGGCACCGTACTCCCCCGATTCCGGCGGAACGTATCGGGCGATGTCGTACACGCCGGAGACCAATGCGGCACCGTTGACCCCGATGCCGCTGGGAGTTATCCCCAGAGATTTCGCCACTGAAGACAAGCCGGTGGATAAACCGGCGGAAGCGCCCACGGACGCGGCGGATGGCCGTTCGATCGCGGTGGTGAGGAAGGCGAGGCACGCGCCCGCGGAGTCGCCGGTGAGCCAGACGCCGTCCTGTGCGATCGGATATTCGCCCCGATGATCGCGAATCCACGCCAGTGCCCGGTTCACGTCGCGCAGCTGCCCGATCAGATCGGTCTGCGGGGCCGGACGGTAGTTGAGCGAGAACACGGCGAACCCGCGGGCCGCCAGATTCACGCAGAAATTGCGGTTGAGCTCCTTGTAGCCGTAGACGAATCCGCCACCATGGATATCCACGTAGACCGGCAGGGTATGACCGCCACGCACCACGGCCTCATGCGGCAGATACAGGTCGAGCCGATGGCCGCGGACCGGATCGGCATCGCCATCGCCATCGGCATCGTCGGCGTACGGCAGATCCGCGATCACATCCACCCCGTCGGGCACCTGCCAGTACGGCACGCGGGATTCGTCCCCACGGGCGAAGGCGAGACGGAACCGGGCGATCGCCGTAGCCAGCGGAACGGGCAGGTCACCGAGATCCCCGTCGATTTCGGTCCAAGTTTCGTATGGCACACCTTCGGGGGTAACAAGTCGCGGCGGTTCGGTCCAGATTGATGCGGTCATGGTCATATCCCTTTCCATGGATTCGACGACGATGTCGTATGACCATTCATGATAGGCCGGAGCGGCGATGCGCCACGGATCAATTTCATCTGAGCGGAAGGTGCCCGGCCAATCATGTCCTGGATCGATCCGCATGAGACGGCATGCAGTGCCAATGACTTGAGCCGAGGCATTGCACGTTTGAAGGGGACGTGCCGGAGGACAGTACCGCAAAGGACAACACGGCATGACGTGGCACGGAACGCAGTACCGAGTCGTTGACTGATTCCGTGACAGCAATCAGCAACTATCGGCCCATAGGATCGTTGATATTCCAATGATCCTCATCATGCGATCAACAACGATCGAGGCACGGAACAATGATATTGCCGAAATCACCGCTCCGTGACACGAATTCGTGGCAGGGAATGGCAATGCCAACGATTCCCGCGTTCCGTGCCGCGGACAGACGGCATGGACCAACACCAAGGGGAGATCATCGAATTCCGTGCCACGGATCCCGGCAAGATTGCGCCCTACAGTGAGCGGTATACACGAAGCGAGGTAACGCACTTATCCCCTCATCAGTCAGCCTTCGGCTGCCAGCTTCCCCCAGAGGGGGAAGCCTAATGCGCACCAGCACCATTGTTCCTCAGTCAAGCTCCGGTCACCGCCTTCAACGGCAAGAATGGACATCCTTCGGCCAATTCTCTATCAGCTCGCCTGACGTCCCCAAGAAGGAATGATCACTCGGGACGGGCGGATGGACGATGAGCGACCGTAGGCTAGTGGCCAGCTTGCTGGCCACGGGGCCGAACGGCCTTGAGTGTGTCGATCGTCGTCCATCCGACCGGCACGCGGACGTCAACGCAAAAGGCCTCCGGTACGAATCTTTGCGGATCACGCACCGGAGGCCTTGCAACCGATTGAAAGGAGTACTCGGACCGGATTCCGAACCGAACCGCAGCGATCGCCGCACGGCCCGGAACCCGGTGAGAGGATGAGAGCGAGGAAAGGAACGGAAACTACTTGTTGTACTTGACGGCGTCCCACACACCCAGCAGGTACTGGATGCCGAGTGCGCGATCGTACAGGCCGTAGCCCGGACGCGGCTTGTGCTCCGGGGTGTTCTCGTTCCACAGGTGACGGCCGTGGTCAGGACGGATGTAGCCCTGGTAATCGGCTTCGGCGTAGGCCTTCATGATGCCGATGGTGTCCACGTCACCCTCGGAGGCGCGGTGACCGACCTCGGAGAAGCTGCCGGCCTCGTCGAGGAACTTGATGTTGCGCACGTGGGAGAAGTGGATGCGATCCATGAACGTCTTGACGGCGTCGACCGGGTCGTTGCCGCGACGGGACGAGAAGGAGCCGAGGCACAGGCACAGGCCGTTGTACGGGCTCGGGTTGAGGTCGAGCACGCGCTGGATGCCTTCCTTGGAGGAGACCACGCGCGGCCAGCCGAACAGGTCGAAGGCCGGGTCGTCGGGGTGCACGGCGAGCTTGACGTCGTACTTCTCGCAGGTCGGGATCACGGCGTCGAGGAACACCTTGTAGTTCTCGTAGTACTTGTCGTGGTCGATGCCCTTGTAGGCCTCGATGAACTCGGGCAGGTGGGCCAGACGCTCCGGCTCCCAGCCCGGCATGGTCAGGTTGCCGGCGCCGTTGAGGGTCTCGTCGATCAGGGCCTGCGGGTCGGTGAGCTGGGCGACCTTGTGGGCGTCGTAGTACAGGGCGGTGGAGCCGTCCGGGCTCGGGTGGAACATGTCGGTGCGCAGCCAGTCGAACACGGGCATGAAGTTGTAGGTGACGACCTTCACGCCGGCCTTGCCGAGGTTCTCGATGGTCTTGCGGTAGTTGTCGAGCGCCTCGTCGCGGCTCATGCCCAGCATGGTCTTGCCGGTCTTGATGGACTCGTGCACGTTCACGGACTCGACCACGTCGGCGTTGAACGTCTTGGTGATGCCGTGCTTGCGGTCGTAGTCGGACAGGCCGGTGATCTTCTTCATCTCGGCCTCGATCTCCTCCGGCTCCCACAGTTCGCCGGCCTGCTTGTGGTGCAGGGACCAGACGATCGTTTCGACGCCGGGGATCTGACGGATGTCGTCCAGCGAAATGGTGTCATTGCCTTCGCCGTACCAACGGAATCCCATATGCATGGTGGTAATCCTTACCTGTTGTGGTGTTTGTCGATGATCAGTTTATGTTCGGATGAATGAGCGGCCGGGGAGTTGCCGAAAGTTCCCGACCGCTCAGATGGCCTGTTGGCCTGTCGAAGAGTCGATTACAGGCCGAGTTCCTTCTCCAGCACGGGGTGCAGGGTGCCGGTGCCGGCCGCGAACTCCTTGAAGTAGCCGACGATCTTCTCGGCCAGCGGGGTCTGGGTCAGGTCGGTGCCCCACAGGGTGGCGTCGGCGAGGATCGGCTTGAGCACCTCGTCGGCCTTGGACAGGTCGCCGCCCACCTTCAGGGAGGCGAGGGCCGCCTGCAGCTCGGGGATGCGCGGATCGGGGCTCAAGGTGATCTCGTTGCCGTTGTCGTCGGTGGCCTTACCGTCGGCGCCGAGCAGCAGGCGCAGCCATGCGGCGATGGCCAGCGGGATGGCGACCAGCGAGTTCACGTCGTGATCCGGGGACTCGATGTACTTCTTGATGGTCACGCCGAAGCGGATCGGGACCTTCTGCGAGGTGTCGGTGGAGATGCGGACCGGGGAGTCGGGCAGGCTCGGGTTCGGCACACGCACGTCGATGACCTTCTCGGCGAATTCCTTCGGGGAGAAGATGCCGGGGTCGGCCACCACGGGCAGGCCCTCCACGTAGGCCAGACGCTCGGCGAGGGCCTTGAGATCCTTGTCGCCGATGGTCTCGCTCATCGAGCCGTAGCTCATCAGGCGGCCGGTAACGGCCAGTGCGGTGTGCACCGGGTTGAGGCAGGTGGTGACCTTCATCTCGTCGGCCTTGTTCACGGTGTCGCGGTCGCCCAGGAACACGCCGGCCTTCTCCAGCGCCGGACGGCCGTTCGGGAAGGTGTCCTCGATGACGAGGTACCAGGTCTCCTCGGCGTTGGCGAACGGGGCGACGTTGGTGCCCTTGGCGGTGTGGAAGATCTTGTTGTCGGCGAAGCCCTTCTCCTCGAGCAGCTTGGAGACGGAGTCGGCCGGGTTCGGGGTGATGCGGTCGATCATGGTCAGCGGGAAGGCGACCTTCTCCGGATCCTCGACGTAGGTGACGAAGTCCTCGGGGACGAAGCCCTTCTCGGCCCACAGCTTGGCGAACTCGACGATCACGGAACGGAAGCGGTCGCCGTTCTGCGAGAAGTTGTCGGTGCTGACCATGGCGATCGGCAGCTGGCCGGCCTTGTAGCGCTCGAACAGCAGGGCGGTGATCGCACCCATGGCGGAGACGGCCGAGTCGGGGCCCTTCTCGACTTCGGGGGCGATCCACGGCAGCAGTTCGCCGTCGTTGTTCTTGATGGCGTAGCCCTTCTCGGTGATCGTCACGGTGACGAACTGGAGTTCGGGGTTGGTGAAGACCTTGACCAGACCGTCCCACACCTCGTCGTGGGCCTTGATGCCGAAGGATTCGGCGACGGAGGCCACCAGCTCGGTCTCGACGGAGCCGTCGGACTTGAGAATCACGGACAGACCGCGGTTGTCGTACGGCTTGTAGGCGTCGGTGATGATGTCGGCGTCGAAGGTCTCGGCCACGATCACGCCGGACTTGACCAGACCCTGGTTGAGCAGATCCTGGGCGATCAGGGCCTGCACCTCGCGGAACAGGTTGCCCGCGCCGAAGTGGACCCAGTAGGGGTGCTCGGCGGTGTGCTCGGCGACGGCCTTCGGATCGTACTGCGGCAGCTTGGTGCCGGCGGCCTGCCACTCGGCGGCATTGGCCTTGAAGTCATCGGTCAGATGAAGAACCATGATGGGATTGTTTCCTTTCATATGCCGGCGACATCGGCGCCGCCGGCACTATTGCGATGAAATGAGATCGACGATGATCGATCAGGATCGGTCAGAAACGATCGACCGGGATCAGCCGGCCGATCGTGATCGTAAAGCCGGAACGGTGATCAGTTCGGATCAGTCCAGCTTGAAGACGTGGCGCGGGCCTTCCTTCACGGATTCGCGCATCACGCGCTTGCCCTCGTCCATGCTCAGACGGTGATCGGCGACCAGACCGGAGACGAAGCGGGCGGTCAGACGACGGTTGGTGTCGTGACGGGTCGGGATCGAGCACAGGGCGCGGGTGTCGTCGATGAAGCCGGAGAGCTTGGAGAAGCCGGCGGCGGTGGTGATGTAGTCGAAGTAGCGCAGGATCGGCTCCGGGGAATCGAGGAACCACCACGGGGCGCCGACGTACAGGCTCGGGTAGAAGCCGGCCAGCGGGCCGAGCTCACGGGAGTAGACCGTCTCGTCCATGGTGAAGGCCACGAAGTGGAAGTCGGGGGTGTTGCCGTACTTGTTGAGCAGGCTCTTGAGATCGACGGCGAACTCGGCCTTGGCCGGGATGTCGGCGCCGATGTTCACGCCGTACTCGGCGAGGTTCTGCGGATCGTAGTCGCGGTGGACGTGCGGGTGCACGGTCATGACCAGACCGTCCTCCTGGGCCATCTCGACCTGATCGGCGAAGAAGTGACGGCGCAGCTTGTCGCCCTCCTCCGGGGTGATGTTGCCGGCCATGGCCTGCTTGAACAGGCGGTTGACCTCTTCGTCGGAGAGGCGGTCGGTACGCACGTCGGCGTGGGAGTGATCGGAGAGGACCGCACCGTGGGCCTTGAAGTACTGACGACGGCGGCGCAGGGCCTCGGTGAAGCCCGCGTAGGTGGTGGCGTCGACGCCGGCGACCTCGCCGAGCTGCTCGACCTTCTCGCCCCAGTTGGCGGTCTTGTAGGGCTCGAGGTAGAGGTCCGGACGGAAGGCCGGGGCCAGACGGGCCGGGAAGTCGGGGTCGGCGTTGGTCTCGTCGTGCAGGTGCAGATCGTCGAGGGTGTCGTCGGTGGTGGAGATGAACTCGATATTGAACTTCTTCACCAGCGCGCGGGTGGAGAACTCAGGCTGCTTGAGGTCATCGTTGATCTCGTCGTAGATCTCGCCGGCGGTGTCGGGACCGAACGGCTTGTCGATGCCGAACACGGTGGCCAGTTCGTCGTCGAACCAGTACTGCATCGGGGTGCCGGCGTAGGCGGGCCAGAACTTGCCCAGCAGCTCGAAAGCGTGCTTGGACTGCTCCGGGGTGAAGTTCTTCTGACCGACGCCGAGATCCTTGAGATCGACGCCCTGCGAGTGCAGGATGCGGGTCACGTAGTGATCAGGGGTGATGAACAGCTCGGTCGGGTTGTCGAAGTGGTAATCCTTGTCGTGGAACCATTCGACCGGAACGTGGCCGTGAGGAGAAATGATCGGCATGTCCTTGACTTCGGCGTACAGTTCGCGGGCGATGTCGCGAGTGGTCGGATCGGCGGGGAGAAGCCTATCAGCATGTACCATATTGAGAACTCCTTTGTTTCGTTTCCTCCTTACTGATTATTAGTTCGGTCTAATCCCGGCATCGAAGGGTTGCCATAGTTTGCCCTTTATGTGACGAGGGGATCCCATTCGGGGGCAAACACGGTACAGTGTTGCATAGTTTGCATTGTGGACCGCACGGTCCTGACCACGAGAGAAAGCGTATGACCTCAATGCCGAACGCCAACGACGACGATTCACCGATGACCGAACATGATCAGGTACTGTCCGAGGAGGGTCGGACGACTCAGCCCGACGGGGACCGGGAGACTCGACGGGAGCCGGGGACGACAGGCTCGGACCATGGCTCGCACGGCGTCACCATCCGTGACGTGGCTCGGGAAGTGGGGGTCTCCCCCTCCACGGTCTCCCGGGCGTTCGCCCGTCCGGGCAGGGTGAGCGCCGAAACCGCCCGCCGCATCCGCGAGGCCGCGGACCGTCTGGGCTACCGGGCGAAGGCCGTTACCTCGCTGAACATGCATGACACCGAGAAGGTCAACGGCATGCTGGCCATCACCGTGGCCGATCTGGGCAATCCGATCTTCGCCGACTATGTGAAAAGCGCGCAGCATCAGTGCCTGCGCAAGGGATTCGGTCTGCTGGTCATCGACTTCGAGGAGACCAGCATCATCGAACGCAAGGCGTTGAATCTGGCCATGGGCCATGTGGACGGGCTGATCCTCTCGTCGTCGCGGTCCTCGGACGCCACGATCCGCAAGCTCGCCGAGATTACGCCGCTGATCGCGCTGAACCGTCCGATCCGCGGCGTGCAGTCGATCATTCCGGACGCCCGCGTCGGTCTGGAGAAGGCCGTGGAGCATCTCGCCACCTTGGGCCACGAGGAGATCACCTATCTGTCCGGTCCGGAGGCGTCGTGGCAGGACGGACGCCGCTGGCGGACGATGATCGATATCTGCGAGCGCCTGCATCTGCGTCTGCGCCGCATCAACGCCAACGCCCCCTCGTACATCGGCGGGTACAAGTACGCGGACGAATTCCTGCGCACGCCGACCACGGCGGTGATCGCGTACAACGACATCGTTGCCATCGGTTTCATGAAGGCCATGCAGGCGAGGGGCATCAAGGTCCCCGAGGAGATCTCGGTGGTGGGCATCGACGACACCCCGGTCAGTTCGCTGGTGACGCCGAGCCTGTCGACCGTGAAGCTGCCGCGCAAGGAGCCGGCCGAGCTGGCGGTGGACGAGATCATCGCGCAGGTGCGGCACCAGAAAACCGACGCGAACCGCGGCCCCCTGTTCCTCAAGTCCACGTTCATCCCCCGCTGCAGCACCGCCCAGGCCAACCCCGCAATCCACCTGCGGTAGGGGCACTCGCATCCCGGATTCCCCTTTTTTGGCTTCCCCCTCCGGGGGAAGCTGTCGGCGCAAGCCGACTGATGAGGGGCCGCAAACGACGAGACCACGTCAACCAGTATTGACTGATGTTGGCTGAATCCGTCCGCCAAAACTCTTGACCGGACACGCCGCAAGCACGCCGAAAACCGGCCCGTGACGCCGATGAACAAGTAGCCTGAGAACAGCCCGATCACAAACCGGATTCCAATGGATTACGCCGCAAAAACCGAAATGTAGAGCCCAATCCATTGAAATCCCCGACACTCGATTCCAAGAATGTTGAAATCATGCGGTTTTGAAGGCTCCGTGTCTCCGACCGTCATGGATTACGCTGCATTTCATACCAAAACATCACAGCGTCCATCTCTGACAGATGCCCGATGATTGCATAGTCACCGGGCATCTCCATTCACTCTTCGAATTACGCACCGAAGGTTAACACCAGCTTCTTCACCTGCTCGGGATGAGCATCCAGCAGATCGAATGCCTTCTGCGCATCCTTATAGTCGAAGACATGGGTCACGAGTCCATCGTCGCCAATTAGGCCGGATTCCATCATGTGAATGATGGGATCGAATTGGAACGCCTGTAGGCGGGAACCGACCACGGTCAGCTGTTTGGCCATGATGGGCTTCTGGGGGATCCCCACCGGGGTGGTATTCATGCCGAGCACCACGATGGTTCCTGCCACCGAAGCCAGATCGAAGGAAGCCTGGAACGTCTGAGGCAGGCATGCCGCATCGATCACGATGTTCGCCATCTCCCCATTCGTCCACTCACTCACGGCATCCACCAGATTTTCTCGGACCGTGTTCACCACCCGTTCGGCTCCGTTGGCGAGCGCGAAGTCAAGTTTGTCGTCCACTACGTCGCTCACCATCACCGACGCACCTTTCGCGCGGGCGATACGCAGCACGGCGATACCGATCGGCCCGGCACCTTGCACCAGTACGGTGTCGCCTGCACCGACATGACCTCGCATGGTGGAGTTACCCGCGATGGTGTACGGTTCGGCAAGTACAGCCGTGGTCCATGGCACACGCTTGTCGATGCGATGCACCTGACGGTGCCGCACCACGAGGTACTCCTGCTCGCCACCGTCCACATGTACGCCGTTCACCTTGAGATCCTCGCTGACATTCGGCATGCCCCTTCGTACCGCATAGCTGTTGTCCCCATAGGTGATCGGCTCGACCACCACATGGTCACCGACGTCAAGTCCTGTGACCGCGCTACCGAAGCCGGCCACCTCGCCGACTACCTCATGCCCCATAACCCGCGGATATGAGACGAACGGATTATCGCCATGCAGAATATGCATGTCCGACCCGCAGACCCCCACGGCTCGTACGCGAATAAGCACATCGTCATCCTTGCGAACCGACGGCCTCTCGACGTCCTCGATGCGCATGTCGTGCGGGCCGTTGACCACTATTGCCTTCATGATGGATTCCTTTCTGTGATCATGCGCGCTGCATATGGCACGGTGCCAGGCAGGATGCGCATGAGATGCTATGTTGTATCGAATTTCGTTATCGAAATATGGTGAACGATCGTCGAATAAGAGATTCGCGTCAACAAACGAATCAGATACGTCCACGATCAGATTCGGCCTTGGATCGTCAGATCATATGTTCCCGGAGGCAACGTTTCGTCGGACCGGCTTCCCGGCCGACGCAAGGTCGCCGTCGCACCGGCAGGCACGACGATATGCATGTCCACAACACCACCTTCAGCACCGTCAATGCCGCGTCGCCGTTGATTGACGGTGATGTTACCGAGGATCGTGGGCAATGTGACGTCAAGCCGATCAAGTTGCCCGGGCAGAGAAGGAGCGATGTCGAAAGTCCGGAATCCTCCGGAAGTCGATCGGATCCCCGCCAACAATTCCACGACGATGAACAGCGGAGAAGCGGACCACGGATGCGCGCAACTGACGTTCGGCTTCAGCGTCTCACTCCAAGCCTCCATCGTGGATCCTGCGCCCTGACGAATCATGCCGTTCCAGCTGCGCAGTCCGCTGCCGGTGAGCAGATCGTAGGCCGCATCCGTCTGCCCGCCGATCATCATCGCCTCCAGCAGAAACGGAGCCGCATATACGCTGACGACCATGCCCCGATCAGCCAACATCCGAGCCGCCGCACGAGCCTTCGGACCGTCCGCCACACCCATCGACACGGCAAAGGCACTGGCATGGGCGGCGTGATGGCCCAGCCTTCGGCCATATCGATCAAGGCCGTCAGCGTAGGCCCGCGCATCGTCATCCCACAGCAGACGATTTATGCTCGCACGCAGCCGATCGGCGATCGATGCGTACTCTCTTCCGGGAGTACCCAGCACCTCGTCAATCTCGGCCATGGCCCGATACGCGCCGTACGCCACCGCATTCACCACCGTATTGACCGGGCCGAACCGATAACCGTCCCGCTCGGATGGAGGCCAGTCCACGATGTCGTAATCCATGCGACTGCCCGTGCCATCATTGCCGAAATCCTTGCAGATCAGACCGGTATTCGGATCCAGCCACCGAGTGGGCAGCAATTGCCTCAACCGGTCATATCGCGCGCGCAGCCGGTCCACATCACCGGAACGCAGATATTGATCCCTCGCCATCAGCACCAGATAGAACGGCCATTCGGTGGGCCACGTCCGTCGCTCGAGCAGATAGTCAAGAGAGTAATCGGCAAGCGATACGTCGGCGCTGATCGCCGCATTGCATCGTGCCTGCAGGTAGGCGTCGGCCTCGTACGGCTCACGTTCTCGATTCCATGAATCGACGAGCAGATTGCCGTTGATCTGTTCCATGGTGTTGCGGCAGAACGTGACGATACGGTTCAGATCGTCATCGTCGCTGCACATCGCGACGGATCCGTCCAAATCGTCCGCATACAGCGGATAAACGTGGCCTATGCCTCGAATCGTCCGAAGATCGAAATCGCTGGGAAGTCCCTCGATTTCGACGTATCGGAACACCCGCAGTCCCCAAGTCACACCGATCTGGCCAGCCGACTCAGAGCCAAGGGACCATGTATCGCAGTAGTGGTTGCCCGCGTTGGTACGCCACCGTGGGGAACCATCCGCTTCGGATAGTTCCCCATATCGGATGACGACCTCCGACTGATTCGCCGGCACCGAGGATGGCCACGGAATCTCCACCCCTCCGACCAGAGTCTTACCGAAATCGAGACGAATGACTCCCCGCGGGCTGGCGTCCCCGAAACGCTCCACATGTACCGGCTCGCACCGTTCGATGATCACGTTGCGCCCAGGATTCATCAGCAGCCGGTCACGGTCAAATGCAGGCCGCTCTACGGCCTGGCACCACCGTAAATCGCCGCCTGCAATCCGCTCATGCCGTGCCTCATCAAATCCCGGTGCATCGAATCCCCACGGATACCGATCGCCTCGCAGATTCTCACGCGGTGCCGCATAGTATCCGGTACCGATGCTTCCCGCCGGACCATAGACGGCAGTGCCGTCCAAAGCACGCCACGTGGAATCCGTGCCGATCGTCAGATGCCCACCATCCTCATAGACGACGTGCAGTTCAGCCTGTACCCGCTGGTCGGACGTGGTCCACGCCTGAATACCAATGCAATTGGGGATTCCATCGGATATCTTGTCGCCGGAAGCCTGCTCGCCGCAACGGAGCGACTCCGTTACGTCATACACGTCGTACCGCGTTTCGTCGCCGACCGACCGGACCGGACCGTTCCCGACTGCCGTACCGTTGACGCCGATTCGATAGACGAACTGACGTGCCGGTTCCGGAGACGATGCGGTGACGTACAGTCGAGCCTTAGCCACCACACGTCGCGGATCAAGCATGAACTCCTTGTGCAGGAACGCCCATGCAGCACCATTGGAAGTAAGGCCATGGGAACGTTCCGCGACGAGGAATCGACCGTCATCGTCAACATCTCCGCAATCCAACAGAGAGGTCTCGCCGAGGGTCCAGAGCACACGACCGGCGGGATCCGTCACCGAAAGCCCGGAAACCAGCGAACGGGCGTTGGCTGGGGCGCCCAGCCCGACATCGTTCCCACGCCAACCATCGGCACGCCAGGTCTCGTCATGGATGACGCTTACCTCATGTCCTTGGATGATAGTGGTAATCGTATCGTCTCGCAGCATGACAGTCACATGAACTTCGGGATCCGAATCAACCTGCCATGCGGCCGAGCCAATACGTTGTACAACGTCGTTTCGTCGCACGTCGGCGACGAGCTCACCCGCCTCCGGATCAATGGTCCATTCGTACCCGTTGCGAGAGTCCGGACACCGGAACAGCAGACAGACACGGCGAGCGCCCGGCACGTCCATGCCCGCTCCGACAACCGGCTTGTCTCCGGTCTGGCGGACTTGGGATCTGACGACCGTCAGCTCGAGATTGCAGTCCTTCCAATCGACGGGATCGTTCACCGGAGCCCAGATCGGCACGCTGTGATTCCAGAGATCCGATCGTCCCTGAGGAGCCGACGATGTTGCAATTATGGGTGTGATGACCGTCATGATCCATACTCCTTTGGTTGGTCGACGGTGGATTTCGGCATTCGTCGTTGCTGTCAGACGACCGTTTTTGCCGCGACTGGTTCGATCACGGTAATCTTCGGTTCAGCAGAGTCGACAGCGTGCGTCGTCATACGGCCTTCCGCCGTATGCGCCTTATCGATATCAGCGGTTTCTCCACGATCCTCAAGATCGAATTCCGTTTCGGTACGTCCACGGAACACAAGGAATGCTGTGGCGCAACCAACCAAGGCGCAGGTGGCAATGGCTCCCAATAGATAGCGTGGACCGAACGTGAAGATGATCGGAGTAACGAGAGCCACCAACGCCGAGACGATGCGAGCGAACGCTACGATGAAGCCCTGAGCCGTGGATCGCAGCAGCGTGGGGAAGGATTCCTGAGCCCAGATCTTCAGAATCGGCTCGCCGGCGAATACCGAACTAAGTACCCATAGGCACAGCATGGCAGTCAGCGTGATCGCCGATGGACCGAACACGGTGGGCAACAGCGATCCTGTGACCGCACAGGTGGCGCCAAGCACAAACCACATCAGTCGATGCGGCCCATCGATGACCTTCATCAGCAGGAATACCAGCACGAATCCACCGACGGTGGTGACCATGCTCACCTTGGAATAGAAGCTCACCGACATGCCCGCCAGCGAGGTGAACATCAGCGCTCCGAACTGTCCGTTGGTGTTCATGCCGATGTTAATCAACGAATAGAACACGATCAATCCAAGGAAAGGAACGATGTACGGCTTGCGCAACAGATCGCGCAGAGAACCCTCGGAACGAACGGCCACTCCGGATGAGACTCCCTCAGTGGCGAGATGCGCCGCCTTCCAGCGATCGGATTCAGGAATGGTGCAACGAGCGATCAGGGTCACTATCGCGACGGCGCCAATATGCGCATACATGATCTGTGCACCGGTACGCCCCCAGTCACCGAATACGGCGCCGAACCCCTGAGAGGAAAAGATGCCGATCTTCCACAGAATCTGTGTGAACGAGACCATCGATCCTCGATTCTCGGAACTCGCCGCTTCGGAGATAGTGGCTAGGGAAACCGGCAGGTCAGCACCCGTTCCCATACCCATCAGCATGATGCCGGCAAGATAGAAACCGTAGGAAGGTGCCAGACAGAGCACAACCGCTGCGGCGATGATCATCGCCATAGTGACCAGAAACACCCGTCGTCGTCCGAATCGGTCACCGGCCCTTCCGCCGACCGCCGCACCGAAGGCGATGGAGAATCCCAGCGATGACGACAGCACACCGATCTGCGCGGCATCAAGATTGAGATAGTCGGTCAACATCACCACAGCGATACCGCTGGTAACGATCGCGGCAGCATCCATGTAGGATGCCATGCCGGAAACCAATGTGAGCCACCAGAGGTGGCGCTCTTCGGATCGTTTCGTCTTACTTGCCATGATCATCGCCCTGCTTCCATGAAGAAGGGCTGGTATGCGTCATTCATGATTCCTCATCGAACCTTTCATCGTCAGTGACAGGAAACCCCAGACCGCATTGTTTCAGGATTCCCAATCCATTATAGACCCAACTACCATTCCAGTTGTTGAGTTACTTGTATGGTAGTACATGCTTTCTTGATCTGTCAATTCGGATGACACCCTATTGATTTCAACGTTCCGCCAGAAACTGATAAGATTACTGGTATGGAAGATAAGCCTTTGCGGAAACATCGAGGTCAATCCGCCAGAGCACTTGCCTACACGCACATCCTCAACGCCATCGTTGACGGCACCTATGCGCCAGGCACGCTGCTTTCGGAATCCGACCTCGCCACACATCTCAACGTCAGCCGTCAACCGGTACGCGAGGCCATGATCCTCATCGCCTCAAACCGACTGGTTACCGTGCGACCGCAAAGCGGCACCTATGTAGCCTATATCGATCCCGAAGAGGTACGGCAGGCACAATTCATCCGCGAAGCCATCGAAGTCAGCTCGCTCGAATTGTGCACCAATATTCCTCCCAACGATCTGGATACGCTCAAGGATTGCATACGACAACAACGAGAAGCCACCAGCCGCGAAGAGTTCTATCCACTCGATGAGAACTTTCATCGCGCGCTGCTCACCATCCCCGGCAACACCAACGCCTGGTCCCTGGTCACCGGCGCCAAAGCCCATCTCGATCGCGTAAGGTATCTCGGACTTGAAGGATTTCGAGACATCCAACGATACGTGGACGATCATGCCAACATCGTCAATGCGCTCGCCGGCGGAGACATCACCACAGCGCAAAACGCCATGCGCACCCACCTGCGTTTCGTCCTTGACGACCTCAACCACATCCGCGAACGCTATCCCGAATACTTCGAGCCACCGAAACCAGGCCGGCGACGGGAGCGACCGACACAGTAAGAAGGCCAAAACCCTGATCTTCTATTCAGTGGCACGTTTTTATCGGTCACCTCATCCGACCGACCGCGTCGGCCACCTTCGGTAGGGGGAGTGTGGCTTATTCATAGCGCCGCCTGCGACCCCTCATCAGTCGGCTAGCGCCGACAGCTTCCCCCAGAGGGGGAAGCCAACGCCGGAAGGCTCAGTCAGCACATGCCGTCCGGCCTGACTAGCACAGTCCTACGGCGTCGAGGGCGAAGGGGATGGTGCCGACGAGTTCGAAGGTCACCTGATGCCGGCCGGCGGGCAGGCCGCGCAGGCTGAGCGCCGTGCGCAGGGCGCTGGCCGTCTCCATGGTGGGCACGGCCTGACGGAACGGCTCGCCGTCCACGGTCACGTCGAATCGGGCGGTTTCCCGCTCCCCTATCGGATTGAGTTCGGCGGCGTTGCGGGCGAACAGGTCGATGCCGTCCGCGTCGGTGTCGATCGTCAGGCTCGCACCCGCCCTCAGGGCCGTGGACGTGGTGCGCTGGTAGTCGAACATGCCCTTGCCGTTCTCATGGGTCCACGGCCCGGCGTAGTCAAGCACCGGCGTGCAGGAGTCCTCCCACGACACCATGTGCATGTCGTCGATCAGTTCGCGGTAGTACGCCGGCAGCCCCGACACCGATCCCAGCAGACCGCGATCCGACACCCGCTCCACGCGCAGCCGGTCGAACAAGACGTGGTCGAAGCTGGTGCCGAGCTGCACGCGGCCGGCGGTCTGCGGGTGCGAATCGGTCCATGCGGTCAGCTTCACGCCGTTGACGAACACGGTGATCTCACCGTCGGCGGCCTGAAGCTCCACACGGTTCCATACTCCCGCCCCGGCCCGGAACCCGGTGCCGGCCTTCGCCAGATCGACGCCGTGGCCGCGCCGGACCTCGTCGCCATATCGCCGCAGCAGCCACACGCCGTCGGCTCGCAGCTTGAAGTCGTAGGCGGCGAGATCGGTGCTGAATTTTCTGCCGCCCATTTCGCGCACGCCGAGCAGCACGTAGGGCGCCCGACCCTCATACGGCTCGAACAGCACATCCACGCCGGCCCGGTAGTTCATCCAACGCAGATCGCCGATCGAGGTGCGCGGGTCGCCCTCGATCCATGCGTTGCCAGCGTGGCGCCAGTCGATCTGCTGCCGCAGTACGTGCCGGCCGTGATCGTCGTCGCCGCCATGCGCACCGTCCGGCGTGGCGGTACCGTCATCCCCACCGTCACCGTCATGCGCACCGTCGCCGCCATCGTCACCGCCGAAACCTCCGTCATACGGCACGACCTCGAAGGCGCCGTTGGTGTCGGTGGTGTATCGCGGCACCGCGCCGGCCACTCCACCGCGACTGTCGAGATAGTCCTCCTCGACCGCCCGTCCATGCTTCCACACGGCGACCGGCCGCTCGTCGGCGTATTCGAAATCGTCCTCATACAGCGTCCGCCCATCCGGGTCGACGTCCAATACGGTACGGGCGTGCTCGTCGGTGTGCGGAATCCCCGGCTGGGGAATGTCGTCGACGGCCAGCGAGGTGAGCGTGACCATCGACCACGGCTCCACCGTCACCGCGTATTCGGCCGCAGAACCGGCAGCCGTGGTCTCAGCCGACGCGGAACCGGCCGCCGCAGTACCGGCCGTTTCCAGAGTCCGCGTCGAATCCCGCGGCTCGACATCGCCGACGTACCGCAGATACTCGGCGTCGTACGGCTGTCCGGCCCCGGCCGCGCGGGTGCGCCACAGCCGCATCGTCCGACCGGCCGCGGGCACGCCGGACACGGTCACACGGTATTCGCGCGGCAGGCCGCTGTCGTTGACGATCACCGTGGATACGCCGTCCCCGTCCGGCGAGACCAGCGTCAGTGCGGACGGTTCGCCCAGTCTGGCCCCGCAGACCGGATTGTTGCCGACGACCTCGCTCACCGAGGCCTCCGGCACGGCCCGCCACGCGTCGGGGCCGTAGCCGAGTCGGGCGAACCGGCAGAAATGCTGCAGTGCCGCCAGACCGGCGTCGTAGTAGACCCATCCGCTCCACGGGTCGCGGGCGGAGATCAGCTCCTTGTACGAGTATTCGAGGCCTTCGTAGAACGCGCCGATGGCCGGCTGGTAGATGGCGTTGGTCCGGCGGGAGCGGACGAACGCCTTGATCAGGGTGTTGGCCATCTCCAGCGGCGAGCCGATGCCGCCGATGCCGGTGCCCACCTCGCCGGAACCGGAGATCCCCGTGCCGGCGCCGTCGGCCCGGCAGTCGGAGGGGCGGCGGTGCCCGTCCGGCCGCAGACGGTCCATGGTGTTATTCGGCCGGTCGGCCGAATTGGAGAACGTGGCCTGCGCCTCGGAGTTCCAGATCTCCTTGTCGAATTCGTCGGCCAGACGGGTGAAGCTGTGATCGTCGTCGTCCACGACGCTGTAATGGTAGGCCGCGATGTCGATGGCCTCGCGCAGACGGTCGTCGGTGAGCAGATCGGGGCCGAACGTGCCGGTGACCTCCTCGTCGGAGGTGATCACGCGGATCCGGTGGAACAGCTCCCGCTCCTCGTCCGACTGGAATCCGGCGTTCGGATCGTCGGGGCCGGCGCCGATGAAGCCGACCTCGTCGCTGGCCACGCGGCGTTTGAACTCGGCCACCCATTCCAGATCGGCCGTACGCTCGTTGACGTCGGGGTTCACTGTGTCGACCATGTAGCCGTATTCGCGCCAGACCGCGAGGATCGTGTTCTTGTACCAGTGATAGACGTCGTCGTTGTCGCGCACCCACGTCGGCGCATGCCAGCGCAGCATGCTCACATGCAGGTCGGGCTGGTACCGCCGGGCGTCGGCGGCCAGCTGGAACCCCGGTTCGCGCGTGACGACCGGGTATTCGTCGGGGTCGCGCATGGTGGCCGTGTTCGGGCCGGTGGAGTTGTTGCGGTCGTTGCCCATCTCCACCTTGACGAGGTTCATGATCGGCCGGTCGGTGCCGAACAGGGTTTCGATCAGCCGCCAGTAGGTCTGCGGATGCTCGGCCTTGTAGTCCAGCAGCAGGCTGGACGTGGCGTTGCCGGACAGTACGCCGAAGCCCTTGTAGGTCAGTCCATGCCGGCTTGCGGCGGCGCGGCGCACGGCCTCGGCGTCGAGCGTGAGACGGACCGGCTGCAATGACGAAGATGCCGTCGGTAAGGATGCTGTTGGTAAGGATGCTGTTGGTGATGTCATCGGATTCCCCCCTACTGCTTCCAATCAGACTGTGCGGTGAAGAAGTTGCCGCCGCGACCCTCGGCGTCGTACATGTCGATGATGCGCTTGTCCTTGCTTTCGTTGGCCATCATCGTGAACAGCACGTCGGCCTGCCAGCGCACCGACGACCACAGCATGTAGCCCACCACGCCCGTGCCGAGCAGCAGGAACAGGATCGGCCCCCAGGTGACGATCGCATAGCCGAAGGCGACGAGCACGATGGCGGAGATCACGATCATGTAGAACCGCTTCACCGACAGCATCAGCGCGTTCCTCAGCGTGGCCATGTACTTCGCCTTCGGATATTCCACCACCAGCAGCAGCGAGATCAGGAACGCCTCGGCCAGCAGCACCACGCATACGGCGAGGGCCGGCGTAACGTACAGACCGAACGACAGGCGGGAGAAGATCTGCATGTTGTACAGGGCGCAGAACGCGAGCACGCCGAAGGTGACGCCCATGGCCAGCGACCGGACGAACACCTTCGCGTAGGCGCGGAAATACGGGCGGATCACGCTGGCATCGTGGTTCGGGTTCACGTACGGGGCGGCGATCCAGTCCGGCGGGAAGTCGGGGTCGGCCGCATGATCCTGATACACCTTCGCACGGATCGCGGCGTTGCGGGAGAACAGGGTGGGCTGGTCGCGGAACACGGCGAACATGGCCGCGATGCCGGGGGCGCTCAGCGCGAACGCGGCCAGCAGCAGCGGATAGGCCGTGAGGTCGTGGACGAAGCCGATCACCGCCACCAGCGGCAGCATGCCGATCAGCGAGCACCAGCCCACCGCCAGCAACACGAAGATCGAGTTCGCGACGGTGAGGAACGTACCGGCGAAATTCGACGAGGACTTCTTCTGCGGAACATGGTCTGACATGGCCGTCATGGTACTCCTAGGTGGGTCGGTGCGGGTGGGATTTGGGTGGGGTTGGTTTGCGGGCGGGATTGGTTTTCGGGATCGGTGTGGATCGGATGGAGATGGATATGAAAAACCGGGACGGGGCTGGTGCTGGAGCCCCGCCCCGGCGGCGGGCGGTCGTGGGAAGGAAGGACAAGAACCACGGCCGCGGGAGAGTTAGCCTTTCATACCCGAGGTGGCGATGCCTTCGATGAACTGGCGCTGGCCGAGCAGGAAGACGATCAGGATCGGCAGGACGCTCATCACCGAACCGGTCATGATCATGGCGTAGTCGGCGGAGTTCTGCGAGATGAACGTCTTGAGACCAAGCTGGATCGTGTACAGGTCGGGGCTACGCAGGTAGATCAACGGGCCCATGTAGTCGTTCCACGTATTGGTGAACGTGATGATGCCGAGCGCGGCGATCGACGGGCCGGACAGCGGCAGGATCACCCTACGATAGATGCCGAACTCCGACAGGCCGTCGAGGCGGGCGGCCTCGGAGAGCTCCTCGGGGATCGTGTCGTAGAACTGCTTCATCATGAACACGCCGAACGCGCCGAAGGCCTGCAGCAGGATGATGGACCAGCGGGTGTCGGCCAGGCCGATCGCGGAGAGCATCTTGAACTGCGGGATCATGTAGGCCTGCCACGGCACGGCCATGGTGGCGATGTAGATGAGGAACAGGGTGTTGCGGCCGCGGAAGCGGATCTTGGAGAAGCCGTAGGCGGCGAACGAGCCGGTGAACACCTGCAGGAACGTCACGCAGATGGCGAAGAACACGGTGTTGCCCACCCACAGCAGCATGCTGGAGTCGGTCCAGATGTTCGCGTAGTTCCCCCAGCGCCACACGCTGGGCAGCCACTTCATCGGCACCATGAAGACCTCGTTGTTGGGCTTCAAGGAGGAAAGGACCATCCAGATGAACGGCAGCAGGATGAACAGCGAGCACAGGATCATGGTCGTGTACCCGACCACCGTGCCGATGATCTTGGCCGGGGACACCGGCTTCTTGTTGAACGGGACGTCGGCGGAGCTGACCGCGCCGGGGAATGCAGTCTGAGCAGTCATCTCACTTCTCCTTTTGGTTGTTGTACCAGAACTGAATCAACGTGACCACCATGCACAGGGCGAACAGCACGAGCGAGACGGTGCCGGAGTAGCCGAAGTCGCCGCGTTCGAACGCCACCTTGTACACGTATTGGGCGAGCACCAGCGTGGAGGTGCCGGGGCCTCCGCCGGTCATGATCAGCGTCAGGTCGAGGATCTTGAACGAGCCGATGGTCAGCGTGACCATCACGAAGAACAGGGTCGGGCGCATGCACGGCACGGTCACCTTCCAGAAGCGCTGCCAGGCGTTCGCGCCGTCGAGCTGGGCGGCCTCGTACAGCTCGCTCGGGATGGTCTGCAGGCCTGCGAGCAGCAGGATCATGAAGTAGCCGGCCTCACGCCAGGTGGCCACGATGATGACCGCGGGCATGGCCCATGTGGTCGAGCCGAGCCATCCGGGCACGTTGTCGGTGAAGATGCCGATGATCTGGTTGATCACGCCGCTGCGGGCGTCGAACAGCATGTTCCACACCTGGGCGATGGCCACGATCGAGGTGATGTACGGGAAGAACGCCACCGTACGGAAGAACGAGCGGCCCTTGAGCTTGGAATTGAGCAGCACGGCCAGACCGAAGGCCAGCACGAGGGTGAGCGGGATGTGGACGACGGAGTAGTAGATGGTGTTCCAGAACGAGTCCTTGAACACGCTGTCGCGCATCAGGCGCCGCCAGTTCGCGCCGCCCGTGAACACCGGGTTGCCGAAGGCGCTCCACCGGGTGTTGGCGATGTAGAACAGGGCGCACACCGGAATGAGGCACAGAAAGATGAAGCCGAGGAAGTTCGGCGTGATGAACGCCACGCCGTGCAGGAAATTGCGCCGTGAGATCGCAGCGCTCGACATCTTCCCCTTGTTGTGCGAAGGCTCCTGGCCCTCGCTGTCGGTCGGTCGCTGATCGACCTGAGCAGCCGCCGTGTGGGACATGACCGCTTTCTCCTTTCGCCGGAACCGACCCTTCTTCTCCCGGCATGCGCGTCATGCCGACGATCGGTTCGCGAATAGTACTGGTTGCAAGCAAAAGGCACGGTCCGGGGTTATGGGGCCAGGACCGTGCCTGTGGTTCGATAGGGAAATGGATATGGATTGCGGGTTATCTACCGATCACTCGGTGACGATGCCCTGATCCTTGATGTCCTGCGTGGCCTTGGCGAGCGCGTCGTTCACGGAGGAGGTCTCGGTCATGATCGAGGAGTGGGCGTCGTTGAGCAGGGAGATGATGGTGTCGGAACCCTCACCGACCGGGTTCTCCGGCTTGGTGTCGTGGTTCTGCCAGGCTTCCTTGGTCAGGTCGTCGGTGGCCATGCCGTCCACACCGAAGTAGGTGTCGGCGACGGCGTCGGAGAAGTAGGCCGGGGTGGTGGCGATCTTGGCGAGAGCCTTGGCGCCATCCTCGCCGGAGGCGAACTTCACGAATTCCTTGGCGGCGGCCAGCTTCTGGCCCTCGGACTTGGCGGAGACGGCCAGACCGGTCGGATCACCGAAGGTCACGGGCTTGTCGGAGCTAGAGGAGTCGGGGTTCTGCGGGATCGGAGCGATGCCCCAGCTGAACTTCTCGGCGTCACCGGACTTCTGCTGCTGCACCAGCGTGGCGGCGTACCACGTACCCATCGGCAGCATGGCCGCCTTCTGGGTGCCGAACTGCGCCTGGTACTGCACGGAGGTGGTCTTCGAGGTGTTCCAGTCGATGGTCAGCTTCTCGTCCTGCCACTTCAGCGCGCGCTCGTAGAACGGCTTCATGTAGTCGAACTTGGCCTTGAAGAAGTTGGTGTCGGGCTTGTAGCCGGTCTGGGCCAGGGCGAAGGCCTGGACCACGGACTGCCAGTTGTGCTGGTAGATCGGGTAGACGGACTTGGCGTCGTAGCCGGCCTTCGGCAGGTTGGTCTTCAGCTGCTCGGCGGCCTTGGTGTAGTCGTCCCACGTCCACTTGTCGGTCGGGGTGTCGACGCCGGCCTTCTTCATCATGTCCTTGTTGTAGAACAGCACCCAGGAATCCTGGCGGTACGGCATGGCGTAGTACTTGCCGTCCAGCTCGTAGTTCGAGATGTCGATGTTCTTGTCGTCCTTGTAGCCGGCGGCGATGTCGCTCAGGTCGGCCAGACCCTGGGACTGGGAGTAGGTGAGGTACTTCTGCAGGTTCTTGATCGGGAAGACGTCGGGCTGGGAGCCGGCGGAGATATCCGCGGTCATCTGCTTGTCGTAGTCGTCGGCGGAGTACTGCTTGATGTTGACCTTCACGTTCGGGTACTTCGCCATGAACGCATCGGCGAGGGTCTTGAACTCAGGAGTGGAGTCCAGCGACCAACCGGCCATCGTGATTTCGGTCTTGGCGTTCTTGTCGAAGGCGTCGGAGCTCGACGACGACGAGGAGCCACCGCCACCGCAGCCTGCCAGCGCCAGACCAAGGACGGAAGTCACCGCGACCGCTTTGAAGATGCGATTCAACTTCATTGTTCTTCCTTTCGTATATCGGCTACATTGCCGTCTGCAGAATCCGTGAGCCCGACATCCACGATTGTTGTCTGCCTCACATTCCTCTGTTATCTATGATCATACATGCTCATTTGTGATTGAAATACCGTGTCGCCAAAATTTGTTGCGGATTTTTTCGCATTCGACAGGTTTTGATCATTTACCGATCATTGTTGCCGGACCGGATGATCGCCGATATCGCAACGGTTTCCGGTCGCATCGCACGATGATCGACGGCGACCCACGTTATACCACATATGCGCATTTGTGATTATACTTGATTATATGGTCATCAATCCGATCGTTCAATGA
Organism: Bifidobacterium simiarum; assembly: GCF_002802905.1. Lineage (GTDB taxonomy): Bacteria > Actinomycetota > Actinomycetes > Actinomycetales > Bifidobacteriaceae > Galliscardovia > Galliscardovia simiarum. The sequence continues at coordinate 262,940 of NZ_PEBK01000003.1, forward strand.
TGAACATCCACACCCTGTATATAGGAAGAGCATAGAAAGAGGCATGTCATGACCAAGACCTACCGCAGCGAATACTGGACGCGCACCACCGGCGATCTCGCCGACCGCCGCAAGCCGCAGCAACTGCCGCCGCCCACCGTCGACAGCGGCACGGTCGGCGACGACGTGCGCATCGTCATCGACCCCACCCGCCAGTACCAGCTGTGGGAGGGCGTCGGCGCGGCCATCACCGACTCCAGCGCCTCGCTGTTCATGAACGCGATGACCCCCAAGCAGCGGCATGACATCCTCTCCGAGATGTTCGACCCCGAGCAGGGCGGCTTCTCCTCGGTGCGCATCTCCATCGGCGCCAGCGACTTCTCCTCCCAGGCCTACTACTCCTACGACGACCTGCCCGACGGCGTGGCCGCCGATCCCTCGCTGGAATACTTCTCGATCGGCGAGGGCGAGCCGGGAGCCCCCGACGCCACGCGCGACCTGAAGAACGTGGTGCCGGTGCTGCAGGAGATCCTCGCCATCAACCCGGCGGTGAAGGTGATGGCCTCGCCGTGGAGCGCCCCCGCGTGGATGAAGACCTCCGGACGGCTCGACGGCGCCGGCCGCCTGCGTCTCGGCGAATACGTGGGCAACGGCTACCGCTACCAGGACACCATCGACTACGTGTACGCCCAGTACTTCGTGAAGTTCATCGCCGCCTACGAGTCGTACGGCATTCCGATCACCTCGGTGACCATGCAGAACGAGCCGAGCAACGGCTGCCCGTGGCCGATCACCATCTGGACGCCGGAGGAACTGACCGCCTGGGGCACCGAATACCTGCGCCCGGCGCTCGACAAGACCTACCCGGACGTGGAGATCTACTTCGGAGACGACTCCCTGCGCTTCTGGCAGCGCCCGGCCAGCGAATACATGACGCCCGCACAGGCGCAGTCCTTCGCCGGCGCGGCGTTCCACACCTACTCCGGTCTGCCGCACTGGGTGCACAACGGCGCCCGCCAGTTCCCGCACTGGAAGGCTGCCATGACCGAGCGCCGCTGCATGCTCGACGACAGCGTGGCCGAGGCCTCGCATGTGATGTTCGGCGAGATCGGCACCTGGCTGGTGCGCAACGGCGTGGGACTGATCAACCTGTGGAACATGGCGCTCGACGAGCAGGGATTCCCCTCGTGGGCCGGCACGTCGGGACGCCGCGGCGTGATCACCATCGACTCGTCCACCGGCAAGGTCAAGCGCAACCTCGAATACTTCATGCTGCGCAACTTCGGACAGGACGTGGCCGTGGGCTCGCGTCGCGTGGCCTCCACGAACCACACGCCCGACGGACGCCACGGCGGCCTTGGCTCGGTGGCGTTCCTCGCGCCGAACGGCGATCTGGCCGGATTCCTGTACAACCCCACCGGCGAGGACATCGACGCCGCGCTGACGGTGAACGGCATGGGCGCGAAATGGCGCACGGTCACGGTGCCCGCCTACGGCACGGTGAGCTTCCACCTTTCGGACGACGAGTCGGTGAACACCACAAGCGCGCCGGCCGACGACGAATTCGAGATCACCTACACCCCGCATCCCACCGACGACCACGACGAGACCCTGTTCGAGTAGTCGGATTCGCCCTCCGCAGGTACTCGACCCGGTAGGTACTCGACCACCCCCAGTCTCGCTCCGCGAGCCAGCCCCCGCCAGCGAGGGCCAAATCCTCATGTTGCTCCCGCTGGCGGGAGCTGGCCGCCGCAGGCGGACTGAGGGTGGCCAAATCCCCACACAGACAATGCCCCTTCGATGAAGAATCTCATCGAAGGGGCATTCCATATTGATTGCGTGATCACCCAATCCTACGATCACCCGGTCACTCGTCGTGGCCCCAGACGCGGACCTTGCCGGGCGCCACGTCGCCGATCAGATGCTTCGGCGCGGGGTTGAGCTCGAACTCGTCGTCCTCGGGCACCTCGGAGACGTTGATCTCGCCGTTCGACTTGTGCACGGTCACCAGACCCCACGCGGGCACGGTCACCTTCTGCCACGCGCCGCCCTGCCCGTTGATCGTCACCGCGGCCTCGATCGGCTCGCCGGTCGGGTTGTACACATGGGCGGTCACGTCCCCGTTCGCGCCGAGGAACGCCACCGACCCCAGACCGCCGGACCAGCCGTCGGGCGTGTGGTTCGTCGAGCGGATCACCGTGGATCCCGGGGTCACGTCCTGGCCGAACGCGCGCAGCATGAAGTACTCGAGGTTGCGGATCACCTCGCCGGTCTCGTGCTGGATCGTCACCACGCCGCGGCGGCCGGTGGCGCCCACCTGGTTCGGCAGGCCGCGCTCGTCGAGGGCGAGGTTCCACAGCGCGATGAAGCTCTCGCCGTTGCGCACCAGCCAGTTGCCGATGATGCCGAGCATGATGTGCGCGGCGTCCGCCGGCGTCTCGTCGATCATGCAGCGGCGCTCGGTCATGCCGAACAGCCAGTGCGGGAACGAGCGGGAGGCGTTGAAGAAGTTGGAGTACGGGCCCTCGTAGGTATGCACGGTGAACCCGTCGACGCTGGACGCCTCCTGCGGGGTGACCACCTCGTTGACCGGCCACAGGATGTTGTGGGTGGAATCGTCGTTGATGAAGATGCGCATCTCGGGGAACTTCTCGTTCATGGCCGGACGCAGGAACTTGTGGGCGAACTCGGCCTGCTGCTTGAGCGTCCACATCATGGCGGGCCACTTGGGCGCGTTGCTCGGCTCGTTCTGCACGGTCACGCCCCAGATCGGGATGCCGATCCTGGCCATCTCCTCCACGTATTTGACGAAGTAGCGCGCGTAGCAGCCCTCGAAGCTGTCATGCATCGGGTCGAAGCCGTTGCCGGTCCACTCGTCGAAGCGCAGGTGGCCGCCCTGGCACAGGTGGCCGGTGTTCTTCATCCACGCGGGCGCGCTCCACGGCGAGGCGATGATCTTCACCGCCGGATTGATCTTCAGGATCTCCAGCACCACCGGGATGATGTACTTGAAGTCCTTGGTGGCGTCCGGCGCGCCGGGCTCGCCGGTGCCGAGCGAGAAACGGCTCAGCGTGTTGTCGTGCTCGCCGAAGGGCAGGTCGTCGTAGGTGTAGTAGGGCTGGGCGCTGGGCTCGCACGAGCCGAGCGGGATGCGGATCACCGAGAACCCGCCCTTGGCCGGGTTGAAGGCGTCGTCGAGGAAGGCGTGGCGCTGCTCGGCGTCCATCGACCCCCAGATCAGGCTCGCCGCCGCGTCGGTGATGGCCGCGCCCGCGCCGATCCACGGCTGCCGGCGATCGGACGGGTCCACGACGATCGGCGTCGCGTCGCCGATCTCGGAAACGTAGTCGGGGACCGTGATCGTCTCGCGACGCTGGGTGAGATCGCCCGACGTGGAGGTCCAGAATTCGTTGGCGAATCCGACGCCGCCGGTCGAGGATACGGAATGCTCTGCCATGACTGTCCTTTGTCTTGATGTGTCCGTTGATTGCCGACTCCGCTGCCTGACCGCGACTCTGCCGATCACGCAACGGATACCACACCACGGGTGCTGTGCTGTTGCGTTATCAATATAGCACACTTTCAGTCAGTTATAATCACTTTCAATCAAAGTGTCGCTTCGTCGTCAGACCCCTTGTATGGCAACGATCCCACACCTCCGCAACACGCCGAAGCGGCGTCATTCTTGGCAATTTTTTGGCAAAACGGTGCAATACCGGCCTTGTTGATCATAATTTTTCCACTGTTTTCCAATTCGGTGATTATTTATGATCAAAACGGTATAATCTCCAGTAGTTATCAGCGATCACGAAGAGCTCAAAGGAACGGAACATGCCCACTCAGCGATCCAAGGACCCGTCCGGCGCCACACCCGCACCGAGCAGCTCATCCACCCGGCGTAGCTACCTGCCCGCCGAACGACAGGACATGATCCTCAGCCTGCTCACCCGGGAAAACGTGGTCACCGTCCCCAAACTGGCGGAATACCTCGGCACCACGGAGATCACCGTACGCCGAGATCTCACCACGCTGGCCGAAGCCGGGCTGCTGCGACGGGTGCGCGGCGGGGCCATGTCGATCGGCAATGTGAAGGACCCGTCCAAGGCCGAGGCCGCTCCCGCATCCAGCCGTTCGCGATCGGCCGTGGGCGCCGACGCCGACGCGGTCGAACCGGACGCCGCCGATCCGAATGCGGCGGTCGGGCGCGTCGTCCAACGCGGGAACGGCGGCCGGCCGCTGCTGCGCACCGAGACGATCGACCGTCTGGACCGGCAGATCGATCAGACGATCCCCGCGGCGGCGACGGGTATTGCCGGGGTCTCCGGGACGCTCGCCGCGGCCGGGTCCTCGACGGGATCTCCGGCGAGCACCGGGACGGCTTCCGCGACTGCGGTCTCCGAACCCCGCAGTCGCGGCACGATCGGCCTGATGTTCCCCGAACCGAGCTTCTTCTGGCCCACGGTGATCGAAACGATCCGCAACGACGCCGCCCGACTCGGCTATGAGACCGAGGTGCATGAATCGTCGTACGAGCGCATCCGCGAAAGCGAGATCCTCGACTCGTTCACGGCCAATCCGTCGCTGTGCGGCATCATCGCCTGCCCCAGCTCCGAGGAGGACGTGGCCGAGGCGTCGTGGAACTGGATCAGCCACTCCCCCGTTCCGGTGGTGGTGGCGGAACGCGATCAGCCGTTCGCGGCCATGACCTACCACGATTCGGTACGCACGAACCATCCGTACGGCGTACGCATGGCGATCAACCACTTCCGCGAGCACGGCCACCGTCATGTCGGTGCCGCGTTCACCATGACCCCCACCTGCTCGGTGATCGAAGAGTCGTGGAACCAGCTGACCTCACGGACGAATCTGCTGGACTGCCCGTTCGTCATCGACGGCATCCAGCCCTACGACACGCAGGGCGTGGAGGAGATCGTGGACCGGACGCTGGAGACCGGCGTCACCGGACTGCTCGTCCACTCGGATTATCTGGCGATCGCGCTGGCGCAGGCGCTGGAGCGGCATGGCAAGCGCGTGCCGGAGGACGTGTCGCTGATCTCGATCGACGGCTATGCCACGCCGAGCTCGCGTCCGCTGACCGTACTGCGTTCCCCGCAGCACGAGTTCGCCCGCGAATGCCTCAGCTCCCTGCTGTGGCGTCTCGACCACCCCGACTGGCCCACGCGGCATATCTTCGTGGATCCGCGGCTCATCGACCGCCACAGCGTGGTCCCCATCGACGGGTGAGGGGTGAGGGGTGAGAGTGAGGATGCCGGCCGTACACCTCACATGGGCCGGGCGTCCCGCGTGAGCACATCAACAAAACCGTTGCAATACAAGGGGTTGTACAACATGCCTCACATGGGACGCCCGGCCCGCGTGATGAGATGACGGTTACAGACGACGGAGGATGTTGAGCACGAGACGGGCGGCGGTGTCGGCGTATTCACTGATGTCGAACTCCTTGAACGTCTCGTATTCGGTGTCGGCGTTGTCGCTCAGCGCGCGGATCACCAGCACGGGCACCTCGTTGCGCGCGGCCACATGGGCCACGGCGGCACCCTCCATCTCCACGGCGTCGGCGCCGGTCTCGCGGATCACGCGGGAGGTGTTCTCGTCGCCCTCCACGAAGTAGTTGCCGGTGGCGATGATGCCGGTGATATGCGTGATGCCCATCTCGTTCAGCGCGTGGTCGGCCACCTCGAGCAGATGCGGGTCGGAGAAGAACTCCTCGGTCTTCGGCGCGGACTGCGCGATCAGGCGCATGTCGGTGTCGAGGTAGCGCAGCGTGCCGCCCAGCACCACGTCGTTGATGTGCAGGTGGGTGTTGAGGTTGCCGGCGATGCCGGAGAAGATCACCGCTTCGGGCTGGTAGACGTCGATGAGATGCTGGGTGGTGGAGGCCGCGTTCACCGTGCCCATGCCGGCGACGGTGGCCACGACGTGCAGGCGTTCGCCGTCGGCGGTCTCATAATCGCCGGACGTGACCGTGAGTCCCGCCTCCAGCGTCTCCGTCGCGTTTTCCAGCGACTTGGCGATCAGCGCCACCTCTTCGTCCATCGCTCCGATGACGGCCACGGTCCTCGCGGATTCTGCCATGATGTGCTCCTTTGATGTTCCCCAGACATGTATTGGTTGTCGTAATGCATATTAGGGCCGAGCCCGTCCCGAACGCCAGACGCGTTTTCCTTACGATCTCAGCCACCGGGAAGCATAAGGCACAGGCCCCGCGCCGCCGATTTGATGGATTCGACCGCGAAATCGCGGATTTTGCACTCCGCTCCATCGAAGCCGGATGGCAATCGGACGGCAGTCGAATGACAATCGGGCGAACGACAGTTCGACCACACACAACGATCGCGAGGGGGATACCCATTCGGCCTTCCCCTTGAAGGGGAAGGTGGCCGACGCAGTCGGTCGGATGAGGTGGAGATCTTGAACGAAGCTACGCTCTCGGCCCCTCATCAGTCAGCCTACGGCTGCCAGCTTCCCCCAGAGGGGGAAGCCAAAGATCATTCCCTCAGTCGGCTTATGCCGCCGGCGTTTTCTTCACGGGTTCAGCCGGTCACCTCCAGCGGCGGGTGCTGACGGCTTCGGCGAGCTCGCGCAGGAGCTTCTCGGTTTCGGGCCACGAGATGCATTTGTCGGTGATCGACTTGCCGTAGACGAGCTGGTTCAGCGGGGCGGCGGGCTGGTTGCCGCCTTCGATGAAGCTTTCCATCATGATGCCGGTGATGCCCTGCTCCCCTTCGGCGATGCGCGCGGCGATGTCGCGCACCACGGCGGCCTGACGGTGCTCGTCCTTGCCGGAGTTGCCGTGCGAGGCGTCGATCACGAGCCCGTGGGCGGCGGCCGAGTCGGCGGGCATTTCGTCGCGGATCGCGTCCATGGCCTTCACCACGGATGCGGCGTCGTAGTTGGGTCCGTGGCTGGAGCCGCGCAGCACCACATGGCAGTCGGGGTTGCCCAGCGTCTCCACGGCGGCGGCGCGGCCCTCGTGGTCGATGCCGAAGAAGGTGTGCTGCTGGGCGGCCGCGTAGCAGCCGTTGACCGCGGCCTTGACCGATCCGTCGGTGGCGTTCTTGAAGCCCACCGGCATGGACAGGCCGCTGGCGAGCTGACGGTGGATCTGGCTTTCGGTGTTGCGCGCGCCGATCGCGCCCCAGGTCACCGCGTCGGCGATGAACTGCGGCGAGGTCGGTTCGAGGAATTCGGTGGCGGCCGGCACGCCGGCGCCGAGCACGTCGAGCAGGGTCCGGCGGGCGAGCAGCAGCCCCTTGCGGATGTTGTGGCTGCCGTCCACGTCCGGATCGTTGATCAGGCCCTTCCAGCCGACGGTGGTGCGCGGCTTTTCGAAGTACACGCGCATCACGATCATCAGCTCGCCGTCCAGTTCGTCGCGCACCTTGGCGAGACGGTGGGCGTAGTCGAGCGCGGCGGCGGGATCGTGCACGGAGCACGGTCCCACGATCACGAGCAGGCGGTCGTCCTGTCCGTACAGGCAGGCGCGCACCTCGTCGCGCGATCCCGCCACCAGTTCGCGGGCCTTCGCGTCCAGCGGCAGATCGGCGAGCACGGTGGCCGGCGTGGGCAGCGGATCGAGTTCCAGCACCCGTCGGTTGACGATGCGGTCGATGCCGACCTCGTCCTCCCAGCGCGGGATGCCGTCCACGGTGAGCGGATTGCGCCCCTCGTTCATGGCCCGGCGCACGGCGCTGAGCTCCTCGCTGCGGTCGACACCACGATCGGCGCCACGATCGGCGCCTGCGCCGCCGTTGAGATCGTTACGGTCTGCCTCGTTCATATCCCTCGTCCTTTGCTTTGGTTACCGGTGACTGCGGCCCATTGTATGGGAACGGGCCTATAGCCACCGGCAGCCGTCACCGATTACCGGCAGCCATCACGCCTCGATGACGTGCTCCCCCGGCTCCAGCCCGTGCACCAGCAGCGATCCCTTCGGGTACGAGTGCTGGGTGAACGTGCCTTCGATCGCGTCGTAGCCCGCGCCGAGCTCCACGGCCTCCACTTCGGCGCCGTCGAGCAGCACGCTGGTCGCGCCGGATCGCAGCGGCGGCACGATCACGTCGGCCTTGGTGCCCACGGGCACGGTCACACGGATCTCGATACCGTCCACGGCCGGACGCTCGCCGGTGGGCACGGTGTTGCCGCGCACCTCGTACGAGGCGTCGATCTCGCCGGCTCGCACCGGCAGCTTCACCGAGGCCCGCTTCACCGATCCGGGCTGCGGCGCCACGACGAACGACCGGAATCCGGCGACGAGCGGCCGGACGCCCATCAGCCCCTCCGGCAGCAGGTAGGCCGGCGACGACGCCCACGGATGCGAGTACGTGGTGTTGGTCTTGAGCCGCAGGCTCCACGCCTCCATGGTGCCGCCCGCGCCCTGATCGATCATGTGTTGCCAGGTGCGTTCGCCGGTCGATGCGGCGATCAGCGCGTCCGCGTCGGCGCCGAATCCGGCCTTGTAGAGGCCGCCGAGCAGCACGGCCGCCACGTAGACGCTGCACGCCATGCCGCGTCGGCGCAGGAAGGCGGCCACGCGCGGCAGACGCTCCTTCGGCACTTCGGCGAAGGCGAGCGCGAACGCCGAGGCGTGTTCGGCGCAGTGGGCGATCTGTGCCCCGTCGGCACCGGTGTCGAGGCCGTCCACGTAGGCGCCGGTCTCGTCGTCCCACAGCTTCTCGTGGATGGCGGCGCGCATGCGGGAGGCCACGTCGGCGAAGTGGCGGGCCTCCTCGGTGTAGCCGAGCGCCCCGGCGAGGTCGGCGGCGTCGGCGTAGCTCTGCGAGGCGAGCGCGTTGATCACCGTGTTCACGCGGCCGAATTCGAATCCGTCGCGTTCGGCCGGCGGCCAGTCGATCAGGTCGCCGTCGGTGTGGCTACTCTGACCGGGGTCCTTGACGATCAGTCCGGAGGCTTCGTCGAGGTACTTGTCGGGCAGCATGGCGACGATCTGGTCCCAGTGCGCGGCCGCCTGCCGCAGGCTGCCGGTCTGACGCCAGGCGTCGTGCACGGCGAGCACGAGGTACAGCGGCCATTCGGTGGGCCAAGTGCGGTTGGCGAGCAGAAAGTCGATGGAGTATTCGCCCAGCGTCGGCGAATCGTCGAGGGCGAGGTGGGCGCGCTGCTGCAGCCACGCGTCGGCTTCGTACGGGATGCGTTCGCGGGTCCAGGAGTCGGCGTAGATGTTGCCGTTGAGCGCTTCGATGGTGTCCTTCGAAAGCTTCCAGACGCGGTCGAGCACCTCGTCGGAGGATTCGAAGGCGTCGTCAGCGCCGTGGTACGGGTAGACCAGCGCCTCGGCGTCCACGCGGGTGTCGTGCTCGGCGAGGTCGGCGATCACGTCGGGCGCGGGTTCGGCGGGCAGGAGCTCCACGTACCGGAAGACGCGCATGCCCCAGGAACGGGCGAAGGTCAGTCCCCCGGTCTTGCCCTTGCAGAAGTGCCAGGTCTCCTGATACGTGTTGTAGGCGCTGAGCTGGTATTTCACCGTGCCGTCGTCGTTGAGGATCTCGCCGTAGCGAACCACCATGTCGAGCGGCTTGTCGGTGCGGATGGCGAGGCGTACGCCGCCGGCCACCGCACGGCCGAAGTCCACGATCAGCCGGCCGTCGTCGGTCACCCGCTTGGAGACGGGGTGCCACACCTTGATGCGCGGCTTGTTGACCGGGGTGGCGGCCAGATCGTCGAACTGCGACTTGACCACGGCATGGGCCCAGTCGGCGTCGTCGAAATCGGGTTCGGAGATGCCGTGCTGGTACAGCTGCGTGCGGATGTTCTCGGCGGGCAGTTCGTAGACATGCGTGCCGATGGATTCGGCGTCGGGGTACACGTCGTTGCCGACCTTGGCGAGCCAGTCGGGGCCGGTGCCGAAGTGGTCGACGGTGCCGTCCTCGTAGGTGACGTCGAGCTGGGCCTCGAAGCGCTGGTCCTCCAGCGCGTAGGCGACCACGCCGATCCAGTTGTCGCGGCCGGGCACCAGCCAGTCGGTGACGTCGAAGCCGTCGTAGCGGGTCTCCCCGGCGATGGGGAAGGTGGGGCCATAGCCGGCGAAGTGGCCGTTGACCCACGCGCGGTAGACGAACTGGCGGCTGCGCCACACGTCGGCGCCGGTGGCGTTCAGGGTGGCCCAGCGCACGGGCTTGTCGGCGAGGCGGACGCGGCCGCGCAGCAGCGCCCAGCCGCGGGAGTTGTGTTCGGATGTGAGCAGATCGGGCTTGGCAGCGAACTGGTCGGTGTTCTTGCGCTGCAGGATCTCGTCGTGGGCCACGGCGGGCAGTTCGACCTCGGTGTACGGCGCGGCGGTGATCGGATCGGCCCAGATCGGTTCGGCGTGGTCCCACTGGCGGCCGGCGCCGGTACCGAAGGTCATCGGCTTGCTGAAGGCGGTGGCCACGGCGGTTTTGCCGGTGCCACGCCACACCTGCACCGCGACCCAGTACCGGCGGCTGGCGGCGGTGTCGACGTCGGTGAGCTCCACGCCGTCGTAGCCGTCGGAGTCCACGCGGCCGGAGTCCCAGACATCGCCTTCGCCGGCCGATGCCTTGTCGGGCGTGGACGAGACGATCACGCGGTAGGCGGAGACGGTGTTCGGCGCGGTGGTCGTCAGGCTCAGCCCCAGATTGCTTTCGAGGGGGACGACCCATCGCAGGACGGGTACGGTGTCCGGTTCGATGTCCACCGGTCTGATCCGGTCGTTGATCAGCAGATTCGTCGGGGCCTTGCCCACCGTCTGGGTCACCAGACGCCTGATCTCGCCGTCGCGCTCGATATGATCATTCATTTTCTGCCCCTTTGCAAGAACCATCAGTATGCATTCGATCCCATTATTTGTACAGGGGCAGATATTCGGGAAACCGTCCCCATATTTGGGATTATGGGACGATTGTCGAGACAAATCAAGGCAACTACGCGTATGGAAAACCCCGCGATGGTTATTGCCTATCGCGGGGTTCGGAAAATCGGCTGACCGGATCGGATTGGTCGGATCGGACAGACCGGACTGTGAGACCGATCCGGCAGGATCAGACCAGACCGGATCGGTCAGACTGACCGGATTGATCGGATCATTCGGATTGATCAGACCGACCGGATTAATCGGACCGACCGGATCACAGCGCGCGGCGCTTGCGGACCGCCTCGGCGAGCGTATGCAGCAGCTCGTCGGTGCGATCCCACGGCACGCAGCGGTCCGTGACCGACTTGCCGTACTCCAGCTGGTCGAGCGGAGCCGGCTTCTGCGCACCGGCCTTGAGGAAGCTCTCCATCATGATGCCGGTGATGCCCTGCTCTCCGGCGGCGAGACGCTCGGCGATGTTCTCCACCACCTCGGCCTCCACCTCCTCGTTCTTGCCGCAGTTGCCGTGGGCGGCATCGATGATCAGACCGTGCTCGCTGGGGCCGGGGGCCTTGGACTTCTTCAGCGCGGCCAGCGCCTCCTTCACCGACTCGGCGTCGTAGTTCGGGCCGTGGCTCGAACCGCGCAGAATCAGGTGGCAGTCGGGGTTGCCCTTCGTCTCCGCGGCGATCACATGACCGTCGAGGTTGATCGACAGGAAGTGATGCTGGAAGCTCGAGGCGTAGCAGGAATCGGCCGCCGCCTTGATCGAGCCGTCGGTGGAGTTCTTGAAGCCCACCGGCATCGACAGGCCGCTCGCCAGCTCGCGATGCACCTGGCTTTCGGTGTTGCGCGCGCCGATCGCACCCCAGCTGATCGCGTCGGACAGGTACTGCGGGGTGATCGGATCGAGCCACTCGGTCGCCACCGGCACGCCCAGGCTCAGCACGTCGGACAGCACCTGACGGGCCATGAACATGCCCTTGCGGATGTTGAACGTGCCGTCGAGATCGGGATCGTTGATCAGGCCCTTCCAGCCGATCGTGGTACGCGGCTTCTCGAAGTACACGCGCATCACGATGAGCAGATCGTCGTTGAGCTCGTACTTGACCTCCGCCAGACGCTGCGCGTACTCGTGCGCGGCCTTCGGATCATGGATCGAGCAGGGGCCCACCACCACGAGCAGACGGTCGTCGCGCCCATGCAGCACGTCACGGATCTCCTGACGGGAACGGGCCACCAGATCAAGCTGGCTGTCGCTGAGCGGAATCTCACGAATAAAGGAGCGAGGTGCCGGAATAGGGTCAAGCTGATAGATGTTCACGTCCATTGTTTCGGGAAAGACCGCGCGCTCCGAGAGATTGCGCCGTTCGTCTTCGCTGCTGTCGGGACCGCGAAGGATTGCCATATTTCTCACCTCTTTCATCGTGCTATGTGTTGGATAGCGATGTGATTCGCCGCCTCGACCATCGAGACGGACTACCCCACTATAGACGAAACGGGCATGGGGTGTCGTCCCCATGCCCGTTTTTGGTCAAGGTGGGTCACCGAGCCAAAGCGCCCATCGGATCCCAGGCGGGGAGCATGATGGCGGGCTCGTTCAGGGCTTCGAGGTAGTCCTTGGGGAGCATGGACTTCGGCACGGCGATCTCGTAGACGTACTCGCCGAACCAGTCGTCGCTCATGGTGAAGTAGCCCTTGTCGGCGATCTTGTCGCCCCACGAGTTCTCCACGCGCCAGCGGCGGGTGGTCTTCCCGTCGTCGGCCACGTCCACGCCGACGAACGCCATCGCATGGTTCATCGCGGAGTCGGCGAACCGCACGCGGGTCTCCTTGTCCATCGTGAAGTCGAAGTCGTACACGCTGCCGTACTCGAACAGATCGGTGGCCCACGCGCCGTTCTCGCGGTCCATCATCGGATGGCAGTCCGCACCGAACCACACCGGGATGCCCTCGTCGGCCATGATTCTGCGGGCGCAGTCCTTCATGAACTCCACCGGCACGTTGAGGTATTCGGTCGGGGTGCCGCCGACCACGTTGCCCAGATGCTCGATGCCGATCTTGCGGCCCTTCGGATGCTCGGCGCGCGGATCGTCCACCAGACACACGTAGTCCTCGAGGCCGGCGTCCACGTACTTGGCCCAGAACTCCTGCGGGGTGATCTCGCCGTCGCGGTGGAAATGGCCCTCGTCGTCGGTCCACTCCCAGTCGAACGAGGTGGGCGGGGTGCCGAGGTGGATCGTCAGCACGCGGTGCGCCGCGGCCACGGTCTCGGCCACCACCGAGTCGGCGTCCTCACCCGCGTAGATGCGGGCCACGCCCTGCCGCAGCACGGCGCGCAGATTGGTGTTCATCTGGCCGGTGTTCTGCGAGCTGGCCGTCTCCGGGAACAGGTCCTTCGGCACGGCGCCGTACTTCTCGTACACGTTCATGGCCATCGTCCACTGACCGCCGTCGCCCATCACGTCGTGGAGCAGGTGCTGCACCAGACGGGAGTCCTCAGGCTCGCCGGCGGCGTGCAGGGCGGCCATGTCCTGCATGAAGTAGTTGGCGCGTTCCAGCTTGTCGTAGTACATCGCGTAGTTCTGCGAGAACTCGAAGTCCTTGATGCCGAGGTTGCGCTTGGCCACGAACCGGGCCACGTTGAGCGAGCTGAACAGCCAGCAGCGGCCGGAGCGGGCCTGCGAGGTGACCTTGCCGTTGTCGACGGTGACGGAGAAGCGGCGCTGCAGCAGACGGGCGCGGTCGTAGTTGCGGGCCATCTTGTCGATGCCGCCGAGCGTCACCGCGTTCATGGCAAGACGGTTGACGGGGTTGGCGGCGAATCCGTCGCGCAGGGCGGCGAGACGGCCGTCATCCAATGGCTTGAGATCGGACATGATTCCTCCTTGAATATGGGGATTGCTGAAGAGTCGGATTGCTGAAAGGGTCGGGGATATCGAACGGCTCCCGCCGGAGAATCCGGACGGGAGCCGAAACTACGCTACCGATCAGTGCGCGGCGGGCTGAACCGGCTGCTCGTCGGTCTGATCGCCGTCGGTGGCCGGAGCGGCAACCGGGGCCGCGGCTGCCGCGGGGTCGACCGGCACCGCGTTGGCCACCGGCACATCCGGGGCCTCGGCGGGGGCGGCCGCATCGGCGGGCTGATCGACGACGTCGCCCACGGCCTGGGCCACGCCGGCCGGAACGCCGGCGGCGGCACCGGCGGCCGGGCCACCGAAGCCGAACGCGTTGGCGAAGATGGAACGCAGCTCGTCCACGCGGGCGGTGATCGACGCCTCGCGGGCCTGCAACGCGGTGATGTGCTCCTGAAGGCCCTCGATCTCCTTCTGGGAGGCTTCGCGACGCTGCTGCACCTGAGCCTCGGCCTTGCGGGTGGCCTCCTCGATCAGGGCCTTGCCCTGTGCGTCGGCCTCCTCGCGGGTCTTGGCCGCGTAGGCGTCGGCGTCATCACGGGCGGCACGGGCCTGGGCGAGCAGGGCGTCGGATTCCTGCTGGGCCTGCTCGCTGCGCTCCTTGACGCTGGCGAGCACCTGATTCACCTTGGTGCTGGCCTCGTCCTGCTGGGCGGCGATGTCCTTGCGGATCTGCTCGACCTCGGCGGCGGTCTCCGCCAGACGGTGGGCGCGCTCCACGTCGGCCGAATCGGTCAGACGGCGGGCGTCGGCCTTGGCCTTCTCCAGGATCTCGCCGGACTGGCGCTTGGCGTCGGACAGCATCTTGCCGACCTGATCGCGCACGTCGTTGAGGCGGGCGTTGGCCTGATCCAGAGCCTTCTGGATGCGGTCGTCGGATTCGATCTTCTTCTTGGAGATCTCCTCGTCGGCGGTCTTGCGCTGATCGGCGATCTCCTGGCTGAGCTGGGTGCGCTGCTCGGCGATCTGGCGCTCGTGCTCGGCCTTCTCGGCGGCGAGCTTCTTGCTCTGCTCGTCACGGGCGTTCTCCAGCTCCAGACGCAGGGTCTCGCGCTGTTCGCCGGCCTGCTTCTCGGCCACGGACTTCAGCTGGCTGGCGGTCTGCTTGGCGGACGAGAGGATGGTGTTGGCCTCGTTGCGGGCCTTGGCCACGAGGGAATCGGCTTCGGCCTGGGCGTCGTCGTGCACCTGGGTGGCGTCGATCGACGCGTTGTTGAGCAGGGTGTCGGCCTTCTCCTGCGCGGTCTTGCGGGTGCGGGCGGCATCCTGCTTGGCGCGCTCCAGCAGCTCGCGGCTGGTCTGCTCGGCCGAGGCGAGCAGCTGCTGCGCGGAGGCGCCGAGGGAGGCGAACGTGTTCTTCTGCGGGGTCTTGCGGGCCTTCTCCTCCTGCAGCTCGGCCTCGAGCTTCAGGATGCGCTGATCGTATGCCTTGATCTGCTCGCGCATACGTTCCGTGTTCTCACGCATGGTGGCCAGCGTGCCGTCCACCGCGTCCTTGTCATATCCCTTCCACACCACCGGGAATTCTTCTGTCATAGCGACTACCTCACAAGCGCCTTGAACCATACGGGGAGCTCCCCCGACTGGTAGGAACTTTAGCGCACGCGGGGACGAAATCCCATCGGGGCACACATACTTGCCACAACCTCGACACAGGCGTTTCGCCATTCGGATCGTCGGGGTGGTTTCCGGGGTGATTCCGGTCGGTCCGAAGGGTGATTCGGAAGGTGATCCCGGGCCGAGTCCGACCGATTTTTCAGGGTGATCCGGACAGGTCTAAGAGCCGATCTCCCGGAATCAGTCGCCGGTCTCCCGGAAGAGAAGCCGATCTCCCGGAATCAGTCGCCGAGGATCTCGTCGGAGACCGGGTGGTCCCAGTACGCCACGGTGGCGCGGATCGCGTCCTCGGCGGCCGCGATCATCTGATCGAGGGAGAGGCCGGAGCCGTACTTGCCGCCGTCGCCGACCTTGGGGAAGCTAAGGAACCCGGTGAGGGCCTTGTCCTGCCGGGAGTTCCAGTCCAGCAGCCGGTAGAACAGCGAGTTGCACACGAACGTGCCGGCGTCGGAACTCAGCGTGGCGGGAATGTTCTGCTCGGTGAAGTCGTGCAGGATGGATCGCAGCGGCAGGCGCGTCCAATAGGCCGCCGGGCCCTCCGGCTCGATCGGCACCCGGCGCGGCTGCACGTTGTCGGCGTCCGGGCGGGAGGCGTCGATGAGGTTCGTGGCGCAACGTTCCAGCGCCACCGAATGGGCGTGGGTCTTGAGCCCGGTGGCGATCACCACGTCGGGGTGCACCGTTTCGATGGTCTCGAGCAGGGTGGGCCAGGCGTTCTGGAAGCTCAGCGGCAGCAGCACGGAGGTGACGCTGATCTCGCAGCCCTCCGGCGGGGCGCTCACTCCATGCTCCTCGAGCGTACGGCTCACCTGGGCGCTCGGATTGACCTCGATGCCCTCGTACGGGTCGAATCCGGAAACAACGACGTTGAAATGCCGCATCGGTCCTCCTTGTGCTGCTGACTTGCCTGCTATTGCCTAGTATCGCCTATTGTCGCCGCCGACGTCTGCCACACCGACGTCTGCCACCGCCGACGTTTCGATCGACGTTCCGGACGCTCAGCCGCGCAGACTGCCGACCAGCGCGTGCATGCGGTTGCGCCAGTACTCGGCGTCGTTCGCCCTCGCCTCGGCCAGCGTGCCCGCGATGGATTCGGCCACGGGGATGTCGGCCAGCGTGGTGATCTTCAGGTTGGTCTCTGATCCGCTCACGATGGTGACGGGGGTGTCGGGCAGATAGTCCACCACCACCCGGGTATCGTCGGTGGGATGGAAATCCGGGTCGTCGGCCGCCTTGGCGTACGCCTCGCGGATCGTATGGAACCGGAACGCCTGCGGGGTCTGGGCACGGAAGGTGTTGGGACGGTCCGGCACCGAGTCGATGGCCTTGCGGTCGCCGAGATCAGCCGTGAGCAGCACGGTGTCGGTGCTGGGCACGGCCACCGTGGCGGCATCGAACTGATTCAGGGCCTCCACGCAGCCGCGGATCGCGGACTGCTCGACGAACGGGCGCACCGCGTCGTGGATCAGCACCTTGGCGTCGCCGGGGATGCCGGCGTCGGCCAGCACCTGCAGCGCCGACTGCGTGGAATCGGAACGTTCCCTGCCACCGTCGATCACCATGCGCACCTTGGCGTAACGCCCCTGCTCGCACAGCGTCTCCACGGCCTGGCGCACCTTGGGATTGACCACCACCACGATGTCGGTGACCTGCGGATTGTGCTCAAACGCCTCGATCGACCACTGCACGATAGGCCGGTCGCCCACGGAGACCAGCTGCTTGGGATTGTCGGGGTCGAAGCGGGTGCCGAATCCCGCGGCCAGCACCACCGCCACCACGGGGACGTCCCGAATCTGCTCGGTCTGCGGCTGTTCGGTCTGTGCCTGCCCGGTCACGCCCTGCTCCTCCTGCTCATCCTGACTCTTCTCACACATAGGCTTCACCATAGCCCCACACGGGGGCCGGCGAGCGCGGGCGCGCGGACTTCTGCACCGAATATGCGGAATATGGCGATATCGGTGCGGGCGTCCGACCCGGCTCTTCCGGCCCCGTCCCGTCCGGGCCGAGCGCGCTATTCGCGCACGACGAGGGCGAGCAGACGGCCTTCGTGCTCCTTGTGGCTGAGCGTGGCCCGGCGATGCGAGAACCACAGCGGGTTCTCCAGCGTGCACAGGCTGTGGCGGATCGCGCCGATGCGCTCGTGCAGCTCCGGGTCGCCCTCATTGTCGGCACGGCACAGGTCGGCGAGCTCCGCATCTTCGGCGAGGTACTGCGTGGCCGCGTTGACGCGACGCATCGAATCGGCCACCTGATTCACGCCGGCGAACGCCAGATCGATCATCGCGGCCTCGGCGATGTCGATGCCCGCGCCGCCGAAGCGGGTCGTGGTCTTCGTCAGCGGGAAGCGCTTCTGGAAGTCCTCGGCGATCTCGTCGCCCACCTCATAGCATTCGCCGCAGATGCGCGGGCCGAGCGTGGCCACGATGTTCTCGCGCTTCGCCCCCTTCTTCACCATGAGGTCGACCGTCTCCTCGATCACGCCCCGCTGGAGTCCGCGGCGGCCGCAATGGGCGGCGCCGATCACGCCGGAGATCGGGTCGGCGAACAGCACCGGCAGGCAGTCGGCGGCGAACATGCCCAGCGCCACGCCCTTGCGGGTCGTGACCTGGCCGTCCGCCTCGATGCGCTGGGCGGCGCGCTCCTCGTCGATCTGCGTGCCGGAGGCGTCGAAGCCGTAGGGGGCGTTGTCGCGGTAGAGGTCGTCCACGTCCACGGCCTTGGCGGAATGCACCTGACCGACCAGCGACAGCTTCGCGCCGATCTCCTCGGCCAGCGCCGTACGGTTCGCCTCGATCGCGGCCGGATCGTCGCCTCCGCGGCCGCCGAGGTTCAACGCCGCGTAGTCGCCCTGCGAGATACCGCCGAGACGCGTGGTGTACACCACCTTGATGCCGGGGGCCAGCGGAATCGGAATGGTCACCGGTACCG
This sequence comes from Bifidobacterium simiarum, assembly GCF_002802905.1. GTDB lineage: Bacteria > Actinomycetota > Actinomycetes > Actinomycetales > Bifidobacteriaceae > Galliscardovia > Galliscardovia simiarum. The sequence goes on from NZ_PEBK01000003.1 coordinate 281,231, forward strand.
GACGGCCGTCCTCGTAATGATCGGGGATGGTGTTGCTGTTGAGGATGTTCGCGTCCGGATCGGCGGGATTGGGGACGGTGAGCGGGTTGACGTTCGGATCGCTTGGTGAATTGGTGTTTGATGAATTGGTGTTTGATGAATCGGTGTTGGTCATGATGCCTTCTTAGATGATGGAACTCAATACGTGGTGGTGCTTCTGCCGGATGGACAGTCCGGTAGGCTTGACCACCCCCAGTCGACTTCGCCGACAGCCCCCGCCGGCGGGGGCGGAGAATCGGATGCCGGCGGGGGCGGTATGACGACGGGCGATCAGGCGGCCTTGAGCGTGGGCTTCTTGGTGCGCGAGCGCATGGCGGCGTTGACCGGCACCTCGTGCGGGCAGGGCATGGAGAACACGCGCGCGGGATGGTTGATCTCGGCGACCGGCACGCCGTCGGCGTCCTCCAGACCGTCGTCGGGCACGACGTAGACAAGCGGGGCCTCCCCCGGCAGCACGAATTCGACGGTCTGGCCGGGTTCGATCTTGTTGCGGGCCATGATGGTCACGCGGCCACCGCGCTCGGCGCTCCACGAGATCACTTCGCCGACGACCAGCCATGAGCGGAAGTAGGCGGAGCGATCGGTGTTCTGCGTCACCTTGTGTTCCGGATAGTAGAACCCGGTGGAGTAGTCGCGGTGGGCCACCTTGTCGGGCTCCTCGATCAGCCATTCGGGCAGATCGACCGGCGGCGCCGGACGGCACTTCGCGTGGTGCCATCCTTCGGGCAGCACCTCCTCGCGAGTATTCGACTTGCGTCGGGTGGATCGGGCGCGGTAGCTCAGTTCGTCGAGCTTCGCCCCGCCGGCGGAACGCGCGGCGGCATCCTCCACGGGCACGGTCTTCTCCGCGGCTGTGGTCTCCCCGACGACGAGCTCGGACGCGACTGTGGTCTCCCCCTCCGCTCCTTCGACCGGCGGCTCCCCGGGCATGCCGGCGAACGCCTTGTCGGCATTGCGCTCGATCGCGTCGTCGGCGGTCTCCTCGAAATCGGGGTCGCCCGGACGGATCACGCGGTCATGGAACGGCTTGAGCACGGTGCCATCGGCGGATTCGAATCCGCGCTGCACCATGTATTCGTTGACCGCGGTCTTGTAGGCGTTGGTCATCGCCGCCACGTAGTAGGCGCTCTTCGACCGTCCTTCGATCTTGAGGCTGCTGGCGCCCGAGTCGATCAGATCGTCGATGTGCTCGAGCATGTTCATGTCCTGCGAGTTGAACAGGTACGCGCCCTCCTCGGTCTGTTCGATCGGGAAGTACTGGCCGGGACGCTTCTCCTCCACGATCGAGTACTTCCACCGGCACGGCTGCGCGCATTCGCCGTGGTTGCCGTCGCGGCCGGTCAGGTAGTTGGAGAACAGGCAGCGTCCGGAGAACGCCATGCACATGGCGCCGTGCACGAAGCATTCGATGTCCATGTCGTCGGGGATGCGGGCGCGGATGTCACGCACGGCCTGCAGATCCATCTCGCGGGCGAGCACCACGCGGCGGGCCCCGAACTCGTAGAGGGCCTGCGCGGCGCCGTAGTTGGTGACGCCGGCCTGCGTGCTCACATGCAGTTCGAGGTCGGGGGCGATCTGATGGGCCATCATCATCACGCCGATGTCGGTGACGATCAGCGCGTCGATGCCGGTGTCCTTGAGCTGGCCGATGTAGTCGCGGATCGCCTCGACCTCGGCGTTGCGCGGCAGCACGTTGAGCGTGACGTACACGCGCGAGCCGACGGCGTGGGCGTAGCGGGCGCCCTCCTCGAAGTCGGCGAGGCTGAGGTTTCGCGGGGCGCTTCTCATGCCGAAAGCCTTGCCGCCGCAGTAGACGGCGTCCGCGCCGTAGTCGACGGCGGTCTTGAGCCCGCGAAGGTTGCCGGCGGGGGCCAGCACCTCGGGCCGGTGACGGCGACGGAGTCCGGCCGCCATGGGTACGGATACGGGCGCCGACACGGACATGGACACGGACGAGGTCGGGGAATCCAAAGTCGGGGAATCCAAGGTGTTCAGGGGTTCAGTTGATGAAGTCATAGCAATAGGTCAGTCTAGCCGAACCACCGGGAAGACCGGTTCTCCGGGGATCCGGACTGTCCCAACCGGTTTCATGGTCAATCCAAGCTTGAAGAGCCCGATTTCGGTGTCTTCAAGCTTGCTTTGACCAAAAACCGTCGGAGAGACACCTCCTTACAGCACGACTACAGCACGGCCATGGCGAATTCGACGAGCAGCTTGAGTCCGTAGATGATGATGACTGTGCCGCACACCTTGTTGAGCCCGTTGATGATCCTCGGGCTGAACCGATCGCGGAAGGCGGAGATCAGCAGGGTGATGCCGATGAACCAGCCCACCGACGCGGTTTCGACGCCGGTGATGAACGGTGTGGACTGGGCCGCGGTGAGTGTGGCGCTGAACGCGCCGAGCATCAGCGTACCGTCGATGATGGCCTGCGGATTGCACCAGGTGACCACGCAGGCGGTGGAGATGGTATGGCCGATGCCGTCGGACTTCGCGGTCGAGGCCAACGCCGAATCCGACGCCGAAGCCTTCCGATCGACCGTCTGATGATCGGTCTCCGCCTTATGACCGGCGTCCGGCTTCGCCACGAGCAGACCCGCGCCGATGCGGATCACCACCAGCCCGCCGATGGCCAGCACGCCCAGCTGCAGCCATTCGTAGCGCTGCATCAACGATCCGACGCCGAAGAAGCACGACAGCGACAGCGCCACCTCGAACACGATGACGATCAGCGCGGTCATCAACGCGCGGCGGCGGGTCTTGGTCAGCGCCGAATTGATGACGAACAGATTCTGCATGCCGATCGGCGCGATGTACGCCAGACCGACCGTCAGTCCCTGCAGATAGAACCCCATGGCACAAACTCCTCCGATGCCCGCGAGCGCTTCTGGCTCTGCGCGGCGCACCCATCCAAGTATATTTGGCTGGCCTATTGAGAGCCAACCAAAATAATTGTTCACTATCGCTTCACTTGCGGGAAATCATATGGTTCACAACGTCTCCCGCCTATCCAGACCTTTATTCTAAGGAGTGACCCGCAATAGACAACCAGCCAAAAGGTGTGTGTACAATACAACCAAAACCACCAACCAATCACCGTACCGACCAACCAAACCGTGCCGGTCGACCACAACCGGGGAGGAGACCATGGCCCGACAGAAGCCGCTGATCATCGACTGGAAGCCGGAGCGCGGATCCGCCGTGCCGCTGGCCGAGCAGATCGTGCAGTACATGTGCCGTCAGGTCTCCAGCGGCGTATGGCCGATCGGGTCGCGACTGCCCTCCCAGCGTGCGATGGCCGAGGGGTTCGGCGTGAACCGGTCCACGGTGATCGCGGCCATCGAGGAGCTGACCGACTACGGGATCGTGGAGGGCATGCACGGGGCGGGTACGCGGATCGTCAGCAATACGTGGTCGCTGATGCTGCCCGGCGCCCCCGACTGGGCGGACTATGTGTCGTCCGGGTTCTTCAAGGCCAACAACGACACGATTCAGGCGATCAACCGTCTGGAATTCGCGCCGAACATCGTCCGGCTCGGCACGGGAGAGATCGATCCGCGACTGTTTCCGCGGGATATGTGGCGGCGGGTGCTCGGCGAGGCCGCCGAGGAGATCGAATCGCTGGGATACCCCGATCCGGCCGGATTGCCCGCACTGCGCGAGGCGATCGCCGCGCATATGCGCGCCACCGGCATCGACTGCAACGCCTCGCAGATTCTGGTGACGTCGGGGGCATTGCAGGCGCTGCAGATGATTTCGGTGAGTCTGCTGTCGGCGGGGTCGACGGTGTTCGCCGAAGCGCCCAGCTACATCAAGTCGCTGCAGGTGTTCCAGTCCGCCGGCATGCATCTCGAGGGCGTGGACATGGACGATTCGGGGATCGTGGTCGACCGGCTGGCACCGATGGCCGAACGGCACCGCGGCGGCGAGGCGGTGCTGTACACGATCCCGACGAACCACAATCCCACCGGTGTGACCATGGACGAGCGGCGACGACGTGAACTCATCGAATGCTGCGTGGCGCATCGTCTGCCGGTGATCGAGGACGGTGCGTATCAGGACCTGTATTTCGACGACGAGAAGCCCATGCCGCTCAAGGCCATGGACGAGACCGGCATGGTGATCTACCTCGGCAGCGCGTCCAAGGCACTGGCCCCGGGACTGCGCATCGGATGGATCGTGGCGCCGGAGCCGATCGTGCAGCGGCTGGCCGACGTGAAGATGCAGATGGACTACGGCGCGAGCACGCTTTCGCAGTGGGTGTTCACCCGGTTCCTCACCAGCGGGCTGTACGACGAGTATCTCGGTTCGCTGACCGACGAACTGCGGCGGCGACGGGACGGCGCGCTGGATGTGCTGGAGCGATTGTTCGGAGCGGGCGCGGCGGGTTCGGGCTCCGGTTCGGGTTCCGGCTCCGGCGAACGCGTGACCGCGCACTGGAACACGCCGAAGGGCGGCTTCTACATCTGGCTGACCTTCGACCGCCCGATGCCGATGGGCAAGCTGTTCCAGAAGGCCGTGGAGGCCGGGGTGCTGCTCAATCCCGGCGACATCTACGATTTCGAGGGCGACAACTCCCTGCGCCTCTCCTACGCCTACACCACCCCCGAGGAGTTCGAGTCCGCCGCCACCACCCTAGCCCGCCTCGCCGCGGAGCTGTAGGAGCCGCATGGACCGACAGGCCGGGCCATCGTCGGAGCGACCGGCATGTCTCCGTTACGTCTGATCATCGTCTTACTGTGTTCGTAAGCAAGTTGTGTACGAACAACTTGCTTACGAACACAGTAAGATACGACAACAACGATCGGGAAGCGGAAAACCATGGCATTCGTTGGACGAACTGAGGAACTGCAGACACTCGAATATCATTTTTCCCTGAACAAATTCCAGATGAGCGTCGTATACGGCCGCCGTCGCGTAGGCAAGACGGCCCTGATTGCCCGTTTCTGCGAGAACCATCGGGCGCTTTGGTTCACGGCCAAGGAACAGAGCGCCACGGCCAATCTGCGCGAACTATCGCAGTCAATCCTCCGGTTCTTCAACGAACCGGGGTTTTCAGGAGGCTTCGCAAGCTGGGACGATGCACTCTCGTTCATCGTCGGCAAGGCCAAGGCCGATCCCGAACACCCATTCGTCTTCGTTCTGGACGAACTCCCCTATGCCGCCGCTGCCGAACCCTCGCTGCCATCGGCCCTGCAAATCGCCATCGATCATTGGTTCAAGGACACCAACATCATGATGATCCTCTGCGGCAGCAATGAGGGCTTCATGGAAAGCAAGGTGCTGGGTTACAAGAGTCCGCTCTATGGACGACGAAACGCGCAGATACGACTAAAACCGTTCGACCTGTTCGACGCCTGCAAACTCATGCCGGAGCAGGCCGACTGGCAAGACCGCATCCACTATTACGCGGCGTTGGGAGGCACTCCGTACTATCTGGAGCAGATCGATCCGGACATGTCGTTTCAGGAGAACATCCTATCGCGTTGTTTCAGTCAGAACGGCATCCTCTATGAGGAGCCGATGATGCTGCTCCGGCAGGAGCTGCGCGAGCCCGCGTTGTACAGCTCCATTCTGGACGCGGTCGGCGCGGGACGGACCCGTCCCAAGGAGATCGCCGAATACGCCGGAGTGGACGCCAATACCGTCGGCTCGTATCTTCGCACATTGGCCCAGCTCGGCATCATCGAACGGCTCGTGCCATTCGGAGAGGATCCACATCATTCACGTAAGGGACTGTGGAAGATCAAGGACCCGTTCTTCGCCTACTGGTATCGGTTCGTCAGTCCCGCAAGCGCGCTGATCGACACTGGATATGGCAAGGCCGCGGCCGCAACCGCTTCATCCGGCGAAGTGTTTGACACCTATGTGGGGCAGCAGTTCGAAACCATGTGTATGCAGTGGCTGCTGCGACAGTGTGTGGAGCAGCATATCGACTTCCTGCCCAGCGCCTACGGCAAATGGTGGGGCAATGACCCGGCCAAGCGGGAACAGACGGATATCGATATCGTCATGGCCGATTCGTTCAATCATCGGGTGCTGCTCGGCGAATGCAAATGGCGGGAGAGCCTGAACGAAACTGAAGCCATCGACAAGCTCAAGGCGCGGTCTCCCCTCATCAAGGAGAGGGGAGACCGTCTGTACTATCTGTTCACCAAGCGTCCCGCTTCCGAAAAGACCGCCGCGAAGGCGGAACTGGATCCGACCCTCACTATCATCGATGCGGAGCGGATGCTCGGTCGGTAGCGAGACGCCTGAATCAGCGGGCGCGGATCAAACCCGGCATCGCCGCGGTCACGGCAGCTGGGCGAGGTCCTCGGCGGTGAGGTTGAGGTCGCCGGCCTTGAGGGAGTCGAGGATGGTTTCGGGGCGGTGGGCGCCGGGGATCACGAACATGTGGTCGCCCTTGGCGAGCTCCCAGGCGAGCACCACCTGCTGGTAGCTCACGCCGTACTTGGCCGCCACGGCGCGGAACGGGTCGAACTTCGAATCGTCGTAGGGGTGACGGTAGCCGCCGAGCGGGCTCCAGCACACGAACGCGATGCCCAGCTTCGCGCAGTAGTCGAGCGTGTCCTGCGTCTCCAGATGCACCGGCGAATACTGGTTCTGCACGGCGATGAGCTTGTCGCCGAGGATGCCGCGGGCGATGTCGAGCTGTTCGATGCTCACGTTGGAGACGCCGGCCCACTGGGCCACGCCCTCGTCCAACAGCTGCTTGATCGCCTCGATCGACTGATCGTACGGCACTTCGGGATCATGCCGGTGCATGTACAGCAGGTCGATCGAGTCCACGCCCAGCGCCAGCGCCGACTGCTTGCCGTATTCGATCAGATGCTCGGGCTTGCCGTCGCGAGGCCAGTCCGGCTTGCCGTCGGCCGTCCATGCGCGGCGCAGACCGATCTTGGTGGCCACGGTCACCTCATCACGCGGGCCGTTCCACGTCTCCAGCGCCTCGCGCGTCAGCTTCTCGCCGGTCTGCTCCTCCTCGCCGGGCGTGTAGTAGGCCCACGCGGTGTCGATGTGACGGCAGCCCGCATCCAGCGAGGCGTGCAGCGTCTCCAGTCCGACCGCATGTCCGCGATTGTTTTCGATGGTCAGCGGCATTTCGCCGTGGCCGATGGCCGTGGTGTCGAACGGCCCGAGATTGCGATGCATCACCATATCCAGCTCCTTGTCGTGATTGCCGATCGTCTCGTCTCCATCTTGGCACGACAGCGGGATTCGATTGGCCTCGGTGAAGGATCAGCCACCCTCAGTCCGCAAAGCCGTGCCCCTCATCAGTCCGCGGAGCGGACAGCTTCCCCCAGAGGGGGAAGCCCAAAATGAGATGCCCCTAGGACCCCACCGCCGGGGAAGACTCGCGGTACATGATTTCGTAGTCGGCGTAGAGTTCGCCGGCGGGGGCGCGACCCTCCTTGACCTGCTTCAGGATCGAGTCGACGGCGAGCTCGGCGATCTGCCGCCGGCCCAGCTCCACCGAGGTGAGCGAGGGCATGGTGTACTGCGCCTCGTCAAGGTTGTCGATGCTGACCACGCGCACGTCATCGGGGATGCGCACCCGCATTTCACGAAGCTGGCGCACCACGCCGAACGCCACGAGATCGCTGTAGCACACGACGCCGTCCGGCTTCACCCCTTCGGCCACCATGCGCTCGACCAGCTCCACGCCGGCCCGGCTCGTGGCCTCGCCCACCAGCGTCCGCACCAGTTCGGGCCGCACCGGTCGTCCGGCCGCCTCCAGCGCCTGCACGTATCCCTTCGTACGCAGCACCTCGGCCGAGGGATGGTTCGATTCCAGCACGCCGCCCAGGAAGGCGATGGTCTCACATCCGGCGGCGATCAGATGCTCGGTGAGCGCCCGACCCACCTCCACGTTATGCACCAGCACATGCGGCGCCGGCACGTCGAAGAGCCGCTCCCCCAGCAGCACCAGCGGGAATTCACCGCGCAGCCGCGGAATATCGGAGTCCTCCATCGCCAGCGGACTCATGATCAGCCCGTCGGTGGCCCGCCTGGCCATCGCGGCGACGCTGGCCAGCTCCCAATCGCGGCTGAACCCGGTCGATTCAATCAGGATCCCGTAGCCGCGCCTCCGGGCCGCGGCGATGATCTCCTCGGCCAGTTCGGCGAAGTACGCCTGCGTCAGGCTCGGGATCGACAGCGAAATCAGCCCGGTCCTCCCCGACCGCAGACTGCGCGCCCGCTCGTTGGTCACGTAGCCGAGCGCGTCGATCGCCTCCTGAATGTGCTGCTTGGTGATCGGCTTCATATACGGATAATCGGCCAGATAATTGGAGACCGAGGAGATCGAGACGCCGGCGAGACGGGCCACGTCCTGCATGGTCGGGTTCGACGGCAGACCGGTCCGCGCTGATCCACCGGACTTTGCCGATCCACTGGTCCGGCCCGAACCACCCGACTTCGCTTGCTTACCGGACACCGATTCCTCATTCCCTACGGTATACGCCTACGATGGCGAACTATCAGTTAATACTGCACCATCGTAGGCAAGCGGTCTGACCGCGGGGAGAGGCCGTCCGGGGTGCGGCCGGCAGATCAGCCGATAGTCAGACCGGCAAAACCGACCGGCGATCAAACCGGCGATCAAACCAGCCGAACCGGCAAAACCAACCCCCTAGTCGAGATCCTCCGGGGCGGTCTTGTACCCTTCGGCCCCGCGCTCGACGAGGATCCGCTGGCATTCCTTGAACTCCGCCTCGGTGTAGTCGTACTTGGTGAGGATCAGGAACTTCAGCAGCGCGCCGATCGCCGGCAGGATCGAGATCACGAAGAACAGGCCGTCGAGGGTGCCGGAGCTCTGCGCCACGTTCGGCTGGTAGCCGAGGAAGGTGAGCAACAGACCGGTGGTGGCGCCGGCGAGCGCGATGGCGAGCTTGCTGGAGAAGGTCTGGCCGCCGAACACCACGGCCTCGGCGCGGTGGCCGGTCTTGACCTGACTGTATTCGATGGTTTCGGCGAGCATGGCGGAGAGGATCGGATTGCTCATGCCGTACAGGCACCAGGTGATGCCGATGAACACGAAGGTGAGCACGGTGTTCGAGTAGCCGACGAAGAAGAAGATCACGCGGAACACGATCTCGGTGAGGAGCAGCACGCGCACGATGTCGATCTTGCGGAACCGGCGGGTGAGCACGGGGATCAGGAAGAAGGTCAGGGCGCTGAGCGTGCCGATCAGGCCGAATCCGGTCATCAGGCCGGCGTCGGACATGTTGTAGGTGAAGAAGTAGATCATCATGTTGTTGACCATCTCCATGAAGAACTTCAGGAAGAAGATCACCAGGATCATCATCATGTACTTGTTGGCCTTCACCGCTTCGAACACCTGACCGTAGGTGAGCTTCTCGGCCTTGGCGGAGGCGGAGATGCGCTCCTTGGTGAACAGGTAGCCGAACTCCATGATCACGAAGCCGACGATCATGAGGATCGCCACGGAGATCAGGTAGCTCTGCGAGGGCGTGTGACTCTGACGGAACTGGGCGAGCATCACCGGCATGATGATGCCGGCCATGGCGATGCCGGCGGAGACGCCGATGTTGGCGGTGGTCACGAGGTCAGTTCGGGTCTGGCGGTCACGCGACATGACCGTGGAGAGCGACCAGAACGGGATATCGGAGAAGGCGTAGCAGGTGCCCCACAGGATGTAGGTGGCGCCGCAGAACACGATCTTGCCGGTGAGGGAGATGTCGGGGTTGATGAAGCAGGCGATGGTGGCGACGACCACGAAGATCGGCGCGAATTTCATCCACTTGCGGAACTTGCCGTCCTTGCTGGGCGCGCGCGAGTCCATGAAGCCGGAGACCAGCGGGTCGAAGACGGCGTCCCACAGGCGGGCGATGAGGAAGATCGCGCTGGCGATCACCGAGGAGATGCCCACGACGTCGGTGTAGTAGATGAGGATGAAGCTGCCGATGATGCCGTAGCTGAAGCACTGGCCGAAGCCGTAGCAGAAGTAGGCGGCGTATTCCTTCGCCGTCACCTTGTCGTCGGGTTTGGCGGGGTTGGTGGGAGCGGTTGGCTTGGCGGGTGCGGCCGGTTTGGCGGACGTCGTTGTCGTCGGATTGGTCATGATGGTCCTTCCCTGTTGGGTGTGCCGCCGGTCGGCATGGTCGTCCGGCATGGTCGTCCGGCCTGTCGATCGGCGGATAGGTGATTGGTTGGCTGACTGATCGGGTGATCGGTCGGTCAATCTGTTAACTGAATGACTGGCTGATCAGGTGATCGGTCGGTCAGATAATCGATCGGCTCGTTGGTTGATTAGTTAGATAATGAAGTGGCGGTCCTGCGGTCGGCCGGGATCAGACCTGCACGTATCCGTAGGTGTGGGCGGACAGCAGGATCGACCGGATCTCGTCGGGGTCGAACTTGTATTCGTGATCGTGGTCGAGCAGACCGTTGACCTCCTGCTCCACGTCGGTGGTCTGCGTATAGCAGAACCCGACGCAGTAGTCGATCGCCATCACGGCTTCGGTGAGCGCACGGATGCGGGCCACCACCTGCTTCGGGTCGTCGGTGCGCCGGCCGTAGCCCCACGAATCGCCGCGGGTGCCGCCGTCCCCGCCGCCTTCATAGGCGACGCCGCCGTATTCGGTGATCATCACGGGCACCTGACGGCGCTCGTATCCCTTGCAGAACGCGCGCCGGCCCGACATCGGCGAGGGAGCCCCGGCCTTGACCTCGTCCTCGCGGCCCTGGAAGGTCTTCAGCAGTTCGTCCGCATCGGCGTTGTAGTCGTGCAGGGTGCAGATGTCGGTCATCACCTGCTCGTAGCCGTCGTTACCGACCACCAGACGGGACGGATCGTACGCCTTGGCCTGCCAGTACAGGGAGTCCACGAAGGTCTGCTGCCGGCGGTCGCGGGCGACGTCGAACACACCCCACGACTCGTTCATCAGCACGTAGGCGAACACGGCGGGATGGTTGACATGCTTGGCCAGATACGCGGGCAGCTCCCGTTCGATGTTGGCGATGAGCCGCGGCCCGAACTCGTAGGCGCTGGGGAATTCCGCCCACGCGATGAAGCCGAGCGCATCGCACAGGTAGAGCGCGCGATGACTTTCGATCTTCTGGTGGATGCGGTTGCCGTTGAAGCCCATGGCCTTCATCTTCTCGATGTCGCCGCGCACCTCCTCGGCCGTGCCGGTGAGACCGGCGTCCTTGTAGTAGCCCTGATTGAGCAGCAGCTTGAGGTAGTACTTCTGGTCGTTGAGGAAGATCAGACGGCCGTCGGAGGCAATGTCGCGCATGCCGAAGTAGCTGCTCACCTCGTCGACCGGGCGCCCCTGCTCGGTGACGATGAAGTCGATGTCGTACAGGTCCGGGCTCTCGGGGCTCCACAGGCGGATGCCGGAGTTGGCGTCCCAGTCGCGGATCGGGATGTCGAAGTGCGCGCGGCCGCCCGTGAACGACACCGAGCCGTGGGTGATCGGACTGCCCCGGAAGGAGACCTCGTAGTGCAGTTCGGCGGCGGCGAGATCGTTGATCGAGGCATCCACGGTGAGCTTCGACTCGGCCACGGACGGGGTCATGATCAGGTCGTCGAGATAGGTGGCGCCGGTCTCCTCCAGCCACACGCTCTGCCAGATGCCGATGGTGCGCGTGTACCAGCAGGCGAAGTTGGCGTCCTTCCACGACTGCTTGCCCAGCGGCTGGTCGGGGCGGTTGAAGTCGATCACCTTGACGACCAGTTCGTTGGCCTGCGGCAGACCGTGCTCGGCGCCGGCGCCGTTATTCCCGGCATTCCCGCCATCCGTGCGCAGGTACCTCGTGACGTCGAAGACGAACGGCGTGTGCCCGCCCGTGTGCCCGCCGACGTGCCGGCCGTTGATCCACACCTCGCAGGCATAGTCCACCGCTTCGAAGTTGAGCAGATAGCGCTTGCCCGGATGGCGTTCGACCGTGAACTCGCGGCGATACCAGACGACGGGATGGTACGCCGGCTCGTTCACGCCCGACTTCGGGAACGTGTAGCTGTAGGGCACTTCGATTGTGCGGTCGAAGGCCGGGAATTCGTCCGATTCCACGGCGGCGAGCGTGGCCGGATCGTCGTACAGCGCGTTGTTGGCGGGCCTGGCGGGGGCGGCCGGCTCGGCGGCG
>NZ_PEBK01000004.1:0-131199 GCF_002802905.1 Bifidobacterium simiarum
AAGCTAAGGCCTGGCACGGCGATGGTACTGCACTCGATAGGGTGTGGGAGAGTAGCACACCGCCGCTTTATTCCTTTATGATCGAGGGGGTTGCCTGATGGCAGCCCCCTCTTTTCATATGTACGCCCATCGGCGGCACGTCGAGGGCAGCAAGTCGAAAACAAACCCGAAGAGGCTGCGATGCATTTCTTTACGCCGAAGCGCTGCGGCACCACCAATAAGATCATGTATCATGACAAGGCCCAGGCCGAACGGGCCGCCAACCAGAGCTTCATCGAGCGCGGGACGGAACTGTGGGTCTACCGCTGCCAGTATTGCAGCACCTGGCATCTGACCAGCCATGATCCCGACAACGCGTGGGTGCATACACCGCTGAACCAGCAGCTTAAGCCGCATTCAAGGAAGAAGGGCTACAAGCCCCGTCGGCGCTAGCCATGTTCTTCACTGTTGCGTGACCGTGCAGTGTCCGCTAGACATTTGACTCTCTATTGAGAATGCCATGCTGACAGTGGGAGAGCCGGCATCCGCTGCCCGATACACTCAGGGCCGTTCGGCCGCCGTTCCGGTGTTTGCTGGACCAGCCTGGCAAACACCTCCACTAGCCTACGATCGTGCAACGAATGCCGTCTCTGTGCCTAATGGGTTCATGAATGTGCGAATGATGCGCGACACGAGTGACAGCGTGATGCGCGCAGTGGCAATGTCATGGGTGTTGATCGGGTGGTGGGATTAGCGGACCCCTCATCCGTCCGGCCGGGGCCGGACACCTTCCCCCGGAGGGGGAAGGCCCCGCGGGAGCCCGCCGTCGGCTTGCATATCGGATCGACTGGGCATGCTACGTTTGGCCACCCCCGGTCTCGCGTCCGCTCGACGGCCCCCGCCGGCGGTGGCCGGGAATAGCGCCTACCCGTCATCAGGCAGGGTGTTTCGGCAGTTCATGCCGTCAGGACGGATGACTGCAATGGGCCCGCCACGCTCCGACATCGGAGAGCGAAGCGGGTGCGGAGGGGCGGTAAGTGGTTCCCGACCGTAGTCAGCGGAGGGGCGTGATAGGCTTCGCCATCACGCCCCGGAGCGAGGCCGAACGGCCCTGAGTGTGTCGGGAGCCACTTACCGCCCCGACCTCCATCGGAAATCATGCTCCGTTTTCATCATTATTCAGCTGTCGTCACTGATTCAGCCGATACCACTGATCCGATCGAAACCATTGATACCGATCGGATCTATCGGTACGGTCCTACCGATCCAGACGGAAGCCCTGCTTGCGGGCGAGCGGCTCCACCACCTTGGCGCCCATCGGGGCGACCGCATTCTTGGCGATCTGATCACTGAACGCGTCCACCGGACGTTCCGTGTTGCGCAGATCGTAGTAACGGTGTACGTCGGCGTCGAAATCGGCGATGTCGCTCAGAATCGTCTCGTCGTCCACCGCATACGTGTTCTCGAAGATCTGCACCGACTTCGGCAGTCGCGGCTTCAGCGTCGGTTCCTGCGCCGGCTTGCCGATGGCCAGGCCCAGTACCGGATACGTGTACTTCGGCAGGGCCAGCAGATCGATCAGTCCTTCCACATCGTTGAGCAGTGATCCGAGGATCACGCAGCCCAGACCGAGCGAATACGCGGCGGTCTCCATGGCGTGAAGGGCCAGAACGGCGTCGTTCTGCGCCTGAGAGTAACGGTAGCTGCCGTTGAGCGTGAAGGCGTCGGAATCCACGTCCACGCCCTTGGCTGCGGCGATCGCGGCGTTGCGGTGCTCGTCCAGCACGAAAACGTACAGCAGAGGCGCCTGCGCGATATACGGCTGGTGGCCGATCTCGGCCAGACTGGCCTTCGCGGCGGGATCGGTGACGCGGATCGCGGACCAGTCGTTGAGATACTGGCTGGATGCGGCGTGCTGCGCCACGGTCTCCAGCGTATCCACCACGTCGGCGGGAATGGCTTCGTCGGCGAACGCGCGGATGGACCGGCGGTTCAGTAGCGTCTCAATGGTCGGGTTGTGAAGATCATAGGTATTGGTCATGCCTCTATTGTGACCCGGAATCGTTCGTGTCGGCGGCGGAATTCCGTTCTGGGCGCAAGCCGGCTTATTGATATCGGTGATGACCGGTTCGATATCGGGACGGTCGGTGTGATGAGGCGTGATGACGTGGAACTATGACCGGCCGTTGCGGCGGTGACGGCGGTTCACCAGCGCCTGCGATCCGTGCTCACCGGCCTGGGAGACCAGAAATCCGACGGCGGAGGAGACCCCGGCGAACAGGGCGCCGGAAAGCGCCTTGGTCAGCGGATTCTGCTTCGCCACATGCTTGCCGCCCCGATTCCACAGGGTTTCCAACAGTTTGCTGGCCACGAAGCCGGTGATCGTGGGGAACGTGAACTTGACGATCTTGTCGATGGCGTCGTCGGGGTCGGCTTCGAACGCCTTGCGCTTGGCGGTCACCTTGTCGTTGACGGCGTCAAGACGCCGGACGACGTCGCTGGCGCCGGACGAGATCTGACGGTTGGTACGGGAATCGGTCATGTCCACCATTATCCCCGAACCCGGCCGACCGGCGAAATGCCGTGTGCCGGCCGGGTTCGGCGGTGACTATCCGAGCAGCCAGACGGTGGCGTCCTGCGGCAGACGGCCGTCTTCGGCATGATCACCGTCCGGGCTGAGACCGGCCGAGCTGAGATCAATCGAGGACAGGACGATCTCGCCCGCCGGCAGGGCGATCGGCTTGTCACCGAAATTCGTGACGCTGATCAGACGCCGGCCGTCCGCGGTCGGACGGGAATACGCGATCGTGGATTCCGCGGCTTCCGCAGTGTTCGCCGCCGTGATCTCATCGTCCATCCACATCAGCGAAATATCCCCGGTGGGGGTGAGCAGACGCTGGCGGATATCCAGGGCCCGACGGTACAGATTCAGCATCGACTGCGGATCATCGCTTTCCGTGTCGGCCGCGAAATCCTTGAACCACAACGGCTGTGGCAGATGCGGCTCGGCTGCTGGGGAACCGTCCGTCCGATCGTCCGAGAATCCGAACGATCCGGTGGCGCCGTCGCCGAACTTCCACAGACTGGCGTTGCGGCCGTCCGCGTTGTCGTCGGTGCTGCTGCCGATGGCCTGATCGCTCCATGCGGCGATCCGCGGGGTGTCGGCGGCCTTCCACGGCAGCGGGACGCGGCAGCCGTCGCGGCCCTTGACCGCGAACTGGTGGCGGCTCGTGCGCGAATACGGGTCCTCCAGCCGATCCCACGGAATGTTCGCCACCTCGAACAGGCCGAGCTCCTCGCCCTGATAGATGTACGCGGCACCGGGCAGGCCCAGTTCCATCAGTGCGGCCGCCCGCGCGCGACGGGTGCCGAGCGCGCGATCCTCGTCGAACAGATCGCCGTTGCGCAGCAGCCACGCCTGCGCCATCTGATGGTAGACGTGCGTCTTCACCTGCGGCAGCGCATACCGGCTGGCGGATCGCGGCACATCATGGTTGTTCATCACCCAGGTGGTGGTGGATCCCGACCGGTCGGCCGAGGCGAGGCCCTCCTCGATGGCCGTGCGCATGGCGTCGCGGTCCCAGTCGGCCTTGGCGAATTCGAAGTTGAACACCTGACCGAGCTCGTCCGGCGAAGCGTACAGCGCCTGATGCTCGGGGGCGATCCACGCCTCGGCCACGGCGAAGCGCGGCGGATCGTACTCGTTGAACACCTTGCGCCACTCGCGGTAGATGTCATGCACTTCGGCGCGGTCGAACAGCGGATTGTCGCCGTTCGGGTTGAACTGGTCAAGCGTGGACCAGTGGCCCAGCTCCTCAAGCGGCTTGGACTCGAGATCCTTGGCCATGCCGTGCGCCACGTCCACGCGGAAGCC
Source organism: Bifidobacterium simiarum (assembly GCF_002802905.1). GTDB lineage: Bacteria > Actinomycetota > Actinomycetes > Actinomycetales > Bifidobacteriaceae > Galliscardovia > Galliscardovia simiarum. The sequence continues at coordinate 3,854 of NZ_PEBK01000004.1, forward strand.
GTCGGTGCCGTGATCGGACCAGAACCGCAGGGTCTTCCTGAAATCCTCATGCACCTCCGGGTTCTTCCAGTTGAGATCCGGCTGCTGCTTGGCGAACAGATGCAGATACCACTGGCCGTCGTCCACGCGCTCCCATGCCGGGCCGCCGAAGATCGACTCCCAGTCGTTCGGCGGAAGCTCGCCGTGCTCGCCGCGGCCCTCGCGGAAGATATAGCGCTCGCGAGCGGCGGAACCGCGTCCGGCCTTCAGCGCCTCCTGGAACCAGACGTGCTTGTCGGCGCTGTGGTTCGGCACGATGTCGACCACCACCTTGATGCCGGCCCGGTGTGCGGCCGCGACCATCGCGTCGAAGTCGTCCATCGTGCCGAGACGGGGATCGACGTTGCGGTAGTCGATGACGTCGTAGCCGCCGTCGTGCAGTTCGGAGGGGTAGAACGGGGAGAGCCAGATGGCGTCCACGCCGAGGGTCTTGAGGTAATCCATGCGCTCGGTGACACCGGCGATGTCGCCGAGGCCGTCTCCGTTGGTGTCGCGGAAGCTGCGCGGGTAGACCTGATAGACCACCGCCTGCTTCCACCAGTCGTCGTGCTCGTTGTTCAACGTCATTGTTGGTCCTTTCGTCTTGGCTGCTTCATGGGGGCGTCGTGTGCCCGATACCACGCGACCCGATACCGTACGCGGCCAATGCTGACGGCGATGTCGCAAGCGTCGGCTGCGGGATGGGAGGAGGTATCACTGCGTTGATTTGAACGTTCTAATAATATCGCCGAGGCATGACGTTGTCCAGAAATCGTGTGCCGGCTGCTTCAGGGTCTGCACGCGTTGTCCATGCAGACCGCTCGTCGTCAATGTGGAAGGTCAGGTGGCTGATTCGGCTGATCCGCGTAGCCATTGATCGGCGGTGACGTACCGGCCGTTCTTGCTGAGGAATCCTTCATCTCCGCGATATATGACGATACGTTGTTCCCGCAGGACATTCATGTCTTCGCCGATCGTGGCCAAATGCTTGAAATAGTCGGCCCGCGGCGTCATGCCGGATTTGATTTCAATGAGTCGGGTGTTTCGTCGCTGCGTGCAGTCGACGAGATCTATCTCCGCCTGATTGGTATCGCGATAGAAATAGAGATTCGGTTCGATGTTGGCGTTGAGGTACCGTTTCACGGTCTCTGAAATAATGAGATTCTCGAAAACGTCGCCTCGCTTGCTGTCGGACTGCAACTCAGCCGCCGAACGGATGCCGAGAAGGTAGTTAAGCAGTCCGTTGTCGTAGAAGTACAGTTTTGGCGTCTTGATCAGTCGCTTGCGGGTGTTCGACGAATAGGGACGCAGTCGGAACACGATGAAGCTTGCTTCGAGTATGGACAGCCAGGCTTTTGCGGTGTTGAAGGAGATGCCGGTCTCCTTTGCGAGCGTGCTGATGTTCAGTAGTGCGCCGGCGTTCTCGGCGCATAGGTGAACGAAAGTATTGAAATCCGAGGCGTTGCGCACGTCAAGATATTCGGCTACATCGCGTTGCACATAGGTGGCGATGTAGTTGCGGAAGTAGATGTCGGCGGGCGTCGGAACGTCGTAAAGATGCGGGTAGCCGCCGGTGAACATGAAGTCGTCGACGCTGAGGTTTTCCTTGCCTTGCAAGGCTTCTGTGTAGGATAGCGGCAGGAGTTGCAGCATGCCGACTCGTCCCGCCAGCGATTGACCGATTCGTTTCTCCATGAGGAAATTCTGTGATCCGGAGAGCACGTATTGGCCCATGGTTCCACGTTCGTCGGCGGCGACCTGGATCTGCGAGAACAGACCGGGGGCGTGCTGTGCCTCATCGATGATGAGATGGTCGTTGTGGGAGCGGATGAAGCCGACCGGATCCTCGTTGGCGATGGCGCGGGTCGTCGCGTCCTCAAGATTGACGTATTCGTAATCGGGGAGTGCTGTTTTAACCAGCGTCGATTTACCGCTTTGCCGAGGCCCCGTCACCGAAATCACGGGAAACCAGGTGAGCATGTCGTTGAGCGAATTAGTGATCGTTCGTGGAATCATTGGTTGGCCTTTGCGGATGTCTGATATGCCGTTCCTGCAAATTCATCAGTAGGTTTTATGATAATTCGTCAATAGGATGTCTGCAAATTCATCAGTAGGATTGATGATAATTCATCAATAGGAATGCCGATAATTCATCAGTAGGACCTATGACGATTCGTCAGTAGGGTCGTCGTCGGCGTTGTGGTGTGCGGGCCGGTCGTTGCGAACGATGTCAGACTCAGGCCGATCGTCAGTCGGCATGGGATCCGTGCTAGTCGTTGAACACTGTTAGCAGGTACCAGTCATGGCCATACAGGTAATACAGCATGTTGCCCCAAGTGATGACGCGTCCCCTTCGTAACGGCGATCCATCTGGGAACGTCACCACGACCTTGTCCCATGCTTGCAGCGGCTCGGAGGGATCGGCGGGAGCGTAATATAGCGTGTCTCGGTCTTCCCCGGGGCCGCTGAATCGCGCCAGACGATCGCGGTATGCGATGAATGGACTGCTGTCGAGCTGATCGGCGGGTATGGGCTGTTTCCAGCCGCGAGGCGTCCAATGATCGATATTCCAGTCGGGATAGCTCAGATACCAAAAGTCGTTGCCATCCGTATGGCTCCAATACACTTCGGTGATCGCCGTGGATGTGTGGTGCCGACCTGCGACATGGAACTGATCGTCGAATACGGTCATGCCCGTATATCCTGCGGTATATCGGCCTTCGTCGGAGTACTCGTCGTCATCCGAGTCCTCGCGCCAGGGCATTTCGTCGAAGTACGTCGCCCAAATGGTGCCGTCCTTGCCGACCACAGGGCGCAGCAGGGCGTCGCCCATATTGCCGTGGGCGAGAACCTTGCCGTCGTCGTCGATACGCCAAGCGGCGTCGAGGAGACGTCCCTCATCGTCCCATGAGGATCGGGCGCAGACGCCTAGCCATTGATGATTCGGCATGGGGACCACGTAATCGACATCCGCGGGGAATGCGGAATATGGCATATATCGGGACGTGTGCAGGGACTCGACTGCGCATATGGCACTGTGGATGGTATTGGGATCCCGCCAGAGAACCACAAGATCGCCGTTGTACGAGGCGCTTATTCCCATCGGGGAGGCTCCTGCATAAGGAAGGGTCAGGGTTTTGACAAACGTCAGGGGAGTGGTGGGGGCGCCGTTGTCGATAAGCCGTTCGACGGATCGCTGGCGTTCCCGTGCAATCCGCTCCTCCCGTCTGCGGCTTGCATTGGTGGAGGCCATATGGCTCATGATCTGAGTCAGCGCATCGGCGGAAAACTCAATATCCCCTGTTTCGTCCACTGTCCACCGTTCCCGTCGGTCGTCTGCTCCTGCGAATTCACCAGTGGAACTGATGCTAATTCATCAGTGGAACTGATGCTAATTCATCAGTACAGTGTCTGCAATTTATCGGTAATGGTGACGTCGTCGTTGTGGGGCGCGGTCCGGTCGTTGCGAACGCCATCTGATAGATCGCGACTGGTAGATTGCTGTGTGGAAGCGATGTGCCGATGGGGGTGCAAGATGACCAGTGCGATGATTCCGACGATTGACGATGTGCAGCCGTATGACGGCGATGATCTGGGAGCGATTCCCGACAGCGAGCGGCCGACGGAGGATCCCGGTCGCGGCGACGGCACCACGTTCCGGGTGTGGGCGCCGACCGCCAGCCGTGTGGAACTGCGGCTGTTCCATAACGGCTGTAGCGACGGCGGCTGCGGCGCCAACGGCGGCTGCGGCAGAACCAATGGCTGCGGCTCCAACGGTCGTGGCAGAACCGGCGGTCCGGCTGCCCGTCCCGAACCGGCGGCATCGTCGAGTGCCGGCTGGCAACCGGGTACCAGCACCGGCGAGGAGGGCGACGCGGACGTCTCCCGCCAGCCGTACGCCACGTATGCGATGACGTGCGGCAAGGGCGGCGACGGTCGCCCTGACGGCACATGGGTCGCGCATATCGACGGCGTCGGGCACGGCACGTTCTACGACTACGTGGCGTATTTCCCCGACGGTCATGTCACCCGCACCGCCGACCCGTGGGCTCGGGCGGCCGGGGTGAACGGCCGACGCAGCATGGTGGTCGACTTGCGGCAGACCGATCCCGAAGGATGGGACGGCGACCGGTCCCCGAACGTTCCCGCCAGCGAACTCGTCGTCTGGGAGACGCACGTCGGCGATTTCAGCAACGACGAGCACAGCGGCGTGCCGGCCGATCACCGCGGCACGTATCTGGCGTTCACCCACAACGATACGAGTGTGGACAGCGAAGGAGATTTCCCCACCTGCATGGCGTATCTGCGTCGGCTGGGCGTCACCGCCGTGCAATTGATGCCGATCTTCGACTTCGGATCGGTGGACGAGACCGCCCGCGGGGAGAGGCGCGGATACAACTGGGGATACGATCCGGTCAACTACAACGTGCCCGAAGGGTCATACAGCACCGATCCGTATGATGGCGCGGTCCGCATCCGCGAATGCAAGCGCATGATCCAGTCGTTGCACGCGAACGGGTTCAAGGTGATCATGGACGTGGTCTACAACCACATGTACTCCGCCGACAACTGGCTGGAGCGGATGGTCCCCGGATACTTCTGCCGGCGGTATGCCGGGGGAGTGCTGTCGAACGGGTCGGGCTGCGGCAGCGACATGGCCTCCGAACGCGCGATGATGCGCAAGTACATCGTGGATTCCGTGGCGTACTGGGCCGAGGAGTACCACATCGACGGATTCCGCTTCGACCTGATGGGGCTGATCGACGTGGAGACGATGAACGCCGTGCGCGTCCGACTCGACGAACTGCCCGGCGGTGCCGCGAAGATCATATACGGCGAGCCGTGGGCGGCCGACATGACCGCGGTCGGGCCCGACGTCGTACTGGCGGGCAAGCGAGGGCTGTCCCGGCTGGACCCGAGGATCGGCTTCTTCAGCGACGATACGCGCGACTCCATCCGCGGCAACATCTTCCACCATCACAAGCCCGGCTACGTGTCCGGCGCGGCCGTTGAGTTCGCGCCGAGCGTGCGGAAGGCCGTCGACGGCTGGCGCGGTACGGAGGTCGAGGTCGCCAGCGTCGGTCAGATCGTCCAATACGTGTCCGCGCATGACGACCTGACGTTGTGGGACAAGCTGTGCATGGCCATGCGATCGGTGGCATTCGGTCATGTGGGCGATCTGGGTGGCGGTGCGTTGGGTGGCGGTGCCTTGGGCGGCACCCTGCCCGATTCGGGCGTCTGGTCGGCCGACTCCGGGCCGTCGGATGCCGAATACGATGCCGATCCGAGTCTGAGCGGCGACATCATGGAGGCGAATCGCATGGCCGCCGGTCTCGTGCTCACGTCGGCCGGCGTGCCGTTCATGCTGTCCGGCGAGGAATTCGCCCGGACCAAGCACGGCTGCGACAACTCGTACGACCGGTCCGCCGCGCTCAACCAACTGGACTGGCGTCGCGCTCGCCGACTGCGCGGGCTGGTGGAGTATTACGCCGCACTGATCCGGCTGCGTAAGGCGAATCCCGCGTATTTCGGCGGACCCCGCATCGTGCCGCAGCGCGACGATTCCGTGGTCGTGTTCCGGGTCGGCGGCGACTGCGTGACGGTCAATCCCACTCGTCAGATCGCATGGCAGAACGTCTCCGTGCTGCGGGCCTCGCATGACTGGGGGCAGTTCGCGCCGGTCGATGATTCCGCGTGGCAGTGTGTGTTCAGTTCGCGTGGGGTTGCGGCGTGCGGCGAGGCGAACTGGGAGAGCTATTCGCGCGGTCATGAGCGGCAGATCGCCATCCCGCCGCGGTCGTTCTGCGTCTGGAGGTGCGAATAGGCGGCGGTTTCGGTCGGAATCGCGGATTCATGGTGCCTTTCGGCCGTTTTTCGGGACGGAAAACGGCCGTTTCGCACCGCCAATCGTGGATTTCGGGTGCATGCGCCCGGATGTTCCGGAGCGCTTCCCAAAAATTTCCTGAATATCCGGAATAAAAGTTGGTATTCGGAAGTTGAGTGGTGTAGGCTCAAGTTTTGGAAAGCGAAAAAGCCTTCCGGATCCTGACCGGCCGTCCGGGCGCTGGATGGTCAGGCGGAATCCGCAGAGACTTGAGCGAGAAACGTAGAACGAACCTAGACCATAGGAGGCAAATTATGGGACGTGCAGTTGGTATTGATCTGGGGACCACGAATTCCTGCATCGCAACGCTTGAAGGTGGCCAGCCCACCGTTATCGTGAACGCCGAGGGCGCTCGCACCACGCCGTCGGTCGTGGCATTCAGCAAGTCCGGCGAGATTCTGGTCGGCGAGGTGGCCAAGCGTCAGGCCGTGACCAACGTCGACCGTACGATCAGCTCCGTCAAGCGCCACATGGGCACTGACTGGACCGTTGAGATCGACGGCAAGAAGTGGACTCCGCAGGAGATCTCCGCGCAGATCCTGATGAAGCTCAAGAGGGATGCCGAGGCCTACCTCGGCGAGCCCGTGACCGACGCCGTGATCACCTGCCCGGCGTACTTCAACGACGCCCAGCGTCAGGCGACCAAGGACGCCGGCAAGATCGCCGGTCTGAACGTGCTGCGTATCATCAACGAGCCGACCGCGGCCGCTCTGGCCTACGGCCTTGAGAAGGGCAAGGAAGACGAGCGCATTCTGGTCTTCGACCTCGGCGGCGGCACCTTCGATGTCTCCCTGCTGGAGATCGGCAAGGATGACGACGGCTTCTCCACCATTCAGGTGCAGGCCACGAACGGCGATAACCGTCTGGGCGGCGACGACTGGGATCAGAAGATCATCGACTGGCTGGTCGGCGAAGTGAAGAACAAGTACGGTGTTGATCTGGCCAAGGACAAGATCGCCCTGCAGCGTCTGAAGGAAGCCGCCGAGCAGGCCAAGAAGGAGCTGAGCTCCTCGACCTCCACCAGCATCTCCATGCAGTACCTGGCCATGACCCCCGACGGCACCCCGGTCCATCTGGATGAGACCCTGACCCGTGCCCACTTCGAGGAAATGACCTCCGATCTGCTGGGTCGCTGCCGCACCCCGTTCAACAACGTGCTGTCCGACGCCGGCATCTCCGTGAGCCAGATCGACCACGTCGTGCTCGTCGGTGGCTCCACCCGTATGCCCGCCGTCAAGGAGCTCGTCAAGGAGCTCACCGGCGGCAAGGAAGCCAACCAGTCCGTGAACCCGGATGAGGTCGTGGCCGTCGGCGCCGCCGTGCAGTCCGGCGTCATCAAGGGCGACCGCAAGGACGTGCTGCTGATCGATGTGACCCCGCTGTCGCTGGGCATCGAGACCAAGGGCGGCATCATGACCAAGCTCATCGACCGCAACACCGCGATCCCGACCAAGCGCTCCGAGGTGTTCTCCACCGCCGAGGACAACCAGCCGTCCGTGCTGATCCAGGTCTATCAGGGTGAGCGTGAGTTCGCCCGCGACAACAAGCCGCTGGGTACCTTCGAGCTGACCGGCATCGCTCCGGCTCCGCGTGGCATCCCGCAGATCGAGGTCACCTTCGACATCGACGCCAACGGCATCGTGCACGTCTCCGCCAAGGACAAGGGCACCGGCAAGGAGCAGTCCATGACCATCACCGGTGGTTCCGGCCTGCCGAAGGACGAGATCGACCGCATGGTCAAGGAGGCCGAGGCCCACGAGGCCGAGGACAAGCAGCGTCGTGAGGACGCCGAGACCCGCAACCAGGCCGAGTCCTTCGCCTACCAGACCGAGAAGCTTGTGAACGACAACAAGGACAAGGTCTCCGACGAGGTCGCCAAGGAGGTCACCGACAAGGTGAACGCTCTGAAGGAAGCCCTGAAGGGTGAGGACATCGAGAAGATCAAGTCCGCTCAGACCGAGCTGATGACCGCCGCCCAGAAGATCGGCGAGGCCCTGTACTCGCAGCAGGGTGCCGCCGGCGCCGCTGGTGCCGCGGGCGCTGGTGCTGCCGGTGCCGCCGGCTCCGCCAACAACGGCGGTGACGACGACGTGGTGGACGCCGAGGTCGTGGACGATGACGACAAGGACAACAAGTAATCATGTCTGAGTTCAACAAGGACGATTACCTGAACGACATGGAGGATGCCGAGTCGCTGAAGAACGACCCGGCATCCGCCGGCTCTGCCGATGCTTCCGGAGAGGGCGCTACCGCTTCCGCAGCCGGTTCCGCCGACGAGGCGAAGGCCGCCGATGCCAAGACCGATGAGAAGTCCGCCGACGCCGAACAGCCCGACGAGCTCACCCCGCTCGGCAAGGCCAAGAAGGAGGCCGCCGACTACCTCGAGGCCCTGCAGCGCGAACGCGCGGAGTTCATCAACTTCCGCAACCGCAGCGCCAAGGAGAAGGACACCTTCCGCCAGCACGGCATCATCGACGTGCTGACCGCACTGCTGCCCGCGCTCGACGACATCGATCGCATCCGCGAGCACAGCGAGATGGACGACTCCTTCAAGGCCGTGGCCGCGAAGATCGACAAGGCCTTCGAAAAGTTCGGCGTGGAGAAGTTCGGCGTCAAGGGCGAGGACTTCGATCCGACGAAGCATGAGGCGATTCTGCATCGGCCGGACCCGAACGCCGAGAAGGAAACGGTGGACGCCGTGGTCGAGGCCGGCTACCGCATCGGCGATCGCGTGATCCGCGCCGCCCGAGTGGTCGTCGTCTCCCCGCAGGCCTGAGAGGGATTTGCTCGAGGGCTCGCCTGTCGGCTCGCATTTCGCCTACGGACGGCTCTGCCGTCCGCTTCACGGCTAAATCCTAAGGGGAAGGCAAGTGAGGATTCGGCTTCCCCTTGAGGGAAGCTGTCGACGATAGTCGACTGATGAGGTGATAAACGAAGATTCGTTTGCAGTCGCCTCATCAGTCAGCCTTACGGCTGCCAGCTTCCCCTCAAAAGGGGAAGCCAAGGCGGCACCCACCCGGAGGCGGGACGGCATGCGTTGCCTGACCGTAAGGACTCGGCCTGAGCGGCTTCCCTCGCGCATAACTTGTGATACATGGTGGCTGGTCGAGAGGGAAGGGCGGCATGCGTTGCGCGATCGTAGGCTAGCGGCCGGCTTGCCCGGACGCGGGGCCGAACGGCCTTGAGTGTATCGCGCAACGTATGCCGGCATTCCCTCCCCGCACTTGAACCACATAGTGAATGGAAAACCAATACAGAATTCTTTAGAAAGGAGACATGGAGATGGCTGAGAATGAATGGCTGAACAAGGATTTCTATAAGGTCCTCGGTGTCTCCAAGGACGCTTCAGACGAGGAGATCACCAAGGCCTACCGCAAGCTGGCCCGCAAGTACCATCCCGATCTGAACAAGACGAAGGAGGCGGAGGAGAAGTTCAAGGACATCTCCGAGGCCTACGACGTGCTGAACAACAAGGACACGCGTCAGAAGTACGATGCGATCCGCCAGTTCGGCATGGGCGGCGCACGCTTCGCCGGCGGCTCCGGTCAGGGCGGCTTCGATGCCAGCGGCTTCTCCGACATCTTCGGTTCGATGTTCGGCGGCGGCGCCGGCAACGGCGGTTCCCGTATCCGCTTCTCGACCGGTGGTCAGGGCGGCCCCGATCTCAACGACATCTTCCAGGCGTTCGGCGGCGCGGCCGGTCAGGGCGGCTTCGGCGGCCGCGGCGGCTACCAGTATCAGGAGGCCCCGCAGCCGGAGCGCGGTCGCGACCGCAACTCCAAGATCAATCTGACGACCCGTCAGGCGATCAAGGGCGCCACGGTGTCGCTTGGACTGGACGGCAAGAAGTTCAAGACCCATATCCCGGCCGGCGTGAAGGACGGGCAGAAGATCCGTCTGGCCGGTAAGGGCCATGCCGGACTGAACGGCGGTGCCCACGGCGATCTGTATCTCACCGTGCATGTGAAGAGCGATCCGAAGTTCTCGATGCGCGGCCACGACGTGCTCGTGGATCTGCCGCTGACCGTCTCCGAGGCCGCGTTCGGCGGCAAGGTGGATGCCAAGGACATCGATGGCAACATCGTGACGTTCAAGGTGCCCGCCGGGGCCGACAGCGGTACCGAGGTGCGGCTGAAGAACAAGGGCGTGCAGAGTCCGAAGGGCAACGGTGATCTGATCGGCGTCGTGTCCGTGAGGGTGCCGGCCAATCTCAGCCTGCTGCAGAAGAAGGCGCTCAAGGAGTTCGCCTCCCATAGCAAGGACTTCTCCGAGCAGGTCGCCGCCGAGCGTCTGGGCTGATCGCCATGACCAAGATCACACCGCAGGTCCGTCGGGCCTATGCCATGTGCGCGGAAGCGCTGGTGATCGGCCGCGTCACGCTCGACACGGTGGACGAGCTGGGACTGAACGCCGATATGCCGGTGTTCACGGTGAGCGCGGCGGCCCAGCTGGTCGACGTGCACCCGCAGACGTTGCGACAGTACGATCGACTGGGGCTGATCGTCCCGCAGCGTACGCCGGGCGGTGCCCGCCGGTACAGTCTGCGCGACATCGACCGGCTGACGCAGGCCCAGCATATGAGTCAGGATGAGTCGATCAATCTGGCGGGCATCACCCGCGTGCTGGCGCTGATGGAGGAGAACCGCCAGCTCAAGCGGCAGAACCGTCTGCTGCGTCGTCGTCTGGAGGGCAATCTCGTGTTCGAGGCGGATGCCGACGGCGAGGTGATCGAGGTGCAGCGCATCCGCCGCACCCGCGAGCGGTCCCCGTACCGCCGCACGATCCTCCAGATCACCGCCCGCTGAGGCAATCTACCCGTACGCTGGCCCGCCCGTTACAAGCGTTGCTGCAAGGCCGTATCGCCGAGACCGTTCCCGGTGATACGGCCTTGTTGTATTCGCCCCCCCCCCATTCACTGTTTTGCATGGTGAGACGCAGCGTCGCGTGTCGCCGGGAATCGGCGGATTTTATCGGGGGTATGGGGGTGCGGCGTTTGTCGCGGAAAATCGCGGATTGTGATCGGTCAACCCCTGATCTCGGCAAGGGGGAGGGGGTGTTACGGTTCGCGGCCGCAGTGCTAACTTCGCAGATAGTTGTGCCTAGGTGTCTAAGCATATGGTTCGGCCACCCCGGCATGAGATGACGGAATCATGCCCGATGTGTGCGGTTTGGGGGTGTGGTTCCCGACGCGACGTAGGGTAAGGAAGAGCAATATGCGAAACGCACTGGATCGAGTTCTCGCACGGGGGGGGGCTTGCGTATCGGCTTGCTGCCGTAGTGGTATCGGCGGCTACGCTGTCGGCCATGGCCGTCGCCGGAATCGCATTGCACCCCGCCGTTGCTGCCGTCAGCGATCACACCGTGCAGGGACTCACCCCGGCAGGGACCACCACCGATCTGTTCGACTACTGGCTGTCGAATCGAAACTCCAACGACAACACCGATCCGGGGGACCCCGCCAACTACGGCATCAATCAAGGCAAGCAGCTGATCTTCACCTCCAGCGGCTACGGCGCCGAAGGCGGCAATCTCGGCTCGGCCGCTCCGAACACCGCCAGCATAAACTCGTGGACCGGCAAATCGACCAGCAACGTCGGCGGCCCGTATCAGGGCATCGTCAACGCCAATCTCGGCGACGACGGCTACCCGACGCTGGCCAGCGGCAACTACTACAAAGGCAATCGGTCGCAGAACAATCCCGTCCGGTATCTCAATACCGACACCAGCGTCCAGACCGGCAACCAGTCGCTGAACTATCTGTTCAACACGGAATCAGGCACCGCCAAAAAGGCCTACTCCAACGTCAAGGGCCTGATGCAGCTCAACGACGACGGCTATTACTACTACGACAGTCAGCGGAACTTCGCCTCGTTTTCGGCCGACGCCTCCGATTCCACCGGTTCGTTCACCCTGTACGACAAGCCGGCGGTCAACTCCTCCAATTCGGTGGCCGACCAGCAGTCTGGCCAGTTCTTCCCGTTCAACACCGCCGATCAGGTGTTCCAGGAGCGCAACGGCCAGCTGACCAGCGACGCCTCCTCCACCGACGCGGACATCCGCCATCTCTTCGGCATGCATTCGAAGTCCACCTTCGTGCAGCCGGTGAACGGCATGGTCAACGACAACCGGGCCATGACCTACGAGTTCTCCGGCGACGACGACGTGTGGGTGTACATCGACGGCGTGCTGGTCGGCGACGTCGGTGGCATCCACGACCGTCTGACGCTGAGCATCGACTTCAGCACCGGCCGCGTGCAGGTGAAGGACGGCGCCTCCTACCGGAACGCGAACAACCCCCACACGTACATCGACACCACGCTGAAGGCAGCCTTCACCGCGGCGGGCAAGGCCGGCGAAACCAGCTTCAGAGGCAACACGTTCGCCGACGGCACGTACCACACGCTCGATTTCTTCTACCTCGAACGCGGTGCCGGCAACTCGAACATGAAGCTGATGTACAACCTCGTGCAACCGCCGACCAGCGACATCATCAAGGTCGATCAGGGCGGCGATCCGGTGGCCGGCGCGCAATTCGCGCTGTATTCCACCGGCGCCGACTTCAGCACGGCCAACCGTCAGCCGCTGGCCACCGGCGTGACCGCGATGGACACCGACGGCACCAGCAAGCTCGTCCTGCGCGACGCCAGCGGCACCGTGATCGACTTCGACAAGCGGTACGGCAACGATTCCAGCGCCGACAAGGCGAACAGCACCTACTATGTTCTGCGCGAGACCTCGGCCCCGGCCGGCTACAGTCGCATGCTCAACGACATGCAGCTCAAATACGTCACGCCTTCGCGCACCTCGTCCGGCGTGAAAAGCGGTACGCTGGTCTCCTGGCCCACCGCGGACAGCAAGGACAGCCCGGTGTGGAAGACCGGCGGCGTGGCCAAGAGCAAGGAAAGCATCGTCGCCGAATCGTCCTTCACCACCGCGGACGCCGGCTCGCCCTGCGTGAACGACTGCACGACCAAGGACGTGGTCGAATCCGGCCGGCAGCTGTTCGCCGTGGTACTCAAATACGACGGCACCGGTGACGTGAACGACCGCAACAACTGGCGGGCCGTCACCGGCAACATGCTCGACGGATGGACCCAGGCGGACGGCGCGGGCCGCGAAAGCGTGGTCAACGCGCTGAAGGGCATGACCCCCGACGAGCTCAAGGCCCACACGTTCTCCCTGCAGTCGAGCGGCAAGTACGAAATGCAGTTCGACGATCTGCCCGGCTACGTCAGCGACTACTACTACATGCTCGCCGACAAGACCAAGGCCAAGTACCGCATGGAAGTGTACTACTCCGACGCCACCAGCGTGAACGGACTGACCGCGAACAACATCTTCCCGGTGGAGACCGACGGATTTACCCGCGCGTTCTCCTCCCGGTTCTACGTGCCGAACATCAAGAACGAACTGTTCGTGCAGAAGGTGGACGACGCCGGCAACACGCTCAGCGGCGTGCCGTTCGACCTCTACAAGGCCGATCAGGTGGACGTGACCGAGGCCGCGGACGGTACGGTCAGCGTGACGCCGAAGTCCGGGGTCTCCGACCCCTACGACACGGTGACCACCGGCGACCAGTGGGTCAATGACGGCAAGAACACCACCCCGAATCTCGCCGGCGCGAACATGTTCCCCTCCGACCTCGCCAAGGCGCCGCTGACCAACGGCACCTACTATCTCGTGGAACGCGCGGCCCCCGCCGGCTACGTGAAGAACGCCAAGGCCACGAAGGTGATCGTCAACGACAGCGGCATCTATGCCAACGCCGGCGTGAAGGGCGACGGCATCAAGGTGATCCGCGGCGTCGGGCAGCTGGTCTCCACGATGTCGACCTTCGGTTCGACCGGATCTACCGACGACACCCTGCGATACGTGAAGACCTTCCCCGGCACGATTACCGAAGCGCAGATCGGCGCCGGACAGCAGGGCGGACTCGCCGCACTGCACCCCGCGGCCGCCGGCACGGACGGCAAGGTGATCATCAACGACACCGCCAGCACCAACCCGCTGTCGCTGATGTACGGCGGCAGGGGAGCGGCACTGCAGTACGGTCCGCTCGCCCAGGGCGGCGACTACCTGTTCGCCGGTGACGAGGGCTGGCCCGTGATCCGCACCTCGCAGGACGCCCGCCCCGCCGGCCAGACCGCGGACGAGCGCACCGAGTTGGACAAGAGCACCACCGGCGCCGACGGGCAGGGACTGTCCGCGCTGGTCACCGGTACCGTGACCGTGCAGGTGACCAACGACCGCGAAGCGCCCAAGGTGACGCTGACGAACGCGATCAAGGTCAGGAAGACCGTGGAAGGCCGTGCCGCGGCCGGCGACTTCACGTTCACCCTGCAGCCGACCGCCCCCACCACGGCAGACGGCATCGACGGACTGACCGACGGCAAGACCGCGGTCAGCGTCAGCAAGGACGACCTCGCCGCCTCCGGCGCCTCGAAGACCGTCACGTTCGGCGACCTGACCTTCACCGTCCCGGCCGGCAGCCCCGACACCTACACCAAGGACTACACGTTCACGATCACCGAAAACGACGCCGACAAGGCCCCCGCCGGATGGGGATACGACCGGTCGGCGTATGAGGTGACCGTGCACGTCGCCAAGAACGCGGACAGCGGCAAGTGGGAGGCCGCGGTCACGTCGTTCACCCAGACCAAGGACTTCGGCGGCAATGCGATCGCCGCGGCCGACCGGACGCAGAAGACCGACCATACGGCCGACTTCACCAACCGGTATGCGACGGTCTCCTCACTGCCGCTGACCGGCGGGGACGCGACCGGACGGCTGTGGATGATCGTCGGCGGCGGCCTTGCGGCTGCGGCGCTCGCCGCCGGCTTCGGCCTCACCGAATACCGGAGAAGGAAGGGTGCGATGGCGTAGTGGAGTTCAATTCATGCCCGAAGAGGATTCCCGCCCCCGCCGGCGGGGGCTCCCGACGGAGTCGGGTGGGGGTGGTTGAGCGAATCTCCGCCAACGTCACCGCATAACTGAACACCTATCAAGATTTGCGGATCGCGGAAGCAGTCGACACTGCTCCTGCCTCCGCGATTGCAGAACACAGTAAACAACAATTAAAGGAGAGAGTTCCCATGAAGATGAGGAAACTGTTCGCCGGTCTCGCCGCCGCGGCCACGCTGCTCGGCGGCATGGCCCTCGGCGCCGGCACCGCCAATGCGGCCGAGACCATCACGCTGAACGCCGGCACACACGGCGTGGTCCAGGGCCACACGTTCAAGGTCGTGGAACTGGCCAAGTACCTCGGCACCAACAGCGCCGAAGTGCAGACCACCGCCGACCGCGACACCGTGGTCCAGGCCATCAAGACCGCCACCGGCAAGGACGTTCCGGCCAACACCGATCCGCTGGTCTGGGCCCAGTCCGGCGATCTGAACGGCACCGGCAATCCGCTGTTCGGCGATAACTCCGCATTCCCGTGGGGCAGTAACGCCGCCTCCCGCGCCTTCGCCGACGCGCTGGTCAACTACGCCGAGACCAACGGCACCGAGGCGACCGCCGATGCCGAGCCGTACGAGCTGTCCGTGCCGGAAGCCGGCCTGTACCTGATCGTCGACACCACCGCCGATGCCACCGGTACGCAGAAGTCCCTGCCGATCATCGTGGGCACCGCCAACACCGCGCTGAAGATGACCGGCGAGATCGACGTGAAGAACCAGAAGACCAACGTGCCGCCGACCAAGACCGTGACCGGCGACACCAACGGCACCGTGACCGTGGGCGACACCCTGCACTACGCGATCGAAGGCGAAGTGCCCTCCACCACCGGTCTGGCCGACGACTACACCTACGTGTTCAAGGACTACGCCTCCGCCGGCCTGTCCATCAACACCGCCAAGACCAACATCAAGGTGTACGCCGGCGACAACGCGAACACCCTGCTGGCCGACACCGAGTACACCGTCGACCCGGCCGATCAGACCGTGACCGGCAACGGCACCGACGCCACTTTCACCGTGACCCTGACCAAGGACGCCCTCGACAAGCTGCAGGGCGTGGCCGGCCAGAAGCTGACCGTGAAGTACGACGCCACCGTGACCGACGACGCCAAGACCAACCCGGTGACCAACTCCGCCGAGGTCGTCAACGGCGGCAACTCCTCCGGCAAGGGCACTCCGGTGACCCTGTACAGCAACAAGTTCGAGTTCACCAAGCAGTGGGCCGACGGCTCGACCACCGGTCTGGAGAAGGCCGTGTTCTCCCTGACCGACGCCAACGGCAAGACCATCACCGCCAGCCCTGACGCCAACGGCAAGGTCTCCTTCGCTGGTCTGGAGAACGGCACCTACGAGGTGTCCGAGACCACCGTGGCCGAAGGCGCGCAGAACGTGACCGGCAAGTTCACCGTCACCCTGACCTACAACGAGCAGACCAAGACCACGGACGTGCAGTTCGCCGACACCCCGACCTCCGATCCGTACGATCTGGTGAAGTTCGGCGCGAACAACACCACCGCCACCGTGACCAACGTGAAGTCGATCACGCAGCTGCCGCTGACCGGTGCCGCAGGCATCGCGATGTTCCTCGTGCTGGCCGCCGTGCTCGGCGGTGCGGGCGCCGCGGTGTACGCCAAGTCCCGTCGCACGAGCGCCGCACTGCGCGCGTGAACGTGACTGGGGGGGGGGACGCCCCCTCTTTTCCTTCCCCTTGAGGGGAAGGTGGACGGCGAAAGCAGGACGGATGAGGTGGAGAGATCACGCATCGTCCCCACCTCATCAGTCAGCTGCACTGACAGCTTCCCCTCAAGGGGAAGCCGGGGAGCGTCGGCCGTCGTTTATCTCAATATCTGACCGGCCATGTGGGTTTTCCGCGTGGCCGGTTTCGTACATCAATCGCAATCAATCGCAATGAGGTCTATCGATCCGTGGGTATGGATCGGGGGTGGGGAATATGGTTCATCGGGCTGAGCCGTTCACGGCTGAGGAACTCTCTTACCTGAGTTCGCTTCCGGCCGTGGAAAGCGTGCGCAGCGGTCGCATCCGGTATTCGTCCGTATTTAAGCGTGAATGCATGCGGCGGTATCTTGCGGGGGAGTCTCCCGCCCGCATCTTTTCGGAGGCCGGTCTGCCGTCGTCGCTGATCGGCTATAAGCGCATCGAACGTGCGATCTCACGATGGCGTCAGATCGCCAGCGATGCGGGGATCAACAGTCCTTCGGATGGCGAGCGGCTCAGTGACGGGCAGTGGGAGGAGATGTTCCGCCGCAGGGAGGAAGCCGCGATGATCTTCCGCTATGGTCCTCGCGCCCGTGCCGTCGGTCGTGCCGGTGATCACGATCGTGACGGGGACGGGCGTCATGACGGGGACGGATCCCCTGACGGGCTCCTTGATGGGTCCTTTGATGGGTCCGAGGCGTCTTCGTCGCTGCGGTCGGCGGAGATCGCCGATACGCTGATCGTCCAGCAGGCGCATTACATCGCCGATCTCGAAGCCCGGATTCGGTCGTTGGAGGCGCAGGTCGCCGAACTCAAGGAGCAGCTCGCCGCCCAGTAACCCTCACGAGGGCCGGGCTTTACGCGGGCTGAACCTCACGCGGGACGCCCGGCCCATGTGAGGTGCGCTGCCGGGAGGGCGTCGTCGTGTCGTCGTGTCGTCGGGAGTTGTCGGTCTCGGACCGGTATCGGCTATCCGCGGACGATGTGGAGCATACGGACGTCGCTTGGGGACATACCGTATCGTCTGCGGAACGTCGTGGCGAAATAGCTGGGATTGGGATATCCCACCATCTCCCCGACCCGCTGCACCTGCAGATCGGTGTTCGCCAGCGCCTTGTAGGCTCGTTCCATGCGGTAGGCGATCAGATACTCGTTCGGCGTCATGTTCATCGCCGACTTGAACGAGCGGATGATGTAGCTGGAATGCAGGTGAAACACCTGCGAAAGTTTTCGCGACGTGATGCTTTCGTTGAAATGATCGTCCAGATACCTTCGAACCTGCCGGGCCAGCCGAAACGGGGCCGTCTCCTCCTCGCCGACGATCTGGATCATCTGAAGGACGTCGAGGAACAGCTGCTGCGTGGGCCAGAAGTTGTTCTGCATCTGGCTCGTGCTCATGGCGAACAGCCGGTCGAACAACGTGTGGAGGGTCTTCGGATCCTCGATCCGATGCTGCCGGAGCAGGTACAGCGTGGGCTGCGGGGTGTGGTAGTGCAGGATCGGCACTTCCACCGTCGAGCGCATCGGCGTGGGCTGCGGGCCGGCCTCCCATTCGCTGGTCACCGCGAAATGCAGCCAGTAGTATTCGGTGGTTTCGGCGGTGGCCTTCCAGGAATAGTGATGATGGTTCGGCAGCAGGATCACGCTTTCGCCGGGGGAGACCGTCATATTGCGGCCGTCCTCGCTGATGAACAGCTGGCCACAGGTCACCACGATCAGGATGAAATACGGCAGGTTGTTGCGATCGGGATGGCGGTCGCCCGGCTCGAAGGTGACGTAGTCGCCCTCGATGAAGGTCGGCGACGGAATGCAGGATATCGAGATGAATTCGCTGTTCATGCATGCTCCTTCGACTGGCTGGTACTGTCGTTGCGCTTTTCGTCGTTGCGCACGCGGTTGCTCACCTGTGCGGCAACGATCCGGTGATTCGGTGCCGTATGATTGCGCATGCGCGGTCCGTTTCCGGGCTGATTTCCGGCGCTTGGCAGTGTCAGATACCAACAGCTTCTGCCATGATAGCAAAAGAAAAAAGCTTTTCGCAAACGCGAAAAGACTTTACTATTGTTGGCGTCAACAGTTCGCAATGAAAGCGAGAAAGCCATGAGCAGCAACGTAAGCTCCTCTGTGAAACTTTCGGTAAGGGAGAAAATCGCCTACTCCTTCACCGATATGGCAGGTAACCTGCTGTACGTCACCATTTCCTCGTACATCATGTACTTCTACACCAACGTGTTCCACATCCCGGCCGCAGGCGCCCTGGGTGCGGGCACGATCCTGCTGGTGGCACGCTTCGCCGACGCCATCTCGGCAGTCGTGTGGGGTTCCATCGTCGACCACACCAACACCAAGTGGGGACAGAGCCGCCCGTGGTTCCTGTGGCGGTGCGTGCCGTTCGCCGTCACCGTGTTCATCGCCTTCACCGCGCCGAGCCTGCCGGACGGCGCCCCGAAGTTCTGGTACGCGCTGATCACGTACATCCTCGCCGCCGGCGCCGTGTACACCGGCATCCAGACCCCGATCACCGCCATCCTGCCGAACCTCACCGACGACCCGACCGAGCGCAACAACGCCAACTCCTTCCGCATGGCCGGCGGTCAGATCGGCTCCTTCATCACCTCCTCCTTCACCATCCCGCTGGTCGGTTTCTTCGGCGTGAAGTTCGGCGGCGGCGACAAGACCGGCTTCATGATCGTCACCGCGATCTGGGGCATCATCGCCATCATCCTGCTGCTGTTCTCCTTCAAGAACCTCACCGAGCACAACTACCGTCCCGAACTCAACAAGCCGATCCCGCTGAAGGACTCCCTCAAGGCCGCCAAGGGCAACTGGCCGTGGATCATCCTCGTCGTCGCCTTCGTGATCTACTGGGTCGCCCAGTCCACCCGAAACGGCGTCTCCACCTACTACGCCGAGTACGTCCTCAACAACCGCGACCTCGTCTCCATCTTCAACGGCGTGCAGGTCCTCGGCCTGCTCGGCACCATCGCCATGCCGATCCTCGCCAACAAGCTGAAGAACAAGACCCTCACCATGCAGATCGGTCTGATCATCGGCGGCCTCGGCCAGGCCCTGATGCCGCTCGCCGGTCACAACGTGCCGCTGCTGGTTACCTTCTGGACCATCGGCGTGTTCGGCGCCGCCATCGCCATCGGCATGCCGTTCGGCATGCTCGCCGACACCGTCGACTACGGCGAGTGGAAGACCGGCATCCACGCCGCAGGCTTCCTCACCGCCGTCGGCTCCGCCTTCTGCATTCAGGTCGGCTCCGGCTTCGGCGCCTTCCTGCCGCTGGAGATCATGGGCGCCGCCGGATACGACGCCAACCTGCAGCAGCAGTCCGCCGGTGCGCAGAGCGCCATCAGCTTCTGCTTCATCTGGCTGCCCGTCATCGTGTACATCGTCGTCGGCGTGATCATGTGCTTCTACCGCAAGTTCGAGAAGATGGAGCCGCAGATCAAGGCCGAGCTCGCCGAGCGCCACGCCAAGGCCGCCGCCGAAGCCGAGTGATCGCGCTCGTGACGGCATAGGCCACTGAACCGGCAACGGCACTTCGTCGGCGGGCCGTCCTCCCAAGGGCCCGCCGACGGAACCTCCCGGCCTCGGGGCCATCCGTCCTCACCATGCTTTCCCTCCCTTCCTTCACCACGGCGTCGGCCTCCCCTCACGGGGGAGCCGACGCCGATCACCTATCCTCCTTCCCATTCGTTTCCGACAATCCAACGCCATTCCCTTCGTCGTCGTCCGGCAACGCAGGCCGGCCGCTCCGAAGGCCATAGAAAGGAACATCATGGCCTACAGTGCTCCCAAGGTCGAGGTCACCTCCGCCTTCTGGAAGAACTACCGCGACCTCGTCGCCACCAAGGTCCTGCCCTACCAGTGGCAGGTCATCACCAATCAGATCGAAGTCGACCTCCCGCTCGACCCGGGCGGCAACCCCACCACCGGCGACACCCTCAGCTACGCCGTCGAAAACCTGAAGATCGCCGCCGACCAGGCCGAAGGCAAGTTCCACGGCATGCCCTTCCAGGACTCCGACGTCTACAAGTGGCTCGAATCCGCCGCCTACGCGCTGCAGGACCACGACGACGCCGACCTCAAAGAGATCGCCGACGGCGTCGTCGACCTCATCGCCGCCGCCCAGCAGCCCGACGGCTACATCGACACCTTCTTCCAGATCAAATGGCCCGACCGCAAGTTCGCCCGCATCCAGCAGTCCCACGAGCTGTACACCATGGGCCATTACATCGAAGCCGGCGTGGCCTACTACGAAGCCACCGGCAACGAAAAGGCCCTCGACGTGGCCAAGAAGATCGCCGCCTGCATCGCCGCACACTTCGGCGACGAAGCCGGCAAGGTGCACGGCGCCGACGGCCACCCCGAAATCGAGCTCGCGCTCGCCCGCCTCGCCGAAGTCACCGGCGACAGCCAGTACGCCGAACTTGGCCGCTGGTTCCTCCACGTCCGCGGCAAGGACCCGGACTTCTACGACAAGCAGAACAAGGCCGACGGCTGGGACCGCGACTTCTTCGAGCAGATCAAGTACCTGCCCCGCACCTACTACCAGGCCGCCGAACCCGTCACCAAGCAGCAGAACGCCGAAGGCCACGCCGTGCGCGTGATGTACCTGTGCACCGGCATGGCGCACATCGCCCGCCTCACCGGTGACGACAGCCTGCTTCAGGCCTGCCACACCTTCTGGAACAGCGTCGTGCACAAGCGCATGTTCGTCACCGGACAGATCGGCACCACCAAGGAAGGCGAATCCTTCACCTACGACTACGATCTGCCCAACGACGCCGAATACGGCGAAACCTGCGCCTCCGTCGGCATGAGCTTCTTCGCCCGCCGCATGCTCGAACTCGAGCCCAAGGGCGAATACGGCGACGTGCTCGAAAAGGAACTGTTCAACGGCACCATCGCCGGCATGGCCCTCGACGGACGCCACTTCTACTACGTCAACCCGCTCGAAGTGGACCCGCGCAAACTCAAGGGCAACCCCGACTTCCGCCACGTCCTCGCCGAGCGCGCCGGCTGGTTCGCCTGCGCCTGCTGCCCGGCCAACCTCTCCCGCCTCATCGCCTCCGTGGACCGCTACATCTACGCCGTGCAGGACGACGGCACCATCCTCTCCGACCAGTTCATCGCCAACAAGGCGTCCTTCGACGGCGGCATCGTGATCGAACAGCGCAGCAACTTCCCCTGGGAAGGCCACGTCGAATTCACCATCAGCAACCCCGAAGCGAGCGAATTCCGCTTCGGCATCCGCATCCCCGCATGGTCGAAGAGCGCGTTCACGATCTCGGTCAACGGCGAAGAAACCGCGGTCGAGCCCGAAGACGGATTCGTGTACCTCCAGATCGCCGGCGAGAAAACCGACATCGCCCTCGACCTCGACATGAGCGTCAAGGAACTGCGCGCCAACAACCGCGTGGCCGAAGACGCCGGCCGCGTGGCCGTCACCCGCGGACCGCTCGTCTACACCGCCGAATCCGCCGACAACGCCGGCGACCTGTGGCTGTACTCCATCAAGCCCGGCTCCGGCACCTACGAGTTCAAGCCCGAACTCCTCGGCGGCGTCGGCACCATCACCGAACAGGGCGTGCGCGAAGTGCCGGACGAGTCCGACGACCTCTACCTGCCCGCCGGAACCGAGACGACCGAAGCGGCGTCCGTGACCTTTATCCCCTACTACGCATGGGCGAATAGGGGCGAGGGGCAGATGCGCGTATGGCAGAGGACCGTCTGAGTTTCGCCTGTGGGGTCGATGGAGATAGGTGTTGCTCGACACACTCAAGGCCGTTCGGCCCCGCGGCCGGCGAGCCGGCCGCTAGCTTACGGTCGAGCAACACCTATCTCCATCTCCCGGCTTGCTCAGTGCCGGGTTGGAGCGAAGCGGCCGTTCGGCCAGGCTTACGGTCGGACACCATATATCCCAGTCTCCGACCCGGTGACTCAGTGCCGGGTTGGAGCGAGGCTTGACGGGTGTGGGCTTCCCCTTGGGTTGAGCCCGTAAAGAAAATGCCGGCGGCATTTTTAGGATTCAGGCGAGCCGGCAAGCGAGCGGATAATGCGCGGCCGAGGGCCGTCCGCTCTTGCGGTTGAAGCTGTCGGCGGAGCCGACTGATGAGGGCATGCAAACGAAGCCTCATTCACTACCTCATCCGACCGATTTCGTCGCCCACCTTCACTCGCCAGAAAAGACAAGTATGAATCCAGTCCCCCGCCAGACGAACGTCTGATGGGGGACTGCTTGGTGACAGTGCGCCCCCGCCGGCGGGGGCTCCCGCGAAGCGGGTGGGGGTGGTTAAACAGAAATCCCCGGGCCTAGTTCGGGAGGGTGGAGTCGCGCTGGACCAGACGGCAGGAGACGTATTCGGTGCCGTGATGGGGTTTGCCGTTGATCGCGTCGAGCAGGGCGCGGGCGGCGACATGGCCGATCTCCTCAGTGCAGTTGTCGATGCTGGTCAGCGGCGGATCGGCATCCGGCGCGAGCAGCGATCGATTATCGTGGCCGATCACCGCCACCTGGCCGGGGATGTCGATGCCGCGGTCGTGCAGTACGCTCATGCATCCGCGCGCGATTTCGTCGCTCTGGCACACCACCGCGTCGAAATCCACGTTCTGATCAAGCAGCAGACGGGTGGCCGCGCGCCCCCAGGATTCCGACCATTGCGAAAACCGTACCGGTCCCGCCGGTTCCAGATTCGCCTCATGCAACGCCCGCATGGCTCCCTGCAGACGGTCCTGCGAGGCCTTGGGGGATCCGAGCCGCAGATTGTGCGCGCCCGCCGTCGTGTCACTGCCGCCGATGATGGCGATCTTCCGTTTGCCGCAGGAAATCAGATGGTTCACCGCCATCGCGCCCGCTTCGACGTTGTCGCACGCGATCGAACAGTCATTGGGATCTGCCGAGGGCGCATAGGCGTACACCACCGGCACATGGTCCGGGGTGTCGAGATGCGGTCGGGGCGTGGTCTCGTCGCCCACGATCAGCAGGCCGTCCACATTGCGCGACAGCAGAAACGACAGATGATTGCGCTCCAGCAGCGCGTCGCCGCGCGCATTGCACAGCAGCACGGTGTTGGACGTGACGCCGAGTTCGTCCTCCGCGCCCAGCAGGATCGGCGTGCAGAAGCGGCCCGTGAGATCGGAGGTGATCACGCCGATGGAGTTCGTGTGGCCGGAGATCAGCGAACGGGCTTGGGCATTGGGAATGTATGAGAGCTGTTCGGCGGCTTCGTGCACGCGCTTGCGGGTGGCGTCGCTGACGTGCGGCTGATTATTCAGCGCCTTGGACGCGGTGGCAAGGGACACCCCGGCCTGTGCCGCTACCTCGGCCAGCGTGGCTTTCTTCGCTCCATGGGTTACTGCTGCCATAACTACTTTCTTTCACTGCTCAATACTGCCAGCGGTGTCGCATCCCCATCGACCGTTCACCGCATACGATTATAGGCAACTGACGTTCGCTGGGAATACGTTTTCGCAATTGTGTTCGGATTGCGGATGAACGCGGCCTTACAACTCGATATCCCGGTTCCAGCGGCAATCGCTCAACAGCCCTCGTGAGACATGCCTTACCCTTTTATTTTCAACGGGTTTGGGGATTTAATACCCCCTTCCTGCGGATATTCGGGTAATTTGCGAAATAGGCAGTTGTGAGGCTTTCCCCTCAGCACTCGGTCACGTTGACGGCCAGACCGCCCTTCGACGTCTCCTTGTACTTGCTCATCATGTCGAGTCCGGTCTCCTTCATCGTCTTGATCGCCTGGTCCAACGACACGATGTGCGATCCGTCGCCCAGCAACGCCATGCGAGCCGCATTGATGGCGGTGTTGCTGGCCATGGCGTTGCGCTCGATGCAGGGAATCTGCACCAATCCGCCGATCGGGTCGCAGGTCAGACCCAGATTGTGTTCGATGCCGATCTCGGCTGCGTTCTCCACCTGCGTCGGCGTGCCGCCGAGCACCGCGCACAGTCCTCCGGCCGCCATCGAACAGGCCGATCCGACCTCCCCCTGACAGCCGACCTCCGCGCCGGAGATCGAGGCGTTGCGCTTGAACAGGTATCCGATGGCGGCCGCGGTGAGCAGGAACCGGCATACGCCGTTCGCGTCCGCTCCATCGACCAGCCACCAGTAGTAGTGCAGTACGGCGGGAATGATGCCGGCCGATCCGTTGGTCGGCGCGGTGACGATCCGGCCGCCTCCCGCGTTCTCCTCGCTGACGGCCAGAGCGAACAGGTCCACCCATTCGGCGTCGGAAGCGTGGGCAAAGGCCTTTCGCTCGGTTTCCCCCTCGAAGATGTCAAGCGATCGGGGACGCAGCCGCTGGTACAGCTTGGCGGCCCGTCGGGGAACGTGCAGTCCTCCGGGCAGCAGGCGCTCGGTGCTGGTGCAGCCGTTGCGCACGCAGTCTCGCATCACATGCCAGATGCGGTACAGCTGACGCCGGGTCTCGGCCTCCGGTCTTACGGCGTTTTCGTTCTGCCACATGATCTGCGCGATGCTCATCTGATTGTCATTGCACAGCTTCACCAGTTCGGTGGCCGAGGTGAAGGGGAAGGGGACGTCGGGGCCGGACTCGGCGTCGTCGGATTTCGACGTGCCGCCATGCTTGTTGGCGAGTTTTTCGGCCAGCTCGTCCTCGTAGGCGATGAATCCGCCGCCGATCGAATAGATCACGTCCTCCCGCAGCAGCTTTCCCCTGCCGTCGGTGGCGCGGAACCGCATGCGGTTCGGGTGCAGACGCGGCGAATGCCACAGGTCGAATTCGATGTCGTCGCGGGAGAACGGGATCTCCCTCACGCCGCCGAGGCGCAGCTTGCCGAGGGCGGAACAGCGATCCAGACCGTGCAGGACGTCGTCTGGCGGGACGGTCTCCGGCGTCTTGCCTTCGAGACCGGTCAGGGTGGCGCGGTCGGTGCCGTGCCCCAGGCCGGTCTGCGCCAACGATCCGGACAGCGTGACATGGATGCGGGCGGTGCGATCGAGCAGATCCTGATCGGCCAATGACCTGACGAAGGCGTTGGCCGCCCGCATCGGGCCCACCGTATGCGACGACGACGGGCCGATCCCGATGGAGAACATATCCAATACGCTGAGCACGCTGCCTCCCTGTACGTCGCCGTCATATGGTGGACCGCGGTGTATACCACGGTCCATTGCTACGTGTCAGCATAGATGTCGTGCGATAAACGTTGCGTTACGGGTCGCGGGATCGTCGGCTGGGTTTGGTGGTCGTCGGCGGGGTTTGGTGGTCGGGCGGCTGGACAGTCGGACGGTTGGTCGGCCCCGACGATCGGCCGGACCGTGTCGGCCGGACGGTTGGGCGGGTCAGGTGAACAACAGCGAAACGTTGCCGGGAAAACCGTATGGATTGCCGGCGAAGGTGCTAATTTCGATAGCAACATGCATGGTTCCGCGGCGAATGGGCGCGAACGGAACGGAAAGGTGCTGCAATGAGTAGGAAATCGGCGAAGGCGTTGCGGACGCATAGGGCGCTGCGATCCGGATTCGGCAAGACGGTTCGCAATACGGCGATCACCGGTGGTGTGGCCGCCGGTCTGGGGGCGTGGGCGATCGCGCCGCGCACGCTGATCGACGCGCGACGCCATCATGTGCCGCAGATCCCGCAGGTGTTCTACGCGCATCGCGGTCTGCACGACGCCGGCTCCGGTCTGTCGGTCGGTACGGTGTCGGAGCGCTGCGCCTACGTCGATTACGCGCGGGAGTGCGCGATCCGGGCCGGATACGGCAGCGCGGATTTCGACGGTCCCGTCGCCCCGGAGAATTCGCTGGCGTCGTTCGCGGCGGCCTGCGAGGCGGGGTACGGCATCGAGCTTGACATCCAGCTCACCCGGGACGGCAAGGTCGTGGTGGTGCATGACGGCGATCTGAAGCGCGTGGCCGGCGATCCGCGGCGGATCAAGGATCTCACCTACGACGAGCTGACCCGCATCCCGCTGTTCCCCGCTCCGGCGAAGTCCGGTGATTTCAAGGCCGAGCTGCCGTCGAACCACGAGTGGGATGTGGCGCCGAAGGGCTACTACCAGCATGTGCCGCTGTTCGAGGACGTGCTCAAGGTGGTGGCCGGGCGTGTGCCGCTGATCGTGGAGTACAAGTTCGACGGGTACGGATGGTCGGACGCCGACGACGAGCTGATGGAGAAGGGCGACGAGCTGCTGCGCGCCTACGACGGGCCGTATGTGATCGAATCGTTCCATCCGGGCGCGGTGCACTGGTACAAGGAGCACCGGCCGGAGGTGAACCGCGGCCAGCTCGCCGAGGCGGGGGAGTTCTCGCTGGCGGACGGCAAGTGGAAGGACTGGCTGTGCGGGCTGCTGATCTTCAACTGGTTGGGACGCCCGGACTTCGTGGCGTATGACTGGCATGGCGGCGATCAGGCGCAGGTGCGGCTGGCCCGCAAGATGGGCGCCTCGACCGTGTCGTGGACGGTCCGCAGCTCCAACGAGCTCGAACGGTGCGCGCCCTACTTCGACTACCACATCTTCGAGGCCTTCATCCCCGACGCCGCCGCGGGAACGGTGGAGTAGCGGCGATCGGGCCGGGGAGGAATAAGGCCGGGGAGTAGCGGCGGGGTGCCGCTCTCTCCGGGCGGTCGGGCTGCTGTCGGATGACCAGGCTGTCGGATGACCGGGTAACCACTGCTGGCGTCTGGGCGCCCGCTATTTGTGGTAGGGTTCGCCGGCGTTGATCTTGTAGGCGCGGTAGATCTGTTCGAGCAGGATGACGCGCATGAGCTGATGGGGGAAGGTCATCTTCGAGAAGCTCAGCGCATAGTCCGCGCGGCGCAGCACCTCGTCGGCCAGACCGATCGAGCCGCCGATGACCATCTGGATGTGGCTTTCGCCGCGTAGACCGAGTTGGGCGATGTGGGCGGCGAGGCCTTCGGAGGTGAGCATCTTGCCGTCGATGGCCAACGCGATCACGTAGGCGTTCGGCTTGATGTGCTTGAGGATCCGCTCGCCTTCCTTGGCCTTGATCTGCCGTTCCACGCCTTCGCTGGCGTGCTCGGGGGTCTTTTCGTCCTGCACTTCGATGATGTTGAGCTTGCAGTAGCGGCTCAGGCGCTTGGAGTATTCGGCGATGGCGTCGCGCAGGTAGCGTTCCTTGACCTTGCCGACGGCGATGATGTCGATGTTCATGAGGCCCAGTGTAGCGAGGCTGGCGTAGTGGGCGGTCGGCGGGGGCGATGTGTGTTCGGGGGTGGGGCTGTCAGGAACAATCGGTGATCGTTTGTCCGGAAAGACGCGAGGGGTGAAGTCCTATGCTCCCGCCGGCGGGAGCTGTCATGCATGGCATGACTGAGGGTGGTCGCATCGCTTGATCTCCCCCAGTCAGCAAAGCTGACAGCCACCTCCAGAGGGGGCAAACATATAACGATCCGTCGAACCTTCCGCAACAACCCTGCTGACTTGCGTGGAGTTGGCTGACGTGTGCGGCTTCAAGGCGCGGGATACGAAGGCGTACGAGGGTACGTCGAGTATCCCGCAACGCAGAAGACGCTCTTCTCTGTCATGCAGGTCGTTGATTAATGCGTGTGTCCTCTAGGCGCGGAAGGTGAAGGCGTACCAAGGTACGTCGAACCTTCCGTAACGACGAGGACACTCCATTAATCGACGACCCCATAGAGGCGATCGCCGGCGTCGCCCAAACCCGGCACAATATACGCCTTGTCGTTGAGGTGATCGTCGACGGCGGCGACGACGACGCGGACGTTGATGTCGGGGTTGACTTCGTCTTCGAGGCGCTTGAGGCCTTCGGGGGCGGCGAGGACGTCGATGCAGGTGATTTCGCGGGCGCCGCGCTCGGCGAGGTAGTGGATGGCGGCGACGAGGGTGCCGCCGGTGGCGAGCATGGGGTCGACGAGGAAGACGTGGCGGCCGGTGAGGTCGTCGGGGAGGCGGTTGGCGTAGGTGATGATGTCGAGGGTTTCCTCGTCACGCTTCATGCCGAGGAAGCCGACTTCGGCGGTGGGGAGGAGCTTCATCATGCCGTCGAGCATGCCGAGTCCGGCGCGGAGGATCGGGACGATCATGGGGCGGGGAGGGGCGATGCGCTTGCCGACCATCGGGGCCACGGGGGTTTCGATGGGCTTGTCTTCGAGAAGCAGGTCTCGGGTGGCTTCGTAGGCTTCCAGCATGACGATCTCGCTGACGAGTTCGCGGAAGGTGCTGGAGGGCGTGTTCTTGTCGCGAAGGACGGTGAGTTTATGATCCACCAACGGGTGGGAAACAACATGCAATTCCATAGGGCCCAGCTTAGCGCGAACACTGCCTTGCCGCGCGCCTGACGGGATGCCGGTCGTCGCCGGTCTTGACGGCGGCTGGGACCGGTGTTTTACCGTCGCTTGCTGGCGAAGAATTCGGTGAGCAGGGTGCGGCATTCCGGTTCGCGGATGTGGCCGTAGACTTCGGGGATGGTGCCGACGTGTGGGTCGCGGGGAATGTCCCATACGGAGCCGCAGGCGCCGAGTTTGGCGTCCCAGGCGCCGAACACGATTCGTCCGATGTGGGAGGTGATTGCCGCTCCGGCGCACATCGGGCATGGTTCCAGGGTGACGATCAGCGTGCAGTCGTCGAGGTTCCAGTGGCCGAGGTGGGCGGCGGCTTCGCGCATGGCTTCCACTTCGGCGTGAGCGAGCGGGTCGCCGTCGAGTTCCCGTCGGTTGCGGCCTCGGCCGATCACCTGCCCTTGGGCGTTGCAGACGATGGCGCCGACCGGGACGTCGCCGCTGTTCCGCGCGGCTTCGCGGGCCAGGGTCAGTGCTTCGCCCATGGCGCGGTCCATGGTCGTTCGGTCCCAGTGATAGGGCTGTGAATCCGGTTGCTGAGTCGGCATCGTCATGGTTCAAGGGTAACGGCTGGGCTGGGGCGGACTGGGGAGTGCGGGTTGGGTATCAGAGAGTCGGGTATCGGGGATCGGTCGGGTATTGGGAAATCCTATGGGCGTGATCGGAAGCGTCTTGATGAGTGACGGGAATGTTTCGCCGGTAACGTGACGGAAATGGTGGGGCAACCAAACCGCGTGGATCGGATCGTACCGTAAAGGGCAATGACGAGGTCGATGGATCTCGTCGCACGGGCCGGACCGACCGGCCGTAAGGGGGAAGCTGCCATGAATCCGAGTGTGCAGATGCTGGAAGCGACGCGTACCGATCGTGATGCCGATGAGGAGCCGATGGGGGTTCGTGAATTCGTGCAGGAGATGCGGATCAGGTTCGTGCGGACGTTCCTCCGGCCGATTGCCATGACCGATGATCTGCTGAACGGGTGATGAGCCCTGGTGCCTGTTGTGTTCTTGGTGCCCGCTGTGTTCTTAGTGCCCGTTGCGTCCGCGCTGTGTCTCTTCGTTCGGCGCGTTCGTCTCGGGCACTAATCCCACAAATGCCCCCTCTCGCCGCTGCCTGACGGGAGGGGTCCTTTCGTATTCTATCGGCTTCGTCGGCGTTGTGGCCAATGTCGGTTACCCGGGCGATTGCGGCCGGCTATTAGGACCTATCTTCGTTCTGCGGGCAGATTTCGTGCCTGTGCAGACACCTATCTGTATTCTGAGGGCACATTTTGCCGAACATCCCAAGTATGACCGTTGATATTGCAATGAACGTACTCGCGATATGCCTCTTTAAAGACCCCAAGAATGAAGATAGGTGCCTGCAAGGTCCCCAAAAGTGCCCCAAGAATGGAGATAGGTCGCTGAGAGCCCCTCAGCAAGCCGTCAGGAGACCTCAGTGGAGCTGATAGGCCCTCATCCAGTCGCCGAGAGGCTCTAACCTGTAGCGATTGCCGCCCGATTCCGCAAAGTGGGCGGCATCCCGCGGTTTGTTGAGACGAATGCATAGGATGAAACGCATGGATCAGAAAGACGTCATCAAGAATTTGCAGCGCGACCATGCGGCGGAGCTCAAGCTCGCAGCGCAGCGACTCAAGGGTACCGCACGCCACACTCCCATCACGCCTTCCCCGGTGCTGAGCGAGATGACCGGCCACAAGATTCTGCTCAAGCCCGAGAATCTGCAGGTCACCGGATCGTTCAAGATCCGCGGCGCCTACAACAAGATCGCCTCCCTTTCCGAAGAGGAGCTGGCCCACGGCATCGTGACCGCATCCGCCGGCAACCACGCACAGGGCGTGGCCTACGCCGCCCGCGAACGTGGCGCCAAGGCCACGATCTGCATGCCGCAGATCACCCCGCCGCTCAAGGTGGACGCCACCAAGGCGTACGGCGCCGACGTGGTGCTTTACGGCGACGTGTTCGACGAGGCCGCCGCCCACGCCCGTGAGCTGAGCGAAACCAAGGGCATGACCTTCGTGCATCCCTTCGACGACTATGAGGTGCTGTGCGGTCAGGGCACCATCGGCCTCGAGATCCTCGAGGACGTCCCCGACGTGACCGATGTGGTCGTGCCGCTGGGCGGCGGCGGCCTCGGCGCCGGCGTGGCGCTCGCCATCAAGACCTTCAAGCCCGAGGTGCGCGTGATCGGCGCGATCCCCGAGGGCAGCCCCGCCTTCCTCAACTCGTTCCGCGCCGGCCGCGTGGTGGAGGCCGACCGGGTCGTCACCTCCGCCGAAGGCGTGGCGGTGAAGCACCCCGGCGATCTGACGTTCGCCCTGCTCAATGAGTTCCTCGACGATCTCGTCACCGTCACCGAGCGCGACATCAACGAGATGATCCTGCTCATGCTCGAAAAGCACAAGCTGGTGGTGGAGGCCGCCGGCGCCGTGTCGCTCGCCGCGCTGGAGCATCTCAACCTGCGTTCGCGCAAGTTCGCCGCCGCCGGTGGCGATCATGTGGTGGTGCCGATCATGTCCGGCGGCAACATCGACACCGTGACCATGGGTGCGGTGATCCAGAAGGGCATGATCGCCCGCGGCCGCATCATGAACTTCGAGGTGGAACTGCCCGATACGCCCGGTCAGCTGGTGGCCGTGGCCACGCTGCTGGCCAAGGAGCGCGCCAACGTCATCGCTTTGGACCACGACCAGTTCAAGGCGTCCGGCCACTACACCAACGCCGTGTCGCTGGGCGTGACCGTGGAAACGAACGGTCCGGACCACATCGACCGCATTCTCCAGGCGCTGCGCGAGGCCGGATTCCAGCCCAAGCGCGTGTACTGACCGCGGACGACTGACCGAAAGCAGAGGCGGCCGACCGTGAACGGGCGCCGACCGGCGATGTCGTCACCGGATCGTGGTGAGGTATCAGATCGCAGCGGGGCACTGGAGCGACGTGGGGCATCGGATCGCCGTCCCGGCGCATCCACAGCTCAGATCGTGGTGCGGATCCTCGAGGTGCTGTCGCAGCATACCGACCGCGAGCATGGCATGACGTTGGAGACGTTGTGCTCGCTGGTCGGCGCCTCGGCCAAGACCCTGCGCGGGCATCTGCGGATGCTGGAGGAGATCCGTCCGTTCGGCCGCCGGATCGGCCGTCTGCGCAAGGCCGATATCACGGATGCACTCGCGCCGGACGCCACCGTCGGCTGGTACATGGAGCCGGTGCTTGACGCCGCGCAGGTGCGGCTGCTGGCCGACAGTCTTGCGCTCTCCCGCATCAACGCGGACACGACCCGGGAACTACTCGACCGTCTGCAGGCACTGTCCGGGGTGTCGGGCGGCGACATCGCGATCGACCAGATCGCGGCGCCGCGGCACTACAACCGCGAGTTCCTGATCAACATCGAGAAACTCAACGATGCGATCCGCGCCGAACGGGTGGTGCGATACCGCTACTGCCGGTACGACGACTCCGGCGAACTCGTGCCGCGCGTCGACGAGACGGGGCGGATCAAGCGGTATGCGGCAGACCCGTACCAGATGCTGTACAAGAACGGCCGGTATTATCTGCTCTGCCACCGTCACGGATTGGCGAACCTGTCGTATCTGCACGTGGACCGGATCCGCGAGCTGGAACTGCTGCCGGAGAATGAACCGTTGCAGCGGCGGCTGGACGATTTCGCGGACGTCGGTCGGTTCGACATCGCCGAGCATATGGCCGAACGACCGTATCCGATGGGCGGGCCGGCCGTGGACATCCATATGCGGGTGACAGGATCGTTGGAGCCGGTGTTCGACTGGTTCGACCGGCCCGAGGTCACGCCGATCGCCGATGGCGCGGATGCGGTGGGTGTGCGCGCCTACGACGTTCATGTCCGCGCGAACGAGCGCGCCACGCTGTGGTGGGCCCTGCAGTACGCCGCCTTCGATTACGGCACCATCGAGATCCTCGAGCCGCAATCCCTGCGCGACTCCCTCCGCCAAGCCGGCCAATCCCTAGTCCGGCGATATGCCGATTGAGGGGAGGCTGTGCGACGTGTTGGCGAATTGTCTTAGTATCGATTTGATCGGTTTCGAAATGGTTCTGATCGAAAGCCGGCAAAGGAGCGACGATGAACGGGCATTATGCATGGATTGATGAAAGTGTTCGAACTCAGGGTTTGGGAGTTCCGACATATTTCATCGGGGCATGTATATGTGATATGGAAGAGGATGAGATTCGAAGGGTCTTATCGCCTCTTAAACCGGCCGGAGCAGCTAAATTACATTGGCGCGATATGACGCAGCGGCAAAAGCGACGGTCGATTCCCATAATACAGTCTCTTGGTTTAGCTCACATCGTGGTAGCGGCTACGCCGTTGGATGGAAATGTCGCTTCTGAGCGTGCAAGAAGAAAGTGTCTGGAATGCTTGCTGCCCATACTCGAAACGGACTATGGGGTAGGGGCGGCAATATTTGAATCTCGCAGTGAGGCGCAGGACATCAAGGATTACAAGTTCGTTCAAGGCTTGAGAAGCCGACGTTTTATTCAGACATTGCGAGTGGATTTCACGCCGGGTAAGGAGGATGCGCGCCTGTGGATGCCAGATCAGATACTTGGCGCCATAGGGGATGAGGAAGGCGGCGTGGACTTGTATCGTTCCTTTACCCAGATGGTCGTTCGGTACTCTGTAAATTTGCATGGGAATTCTTGAAATTCAGGTATGCTTGCAGCGCTTTACAGGAGTGCTACTATTTGAAATTAGAGCCAGTCTCTGCGGAGAAAATGGAAGTGAAGGCCGGATACCCTGTGCATCATGGGGACCGGCCTTTGCGCTATTTAGTATGGATTGTGCTCTTCGAGCATGTACTTAGGGAATCGCTGTTGGCGGCGGAGGAAGGATGCCGTCGCCAACAGCATGACTGGTGGTGCTCAGGCAGATAGGCTATTCGTTATCGCCGGCAGTAGCCGCGGTAGCGGAGATCGCTTCGACACCTGCGGCGCGGACCTCTGGCCACACCCAGTCGGTGTAGTCCGGGTGATCGTAGCCGTTGTCGACCGCGAACTTGAAGGCTTCGATGCGGAAGTCCTCGAGCTTCTTGATCTCGTCGGCGTACTTCTCGGCATCGATCAGGCGAAGTGCTTCAGCAGTGAGCTTATAGCGATCGATGTCATTGACTCGGACCATATCGAATGGTGTAGTGGTGGAACCCTGCTCCTGATATCCATGAATCGTGAAGTTATCGTGATTCGGGCGATCCCAGATCAGTCCCCGCACCTCATGTGCATAGGAATGGTAGGCCATGAGCACAGGCTTGTCCGCACTGAACAGTTCCGTAAACTCGGCATCTGTGAGAGCTTCATCGTTTTCCGACGAATTCTGCAGCCGCAGCAGATCAACCACATTGACGAACCGATACTTGATGCCCAGACCATTGAGCTTATCGGCTGCCGCAAGGGCTTCCTGTGTAGGCACGTCGCCGATAGCTGCGATTACGATGTCTTCCTCGCCGGGCTTCGCATTGGAGGCCCACTTCCACTCGGCGGCACCCTTCTCGAGCTCGGCGCGAGCCTCGTCGAGGGTCAGCCAAGTGGCAGCCGGCTGCTTGCCGGCTACGATCGCATTGATCTTATTCACCGACTTGTAAGCGCGCTCGCCCACTGCAAGAACCATGTTCGCATCGGCAGGGAAGGAGATTTCTACGATGTGGTCGTTGTTGAAGTTTTTGTTCAGCAACACCGAGATCACGCCCGGATCCTGATGGGAGAAACCGTTGTGATCCTGACGCCACACATGTGAAGAAATCAGCAGGTTCAGGGAGGCGATCGGCTTGCGCCACGGGATTTCGCGCACTGTGGATTCCAACCACTTGGCGTGCTGGTTGAGCATGGAATCGATCACGTGCACGAAGGACTCGTAGGAGCTCCAGATGCCGTGACGACCGGTGAGCAGGTAGCCCTCCAGGAAGCCTTCCATCTGGTGCTCGGAGAGCTGCTCGATTACCTGACCAGTAACGGCAAGATGCTCATCAACCTGCGATGAAAGATATTCGGCATCCCACTGCTTATCCGTGACCTCATAAACTGCTCCCAAGCGGTTCGAAGCGGTTTCGTCCGGTCCGAATACGCGGAACGAATCGGGGTTAAGCCTGATTACATCGCGGGTATAAATGCCAAGACGGCGGCTAGCTTCGAGCTGTCCCCAGCCGTGCCCATACTTTTCCACTTCGCGAACCGCGTAATCGTCAAGATTGGGAAGAACGAGGTCTTCTCGCAGCAGACCGCCATTCGCATTGGGATTTGCTCCGATGCGCAGTTCGCCCTGCGGCATGAACTTGGTGACCTCGGGGCGGATGGCGCCCTTGTCGTCGAACAGCTCCTCGGGCTTGTAGGACTGCAGCCACTTCTTGAGCACGTTGAAGTGCTCCTCGGTGTCGCGGGCGGAGGCCAGCGGCACCTGGTGGGAGCGCCAGGAGCCCTCGGTCTTCTTGCCGTCGATGAACTTCGGGCAGGTCCAGCCCTTCGGGGTGCGGAAGATGATCATCGGGTAGAACGGGCGGTGCACGTCGTCGGTGTTGGCCGTGGCCTTGATGTCGCAGATCTCGTCGAAGACGGTCTCGAACAGCTCGGCGAAGCGGCGGTGGATCGACAGGTGGTCCTCGTCGTCGAAGCCGGCGACGAACTCGTACGGCTCGTAGCCCATGCCGTGGAAGAACTCGTGCAGCTCCTCGTCGGAGATGCGGGAGAGGATCGTCGGGTTGGCGATCTTGTAGCCGTTGAGGTGCAGGATCGGCAGCACGATGCCGTCGGTGCGCGGGTTGACGAGCTTGTTGGACTGCCACGATGTGGCGAGAGGACCGGTTTCCGCTTCGCCGTCTCCAACGATCGTTGGTACGAACAGGCTGGGATTGTTCATTGCCGCGCCGAATGCATGGCTTAGTGCATAGCCCAGTTCTCCGCCTTCGTGAATGGAGCCCGGGGTCTCCGGCGAGAAGTGGGAGGGAATGCCACCCGGGTAGGAGAACTGGCGGAAGAACTTCTGCAAGCCAGCTTCGTCCCGAGTGATGTCCGGGTACGTTTCCGTATAGGTGCCATCAATATATGATTGTGCGACAGTTCCCGGGCCACTGTGACCAGGGCCGACAACGATCAACGTGTTCTGCCGATGATCGGCGATCAGACGGTTGATATGGCCGATGAGGAAATTCACGCCGGGGGTGGTGCCCCAGTGGCCGACCAAGCGGTGCTTCACATCCTCACGGGTGAAGGGCTCCTTCATCAGCGGGTTGCTGCGGAGGTAGATCTGGCCGATGGAAAGGTAGTTGGCGACTCGCCAATACTTGCTGACGCCTTCGATAGCTTCTTCAGACACGGGAGCGTTGAGCTTCTTCCAAGGAGTGCCAATAACGGGGTTTGCCATAGTAGTTATTGTTCTTTCTGTGATGGCGTTGTGCGACTAGTGGAATTGATTTTGTGATGATGATTAGAGATGGTTTTTTGAGGGATTTTCATGTGGATGCGGGTGCCGTGTGCAACGACACCCACATCCAATACAGGACGGAGTTGTAGGGGGCAGTCCTTAGATCTCTTCCAGCTCCTTCTTTGCTGTTTCTTTGGCGAACATGTAGGTGATGGCGCCGAGGAACAGCAGACCGGCGAAGACGCAGAACGGCATGAAGACCACTTCCGCAGTGGGGGAACCGCCGCCGATGAGCATGCCGACAACAAACGGTCCGAAGATTTTTGCGGTAGCGCCGATTCCGTAACCAAGACCAAGGCCGGTGGAGCGTGCCTCATTCGGGAACTGCTCGCCACCGAACGGGTTGAGCACGCCGAATGCGCCGTCGCCGAAGGTCATGACGATGAAGATACCGACGTAGAACAGCATGCCTGCGGAGTGCAGTGAAGAGGATCCTGCGGCGCTATGTGCCGCGAACGCAGCAATCAAGCAGCCGATACCGCCGACAACACCGCAGATGAACATGGTCCAGCGGCGGCCAATACGGTCCGAGATCCATGCGGATCCGAGGCGGCCGAGAAGATCACCCAGAGAAACGATCATGAACAGTGTGGAAACGGTGGCCGTGTCGAACTTGAACGACTGGCCGAGAATGGCCTGACCCCAGGACTGCACAGTGAACGAACCAGCGATGAAGCAGAAGGAACCAATAGTTACGATAGCCAGAGACTTCGGGTACTTCTTCAGGATCAGGGAGTAGGACGCATTCTTGGTGTGCTCGACGACCGGGAGTTCCCCAACTTCTTCGACAGGGATCTGCATGGCCCAAGCGTAAGCCTTGCGCGCCTCGTCGGCGCGGCCCTGAGACTGGAGGTAACGCGGGGATTCAGGGACGAAATGTGCCCAGATAACCAGAATGATCGGGATGCAGCCGAGCGCCATCAATCCACGCCAGCCGATGGCTCCGCCAAGAGTTCGGGTAGCAAGACCGCCAAGGAAGATGCCCAGAGGAATGAACACAGCGGTGAGTCCGGAAAGCAGTCCGCGCTGCTTAGCGGGGACGAATTCCTGTACGAACGGGATACTGGTGATACTCAGACCGCCGACGCCGATGCCGACGCCAATACGCATCACGGTGAGAAACAGCCATCCATCATTGGGAGTGAACAGCGATGCCGCGGTAAAAACAATCAGGACGATAATGCACCATACATAGGCGTGCTTACGGCCGAATCGGTCGGCTAGACGTCCCCAGAGAATCGATCCGATGACGGTGCCAACACCGGCGCCGGCAAGTACGATTCCCGACTGGAATCCGGTGAGCTGCCAGGATTGATCCTTCATCAACAGTTCGATGACGAATCCGATGAGGAACATATCGAAGAATTCCGAGATATTGCCTACGATGGCGAGGCCGATCAGTGATCGTTGGTTGCGAGTGAGGGGATGGTTGTCGATCTGTTGGGTGACTGGGATGGATGTACTCATGTTCTACTCCGTTGTAGATGAATGGTTAATGTGAATGATGATTAAGGGAGTGGTCGCGAATGACGTTGATCAGCAGAGACGCTGGTGATGTCGGTCAGGCTCCGGAACCTACGGGTTTCTGACCGTATTCCTTCAGATACCAGGTGCGTGCCTCTTCGATGGCAGAGGGATCTAGGGGCTGGACTGGGCCGAGTACCATGGAGAGATACGAGACTTCGGCTGTCTCCTCTACATAGGTTGCGGAACGTACGGCCTGTGCGGCATCTCTTCCAATGGTGAATACGCCATGATTACGTAGCAGTACGGCACTGCCGTCTCCGATATGTCTGACGATCTCCTCGCCAATGGCTTCGCCGCCGATGGTGGCATATCCGGTTACCGGAATAGGCTTCCCATAAAGATCTGCGGCCAGTGTGGTCAGTACGGGGATGTCTTCGCCTCGGATGGCAAAAACGGTGGCATACCGAGAATGAGTGTGTACAATGCCGCCCACGTCTTTTCTGGCGCGATAAACATAACAGTGACTCGCGGTATCTACTGATGGCTTGAGTTTACCTTCGACCAGCTTGCCGTTCTCGTCAACGATGACGATGTCGTCGGGGGTGAGATCCCGAAAGCTGACCCCGGAAGGCTTGATGGCGATCAATCCGGTCTCCGGGTCTCTCTGTGAGGCGTTTCCCGAGGTTCCGGCCACTAGCCCTGCTTCTGGCAGCGCCTTGTTGGCTGCGCAGACGGTTTCTTTGAGTTGTTCAAGCATATATTGGCTTCTCCTTCTGTCTCTGATTGGCATGGTGAATGGATCGGATTGCGTTGATGCGAGCGATGGATTGGTCCGATGTCAGTTGGACATCGGTCCGCCGTTTCCAATACCTCCCTTCATCGGGATGTATGAACACACTGTAACCTTATTATGTGAATTTGTCCATTTGAAAATGTGAAAAAGTACTATTCGAATAGCGAATATAGCTTAGGTAAAAGTACCGTAATCGATTGGAAAACCACGGATTAGAGGAAGAAAGAAAAATTTCCTATGAAAAAACGCTCATATGCGTGTTGCGCGTCTTATGCGCGGCATAAGTGATTGTTGGCCGTGTTGGGGCCAACTTGGTTACGCTCTTTCCCGATTGAGGAGGGGGCGAAGGCGATCTAGTTAGAAAAATCAATACGATTATGCGTCAACAATATTTCAGCGGCATGCTGTGGTATCTGCAAGCATGGCCGCCGCGCATCGAGAGTCCACGATCAGATAATTGGTGAACTGACGTCGCAGGATGGCTCTCAATGTGGGAGCTTTGGCAACTCCCGCCACTACGCACATTGAGCATGCCGCTGAGGCCAGAGCGGCCAGGGGGATGGAGACCACTCGTTTGTTGAATTCTTCCACTTCGTTGCCGTTTGCATCGATGATACGGGCATTAAGGTGGCCGACGCCTCCTTGAGCCTGATACAGGTGTTGTTCCTGTTCGGAAATATATCCGGCTTGGTTCAGAGAGGAATGCGGGTCGTCAAGTGTTCCGACGCCATAGACCATGACGTCTGATGATGCCGCCTTGTCAAGTACGTTGTGGATCTGCACGGTGGAGATGAGTTGGTCGCGTACCCCGCCGGTGATTACGACTGCCGGAGCGTTAATGTACTCGTAAGTGCCATGCAGGGCTTTGGACATACGGCGGGCAAGGTCGGGACCATCAAGTTCAGGCTGCATGCCACCTATGGCTCCGACCATGGTGGTGACGTGGATATTTTCCAAGTTGTTGTCCGGCATTTCGTTGACGATTTCCGCTATGGCTCGTCCCCAGGTCATGGAAAGAGACATTCCGGGATGCAGAATTTCGACAAGCTTGACTGCCGCTACATGTCCCACGGCTTTCAACGTGTCCTGTTCCGAATCCATGGCGGGAACAACCACTACATGTTCAATCCCGAATGTGCTTCGGATTTCTTCGGCAAGTTCCGTTTCTTGCAGTAGTGGAGGGTTGACGGTGATCGTGAGAATGCCATGCTTTTGTGCATCATTGAGCATTCGGGAGATGGAAGTGCGCGAAACTCCGAGACGACGAGCTATTTCGTTCTGATTGAGATGATCCTCGTAGTACATTTTCGCCACGGAATACAGGCGGTTCAACTGTGCGCTCTTCATCCGAACAAGTATATCAACGGCGGGTTGTCTGGTGGGGTCGAAGACGTTGGTTTTCTTGGGTTTTTGACTGATGATTCGGGGTTGGCGTCCGGTGATGCTTGCCATGATCTCCTCCTTTTCGAGTATTCTGCGGCAGTCGCCCCCCCCCCTATGACACGACAGGGAGCTGGGTGGATATCATGCGGCGAGTCGGGTGCAAAACAACGGTTTTGCCTGCTGTTTTGCACATTTGTGCATTGTCTAATTGACATATAACCATACCAGCGATATTCTTCAAATAGCACAAACGTGCAAATCAAAATTCACATATTCACAAAGGAGTGTTCATGGGACGTGTACAGACAGTGCTGGGAGATATTGACGTTAAGGATATGGGCTATACGATGCCGCATGAGCATATCCTCACTTGTCCGCAGGGGCATGGATCCAAGGTGGAGGAGGATCACCTTCTCAATTCCTACTCCAAGGCCGTGGCGATGCTGCGCGAGTACAAGGCTGACGGTGGCGGTACTCTGGTCGAAGCCACGCCGAAGACTTGGGGTCGAGATGCAGTTGGCATGAAATATGCTTCGGAGGCCACCGGGGTCAATGTTGTGGCCTGCACGGGCTATATCTGTCAGGAACACGGTATGCCTGACGATCTCGGGGACTGGGACATTGAACGTGTGGTCGATGAGATGGTAAAGGATATCACCGTCGGTATGGATGGTACCGATATCAAGGCTGGTTGGATCAAGTGTGGCACTGCTTACCTGCATATCACTCCCGGCGAGGAAAAGGTGATTCGTGCTGCCTGCCGTGCTGCCAAGAAAACCGGGGTTTCGGTTCACGCCCATACCACCATCGGTACCATGGGACTGGAGATCCTGAAGATCGTGCAGGACGAGGATTTCGACACTTCACGCTTTGCCGTGGCTCACGTCGATCGTAATCCGGATCTGTGGTACCACCGCAAGATGCTGGAGACCGGCTGCTCGCTGATTTACGATGGCCCCGGCAAGGCCAAGTACTATCCGGATTCGATGCGTGTGGATCTGCTGAAGCATCTTGTCGATGAAGGCTATGCTTCCAAGTTGATGATGTGCAACGACATGGGGCGTCGCTCCCACCACAAGGTGTACGGTTTCGGCCCTGGTTTCAACTACATCAAGGATGTGTTCCTGCCGCGTCTGATCGACGAAGGTTTCGATGAGCAGACGGTGCACGACTTCATGTACGCCAATCCCCAGAAGTTCTACGAGATGCGAGATCCGGAATGAGTGGGAAACTGCTTCAGCTAGCGCTTGACATCGACGATACCGCCGTCGCCCTCAAGGCGGCGACGGCGGCCGCCGATGCGGTGGATATCATCGAAGATGGTACGGTATTGTGCTTGGCTCAGGGTCTGGGTTCGGCGCGAGAGCTCCGTGCTGTGTTCCCGGACAAAGATCTTCTGACCGATATTCGGATTGCTCGTGCTGGCGGCAAATTTGCCCGGATGTGTTTCAAAGCGGGAGCGGACCGTGTGTCGGTGGTCGGAGAAAGTGGCCTCGACGTAGTGACATCAGCCTGCGAAGTCGCTGAGGAATTCGGTGGCGGCGTGGAGGTGGAACTCTACGACGGGTGGTCGGATGAAGAAATTCATTCGTTCATCGAAGCCGGAGCTCAAGTGTTTATCGTTCACCGCAACCGTTGCGATGAAGCGGAGAACGAAGACGTTCGAACACAACTGAATCGCCTGCATGCATTGGTTTCGGATTCCGGAGTGAAGGTTACACTTGCCGGGGGGCTGAATCGTGAGACTCTGCGGCTGTTTGATGGATGCCCATTCGACATCGCCGTGGTGGGCAGCGCCATTACCAAGGCAGACGATCCGCTTGCAGCGGCTCGGGAAATCAGGGATGTTCTGAATTCCATGAAGTAATCTCGCCGTCGATCTGATGACGAAAGCAATGAAGCTGTCTGATGCAGACAGGGTAAATACAAAAAGTAAGGAACGACAATGGTGTCATATGATGTAACGTCTATCGGTGAGGGCGGGATTAGGCTGTCTTCTCCACTGGGACATAGGATTCAGCGAGCAAGAACTTTCGGTATCCAGATTGCCGGCACAGAGGCGAATGTGCTGTGTGCCCTCGGATGTCTGAATTGGAATACCTCTTGGTTCTCCGCATTGCCGGATTCCGCGCTGGGCCGTCGCGTTGAATTCCAGTACAAAGGGTTCGGTGTTGACCTTAGCCATGTCAAGCGCGTACCGGGGGCGCGAATCGGTACCTATTATGTGGAATATTCCAAGCCGCCGCTGCCGACTAAGGTGATGTTCGACCGAGCGAATACGGCATTCTGCAACATGACGGTGGATGATATCGATTGGGATGCCCTGCTTGATACCCGCTTGCTGTTGCTGTCTGGCCTGACTCTGCCGCTGTCTCCGACCGTTCGCAAGATCTTGGAAGTGGCCAACGAGAAGGCCCATGCCGCGGGCGTGCCTGTTGCCTTCGACGTGAATTACCGTCATAACCTGTGGGAGGTTGAAGAGGCCGCCAAGGTGGTGCGACCGTTCATCGAGCAGGCAGATATCCTGTTCTGCAAGCGAGATGATGTCAATCTGCTAGTTAAGACGGTAGCTGATGAGGATGAGGGACTGGAAGCTCTTCGAGAGATTTCCCAGGCTTCATGGATTGTGATGTCCAACGGCGCCAAGGGAGCCGAAGGCCTGATTGATGGCAAGCGTATGCATGAGGATGCTGCTCCGGTGGAGATCCTAGATCGTCTCGGTGCAGGTGACGGCCTTGCGGCAGGTGTACTGCATTCGTGGCTGAACGGCAACGCGGAGGACTGCCTGAAGTATGGTGTCAACGTGGCAGGACTGGCTCTGAGCCATTATGGTGAGCAGGTGACCATCACCGTTGATGAACTGGACTCTCTGGTTAAGAATCCTCATTCCTCTTTGGAGCGATGATCTGTTACTGATCAGGTATTGACAATAACATAAGACGTTTTCTGTGATCGGTTATTGCAGGGCCGAACGGTTTTCCATGGCCGTCCGGCCCTGTTTTTTGCCGCGTGGAAGCGGCGGAATGAAAGGTAATCATGCAATCGATATCTTTAGGTATTTATGAAAAAGCACTGACACCTACTGCAAGTTGGAAGGAACGGTTCTCTCAGGTCCATGATCTGGGGTTTGACTTCATGGACATCTCCATTGATGAGAGTGACGAAAGATTGTCTCGTTTGTCCATGGATATGGATTTCGTTCGCGAGATCGGAGCTGAAGCGAAGAGAAGCGGGGTGATGATCGGAGGAGTATGTCTCTCGGCGCATCGTCGATATGCTTTGGGGTCCCCTGATTCGGAAAAGGAGGAAAAGGGGCGCGAAATTTTATTCCGATCTATCGATTTTGCTAAGGCAGTTGGTTCTTCCTTAGTTCAGCTGGCAGGATACTACACGTTCTATGAACCGCATGATCACGGATGCCGTGAGCGATTCCTGAAGAATCTGAGAGATGGCGTGCAATACGCAGCACAGCAAGGTGTGATGCTGGGAATCGAGAACGTGGACGGTGAGGACATTACTGATCTTCATGAGTTGAACAGAATCCTGAAGGAAGTCAGCTCTCCATGGTTGCAAGCTTATCCGGATGTGGGCAATTCAGCGTTCAATTTCCGTGATGTGCGTGACGATTTACAGGCCGTTAAAGGACACGTCGCTGCGATTCATGTTAAAGATGTGCTTCCCGGCAAGCCTCGTAAAGTTCCATTTGGCCAAGGGATTGCTGATTTTGGAGCGGCTTTCATGGAACTGAAGGCTCAGCGGTGGTCCGGTCGAATGATGATTGAGATGTGGAATGAGGATACTGATGCTGATCGCGAATGTCGTATAGCCAAAGAGTTCATTGAGGCGAAGTTACGTACCTATGGTCTCTGGGAGTAAAAACAAGGTGGGGCCGGATCCGTGCCCATGTTCGGGTATTGGATCGGACCCCACCTTCTGAGCAAATAATGGTCAGTCGCGATCCTCGCCGGCGGCGACGGTGCGGGCGATGATGCCGGCGAACTCATCCCACAGCGGTTCGGGCACTTCGTGCGCCATGCCGGAGTAGAGATGCAGCTCGCCGCCGAGCAGATCGGCGATATACTCGCCG
Source organism: Bifidobacterium simiarum (assembly GCF_002802905.1). Classification (GTDB taxonomy): domain Bacteria; phylum Actinomycetota; class Actinomycetes; order Actinomycetales; family Bifidobacteriaceae; genus Galliscardovia; species Galliscardovia simiarum. Next base: position 47,913 of record NZ_PEBK01000004.1, read on the forward strand.
GCCTTGGGGCTGAAGAACGGGTCCTTTCGGCCGTGGATCACGGCGGTCGGCTTGTCGAATGCGGCCAGCTTGTCCTGATCGATGCGGAAATCCGCGATGGCGGCGTTCTGTCGTCGCCAGCCGTCCGGGCGATAGCAGCGATCGTAGGTGATGCCACCCAGTTCGCGCGCCCAATCCTCGTTGAACACATAGGCCGATCCCACATGGCATGCGCGCTCGCGCGAGACGAACATGTCAATGGCCTCATCGCGGGTCTCGGCATAATCCAGTCCCTCGGAGGACCCCGATTCCGCGGATTCCGGAGAGGCCATCCACTGTGCCGCATATTCCGGAACCGTGAACATGATGATCGCGGACTTCACCCGATCCGCATAGTCGGTGATGACCTGCTGCGTGATCATGCCGCCCATCGATTCGCCCATGACGTGGAACTGCTCCGCACCGGCATCCGAGGCCACGGCGGCGACGTCAGCCGCCATATCCGCCAGGGAATAGCATTTGCCGGTCTGTTCGGGAGCGCCGAGCTGGCTGGAAAGGCCGACGTCTCGGTTGTCCATGAGAATCGTGCGGATTCCCTGTTCGTTGAGCTTGCGGACGAAGCCCATTTCCCAGCCGACCAGCTGAGCGGTGTATCCCTCGATCATGAGCAGGGTGGGGCCGTCGGACGGACCGTATTCCTCGTAGTACAGGGAGACGTCGCCGTTGTGTGCGTATGGCATGGTGTTTGCCTTTCTTTTCTGATGATGGTGGTTTTGCAGAGGTGAAGGAGGGTTTTGCTAGTGTGCCGTCACTTGATCGCCTTGATGAGGAAGGCGAACACGCCGCCGAGCAGGGCCGTGACGATGCCGAAGACGAACACCGAGGCGTAGGTGCCGGTGGCGTTGATCAGCATGGAGGCGAACAGCGGTGCGACCGCCGCCGGAACGGAAGTGGCGATGGCGAGAATGCCGAGATCGCGGCCTTCGTCCTGCTTACTGGGCAGGACCAGCGACATCACGGCGATATCGACGGCGAAGTAGACGCCGGATGCCGCGCCGCTGACGCCGGCGAAGATCAGGATCGCGGGCCAGCTGGGAGAGACCAGCGGAATGATGAAGGCGATCATGTACACGATGGACGACAGTGCCACCACCAGCTTGCGGCGGTTGAGCATATCAGCCACCTTGCCGAAGACGATGATTGCGATGATCTGCGAAACGGTGGAGATGGTTGACATCGTGGCCACGCCGGCTGCGACATTGCCTCCGGGTACGTTCTGGGTTCCGACGAAATCGCTGAGGATGAAGTACGTGAAGTTCGAGATGCCGAAGAACGCGAAGAAAAACGAGAAGCGGGAGAGGAACGCCATCGTGAAATCGCGGTGCAGGAACGCGGAGAAGAAGTGTCCGATGCCGGAGATGGAGAAGCTCACTCGCTTGGCGGCCTGCGGTCGTGGCATGTCAACCGATGAGGTGTCCGGCACGAGGAAGCAGAACAGCAGCGTGATGATGACGATGAATGCGCCGACGACGGCGTAGCCGCCGAGCTGGCTGGTGCGGGATGCGATGTTGACGAAGATCAAAATGCCGAACGGCAGTCCCAGACCGGTGACGGATGAGGCCACGCCGCGGTGTTCCTCGGGAATGCGGTCGGGGATGACGGCGTAGATCACGCCCTGGTACCAGTTGGCGAAGAACCAGACGACGCCCGCCATGAGGATGACCAGCGGAATGGTGTTGGCGATACCCATCACCACGCAGGCGATGGCCGTGCCGATGGCGGAGAACAGCAGCCACGGGGCGCGGCGGCCGATGCGGGTGCGTGTGCGGTCGGAGATCGCGGCGCCGATGGGCAGGATGATCGTGCCGATCACCGATTCGACCAATGAGGCCATGGCGGTGTCATGCACTTTGTTGGTCGGGTCGATGGCAGTGATCTGGGCGGGTAACAGCACCTGATTGATGGCCTGATATACGCCGTACAGCGCAATGATCGAGGGAAGCAGCAATGTCAGGATTCGGATGACGCTCGGCTGGGTTCGGGTGACGCCCGATGCCGGGGTGGCTTCGGCCATGATGATCTCCTTTGGTCAGTGGAAACCGAATGATGCACACGATCGACCGTCTCTTCCGCATCTCTTGGCGGCCCATGCTCTCGCTTCCTCCATGAAACGAGTTACTGAATCGAGTTAGTAAATCGTGTTAGTAAGGAATTCTATACTGGTCTGAGGTTTTGTCAACACGGCGTGAGTCGTCTGTCGGAAAGGTGCGTATGGCATTCGGCAAGAAGGTCAAAAGTCAGGATGTGGCCGATCTGGCCGGAGTCTCCCGTACCACTGTCAGCTTGGTGATGAATGGTCGGGACGACTCCATTCCCGAGAAAACTCGGCACAAAGTGCTCGATGCCGCCAATGAATTGGGATTCGTGCCATCCGCGGTGGCCCGGCAGCTCAGGCGTGGCCGGAGTCGTATCGTACTGTGCTTGGCTCCGGGATGGATGCCGTCCGGTCGTGCGGATGAACTCTGGGGCGGATTGAGCCGGCAGCTGGATGAGAAAGGATTCACCTGTGTGTTCTCTCGTTCCGCCGGCTCGACCACTTCGCTGCGGCAACTGCTGTCGGAGCTGAATCCCGGCGTGGTCGCACCGTTTTTCCCGTTGCAATCGAACGATCTGCGTTTGTTGGATCGATTGAACATCCCGGTGGCGGAAGTGTATATGTCACGGTCGGGCAACGATCTCGACACTCCATGGCGTCGCTTCCAGCATGACGTCGGGGTGACTCAGGCGGCCTATCTGCTGGAATCCGGGGTAACGCGCATTGCCTATCTGGGTACGTCCGACCATCTTGGAGCCGATATCTCCGCCGACCGACTGCTGGGTGCCCGGGAAACGGTCGAAGCGGCCGGGCTGAGCCTGACCGCCTGTGAATCCGTTGATCTGAGTGAAGTCGCGCTGAAAGCGGCCATCGAACGCATGCGTGATCTGGATGTTGAAGCGGTGTGCGCCTTCAACGATGATTATGCGGCCGCCTTACTTGGTGCCGCGAAATCGGCTGGCATCGAGGTGCCCAGGCAGATGCGGGTGATCGGTGTCGATGATCTGTACCTTGGCCGGTATCTCAGTCCTTCGCTGACCAGCGTGAATTATCGGAATAATTTCGCCGACATCTATACGCCACAGATCGTCGCCGCCTATGAAGGCCGAACCGCCGAAGTCGATCCGGATCTCGGCCTCGATCTCTGGGTCGTCCGTCGCGAATCCGCCTAAGGCTCTAGCAGCAGGAACTGAGCTGACGTCGTTTCCTTCCTTCTCCCATAATGCATGGCCACGGTCTTCGGATCGTGGCCATTTCGTTTGCATCCCGAAGCGCATGCCACTTTTTTACGTTAAAAAGTGGCATAGTGATACACTTTTTTACGTTAAAAAGTGGCAAAGATCCCTCTCGGAGGTCTCATGAAGCGCAAAATCGACGGGGTATTAGACCATTGGGCGTCTAAGAAGTCTTCGGCTCCATTGCTTCTTCGCGGTGCTCGACGGGTTGGCAAGACCTACAGCATCAAACAGCTGGGGGCCAGAAGATTCGGTGAGGAGAATTTTGCATACTGTGATTTCCAAACCGATCTTGCACAGCTTTCGGCCATGTTCAGCAACACGGCAGACATCGAAGGGATCGTGGCGGATCTTTCCGCATACCTAGGTAAGCCCATTCGTCGGGAGACAACGCTGATTGCATTCGATGAGATTCAACTCTGCGAATCGGCTCTAAATTCACTGCGCTTCTTCGCATCCAGTGGTTATCGGGTCATTGCATCCGGATCTCAGCTCGGAGTGACATTGCGTAATCGCACGTTGCCATTTCCCAGTGACGTGCATCAGGTGGTCCTTCATCCACTGGATTTCGAGGAATGGCTGTGGGCCTCCGGTAATCAGCGGCTTACCGAGGAGATTCGGAGTCATTTCAATTCTCGGACATCCTTCAGCCTCCACGAAATGGCGATGGACCAATATCGTCGCTATGTAGTTACCGGAGGACTTCCCGCAGTGGTCAATACGTATTGCAAGACCGGTGATTTTGCGGATGTGCGTACCGCGCAGGTGGATATTGATAGTACGTATACTGCCGATATTGCGTTGTATGCGCCTGAGGAGACCGTAGTCGCTACTCAGGCTGTATGGCAAAGCATCCCCAAGCAGTTGGCACGCGAGACTACGCGCAAGTTCAAGTATGCGGATGTGAGAAAAGGCGGACGTGAACGGCAGTATCGTCTTCCGCTGGCATGGTTGGAAGCTGCGGGTCTGATCGTGCTTAATGAACAGACCAACGATATGTCTGCACCTTTGGAAGCCAGAGGATGTGGTTCGTTCTTCAAGGTGTATATGACCGATACGGGTCTGTTGTTCAGCCGATACGCGCTGAATGCTTCTGCCTGGCTGTCCGATGATATGAGGGCGCAGCTGTCTGCCCGATTCCGAGGTGCTTTGGCGGAAAACTATGTGATGCAGGCGCTGGCTTCTAACGAGGTTCCGACCTATTACTGGACTTCAGGTGAAGGCCGACAGTACGAGATCGAATTCATCGCTCAGACTGGTATGGGGCGAGTGGTGCCCATCGAGGTTAAATCCGGGGATAACGTGCGAGCTACCAGTCTGGGTCGTTTTATGCAAAAGGCGGATGCTCCGTATGCCATACGAATCTCGGCAAAGAATTTCGGTTTCGACAACAATACATTCAGCGTTCCGCTATATGCTGCGTTTTGCATTACCGCTGATGTTCTGTGACACGGGGTACTCATGCCATTGGGCTTCGAAGTGTTGATGTCTCAGTGTGCTACCTTCTGACGGCTTATCCCAACATCGCGGCCGGCGCTGTCGGGTGAAAGCGGTTCGCCATCGCCATTACTGCCCGCAAACGGCATTACGATAAGCGGAAACTGAGTGGCGTTATGCCATCGTCACTATACTGACGTCTGGTTTTACGCTGCGGTGGCTGAGCACGATGCGGCGGCTGAGCACGATGCGGCAGTCGAGTACGATGCGGCGGCTGAGGATGAGATAGAGGTGACGGTATGCGGACGGTGTGGCGGATCTTTGCGCGGGACGTGCTCCGTCTGCTGCGCAATCCCGTGGCCGTGGTCATCACGCTCGGCGTGGCGCTGATCCCGTCCCTGTACGCGTGGTTCAACATCCTCGCCAACTGGGATCCGTATTCCAACACCGGCAACATCCAGGTGGCGGTGGTCGATCAGGACACCGGCACCGACAACGATCTCGTCGGCCATCTCGACGCCGGCGGGCAGGTCGTCAAACAGCTCAAGGCCAATCACGAACTCGGCTGGCGATTCGTCAGCGAATCAGACGCCATGCGCGGCGTACGCTCCGGCGACTATTACGCGGCCATCGTGATCCCGAAGGATTTCAGCGCCAAACTCATTGGCACGGTCACCTCGGTTTCCGGTGACACCAGTGCGGACGGCGGCGACACCAGCGTCACCCGCCGACCGCAGATCAACTACTACGTCAACGAGAAGAAGAACGCGATCGCGCCGAAGATCACCGACACCGGCGCCACCACCATCGACCAGCAGATCAACCAGACGTTCGTCTCCACCGTCGCCTCCACCGTGGTCGGCAAGGTCAAGGAGGAGGTGAGCGAAACCCAGTCGAAGGCCGATGAAGCGCAAAACCGGCTGATCGGCCAGGTACGGCAGGCGATGGACGATCTCGACAAGGCCCGTGCCGCCATCGACACGATGAGCCGCAGCATCGACTCGGCCAACACCACGCTCGACGACGCCGACCGCTCGCTCCGGCAGCTCACCACGCAGATCTCCTCCACCCGCAGAACGCTCAGCGCCGCCAACGGCGCCCTCGGCGAGACGCGCAAGGAGTCATTGGCATTCACCGGCACGCTCGACACCACCCTGACGAACGGTGCCGGACGGCTCAGCGGCATCACGGTGTCGGCCAACACCGCGGCCGGCGGCATCGTCGGCGGATTCAACACCGTGCAGAACCGGATCGACTCGGCCGCGACCGCCCAGCAGCAGGTGATCGACCGCAATACGGCGGCGATCTCCGCCCTGCAGTCGGTTCTCGATCTGGCGAACGGCAGCACCACGATCAGTCAGACGGTCAAGGATCAGATCACCGAACAGGTCCAGCCGCAGATCGACACGCTCACTCACGCGAACGAACAGGCCCAGAAAACCCTCGACACCTTCAACCGGCAGACCGCCTCGCTCACCGCCGGCGGCATCGACGCCACCTCCAGTGGCACGAAGGCGATCGGTATCGCAACCGACGGTGGCGCGGCCGGACTGAACACCGTACGCACCGGACTGAACCGGACCATCACGCCCTCGCTGCTCGCCGGCATGGACTCGTTCTCGGCCATGACCGGCACCTTGGACGGCACGCTCGCCGGCCTTGACTCCGGCATCGGCCAGAGCCGATTGCTGGTCGCCCAACTCAAGACCACGCTCGGCCAGACCAAGACCACGCTCGGCCAGACCTCCGACGCGTTGGACGGCGTCTCCCAGGGACTGGACACCACGCGGACCGATCTCGCCGCGCTCAACTCCGGCAAGATCTGGAACGAACTGGGCGAGCACTTCGACTTCGACGCCAAGGCCGTGGGCGACTTCATGGCCTCGCCGGTGACCCTCACCACGAAAACCGTGTATCCGGTGGCCAACTACGGCTCGGCGGTCACCCCCTTCTACACGAATCTGGCCTTGTGGGTCGGTGGATTCGTGCTCATCGCCATCTTCAAACTCGAAGTCGATCGCGACGACCTCCACGGTCACGAATTCAATGCGATCCAAGGGTATTTGGGCCGGTGGCTGCTGCTCGTCACCGTCGGCCTCATGCAGGCGGTGATCTGCACGGTCGGCGATCTGGTCCTCGGCATCCAATGCGACCACCCCCTGCTGTTCGTGCTCGCCGGCTGCTGGATCTCCTTCGTCTACGTCAACGTCATCTACGCGCTCGCCGCCGCGTTCAAGCACATCGGCAAGGCGGTGGCGGTGATCCTCGTGATCATGCAGATCCCCGGCTCCTCCGGCATGTATCCGATCGAAATGATGCCCGACTTCTTCCGTCGTCTCTACCCGTTCCTGCCGTTCACCTACGGCATCAACGCGATGCGCGAAACCATCGGCGGCATGTACTCCGGCCACTACTGGTCCGATCTGCGCTTCCTGCTGTGGTTCCTCCTCGCCGCACTGTTCATCGGTCTCGTGGCCCGACAGTATCTGCTCAACCTCAACGCGCTGTTCGATCGCCGGCTCGGCGCCACCGACCTCATGGTGAGCGAACGGAACAACCTCACCAACGAACGGTTCAAGCTGGTCTCCGTGATCAAGCTGCTTATGGGCGTGCCCGAATACCGGCAGCGCATTCGTCATCAGGCGCAGCGGTTCTTCCGCTGGTACCCGCTGCTCATCAACGCCGGTCTGGTGGCGATCGCGGTGATCCCGATGGTGTTCCTTGTGCTGATGTTCAGCGTGGAGTCGAAGATCGTGATGCTCACCGCGTGGATCACCTCGATCATCCTGATCGACGTGTACCTGATCGTGGTGGAGTACATGGCGGAAAGCGCGAGCAGGCAGCTGGGCATGAGCGTGATGAAGCCGGAGGAGTTCCGCAGCGTGATCGTGGATCGGCTCACCCGGCACCACCGGTTCGGCTCGCACGGCGGCATGCATGGTGGAGAGCACACGCACGGCGGGGAGCACACCCACACTCCCCATACCACCCACACCCACACCGGAAAGGGCGGTGACCGCTGATGCGCAACATCTGGCACATCTTCGCCCGCGACGTGCGTCATGCCGCCGGCAACGTGATCGGCGTGATCGTGGTGATCGGTCTAGTCATCGTGCCGGCCCTGTACGCGTGGTTCAACATCGCGGCCAGCTGGGATCCGTACAGCAACACCTCCGAACTCAAGGTGGCCGTGGCCAGCGAGGACGAAGGCTACAAATCCGATCTGATCCCCGTGAGGATCAACGTGGGGGAGACCGTCACCAACACCCTGCGCGCCAACGATCAGCTCGATTGGCAGTTCGTGAACGCGGACGAGGCCGTGGACGGCGTGAAATCCGGCGACTACTACGCGGCCATCGTGATCCCGAAACGCTTCTCGGCCGACATGATGACCCTGTTCTCGCCCGAGGTGAAGCACGCGAAACTGCTGTACTACACCAACGAGAAGATCAACGCCATCGCCCCGCACGTCACCGGCACGGGCGCGACCACCATCACCACGCAGATCGACAGCACCTTCGCCAAAACCGTCGGGCAGGTGGAGCTCGACCTGATGGGGAACCTGTTCACCTACATGCAGGGCGACGAGATGAAGACGTACGTCGCCAACGCCACGAAGCACATCGGGTCGATGGCCGATCAGCTGAACGTCGCGGCGAACCAGACCAAGGCGTATTCGGCGCTGCTGGGGTCGACGTCCGATCTGATCGCTTCCACCGACGGTCTGCTCGCCAACTCGGGCAAGAGCGTCGACGGGGCGAAGCGCAGCCTCGATCAGGCGAAGCAGGGCATCGACTCGCTGGACGGTGCCCTCAGCGGCACGGCGGACACGCTGAACGAGGCGCTCGCCCGAAGCGAGCGAAGCTATGACGAGGTCAGCCGTCAGGTGGACTCCTCCTTCGACGCGATCGGCCGCCAGTCCGATACGGCCGGCGGGCAGCTGACCTCCCTTGCCGGCAAGGTGAAGGATTCCGCCGTCGCATACGAATCGCTGTCGGCCAGTCTGGCGCAGGTGCAGCGGCAGACCACGGATCAGAGCGTAAAGGACATGCTCGGCCGCGGCATCGATCTCATCAACCGGGCCGGCAGATCGCAGCGGACGCTCGCCGACGACCTGAGCCGCGCCTCGAAGTCCCTGAACGGTACCACCGCGACCGTCAACGCCAAACGGGCCGATCTCAAGCGGCAGATCGCCGACGCCAAGGCCACGGTTACCAAGGCCCGCAACACCTACGAATCCGGTCTGAAACCCAAGCTGACCGCATTGGCCGACTCCATCGCCGACGTGGGATCGCAGTCCCGTACGGTGGTCGACAGTCTGAGCGACACCATGGATTCGCTCGACGGGGTCTCCGGCGGGGCGGTGGATTCGATCGGCCGGATCCGGTCGATCCTCGACGACTCCACCGGCCGGATGACCACGGCCGCGAACCGTCTGCACGATCTGGGCAACGGGATCACCGCGGCATACAACAACGGCTCGCCCAAGGAGCTCGCGCAGCTGCAGCGGTTCTCGAACGCCGACGCCGATACGCTGGCCACGCTGCTCAGCTCGCCGGTGGAGCTCAACCGCATGCCGGTGTACCACATCGAGAACTACGGTTCCGCGATGGCCCCGTTCTATACGATCCTGTCGATCTGGGTGGGGGCGATCGTGCTGGTGGCCATGATGAAGGTGCAGCTGTCCGACAAGGCCAAGGCCGAACTGGGTGCAATGCCGACAAACCGGTTGGGAATCGGTCGCGGGCACGGCGGTCTGCGGCTGCACGAAGAGTATTTCGGTCGCTACCTGTTCTTCCTGATGCTCGCCCTGTGCCAGGGTCTGCTGGTGGGGCTCGGCGACCTGTACTATCTGCGGATTCAGGTGCAGAGCGCGTGGCGGTTCGTGCTGGTGTGTCTGGTGGCGGCCGTGGTGTTCTCGAACATCACCTACACGCTCACCCTCTCGTTCGGCGACATCGGCAAGGCCGTAGCCGTGGTGCTGCTGGTCATGCAGGTGGCCGGCTCCGGCGGCACCTTCCCGATGGAGGTGCTGCCCGCCCCGTTCAAGGCGCTGTATCCGTTCCTGCTGTTCCCGCACGGCATCGCGGCCATGCACGCGGCGATCGCCGGATCGTACGGCAACGAATACTGGGTGGAGCTGTTCCTGCTCGCGGTGTTCCTCGTGCCGTCGCTGCTGCTCGGGCTGGTGCTGCGCAAGCCGGTGATCCGCCTCAACAACTGGATCATCCGCAATCTCGAAAGCACCAAGCTGATGTGACGGCTGCCGCTTCGGTCCGGTCGGGCCCGGCTCGGCTTGCGGAACGATCTGGCTTGCGGACCGGTCCAGTTTGCGGAACGGCCCGGCTTGCGGCTCAGGCGGTTGACCCCGGCGTGGCGTAGGCTCGGTCGCATGGAAGTGAAGCTGATCGACGAAGCCATGTACGCCGAAACGATGAAGGCCACGGTGCGGCCGACGCTGGCCAAATGCCGTGCCGAAGGCTGGCTGGCCCCCTCGCGGGCCGACCGTCTGGCGAAACTGCGCCATCCCGGTCTGCTGCACTACGTGTGCTACGACGCCTCTCGGTTCGACTCACTGGACGTGGCCGGTGCGGCCGGCGAATTCCGCGGGGCCGTGGTGATCTCCCACGGATTCACCGAATTCGCCGAACGGTTCGAGGAACTGGCCTGGTATCTGCTGCTCGACGGCTACAGCGTGTGCATTCTGGAGCACCGCGGACACGGATTCTCACCGCGCGACGTGAGCGACGAAAGCCTCGTCTGGATCGACGACTGGCATCGGTACGTCGATGATCTGGCCAAGTTCTGCTCCCTGATCGGCAAACGATACGCCAAGGACGCGCCGCTGTACCTCTACGGGCATTCGATGGGCGGCGGTGTGGCGGCCGCGCTGCTGCAGGAGCATCCCACGCTGATCGACAAGGCCGTGCTTTCCGCGCCGATGATCGCGCCGAAGACCGGCATGCCGCTGTGGTTCGCCCCCATGGTGACCGAAACCGCGTGCGCGATCGGACTGAGCCGGCACATCGCCCCCACGCAGCAGCGGTTCAGTGAGGAATTCGACGCCGATTTCTACGAAGGACTGAGTCTTGAGCGCGCCCGCTGGGTGCATGAGCTGCGCAGGGAGCATGTGGAATACCACACCAACGCGGCCACCTTCGGCTGGGTGAATCAGGGACTGCGCATGAGCCGCGCCCTGCTCAGGCCCGAGGCGTGTGAGCGGATCGAGACGCCGATTCTGGCGTTCCAGGCCGAACAGGACCGGTATGTGCTGCTCAAGCCGCAGGACCGGTTCATCCGTCAGGTGCAGGAGGGCGGTTGCCCGGCGACGCTGGTGAAGCTCGAAGGCTCCCACCATGAGATGACCACCGAACGCAACGAGGTGATGGAGCGGTACATCGGCCGGATGCTCGAATTTCTGCGTACGCCGATCATCGAGGAGTGATTGCCCCCGCCGAGGAGTGAAGCCCCATCGGGCGGCCATCGCGTCGTCGGTCGACCACCGTCCCGCCGCAGTCCCCGCCGGCAAGTGTGACGAACCGAACAGGATCGGCCCACGCCGGCAGGGGAGTCCCTATTTATAGTGGATTTATGGATAACGAACAGTACACGGCGCCTGCCCGGCGCTTCCCGGAGCTGCCGGTCGGCAAGCAGTCCGGCGAAGTGCCCGGCCATTTCGGAGACCCGCTCACCGTGGAGCATGCCCTGTGGTCTCGCGGTGGCGGCCATGCCAATCCCGGCAAGCCGATGTTCCTGCTGCTGCATGGATGGGGATCCAACGAGCAGGACATGGCCGATCTCATGAGCTACATCGCCCCCTACAACGACTATGCGTCACTGCGCGCGCCGCTGGCGCTTCCCGCGCAGTACCGCAATCCCGAGGATGACGGCGTGCGCGCCACCTGGTTCCACGACGCCGTGCCCGCCGGCGAGGACCGCGATCATGACGCCTACGCGGCCGCGGTGGCCATCGACGACTGGGTGGCGGACAACATCCCCGAAACCCGCGACGTCGTGCCCCTCGGATTCTCGCAGGGTGGCCTGCTCGCCGTGCATCTGCTGCGACTCAACCCCCGTCGGTACCGCGCGGTGGTCTGCCTTTCCGGATTCTGGGCGCAGGGTGCGGTTCCCGGCACGGCACCGGCCGACGCCGATCTGGACGAATTGCAGATCCCGGTGTTCTTCGGATTCGGCGACAAGGATCAGGTGCTGCCCCGATTCGAGCATCTGGCGATGAGCGCCTGGCTGGAGGAGCACACGTACCTCAAGTACCGCGAATACCCGAAGCTCGACCATGCGGTGAGCCTGAGCGAGTTCGACGACATCCGTCAGTGGCTCAGCGACAACAACATCACCTCGGGCATCATGTGATCGGCGCCGGCGGGTGATCGTCGATCGATGATGTGATCGTCCGCCCTACTTCACGTACTTCAGCTCCGGCTTGGGCACGAGGTTCGAGATCCCGTTCCACGCCATGTTGACGATGTACGCCGCAAGCTGCTCCTTGCTCAGCTTGCGGTGGGTGGACCAGTACTGTCCGGTGAACACCGTCATCCCCACCAGCATCTGCGCGTAGTAGGGCACGCCCTTCGCCGGGATCCGCCGTTTTTTGAACGCCTCGACCAGCAGCTCTTCCACACGGATCGAAATGTCGCCGAGCAGCGAGCTGAACGATCCGGAGGGGTCCGTGCTCGGCGAATCGCGGACCAGCACCTGGAATCCGTCGGGATTGTTCTCGATGTAGGTGAGCAGCGCCATCGCCGCCTTTTCCACGATCTGACGGGAATGGTCCTCCGGATTGGCCAAGGATGCGGTCAGTGCCTCGGTGAGCGACTGCATCTCCCGGTCCACGATCACCGCGTACAGCCCCTCCTTGCCGCCGAAATGCTCGTAGACGATCGGCTTGCTCACCTTGGCGCTCGCCGCGATCTCCTCCACGCTCACCGCGGCGAATCCCTTGGCCGCGAACAGCGAACGGGCCACGGCGATGAGCTGCTCGCGACGCTGCAGCGCGGTCATTCTCGAAGTTCCACTCATATCTGTTCAGTGTAGATCAGCCACAATCGGCCGACGGTCGTGGAAGATCGCCGCTGGTTGGTCTGATTGGTTGGTCTGATTGGTTGGTCTGGTTGATCGGTCTGATTGAGCGGTCTGATTGAGCGGTCTGGTTGGTCGGTCTGATTGGTCGGTCTGGTTGATCGGTTCGGGGTCGGTCGGCACTGAGTCAGTCGGTACCGAGTCGGATCGTGGCCGGCCGGATCGGGTCGGTCTGCTCGACCGGATCGGGGCCGGGCGGATCGGGGTCGTTCGGTGTGCCGATGGATTGTGCTGCATTTCGGCGGATTTGCGGCGTAATCCATGAGAATCCGGCTGTTTTTGATGGATTGCGTGCGATTTCGGCGAATATGCGGCGTAATCCATCACGATTGTGCCGAGCAGCATTCAAGATCATTGCAATCATGCGGTTCTTCGGGCGCGAGTGGCTCGTCTGCGATGGATTGCGCTGCATAATCGTGGTTTTGCGTCGTAATCCATCGGAAAATGGCGATTTCCGATGGATTACGCTGCATTTTGGCGGATTTGCGTTGCAGTCCATCGAAAGCGCCACCGGACTGGTGCAATGCCGTATGGCGGGGAACTGTCCCTTTCAGTGTGGGGAGGGGCTGTAGGACTGTCTCGAGAAGTGTGTAATTGACGGTTTCCCGTTTTCAGCGCACCATTCTTGTAAATATGGCGCAACAAAAATGAGCACGGGGGTGGCATCGGTAGAGAGACCCTGAGAGAATATAAGTCATGCCGATGCTCATTATCCTGTTTCTTTGGGTGGCCCTCGTGGTGGCCCTGGTCGTGTACGTGCTGATACGTGCACGTCGTGAATCCCACCGTACGGATTTCTTCTACAACATGGATCAGGATCCCGAATCGCAGCGTCGCAAACCGCGTGCCGTGAGCACCAACATCGCGTTCACCCCGTCCCGGCAGGTTCGCCGTGGATCGACCGCGCCCGAGCATGAGCACGCCACCGCCGAAACCCCGGTGTACGTGAATGACCCCTCCGTGGTGGAGGTGCGTGCGCTGGGCCGTGGCATCGACATCCCCGATCTCGACGCCGCCAAGGATCAGCCCAACGGTTCCGCCGAGGGCCGTTCCGGTCAGGCACAGGTCGGTCAGGTGCGGCCCGGTCAGGCGCGGGTAGGTCAGGCATCGGCCGAGCAGACTCCTACCGGCGAAACCAGCGAATACACCGGCGATCATGCCGGCAGACGAGTCGGCGAGCACGTCCGCAGACGGGACGACGACCGCCCCTCTGAGCTGAATCGGTAGATGGTGCTGAATCGGTAACCGGCACCGAATCGGCGATCAGATTGAGCCGGTAATCGGATTGAGTCGGTAATCGGCATTGAATCGGCGGCCGGTGACGAGTCGGCAATCGGTACTGAGTCGGCAATTGGACCGGTACTGCCGCCCACGCCACCATATTCCCATCCGTCCGGGTCCGCAGGTCTCTGATATGCCCTGATGACCCGGTATACCCTGATATGACCCGGTATGACCTGAGGGGTCGTTAGGGTTGGGGTATGGATCAAATGACGTTGATTATCGTCGGCGTGATCGCCGTCGTCGTGATCGCGGCCATCATCGCCGTGGTCGTCTCCAAGAATCGTAAGAGTGCGCAGGTGGCCGAGCCGCAGACTCGGCCCGTCGCTTCGCCGGCAGCGGCCGAGTCGGAATCGCCTGAGTCGGAATCATCCAAGGCGGAATCGGTCAAATCAGAATCGGCAGCGACCGAATCGGCCAAACCCGAATCGGTCGAATCGGAACCTGTTGAATCGGCTGAATCAGAACCGTCTGAATCAAAGCCGGCCGAAGCGGAAAAACCCGCGGCCCCCGCACAGCCTGCCAAGCCTGCTGAGCCTACCAAACCCGCTGAGCCCGCTGAGCCCGCAAAGCCGGCCAAACCCGAGTCGACGGCATCCCGCCTCGTCCGCCTCAAGGCCCGTCTCGCCAACAGCGCCAACCCCTTCGGCAAGGCCCTGTTCAACATCCTCGCGCAGGACAACATCTCCGAATCCGATTGGGAGGACGTCGAGGACACGCTGCTGCTGGCCGACGTCGGCGCCGAAGCCAGCGAACAGCTCGTCGAGGAGCTGCGCAAGGACGCCCGCATCACCGGCGAAAAGAGCCCCGAGGCCGTGCACGCGCTGCTGCGCGAGAAGCTGCTCGATCTGGTCGGCCGCGACATGGACCGCAGTCTGGTCGCCTCCCGTCCGCGTCCGGAAGACGCCGATCCCAGCGTGATCATCATGGTCGGCGTGAATGGCACCGGCAAGACCACCACCGCCGGCAAGCTGGCCCGACTGTTCGTCGCCGAAGACAAGAAGGTGGTGATGGGCGCGGCCGACACGTTCCGCGCCGCCGCCGCCGATCAGCTGGAGACCTGGGGAAGCCGCGTGGGCGTGCCGGTGATCCGCTCCGACAAGGACGGCGCCGACCCCGCATCTGTGGCCTTCGAGGCGGCGAAGGCCGCCAAGGAGCAGAACGCCGACGTGCTGATCATCGACACCGCCGGCCGACTGCAGAACAAGTCCAACCTGATGGACGAGCTGGGCAAGATCCGCCGCGTCACCGAAAAGACCCTGCCGGTCGAGGAGGTGCTGCTCGTCCTTGACGCCACCACCGGCCAGAACGGCATGACTCAGGCCAAGGTGTTCGCCGAGGTGATCGGCATCACCGGCATCGTGCTCACCAAGCTGGACGGTTCGGCCAAGGGCGGCATCGTGATCTCCGTGCAGAAGGAGCTCGGCGTGCCGGTCAAGCTGATCGGACTGGGCGAAGGCCCCGACGATCTGGCCCCGTTCGATCCCGAAAGCTTCGTGGACGGCATCCTCGACTGATCGGTTCCGTATCGGTTCCGTATTGGTTCCGTATTGTGGACGGATCGTCCCGTCCAAAAAGCCATGTTGGCCCGACGTCCATCATGCCGTTTGGCATAAGGGCGTCGGGCCGCCGTTGTTTTAGATCCGTGTAACTTTTCCTCCCCACGTTTACCTTGATGTAACACGACGAAATCGTTTGGGAAATCAGAGCGTCGTTTCATACAGTCGTTGGCTTCCCCAAGATGGAAGCCTGGAAACGAAGAAACAATTACGGACAAGAACCCCGGTCCTCGCCGGCGCCCACCCACTAAGGCGGCGGCTTCGAGGATCTGGGAACTTGAAGAGAGGGAGGTAGACATGGATACGGGCAATGCAGCATGGATGTTGACGTCGGCATCTCTGGTTTTCCTCATGACGCCTGGCGTCGCGTTTTTCTATGGTGGCATGGTTCGAGCAAAGGCAGTGCTCAACATGCTCATGCTTTCGGCCGCCGCACTGTCGGTGACCGCGGTCGTCTGGACCCTGTGGGGCTGGTCGATCGCCTACGCAGGCAACGATATCGGCGGCATCTTCGGTGACCCCGCCACCGGCTTCCTGCTGAAGGATACGATGGTCTCCACTGACGGCGTGTTCGGTTCGGCCGAGGTCGACGGCGCCGCCTACCCGCACAGCATCGACGTGGCCTTCCAGGTCACCTTCGCCATGATCACCGTGGCCCTGATCACCGGTGCCATCGCCGAGCGCGTGAAGTACAGCACCTGGATGATCTTCGTGGCCCTGTGGATCACGTTCGTCTACGCTCCTATGGCCCACATGGTGTGGAACGGCGGTCTGCTGTCTCCTGACGGCCCGATCTCCAACGCCATCGGCGCTTCCGCCCACGACTTCGCAGGTGGTACGGTCGTTCACATCAACGCCGCAGTCGCCGCCCTCGTCACCGTGCTGATCATCGGCAAGCGCAAGGGCTTCGGCACCCAGCCGTTCCGTCCTCACAACGTTCCGTTCGTCATGCTCGGCGCCTGGCTGCTGTGGTTCGGCTGGTTCGGCTTCAACGCCGGTTCCGCCTTCGCCGCCAACGGCACCGCCGGCTACGCCTGGATGAGCACCACCGCCGCCACCGGCGCCGCCATGCTCGCCTGGGGCTTCACCGAGAAGATCCGCTCCGGCCACTTCACCGCCATGGGTGCCGCTTCCGGTATCGTCGCCGGTCTGGTCGCCATCACCCCGGCCGCCGATGTGGTCTCCCCGCTGTGGGCCATGGTCCTCGGCGCCATCGCCGGCATCCTCACCTGCCTCGCCTGCAGCCTGAAGTTCAAGCTCGGCTACGACGACTCCCTTGACGTGGTCGGCGTCCACGGCGTCGGCGGCTTCACAGGCACCGTCCTCATCGGCTTCTTCGGTCAGGGCACCGGCCTGCTGGCCGGCGGCGACTGGCACCAGCTCGCCGTGCAGATCGTCATCGCGCTCGTCGCCATCCTGTACTCCGGCGTGATCACCGCGATCATCTCCTTCGCTCTGGAGAAGACCATCGGCTGGCGCGTCACCGAGGCTCAGGAAGTCGGCGGCATCGACTTGGCCGATCAGGGCGAGCGTGCTTACGATTTCGCTGGTACCGCCAGCTCCATTCTGAAGGAGGTCAAGTGAGATGAAGCTCATTACCGCAATCATCCAGCCCCATAAGCTCGACGACGTCAAGGAAGCGCTCGCCGCAGCCGGCGTGCACGGCCTGACGGTTTCCGAGGCCAACGGCTACGGCCGTCAGCGCGGCCACACCGAGGTCTACCGCGGCGCCGAATACACCGTGGACCTGATCCCGAAGATCCGCGTCGAGGTGCTGTCCGACGACGCCGACGCCGAAACCCTGGTGAACGTGATCACCCGGGCCGCCGGCACCGGCACCATCGGCGACGGCAAGATCTGGGTCGCCCCGCTGGATTCGGTCACCCGAGTCCGCACCGGCGAGACCGGCTCCGCCGCCATCTGATCCGCCCGGTTCCGATTCCATGAATCCGAACATCCGACCGGATCGATGAACTCCCGAATCCCCGCAACGACGGCAGCCCGTCGGCGGGGATTCGTCGTATGTGGGACTTGAATACTTCAACGAGAAGCGTAAGGAAACGAAGAGATGGCTTCTGCTGTGGATGGCCTCAAGGACCGCCTGCTGGCGGTGTCCCAGCCCGATGACGATGGCGTGTATCGCAACGGGGAGGCCAAGCGCGCCAAGCGCATGGAAATCGTACTGACGGCATTGCGCCAACTGTGGGACGACGCCGTCGCCGCCACGGGCAAGGAAGGCGGATCGGTACCCCCGCAGGGCGTGGGGCTTGCCGCGGTCGGCTCGCTGGCCCGGCGGCAGATCGGCCCGTGCTCGGATCTGGATCTGGTGATCATCTACGAAGGTCACGCGATGAAGGACGCCGAAGTAGCCAAACTGGCCGACAAACTGTGGTATCCGCTGTGGGATTCCGGCCTCGACCTCGACCATTCCGTCCGCACCCGTCAGCAGTGCGAATCGGTGACCGACCATGATCTGCCGGCCGCGATGGGCTGGCTGAACGTGCTGCCGGTGGCCGGCGACGTCGATCTGATCCGCCGGACCGGCGACTCGATTCTGGAACGGTGGCGCAAGGCCGCGCGCAAGCGACTGCCCGAACTCACCGACTCCGCCCGCCAGCGGTTCGATCGTTTCGGCCAGCTCGCCTACCTCAACCAGCCGGACGTCAAGGAGGCCCGCGGCGGTCTGCGCGATACGGTGCTCGTCTCCGCGCTGGCGACGTCATGGCTGGCCGATCGTCCGCACGGGCAGTACGACGACGCCGTGGAACACCTACTTGACGTGCGTGACTGCATCCATCTCGCCGCCCACAAGGACACGAACATGCTGCTGCCGGCGTATCAGGTGCCGGTCGCCAAGATGATGGGTCTGAGCGATCCGACCATTCCCGACCCCGATCAGCGCGACGGCGAATCGATCGAGAACCTGCAGACCTACCTGGCTCGGTACGGTCGTCGCATCGCCTTCGCCCTCGACTCCACCGCGTCGCGCGCCACGCATTCGCTGACCCATGAGAAGCCGAGGTTCTCGTTCTTCCAGATCATGCAGCCGCGCGGCCGTGGCCGTCGTGCCGCCCCGCGCTTCGACATCATCGCCGACGGCGTGGCCCGCCACGAGGGCGAGGCCGTGCTGGCCCCCGGCGCCGATCCGTCCAAGGACAGCAAGCTCGTGCTGAAGATCGCCGTGGCCGCCGCCGAAAACGATCTGCCGATCGCCCCCGGTACGCTGGAGAACCTCAAGCACTGCCCGATCCACGATTCGCGGTGGTATCCCGAGTCGCGCGACCGATTCGTCCGTCTGCTGGCCAGCGGGCCCTCGCTGGAGCGGACGTGGGAGGAGCTCGACTTCGCCGACATGCCGGGACGTCTGATCCCCGAATGGCTGGGCATCCGCAACCGGCCCTCCGCCTCGGCCGCCCACCGCTACACCATCGACCATCACATGGTGGAGGTGGTAACCCGTCTCGGCCGCACCTCGCCCACCGGTGAGCGGTACGACGACGCGCACTACACGGCCCTGCTGATGGCGGGAATCCTGCACGATATCGGCAAGCGGCCGCGCATCACCGACCACGCGGCGGAAAGCGCGCGCCATGTGCCGGTGATCATGAAACGCATGCTGTTCGACGACGAGATCATCCGTATGACCACGATGCTGGTGCGCGAACACCTGACCCTCTCGGACTTCGCCTCGACGCGCAGTCCCGACGACCCGCAGGCCGTGAAGGAACTGGCCGCGCGCATAGGCAACGATCCACTGATGCTCGACATGCTGTTCGACCTCACGCGGGCCGACGGCTCCTCGCTGGGCGCGACGGCCGGCGAGCAGATCACCAAGAAGTACGGCTGGAGCAAGTGGCGGGCCGCCTTGGTGGGGGCGATGTACCGGGCCGCGCGGGCGGCGTGCGTGCGGTAGTGTGCGTGCGGCGCGTCTGACGGTTGGTGTGCGGGCGTGCGTGGTGAGGTCGGTGTACGGCGTGGGTGCTGCGTACGTGCAGCGCTGGACCACCCTCAGTCAGGCTTTGCCTGACAGCTCCCGCCAGCGGGAGCCGAAATGGAGCTGCTCTTGCAGGGTTTTGGCCCCCGCTGGCGGGGGCTGGCTGCCGTAGGCAGACTGGGGGTGGTCGAACCGAGCTGGTCTCATTCCCATCTGTCTGCATCCCTACCGCATCCACACGTCGGTGCGGGCGCGCAGGCCGTTGGCCGCGCCGCGCCCGCCCATCAGCACGACGTTGAAGGCCAGCCATAGCACGGCCGTGCGGACCGGGTCGCTGGGCATCGCGGGGACGATCAACGCCACGATGGCCAGCAGGGAGGCCACGTAGACCGCGGCGGTGGCGGTGCAGGTGATCGCGAGATACCGGAAGTCGCGTGCGCCGATCAGGATGCCGTCAAGCGCCATCATCCAACCCTGTAGCGGGAAGAACAATCCCATCGTCACCATGCCCACGGCGGTGAGCAGCTGGATCGTCGGGCTGGGGGAGAAGAAGTGACCGGCGAACAGGCCGACGATGGCGAAGGCGGTGCCCAGCACTGTGCCGACCACGATGCCGGCTTTGGCTACGTCGCGGGTGAGCTGTCGGGCGCGCTCGTGGTCGCGTGCGCCGAGAGCCGCGCCCACCAGCGTCTGCCCGGCGATGCCGACCGAGTCAAGCACATTCGTGGCGAAATTCCATGACGAGTTCACCGCCTGGAATCCGGCGAGCACATGCGTGCCCATACGGGCCGCGCTTGCCACGGTCATCACCATGGCCACGCGGATCGCCAACGTGCGGATGAACAGCGGCAGTCCGTCGCCGCCGGCCGCTGCGATGCCTGCGGCGCGGGGGCGAAGGCTGGCTCCGTCGGCTCGCGCCCACATCAGCGCGGGGATGACGAGAAACAGGCCCATGAACCATTGGGCGATCATCGTGGCCGAGCCGGAACCGGTGATGCCCCAACGGAAGACCAGCACGAACAGCACTTCGAGCACGGTGTTGAGCACGGCGCCGCTGACCGCCGCGACCAGCGTGATGCGAACCTTCTGCAGGCCGCGGAAGATGCCGTTCGCCGCGTAGACGAGCAGCATGCCGGGGGCGCCCAGCACCACGGCGCGGGTGTAACGCACGGCCTGATCGAGTACCGCGCCCTCGCCGCCGAGCAGACGGCACAGCGGTTCGGCCGCCGTGAACAGGACGATGCTGAGCGTGACGCCGATCAGCAGGGCCAGCCATAGGCCGTCGATGCCGGCCTGCAGGCCTTCGCGGCGTTTGCCGGCGCCCAGCAGATGCGCCACCTGCGCGGTGGTGGAGTAGGCGAGGAAGATGCACAGGCCCACGGCGGTGAGGATGATCGTCGAGCCGATCGAAAGGCCCGCCAGCGCGGTGTCGCCGATATGCCCCACGATTGCGGTGTCGATGAGGATGAACGTGGGTTCGGCGATCAGCTGGCCGAACGTGGGGATCGCCAGCGCGGCGAGGTGTTTGGCGGTGGAGTGGTCGGTGGTTGGGGATTGGTCGGGTGCGGGTTTGTTGGGTGCGGGTTGGTTGGATGAGGGAGATTGCTTGGTGTCGGATTCGTTCGGCTTATTCATGATTGGGTATCTGTTAGGGGTGTGTGGGTGCTATTCGGGCGTTGTGCGGGCCTGAGGGCAGCGAGCATCCGAGTTTTGTGGTTTTCCTGCCGGTGATGAGCAGTATGGACGGCTGTTTTGCTATGGTTCATGCGGATTGTAGGAGGGGAGTGTCGCTGAAAAACCACAAAACTCGATATCTGAATAACGGTTGCGCCGTCAGGCGGACTTTTTCTTGCCGAAATGTTGCCGTGCGGCTTCGCCGGTGATGCCAAGCGCCATGCCGATCTTATGCCAGGAGAGTCCGTGGTCGCGGCATTCCTGCACGGAGGCCTCGATCTCCTTCTCCAGCTCGGCAAGGGCGTACCGCTGCTGGTACAGCTTCACCCGTGGATCGTACTTCGGGCTCGTCCGAGGATCCTCCGGTCCCGGCGGATCGTCCATGGCCTCGAGTCGGGCGGTGATTTCGAGGCCCAGTTTTTCGAGATCCTGATCGCTTATTGAGTTGTCGTCTCCCAGAGGAGTATTCGTTTTCATAGCAGGCCTGCCTTTCTGAGATATTTTGGCCTTGCCTTCATGGCATGGGCGATGATCGGAATGTCGTTTCTGAAGATGACGCCCAGCTCTATCCACGACATGGCATGGGGCTTGGGGCCGAGGAAGATGTAGACGGCGTCTTCCCGGCTGTCGTCGACTGCGATGGGGCCAATCGACGTCCGCCATGCGTGAATGATGTCCGTTGTGGTGAGTTGATGCTTATATGCAGAGCGAAGGATTTTCGCCGGAACGTCATCCTCTCGTATTCGCAAGTATACTTGCCAAGGAAACTTGCTGTCAAACCATATGAAGTGATCGTTCATCTGGTGATCCTTTCTGCGACGGCCATGTCGCCGGTGTCGCCGGGGTGATTGGAGGTGGATGTTCGGAGTTGGATGGTGAGCCGCGTGGCTGCGGGCTGTGGGTTGCGGGTTGCGGGTTGCGGGTTGCGGGCTGGCTGGTGACGGGCTGCGTCGCCGGAGTTGGTGCCGGGCCGATTCGGAGACGGAACGGGCTTGGTATCTAGTTGTTGCATTTTGTTGATTCCCGACGCTACGACTGGTGGCAGGTTGTCGGCAAGCCGTGCGGACAATGTGGTCGAACGAGCGGTTATCCACATTGCTGGGTTCTGGCAGGTTCTGTAGCGCCCTCTGCAGCGCCTTCTACAGCGTTGCCCTCGCCGAATGCCGTCCGCTCTCGTTTGGAGATGGCTGAGTGGGATCTTTGCTGGCGGCTTTGACCTTCCCCTTAGGCAGTGCCGTTTGTAGGCGAAGGCTTGCCGATAGGCGAGCAAGCGGAACGTTGGCTGAAGGCCATCCTCCCTTACTTAAAGGTGGCCGGTGAGGTCTCAGGTTTGCTGGACTTTCTTATCCAACCGAGGGCTCATCTGTGCTGAAACATACGGTTCGATCGGTAAAACCAAACATGAAAAATGTTCGATTTTACGAATCGTGGTGATATACCTAATATCGATGAGTTCGTCAACTTGAGTGCAGGTGATCCACTGATTATCCCCATGTTTTCCACATAGTTATCCCCATGATGTGGAAAAGTCATTGGATTATCCACCGCAACACGCCGAAAATGTGGATAACTCACAATTTTTATCCCCAATCGGTGGATAACCCTGCGCATGGCTGCGGTTTTCCCCATCGCCGAGTTACCGCAAGGTAAACGCAACATCCCACCCGTTCACCTTCCGAAACGCAGTTTTGCAGTGTGGAAACGTATGGCGTGAATCGAAGGCATTCGGCTCGTATATACCAAGAGCATTCCTTCCTTTGCCTAGGAATGATTCTTATATCGCTGATCTCGGGGGCATGCTGATTAATGAACATATGATTTCATATGACAGCTCTGTCGGGAGCATGTGAGGTTCATAGGTTGTGTGTCGTGTCGGGCGCTTTTACAGTTCGAAGCATGACGACAATCGATATGAATTCCCTGTTTGACAATGCCTTTTCCGACGCTGACCAAGGGGTTGATGATCATGCTGATACTCTTGCGGCTATGCTGAAAGTCGCGGCCAAGAGCTTTCAGGGCCGCCCGAAGGACGGGAATGAGGATTCGCCCGTTGATGAGTCTTCCGATGCCACGTCGGATGATTCATGTGCTGACGAGCTCCATGACCTGTTTTCCAAGGCATTTCTGGAAGATGATGACACTGCTCAGGTAGCTGCGGTGATGGCGGATCTGAAAGAGAGCGACGCAAGGCCCGCCCCCGATGCAGCAAAGAATGCGCAGTATGCGGATACGATTGATTGGCTGCGTGGTGACGTCACCTTTGCGGAGGAACGTTCCCTTGCCGCGGAAACCATGTCGATGATGATTCGCATGCAGGCTGAGTCATTGCTGAATGCGAAACTCGATTATTGGTCGTATATATTGGTCAAGTTTGCTAGAAGCCGAGGCTTCCTGTTGGACGAGCACCTTGCCCGTGTATGGCTGTGCAGCAAGATGACGGGTGTGGTGCGGGACATGCTGGAGGAGCAGGCTGGCATTGCCCTTGGCGTTGGGCATACGCTGACGAACATCGCGAGGGCCGGTGGTACCTCTCAGCCGAACGTGCGGACCAAGTGGCCTCACATTCGCGACTATGCGGACGCCTACCGAGCAATGAAAACCAATGGTGACGCTCACACCGCCGTGATCGGCAACCGCTTCGTATCATTTTCACCTGCGGATGACAAGGAATATTTGGATCGTGCCCGTCGAATTGTGGAGGAGCATAGGAAGACCCGCGAGGTACCGGTCGGGCAGACGGCAGAAGGCGTGCCAGATGATCGGATCAATGATGATGATTCGGCCAGTGACATTATGTCAGTCGATGAACTATCGGCCGCGCAGCGAATGAATCTTGGGCTAGGAGTCGCTTTTGATTTGACGGATGTGGTATCAAAAGTAGGTCTCGATGTGAAGGAAGTCCATGACATGCTGTCTCAAGGTGATTGTTTGTGGGCTGGTGTGGGCGAGGCTCGCGGCAAGGATGCGGCAGGAGAGGCCATGCGAGCCGCGTGCAAGGAGGTTTTTGATGAGGCCGGAATGAATGTGCAGAATGTGCTTGCTTCTATTACGGCTGCGCCTGATCCGGATACGGAGGCTGTTTCTCGGTCGATGCGAGCTGTCGTCAAAATCTGGAAGCAAACGAAGTTAGCCTGGGGTCTGGCCGTGGATGGTGACATGCCTGCGGGTGCCGTTCGCGTTGTTCTGCTCGCTTCCGGTAAGTCCGAATAGGACGCCTATCGAACGTAAGTGGACCTATAAGCGGGCCTATCTGCATTCCTAGGGCAGATTCGGCGGTGGTGCAGACACCTAACTTCATTCCGAGGGTCTTTCGGCACTGATATCCCGAGTATGGATGTTGGAATTTCAAGGCTCCTACTCGAGTTTTCGCCGCGAAAAGACCCTGAGAACGCAGTTAGGTGTTTGCAGGAGGGCTAAAAGTGCCCCCAGAACGAAGATAGGTCCAATTTTTGCATGATTCGGCACCACTGAGTGCCTTCGCGGCATCGTCCCGCGTCTTCACGGGCTCGACGCACCGCCCCACTACAATCGTGGGTATGCCTGATCAGTCTTTCGCCGGGGAAACCGGTAGCCCCAACGTGGGCCGCGACCCTATTTTCGACCGCGTGCCGCCACATGACGACGACGCCGAAATGGCCGTGCTCGGCGGCATGCTCATGAGCAAGGACGCCATCGGCGAGGTCTCGCAGATGATCGACGTCTCCGACTTCTACCAGCCGAAGCATCAGACCATCTACGACGCCATCATCACGCTGTTCAGCGCCTCGCAGCCGGTGGACGCGGTGATCGTCGCCAACGAGCTGCTCAAGGACGGCAATCTCGAGAAGGTGGGCGGCGCCGACTATCTGCACAGCCTCGTCGCCTCCGTGCCCACCGCGGCGAACGCCACCTACTACGCCGACATCGTGCATCAGCGCGCGATCCTGCGCAACGTGATCGCCGCCGGAACCAAGATCGCGCAGATGGGTTACTCCGCCGAAGGCTCGCAGGCCGAGGACATCGTGAATCTCGCGCAGGCCGAGGTCTACGAGATGAGCGTGGGCAGGGTGCGTCAGGACTACGAGGCGATCGGGCCCGTGGTCGAGGAGACCCTGAACCAGCTCGACCAGCTGCAGAACGGTCTGATCCAGAAGGGCGTGCCCACCGGATTCCGCGACATCGACGACGTGACCCAGGGCCTTCAGCCCGGCCAGATGATCGTGGTCGCCGGCCGACCGGCCATGGGCAAGTCCACGCTGGGCATCGACTTCGCCCGGCATGCGGCCCTGCACGCGAACATGACCACCGTGGTGTTCTCGCTGGAGATGAGCAAGAACGAGCTCGCACAGCGCATCATCGCCGCCGAAACCAACATTCCGCTGGGTGCCCTGCGCCGCGCCGACGAGATCACGCCGGAACGCTGGGCCACGCTCAACAACTTCTGGGGCAAGCTGGAGAACGCCCCGCTGTTCATCGACGATTCGCCGAACATGAGCCTGATGGAGATCCGCGCGAAATGCCGCCGACTCAAGCAGACCAACGATCTCAAACTCGTGGTGATCGACTACCTGCAGCTCATGAGCTCCGGCAAGGCCGTCGAATCCCGCCAGCAGGAGGTCTCCGAGTTCTCCCGCGCGCTGAAGCTGCTCGCCAAGGAGCTCGAGGTGCCGGTGGTGGCGCTGTCGCAGCTGAACCGTGGCCCCGAAATGCGCAACGACAAGAAGCCGCAGCTGTCCGATCTGCGTGAATCCGGATCGATCGAGCAGGACGCCGACGTGGTGTTCCTCGTGCACCGACCCGACTTCTACGACAAGGAGGATCGTCCCGGCGAGGCGGACATCATCATGGCCAAGCACCGTAACGGCCCGACCGAAACCTTCAATCTGGCGTTCCTTGGCGCGAACTCGAAGTTCAAGGACATGCCGCAGGACTTCCAGCAGGGGGTATGAGATGACATCCGAATCCGTCCGCAAACCCGAATCCAAATCCGCACCGGGCACGTCCGGCACTTCCGTCCGCAAGCCGTGGAACGCCTTCGCCACCCCGGCGA
The DNA here is from genome assembly GCF_002802905.1 of Bifidobacterium simiarum. Classification (GTDB taxonomy): domain Bacteria; phylum Actinomycetota; class Actinomycetes; order Actinomycetales; family Bifidobacteriaceae; genus Galliscardovia; species Galliscardovia simiarum. The sequence continues at coordinate 74,233 of NZ_PEBK01000004.1, forward strand.
TCGGCAAGGCCGTGCGAGGCGCCTCCCGACTCCTCAAGCACGGCGGCAGCGCGTTCCCCGGCAAGATCGTGGAGCAGATCGACCCCACCTTCCTCGCCCGCACGCTCGCCCAGCTGCCTCTCGGCGTCGTCCTGGTCTCCGGCACCAACGGCAAGACCACCACCACCCGCATGGTCGCCTCCATGCTCAGGCATCTCGGTCTCAAGGTGTTCACCAACCCCACCGGATCGAATTTCACCCGCGGCGTGGTCTCCGCGCTGCTCACCGAGGTCTCGATGTCCGGCCGGCTCGACGCCGACATCGCCGTGCTCGAGCTCGACGAGGCGTATGCCGTCCATTTCGTCCGGCAGGTCAAACCCCGGTACGCGCTGCTGCTCAACGTGATGCGCGATCAGCTCGACCGATTCGGCGAAATCGACAATACCGCCCGACTGCTCAGCCATGTGGCCGAAACGACGACCGGCACCGTGGTCCTCAACCGTGAGGATCCGCGCATCGCCCGCCTCGCCGACGTGGTCCCGGCCGGTACTGCGGTGCGGTACTTCGGCCTGTCCGACGATCTGCGCGGCTTCTTCCCCTCCGACGACGACATGCACGCCAAGGACATGCCCGACACCGCGGCTGACACCGACGCCGAGACTGGCGCCGCGTCCGACTCCGCATCCGACGGTCAGGCTGACTCGGCCGCGCAGACCGGCACCGCGCCCGCCATCGGCGACACGCTGCCCGCCGACGTCGCGCTCACCAAGGTCGGCGATCACCACGCCGATTTCCTGATGGACGGCCGTACCTACTCCACCGATGTGCGTCTCGAAGGCGTCTACAATCTGTTCAACGCGGCGGCCGCGCTCGCCGTCGTGCGCGCGGTGGTGGCCGATCTGTCGTCCGACCACGTCAGGGGCCGGGTCTCCGCCCGTCTGTTCAAGCCCAGCGACGACGATCTCATCGCCGCGGTGGCCGAGGTCACGCCCGCGTTCGGCCGCGGCGAGTCCATCGACGTGAACGGGACGAACGTCGAACTGCTGCTCGTCAAGAATCCGATGGGCTTCCGCCTGTCGCTGACCTCGTTCGACCCGGCCGGCCACGACACCATGATCGTGATCAACGACGAATACGCCGACGGCCGCGACATGAGCTGGCTGTGGGACGTGGACTTCACCGGACTGCGCGGCACCGGCGTCGGCATGGTCTCCGGCGTGCGCGCGTGGGACATGGCCCTGCGCCTCGGATACGACGAGGTGCCGGTCGGCGACGTGAACCCCGACATCGACGCCGCGGTCGACGGCTTCCTCACGGCCGATCCGGGCCGGCCGAAGCGCATCTACTGCACGTACACGTCCATGCTGAAGGTCCGCGCGCACCTCGGCCGCATCGCCAAGGTGTCGGACGCCGGCGTCGGCAGGGAATAGGCGCCGGCAGGGAATAGGCGCCGGCAGGGAATAGCGGGAATCGCGAATAACGGCGGGAACCGTGGGAATGGACAGCAGGGAGATTTAAGGAGCTTTACGATGACGAACGCAACGAATACCGCGGCCGAGACGGTCGGTACGGCAGGTACGGCCGGCGAATCCCGGCCGATCGACGTGATGAGCCTGTATCCGAAGGACATGAACATCTACGGCGACTCCGGCAACGTGCTCACCGTGCGACGCCGGCTCGCCCTGTACGGCTACGAGCCGGTGATGCACTACTACAACCAGGGCGACGAATGGCCCGAGCACGTCGATCTGATCCTCGGCGGCGGCGGTCAGGACACCGGTCAGAAGAAGATCATCGACGACTTCTTCATGCGGGCCGATCTGATCCGTTCGCTGGCCGCCGACGGCGTGCCGATGCTGATGATCTGCGGCATGTACCAGCTGTTCGGCGAATACTTCGAGACCGTGGACGGCACGCGGCTCGACGGCATCGGCGTGATCGGCGCGTACACGGTCGGGCAGGACGTGCGCATGATCGGCAACCTCGTGGAACACTCCGACGAGTTCGGCGACGTGATCGGCTACGAGAACCATTCCGGGCAGACCTTCCTGCGCGAGGGGGTCTCGCCGCTCGGCCGGGTGGATCACGACGGCACCGGCAACAACGGCGAGGACCATACCGAAGGCGCCCGCGTGAACAACGTGATCGGCACGTACATGCATGGTTCGCTGCTGCCGAAGAACCCGAAGATCGCGGATTTCCTGATCCGCACGGCGTGCGAGCGGCGATACGGATCGTTCGAGCCGTGGGTGGACGAGGCGGCGCAGGCGGAGCTCGATCGTCTGGAGCGGTTCGCCGACGAGGCGCGGAAAGTGGCCGCCGCCCGCCCGCGGTGATGGTGCCACCTCACGTGGGCCGGGCGTCCCGCGTGAGGAGACTGCGCGAAACGTTGCAATTTCAAGGGTTCGCGAAATTCCTCACGTGGACCGGGCGGTCCATGTGAGGTTGACATGCGTTGCGGTACCGCACGCGGTTGAACAGCTCGGGGCGTGGTGTTCATTGATGTCCGTGGGGATCGTTCCCTCCTCGGTCCGATGCTCACAGTGCGGTACAGTGGGAATCGATGGCGGAACGGTGTTCCGGAACGGATCCCGGTGCCAATCGAAGTCGCCGGGGAAAGAAGGAGTGTCATCATGGCTGAGTTCAACTTCAACAATCTGGGAGACGGACTGCGCACGATCTTCCTGGCCGGCGTGGGGGCCGTGGCTACCGGTGCCGAGAAGGGGCAGCAGATCGTCGACGAGCTGGTCAAGAAGGGTGAGATCAGCGTGGAGCAGGGCAAGGTGCTCAACTCCGAGCTGAGCCGCAAGGCCCAGGGCGCCGCCAAGGACGCGTTCTCCACGGTGTCCGGCGTGGCCTCCGACGCGGCCGACAAGGCACGCGAGGCGTTCACCGGTGTGCAGGACGCCGCGCTGAAGGCCCGTCTGGCCGGCATGAGCAGCGAGGAGCGTGCCGCCTACGCCGCCAAGGTGCAGGAGTTCGTCAACGAGGCGAACGCCGGCGCGGATGCGGCCAACTCCGACAAGGAGACCGTGGACGCCGAGGTGGCGGAGGACGCCCCTGCCGCAGGTGCCGCCGACGCCCCGACCGGAGCCGAAAGCGCCGAGACCAAGGACGCCGAGTAGCGTTTCCGCTGCCGAACGAAACGGCGGAACAGAATAACGGAACCGAACGAAACGGCGGAACAGGATACATGACCGAATACGAGCGACGTAACCGAGTGCGAGTGAGCGACAGTGTCGAACAGGGCCGATAAACGCAGGGGATCGAAGAGACGGCGGCGTACGGCGGGGAACAGGCCCGCCGCGCCGCAAGAGTCCCAGTCGTTGTCGACGGAGCCGACGTCCGCGGCGAAGATGCGGGAGACTGAGACCCGGCAGGCCGATCCCCGAAAGGCCGATGCCCGGGCGACCGACCCGCGGCAGACTGACCAGCGACAGACCGGTACGCGGGAATCCGGTACCCGTAGGGCCGCTGCCGCCGAGACCGCCCCGTCCGCTCAGGAGAATCCGGACGACCTGGCCGGGGAACAGGCCGACGAACTGACCGAGGAGCAGGCGGCCGGCCTGACCGACGAGCAGATGCTCGACCGGATCGTGGCCGAGGACGCCGGCCGGCGGCACGAGCCCGGCGCCAAGCCCTCCCACCTGCACGGCACCGCCACCTCCGCCTCGGATTTCGCCGCCTCCGCGGCCGTGGCCTCGGGAGCGGTCTCCGGCGACACCGTGGAGCGCACCATCGGTCTGTTCGGCAGTAACGAACCCACGTTCGCGCAGAAATACCATTTGACCCGCAAGGGCCGGTTCCATCGTCTGCGCGAGATCTTCGGCATCGCCCGACAGTTCGACATCTTCAAGGGACTTACCCCCGTCAAGATGCGTCTGATGTTCGAGGCGCTGGGCCCCACCTTCGTGAAGGTCGGACAGAACCTCAGTCTCAGATCGGAGATCCTGCCGCAGGAGTTCTGCGACGAACTCGCCAAACTCCGCGCCGACGCCGATCCGCTGCCGTACGAGGCCGTGCTTGACACCCTGGCCCACGAGTACGGACGCCCGGTGGACGAGATCTTCGCCTCGATCGACCGCACCCCCCTTGGCTCCGCGTCGCTCGCCCAGGTGCACCGCGCCCGGCTCATCACCGGCGAGGACGTGGCCGTGAAGGTGCAGCGCCCCGGCGTGCGCGAGGTCATGGCTCAGGACATCGACATCATGCGCTCGGTGTGCCGGTACGCCACCAAATTCGTCAAAACCGCGCAGATCGTGGACCTCAACGGCGTGATCGAAGAGCTGTGGGAGACCTTCCAGTCCGAAACCGACTTCATGGTCGAGGCCCGCAACCTGCAGGACTTCCGCGCCTTCGCTCAGCACTACAAGTACATGGACTGCCCCAAGCCCTACATCCGCCTGTGCACGCAGCATGTGGTGGTGATGGACTACGTGGACGGCATCTCGATCTCCCACCCCGACCGTCTGGTCTCGGCCGGCTACGATCTGGAGGAGATCGGTACCAAGCTGGTCGACAACTACGCTTGTCAGATCCTCGACGAGGGCTTCTTCCACGCCGACCCGCACCCCGGCAACATCATGGTGCACGACGGCAAGATCGTCATGCTCGACCTCGGCATGACCGGCCGGCTTTCGGCACGCACCCGCGCGATCCTGCAGGACATCATCTTCGCCGTCGGCCGTCAGGACTCCCCGGCGCTGGCCGAGGCGTTCCTGCGCTTCGCCGGCCCGGTGGACGTCAGCGCGGTCGACCATCCCGGCCTGCTCGCCGACCTCGACGCGATCGTGCAGGACTTCGGCACGATCAATCTCTCCGACCTCAACATGGGCGAATTCCTCAACGCGCTGATCCAGCTCGCCCAGAAGCACAACGTGGAACTGCCCGGCATCGTCACCACCGTAGGCCGCGGTCTGGTGACCCTCGAAGGCGTGATCGACAAGTTCCTGCCCGACACCGACATGATCCAGATCATCACCAACCACATCGTCGCCTCCCGCGGCGTGCGATCCACGGTGAAGTCGGAGGCCAAGACGCTCGGCATCGAAGGCAACAAGGCGCTGCACGGCACACTGGGCGCCCTCGCCGAGGCCCGCACCGCCGCCCGCATGCTCACCCGCGGCCAGCTCAAGGTCAATATGGAGATGCTGGGCGCCGACGAGCCGATCCGTCAGCTCGGCTACATGGTCGACCGCCTGACCATGGCCCTGATCATCGCCGGCCTGTTCGTCGGATCGTCGATCATCTACTACGCCGGCATGAAGCCGGTGATCTTCGGCGTCCCGGTGATCGGCTTCATGGGATTCGTCACCGCGTTCGCGCTTGGCGTGTGGATCGTGATCGACATCATCCGCAAGGGCCGCAAACGCAAGTAGCGGCCGCGTCGGTCTTCGCGGCAACGCCGGCAGGGTCTTCGCCGGCCCCCGATAGGCTTGAACCATGACGCAAGAGACGACGCAGGAACACAATCAGGATCTCAAGGCTGCGAACGGTGGGGAAATGCTGCCGCGTGCGGCGTTTTGGGATATGGACGGCACGCTCATCAATTCCGAACCGATCTGGCATGAGGCCGAACTGTGGTTCGCCGAGCAGTATGGCGGCGACTGGAGTGAGGAGATGGGCTGGAAGATCACCGGTACGCCCGTGCCTCAGGTGGCGCAGATGATGATCGACCGCGGGACCAAGCTTGGCGTGGAGGAGCTGACCGAAGGCATTATCGATTTCGTGGCCAAGCGCGAGATGGAGCATATGCCGTGGATTCCCGGCGTGCTCGACGTGGTGTCGGCCCTGCACGAGGCCGGCGTGCCGAACGTGCTCGTCACGGCGTCGCCGCGCGCCATGGCCGAGTCGGCGATCGCACAGGCTCCGGCGGGCGTATTCGACACCTACGTGTGCGCCGAAGACGTGAAAGAGAAGAAGCCGGATCCCGCGCCGTATCTGGCGGCTGCGGCCAAGCTCGGTATCGAAGGCGACCGGATTCGCGAATGCGTTGCCCTTGAGGATTCCGCCGTGGGGCTGGAATCCGCGGTTCGCGCCGGCGCCACCACGATCGCACTGACCGGTTACATCCATTCCGACAATCCGCCGTCAAAGAACGGTCCGCAGTTCGCCTGCGTCGAGACCTGGGACGGCGTGACCCCGAAGCTGCTCGGCGACTTCGTCAGGCAGCGTCTCGAGAAGTAACGGCGATTGACCTCACGCAGGCCGGGTTTCCTAAACGAAACAATTTCAGAAACGTTGAAATTGCAACGTTTCTGAGGTATGCCTCACATGGGCCGGGCGGCCCGCGTGAGGCAACCCGGCCCGCGTGAGGCAGTTCCGTGCGATTTTGATTTCCTAATCGAACCGATACAGCACGTCGAGGCGGTATTCGGTGCCGGCGGGCAGCACCGGCTTGGCATGGTCGCGGTCGCAGTCGCGGTCGCAGTCCGTACGGTTGACCGCGTTCGGTACGAATCCCGGTTCCAGACAGAGTCCTGCGGAAGGGCCGTATCGATGACCACGCTTACCGGGAACATCATTCAGGAATCCGGCCGTATACAGCAGCACGGCCGGGGCGTTCGCATACATCGTCATACGGATGCCGCTGCGTTCGCCGATCGTCTCGGCCAGAATCCGCAGACCGGATCCGTCGATGGGGAAGGCGTGATTGTATCCTCGGGCGATGGCGATCTGCCTGTCGTTATGGCGCTGACCGTCGCGTAATCGTTCTCCGATGACGGCTGAATCGCGAAAATCCATCGGTGTGCCGGCGACGCTAATCGCCGGATCCGCCAAGGGGATGAACTGACTGTCGGTCGGATAATACCGTGTTGACGGTATGCGCAATCGATGCCCGAGTATGTCGCCGGCGCCTTCGCCGTTGAGATTCCAATACGTGTGCGTGGTCAGATTGGCCACGGTCGTCTCGTCGCAGACGCCGCGTACGGTCAGCCGCAATCCGCCGCCGATCAGCGCATAACGCACCTGTATACGGAACCGTCCGGGAAAACCCTGATCCATATTCGGGCTGTCCAATGCGAACGTCGCGGATGATCCGCCGGTTTCGGGAATCGTCCAGTTTCGGTGTTCGTATCCATTCGGCTGACTGTGATTGCTGTTCGGCCCCTCATTCGCCGTCAGCCGGTATTCGTGCCCCGCAAGCGTGAACCGTGCTCCCCGGATGCGATTGGCGTGACGCCCCACGATCGCGCCCATTAGCGTGTCGTCCGCAACATAGTCGTGCGGATCGTCCTTACCGAGCACCACGTCCGTCATGCGTCCGCTGCGGTCGGGGACGGTCAGTGACATGAGTCGGGCGCCATGATTCGTCAGTCGGGCGGTCATGCCGTCCGGTCCGGTGATGGTCACCGCGCGGATATCGTCGTCGATCGTTGGCTCGGGTGCTTGCTGATGGTGTGCCATGCGCTCAGGCTAAGCCAGCCGTATGCGGCATAATATATGGAAAGTGCTCCGACGTTATCGAAAAGTGCGCAATGACCGGTGTCGTTGCCGGGTGCCGATGCGGGAGCGGGACTCGAAGGAGAGTGCGTCATGAAGCCGGCGGAACGAAACGTGGTCAACGAACAATCCGAGCATTATCGGTACCGGCCGACCAATTCGGGCGCGAAGGTGTTCCTCTACCCGGAATGGCTGGGATCGTACCGGTATGTGGCCGGATACAAGCTCAACCGTGGTCCGCTCGACAACTTTCTGCTCTTCTTCATCCGGTCGGGCCGGTTCGGCATCGACATTCCGGGCAAGGACCGCATCGTCGCGCACGCCGGTGACTTCGTGCTCATCGACTGCTATGAGCCGCAGTCATACGAGGCGTTGGCGGACAGCGAGGTGCTGTGGATCCATTTCAACGGCATTTCCGCACGCATGTACTACGACTTCATCAGCGAACGTGCGGGCAACGTGTTCTCCACCGCCAATTCGCAGTTTGCGGTGAATCGTCTGCGTCGCATCGGCGAGGGGTTCCGAGGCGGTGTGCGGATGTCGGAACCGTTGATGTCGCGCTATCTGACAGACATTCTCACCGAATGCGCCGGCTCGGGCGATGCGGTGGCCGAGGAGACCCCGGAGCATCAGTACGCCATGGAGGACGTGCAGGATTTCATCGTGGCGAATCTCGCCCAGCCGCTGACGAACGATGAGCTGGCGAATATGGCGTGCATGAGCCGAGGGTATTTCATCAAGGAGTTTCGGCGGGCGACGGGATTGACGCCGCACGCGTTCCTCGTCAAGGCACGCATGGACGCGGCGAAGCGACTGCTCGCTAGGACCGACGATTCGCTGAAGCGGATCTGTGCGAAGTGCGGGTTCTCCTCGCCGAGTGCGTTCTGCCTGGCGTTTCGCAACGCGGAGGGTATGACGCCATTGGAATATCGGCGGTCGGTGAGGCAATGACATCCTGATCCGAACATTACTGGTGTTCGATTCCTTGGATGTTTTTTAAATATCGCAAAGCACTTTTTATACATCAGACCCCTTGTTTCGGACATATCGTTGATGGTGACAGCGCAGTCAAGAACAATTACCAATCCAACGATCGCCTACGAAATAAAGGAGTTTCCCATGCCTCACAATCCCGTGGTCACCGGCGTCGAGAAGATGATCATCCCGACTTACGAGCCGCCTGCCCCCGAAGAAATGCCCATGTACTCGGAGTTCCGCCAGCATCAGGGCTCCACCGGATACGCCTACCCGAACCGCGTGACGCTCGGCGTCGAACGCGACAAGCTCACCGATCACGAATACACCGTGGTCCGCCTCGAAAACGACTACATCCGCCTGCTGATCCTGCCCGAGCTCGGCGGCCGCATCCTCGAAGGCTACGACAAGGTCAACGACTACAACTTCCTCTACCGTCACCACCGCATCAAGCCCGTCATCGTCGGCTCCTACGGCAACTGGATCTCCGGCGGCATGGAGTTCAACTTCCCGTTCCACCACCGTCCCGGCACCTACATGGCCGTTGACTACAGCATCGAAAAGCTCGACGACGGCACCGTGATCGTCTGGTGCTCCGAGGCCGCGCCCTCGCCGGGCCAGTACCGTCTCAAGGGCACATGGGGCGTCAAGCTTCGCCCGGACGTCTCCTACTACGAGACCGTGGTGAAGATCGACAACCGCACGCCCGTCAAGCATCCGTTCCTCTGGTACGAGAACGCCGGCATCCACGTCAACGCCAACTACCAGCTGTTCTTCCCGCAGGACGTCGGCTACGTGCACCACCACTACGACCGTCACCACGCCACCTTCCCGATCACCAAGGGCTGGTACGCCGTGGAGAACCACGAAGAGGAAACCGACATCAGCATCCACAAGAACACGCTGAAGGGCAACTCCTACTTCGCCGCCCCCTCGAAGTACGACTTCTTCGGCGGCTACGACCACGACCGCGACTGCGGCACCGTGCATGTGGCCGACCACCACATGGTCCCCGGCAAGAAGCAGTTCATGTGGGCGCTTGAGGACCTCGGCGACGCGTGGAACGGCAACCTCACCGACAACGACGGCGAACACGCCGAGCTCATGGCCGGCGCCTACTCCGACGACCAGCCCGACTTCACGTACATCGCACCCTACGAGGTGAAGACCTGGTCGCAGTTCTGGTTCCCGATCCACGGCACCAAGGCCCCGACCTTCGCCAACATCCACGGCGTGGTCAACCTCGACAAGGCCAACAGCGAGGTACGCATCGCCGTCACCAAGAGCGTGGCCGACGCCGTGCTCGAGGTGTCCGACGGCGAGAACACGGTGCTGCGCGAGAGCATCACGCTCGACCCGGGCGACTACCGAGAGTTCGACGTGGCCCTGCCGGCCGACGTCTACACGCTGCGCCTGACCGCCGCCGACGGCACCGTGCTCATGGACTACACCGAGGACAAGCCCGACGTGCTGCGCATCCCCGAGGACAACCCCGGCATCCCCACCCCGCACGAGCTCACCACCGCGCAGGAGATCTACGTGGCCGGCCAGCACATCGACCAGTACCGCGACCCCTCCTTCAAGGGACGCGACTACTACCTCGTGGCGCTCGAACGCGACCCCGAACACCTGCCGTCGCTGCTTGCCATGGCCGAGGACCGCTACAACAACGCCCTGTACGATGAGGCACTCGAATACCTGCGCCGCGCCGACAAGGTGCTCAACCGCTTCAACCACAACCCGTACGACGGCACCTACAGCTACCTCAAGGCGCTGTGCGAATACGGCAAGGGCGAGGTCGACGCCGCCTACGAGACCTTCTTCAAGGCCGCGTGGAGCAACAACGTCATCTCCCCGGCCATGACCTACATCGCCGGCATCGACGGACAGCGCGGCGACTGGGCCAAGATGAAGGAGCACGCCGAGCAGGCGCTCAAGAAGGAAGCCGACCACGCCATCTGCGGCACCTACAAGGCCATCGCCGAAATCAAGCTCGGCGACAAGGAAACCGGTCTGGCCGAGCTCGAAGGTATCATCGCCCGCGACCGCCTCGACCATCTGGCCCGCTTCGCCCACCTCTACTACTCCGGCAAGGACCTCGGCGAGTTCTACTCGATCCTGCTGAGCAACCCCGCGCAGACCATCCTTGACGTCACGTTCGACCTGCTGCTCGCCGGACTGAAGGACGAGGCCGTCGCCCTGCTCGAAGGCGCCAAGCTCGCCGGACAATCCACTCCGATGACCCACTACACGCTCGCCTTCGTCTACGACGCGCTCGGCAAGACCGAGGTCGCCGCCTCCAACCGCAAGGCCGTGTCCGACAGCCCGATCGTGGACGTGTTCCCGTACCGACTCGAGGAGCTGCCCGTACTCAAGGCCGCCGTCGAAGCCGACCCGACCGACTACACCGCCGCCTACCTGTACGGCTGCCTCCTGTACAACAAGCTGCAGTACAAGGCCGCCGCCGACCAGTGGAAGAAGGTCACCGAACTCAAGCCCGACTTCTACATCGCATGGCGCAACCTCGCCATCGCCTACTTCAGCAAGTTCGACCGCCGCGAAGAGGCGCTGGAACTCATGAAGAAGGCCGTGGAGGTCAAGCCGAAGGACGACACGCTCGTACGTGAAACCAACTACGTGGCCGCCAAGCTCGGCGTGGACGGACGCGAACGCCTCGACTGGCTGCTCGCCAACCTGCCCGACAAGCCCTCCGACACCCTCACCTGGGATCTGGCCGACGCCTACAGCAACGTGTTCGAATTCGACAAGGCGCTCGATGTGCTCAAGAACCACGAGTTCGTGGCCGCCGAATGCCAGGAGACCTACCTCACCGAGTCGTACACCTTCGCACTGTGCTGCAAGGGCCGGCTGCTCGAACGCGACGGCAAGGTCGAAGAGGCGCTCGAATGCTACCGCAACGCGCAGATCGTTCCCGCGAACTTCCGCGCCGGCTGGTGGGACACCCAGCAGCTGTACTACGCCCGCTGGTTCGAGGCCGCCGCGCTGCAGAAGCTCGGCCGCGAGGACGAGGCCCGCAAGGCCGCATCCCGGCTGCTGCCCTTCATCCACAGCAACTACAGCCCGTACATGGGTCCGGAAACCGACTACTACGTGGCGCTCGCCGAACGCCTGCTCGGCGACAACATCATCTCCCGCAAGGATATGAGCGCCTCCGTGGTCAAGTGGGAGGAGGACGCGAAGAACGACCTCGACCGCAAGCCCATCGTCACCTCGCTGCACCTGTCGTTCGTACCCGACGGCGTGACCGAGCACAAGGCCGAAACGGTCCGTGCTCTCGCCTACAGCCGCCTGTTCTTCAACGATGAGGCCGGTGCCCGCGAGCTGTTCGAGAAGAGCCTGAAGCTCAACCCGGACAACCTCAAGGCCAGGTTCGAGCTGCACCTGCTCGGCGCACTCGACGCCTGATCCCTGATCCCGTCGTCGGCCACCGGTGCGATCGATGTTCCGACCGCACCGGCAGCCGACTCGTTACCCCTTTCTCCCTTCCATAGATGGGGCGTCCTGATTCTTCTCCTCTAGGACGCCCCATTTTTCGTATCGCCCTCGTTGGCATTCCTGACGTCGATCGGCAACGAAGCCGCATCGGCATGGTCAATCACGGTCATCACAGTAAGGAATCATCATGTCCGCTTCCCCGAACGCCGTCGCCGGAGACGGTTCCAATCGGCAATCACAGTCATCTGCATCTACTCAGTCAGCCACAACCACTCAGGGATCCACTCAGTCAACCACTCAGGGATCCATGAAATACGTCGTCATCCTGGCGCTCAGCGCCGGCATGGCCGGTCTGCTCTACGGCTACGACGCCGTGAGCATCTCCGGCGCCATCGGCTTCCTGCAGGAGCTCTACGACCTCACCCCCGCCCATGAAGGCCTCATCGTCTCCAGCATCTTCATCGGCGGTGTGGTCGGCGTCGGCGTATCCGGCTTCCTTAGCGATCGCATCGGCCGCCGTAAGGTCATGATGTTCGGCGCGTTGTTCTTCTTCATCGCCGGCCTGTTCGCCGCGTTCACCCAGTCTCCCGAACAGCTGATCGCCGCACGAATCATCGGCGGTCTCGGCATCGGCCTGTCATCGTCGATCTCGATCACGTACGTCACCGAATGCGCGCCGGCGAAATGGCGAGGCACGCTCTCGTCCATGTATCAGTTCCTGTGCATCATCGGCATCTTCCTCACCAACATCATCAACTTCTGCATCGCCCAGTCCGGCTCGCACGCATGGGGTGTGAGCACCGGCTGGCGCTGGGTGCTCGGCATCGGTGCCGCACCCGCACTGGTGCTGTTCGTGTTCATGCTGCTCGCACCGGAGAGCCCGCGATTCCTCATGCAGTCCGGCAAACAGGAGCAGGGCTTCAAGATCCTCGAACGCATCAATGGTACGGAAGGCGCGCGCGAGGAGGCCAAGGCCATTGAAGCCTCCATCAAGCTCGACCAGAGCGGCAGCTTCTCCGAACTGTTCGGTCCCGGTCTGCGCAAGGCGCTGATGGTGGGCATATTCCTAGCCGTGTTCAATCAGGCGGTCGGTCAGAACACCATCTCCTTCTACGGTCCCACGATCTTCCGCAACGCCGGCTTCGGCGGTAACTCGGAGTTCCTGGCCTCCACCATGGTCGGCGGCGTCGAGCTGGTGTTCACCGTCGTGGGCATGGTGCTCATCGACCGCGCGGGACGCAAGCCGTTGATGCTGTGGGGCACGGCGCTGATGGCCGCGTTCGCCATCGCCATGGCGCTGACCTTCATGTTCAACGCTCCCGGCGTGCTGGTCGTGGTGTTCGCCTGCGGGTTCATCGCCGCATTCGCGTTCTCCATGGGCCCGGTCACCTGGGTGATGATCCCCGAACTGTTTCCCACGCATCTGCGCGGCCGCGCCTCCGGCCTGTGCAGCGTGTTCATCTGGGGAACCGCGTGGCTGGTCGGTCAGTTCACGCCCATGATGTTCGCCGGCTGGGGCGGCCAGGGCATGTTCTTGTTCTTCGCGGCGCTCGACATCATCGGCTTCCTCGGCGTTCGCTTCCTGGTTCCCGAAACCAAGGGCAAGCGCCTCGAGGAGATCGAGGAGTTCTTCCGCCCGACGAAGTGACCGCCGATGGGTCGCCTCACGCGGGCCGGGTTCACCAAACGACACGATTTCAGAAACGTTGAAATTGCAATGTTTCTGGGGTGTGCCTCACATGGGCCGGGCGGCCCGCGTGAGGCACCCGGTCCGAGTGAGACGCACCCGGCCCGCGTGAGGCGGGTATGCCGGCGCCTACTCCCGCGTCAGCACCTCGGTGAGGGCCTGGATCACCGGCTGGGGCATGTGCGAGTCGTTGTAGCGGCTCTCGTCCACGCCGTGCAGATCCTCGAGCGTCGCCAGCCCGGGCAGGGCGTTCGCGCCGAGATCGCGGATCATCGCATACGCCTTCTCCTTGGTCAGGTAGTACATCTGCGCGTCCTTGAGCACGGCGAACACGTCGTCGAGCAGCGGATTCTCGGCCGTGCTGGCACCCGCGGCCAATGTGATCGTCACGGTCTCATCGCTCGGCGTGGCCGGCAGACTCACGGTCAGGCTCAACGTGGCGGGATCGTACTCGGCCGCCGCCTCCACGGCGGGCGCTCCGCCGAACGATACGGTCGCCGCAGTCTCCGCGACGCCGCGGAACACGATCTCCCATTCACGCTCGGCCGGGATCACCGCGGGATCATCGGCCGCCGGTCCGCTGGCCGCGCCGATGGTGAACGTCGCCGGCTGGCCGTACGCGCTCACGCCGGCGTCCTGATCCATATTCACCCCGAGATCCAGTGCGAACGTGGTGGTCGCCGTGCGCACCGAGCACTCCGGGGCGCCGTCGTCCTCGACCATCGTGAATTCGCCGTCCGCGCCGGGGAACACCAGCACGCGCAGGGCCTTCGGATTGGCGACCGAATTCAGGCGCTCGCCGCCGTTGCTGCCGTCGCCGTCGCCCGCATCGCCGTCCTCCGGTCCCGTCTCCGGCTCCACCTGCATCGGTACGATCGCGCCCGCCTTGGCGAACACCGGCATCCGGTCGAGTCCGCGCCATGCCTCGAGTCGCCGTCCCTCCACCGGGGCGGAGACGTAATGCCGTCCGGTGAAGAAGTCGAACCACGTGCCCTGCGGCAGCCACACGTCGGCCTTCGCCATCTGCACGGACTTCTCCGCCGGACTGACGATCGGCGCCACCAGCAGCTCGGTGCCGAACCGGAACTCGTCGGTGAGCTTGTAGGCGTCGCGGATCTCCGGCCAATTCCAGTACAGCGGCTGCACGATCGGCTCGCCCTCGCGTGCCGCCCGCCAGTTCATCGTGTACAGATACGGGATCAGCATGTGCCGCAGACGCAGGGTCTCGCTCATCGCCTCGCGCACTTCGGTGTGGAAGTTCCACGGTTCCTTGCCGTTGAACGGCGAATCGGTGGAGTGCAGACGGTTGATCGGGCTGAACGTGCCTAGCTGATACCAGCGGGCCTCCAGCTCCTCGTCGCGGTAGCCGAACATGTGGCCGCCGATGTCGTGGCTCCACCATCCGTAGCCGATGTTGCTCGCCGTGGCGGTGAACTCGGGCTGGAACCGCAGCGAATCCCATGTCACCACCGTGTCGCCGGAGAAGCCGATCGGGTAGCGGTGCGAGCCCGGTCCGGCGTACCTCGAGAAGGTGAGCGGACGGGCGTCCATCTTCTGTGCCGGGTCGGCGTCCTCCCCCTCGCGATGGGCGTTGGTGCGGGCGGAGTCGAGGTAATGCAGATGGTTGAGCATCCACAGCGGGTCGAGGCCGCGCTGGCGGGTCACGCCGCCCTGCTGCCAGTCAAGCCACCAGAAGTCGACGCCCTCGTCCTCCATCGGATGATGCAGCCGGTCGAAGTACGCGTTCATGAACCGCGGATCGGTCAGATCGAACTGCACGGCCTCACCGGTATCGGGATCGATGCCCATCGCCTCGGCCATCGGCGCGTACTGGTCCTCGAAGGCGCGCACGCCGTCGCGCGGATGCACGTTCAGCGTGGTCTTCATGCCGTGGTCGTGCAGCCAGTGCAGGAATCGCTGCGGATCGGGGAAGAAGGTCCGGTTCCACGTATACCCGGTCCAGCCCGAGCCGTACTTCGGATCGACGTCGTCCACCAGATGCCAGTCCATGTCGATCACGGCCGTGGTGAACGGCAGACCCTCGGCCTCGAAGCGTTCGACCAGTTCGCGGTACTCGGATTCGGTGTAGCGGTGGTAGCGGCTCCACCAGTTGCCGAGCACGAACCGCGGCAGCAGCGGGGTCGGTCCGGTCAGACGGTAGAGATCATGCACGGCCTCGCGGTAGCGGTGACCGTAGCCGAACAGATACAGATCGGTGGTGGATTCCGGCTTCGGAGTGACCCAGGTGCCGAAGGGGTTGGGTTTGCCGTTGACTTCGGGGGCGTCGACGATGACGTTCGAGGCGGAGTCGTCGAGGATCGCCCAGCCGTCGGTGCTGTTGACGCCCGGGTCGAGGGGGATGCGGCCGTTCGCCCAGTCCAGCGTGCGATAGGTGCCGCCGAGGTTGCGCAGCTGCTCGTCGCCGTAATGCCAAGTGTTGTCGGTGCTGGCGATGCCCTTCACCGTGGCGTACAGGCCCTCCTTGGTGAACGGCTGCTGGTTGTAGGAGATGTGCAGGTGCGGGGTGTCGATCTCCAGCCAGCCGTCGCGTTCGGTGACGGTGAAGGAGGGGAGGGTGGGGTTGGTGGAGGCGGCGTCGGTGTTGGGTGCGGTGTCGATGGGTGTGGCGCCGGTGGGGGAGATTGATGCGGTTTCGGTGGGGGCGTCGGTCGATTTTGCGGTCTGGGTGGGGATTTCGGTCGAAAAATCACGATTGAAGGCCATCTGGGTGGGGTTGTCGACGAATCGGCCTGAATCGGACCATTCGAACCGGATCAGTGATTCGGTGATGATGCCGATGCGCCAGTGCTTGCCGGCCGCCTCGCCGCCGAGCGTGGTCCGCGGATTCATCAGCGGATGGGCGTTGAGTGTGCTTATCGAAAACAGGGAACGATCGACCATGGGAACTCCTTGATGACGACGTTGTCGATATGGGTGTACCGGTATGGGTGATATCGGTATGGGTAGTTTCAGGCTAGCGCGTGCGGATGATCGCGCAAGTCTGACGTCTGGCCGGGCTGTGTCGGTTGGGGTGTGTCGGTGGGTCGGGCCGTGGGCCGGGCTGTGTCGCCGGGCTGTGGGCCGGGCCCGGTGGGTCGGGCCGTGGGCCGGGCTGTGGGTCAGGTCCGGTGGGCCGAATCGGTTACTTGGCCGAATCGTTTACGAGGACCGTGATTTCGGCCTCTTCGTGACCGGGTTGGCCAAGTCTTGGTGATCGGGTTGGCCAAGTAGGGTCCCCGGTGATCGATCTGATCGGATATTCGTGATCGGTCTGGCCAAAGAAGGTCCCGAGGGAATTGGGATGGCCGGGGAAGACCCTGCGGGGATCGGTTCCGGCCGGTTGATCGGGGTGATCGGGGTGAGTGTCTGTCTGATAATGCAAACGCTTGTGTTGTTTGCGTTGTTTCGGTTTCGCGGTATCTTTGAGAAAGAAAAACGGACAGGTTGCGCAAACTTGCGCAACGGAGGATCGTCGGTGCGTATCGCCGATCTGCGTCGGATGGCCGATACGCGTCGGATAAGTCAGATAAGGGGTGTGGTGTGGCAAGTCTGAAGGATGTGGCCGCTGCGGCCGGCGTTTCCGAATCCACGGTATCGCGTGCGCTGCGAGGCACCGGACGCGTGAGCGAGAAAACCCGCGCCCGCGTGCAGGACGTGGCGAACCAGCTGCACTTCACCCTCTCCCGCAGCGCCTCGTCGCTGGCCAGTGGCAAAACCATGCGCGTGACCATGGTGGTGACCGACTCGCTGAACACCTGGTTCAATGCGGCGGCGATGGAGGGGGCCTACGAGGTGCTGTCCGATGCCGGCTATGATCTGGTGCCGCTCGTGGTGCGCACCCGCGACGATCTCAAGCGCTTCTTCGACCGGCTGCCCGGCAACCGCAACTCCGACGGCGTGATCGTGGTGTCGATCATGCTCAACGACGATCAGGTCGGTGTGCTGGAGGACCTCACCATGCCGTCGGTGGGACTCGACGCCCGCGCGATCGGCGGATACAGCGGCACCGTGCGCATCGACGACGCCGACTCCATGCGTCAGGCCGTGCGACTGCTGCACTCACTGGGCCATCGCCGCATCGGCTTCGTGGAAATGCCCGACAACCCCGACTTCCTGTTCAGTGCCAAACTGCGTTCCGGCGCGTTCCGCGACGCGGCGCGGGAACTGGGGTACGACGACGGGGAGATCACCCTGTTCGAGGGGCGTGACGTCAGCCGGTTCCGTAGCTTCCAGGACGCGGTCTCCGAAACGGCCACGCGCATCATCTCCCAGGCCGAACGCCCAACCGCGCTGTGCGTGGAAACCGATGATTTCGCGATCGCGCTGATGTACGAATTCCGTCGGATCGGTCTGCGCGTGCCCGAGGACATCTCGCTGATCGGCTTCGACGACAACGATCGATCCTCGATGGCCGAGCTGACCACGCTGCATCAGGATCCGGTGGCGATGGCCCGCATGGCCGCGGAGAAGGTGCTGCTGCTCATGCGTGGCGAGCCGCTGGGGGAGCCGCATTCCATGCTGCGGACGAACCTGATCATGAGGGCGACCACGGCAGTGCCGGAGGGGCGGTAGTCTTCCGCTGGCTGCTGACTGGTGGTTGCTGACCTCTGGCCCTCTGGCCTTCTGGTCCTGACTGATCAGTAGTTCACGGAAACCTATGGAAACCAATGGCTAATGCCTGCTCGATCGGCCGTCGATGCGGTATCGTGTCAGCGGACGGATGTCGGCCGCTATGGCTGCATGGCTGCGTGGCTGCGGTATGGTTGGCGGCGTCCGTGATTGGCAACGACGACAACAGCGGGAGAGCGGACCATGGAGAAGATCGTAGAGCCGGTGGTGTTCCTGTGCATCATTCTGCTCGGCTACGGGTTCAAGCGGATCGGGTGGTGCAAAACCGACGACTACAGGATCTTGCAGAAGATCGTGTTCAACCTGCTGCTGCCGGCGGCCGTGATCGTGTCGTTCATCGACAACACCCACGACATGAGCCTGCTGTGGGTGGCGCTGTTCGGCTTCTGCTGTTCGGTGATCCCGATTCTGGTGATCTATCTGGTCACCGGCAAGACCCCCTTGGGCAGCCGCGCGTTCTACATGCTCAACGGGTCCGGATTCAACATCGGATGCTTCGCGCTGCCGGTGGTGCAGGCGCTGATGGGTCCGGGGGCCGCGGTGGCGCTGGTGATGTTCGATATCGGCAATTCGGTGATGATGTCGGCCGGCATGAACGCGGTGACCACGCAGCTGCTGCGCATCGACGAGTCGCGGCCGCTCAGCGACGAGGAGCAGTCGCGTCCGTTGGGACCGAAGCCGCCGCGCAAGCCGATGGACCGGGATGAGCGTTGGCTGCAGCGGCGGGCGACACTGCACCGGATCGCGCGGAATTTCTACAGTTCGCCGGCGTTCATGACGTACATGCTCATGCTCGTGGTGATGGTCAGCGGGTTCGTGATTCCGCAGTGGGTGGGCACGATTCTCCAGCCGTTCTCCAACGCCAATGCGTTCTGCTCGATGTTCATGGTCGGCATGCTCATGGATATTCCGCGCAATGCGCTCGATGCCAAGCGCGTGGGCACGGTGATCGCTTGGCGGTGGCTGTTCGCGTTCATCTTCGCGGTTGCCGCGTGGTTCCTGCTGCCGATCGCGCCCGAACTGCGCAAGGCCGTGATCTTCGTGTGCTTCGCCCCCGTAGGCGTGTTCTCCACGCTGTTTACCGACCGCGTGCTCGGCAACGCGCGCCTCGCCGGCCTGTGCCTCGCCTCCACCGGCGTGCTGGGGCTCGTCGCCATGACGGTGGCGAATATTGTGATTCCTGTGTGAGTGCGGGGTAGGCGTGCGCTGCGCTGCGGGGTGAGGTGTGCGTTGCGTTGTGAGGTGTGGCGTTTGAGGTGTGCGTGTGAGGTGTGGCGTTTGGGCTTCCCCTTGAGGGGAAGCTGTCTGCCGTATGGCGGACTGATGAGGTGGCGGGCGACGCATCGGACTGCGATACGCCCGTGCTCATGTGACCGACCCTCGCGTGATGGATTGCGTTGCATAATCGGCGTTACGGCAACATCGTCCATCGAAAATGAGGGAAATCCGATGGATTGCGCTGCAATTTCCGCAAAATGCAGCGCAATCCATGAGGTCCGGGTCGGGCGTCTCCCCAAAACCGCATGATTTCAAGGTTCCTGAAATTGCCGTAAGTCAGTTTTGATGGATTACGCCGCATAATCGCCGATTTGCACCGCAATCCATCAAGATCAGCGCACTATTCATGGATCCCGCCGCAAAAATCAGGTTTTGGCACCGTGGTCCAACGGCGGGGCGTGACGTTGGCATTGTGGGTGATGGTTTTGTGGTGGCTATTGGAGCGTGAAGGTTTTAGTGACGACGCTATTTGGATCCTCTGCATTGTTGTAGATGCTTACCTGTATTGGGCTTGTTGTGTTGCGCACTCCGAAGTAACTGATGCGCGTTTGAGTCTCGCCGGGGTTGACTGGCTTCATGCTATCCGTTATGGATTGAACCAGTCGTTCGGTAAGTGCATCATCGTCAGGCAGAGGGTTGCCAAACTTCTCTCCATCTTGAGATACCTTTATTGCCGCGGTCATTTGGGCCTTCTCATTGGAGATATTGGTGATTTCGTAGGTGACGAGAACGCCGGGTTGCCTATCCTTGGTATCGGTGTCAACGGACTTGATCAGACTGACGATTCGTACATGGTATTTACCGTTGGCGATATTCCCTTCCCCTTGTTGGATGCGTTTTTGCGGGCTGGGAACAGTCGAGGAGACGGATTTCGATGGCGCGGATGTTGAATTCGTATGGGATGTGCTGCTACTGGTGCTGTTGTTCGGTCTATGGGTGGCGACTAGTCCAATGACTAGTAAAGAGATGACCGCTAAGCTGACGATGGTGATAATTAACAACGGTATGTGAGAGCGGGATCGTGCCTGTGCATGTTTTTTCGAAGGCATCGTCACCTCTTTATACTCGTGAGTATTATACCGATGAGTATAATACTCACGAGTATAAAAGAGGCGAGATCGGCCTTGCGGTTTGATTTGGTCAATGCTTTATTTCGGCCGATGATCTGGGAATGCGCCCGCCGGCGGAGCTAGCTCGGCGGAGTCGAGACTGGGGTGGCCGAACGGAGGCTGCTTGACCACCTCCAGTCGTTCGGCGCGGACGGCCCCCGCCGGCGGGGCATGTGACAGTTGGGGCGCATATGTTGGCCTATGGTCCAGAGGATTTCGTTCGACCGCCCCAGTCACGTAAGACGTGATAGTCTCCGCCGGCGGGGGTACACGTCACACAGCTGGACCACCGGATGCTTATGTTGGCCTATGGCTTGGCATGTGCCGGCTGGATGCGTGATTTGGTATGGCCTTGCCTTCCCTTTGAGGGGAAGGTGGACGACGAAGTCGGACGGATGAGGTGAAGGTGAAACGCGCAGGACCGAACCGTCGGGTACGTATGTTGGCCTATGTCCCCAATTTGACCCATAACTTGACCCCAAAACCGGACGGATGAGGCGAGCGAGACTCGGGCGGATAAGACACACTTTTCTTTACTTAACCCAATGAGACGGATGAGGCCTGAAGATATGAAAAAGGCCTTCTGCGGTGGAATGAATGCAGAAGGCCTTCGTGGAGCTAAGGGTAGTCGCGTAGTACGTTGAAATTTCAACGAAAATTCACATCTTTTGAGATTGTGTACTTCATTGTGTACTTATTTTAAGACCTTATATTTGTCCGGCTAAAGGTCGTTACCAATCGACTTCCTCGGCATCCTCCAATTGGTCATCTTCTATTGTCGGGGGCCAATCCTTGTCTATCAGGGAGTCCAAGAGAGCCGGATTATATTGAGCGGCCCGCATCAAGGCGACCTGTTCGCGGCTTCGCTGGTTCAGCTCTCGTTCTCCGGTGACGTGGAATTTTCGATTGTCGGCAAGCTTAGAAGCCGAAACAATCTTCGGCATTTTCAGATTACGGATGCCGTACGTCTGCTCTATCAGCTTGGCGGCGTTTTGCATTTCCCTGATGAACGATTCCGGGATTTGTATTCCATTGCTTTGCAGAAGATACATTTTCAATGTCAGGTTTTCGAACTCGGTAGAGGTCTTTCCCTTGACGATATTGATTTGTTCTGTGGTCAGGTCCTCGTTCTTGACGTTGAAGAATCCGTAGTACATCGGGCTGATGCAGTTCATCTTCAACATCTTGATGCTGAATTGCAACGAGTCGGCCTCCTGAAGATATTCGAAATCCTTCATTGCGTGAATCTCGTCAAAGGCGATTTCGCAATTTGTCTCTTGTTTGGGTGAAAACGGACATACTGCGAACGGGTCTTTTGCATCCACGATGAGAGCCATAATGGGCACCTCTAAGGCTCGCGCTATCTGGTATAGCTCTTGCGGTGTCGGCTCCCGATGGTGTGCCTCATTCTGTGTCTCGATATTCTTCAAAGCCGAATCGGTCAATGACTCCAAAGCCTTATCCCCAAAGATTTCATGGATACGGTCGGAAAGGCTGGTTCCCCGGTCGGGTTTCCGCTTTATTATCCATCCTCTTTCCTTGCGGTATCGCCGAATGAGATAACCGGTCATGTACTTTGGCTTGCTCATGTTGTGGTCGTTCCTTTTCTCTCACTAATGATGCAAAAATTGCATTATTTGAAACTAGGTACATCATAACTGCACTGACAGAATGAAAGTGTCCTCAAGGCGGGGATATCTGGAACAAGAAGGAGGTTCCGATGCGATTTAAAACCGATGCGCTGACGGCCGTGACGCTTGACCCAATTGTGGCCGGCGCGTTGAGCCTTGCGACGGACCGCGACGGAAGTTTGAAGCTAATAGACGGCAGCGCCGTAACTCCGCTGCGGGGTGCTATGGTTCGAGATGCCGACGGCAGGGTGATTAAGACCTCGAGCATCAAGGTCAAGACGCCGCCAGTAGATGACATTCCGGCTTTAGCAGTACTGCGCTGCACGGGGCATGTGCTGGTGACCCCGTACGTGCGGGATGGCGGTCAAGTCGGCGTTTCTGTGGTCGCCGATGCTGTACAGGTGATTGAAGGTGCTGGAGATGTTGAGTGAATTTTTATCCCCCTTACCGTGGTGGGTGCGTGCTGTCTTAGTGGCACTGCTGGTGCTGCTGCTCGTCATGATGGTGTACGCAGGCAGATGGTTGTCGTTTGGTCGTGAAGCCGTTGCACAGGCGAGGGCGGAAGCCCATCGCAGCCGTGGGGTGGTGGCTTCGGGCGGTGCAGTCCGTGTGCGGCCGTCACTGCGGTGGGGGCTCGTTGTGTATGCGCCTGCTGGTTGGATGACTGCCGCTGAGGCGTCTTCTTATGCTGCTGACCTCGGTCGGATGTGGCGACTTCGCGTCGAATCCACACAGGCGCGTTGGGGATGCTGGGTCATCGTGCTGCGTGGCCGGCGCCGATGCTAGGAACATGGGGGCGGCCGCGCCGTCCTCACCCCTCCGTTGATGAAGTCGTACTGGGCATGAATGCGGAAACCGACAAGGAGGTATCCGTCCGTGCTGATATTTCGACTCTGGTGACGGGGCTGACGGGCAGCGGTAAGGGCAGCATATCCGCCAATTGGCTGAAGGCGCAGGCTCCGTATATCATGCGTGGCCTCGTGTGGGTGGCGTATGTGGACCTCAAGAACGGCATGGAGGGCGGCATGGTCGATGCCCGTCTCATTCACCGTCACGCGTGGAACATGGATGAAGCACTGGAACTGCTGTCTGACCTGAATGACGAGGTGTGGCGACGAACCGGTGCGGTTCGTGGCAAACTGCGGAACATCCCGCCATCTGAACAGTATCCGCGTCTTCTTCTGGTCATCGATGAAGCGGCCGAACTGGTCACGTCAGTTGCCAAGTCTCGACGGAAACAGACCGATGAGGCCGTTGAGCTGCTTGATTCCATGATGCGTGTCGGCCGTGCCGCAGGGCTGGTCGTCCTGGCGATGACACAGGACCCGCGCGTACAGGCGATGCCTCTCCGCGCCCGGTTCCCGCAACGTATAGCCCTACGCCTGACCGATGAATCGGAAGCCCAGATGGCGTTAAGCCCCCATGCCGTCGAGCTCGGTGCGACACCGTGGCAGATTCCCGTATCGGAGCCGGGAACGGCTTGGATATGGAACATCGAGACGGACACAGTCCAGCGGGTCCGTGCCCCCTATATCGACGATGACGAACTACGCAATCTGGCCGAACCGTATGCGTAGCCCAAAGGGCGCAGCAGACGGGGAAGGCCGGGCCGCGCGTCGGCAACGGCGCGCGGCCTCCATCCCGACTAGTGGGCGCTAGTGTTACCGCCCACTTCCGTAGCAGATAAGGAGAGCTTATTGACCGAAGACCAACAAGCCCGTGACTGGATGCTCACCATACGGGCCGAAGGCCATGACGAAGACCAAGTGAAGAAGCTCTTCGAGGACCTCGGCACCGGCGCGGTCTTCCAACGCGAAAAAGGCTCGGAAACCGGCTATGAGCACTTCCAGTGCTTCCTCCAATTGACATCCCCCATACGATGGCCCACTCTCAAGAACCATCTGGAGAAGGCCGGATTCAACGACGCCCACATCGAGGCCCGCAAAGGCACCGTAATGAAGTGCGTCGAATACTGCACCAAAGAGGAGACTCGCATCTCCGGGCCGATATACGTCGGTTCAATCAACCTGCGGGACCAGCAGGGCAGGCGAAACGACCTTTCCGAAATCCGCAGGAAGATTCTCGATGGCGCTTCCGTCGCCGAGGTCCTGCTGGACGACGAGGACAACAAGGCCGCCCGATACACGAAATGGATGGGCGAACTTGCCGCCGCCCGTGACCAGCGGGAGTACGGGGCATAAGATGCGCGACATCGAGGTGCACTACCTGTACGGCGCGCCCGGCGTCGGCAAGACCAGCCACGTCTACAACCGGTATCCCATCAAAGACATCTACCGCGTGACCGACTATCGCCGCCCGTTCGACGAGTACGACCGGCAGAAGGTCCTTGTATTGGACGAGTACGACAGCCAGTTCGACTGGAACACACTGCTGACGTACCTCGACCGGTACCCGCTCATGCTTCCCGCCCGGTACCACAACCATCAGGCGTGCTACACGGTCGTGTGGATGCTCAGCAACCTCCCCCTAGAGGCACAGTACCCCGAGGTCAGAGGCGAACGCCGCCAAGCGCTCATCCGCCGCATAAACGAGGTGCTCCACATGGTCAAGGGCGGCGAAATCAGCCACGACGGCCACGACGATGAGGGAGGACGATGAGCATACCCGAAACGGTGACGGTCCCCGAGGCGATGGAACTGCTCCACTGCTCCAAGTCCTTCCTGTACGCGCTGATACGGGAAGGAAGACTCCGAAGCTACGCCATCGGCGGCAAACGGCTTATCGACGCGGATTCTCTGGCCCGTCTTTTCCGGTGAACTCGGCTAGCTCGGCTTCCAGCTGGGCTAGCCTTTTCCGTGCCTCCGCGATATCGCGTTCGACATCCTCCCGCGTGCGCCTCTGCGGCAGCAGGAACCCCGCCACCTGATTCGACAGCTCCCGAAGACGCTCCGAGCTGGCACGCTGGTAGCGCTCCACCGAGGTCTTCTCGTCGTCATGCCGCCCCAGCGCCATCGTCTCACGCAGCGTGGCCCCCTGATGCATCGCCGCATCGATGGCCGTGGCCCTGAGCGTATGGAAATGCAGGTCGGAACGCCCGGCGTCCTTCGCCGCCCTGTTGAACAGACGACGCAACGCCGGGTCGCTGAGGATTCCGCCCGTCTGCGGCGACTCGATGAACATGCGGTCGCCGTCACGGTCGCCTATCTGCTGCCGAATCATCGGCATCATCCCATCGGGAATATTCAGGTCGGCCGTACTCGATAGCGTCTTCGTGGCCTTGAGCCTGCGGAACCCACGGTCGCCCTCACCCTTGCCAACGCTGTGACGGACGTGCAGCAGTTTACGTTCGAGGTCGAAGTCACGGACCTGCAAGGCGCACACCTCGTTGATACGCAGGTCAAAACACGCGCCCATGTACACGGCGATGCGGCAGTACTCCGGCATCCCGTGATAGATGGCCTCCAGCTCCTGCGGCGTCGCCACGGGAATCTGCGCCTGTCTGCTCTTCGGCAGCTTCGGCGCGCTCATGGTCACCGGCGACCGGCCGATGATGCCCGTGCGCTCGGCCTTGCCCATGATGCTCTTCAACAGCTGGAACGTCCGAAGCCTCGGATGCGGCTCCATCGGCTTCTCCAGCCAGCGGTGGATGTCAGTCTCCGTGATTGAACCGATGCTCTTCCCCACGAAATCGGCCTTCAGCAGATGCGCCAGATACTCGCGGTGCTTGCGCTTCGTCGATTCCTCGAACGGACGGCCGTCCCTGCGCCGCCAGTTCTCCACGTACTCGGTGGCGTAGTCGCGGAACACGATGTTGTTGCGCTCGTTCTCCGCCCTGCGCTCGGCCTCCCGCTCGCTCGGATGCGTCCACGTTCCCAGACCGGCCTTGTCCGCCTCCACCAGCTGCTTCTCTTGGGCGAGCCATCCCTGAGCGGTCAGACGGTCGGCGAAGACACGCTGCACTTGGGCGCCCGGCTTGTGCGGGTTCTGATAGCGCGCCCGGTATGAGTGACGCTTTTTGTCGTAGATGACGCTGCCCCAGCTGTTCTTCGTTCGCATGTTTCCATCATGCCATTCTTGTGTACCTAACGGTGTACCTAAAACGTGTACCGGCACGCACCCCGGCGTACCTCCACGCACAACCGACAGGGTGCTGAAAACGTTGGAATTTCAACGAAATAAAGAAAAAGGCCTTCTGCGGTGGAATGAATGCAGAAGGCCTTCGTGGAGCTAAGGGTAGTCGAAACCCCGACCTCTTCGATGCGAACGAAGCGCTCTACCAACTGAGCTATAGCCCCGTGGATGTTGTTCTGCCTTCGCAGGACAACTCGGCCTATGTTAATACGGTGTTGCGAATCGTGCAATTCGTGTCCACACAGTGTACATAGGGCGTTCACATTGTGACCTCGCGCAACTGTACACCGTTGACACGGCGTGCATTGTGGATGTCCGAATGGTGGGACGGAAGACCTCCCGCATTGACACCCATTCCGAACCGCCGTCGCCCCAAACACCACCGTCCAAACACCACCGTCCAAACACCACCGTCCAAACACCACCGTCCAAACACCACCGTCCAAACACCACCGCCCGAACCGTTGTGCGTTACGGTTCGGGCGGTGGTCATACGTCACATGGACGTGCGGGGACTTACGCGGCGAGCGGGCGTTGGGCGTTCTGCTCGGCGAGCGGACTAGCTCACGCGGCGACGTGCTTCGGCACGCGTCCCGTGGTGGCGCCGGTTCCCGCCACGCCACCGGCGGAGGGATCGTCGGCCTCGCCGGACTTCGACTTCTTGCCGAACTTGGCCTTGAGCAGACCAATCACCGTGGGCAGCAGCGACACGGCCAGAATCAGCACGATCACCAGCTCGAAGTGCTTCTGCACGGCGGGGATGTTGCCGAAGAAGTAGCCGAGGAACGTGAACAGCGACGACCAGGTGAGGCCGCCAAGCACCGAGAACGGGGTGAAGCGGCTCCAGCGCATGCCGGAGATACCGGAGATGAACGGCATGAACGTGCGGATGAAGGGGAAGAAGCGGCCGAGGAACACGGCGAGCGGGCCCCACTTCTCGATCATGGCTTCCGTCTTTGCGATGCGCTCGGGGGTCATGGCCTTGACCTTGCCGGACTTGATGATGCGGCGGCCGAAGAAGTGGCCGATGAAGTAGTTGCACTGGTCGCCGATGATCGGGGCGGTCCACACGACGGGCAGCAGAATGTGCAGCGGCAGTGCGGACTGGCCGGTCACGGCGTCCGGAGCGGCGAACACGCCCGCCGCGAAAAGCAGGGAGTCACCGGGGAGGAACGGGAAGAACACCACGCCCGTTTCGATGAAGACGATGAGGAAGATGAAGCCGAGTGCGACTCCCGGGCCCATCGCGATCCAAGCCGCGATCGCCGCACGGGGGTCCTTGAGCAGTTCGATGATGAAATTGACGAAGGCCATGCTGTGCTGTTTTCCTGCCGTATCTGAGTTCGTTGGGCTATCGGCGCCGAACGGTCGGCCGGCATCCGATGCGTCTGTACCTCGCGGAAGCGTCGGGCTGGGGCCCGTGCGGCTCCGCAAACCAATACCACACCCTAGCAGCGGCATGTCAACGGGGGAACATGCGTCATCCGATAGGCACAAGCCTCACAAAAAACGGACAGATCATGATGATCTGTCGTCGCGAGGATCCCAGTGACCGATGCCCGAATGACCCGTCTCCGCCGTTGACGCCGAGGCAGTTCGTGGTTTGGGCTTTACCGATATGTTCCGTCATCCCCGCTAAGGATGGCCTAAGGAAACGGCGTTCGGTCGAGTTGCCTTCAGACCGGACTGCTCCCGTTCCGGGCTATCTTCGTTTTGTGGGGCGGATTTGCCATGCTTGCAGACACCTATCTCCATTCTGGGGGTCGTTGGCGGGACATATGCCAAGTAGGATCCTTGCAATGGCAACGCCCATACTCGTGGTTTCCGGGTTGAAGCGCCCCGCAGAACGCAGTTAGGTGTCTGCAAGTGCTGAAATCCGCCCCAAAGAATGGAGATAGGTCCGGTTTGAGGCCGATCAGGGGTCAGACAGACCCCAGTCGGGCCCACACCAGCCCCAGTCGGGACCAAATCCGGACCTGGCATAGCCGCCGCAGGCCGCCCATCCCGCGGCAACCACGACGGCAAACGCAAACCACCACCGCGCAACAGAAAAACCCCGCAGGCCGATCCTTGTGGGAGTCCTGCGGGGTCTGATTGGAGGGAAGAGTCGACTACTGACGACAGGCGACTACTTCACGTTCTTGATGCTCATGATGAACACGCAGCCGATCAGCGCCACGGCGATGGCGACCGGGAACGCGAACACGTAGCCGGCGGAGAGCACCACGGTGCTCATCACGATCGGACCGCACATCTGGCCGAGGGTGGTGGCCATGTTGAGGATGCCGAGGTCCTTGCCGGCCTCCTCCTTGCTGGGCAGCACATCGACGTTCAGCGCCTGGTCGACCGAGGAGTACACGCCGTAGCCGAGGCCGGCGATGGTGGCGAAGAGGTACATGCCCATCGAGTTGGGGATGAACCACGGCATGGCGATACCGAAGGAGAACATCACGGAGGCCACGACCACGGGCACCTTGCGGCGGCCGATGCGGTCGGAGATCGGGCCGGAGACCAGCGAGCCGAGCAGGGAGACGATCATGGTGATGATCGACATCACGGAGATGGTCTTGGCGGATTCGGCGACGGACTGGCCGACGTAGTTCTGGATGATGTACAGCTGGTAGGCGTTGATCATCTGGTAGCTCAGCAGCATGCAGAAGCGGCCGACGAACGCCTTGTAGAAGTCGTGGGCGCCGTGGAAGCGCGGCGGGCGGAAGCTGGAGAGCACGTCCTTGAGGCTGCCTTCGTCCTTGGGCAGGAAGTCGGCGGAGGACTCACGCGGGATGATGACGATGGAGACGGGGCCGGCGAGGAACATGAGCACGCCGGCGATGGCGAAGCCGAGCGTCATGTTGTTAATGAACGTGGCGCCGAGCAGGGTGCCGATCGGCGCGCCGACCACGGAACCGGCGCCGTAGAAGGCGGAGAGGCCGCCGCGCATGCCGGCGGGGACACGGTCGGAGAGCACGGCCACCAGCGGGGCGATCATGGCGTTGAGGCCGCAGAGGCTGGCGCAGTACAGGATGGTGAGCAGCACGGGGTTGCTGGTCATGCCGGTGAAGAACAGCAGTACGCCGGCCACGACGGCGCCGCCGAGGATCCACGGGGTACGGCGGCCGAAGCGCGAGCGGGAGCGATCGGAGAAGTTGCCGAAGACGAGGTTGGAGACGAGACCGGCGATGGCGGAGCACGAGTTCACGATGCCGTTGAGCGCCTCGGGGGTGATGCCCTGGATGGTCTTGAAATGCAGCGGCATGAGCACGGCGAACGCGATGTTCAGGCCGGCCATCCACAGCACGCCGAACATCAGGAAGCCGGCACCGAAGCGCAGCACGGTGGTACGCGACAGCGGCTTGCCGGTTTCGGGGCTGAGGTTCGGGTCTTTCTCTGCGGCGGCGACGGCCGCATTGTAGGCGGCGAGGCGCGCTTCCTTGGAATCCGCCTGAGGTGCGGGGGCGGTGTTTGCGGCGGTCATATGTTCTCCTGTCTTCACTGACTTGAGTCGACGGATACCGATGGGTCGGGGATACCGGTTCGGCCGGCATCGCGCGCGGCGGTGCATGCGTCGGTATCGATATGCACAAGATAGAAATCACGATGGTCCCGGTCAAATTATTTCGCCGGTTCGGAAGCCCCAGACACCTTGGGATTTCAACGGTTTCGATATTTTTCGAAAACGAGGTACGGTGGTGGTGGACGGTGACGATCGGGGAGGTGCCGATGACGGGGATCAAGGACGTGGCTGCCAGGGCCGGGGTGTCGATCAGCACGGTGTCGTATGCGCTGAGCGGCAAGCGGAGGATCTCCCCGGAGGTGCGGCAGAAGGTGCTGCGGGCCGCCCGCGAACTGGGGTACTTCCACCACGCCGGCACGGTGGTCTCCTCCGGTCGCCGCACCGGATTCCTGGCGGTGAGTGACCCGATCCACTCCACCACGTCCGAACGCAACTACGCGGGCTTCCTGATGCAGATGGTCAAGGCCGCCCGCGCCCACGACTACGACGCGATCGTGCTGTCCGGGTCGGATGCCCATGCCGAGACCCGTCTGGAACAGGTGATCGACGCCGGCATGGTCGACGGCGTGATGCTGCTCGACGTGGAGGTGGACGACGACCGCGTCGGTCCGGCCGCCTCGTCGTCGGTGCCGTACGTGTCGGTGGGCGTGCCGAAGGAGACCGATCACCTCGTCTGCGTCGACCTCGACTTCGAGCGGGCGTGCCGCACGGCCGTGGACCGTCTGGCCGACCTCGGCCATCATGAATGCATCTTCTTCGGATCGGCCCCGGACGAATACCGCCGCCGATCGAACTTCGTGATGCGCTCGCTGGGATCCCTCCAGCATTACGCGCGCAAGCACGATATGACCCTGAAGGGCTATGCCCCGCCGAACGAGCTCGACCCGTCCGGCGCGTGGCCGATGAGCGTGATGGTCTCCCTGCTCGACAAGGCGTTCTCCGCCCAGCCGAGCGCCACCGCGATCATCGTGCAGTCCGATCTGATGTTCCTGGAGGCGCTGATCGGTCGTCTCGCCTCGATGGGCAAGCGCATCCCGCGGGACGTCTCGGTGCTGGCCCTGACCATGCTCGGCGACGCGGACCGGCTTTCGGTGCCGATCGACGAGCTGCCCCTGCAGCCGGAGCGCACCTGCTTCCGCGCGGTGGACATGATGATGGACATTCTCGCCGGCGGGGGAGTGCCGCTCGGCACGGTGGAACGCATGGAGATCCCGTATCTGGATCGCGGATCGGTCGGGCCCGCCCGGTTCTGACCGCAGACTCCGACCGCAGACACAGTTGGCAGATACGGTCGGCAACTGCAGTCGGCAGACACGGTCGGTAGCCGCAGTCGGCAGACACGGTCAGCGGCCGCGGTCAGAACCCGCCTTCACCGTCAGCCAGTCGAAATCAGTCGAAATCCAGCTGGGCGACCTGACGATCCTCGATTACCGTGTCAGGCATAGGCACCACGGCCGGCCCCGGCGACACCCCCGATGTCGATCGTCGAACGGCCCGGCCGAAGAACCCGAACACGTACTCGGATCACGCAACAGGATCACGCAGCAGGATCAAGCAGCAAAGGAGCGGCTGACATGAAATTCACCAACGGCTACTGGATGAACCGTCCGCACGTCGAGGCGCTGTACGCCCGTCAGGCCTACACGCTGGGCGTGGGCGCGGATGGCGAAAGCTTCGACGTGCTCGCCCCCACCCGCGAGGTGAAGGGCCGCAACGACACCCTGAACCTCGGTACCTTCGAAGTGCGCGTGAGCACCCCCGCCGAAGGCGTGGTCCGCGTGCAGTCCGCCCACTGGCTCGGCGCCGACGTCACCCCCGGATTCCCGCTCAACGTCGACAAGCCCGGCGACCGCGACTACGTGTCCGTCACCACCGAAGGCAACGGCGACGGCGAGGTCGGCGAGGACGGCGCCCGCGTGACCCTGAAGACCGGCGACCTCGAAGCCACCGTGGTCAAGGGCAGCCCGTGGAACCTCACGTTCAGCGCGAACGGCCGCACCCTCACCTCCAGCCAGGGCAAGTCGCTCGGCCGCTTCCAGCTCGACGAGCTCTCCGCCGTCACCACCCAGCCGGTCGGCGAATTCGGCGTCTCCAAGGACGGCTCCGCCTACGACGAGTCCGACGTGTTCAGCGCCATCCAGCTTTCGCTCGGCGTGGGCGAGACCGTCTACGGCTTCGGCGAGCGCTTCGGCACCTATGTGAAGAACGGTCAGACCATCGACGTGTGGAACCAGGACGGCGGCACCGCCTCCGAGCAGGGCTACAAGGACATCCCGTTCTACATGACCTCCAACGGCTACGGCGTGCTGGTGAACAACCGCGGCCACGTCTCCTTCGAGGTCGGCAGCGAAAACACCGACGCCGTGCAGTTCTCCGTGCCGGGCGAGGCCCTCGACTTCCTGGTGATCTACGGCCCGACCCCCAAGGAGATCCTGAACCGCTACACCGCGCTGGTGGGTCGTCCGGCGAACGTGCCGGCGTGGAGCTACGGCCTGTGGCTGACCACCTCGTTCACCACGAAGTACGACGAGAAGACCATCAACTCGTTCATCGACGGCATGGCCGAGCGTGACATCCCGCTCAGCGCCTTCCACTACGACTGCTTCTGGATGCGCGAGTTCCAGTGGACCGACTTCGAGTGGGACAAGCGTTTCTTCGGCGACATCGAGTCGACGCTGGAGCGTCTGCACAAGGACAAGGGCCTGCACATCTGCGCGTGGATCAACCCGTATCTCGGCCAGCGCGGCAAGATGTTCGCCGAAGGCAAGGAGAAGGGCTACCTCGTGCGCAAGCCCAACGGCGAGGTGTGGCAGACCGACATGTGGCAGGCCGGCATGGGTCTGGTGGACTTCACCAACCCGGATGCCCGCGCATGGTTCAAGGACAAGGTGAAGACGCTGCTGAAGCAGGGCGTGGACGCCATCAAGACCGATTTCGGCGAGCGCATTCCGCGTGACGTGGTGTGGTTCGACGGTTCGGAGAAGCTGTCGATGCACAACTGGTACACCGAGCTGTACAACCAGACGGTGTTCGAGGCGATCGAGGAGGTGCACGGCGTCGGCCGCGCCTGCCTGTTCGCCCGTTCCGCCACGGTCGGCGGCCAGCAGCATCCGGTGCACTGGGGCGGCGACTGCGAGTCCACGTTCAACGGCATGGCCCAGACCCTGCGTGCGGGCCTGTCGATCACCAGCTCCGGCTTCGGCTTCTGGAGCCACGACATCGGCGGCTTCGAGGGCGCGTTCCCGGATCCGGCTGTGTACAAGCGCTGGGTGGCGTTCGGTCTGCTCGGCTCGCACTCCCGTATGCACGGCTCCACCGTGTACCGCGTGCCGTGGCTGTTCGACGAGGCCGATGAGAAGAACGGCGTGAAGCTGGTTCCCGGCCAGACCGCCGTGGACGTGGCCCGCGAGTTCACCAAGCTCAAGCTGTCGCTGATGCCGTACCTGTACGAGACCGGTCTGCAGCCGCACCGCGCCGGCACCCCGGTCATGCGCTCGATGTTCGTCGAGTTCCCGGACGATCCGGCCTGCCGTACGCTCGACCGTCAGTACATGTTCGGTCCGTCGCTGCTCGTCGCCCCGGTGTTCAGCTACTCCGGCGACGTGGAGTACTACCTGCCCGCCGGCGTGTGGACCAACTGGTTCACCGGCGAGAAGGTGGAGAGCGCCGGCCAGTGGCGCAAGGAGAACCACGGTTACGACACCCTGCCGCTGTGGGTGCGCGACGGTTCCGTGCTGGTCACCCGTCCGGGCGCCGAGACCCCGGAGTACGAGTACGGTCGCGACGCGCTGGTCTCCGTGTTCCTCGACGGCGTGGATTCGGCCGAGGCCGTGGTGGAGAGCGAGTCCGGCGACAAGGTGACGTTCTCGGCCCGCCGCACGGCCGACGGCGTCGAGGTCTCCAGCTCCGACGGCCGCCCGTTCCGCGCCCGTCTTGGTTTCGGCGAGATCGTCGAGGCCGCCGACGGCAAGATCACGCTGTGATCACCGCAATCCGAGGCTGCGGCAGGAATCCTGGATCGCGGTCGCGGTGAACCGGATCTCCTCGGGGGTGAGCGGACGCCGGAACGTCAATCGCAACGCGGATTTGGCGACCGGCTCCGGCACCCCCATCGCCAATAGGGTCGGCGGGATCTCGTGCCGGCCGATCGCGCACGCCGAGCCGGACGAGCACGCAATGCCGCGTGCGTCGAGATCGACCAGCAGCGCCTCGCCGGTGACTCCGGGGAAGATGAACGAGGCGTGGCCGGGCAGACGGTCGTCCGGATCGCCGGTCAGTTTCGCCTGTGGTACGGCCCGGGTGATCGCCGTGATCAGCTCGTTTCGTGAGGCGACCAGTCGGTCGTACTGTTTGGTGAGACGGGCGACCGACTCGTGCAGTCCGATGGCCAATGCCACCGCGCCCGCCACGTTCTGCGTACCGGAGCGCAGTCCCCGTTCCTGACCGCCGCCGCTCAGTATCGGTTCGATCGGCGTGCGTCCGCGCACCAGCAGCGCGCCCAATCCCTTCGGGGTGCCGAACTTGTGGCCGGAGACGCTGAGCGCGTCCAGATCCCACTCGTGCATGCGGATCGGGATCTGCCCGGCGGCCTGCACGGCGTCGACGTGCACCGGCACGCCGTGGGCGTGGGCGATGCGGGCGATCTCGGCCACCGGCTGCACGGTGCCCACCTCGTTGTTCGCCAGCATGACCGATACCAGCGCGGTGCGGTTCGCGGGTCTGCCGGTGTGGTCGTGATCGGTGTGGTCGTGATCGGCGGTGTCATGATCGTCGGTGTTGGGGAGATCGGCCTCCGACAGACGATCCTCCAGTGCCTGGAGATCGACGCGGGCCCGATCGTCCACCGGAATGCGGACGACCTCGAATCCGAAATACTTCGCCATCCAGTCGGCGGACTGGGCCACGGCCGGGTGTTCGATCGCGGAGATGATGATCCGCGGCGGCAGGGTGGCCGCGCAATCGTTTGCTGCCGATCCGGCTGCCGTCCGGTCGGTCATTGTTTGTCCGGTCACTGCCCGTTCGGTGATTGTCTGTCCGGTGATCGCCCGTTCGATCAGTGCGCGCCGTGCCAGCGCAATACCCTTGATGGCCAGATTGTCGGCCTCCGTGCCGCCGGACGTGAAGATCACGTCGTCGGCACGGGCCCCCAGATCGGCGGCGAACGAATGCCGGGCCGCGTCCAACGCCCGGGCCGCGGTTTTGCCTGGCTGATGCACGCTCGCCGGATTCGCGTACGCGTCGGTGAGGAACGGCATCATCGCCTGCAAGACCTCATGGCTCACCGGTTCGGTGGCCGCGGCGTCGAGATACAGCTCGTCGTCCATGCCGATCCTCCTCAGATGTCCAATCCCAGATCGATGCTGCGTACGCTGTGCGTGAGCGCCCCGACGGAGATCACGTCCACGCCGGTCGCGGCCACGGCGGCCACGCGGTCGAGGGTCATGTTGCCGCTCGCCTCCACGATCGCCCGGCCGTCGATGAGCTGCACGCCACGGGCGGTGTCGTCCAGCGAGAAGTTGTCGAGCATGATCGTGTCCGCGCCGCCGTCGAGGGCCGCGGGAATCTGGTCGAGCCGATCGACCTCCACCTCGATATGCGTGGTGTGCCCGACCTGATCGCGGATATGCCGGATCGCGCCGGCCATGTCCAGCCCCTCCTTGGCCAGCGCGGCGAGATGATTGTCCTTCACCATCACCGCGTCGGAAAGCCCGTACCGGTGGTTGCGGCCGCCGCCGCAGGTCACCGCGTACTTCTCGAACGGTCGCAGGCCCGGCGTGGTCTTGCGGGTGTCCACGATCCGGGTGCGCGGGAAGGTGCGGGGCGTGATGACGGTACCGGTGTCGGGGTCGCCGGCGTCGTCGTGACCGGCGTCGTAGATCCGATTCACCTCGGCCACGAACGCGGCGGTCATCGTGGCGATGCCGCACATGCGCTGCGTGAAGTTCAGGGCCACGCGCTCGGCCGTCAGCAGGTCGCGCATCGGGCCGGACGCTTCGGCGAGCGTCTGCCCGGCCTCGAACCGGTCGCTGTCCTTGATGTGGGCGGTGACGGTGATATCGGGGTTGAGCGCGGCGAATGCGGCGGCGAACACGCCGATGCCGCTCATCACGCCGGTTTCGCGGGCGACGAGCCGTGCCGTGCCGGTCTCGTCGGCCGGAATCGTGGTCTCCACGGTGACGTCCCCGTACGGGGCGTCCTCCTCAAGCGCGGCCTCGACGGCCCGCCGGATCACCTGGTTGGTAAGCATTGCTGGTTATGGTCCTTTCGACTATTCCGCCGGGCTGCCGCTACTGCAGTCGGTAGGCCACGGAATGCGCGAGACTCGGGTTGATCTGCGGGAAATCCGAGCGCGTATGCGCGCCGCGGGACTCGCAGCGGTTGATCGCCGCCACGGCCTGCACGTATCCGATGGCGAGCAGATTGCGGTTCTCCAGCGTGGTCACGTCGGCGACGTCACCGCGATCCCGGCGCCGCGATTCCGCAAGATTCGCCGCGGCCAATCCTTCGGCGAGGTCGCGCACGGTGGCGTCGAGCGTGCCGTCGTCGCGGATCAGGCCGACGCCCTTCCACATCATCCGTTCGATGGCGTCCCGATCCCACGGCGTGGCCGTGTCCCCTTCGCGAACGGTCGGGGTCTGCAGCGTCATCGGCTGCTGGCACACCGGCATGCCGGGGATCGCGCTGTTGCGGAACGGTTCGGGGGCGAACGCCCATCCGCGGGTCAGATCGTCGCGCACGGCGGCCAGTCCCGCACGGCGTCCGTAGACCAGACCCTCGAGCAGCGAGTTCGAGGCCAGACGGTTCGCGCCCTGCACGCCGGTCCGCGCGCACTCGCCCGCCGCATACAGGCCGGGAATGCTGGTACGGCCGAACAGATCGGTGCGGATGCCGCCCATCCAGTAGTGCGCGGCCGGGGCCACGGGGATCGGCTCCTTGCTCCAGTCGAAGCCGAGCGAACGGGTGTAGGCGTCGATCGTGGGGAAGCGGTGGGCGAGGAAGGTCGCCAGATCGGGGTGCTCGCGGCGCATCGGCGACACGTCCAGCATCACCGGCCGGCCGCCCTGCGCCTGCATGGTCCGGAAGTTGGCGCGGGCCACCACGTCGCGCGGGGCCAGTTCGGCGCGCGGATCCACCTTCGTCATGTAGCGCTCGCCGTGCTCGTCGAGCAGCACCGCGCCCTCGCCGCGCACCGCCTCGGAGACGAGGAAATGCTCGCCGACGGCCAGCGCGGTGGGATGGAACTGGTAGAACTCCAGGTCGGCCACCTCGGCGCCGGCGCGCAGTGCGGCGGCCAGTCCGTCACCGGTCGCGACCGCGGGGTTCGTGGTATATGGGTAGAGGCGTCCGGCGCCACCGGTGGCGAGGATCACCTTCGTCGCCTCGATCACCCGTTCGGTGGGTTGCGTGGATTCGGCGGCGTTGGCGTCTGCGTTGGCGGTGTTGCTGTCGGTGTTGGCTTCGTTGCCCGCGTCGTCGTTCACCAGCAGCCGCACGCCGGCCACGCGGCCGTCCCGCAGCACGATGTCCTTGAGGAACGCGTGCTCCATCACCGTGATGCGCGGATTCTCCCGCACCATCTCGGCCACGTCGATCTCCAGCACCTTGCCGGTGGCGTCGCCGCCCGCATGGACCACGCGGGCCCGGGAGTGCGCGGCCTCGAGACCGCGCAGGATGTGCCCGTCCTGACCGCGGTCGAACCGCACGCCGGCGTTGGCGAACTCGCGTACGCGGCTCGCGCCCTCCTGCGTGAGAATCGACACGGCCTTCGGATCGCACAGGCCGTCTCCCGCGGCCAGGGTGTCCTGCGCATGCAGGTCGGGGCCGTCGTCGTCGAAGATCGCGGCGGCGATGCCTCCCTGCGCGTGATACGTGTTCGACTCCATGAACGCGGTCTTGGTGACCAGCAGCACGTCGTCCACCTTCGGTCCGCTGGGCAGCGAATCCGGGCCGGCCGCGCCCGATCCGGCCAGTCCCTCGCTGCCGATGCGCAGATCCCCGGCGGCGGCCAGTGCCGCGGACAGTCCCGCCGCGCCCGATCCGATGATGACGATCACGGGTGCACCTCCAGCATGCGTTCCAGCGCCACGCGGGCGTCGCGGGCGGTGTCGTCGTCCACGGTGATGCGGTTGACGATGTTGCCCCGCTCGATGTTCTCCAGCGCCCACGCCAGATACGCCGGGTGGATGCGGTACATCGTGGAGCAGGGGCAGACCACCGGGTCGAGGCAGAACACGGTCTTGTCCGGGTACTGCGCGGCGAGGCGGTTCACCAGATTGATCTCGGTGCCCACGGCGATGGCCGAACCGGCCGGGGCGTTCGCGATCTCCTTGACGATGTACGCGGTGGAGCCCACGCCGTCGGCCGCGTCCACGGTCTGCATCGAGCACTCCGGGTGCACGATCACCTTCACGCCGGGGTAGGCCTTGCGGGCGCGTTCGATCTGATCGACCGTGAAGCGCTGGTGCACGGAGCAGAAGCCTTTCCACAGGATCATCTTCGCCTTCGCGTAGTCGGCCGGATCGGAGGCGCCGCCGCACGGCTTGAACGGATCCCACAACGGCATTTCGCTCAGCGGGATGCCCATCGCGCGGGCGGTGTTGCGGCCCAGATGCTGGTCGGGGAAGAACAGGACGCGCTTGCCGCGGGCGAACGCCCATTCCAGCACGGCGTGTGCGTTCGACGACGTGCACACGATGCCGCCGTTGCGGCCGCAGAACGCCTTGAGCGCGGCGGAGGAGTTCATGTAGGTGACGGGGATGATCTGCTGACGGCCGTCGGCGTCGGGGGTGCGGCCGCAGATGTCGGCGAGCTGCTCCCAGCAGTCCTCGACCTGATCGATGTTCGCCATGTCGGCCATCGAGCAGCCGGCGGACAGGTTCGGCAGGGTCACGCTCTGCTCGGGCGTGGAGAGGATGTCGGCGGTTTCGGCCATGAAATGCACGCCGCAGAACACGATGTGCTCGGCGTCCGGGCACTGCGTGGCGTTCTTGGCCAGCTGGAACGAGTCGCCGACGAAATCGGCGTGCACGATGATCTCGTCGCGTTGGTAGAAGTGGCCGAGGATCAGCAGCTTGCTGCCGAGACGGGCCTTGGCGTCGCGGATGCGCTCCTGTAGCTCGTCGTCGGAGGCGGTTCGGTACTCCTCGGGCAGCATCTGCTGGCGGGGCGCGTTCTTCGGGATCAGGTTCAGTGCGTTGGCGCCGGGGCCGTAGCCGGGCTTGACGGTGGGGGTGTCGAAATGCCACGGGTCCTGGGTCAGGCCCGCGTCGCAGGTACTGGTCGCGCCGAGTTTGGCGATGATCTCGTCGACCGACGGTGCGGTGAATGCTGCGGTCATGATGTGTCCTTTCGGGGGTTGTGCGTTGACGATTGTTGACGTGTGTTTTGGCGGTGTTGGTCTGGTCGGTGACTGTGGGGGCCGGGTTTGGTGGGTCCGTGCCGGGTTGGCGTGCCGGGCCTGTTGGGCCGTGCCGGGTGATCCGGGGTCATCGGGACGGGATCAATGCCGCAAGTGCTGCGTTGTGATCGGGGCGATCCGGACGGTCACTGGGATTGCCGGAGCCGGGGGAGTGGCCGTCACCGGTCGGCTGGAACGATTCGCGGCGTCTGGCGAACGGTGGCCAGTCGCTGTGTTTGGCATCGGCCGCGGTGGTGTCGGAACCGGTGGTGTCGGGTGCGTACCGGTATGTGGCCGCGGGACGGTGACGTCCCTCGCGGCGTTTGCGGCCGGTCGGCTCGAGCTGTCCGGAGGCGAGCATCTTCCGGCGGAAGTTCGCCAGATCGATCGGCTGCTCGGTGATGGCCTCGTACACGCCGTGCAGCTGGGCGAGCGTGAACTCGTCGCCTACGAGCTTGGTGGCCACGTCCGGGTATTCGATCTTGTTGCGCAGACGCCACAGCGCGTAGTCGATGATCGTGCGGTGGTCGAAGGCCAGCGTGGGCAGATCGTCCTCGGGGAACCAGCGCACGTTGTCGGCCTCGGCGAAGTCCTTGGTCTCGGCCTGGCCGACCAGCGCCCAGTAGACGATCGACACCATCGGCAGACCGCCGTGCGAACGGGAGGGGTCGCCGAAGGTGTAGAGCTGCTCGAGATAGCGCGGGTGCAGATCGGTGGTGGATTCCAGCGCCGCGTAGGCCGCCTGCTCCAGCGAATGATCGGCGCGCAGACCGCCGCCCGGCAGCGCCCAGTCGCCGAGGAACGGCTGACGGACGCGGCGGACCAGCGGGATCCACAGGGTGTTCTTCTTGGCGTTGGCGGTGGCGGAATTGTTGGCGGTGGGGTCTGTGCCGACTGTGGGACCTGTGCCGACTGCTGGGGCTACGCCGGCGGCCGGGCCGAGCGCCAGGATCACCACCGAAACGCCGATGGCAGGCGGCTGCGCTCGCCGCTCCGAAACGTTGCCCATGTTCATGCCGTGCTCCTTGCCGAGGTCGAGGGTTTCGGGGCTGGATGACGCCCCGGATCTCGATGTCGCACTGAGCATAGCACTTATAGTCAAAATGACTAAAAACAATCCGAGTGTTGTTCGGTCGAGCAGGGGAATGATTGG
The DNA here is from genome assembly GCF_002802905.1 of Bifidobacterium simiarum. GTDB lineage: Bacteria > Actinomycetota > Actinomycetes > Actinomycetales > Bifidobacteriaceae > Galliscardovia > Galliscardovia simiarum. Next base: position 114,576 of record NZ_PEBK01000004.1, read on the forward strand.
TTCTTACAACATGCCCCCGCTGGCGGGGGCTGGCTGCGTAGGCAGACTGGGGGTGGTCAAGCGGCGTGTGCTGTTCCTTGGCCGAATCGATCACTATTGGTTGGCCGATCCGTTCGCCAACGACCTTGATTGGCCAACCCGTTCACGAGGACCCCGAAAATCCCCTCTTCATGAACGGTTTCGCCAAGTGAAGGGAGGGATGAGTAATCCTTAGACATACCTCGGGGGCTGACTACCGTAGGTGGATTGAAAGTGGGCGAACGGTGATGGAATTTGACCACCCCCCAGTCTCGCGTCCGCTCGACAGCCCCCGCCGGCGGGGGCGAGACTCCCGTCGTCTCATCCGATCAGCGAATTTTGCGCCCGCCGGCGGGAGCTGGACGCCGGAGGCGGACTGAGGGTGGTCGAGTGATGTGCTTCGCTGACTTCAGGCTTCCCCCTCTGGGGGAAGCTGTCGGCGTAGGCCGACTGATGAGGGGCCAATTGGCGTCGCCGCGTCCGTCGGTAGCCGAGGGGAGGAGCCTGTGCAGGCTCCGACGGTCGCATATGTGGCTTGACAGATGGGGGCTAAATCCAGCTGTCGAATCACGATGCCGAGGCGTGAAGGCGACAGTCCGGTGGACTGTCGGTAGCCGAGGGGAGGAGCCTTTACAGGCTCCGACGGTCGCATATGTGGTTCGACAGCTGCGGTTAGATCCAGCTGTCAAACCACATATGCGACAGCCAAAACTCATACGGCACGGGCATGGCGGTCCAGATCGGGTAGAAGAACACGGAGATCACGGTGATGACGAATAGCACGCCGCCCATGATCCACCAGAACGTGAAGGCGTTCAGGGTGCGGTGCAGCCAGTCCGCCACGTAGACGAATCCGAGGATTACCCATGGCAGGATCGCGATGGCGTAGAACGTGAACGTGGTGCGGTTGAGGTACTGCGCCCAGGGCAGCCATCCGCCGAGGAATCCGGCGAGCACCGCCCAGATCCTCCAGTCGCCGCGCTTCACCGCCACGGCGATGATTACGCCGACGATCACGCATGCCGACCCGATCCACCAGATCAGCGGATTGCCCAGCGAGGTGACCGCCGAAATGCATTTGGAGTTCGGCGCCAGCGCGCACAGTCCGGGATGCTGGTCGTCGGGGAATTCGTACCAGTAGAAGCTGGTCGGCCGCTGCTGGATCGGCCAGGTCAGCGGATTGGCCTTGTAGTCGTGCGGGGCGTCGAGCGTGGTGTGGAACTGCCACATCTGTACGTGATACTGCACGAACGATCGCAGCGACTCCGGCAGCCAGGTGATGCCCTCGCCGGGATGGTTCGCCGCCCAGTCATGCATGTAGGAATCGGGGTGGATGAACCAGCTGATCCATCCGGCCAGATACGTGGCGATGTAAACGGGCACCATATACAGGGCGGCGAGGATACCGTCCTTCCAGATTCCGGTGCCCAGCCAGCCGCGGAAACCGGCCTGCCGCCGCTCCCACGCGTCCCAGAACACGCTGATCACGCAGAATACGGCGAAGAAGTAGGCGCCCGACCATTTCACGCCGGTGGTCAGACCCAGCAGTACGGCCGCGGCGAGACGCCACCATGAGAACGCGATGATCGGTCCGGTGGCGTCGAGCTGGAGCTTCAGATGCCCCTGACGGTCGGCGACCGGAATCCATTTGGCATGGCGCTGCCTCGCCGCGCGATCATAGGCCTCCCGCAGTCGCTTCCGCGCCCAGTCCCGGTGTCCCAGCAGGCACAGCAGGGCGGACAGGGCGAACAGCATGATGAAGTTGTCGAGCAGTGCCGTACGGCTCAAGGTGATCGCCATGCCGTCGATGGCCATCAGAAATCCGCCGACTAGGGCCATCGGCAGGGACCGGAACAGTCGCAGAATCACCCGGCAGAGCACGACGATGGCGATGGTGCCGACCAAAGCGGTGGAGAACCGCCATGCGAACGGGTTCTCGGCACCGCCGAACAGTTTGAGCCCCACGGCGATGCACCATTTGCCCACCGGGGGATGCACCACGTATTCCGCGGATTGCAGCCAGTCGGTGAGATGCTGGCCGTTGGCGAAATACTCGTCGATCTTGACGCCGTTCAGCACTTCCGGCCAGTCCCGCGGCTCTCCGGTCAGCAGCATCGTCCAGGCGTCCTTGACGTAATACGTTTCGTCGAACACCACGGCCCGCGGCGATCCCAGACGGATGAACCGCAGCAATCCGCCGAACACGGCCATCAGGATCGGCCACACCCATCCCGCCAGACGGGGATTCATCTCGGGCAGGCGAAGCCGCTTCCCCGACCGGGCCGCCGGCTGTCCGCCGTGTGATCTGGTTGCTGATGCGCTGCTGTTCATGTCTCCAGCCTATTGCCCGGTCACGAAAGTCGGGAGATATCTCCCTGTTTTTGTGTCACGGTTGTTGCGTCACAGTACCGCGGAGATCAGCAGCAGGACGAGGGCGATCGCCGGGCATGCGAACTGCTTGACGGCCGCGCCGCGCTTGTCCGGGCTGCCGGTGAACAGCACCATGGCGGCGAGCGACATGGACGCGGCGCCGGCGACCATCAGCGTCACGCCGACGGTGGTCGTGCCGATCAGGACGAGCGCCGCGCCCGCCAGCGCCATGATGCCGAGAAACAGATTGTAGAAGCCCTGATTGTAGGCCATTTCCTTCGTCGCCTCGGCTTCCCGGGCCGAGGGGATGGAGAACGTCTTCATCGTCTTCGGATCGGTCCACCGGAACGATTCCAGAACGAAGATCAGGACGTGAAGCAGTCCGGCGAGAATCGCGAACACGCAGGATGCGGTCAGCGTAATCGATGCCAGTGTCATCGGTCGATTCCTTTCCGTATGCGGATAACCGCACATAGGGTAGCAGCCATCCCCGCCGGGATTCGGCCGATCGTCGATGGTCGATCGGGGGCGATCGGTTCAGCCGCGATTGTCGAACATCTGCAGGAGCATCTTGCTCGGTTCGAGCGCGTAGACGGTGTGGGGCAGTCGCGCGCTCAGGTAGACGATGCCGCCGGCGGTGAGTTCGACCGTACGGTCGCCGCCGCCGATGCGCAGTCGGCCTTCGAGCACCTGAATCGTCACCGGCATGGCCGCGGTGTGCTCGCTCAACGCCTGATCCTTGTCAAAGGCGAACAGCACGGCGCGCAGACCGTCCTCCCGCAGTACCGTGCGGGATACCGTGGCCTCCTCCTGGATGTCGATCAGCGAGGCCAGATCGGCGACATGGCTCAGATGCGGTTCGACCGAGATGGCATGGCCCTCGGCGTCATGACGGCACTGGCACTTGCCGTGCTGGCAGTGCTGGGTGTCGTGGGTGTCGTTGGTGTGCTGGGGGTCGTGGGTTTCGTGGTTGTCGTGGCACTGGCACTTGCTGTGCTGGGTGGTTTCGTCGGTCATGGCGGACTCCTATCTGTTCGTATCTGTTCGGCTGGGGTGTTGGGTGGATGATGACTGCGTCGATGCGGTCACCAGGGTCATCATCCATTATCCGTTGGCTTGTTCCCGCTGTCTTGTCGCATGTTCTGTGTTGTCACGCCGTCGGCTTGCGCACGACGAAGGCGATGCCGGTGAGCTCGTCGCGGTACCGGTTGAACGTGGATTTCATGCCGAGCACGCGGGCGCGAATATCCTTGTTTCGCAGCACATTACGCAGGATGCGCAGCACGCCGGCCGGTCCCTCGTCGGCGAGGTTGCGGCGCATGTCCAGCAGGGCCATCGGTTCCTGACCGCTCCACAGCACCTCGAATCCCTGCGATTCCAACAGTTCGCGCCACTCGGCCTCGGTGAGCGGACGGGCGTTCACCTTGATGCTGCGGGCCAGTGCCTTGCGGATCTCATCCTTGACGGATTCGTCCAGATCGTCCGGCTTGAGACCGAGCTCGTGAATCGAATAGGTGCCGCCGGCGCGCAGCAATCGGAATGCCTCGCCGATGATCGCCCGCTTGCCACGGTCGGACTGCATGGTGAGCATGGCCTCGCCGATCACCGCGTCGGCGCTGTTCGATTCGAGACCGGTATCGGCGGCGTCGCGCAGCACGCAGCTTGCGGGGATGGGAGTCTGGTCGGTGGTGGTGCGGTCGGTGGTGGGCTGGGCTGTGGCGGTCTGGCTTTCGGTGAGTTTGGTGAGGATGTCCACGACCTGCGGATCGCGGTCCACGCCGCGGTAGCTCTTCGGCCGCCGGTCCAGAATCGCTCTGGTGGTCAGGCCGAGGCCGGGGGCGAACTCGACGACGTCACGGTCGGCGAGATCGGTGTGGGCGAGCATGCGTTCGGTGAGTTTCCTGCCGCCGGGGCGCAGGACGCGCTTGCCGATGCGGGCCAGCAGCCAGTGCCCCTGCAGGTGGGCGGGGTCGCGATCGGACTGCGGCAATGGCAGGGCTGCGTTGGGATTGGTGGTGGCGGTGTTGGTGCCGGCGTTGGAGTCAGTATTGGCGTTGGGTTTGAGGCCGTTGCGGCTGTTGATGCTGTTGTCGGTCATTGGTCGAAATGCTACCGACGGCGGTGATGCGGCACAAGAGTGTTGCGTAGGAAAATGTCGATCGTGACCGGGATCACAGCGATGGGATCACAGCGACGGAATCACAGCGACGGGCGGGGTGAGTTCGATGGGAAGACCTCAACGAGATGAGGTGCATAGGGGATGAGATGAGACGTATGGGAGCCTCGAGTGAGAATCGGACTCACGACCTCTTCCTTACCAAGGAAGTGCTCTACCACTGAGCTATCGAGGCGTGGCGGATAGTGGATTCGAACCACTGAAGCACGAAGCGGCTGATTTACAGTCAGCTCCCTTTGACCGCTTGGGAAATCCGCCAGTCTGTTTCCCTCGGCGATCGAAGCCCTGCCCGCTCGCTTCAGGCAACCTGAACATCATGGCACGGAGGTGCGCGACGCGCAAGTCGATCGATCCCTGATTGTTCTCTATACAGACCCCGTCTCAAAATATGTGCGGAGCGGGTTGTGCGGAGCGAAGGGTCTGGCGCGGAATGGCAAAAAGACGACATAGGCCATTCCGTGACGGTGCCCATCATGGCCCATAGTCGGCGGTCGTTGCAATTTCAACGTTTCTGATGGTCGCGGAATACGACGTATCGTCGAAACGTGGCTCCGTGCCAAATCGGTTGTCACGGAAACGGAGATGACGGTTTTCCGACGTTCCGTACCCCGATTTTCCGGCACGGAACGCCGTATCGCATGACATATCGATTTCGTGCCGAATCCGGTGTCGGACAGGTGGGTCACATCGGTATCGTGAATACGATCCCAGCTCTCTTCTCCTTTGAATCAGCACGAACCTGCGAGTACTATAACCAGTCAAAAGAGGCAAGGCAGCTCATTTAAGGTTGAAAGCGTGGCGTATGTCGGATAACCAACCGTCAATTGAAGTGCAGGCGATGAGAATGCTTGCGGATGATGATTTTCTTGCGCTTGATTCTCGGCTGAATCGTCCCAATGTATTCGAAGCCGTGAATCTGGGACATGAAGAGATTCGGCACTCAGCCTTTCTCGCATGGTTGTTGAACCCCTCGAATCCGCACGGGTTGGGTGATTTGTTCATCCGGCGATTGCTTGCGGAGCTTTTCGAAGAGAATCCCGCCGGCGGCTTTGCCTCGTTGGCTGCGGATGATTTGACGGACCTGAAAGTCGTTCGTGAATCTGAATCGAACATCGACCTCCTCATTCGCACTCGAGACGATCGTTTGGTGGTATGCGTCGAAAACAAGATTTTTTCTGGTCTGCATGATCGACAGCTTGATAAGTACCATCGGTATGTCGAAGACATGTATGGGGATTATCGTTACCGGCTATATGTGTTGTTGACTCCTGCCGGCTATGAACCTGCAGATGACCAGAGCGAGAATCCTTCCTCATGGTTGCCGTTCTCATATTCATCATTGGCCGGAGTGATGGAATCCTTGATTCCGTATGCCAATGACCGTGCGCGCATCTGCATAGAAGACTACATTTCGGTGCTGAAGAAGGAGAGCATCATGGAAGACGACGAACTGGACGAGCTCGCGTCAAACCTGTACGGAAGGTACCGCGGAGTTTCTGACTTGGTCAATGAACGTTGCGCGGGGCAGGCTGGAATCGCCGGTTATCTTCGTGGCATCTACCTATCTGTCCTGAACGAGGATAAGGATTCCGGCGGTTTCTCTGACTGCGCGCCCATGGACTCCACTGGAGCCTATTTGTCATTCCATACTGTTGCCATGGACGAATACCTGCATAATGACCGTTCTCGGGCAGGGTCGTGGGGGGCCGCCAGCGATACCTATCAATATTGGGTGTATCCGAGCCTGCTGAAGCCGACTATTAAGCTGGAACTCGGACCTTCCGGTCAGCCATCGGATGTCATTCAGGCGATGGAATCGCTTCGGAAAGTGGCGAAGGCCCGGAACCCCGAAATCAGCCCGGCCAATCGGTACCGCGTGATCAAATCCATTCCCACACGTATCGACGAGACTGAGACGGTTAATGCGGATGATATCGATGTCGAGGCCATCAAGAAGAAACTCCGTAAGGCTATAAACAGTATGCTTGACTTCGAGAAAAAAGCACTTGCCGAGCTCGGGACTATGCCTGTCGTCGGATGACCTCGCCGGCTTCGACGCCGTTCATGTAGTCGCGCAGTACGACTGTATGGTTGACCAGCGGATCCTTGGCTGCATACAGGAGCGCACCGGATCATGTCCGAACCATTTCCGCAGTTCGGGCGATGGCGCGATGTCCTTCATCCACAGGTCAAGTGAGGCGCGCTGCCTGTTCGTCGTTGTTGCTGCCATCAGTCGGGCAGGATGGTGCCGGTGGAGAACAGCGCCGCGCTGCCGCCGAGACTGACTCGGCCGTTGCTGACCGTGGCGTGGATGACGCCGCCGCGCGCCGATGCCTGATATGCGGTGAGTGCGGGTTTGCCGAGGCGTTTGCTCCAGTACGGCAGGATGTGGCAGTGGCCGGAACCGCAGACCGGGTCCTCGGGAACGTTGAGCTTCGGCGCGAACGAGCGGGATACGCAGTCGAAGCCCGAATCCGCGTCGCCGACCGCCGTGACGTTGGCCAGCAGGCCGGGCAGATCCTTGAGCAGTTCCTGATCGGGATCGAGGTTGCGCACGGTCTGTTCGTCGGGCATCACGCACAGCAGGTCGCGGCCGAGCCACGCCTCGATGGGGCGCGCGCCCAGCGCCAGTTCCATCGCATCGGTGACCGGCGTGGGCTTCAGATCGAAGGCGGGGAAATCCATCGTGAACACGTCGCCGGCGTGGTCGTTGACACCGTCCCCGCTGCCACGACGCCGGGTCACGGTCAGCACGCCGCTCATCGTGCGGAACCGCACCACATCGGCGTCCGGCTCAACGAACCGCAGGATCACGTACGCCGTGGCGAGCGTCGCGTGCCCGCATAGGTCGATCTCGCCGCCCGGCGTGAACCAGCGCAGGCGCCATCCTTCCGGTTCGCGCACCGCAAACGCGGTCTCGGAGAACCGGTTCTCCATCGCGATATCCGCCATCAGTTCGTCCGGGGGCCATGATTCCGGTAGGCACACCGCCGCCGGGTTGCCTCTGAACACCCTGTCCGTGAACGCGTCCACCACATACTGTTTGATAGCCATGGTCCATTCCCTTCCCGCGGAATCGATTCGGCTCGTGTGATTGCGCGACCGATGGCAGCCATCGATAGGCCTTCAAACACGCATTTTGGTCTATAACCCCGAAAACAGCATGAAAAAGGGGTTCCGGCGAACTGCCGAAACCCCTGATGGCGGAGGATACGAGACCCCAACCTTCACGCCCTCTCGTTCCTACTGCTGACTGGTGTTTCGCGTTTCGATGGTTCCGCGGACTCATCTTCGCGCTCATTCGATGCGAACAGGGGAGTTCGTTCCTGCATCAGGGGTGCCGTGACGGGCCTTCGCGGTGCCGTGGCATTGCCTTCGCTGAGTTCTGCACTGAATAGTCATTCAACGCTGAATTCAGCGTAGATTCAGCGTATCGCTCTCAGCCGATTGCGGAAGCGCACCTAGTGGGGGGCCTGCGGCTTCCTCTCTCGGATTGCTTGTGAAGCTTCAAGATACCCGCACATTACGCTACATACCTAGGAACTTGACCGTGGAACCTAGGAAGTCTACTGTGGAACCTAGGAAGTTGATGGGTTTGTGTTCCTAGGTTGTTTCCCAGGTTCTTCTTCGACGTGCAGGGAGGTCCCATGTTTTCCAAGGTCGTTACCGACGACGATTTGGCCGTGGCAGTGAATACCATGCGTGAGGCCAACACCGATCTGGCGGACTACGAGATCAAGGACGCCAAAGGCGGCTTCCCGTCTTCCGTGGTGGATTCCATGGTGGCGTTCGCCAATACGTCTGGTGGCGTGGTCATTCTCGGTATCTCCGAGAAGACGTTCGATTCGGTGGATGTGGACGTCAAGATGCTGCAGAGTCAACTTGCACAAGCTGCTCGTGACCGCATCAGTCCGTCTATCATGGCCGACATCCTCGTACTGCACTACGGCGGCAGGCCGGTGGTCGTCGCCAATATCCCCGAACTGGACGTGCGTCAGAAGCCCTGCTACATCCGCAAGGACGGCAGGCCCAATGGCTCATATCTGCGCACCGGTGACGGTGACTACAAGATGACGATGTACGAGATCGACCGGTTCATGGAGAACCAGTACCGAATGGCCCGCAACGATGTCGCCATCGTAGACGAAGCCACAGTGAATGATTTGGACCAGATGCTGTTGAACGGATGGCTGAATATCCAGCGAGGGGGATCGTTCGGCGGCACCGCGTCCATGAGCGATGAACAATTGATGGTCAATCGTCGTGTACTGGCCTATGACGCGCAGAATGTGCTGCGTCCCACGATTGCGGGGCTGATGGCATTGGGGGCTTTCCCCCAGAAGTTCTTCCCTCGATTGAACATCGTGTTCTCGGCGTTTCCCACGTCGGCGAAGGGCGACGTTGCGGCGGGAGGTCGTAGGTTCGTAGATTCGCGGAACATTGATGGGCCCATCCCGGTCATGTTGCTTGCTGCGCTGCGCGCAGTGTCCCGCAACATCAGGCATGGGGCTGTGGTCAAGGGTGCTTTGCGCGAGGATGTGCCGGAGTATCCCCTCGCAGCGGTCAGGGAGGCGGTGGCGAACGCCCTGATGCACCGTGACTACTCGCTGGACGCGCAGGGGGCGCCGGTGCGCGTGGAGCTGTACCCGGATCGTCTGGAGATCATCAACCCCGGCGGTCTGTTCGGCCCATTGACCGTGGACGCGCTGGGCAAAAAGGGCAGCACCCAGTCCCGGAACCAGTTCCTCTCGCGCATTCTGGAGGATGTGCCCTACACGGACATCGACGGACAGGTCGGTCGCGTGGTGGAGAACCGTGGAACCGGATACGCAATCATCGAAGGCTCTCTTGCCGATGCGCTCATGGATCCACCGGTGCCGGTGAGTACGTTGAGTGAATTCCGCATCATCTTCGGGCATCGCAGAATGACTGAGCAGGAGGGGCCTTCCTATTCACGGGACAACATGCGTCAGGCGATTCTCTCGTATCTGGCAGAGCGGAACAGCGCCAGCACATCCGAACTGGCCAACGCGGCGGGTGTGTCCTCTAAGACCATCCGCGATTACCTGTCTGGTTTGATGGCTGAGAACCTCGTCGAGGGCATCGGGTCCAAGTACAGTCCCAAGCGCCGGTATCGGCTGGTGGCTTCCGAGTAACAGCTGAGGCTGAGCTGCATACTCTGAACCCGAACCTGTACCTAGGAAGTTACCTAGGAACCTAGGAAGTGAGTGTGGGAAAAGTTCCTAGGTTGGGGTGCGGGTTCGGGTTGGTGAGATGCCAAACAGGATGGCGGGAACGTCTGTGGGATGTGGATGGAGTTTCGGCTGCACGTCTGAACCGTCAGGCCATTTGGATTGTTCTTGCGGTGTTTGGACATGAGGGATTTGGATACCAAACTTGGCATATTCGTTGCATAAATGGGGTTATAGGGTTATAGACCAGAATGCCTATAACCCACATTTTCGGCGTTTCGGTAACAAAAAAGGGTTCCGGCGAACTGCCGAAACCCCTGATGGCGGAGGATGCGAGACCCCAACCTTCAGTCCGGCTCCGCCTTACTGCCGCTTGGGGTTTGCGGGATTTGCGCGCTCGCCGTACCACCTTCATTACCACGTCCACGGCGTGTCGTGACGGGGCTTCACGGTGTTGCGCGGCGTGGAATCCACGTGAGTTCGCTGCGTCGATGGCTGTGTTGCGGCATCGCTTTTGCTGAATTCTACGCTGAATACACTGAATTCAGTTATTCAACACTGAATTCAGTGTAGACGTAGCGAATCGGTAAGGCGATTCCGACTGTTGTCCGTTTTGTCAGGAATCGGTAGCATGGTGACAAGGCAAGGAGGAACCATGACTGCTGTACTTGAAATGCCGCGCGCCGAGGGGACGACGATCCCGCGTGGTGACCGTGCGCTCGTCGGTTCGGACGGTGATGTGGTGGAGTTGAGCGCCGAGGCGTATGAGGTGGCGTTGAACGCGGCATTCGGTGTGATGGGGCGCCGCCGCATGATCACGACCGGTGAGGCGGCGAAGTTGCTGAACTGCTCGGCGCGCACGGTGTCCCGCATCCTCGATTCCGGTAGGTTGCCGTTCACCCGCAATGGCGCCACGGGCCGTCGCATGGTGGATGTGGTCGATGTAATGGACTACCAGAAGCAGGAACGCGAGCGGATGGAACGCTCCCTGGCCTCAATGCGCCGCGCGGCCTCGGAGATGGGGTTGTATGACGAGGACGATGCCGCTTATGTCGCCGATTTCGACTGACGGACCGGAGACGATATCGTGACAAAACCCGTCGTATTGCTCGACGCCAATGTCTTTCCCGCGGTCTGGCTGCTCGACATCATGCTCACACTGGATGAGGAGCAAGTGATTGACGCCGTATGATCCGAACGTATTTTGGAGGAGGTGCGTCGCTCGCTCATTGAAATACGCAACCGTACGCCGGAACAGGCGGATCGTCTGCTCTCGTTCATCACGCCGATGAATCCCACCCATTGCGTCTACGGCTGGGAACATCTTGAAGCGGCGTTCGATCTGCCGGACCCGGACGACCGGCACGTGCTCGCCGCTGCCCTGTCCGCCGGCGCCGATTACATCGTCACGTACAACCTCAAGGATTTCCCGCCGCGGAGTCTCGAACGGTATATGGTGGAGGCCGTGCATCCGGACGAGTTCCTGAGCCTGATGCTCAAGCGCGACCAAGCCGGCGTCGTGAATGCGATGAACGCTGTCGTGTCCAGTAAGGACAATCCGCCACGTACCATGACCGAGGAACTGGCACACTTGCGCAAACTGCGCCTGAACGGATTCGCCGATGACATGGAGCGGATAACCTGTTAGGGCGATGGTTTCTTCCGTCGTTCAAACTGTCGGCGTCATATCGCATTTGGGGCCCATAACCCCTAAGCGGATTCCGGCTGATACGAAAAGCCGGAATCCTTTGGAAATCAAGGGTTCCGGCGATGGCGGAGGATACGAGATTCGAACTCGTGAGGGCTATTCACCCAACACGCTTTCCAAGCGTGCGCCATAGACCACTAGGCGAATCCTCCGTGTGCACTAGCCAGCACGTGAGAACGCTCGCTAGGCAACTCGAATAAGATAACACAGGATTCCGGTGTCGCCAACTTGGCGTGTCAGATCGGCGTGTCGCGCTGGCGCGCCGATCCGACACTCACCTCACTCCCCGCCGCCCTCACTCCCCGGCGATCAGCCGGCAACCAGCGCCATCGCCTCCTCCATTGTGGGGCACTCAGGCGCGCCGCTGCCCTCGTTGGCCCGGGACACCGCGATCGATGTGGCTGCGTTCGCCAGCTCCACCGCATCCTCCAGATTCGCGCCGCGTGCCAGCATGGCGCACAACGCACCCGTATGGCATCGTCCGGCGGACTGGGTGTGCAGCGCCTTGGTCGCATATCCCTCGATATGCATCAGCGAGGAGCCGTCGGCGTCGCCATCGTCCCCGGGTTCCCACAGCCACGCGCCCGTAGCCCCGGTGCGCACGATCAGCGGCGCATCCAGCACCGCGCCCAGCCCGTCGCACAGTTCCGGCATCGCGGCGTCGGTGCTGCCGTTCACCGTAATCGGCTCGGGTTCGGTGATCGCCACCCCCAGCCGATGGGCCAGCATCCTCGCCTCCTCCTTGTTACACGACCAGATCGGCCGCGCCAGAATCAGCGTCTCCAGCAGCGAATCATTGAGATGCCCGCTCATGCCCATCGGATTGAACACCAGATGGAACGGTCGGCGCGGCGGTCGTTCCACATCGGACTGTTCCGCCTCGGACATGTGACCGTCGGTCTCCGCACCGCCCGGTTTCACGCCCAGCGCCGCCGTCTCATCGGCCAGCAGATGATGCCGATCGCCCTCGCTGCCGCCGAGACCGTCCCCGTAATCGGCCCAATGCGCGTCCGTCCGCCGCAGAAACGCATACACCGCGCTCGCCGTCCGGTTCACCAGCGTATTGCCGCTGATCTGCACCACGTCACCCGGCGCGGGCTCGATCATGTCGAACGCGTCCGCCTCGCCATGCGCCTCCGCGCCGTACGAGACGATCACCGTCTTTCGGGTGCCGCCGTCGCCGACGATCACGCGGAATCCGGAATCCTCGTCAAGCCGGTCCTGACCGATATGCGTGATCCCGTCCCGTTCCATGGCCATGCGGATCATGGTGGCCCACGGTCCGTTGCCGATCACGCCGGCGTGCTGCGATTCGACCCCAAGCCGTGCGGCCGCCTGCAGGGTGCCGTAGCTGCCGCCGACCGTCATGTAGTTGCGGTCGGCGAAGGAGAATCCGCCCGGATGAGGCAGCTGCCCCACGCTGATCATGATGTCCGCGGCCACTTCGCCGAGCGAGATGACCCGGCCGGTGCCCCCGCGGTTGCCGGTGCGGTCGTCTTCCTGCCTCGGGGTGTTGCTGATGACTGACATGGTTGCCTCCTTGGAACATGACCGTGCTGTGGGGCCAAGGGAGTCGGCGTTCGGATGCGGCGTGCGTCGTCGGATCATCACATCGTCGAATATCGGGAAATATTGCGATCGGTCTGCCTCGGGCCCCTTCGCCTTCGGTCTTGACTCTGGTTCTCATTGTAGGTTCTGCGGTCCGGCGGAACAATAGACATTGCGGATGATTGTGCCGTCTTGCGGGGGTCGGTCCCGCGACGATCAGGTCGATGGGAAAGTTCTGGTTGGGGGGCTAAGCTGGGGGCGATTGTTCATCAGAGAGGGGTTTGAGATGAGTGGACGTCGTCGCGGCGTGTTGGGCCGCGTCACGGTCGGGGTGATCGCCGCCATCGGGGTATTGCTGCCGATGGGTGTGGCGAACGCCGCTGAAAGTGCAACAACAGGGAGCACGGCGGGTCAGACTACGGCGGGTCGGACCGTGACAGACCAGACTGCGGAATCGGTTTCCTTAGCAGTGGCAAAACAGGGGGTTTCCGGAGTCGGGACCGTGGCGAAGGACGATGCGACCGGGGTGACCGGCGTGGCCAAGGATCATAAGCCCGCGACCCGGGAACAGTCGTTTGCGGGACTGAACGGGGGCGCGTCCGGCCAGCCGGGAAAGTCCGGCAAATCCGGTGGTGGTTCGGCGTCCGCGTCGGGATCGTTGACCGCGGGAGCCGATCTGACCGGTCTGGCGACGATCGGCGTGACCTGGACCCAGACCGATATGACCGATCTGTCGAAGGCCCCGGCCCTGCAGATCCGGTACCGGCAGGGTGGATCGCAGCAGCATGGGTCATGGACCGGTTGGATCACGATCGACGCCGTTGATGAGGATCAGGGCGTGATGGGCGTGAGCGCGCCATACTATGTGGGCGATGCGACCCGCGCCGAGGCGCGTCTGACCCCGAAGGCCGGACAGACCATCACCGAGGCGAAACTGGTGACCGTGGACTCTGGATATTCGGCGTCGTCGCGATCGGGATCGTCCTCGGAAACCGAGTCCGCAACCAACGGTAGCGCTTCCGCAACCGATGGTAGCGGGGTCTCCGGCGGCGATTCGCAGACGACCGAGGCCGCAAACACCTACACGGGTCGCATCCACACCCGCGAGGAATGGTGGAACGACAGCAATCCGCCGACCACCTGGCCGCCGGACCGCAGCGGCGAATGGTATGGCGCCACCGTGCACCACGCCGACATCAGCAACCGGTATTCCCGCGCCGAAGTGCCGGCGATCATCAACGGCATCTACAACTTCCACACCTCCGCGGCCAACGGGGGCCGAGGATGGGGTGACATCGGTTACAACCTGCTGGTCGACAAGTACGGCGGCATCTGGGAGGGACGCAGCGAAGGCGTCGCAAATCAGGTGGTACAGGCCAGCCGCGTAATCGGCGCCCACACCCGCAGCTTCAACGCCGCGACCTTCGGCGTCGTGCTGCTCGGCACGCATGAGACCACCGGGCCGACCACCGCGGCGATCAAATCGCTGTCGGCGGCGATCGCATGGGAGTTTCAGGGACTGGGCATCAAGAACGCCAAGGATTCGTTCCAGTATCGGGGCCGGCAGGACCGCATCACCGGTCATGGTGCCGCATCGCATCACTCCGATCCGGCGAATTACACCGACTGCCCGGGCAAGCAGGTGTGGGCCCGCATGGGCACGATCCGCAACACGGTGCAGCTGATGCTCGACGGGCCGCAGACCGGCAACCCGGTGTATCGCGTATACAACCGCAATTCCGGACTGCACCACTACACTACGTCGTTCGCCGAAGTGCTGAACGCGGTGGCTGCGGGATGGCGGTATGAAGGGGTGTCGTTCCATGCGGCCGAATGGGGTGCCAAGGGTACCGTGCCGGTGTTCCGCGAATACAATCCGAATAACGGCAACCACAATTGGACGATGAACCGCGCCGAACACAATATGCTGCTCCGGGCCGGGTGGCGCAGTGAGAAGACCGCGTGGTACGTCGACCCCTATGGGCCGACCAACGTGTATCGACTGTACAACCCGAAGCGATACCAGAAGATGCGCGACGGACGCGGTAACGGCGGCGGCGAGCATGTGTACACCACCAGCTACGGCGAATATCTGGCCGTGGTGAAGGCCGGATGGCACGGCGAAGGCGTGGCCTGGCGGAGTCGGTGATCGTAGATTGAGGGGGTCTTGCTCCCGCCGGACGAACAGTCCAGTGGACTGCCGGTGGACTGTTCGTGGCAGTGCGCCCTTACCGGGTGCACGTTGCACATGCTCCCGCTGGCGGGAGCTGTCCGGCTGTGCCGGACTGAGGGTGGTCAAATTGTCGCTGAGTTCGACCACCCCCAGTCTGCCTACGGCAGCCAGCCCCCGCCTGCGGGGGCAAGACGAAGCCTAGGGAATCGCAGGCTTGCAATAAAAGACGGCCCCGCTGAAGCGGGGCCGCGGGTTGATGGTTTCGGGCTGATGAGGTGACGGGCGAAGCTTCGCTACATCACCCTCATCAGTCGGCTCACGCCGACAGCTTCCCCTTAGGCTGAGCCTGTCAAGAAAACGCCAGCGGCGTTTTTAGGGCTCAGGCGAGCCGACAGGCGAGCGAAGGCCCGAAGCACTTCGCCCCCCCCCAGAGAGGGAAGGCAAGGTGTGTCATCACAGGCTCGTCCCGCAATTGAGGACTTGCCTTACGGCAAGCGCTTTGCTGGCTTCGGGCCGCCGGCGGCGACGGCCCTTCGCAAAAGCCTGATTGAAGGCAGTGCCTTCAATTACAGGCTTGTCCCGCAATTGGGGACGGCCCCGTCGAAGCGGGACCGCGCTTTGTTGGCTTCGGGCCGCCGGTAGTGGCGGCCCTTCGCAAAAGCCTGATTGAAGGCAGTGCCTTCAATTACAGGCTTTTCCATGCGACGCCCTCGCCCTTCCAGCCGGCACGCTGGACGCCTACGTACTCGCCGTAGCTCATCGTGTACACGTGCTCGCCGGAGTTGCGGTTGTACAGACGGTAGACGTTCTTGCCCGAGCTCGGTGCGTACCAGGCGACGCCCTCGTCCTTCCAGCCGAGGCGCACGAGCATGTCGTGCTCCTTCTTGTTCATCGTCCAGTTGTGGTTGCCGTTGTGACGGTTGTACTCGCGGTACACCGGCTTGGCGCCCGCAGTGCCCTTGGCCACCGTGATGAACGACGTGCCCTCGTTACGCCAGCCGAGGCGCACCAGCATGTTGCGCTCCGAGGCGTTCGTGGTGTAGTGGTGCAGACCGGAGTTGCGGTTGTACACGCGGTACACCGGCACCTGCTTCACCACCGGCTTGGCCGCCACGCGAACCGTCGCACGGGCCTTCACGCTGGTGCCAGCAACCGTGCCGGTCACGCTGAACGATCCGGCCTTCGCATACTGGCCCGAGTAGATGTACGGCCACGTCACCTTGACGTTTCGGGTCACGCCATCCGAGTACACGGCTTTCACCGTTGCGGGCAGCTTCGGCGCGGTCTTTGCCGTCGTGTTCACGGTGATCGCCGGAATCGACTTGACCACCGGGGTCACCTTCACGGTGGCCTTGGCCTTCACGCTGGTGCCGGAGACGGTGCCCTGCACGACGAACGAGCCGCCCTTGGCGAACTGTCCGGAGTAGATGTAGGGCCAC
>NZ_PEBK01000004.1:131208-292387 GCF_002802905.1 Bifidobacterium simiarum
ACGCTGGTGCCGGAGACGGTGCCCTGCACGACGAACGAGCCGCCCTTGGCGAACTGTCCGGAGTAGATGTAGGGCCAGGTCACCTTGACGTTGCGGGTCACGTTGTCGGTGTACACGGCCTTCACCGTGGCGGGCAGGCTCGGCCGCACTCCGGCCTTGGTCGTCACGGTGATCGCCGGAATCGACTTGATCGAAACGACCACCCTCACGGTCGCCTTGGCCTTCACGCTGGTGCCGGAGACGGTGCCCTGCACGACGAACGAGCCGCCCTTGGCGAACTGTCCGGAGTAGATGTAGGGCCACGTCACCCTGACTGCGCGGGTCACGCCGTCGGAGAATCGGGCGTTCACCGTGGCGGGCAGCTTCGGACGGGTGCCCGCGTTGGTGGACACGGTGATCGCCGGAATGGAAGTGACCGAGGCGGTGACGCGGACCGTGGCCTTGGCCTTCACATTGGTGCCGGAGACCGTGCCGTACACCGTGAAGGTGCCGGCCTTGGCGAACTGTCCGGAGTAGATGTACGGCCAGCTGACCTTCACGGCCTTCCTGGTGCCGTTGGTGTATGTGGCGGTCACCGTGGAGGGCAGGGTAGGACGCACGCCGTGTCGTGTGGTCACCGACGTGTCGGCGATGGACCGGATCGTGGCGATCCTCTCCCAGTGGGCATACAGCGTACGGTTGGCGGTCACCGGGGTGGTGAAGTCATAGCGGGCGCCGCCGTTGGCGGCCGTGTACCATCCGGCGAACGTGTAGCCGGAACGGGTCGGGTTCTTCGGCTGGGAGACCCTGCCGCCGCTGGTCACCGTCTGAGAGGCGACGCGGGAGCCGCCGTTCGAGTTGAACGCCACGGTGTAGCGATCGGGGTGGGACAGGGCCAGTTTCACGTTGTACTGGAGTCTGTATGCGGGCTGATCGTAGTATCTGGAGTCCACCGTGATGTAGTAGACACCAGGGGTCAGGGTTACTTTCCTGCCGGCGTGGGTCGTGGTATTGGCATAGAACTCCTCCGTGAACATCTGGTTGAGGTTCGAGTCGGTGAGGATTACGAACCACTTACCTTCGGCGGCTTGTTCGTTGCTGAACTGAATCTGTGCGGTATCGGCGTGGTTGACGGTCACCTTGTACCAATCATCATCGCCATCGTCGATGGTGACGCCGCTGATCGTGCCACCTGCGGGCAGTGGATCAGCGGTACTGAAGTCGTTGTTCCATTCGGTTTCCCATGCGGCGGTCTTGGTGTAGTTGGCCTTGAGGTTGTACTGGAGGCCGAAGGCGGGATTATCCCAGCGGCTGCAATCCACCTTGACCCAGTAGGTGCCGCCGGGCACGCCGAGCTTGGTGGTGACGGGGTGGTTGGGACTCTTGCCGTCGAACTTGTAGCTGTCGAGCTGGTTGAGGTTGGAGTCGTAGATGGTCACAAGCCATTGGCCGTTGGAGGTCTGCTGGTTGGAGAAGGTGAGGTTGATGACGCCGGCGGACGGGATCGCGAACTTGTAGTAGTCGTCGTCATCATCGTTGATGATGGTGCCGCTGACGACGCTACCGACCTTGATCGGATCGGCGGTTTCGGGCTTGTTGTTCCATTCGGTTTCCCATGAGGAGGTCTTGGTGTAGTTGGCCTTGAGGTTGTACTGAATGCCGAAGGCGGGATTATCCCAGCGGCTGCAATCCACCTTGACCCAGTAGGTTCCGCCGGGCACGCCGAGCTTGGTGGTGGCGGGGTGGTTGGGGCTCTTGCCGTCGAACGTGTAGCTGTCGAGCTGGTTGAGGTTGGAGTCGTAGAGGGTCACGTACCATTGGCCGTTGGAGGTCTGCTGGTTGGAGAAGGTGAGGTTGATGACGCCGGCGGACGGGATCGCGAACTTGTACCAATCCTCGTCATCGTCATCGATGATCCTACCGGACGCCGTGGCGCCGACCTTGATGCTGCAGGCGTTGTCGGAGTTGTCGCACCCGGCGTTGGCCGAGGCGCCGCCGGACTGCTGGGCGCCGTCGGCGGAGGCTGACGGAGCCGGAGTCTTGGTCTGTGCCTTCGGAGCCGGCGTGTTCTTGGTCTCGGTCTTCAGTGCTTCCGTCTTCGGGGCCGCGGTCTTCTGTGTCGCCTTCGGAGCGGGGGTGCTCGACGTCGCGGCTGACGGAGCCGTGGTCTTCTGCGGCGTGGCCGTGCTCTGCTGGGCGGGCGCCGCAGTGGCTTCGGGCGCTGCCGTGGAGGTCGACGCGGACTGGCCGCCGTCACCCTCGGCCGCGATCGCCACGGCCCCCATCGGCAGCAGCATCGCGATCGTCGCGACCGCACCGACTCCTACCTTTGCTAGTTTTCTCAGATATGCAGGCTTCTGTGGATGCATGACTGAACCTTTCTGTAAGGACTTCCTCTTCAAGTCCGTAACCTGAGCCGAATCCGCAAGCTCATTACTTCCCAATATATCGCCGCATCGCGCCGATCGTCCCCCCCCCGATCCAAATTCTGCCTCACTATTCCTTGATAATCCGGCGGGAACGCATCGTCGTTTCGTCTGACTGGCTGACCGGTGCCGGAGAACGCCGGGAACCTTGGGGAAACGACACAATCCGTCGGTCTGTCAACGATCCGTCCGATACGGCGAATTTTTCCGTCTCGCCCGCGCGGTTCGGGGGTAAAGTCGCAAGTGGATCGACGTCGGACGAGCGGGCCGATGGGATAACCGATGGGACATTCCGGTCGCATGCGGATCGGCCCGATGATCTGGCTGATCGGTCCGACGATCTGGTGAGAGGAAAGGAACGGATATGAGCTTGTTTGGCAGGAACGGCAGTCATGCTGGGCGCGGGCCCCGTCGCGGTCGGCGTGCGCTCGCCGGACTGGTGTCGGCGGCGATGCTGATCAGCGGCGGCGTACTGGCCACGGCGGCCACCGCGTCCGCGGCCGAAACCGGCCGGGGGGACACGGACATCAGTTTCCCGGATCTGAACACGAAGACGGTGAACGTCTCCTTCGACCCCAACGGGGGCTCCGGCGTCCCGTCGCAGACGGTAAAGCTCGGCGGTCAGGCCGCGGAACCGACCGCGCCGACCTGGCCGGGACACACCTTCCTCGGCTGGTACACCCAGCGCAACACCGGCATCAAATATGACTTCAGGACCCTGCTGGTCACCGACATCACCCTGTACGCGCACTGGTCGACGAACGTGTACACGGTCACGTTCGACGGCAACGGCGTGCAAACCGTGGTGCCGACCTCCAAGACCGTGCGGTACGGCGACCGATACGGCACCCTGCCCACCATGGCCCGCGTCGGCTACACCTTCGACGGCTGGTACACCGCGAAGACCGGCGGCACGCATGTGGTCGCCGAAACCACGATGACCACGGCCGACAACGTGACGCTGTACGCGCACTGGACGGCCAACACATACACGGTCACGTTCAACGCCGTCGGCGGATCGGTGTCGCCGCTTTCCAAGAAGGTGCAGTACGAGTCCGCATACGGCACGCTGCCCACGCCGACCCGCGCGGGATACACGTTCGTCGGGTGGTACACGCTGCCGGTCGACGGCACCAACGTGACCGCCGACTCCAAGCTGACCGATCTGCGCAACGTGACGCTGTACGCGCACTGGAAGCGCGGCACGGAGCACGTCGACGTGCATACGGTGCCGGTGTACCGCGTGTATAACCGCAATTCCGGACTCCACCATTACACGACCAGCTGGGGTGAGAAGACCCTGCTGGTGCGTCTGGGGTGGCGTGACGAGAACCATGGCTCGAACAGCTTCGTGACGGTGAGCAAGAACACCGCGGGTGCGCAGCCGGTGTACCGCGAATACAATCCGCACAACGGCACGCACAACTGGACGCTGAACCGGGCCGAGCACAACATGCTGGTGCGTCTGGGATGGCGCGACGAAGGCATCGGCTGGTATGCGCCGAAGAACGGTCCGTCGACCGTGTGGCGTCTGTACAACCCGCATTCCGGCGAGCACGTATACACCACGAGCCACGGCGAGTACCTGGCCGTGGTCCACGCCGGCTGGCGCGGCGAAGGAGCTGCATGGAGAAGTTTGTGATGGCAAAGGCATTGCCTTTGCGCAAACTTCTGCGGAGGGCTCCGCTACCGGGAGCCCGGAGCCAATAGGGCGCTTGCCGTAAGGCAAGTCCATAATTGCTGGGGGAGCCTGTAGCGAAAGGCATTACCTTTGCGCAAACTTCTGCGGAGGGCTCCCGCTGGCGGGAGTCCGTGTCCCTTGGCTTCCCCTGTGAGGGGAAGCTGGCAGCCGCAGGCTGACTGATGAGGTGATGAAAACGGAACTACGCCCGGGGGCGAAACTTGGAATCGCGGCTTCGTTCGTCACCTCATCAGTCTCGTTGCACTCGACAGCTTCAACCGCAAGAACAGACGGCCTGCGGCCGCGCATTATCCGCTCGCCTGTCGGCTCGCCTGAGCCCTAAAAACGCCGCTGGCGTTTTCTTTATGGTCTCAGCCTAAGGGGAAGCCCGTCCGCATTGGCAAGTGCTCCGCTACCGGGAGCTGTCCGGCTGTGCCGGACTGAGGGTGGTCAAATCATTCCGCATCTGCCCACCCCCAGTCTGCCCGCCGGCAGTCAGCCCCCGCCGGCGGGGGCGCGAGTCTCAATGGTTCCGCCAATTCCGGCGATCCGAAAGCCAGCCTCGCCAGCAGTGGCGCAGGGTTGCTCCTGACCGGTTCGTGAGAGCTCTGCTCGGCGTTGTCATGGGTCCGAATCCACGGTGTTCAGGGTGGATTCGGACCTATCTCTATTCTGAGGGCGGATTTTGGGGTGCTGCAGACACCTATCTCTATTCTGAGGGTCCCCCGACACGGGTATATGCAGGTATTCGGGCTCCAACGCTGTTGGAATTCCAAGGATTTTGGTCGTCGGCTACTTTCCCATGTGCCCCGAGAATGGAGATAGGTGTCTGCAAAGTCTTCGAATCTGCCCTGAGAATGGAGATAGCTCTCAAAACGTTCCTGACCGCCCCTATACAATGGACGCGATACGACGTGAGATGACATGATGTTCGACATGTGATCGGCGGTGGTCGCCGATTGGGATGGACGTCGCGTTGCGCGGGCATGGCCTGTGCGTAGGGAGCTGAATGATGACTGCTGGATGGACCGGATGGACTGGACGAATTGGACGGATGCGCGGCGGGAGACTGGCCGCGGTGGCGATTGCGTTGGGCGGACTGCTGTTCTCGGGACTGCCGATGACGGCGAACGCCGCCGAGGTCTCTACCACGGCAGAGTCCGCTGCGGCAACGAGTTCGGAGACTTCGTCCTCGACCGTCGCCGCTTCGATTCCCGATGATGCCACGGTGATCGCCGATGATCTGGCGAAGGTCGGCGACCGGGTGGTCGATCTGCATACCGGCAGCGCGGTTACCGATCCTCAGATCGTTGGCACCGCATCGACTCCGGCCGATCCGCTTGCGGCCACAGACGGCACGTCGTTCACGCCGATGACCGTGGGGGAGTGGAAGGAATCCGCGGCTTCAGAGGCGTCCGGCGCCGCGGACGGCAATCGTGCCGGCGGCAGCTCCGCCGCCTTCCCGAACGGCAACGGCGGTGCGAAATGGGGCACGTACAACGGCGGCAAGGCGTTCTACGAGGGCAATGGCACGCTGTTCGCCCGATCCGCGAAATCAGTGGTCGACGTCTCCGAATGGCAGGGGAAGATCGACTGGGCCAAGGTGAAGGCCTCCGGCGTGGACGGTGCGATCATCCGCGTCTCGTACGGCACGGTGCAGGACAAGACCATGCGGTACAACATCGCCGAATGCAAGCGTCTGGGCATCCCGTTCGGCGTCTACGTATACTCCTACGCCTACGACAGCGCGTTCGCCGCGTCGGAAGGCCGGGCGATCGCCAACATCCTCAAGGGACTGGGCGTGAAGGCATCCGACATGAAGTACCCGGTGTTCTACGATCTGGAGGACTGGACGTGGGCCGGCCACTCCCGTCCGACCAAGCCCGCGCAGTATGAGGGCATCGTCAACGCGTGGTACCGGCAGCTGCAGTCGGCCGGCTACACGAATCTGGGCGTGTACTCGTACACCAGCTATCTGGAGACCGCGCTGAAGAGCAGTTCGATCTACGCGAAGGTGCGTTGGGTAGCCAACTACAGCGGCCGGTACCGTCTGCTCGGCGCGAAGCTGGGCACGTTCTCGTTCTCCACGCCGGACCGCATGTGGCAGTACACGTCGAGCGGCACGGTTCCCGGCATTTCCGGCAACGTTGATTGCAACGCGTTCGGATACCCGATCTCCTCGTCGGGCGGATCGTCGGTGCCGAACAAGCCGTCCACGCCTTCCACGCCGAGCGGCTCGGCGACGAAGGTGCCGGTGTATCGCGTGTACAACAGGCATTCCGGATTGCATCATTACACGAGGAACGCGGCCGAACGGAACATGCTGGTGGCCAAGGGATGGCGTAACGAGGGCACGTCGTTCGTCACGGTGCCGGGCGGTACGTCCGGAGCGAGGCCGGTATACCGCGAGTACAACCGCAACGACGGCAATCACAATTGGACGCTGAACAAGGCGGAGCATGACATGCTCGTGCGTCTCGGCTGGAAGGACGAGGGCGTGGCATGGTACACGCCGTCGAGCGGCAAGGACGTGTACCGTCTGTACAACCGCAACTCCGGCGAGCACGTATACACGATGAGCTACGGCGAGTACGTGGCCGTCCAGCGCGCCGGCTGGCGCGGCGAACACGTCGCATGGAAAAGCCTGTAATTGAAAGCACTGCCTTCAATCAGGCTTTTGCGAAGGGCCGTCGCCGCCGGCGGTCCGGAGCCAGCAAAGCGCTTGCCGTAAGGCAAGTCCTCAATTGCGGGACGAGTTTGTGATGACACACCTTGCCTTCCCCCTCTGGGGGGGGGGCGAAGTGCTTCGGGCCTTCGCTCGCCTGTCGGCTCGCCTGAGCCCTAAAAACGCCGCTGGCGTTTTCTTGACGGGCTCAGCCTAAGGGGAAGCCTGTGCTTCGTCATGCCCCCGCAGGCGGGGGCTGTCGAGCGGACGCGAGACTGGGGGGTGGTCAAGTCCCGTCGCATGGCGATTCGACCACCCCCAGTCCGCCTGCGGCGGCCAGCCCCCGCCGGCGGGGGCGCCAGCTGAAGCGAGGCTTCGTCCGTCACCTCATCAGTCAGCCGACGAGGCGGTTCTTGGCGATCCATGCAAGGTGTCGCAGGCCGGTGACCAGATACCGCTGCTTCGAGCTGCCGCTGCGCACGCGCTGGCGGATATGCACCTCGCCGAACCGCCGTCCGAGATACCGGTAGGCGTTGAGCTTGATCTGCGGGGAAAGATTCCAATCACCCTCGCTGAGCTGAAGCTCCGGCGCCACGTCGCGGCGGAACACCCACATGCCCGACAGCGAATCGTGGATGCGCAGCCCGTACAGCATCAGGATCTCCGCATTCAGCGTGCGCACACCAAGCTGAAGCTTCCAGGGAATGTTGTCGGCCGGATACCGCGAGCAGGAGACGAAGTCGAGTCCGCGTCGGGTCATGTCGTCGAGAATCCGCGGCACGTCGTCGATCGGATACGTGCCGTCGCAGTCCGCGCAGACGATGAGGTCTCCCGTGGCCGCCGCAATGCCGGTCATGTGGGCGTATCCGTAGCCGATGCCGTTGATCGTCCGATCGTCCCGCAGCGCCTGCAGCCGGGGATTGCCGGCTTCCAGCGATTGCGCCAGATCATAGGTGCCGTCGGTGGATGCGTTGCACACGAGGATGATCTCGTCGTAGTACGCCGGCACCGTATCGATCAGCGTGGCGAGATGGTCCTCCTCGTTGCGGCAGGGCATGACCAGGGAAAGAGTGTGGTTTCCTAGCATTCCGTTACTTCTCTCGATTCACTACCAACGTCGACGATCCGCGGCCATCGGATGCAGTACTGAGTGTTCTGCGTTCCTGCGATGCGCATGTGGCCCGATACCCGCTTTACCCTAGCATCATCGCGGCAGACGGCAAATCATCCGCAATGTTGATCCCCGATTATCGGAATATCACCACAAAACTCGACTATTGGCCATTGGCTCGTCGATCGCGCCGACGCCGTTCGACGAAGGGATCCCCGATGCCCGCCCTGTTACCATATTGCCTGTGTTTATGCGGAATTCCACGACCTGTCCGATGCCGTTGAAGGACGGACTTCCCGGTTCCCAACGGCAAATGCCCCAGATTCGACATATCGAGTTTTGTGGTGTTCTCCGCATAGTCCTCATCGTTCTGGGCCTCATCGTCTGCGCGGTCGCCACAGCCGGCCGTCTGCTGATGTCGAACACGCTGCACATGTGGTACGCCTTCAACCAGCGGGCGGACGATCAGCTGCTGATGATGCAGTCCCTGCCCGGCTACGCCGACTCCACCGACCTGTACAAACTCGCCAAGAACCAAGGTTTCGCGTACTTCCTGCGATTCATCGGATGGTCGGGCGTGAACGTCGACATCGTGTTTTTCACGGTCTGGCTGGCGGCCGCACTGCTGTGCGCGGTGGCGATGCAACGCTGTTTCCATGTGATCTGGCTGTCGATGTTCACCTACGTCTATGTGCTGTGGAATCCGCTGGCATTCGAGGACTGGCTGGGCACGCGCGTCTACCGCAACTCGCTGTTCGCGCCCGCCCTGTTCATTCTGGTATCCGGTCTGCTGATCCTCCTCACATTGGTATGGGGGCTGGTTCGGTCGATCAGTACGTCTCGGGCGGTCGGTAAATCCGGGCCGACTAGCGTGTCCGGGGCAGCCGTCATGTCCGCCCCAGCCAGTGCGCCCGGCCTGACCAATGTGCCCAGATCACGCGACGCCGCCGCTCACCCGCCCCGGCCCGTTCGCTCCCGTCTGGTCCCGAACCTTCCTCCGCGGGCTCGAGCCATCATCCGCGCGACACTGCTCACGCTGCGCATCGTCGTCATCGCCGCGTTCGCCGTGCTGCTCGGCGCCTGCTTCGCCCTGATCTTCGACCTCAAGGAGGACTCCATCTGGATGGTCCCGATGGTCGGATTCGCGCTGGCGCTCGCCGCCGCCCCCGCATTGGGCCCGCGCCGATTCGGCCCGGCGTGGTCCGGTTCAACACGGTCTGATCCGAAACAGAACCAGTCCGGCCCGGCACGGTCGGGTTCGGCACAGTCCGGAAAGTCCGCCGTGATCTTTGCCGTGATCGTCTCCGTGGCGAAGCGGCTCGGCGTCATTCTGCTGTGCGTGCTGCCGGCCGTGACCACCTACGCCGGCGTCCAGATCATCAAGGCCAACAACGACCGCGATTTCGGGGTGAGTCTGCTCAACACCCGAACGAGCGGCGAGATCGCCGGGTTCATCAGCCGCATCTACAGCATCGATTCGCCGAATCAGACGGTGTCGGTGTGGTCGCCGGGCGATTCGATCACGAAGGCGTTCCGCGCGGCCCCGGCGCTGCGGCAGTACCCGGAGATCTGGGAGTATATGGAACAGTTCGCCAAGACGCCGAACGGCAATGACGACGATCGCCGCTCCGACGGCAGCCTGAATGCCAACGGTTCCTCGAATTCGGACGGCGTGGTCGGTGTCAACGAGGACGGTCAGCTGACCGGGGACTTCATTTCGTGGCGGATGCTGAACGCCATCGACCAGTCGTCGCTCACCATGCGCGACGAGGCGAAGGTGCAGCGGGTGTTCGCCAAGGCCAATGCCGAACTGGACCGGGCGTTCGCGCAGGGCAGGCTGAAGAAGACCGACAAGATCGCGATCACCCCGTCGCTGGTGCCGCGCACGCCGGACGAGATCGGCGAGCTGTTCGCCCCGAGCTGGCGGGCCTATGCGAACGCGGTGACCTTGGACGAAGGCTATGCGATCGGATCGTCGTCGGCCACCCAGTATTATTCGTCGGCGATCTGGTCGCCATCCCGGCAGGAGGGTCTGCGGCAGCTGAACGTCGATCCCGACGATCTTTCGCCGCAGCCGGTGGCGTGGTTCACTCGGTCGGACGCCGTGGCGACGGCCAAATGGGTGGCGTCGGCGTATCGGACGGTCAATATGGTGCTGATCGCGGCGGCGGTCGGTGCGGTACTGTCCGCGATCATGATGACGGGTTTGCGCGGTGTGCGGGCGGTCCGGAGGTGGATCGAACGGCGGCGGTCGTCGGGCAGATCGGTCTCCGGACGGATTGCCGGACGGCCGGATGACGATCGGCCGGACGGTGATCGTCCGGTGCTGGCGGCGTGGGGCTGGATCAGCCTGTCCGTCTGTCTGCTGATCTATGCGTACGCCTACTGTTTCTTCGCCTACTGGTATGCGCAGTATCTGCACAACGACCGCATCACGTT
This sequence comes from Bifidobacterium simiarum, assembly GCF_002802905.1. Taxonomy (GTDB): domain Bacteria; phylum Actinomycetota; class Actinomycetes; order Actinomycetales; family Bifidobacteriaceae; genus Galliscardovia; species Galliscardovia simiarum. Next base: position 141,510 of record NZ_PEBK01000004.1, read on the forward strand.
CTTCTACGTCACCGGGCTGATCACCCCGCTGATCGTGATCGGTCTGCTGCTGGCCGTCGGATCGTATCTGCGGATGTTCGCAGGAATCGGTCGGGAACGGGAAAAATGAGAAAATGACCGGCAGTTGGGAAAAACTACGCAGATTACGTTAACCGACCTACCGGTTGGGCGGGTTTGTGGGGGAAAATCCTGCGAAAAACACGAAAAACCAAGACTGTGGGTGAATGGCGACTTGCCAAAAAGTTACGTAGATTTGGCGTTTCTCCAGTAATATAGGTCACGCGCCGCGTGGTCGCCGCTGCACTTTCGGCCCATCGTCGGGTTCGCCCCTCGATCGGACGATTGGACGGCTGCGCGGTTGCTTCCCCATCTCACGGTGCTTGGAAGGATTGTGTATTGCAACGCTGGATCATCGAGACCCTCAAGCGTGAGACCGTGCTAGTGGTGGCGGCCATCCTTGCCGTCATATCCTGCTTCATCGTGCCGCCCGACGATCAGTACGTCACCTACGTGCACTGGAACACCATCTCCCAGCTGGTATGCCTGATGCTCGTGGTCTGCGGTCTGCAGCGCGTGGGCGTCTTCCGCATCATCGGTGCGAAGCTGCTCGGCCGGGTGCGCACCGCCCGCGGACTCGTGCTCACGCTGGTGGCGCTGCCGTTCTTCTCGGGCATGTTCGTCACCAACGACGTGGCGCTGGTCACCTTCGTGCCGTTCGCCATCGCCGTGCTGATCATGGCCGACATGGAGCGGCAGGTATGCCTAGTGGTCACGCTGATGACGCTGGGCGCCAACCTCGGCAGCATGTTCACCCCGATCGGCAACGCGCACAACCTGTACCTCAAGGCCGTCTCCGGCATGGGAACGATGGAGTTCCTCGCCATCATGGCGCCCTACTCCGGGCTCGCGGCCGTGCTGCTGTGCGTGATCACCTGGTTCGTGTTCGGCGGCCGGCGGGTCTCCCGGTTCGAGGGGCTTGACGCGGCGGGCATCGAGCAGAGCGTGCTTGCCCCCGACCCCTCGCAGGCCCAGCCCGACGAGATCCGCATCACCGGCTACGGCGCGGGATACGGCGGATGGCGGGCCGCGGTGTATGCGGTGCTGTTCGTCGTCTGCCTGCTCGGCGTCAACGGCGTGCTGCCGCTATGGCTCATGGTGGTGATCGTGGTCGCGGCGTTCCTGTTCTGCGACCGTCGCGCCTTTGCCAAGGTCGACTGGGGTCTGCCGCTCACCTTCTGCGCGTTCTTCATGTTCATCGGCAACATGAAGCGCGTGCCGGCGTTCTACGAGCTGGCGCAGTCGCTGGTCGGTGGGCATCCGCTGGAGCTGGGCGTGGCGTTCAGCCAGGTGATCTCCAACGTGCCCACCACGCTGCTGCTCTCCGGTTTCTCCGATGCGTGGCGGCCGCTGATCATCGGCACCAACCTCGGCGGCATGGGCACGCTGATCGCGTCGATGGCCTCGCTGATCTCCTACAAGGCGGTGGCGTCGAAGTATCCGCACAGCAAGGGCAGGTACCTCGGCGTCTATACCGGCATGAATGTGGTGTTCCTGATCGCGCTGGTCGGGCTCGCGCAGGTGATCGAGTAGGCGGGCGTGCCGGCGGCTGGGGCTGGCTGTGTGCTGGCGGCTGGGCGGCCGGGTGTGCTGGCTGCTGTGCTGACGGTCGTGCTACCGGTGGTTGCGGCCATGCTACCGGTGGTTGCGGCCATGCCACCGTTGGTTGCGGTCGTGCCACCGTTGGTTGCGCGCTGGCTGTGCGGCTGACGGTTGTGCGGCTGACGGTTGTGCGGCCGGGCGCGCTCGGGATTACGGCCCGTTTGACCGGCCTGTCGGTTCAGGGGGCATTGTTATAGTGTGGAGAGCCGGAAAAACGTGTGGAGAAGACGGCGGATCCCTTGTGCCACATGGCACAATGTGACATGCAATGCGTCGTGTCGCAGCGGGGCGCCGCACTGATGACGGTCCATGGCGAAGAGTCATGGCGAGGAAGCGTCCGTGACGATCCACGGGCAAAGGAAACGAAAGGCGGTTCGTCGGATGTCGGTGTTGTTGGAAGGTACCCCCGAAAGGCGGCTGGCACTGGTAACGGGTCGTGCCTATCCGGAACTGGCCGAGGAGACGGCCAAGTATCTGGGCATCGACGTGTTCCCGACCAACGCCTACGATTTCGCGAACGGCGAGATGTACGTGCGGTTCGCCAAGCCGGTGCGCGGTGCCGACGTGTTCGTGCTGCAGGCGCACACCGATCCGATCAACAAGTGGATCATGGAACAGCTCATCATGCTTGATGCGCTCAAGCGCGCCGACGCGCGATCCATCACCGTGGTGGCCCCCTTCTTCGGCTACTCCCGTCAGGACAAGAAGCATCAGGGCCGCGAGCCGATCACCGCCCGCCTGATGTTCGACCTGTTCCGCAAGGCCGGCGCCGACCGCATCATGACCGTGGACCTGCACGCCGCCCAGGAGCAGGGCTTCTTCGACAAGCCGGTCGATCATCTGACCGCCATGCCGATTCTGGTCGACTACGTGCGCGAGCACATCGAGCTGGGGAACGCGACGATCGTCTCCCCGGACGCCGGACGTATCAAGGTTTCCGAGCAGTGGGCAGCCAAGCTGGGCGGACTGCCGCTGGCGTTCATCCACAAGTCCCGCGACATCACCCGTCCGAACCACGCCGAGGCGCATGGCATCATCGGCGACGTCGAAGGCAAGGACTGCGTGGTGGTGGACGACATGATCGACACCGCCGGCACGATCTGCGAGGCCGTCAAGACGCTGCGCAACGCGGGTGCGAAGTCCGTGACGCTGGTGGCCACGCACGGTCTGCTGTCCGGTCCGGCCGTGGAGCGCCTGAAGAACTGCGGCGCCCGTGAGATCGTGCTCACCGACACCGTGCCGGTGCCGGATTCCAAGCGTTTCGACGGACTGACCGTGCTGTCCGTGGCGCCGCTGCTGGCGGCGGGCATCCGTTCGGTGTTCGAGAGCCGTTCGGTGACCACGCTGCTCAACGGTCTGCCGGCGGATATGCGGACTCGTAATATCTATGCGTGATTAGGGCGTTGATTGTCGGCTGCGGATGGTCTGGGCCTTTCGATGGCCGGGTCGTGCCGGGCCATGTGAAGCTCAGATCATGCGATGGCTGGGCTTTGCGATGGCCGGGTCGTGTGATGGCCGGGCATGGTCGCCGGTCGACAGACTCGGCGACACGCGCTGACCGATAAAAACAGGGAGATATCTCCCTGTTTTTTCATATGGCCCGTAGTCTGGGGCCATGAAGATTCTGCATACCTCGGATTGGCATATCGGCCGGCGGTTCAAGGGCCTCGACCTCGCCGACTATCAGCGCCGCGCGCTCGACTGGCTGGTCGGGCTGGTCAGGCGCGAACGGGTGGACGTCGTATGCGTATCGGGGGACGTCTATGATTCGCCGATGCCGTCCGCGGCGTCGGTGGATCTGCTCGACGACGTGCTCACGCGACTGACCGGCATCGTCGATGACGACGGCCGTCCGGCAGTGGACGTGATCGTAACGCCCGGCAACCATGATTCCGCGCGGAAGCTGGGATTCGGGGCGCGGATGATGCGGCCGAACCTGCATCTGCGGTGTGCGATCGAGGACCTGGCGACGCCGGTGATCGTGCGGCGCGGCGGAGGTGCCGGTGACGGTGTGGGTACTGATGCTGGTGTGGATGATGCTGGCGGGGTTGGTGTCGGTGACGGTGTGGGTACTGGTGACGGTGTGATTGGTGCCGGTGAGACTGTGGCGGTGTATGCGCTGCCGTATCTGGATCCGGATGTGGCGCGGCCGGTGCTGGAGCGGATGCTGGGGGAGAGCGAGGGAGCTGACTCTGGCGAGGGGGCCGGTTCTGGCGGGGAAGCTGGTTTTGGAGAGGGGACTGCCGAGAGCATTCCGCGATCGCATGAGGGAGTGATGACTGCGGCGATGCGGATGATTCGCAAGGATCTGGCTCGCCGGCGAGAGACGGATCCGGCCATGACCGCGGTGCTGATGGCCCACGCGTTCGTGACCGGCGCCGCGCCCACCGATTCGGAGCGGAACATCGCCGTCGGCGGCGTCGATAGTGTGCCGGCGGCGGTATTCGCCGGCGCGGGATTGGATTATCTGGCGCTGGGGCATCTGCATAGGCCGCAGGCGGTGACGGTGCCGGCTCAGATGGTGTCGGTGCCGGGCGGGAACGTGGTGCCGGGCGGCGCGATTCCGGTTGACGATGCTGATAATGGTGTGGGCGTGGGAGCTCACGGGGAGACGCTGGCCCGGTATTCCGGGTCTCTGCTGGCTTATTCGTTTTCGGAGGCGTGCCGGCCCCCGAAGGTCGGCAACGGCAAAAGCGTGGTACTGATCGAAACCGGCGGCGATGGCTGCGTACGCGCGGATACCGTGCGGGTGATTCCCGTGGAATCCGGGGAGCCGGCACTGGTGAAGCTGCGGGGCAGTATGGCGGAGCTGACCGGGCCGTTGGCGGCCGGTCACGCGCATGACTGGGTGAGCCTGACCGTCACCGAGCCGGAATATCCGCACGGCATGTACGCCAGACTGGACGAATGCTATGCGTCGGCACTGGAGAAGCAGTTCGAGCCCATACGGCGGGCCGGCGCCAGGCTGCTTGGCGACGCGGCTGGCGGTACGGGTGTTGACGGTACGGGTGCCGACGGTATGGGCGCTGACGGTGTGGCGGCCATGGCGAATCTGCGGCAGAGCCACAGCGAATTCGACGTGGTGAAATCGTTCGTCCGGTACACCCTGGGGCGCGATCCGGACGAGGCGGAGACCGACGTGCTGCAGGAGGCCATCGAACGAGCGAGGCAGGAGGACTGACATGAGACTCATCGGATTGCGGTTTCAGGGCATCGGGCCGTATCGGGACGAATATGCCATCGACTTCGCGGCGTTGAATCGTTCGCATATCTTCCTGATCGAGGGGGAGACGGGCGCCGGCAAGTCCACGATTCTCGATTGCATCAGCTTCGCGTTGTACGGCGGCGTATCCGTGGACGAGGCTAGCAAGGACCGGTTGCGGTCGCGGTTCCTCGATACGCAGACCACGCCATCGTTCGTGGACCTGATCTTCGAACTCAACGGACGGTATTATCGCGTCAAGCGCGAGCCGGCCTACGAGCGGCGCAAACTGCGTGGCGAAGGCACGGTGGCCGTGAACGCCAAGGGACGGCTGTGGCGGATCGACGCCGGATTGAGTGCGTTGCTGCCGGATGGCGGTACGGCTGTGGGTGATGGCACGAGCGGCGTGGTTGCGGGTGACGGTTTGTCGGCCGGCAATGGTCTGGCTGTGGACGGCGAGGATAAGTCTGGTGATTTCGGCGATGACAGCCGGTACGCCGAACGGTATTTCGACTATGCCGAGCAGGACGATCACAGTGAGCTGCTGGCCTCGCAGGCGCGCGATACCGGCGAGGAGATCATCCGGCTGCTGCACTTAAGCCGCGAACAGTTCTCCAAAACCGTGATGCTGGCGCAGGGTCAGTTCGCGGGATTCCTCAAATGCCGGCCCGAAGAGCGCACGCGGATCGTCAAAAGCCTGTTCGCCGCCGACGTATACGAGTCGATCCAGCAGGAACTGGAAGCCATGCGCAAGGAACAGGCCGCCGACGTGACCTCGCTGCGACGCGACCTGCTGCACGCCGTTTTGACGATGCGCTTCGTGGCGGAATCGCTGGAAGCGGAGAGCTCGGGGCCTGAGAATTCGGGGTCTGACGGTCGGGGGTCTGAGAGCTCCGGGTCTGAGTCGGAGAGCTCGGGGCCTGATGACGACGCCTCCGGTGGCGTTGCCGCTGCGGCTGGGGAGCCGGACGAGGCGGATCAGAGCGCGGAGTGGGCGATTCGGGACGGTGACATCGCCGAACCGGCATTGGAGATCTCGGCGATCGACAAGGCCCTGCATGAGCGGGCCGACGACGCCGAACACACCGCCGTCGAGCTGTTGGCCCGAAGCGGGCATGTGCTTGAGGTCGCGCGCACGCAGGTGGATGCGGCGCAACGGCGATACGATGCGGCGGTTCGGCTGCGCGAACTGGGCGAACATGCGGTGCAGGCGCGTCAGGCGGTGGACGATCTGGACGCGCTCGCCGACGAATACGACCGTAAGCGTGCAGCGCTCGGTGCTTCGGAAGCGGCCGGGCCGATCGTGCGGGCGGAGGACGAGGTGCGTGCGGCGCAAGCCGATGGCGACGCGCGACAGGCGGAGCTTGATGAGGTGGCCGAACGGTTGAGCGACCTCGAGCCGGAGGAGGTGCTGAGCGAGAAGCACGAGCAGGCGGTGCGCCGGGCCGCCGCCAAGCCGGTGGCCGAGCAGCGGTTGGCGCAGGCCCAGCAGCGACGCCGTCAGCTGGAACGATACGATCAGGCGACGGCCGAAACGGAGCGTGCAGAGCAGGCCGAGCAGGAGGCTCGAAAGCATGCGGAACAACTCGCCCAGCTGACCGAGGGCTTGGAATCCGAGGACGCGCTTGAGGCGTCGATCCGTGAAGCCATCCGGTCCGAGGAACAGCGTGATCTGCTTCAGGAGCAGCTCAGGCAGGCCCGGGAGCGGCTGGAACAGGTTCGGCAATACGATCAGGCAGTGGACTCCAACAAGGATCTGGCGCAGGCGCTTGCCGAGGCACAGGAGGCGCAGCGGCAGGCCGAGAGCGACTATCGCGAGGCCAAGAACCGGTTCTTCGCGGCCGGCGCGGCCATCTACGCCGCACAATTGCAGGACGGATGCCCATGCCCGGTATGCGGCAGCCTCGACCATCCGAATCCGGCCGGGACTCCCGACGGCGATATGACCGACGGCGATACGGCTGACGGCGGTACGACTGGACGGCAGCCGAACGGCAACGACTCCGCGGCCGACGATGGTTCCGACACGAACAGTGGCGCCGGCAGGAGCGACGTTCCCGACGAAGCACAGCTGGAACTGCTGGAACAGCGGGCAAGGGATGCCGCCGACGCCGTTGCGCAGGCCATGACGAACGTTAGATTGGGTGAAGCCGAAGCGGCGGCACTCAAGGAACGAACCGATGGTCTCGACGCCGGTCAGGCACAGCAGGCGATCGACGACCTGCAGCAGCGGATCGACGCCGCCGACGATGCCGCACGGCGACGCCGCGACCTCGAACGGCAGCTGGACCATGACCGCGACCTCCGACGGCAGGAGCAGGAAGCGGCGCAGCAGGTGGCATCGGCCGGAACCGCGGTGGAATCCGCGAAACGACTGGAGGAAGCCGCCAAGGAACTCTGCTGTGACGACGCCGGCGAACCATACACCGAATCCTCCGTCGCCGACATGGAACAAAAGGCCCGCGAGGAGATCGCCGAGTGCGACCGTCAGGCCGCACTGGCAACGACCCTCGCCGAACAAATCGACCATCGGCGCACCCTGACCGGCCGGCACACCGAACTGCGCGCCGCACTCGACGAGATCCGCAAGCGGACCGACGATCTCGCGGCCGCAAGGGATGCCCTGCTGGAATCCAGCGACTTCGATGATCTGGAATCCGCCATCGCCGCGCGACTCGACAGCGACACCCATGCCGCACTGAGCGAGGAGATCACCCAGTACGACAGCCAGACGAACGTGGCTCGGGCACAGCTGACGCGGGCGCGTGACGACCTGCGACTCATGCTGGAATCGGCAGAGTCGTCAGATACCGTTACGCCGGATACGGTTACGCCGGATACGGCACTGTCTGCCATGACGCCGTCGGTGGTTTCCGAACTGCAATCGTGGGGTGATCACGGCGATCACGGTGATCACGGCGATCACGGTGATATTGACGAGGTCGCCCGTCATGCCGCGTCGCTTGACCTCGGTCCCATTCGCCACGAACTCGCCGAAGCCGAGAGCCGACGCGACCTCGCCATCCGCGAACAGGAGCGCATCGGCAACCTCGACGCCGACCGCAGGACCGCCGCGCAGACGATGCTCGACGCCCTGCATGTCTGGTCCGACGCCTCGAAACGGTATGTTCCTGTTCGGGACATGGCACTGCTGGCTTCCGGCCGACCGGGTTCGCTGGCCAACGACGGGCTTTCGCTCGTCACCTTCGCCGTCACCGAACGGTTCCGCGACGTGCTCGCCCGCGCCAACGACATCCTCAAGGACATCCACGGCGGCGTCTACGAGCTGCGGCTCGGCTCGCACGAAGGCCGCGGCCTCAAAACCGGCCTGCCCATCGAGGTGTTCGACCGTCGCAGCGAACTCGCCACCGAAGCCACCACGCTGTCCGGAGGCGAAACGTTCTTCGTCTCACTGGCGCTCTCCCTTGCGCTGGCCGACATCATCCAGGCCGAAAACGGCGGGATCTCCATGCGTACGCTGTTCATCGACGAGGGATTCGGCAGTCTCTCCGACGAATACCTTGACGACGTGCTCGCCGTGCTGCGCCGCATCAGCCGGCATCGCGACATCGGCGTGATCTCCCACGTCGGCCAGCTCAAAAGCCAGATCGCCGAGCGCATCAGCGTCACCCGCATCAGCGAGGACTCCGCCAGCGAACTGAAGGTGATCGTATGAGCGGGGACATGGGCCGCGCCACCCGCCACCCGGGGTTGAGATTGTCCGCAAGGGCGCGTATTTTAAGAGAGTTGCCCATTTTGGGCACGCGCTTACACACTCCTGCCATGGAACGTCCATGGCCTTTTAGTCCGAAGGAGGTGGGTGATGTCTGCGCACAAGTATGAACTGATGCTCATTGCCGATCCCGAACTGGACGAGCGAGCACTCAAGAAGCTCACCGAGCAGTTCCTGAAGGTTGTCACCGATGAGAAGGGCACCATCGACAGCACCGATTACTGGGGCCGTCGCAAGCTTGCCTACGAGATCGCTGGCAAGACCGAAGGCAACTACGCCGTTATCGAATACACCGCTGAGCCGGCCACCAGCGACGAGCTGGATCGTCTGCTGAACCTCAACGAGTCCATTATCCGTACGAAGATCCTTCGTAAGGACGCCGAGTGAGTCTTCGGGTCTGACCCGAACCTCACCTCTTCACACGTTATCGATTACCCGACCGGCAGGCTGAGGAGTCCCCGAACCTGCATGACGCCGGGACCTATGGAAGGCTGAACATGGCAGGAGATACCGTCATCACGGTTGTGGGCAATCTCACGGCCGATCCGGAGCTGCGTACCATTCCGAGTGGCGCTACGGTGGCTAACTTCACCATCGCCTCCACTCCGCGTACCTACAACAGGCAGTCGGGCCAGTGGGAGGACGGCGACGCGCTGTTCCTCCGCTGCTCCGCATGGGATTCCAACTACAACCCCCTCGCCTCGAACATTCAGGCGTCGCTGTCCAAGGGCATGCGAGTCATCGCACAGGGCCGCCTCACCCAGCGCTCATATCAGGCGAACGACGGTTCGCAGCGCACCGTGGTGGAACTGCGCATCGATGAGATCGGTCCCGCGCTTTCGCGCAACACCGCCCAGGTCACCCGCAACAACAACGGCGGTGGCTATCAGGGCGGCAACGGCGGCGGCTTCGCCGGCGCCCAGCGCAATCAGGCTCCGATGCAGGGTGGCTACCAGGGCGGTTACCAGGGTGGCTACCAGGGCGGTGCTGCGGCTCAGTCCGCACCCGCTCAGCAGGCTCCCGCCGCCGACCCGTGGTCGACCGGTGCCAACACCGGCACCAGCTCGTTCGGCTCCTACGGTTCCACCGACGACTTCGGTGGCGCCAGCGACGAGCCCGAGTTCTGATCCCCGGGTAATCCATTCGATACGAAGAACACGAACATCAGTTTTAATTTGTAAGGAGTGCATATGTCACGCAAGAGGCCGCAGCCGCCGGTGAAGCCGTTCAAGAAGAAGCCGAACCCGCTCAAGGCTGCCAAGATCACCGAAATCGATTACAAGGACGTCGCTCTGCTGCGCAAGTTCATCTCCGACCGCGGCAAGATCCGTTCCCGTCGTATCACCGGCGTCACCGTTCAGGAACAGCGCAAGATCGCCAAGGCCATCAAGAACGCCCGCGAGATGGCTCTGCTGCCGTACGCCACGTCCGGTCGCTGATAGGAGGAACAACAATGGCTAAGGAAACCAAGGTTATTCTCACCACCGCCGTTGCCAACCTGGGTCAGTCCGGTGACGTCGTCGAGGTCAAGCCCGGCTACGCCCGCAACTACCTGATCCCGCAGGGCATGGCCTTCGCCTGGAACAAGGGCGCCGCCAAGCAGATCGAGCAGATGCAGCGTCGTCGTCGCGCCATCGCCCTCGCCAGCCGCGAGGACGCCGTGGCCGCCAAGAACGCTCTCGAAGGCTCCGTCGTCGAGCTGTCCGCCAAGGTCTCCGAGTCCGGCAAGCTGTTCGGCGGCATCTCCGCCGACGCCGTCGCCAAGGCTCTGACCGCCGGTGGCAACGCCGTCGAGGCCAAGGCCATCTCCATGGACGTCATCAAGACCACCGGCGAATTCCCCGCCACGGTCCAGCTCCACCCGGAGATCTCCGCCAACTTCACCGTCAAGGTGGTCGCCGCCGAGTAAGCCCAACCGCTTACCGCGCGTACAACGCACCTGAGCTTAAGCCCAAACCCCGCTCGCCAAGGCATCCGCCAAGGCGGCGGGGTTCTTGTTGTTACGGCCCCGCCGCAAGGGCGGGTTTCCCTCACGTGGGCCGCCCGTCCCGCGTGAGGTCATGTCACGAACCCTTGAAATTACGGGGTTTTGGGGAGTGCGTCACGTGGACCGGACGGCCCGCGTGAGGTCACGACGGTGTCATTCGCGCAGATCAATCGTTTGGCGGCATTCCGTACCTCGGTTCCCGCGCGCATGGGGTCACCGGCGACGACGAGGAATTCGAGCGACTCACCAGCCCTCAGTTTCCATGCGCATGGGGTCACCCCGGCCATTCCCGCTGGCACCGCCGTCATGGGTGATCGGTTTCCATGCGCATGGGGTCACCCCTTCGCCAATCGAGCACTTCACCACACCGTGTTTACCTTTTGTTTACTGGAATAGTGACTAATATCACCCCCCGATTTGATTTTCCGTTAGGGGGTGGCGTACGTTAGGACACTGGAAGTTACTAGCTGCTTCTGTATCCATCACCAACCAGCAGATATCGGAAGATATCGGAAGAAGGGGATCGTATGAACCTCAAGAAGGCACTGATCGCCGCCGTCGCCACCGCGACGCTGGCCATCGCTCCTGCCGTCGTGTTCGCCGACGGCGTTGACAGCACGCAGGGCATCGACAGCACTCAGGGTGTCGACAGCTCCCAGGGCATCGATAGCTCGCAGGGCGTGGACAGCTCCCAGGGTGTCGACAGCTCCCAGGGCGTCCAGAGCGACGGCTACCTGAACGATGGCGTCAAGTCCGCCTCGATCAACCTCGGCAACGGCATCTACGCCGTCGTCATCGCGCACGGCGGCTCCATCGAAGAGCCGAGCGCCACCGCCACCCAGGCCTCCAACGCCGTGTTCGAGGACGGCTTCGTCGCCGCCGCTCCGAAGAGCCTCGTCGTGACCCCGACCAAGACCAACGGCGCCACGTCCGCCACCATCATCTACAGCTTCGACAAGAACGTGCCGTCCGCCGTCAAGGTGTACGCCCAGCACGAGGACAACACCACCGACGTCTACGCCGGCAAGGTGAACGCCGCCAAGAAGACCGCCGTCGTGGAGGCCACCAAGCTCTCCGTCTTCACTCTGGCCGCCAACTACGGCGAGGGCAACGGCGCCGAGGGTGCCGCCACCGCCAACACCAGCGAGACCTCCCCGCAGACCGGCGTTCCGTTCGCCGGCCTCTTCGACTTCTTCGCTCGTCTGTTCTGAGGTCGTTCCAGGGCCCAATCATCAGTCGGCCCAGTCATCAGTCATCGTTCAGCCACCATTCAGTCATCAACGGTCAGTACCGGCATTGCGGTAATACGCTGGTTGATCAGGTTGATCTGGTAGTCGATGCCGAACGATGATTCGCAGAGAGGCTCTGTTGCAGAGCCTCTCTTGCATTGATCGGCAAAACACCGATCGGCAAACACCGATATCGCACACCGATACCGACATCAATCCGTGGGGAGTGAGAGGAAGACATGGCCCGACACGGCAATCACAGGAAGGTCGATCCCGGCATGCGCCCGGTCGTCGGTCCGACCGCCACCGGCACGGCCGCCGATGGTCAGCCGACCGCCGGCATCACCGGCACCGCCGCCAGACGATCGATCTGGGCGCGGTACGTCGCCGCGCTGAAGGCCCGCAACGTCAAGGCCATCATCGGTACGGTCATCGCGGCGCTGGTCGTCATCGCCCTCGTCGTCGGTCCCGCCATCCTGATTCGCCGCCATATGGAGGATCAGCGCGCCGCCGATGCCATGCGCGACAACCCCATCCCCGCCACCAGCGGCGACCCGGGCATCAACTGGGACGCCCTGCGCAGCCGCAATCCCGAAATCTACGCGTGGCTGTACGTGCCCGGCACCGGCATCAACCTGCCCGTCCTCCAGCACACCGGCAAGGACGACGTCTATTATCTGACCCACGATCAGTGGGGCGATCCCTCGTATCTGGGATCCGTGTTCTCCGAAATGCAGAACAGCCAGTCGTTCACCGACCCCGTCACCGTGCTGTACGGTCATGACGTGGCCTCGGTATTCAAGAATCTTCATCGCTTCGAGGACGCCGATTTCTTCAACCAGTACGACAAGATCTACATCTACACCCCGGCCAATCACGTATTGACCTACCGGATCGTATCCGCCTACCGCACGGACAATCGCCACATCCTCAATACGCACGACTTCAGCAAACAGTCCGTCCGCCGCGAATACTTCAATCAGGTCATGACGCCGACCGACAGTCCCGCGCAGGTACGGCAGGACGTCCAGCTGGCCGACGGGGACCGCATCCTGCAGCTCAGCACCTGCATGCTGAACGAGTACCACGGATCGCACCGATACATCGTCACGGGTCAGCTGATCAATGACCAGACCATCAACGTCAAGCCCAAGCAGTAGACGGGCGGGGATCCGCGGGGTCCTCTCCCGATTCACCATTCGCCGGCCCGATGATCAGCCCGATGGTCAGTCCGATGATCAGACGAGTAATCGGCCCGATGATCGACTGTCCGCTGGCCAGACCGACGATGGCCGGTCCAATGGCCGGCCCGATGATCAGCCCGTCGCCGCCCCCGTACGGGAACGGCGTCGCCACACCCGGCAGGTGGTGATGCGCCGGATCGGCCGCCACACCCGTCCGCGGCCGGAGACTCCGCTGAGCCGTCTGGCCGATCGGTTCCTGCGGCTCAGCCCGATCCGGAAGATCATCGTCTGCCTCCTGACCGTCATCGTGACCCTGACGATGGGCACCGGTGTTGCGGCGGCGGCCATGATCGGCGTCGGATCATCGCATGTGCACGCCGGCATGGACCGGGGGACCGCGCGCGAAACCCTCACCTACGAGGGCAAACGCTACGTACTCAACAAGAATATCGTCACGTTCATGTTCCTCGGTTTCGACGGGCGCAACAAGAACGGCATGGACGGTCAGACCGACGTGATCATGGTGGCGGCCTTCGATACGAAAAGCGGCAAGGCGACCATCATCACCGTGCCGCGCGACTCCATGGTCTCCTCGCCCTACTACGTGGGCAACGTGAAGCTGCAGGACAACATGGCCATGCCGATCTGCCTGTCGTACGCCTTCGCCGGCGGCGGGGATCGCGGACGGGCGGTCGTGGCGCAGAAGGTCTCCGAGATTCTCGGCGGTGTGGCCATCCCATACCATTACATGCTTGACTACAACGGTCTGCCGGAGATCAATGACGCCGTCGGCGGCGTGACGCTGACACCCATCCAGACCATCCCCGACACCAGTATCGAGAAGGGCCGGCAGATCACGCTGCGCGGCTGGGAATCCGAGCGGTACATCCGATGGCGGGACCATACGACCCTGCAGTCACCGCTCGACCGTCAGCATCGGCAGGTGCACTACGCCAAGTCGTTCCTGGCGCAGGCGAAGCATAAGTTCGGACGGAACGTGTTCAGCGCCGTCGGCACCGTGAACGTGGCCAAGAAATGGTCGTACACGAACACCGGTAGCGCCGAACTCATGTATTACGCGGTCACCGCGCTCGGCAGCGACAATCTCACCGATCTGCCGATGGTGCAGCTGAAGGGCGATCTGCGACGGTCCGGCAAGCACGCCCGGTTCTACCTGAACCGGGACGCCGTGCGGAAGGTCGTCGTGCAGACGTTCTACACGCCGGCCCAGTAGGTGGTCGGAAAACCGCGCTAGAAGTTGCGGCCGCTCCAGCCCCAATCGGTGGTGGCGGTGTAGCGGATGTACATGCGGTCCTCGGGAATGCCGAGCTCCTTGTTCAGCGCGGCCGAGATCTGCTCGGTGAGCGACTCCCACGCCGACCGGGCCACGGACGTGCCGAACACGTTCACCTCCACGTAGGCGGCCGGGGCGTCGTCGCTGCCACCGAAGTAGATCGGCATGTTGTCCTCGAACGGGCACATCAGCCAGCCCTCGGACTTGCCGGGCACCGCGGTGATCGCCTTGCCGTACGCGGTCTTCAGGGCCTCGCGCTGGGCGGGGGTGGTCGCGCAGCTCACATGGGTATGAATGACGGGCATGATTTCTCCTTAGCAATGCAATGATCGTTGACCCATCCCATTATGCCGCCGCCCCCGAACCCCGTGGAGAACCCTTAGCCAACCGTCGTTTGACCACCCTCAGTCTCGCTGCGCGAGCCAGCTCCCGCCGGCGGGAGCGGAATCCGTCGTCTGCCGCGCGAGCCGGCTTCCCCGACGACCGAGGAGAACCCTTAGCCAACCGCAAAGAATATGTGTGACTGCGACGCCGCCCCGCCCCCGCCATCGCCGCCACACGGTATAAAGGTCACTTGTGAGAAAACTGATCGCACAGCTTATGAAGTTCGGCCTCGTCGGCGGCATCGCGTTCATCATCGACTACGGCGTGATGAACCTGCTGCTCCTCACGCATATGCACAACGTGCTGGCGACCTCGATCTCGTTCTTCGTCTCGCTGATCTTCAACTATCTGGCGAGCATGAAGTTCGTGTTCAAGCACCGCCCCGACATGGCCCGGTGGATGGAGATCGCCATATTCTTCGCGGCCGCGCTCGTCGGCTGGGTGATGAACGAGGTGATCGTGTGGATCAGCACCTCGTGGATGCCTCACGATTCGATGTACACCATGCATGTGCAGTACATCATCTGGACGAACATCGGCAAGCTCGTCGCCACCGTCGTGGTGATGGTGTGGAACTTCGTCATCCGAAAGTGGTTGCTCGACGACACCCACACCAACGCCATGAACCGGCTGCGCCCGGCCGACCGGAAGCTCACCGAAGCGGAGCTGGAGGCCAGGCGCGAACGCAGCTTCTCGCACCGACTCGGCCTGTGGAGCCTCGAGCACACGCCCAAGGGCTGGCCGAAGTAGGCGCCGAAGCGGGCGCAGTGCCGAAGCGGGCGCAGTGCCGAAGTAGGCGCTCTCACACCGTCACGGTCATGATCACACCGTCACTTCGGCCAGAATCGGCGTCTCCGTGCTGGTCTTGATCTGCCTGAAGCCGATGAACGCGATCGCCAGCGACGCCAACGCCAGCACGGTCACGGTCATGAACCCGCCGTGCGCGCCATACCGGTCGATGAACTGACCGGCCACCGCTGAGCCGAACGAGGCGCCGATCGAATTCATCGCGCCCATCCACGCCACGCCCTCGGTGAATCGCGACGGCGGCACCAGATGCAGCATGATCTGATTGCCGTTGATCCACGTCGGCGCCTGGCACACGCCGATCAGCAGATAGATGATCATGATCACCCACAGATGCCGGGCGAACACGAAGCACGAAATGCCCAGATTCACCACGGCAAGGCAGAAGTAGAAGCGCTTCCACAGCGGAATCACCCAGTTCTTCGCGCCGTACACCAGCGCGCCGCACAGCGAGCTGAACGAGAAGCAGGCGAACACGAAGCCCGTGTACTGGGCCATGTCCTGCTCCTTGGCGAACGCGATGATCGAAATGCCGGTGGCGCTCTGGAACGCGCCGAGCCCGAACCACGTCACGCACACGGCGATCAGGCCCGGCCCCAGAATCGAATCCTTGGCCTTGTCGGCGTCCGCACCCTGCACGGCGGCGGCGCGGGCGGCCTCGCGCTCGCGGTACTGCTTGCGCGTGAGTCCGGCGGCACGGGCCAGCTGCGTCTGCGACGGCGGCTCGGTCGACAGTTCGGTGAGGAACATCAGCGCGCCCACGATCACGCACATGCCGGTGAACGAGAACGCGAGCACGCCGGAGATCACGGCGAGAATCGACGCGAGCGGATTGCCCACCACCCACATGCATTCGTCGAATACGCCGGACAGCGACAGCGCCCGGTTGATCCGCTCGTTATCGCCCTTGAGCTGATTGGTCCAGCGGGCACGGCTCATCGCGCCCCACGGCGGGATGAACGCGAGGAACGGCGTGATCACGTACAGCATCCACTCCGGCACGCGGTGGGTGATGCACGTCACGAGGGCGATGGCCGCGACGATCCAGATGATGATCGACGGGATCGAGATCTGCCGCTGACCGAACTTGTCGACCAGACGACCGAGCAGCGGGGTGAGGATCGCCAGCGCGATGGCCTGCACGGCGGTGAGCGCGCCGGCCAGACCGTAGCTGCCGTAGTAATGCTGCACGGAGATGGTGATGGTCATGCCGATCATCGGGAACGGCATGCACGCGATCACCGAGCCGATGGAATACCGCGCCGCGTGGGGGAGACGCAGCAGTTCGGCGTATCCGCCGAAGACGCGGTGGTTCACGTCTTTGATGGCCTGCAACACTGATGGCCTGAACGGCTGATCAGACGGCTGATCGGACGGTCGGGCTGACGATTCGTTGGTCGGTCCGTTGGACTGTCCGTTGAACGATTGGTTGGACTGCATTTCTCCTCCTTTGGCGTGCGCGATGCTCCTCTTCGGACATCGGGAAACGGGTGGTTTGGTTGGTGCCGGGCGAATTCCCGCCGGCGGGACGTCCGACGATCCGCGGTTTCGTTGCCGCGGTCCCGCACCTACTATTCGGTTGGTATTGCGTGTTCGGACTGGGCCAGTCTATGCCCGCGTCGGAGTGCGACACGCGGCGGATAAGATGGATACCGGAGTTTTTTCGATGAATTTACCGAAGAGCATAACCCGGTGATCATTCGACCGGAACGCCCGCTATCATGCGCGAATCGGCAGCGCGAATCGGTGATTCGAATCGGCAGCGCGAAAAGGAGTGACGATGCCCGCAACCACCATCCACCTGGTCCGACACGGCGAAGTGTACAACCCCGACCACGTCCTCTACGAGCGGCTGCCCGACTTCCACCTCTCCGACCGCGGCCTGCGCATGGCCCAGGCCACCGCACGATACATCGCCGAACACAGCGGCATCAACCACGCCGCAGCCGTCTACTCCTCGCCGCTCGATCGCACCCGCGAAACCGCCGGCGCGATCCTCACCGCCCTCAACGCCGTCCGCGCCGACCGGGGCGAGGACCCGCTCGAACTGCACACCGACCCCCGCCTCATCGAAGCCGGCAACGAATTCCGCGGCCGACGCATCGGCCACGGAACCGGCGCCCTCTGGCGGCCCGAAAACCTCAAGCTCATCCGCAACCTCCACAAGCCCACCTGGGGCGAAAGCTACCAAAGCATCGGCCGCCGCATGAGCGACTTCGCCTACGAAAAAGTCGACCAATACCCCGGACAGCAGATCATCGTCGTCAGCCACGAATCCCCGATCTGGTCATTCCGGCACCTCCTCGAAACCGGTCACCCCGAACACTGGATGTTCCTCCGTCACACCGCCCTCGCCTCTGTCACCTCCATCACCTTCGACTCGGACACGCACGAGCTACTGGCCGTGGCCTACGCCGACCCCGCCTCCTCCGTTTCGTGATGAACCGCGACGATGGAGCGTCATCGGCGTTGCGTAAGGCTCGACGTACCTTCGTACGCCTTCGCCTTCCGCGCCTTGATGCCGCACGCATCGTCGCGGTTCATGTTTGGGTTGGTGATGGAGCGTCATCGGCGTTGCGGCATCGGTCACCTCATCCGTCTGGCGGAGCCAGACACCTTCCCCTCGAGGGGAAGGCAGGGAAGGACTGCCCTCGTCCAACCTCCCGTTCGCTTGACGACCTAGCCTAAAGGGATGCCAACGATTCGATATGTCTAGGCTTCCCCTTGAGGGGAAGCTGGCAGCCGAAGGCTGACTGATGAGGTGACGGATATGAATACAGCACAGCCTTCCGTTTCGTGATGTTGGTCACGAAACCGAGGATTTCCGGCGCTTTTCTCTTGCAGTGCGCCCATACTGGAAATATGAGCAATACTGCATGGATTTCCTCCGCCGCTGCGTTGGAGCAGCAGCCGTCGTTTGCCGCCGCCGTCGAAGCCGGCAGGACGCTGACCGGCATGTGGCCGCTCCACGACCATATGCACATCGACAATGACGTGAAGTACGCCGAATCGTTCCAGGTGCGCATCACCCGACAGTTCGCGCTGGCCCTGACCGGCGAGGACGTCACCGTGCCGGACGCCGAATACGTGTACGAAGGCGCGGACGAGATCCCCGGCCGCCCGCAGAACATCGTGGACGCGCTGCTGGCCGCGAACGACGCCTACGACGAATCCGCCGACTTCTCGGACGACGGTGATGCGACGCACCTCATTGAGGCCGCCCATTTGCTGGGCGACGTGTGGAACGACGCCACCGAAGAGGCCGTTCGCGCACTCACCGAGCAGGTGGCGGAAAGCGCCGGACAGCTGGCCTCCGACGATCTCGAGGATCGCTACGCGCTGACCGCCGCCGCGTTCGCCGACGTGCTGGCCACGGTCAGCGAACATGCCTCCGACGAGGCCGCGGCCGTCAAGGCTGCGCTGCCCGTCGTGCTGTACTTCAAGGAGCTCAACGAGCGATTCGGCGTGCCGATCATCGGCATCGCCGCCGACGAGCTCGAGCAGTTCCGTGCCATCGCGGTGGCCGGTCCCGACGCGCAGGACGACGGCAAGAGCGGCGCCGAGCGGTTCGGCGAGCTGCTCAACCCGCTGGCCGAAGCCGAGTGGAAGAAGCGCCACGACGATATCCTGTGGGATCCGGTGGAGGCCAAGAAGAAGGCCCGAGAAGAGGACGAAGCCAAGAGCAAGGCCGCGCTCGCCGCGAAGTTCGCCCACATCAAGGACGACCCCAGCAAGGAAAAGGTCGAGCTGTAGACGCAAGTAGTCGACGGAGAGGTGCGGCGTCCGACACACTCAAGGCCGTTCGGCCTCGCGTCCGGCGAGCCGGCCGCTAGCTTACGGTCGGACACCGCACCTCCCCGTCTCCATTCATACGAATTACATTGAAGCAGTGTGCCCCCGCCAGCGGGAGCGGTGCGTTCATTCGGTTTCGGCCGGGGCATGAGTGGATCAGTCGGATTGCATTGCAGTATTATGCCCCCGCTGGCGGGGGCTGTCGGCGTGAGCCGACTGGGGTGGTCGAACAGGGTGCCTTCAAACCGTGCCAAGTTTGACCACCCTCAGTCTGCCTCCGGCAGCCAGCTCCCGCTGGACGAACAGTCCGGTGGACTGTTCGTAGCAGTACGCCCTTACGGGCGTACGTCGCACAAGATGTCGGGAGCAGTGCATTCGTCCGATTTCGGCCGGGACGGGATTGGATCAGTCGGATCGCATTGCAGCATTATGCCCCCGCTGGCGGGGGCTGTCGGCGTGAGCCGACTGGGGGTGGTCGAACGATGCCATCCCCTCTGGGAACAGCCCGATGGATAGGACTGCAAAACCCACGATATGCAGTCGAATCCATCACCATCCGGCGATATTCGATGGATAGGACTGCAAAAACCCGATTCTGCAGTCCAATCCATCGGCATCCGGCCCATGTGATTTTGAGAGCCTTGGAATCATGCGGATTTTGGGAGCCTGCGATTCACTGGTTGATGGAGAGCGGCGCATTTTGCGCGAAATGCAGTCGAATCCACCGGAATCCGGCAATATCCGATGGAATGGAATGCAGAAACGCCGATATGCAGTCGAATCCATCGGAACTGACGGGAAAAGATCGTGTGATGTGGTCGACCGGGACTTATGTGACTGACTGGCGCCCGTGTGGTCGACGGAGAGGTGCGGCGTCCGACACACTCAAGGTCGCGCCTCACCGTCTCCGGCCCAGCGGTTCAGCTGTGGTCTGAAGCGAAGCGAATGGGCTTCCCCTTGGAGGGGAAGCTGGCCGCCGTAGGCGGTCTGATGAGGTATGTGACGACGCCGTTTTTAGGCCATGGCGGGTTTGACCACCCTCAGTCTGCCTCCGGCAGCCAGCTCCCGCTGGACGAACAGTCCGGTGGACTGTTCGTAGCAGTACGCCCTTACGGGCGTACGTCGCACAAGATGTCGGGAGCAGTGCATTCGTTCGATTTCGGCCGGGACGGGATTGGATCAGTCGGATCGCATTGCAGCATTATGCCCCCGCTGGCGGGGGCTGTCGGCGTGAGCCGACTGGGGGTGGTCGAACAGGGTGCCTTCAAACCGTGCCAAGTTTGACCACCCTCAGTCTGCCTCTGGCAGCCAGCTCCCGCTGGACGAACGGTCCGGTGGACTGTTCGTAGCAGTACGCCCTTACGGGCGTACGTCGCACAAGATGTCGGGAGCCGACTGAAGCATCAGATGAAGTCATACTTCGTCTGTCACCTCATCCGACCGGCTTGCGCCGGCCACCTTCCCCTCGAGGGGAAGATGAGAAGAACCTGACAAACCGGCATCGTTGGTCGTCTTCCGGCATGAGTGCCCGGCCTTTGACCGCGCCTTGCGCTCGCCGGCCGAATCACTGCCGATTGTCCGGGCGATCCCAGACGGCGCCGGCCGGATCGCTCTTGCCGACGAACATCACGATATTGAGCACGGCGCCGGCGATGAACAGTGCGGCACCGAGGAAGATCGCCAGCACGCTGCCGCCCATGCTACCGTCGCTTCCCGCGCCCGCGGAGAAGGCCGCCCCGGCCACGCCGCCCATCACCACGATGAAGGCCAGCAGATACAGGCCATACGGCAGCAGCAGCCACCAGCCGCTCTTGTTGCGGTCATGCAGTCGGCGCACGGCCACCGCGAGCTGCGGAATGAAGATCGCCAGTCCCCACAGCGATTCCAGTCCATTGATCACCGTCGAGCCGTTCGTCGCCTGCGACAGGATGCTGAACACCGCGCTGACGATGGCGGTGAACAGGATCACCCACCAGTATTCGCTCCTCGAGGCGCGGCCGCTGAACATGGCGTACTTCTTGAAGAACCGCACGATCGCATTCGGGAAGCTGATGCCGTAGTAGGGCGCCCACAGTGGCGGCTCGCCCGCGTTCGGACCATAGCCCGGAGCGTAGCCGACCTGCGCATAGCCGTTCGGGCCGTATCCGTTGGGATTGTTCGGATCGTAGCCGGTGGCACCCTGCTGACCGTAGGGCTGGCCGTTCTGACCGTAGGGATTGGCCCCGTTCGGATCGTAGCCGGGCTGGTCGTAGCCGCTCTGCCCGTAGACGGGCACGCCGTTCTGTGTCGGCGGCTGCGTCGGCTGCTGCGGCTGTGCGGGCTGGGAATCCTGTTGCCCATACGTCTGCTGGCCGTAATTCGTCTGATCGTAGCCGGGCTGCTGCGGCTGCTGGGCCTGCGACTGCCCATATGCCTGCTGCCCATATGCCGGAACCGTCGGGCTCTGTCCGTATTCTGCCTGTCCGTAATCCGTCTGACCGTATTCTGCCTGTCCCGGCTGCTGATATCCCGGCTGACCGTTATTCGGCGGCACGTAGGAGGCTCCTCCGAAGGCCCCATCGCCGTTCGATCCGCCATCCTCAGGTTTGCGGTATCCGTTGGTATTGTTCGGGTCGGTCATCGTATCCCCCTCGTGAGTGTGCCGTGCATTCCGCGCGTATTGCGCGTGCCGTGATGAAGCACCGCGCCGGCACTTCTTCGTAAGCCCTTCCCATTGTCCCGCATATCGACCGGATGTGCTACCCCGTGCGGTCCGGGCGGTGTCCCGTCGCGGCGTGTCGGGATTGTTGCCAACTGTTGCCATATTTTGCCTCAGGGCTGGAATCACAAGGATGAAACCGATAACAAATCGGTAAAAAACATAGGGGGATTTGAGGGTAAATAGGGGGTATGAAGAACGACATTTCAACGCTTGTTGTCGTCTTAATGCCTTACGTTAACACTGTTAACCCCCTTTTGGGAGGTATGTGGAAGTCGGGTCACGAACGCAGAGCAGTAGAGGAAGAGACGTAAT
Organism: Bifidobacterium simiarum; assembly: GCF_002802905.1. Lineage (GTDB taxonomy): Bacteria > Actinomycetota > Actinomycetes > Actinomycetales > Bifidobacteriaceae > Galliscardovia > Galliscardovia simiarum. The sequence goes on from NZ_PEBK01000004.1 coordinate 163,794, forward strand.
GACCGCGCTTGATTGGGTGATCTCTCGATTCGGCGATGGCGCCGGGAGCTCCATGGAGGAGCCCCATCGCCGAGGTGAAGCATATCCGGACGCCGCTCGCAAGACCGATCGCGGCATCGCTCGTCGCGACTCCCGCCATACTGCCGGCCGGAGGTCGGGCCGCCGAGCGCTAGCCGCATTCCTCGCCGTGGCCATGTCGGTGTTCTCGCTGGTCCCCGCGGCTAACGCCTCAACCGTCAACGTCTCCACCGGAGACTCGACGTCGGCAATCGCCAGCCAGTCCGATCAGATCGTGGCCGCCGATCCGTCGACTTCCGCAACGTCCGGAACGACGTCTTCCGCAGCGTCCGGAGCCACGTCTGCCGCAACGTCCGGAACGACGTCCGATCCGTCCGCATCCAAGACACCGTCCAAAACTCCGTCCAAGACGCAGTCCGGCACCCAGACCGGAAACGCGGTTACCGAGAACCAGTCCGGTACCAAAACGGATTCCGGCACCAAGACAGAATCCGATACCAAGACCGGGTCCGATTCCTCGAAGACCGCCTCTCCGACGAATACGGCCTCCCCGAAGAGCGAAGCGTCCGCGAACGCCGAGGATTCCGCCAATACCAAGTCCTCAGCCAAGTCATCGGCCAAATCCACCGCGGCCCCCAGAGCCAGCGCCAGCACCAAGTCCAGCGCCAAGGCCAAGGCCCAGGCGGCATCCAAGGACAAGGCCCGCGCCGCCGCAGCAGCCAAAGCCGCCGTCGCGCACGACTCCCTGTCCGGCCGCGACTTCGCCGGTCAGGTTACCGTCACCATCAACAAGAAGACCTACATCCTCATCGGCAACGAGCAGCAGTTGCGCGCCATCGGCACCGGGAAGCAGGTGACCCGGCCGGTCTGGTCGATCACCCAGCGGTACGAGAGGACCGGCACCACGGTTCTGGGACTTCCCAAGTATGACTGGGTGGACGTCGCCGATTCCAAGCAGGTGGTCTACGCCGGCGACGCCGACCTCGACACCACCGGCAAGCTCGACGAGGGCGGCAGCGCGAAAACCGACGAAATCGGCACCGCGGTCGAAGGCCATACCCGTCTGCGGTACGTGACCGTGGACGACAACGGCAACGAGGTGACCGCGAGGGACGGTCTGTTCGGCGCCAACAACCATGCGATCGTCAGCGGCGTCACCTACTCCGCCGACGCAAACTACCTGATCTTCCGCGACATCGACCTGAGCCACAACGCCGAAAACCCGACCAGCACCAACTGGACCCCGCTGATGTTCTCCGGCACGATGGTCGGCGCGATCGCCCCCAACGGCGACACGCAGGGCGACCTCGTCAAGCAGATCGCCGCCGACGGTCTCGGCACGGCGAACGCCGACGTCACCAAGCCGGTCATCAGCAACGTCACCGTCCACCAGACCGGCGAGCTGGACACCCAGCATCAGCAGGGCGTCGGCTTCTTCGCCTCACTCGCCCCCGGCAGCGTGGTGACCAGCAACTCGCTCGGCACATCCGGCAAGGTCACCGTAGCCAACGTGAAACTCTCCGACGTGTCGGTGACCAACGACTCCTCCACCACCAAGGAGACCAAGTCCCTGCTGGATACCCTCACCACGGGACTCGGCGCGATCCTCGACTTCATCCTCAACACGCTGCACATCAATCTGAATCTGGAGAGCCTGCTCACCCTGCACGCCGCGAGCCCCTCCAACTTCGCCACCGGCGCGTTCGCCGGCCGCATCTACAGCGATACGCAGGTGATCAACTGCGAGGTGGAGAACGTCTACGTCGCCAATGCCAAGAAAGGCATGACCGGCGGCTTCGTCGGCTACGCGGAGGGCTCCACCCAGTACGATCTGGTCAGCACCGGACTGGGACAGGTCGTCTCGCTGCTCGCCGGCATCCTGAACGCCATCCCCTTCCTCGGTGTGGGCGATCTGGTCAACTGGCTGCTGTCCGGCGTGCTCGGCCTCGACAAGCTCATCCCCGTCGGCTACAGCAATCCGGTCATCTCCGGCGCCAAGGTCACGAACTTCCAAAGCGGCGTCACGCTGGGCAATGCGGAATCCGACTTCGCGGGCGGTTTCGTCGGCATGCAGGCCGGCGCCATCATCGAGAACTCGTCCGTCTCCAGCGAGGAGCCGTTCGCCGTCAAGGCGAAGCTGTATGCCGGTGGCTTCGCCGGCGTGAGCCGTGACGGGTCGATCGGCGGCCTGCTCAAGTCGCTGGACATCGATCTGCTCTCGGCACTCAGGCCGCAGAGCCTCATTCAGGGATCCGCCATGAACGCCAAGGGCGGCGTGCAGGTGCAGGCCACCTCGTACGCGGGCGGCTTCTCCGGCGCGATGGCCAACTCCTACGCGGTCAACGACGACGTGACCGGCACCGTTTCGGTCAAGGCCGCCAAAACCGACCCCAACGACAACAACCACAAATCGTATGCCGGCGGCTTCACCGGCAAGGCCGCCGTCGGCTGGGCCCTCGATCTGGGCAGCGCCGACGACTCCAGCAAAACCGTGGTCAAAAGCGTGGTGAACCTCCTCGCCAACCTGCTGTCAGGCAACTCCCTCAACACCAACAATTCCGGCGATCTGCTGAGCCTCGCCGGCGTCAGCCCCTCCGCCGTGCTCGGCACGCGGATGCGCGGCACCATCGACGTGACCGCCGACGGCGATTACGTGGGCGGCCTCATCGGCGCCGGCAGCGGCACGGTGATCGGCGACTCCTCGCAGGCGCATCTCGAGAAGTTCGCGCTCTGGAAGTACAAGAACGCCCGTCCGTTCCCCACCTCGCGATCCACCGTCATCACCGGCGTGCGCTCGGTCACAGGCTCCGGCGCCGCTGACGGCACGTATACCGGCAGCGCGTACGTCGGCGGCATCGCGGGCGATCTGGAACCGACCGCCGTCGCCGCACTGCTGAACAACACCGTGGCGCTGGTGGACCTTTCCGGGTTCGAGGAAGAGATCCAGAAGAAGTTCGATACCCTGCCCGACCTGCTCGGTGACAGCAACCAGTTCGCGGCCTTCGAACTGTCCAACGTCACCGTCGAAGGCAAGGACCTTACGGTGACGGCCAAGGGCAACTACGCCGGCGGCGCCATCGGATTCGCCGCCGGCGGCGACGTGATGAACGTGCACCTGTCGAAGCTGGCCAAGGTCGAGGCCCGGGGCGAAGCGGGCGGCTTCATCGGCTTCACCGGCCCCAGCAAGGTCGCCGGAGCCGGCGGCGTCAGCCTGCTCGGCCTCATCAAGATCTCCGGCCTGCTGACGGTGGCACAATACTCCTCGGTGACCGTGCGCCGCGCCAGCGTCGCCGGCATCGACGACGGATTCACCGTCGAAGCCACCGGCAGGAACACCGCCAACCAGACCAACGACTACAACGCGGGCGGCTTCTACGGTCAGGCCAACAGCACCAAGACCATCGACGCCCATGTGACCAAGCTCAAGTCCGTGACCGCGGACGCCACCGTCGCCGACGCCAACGCGGGCGGCTTCGTCGGCTACTCCACCACGGGCGGCCTCGCCGACGCGATCAACGACTCCGACGACACCAGTCTGCTGCCCGACCTGACCGGGGACAACGGCAAACTGCTCTCCGTCGACGGCCTGCTCGGCGCCGTACCGTACCTGATCCCGAACTACAAGGCCGTCGACGTCACCTACGTGAACGGCGGCTACGTGACCGGCGACGTGGCGGGCGGCTTCGCCGGCAACCTCGAAAGCGGCAAGATCAACGAGTTCACCGCCGACGATCTCAAGGACGACCCCACCCTCGCAGACCTCCAGACCAAGGTCAAGGCCAGCCCGTGGGCGGTCATCAACATCGACCATGTGACCGGCGGCGCCTATGCGGGCGGCTTCGGCGGCAAGGTCGTCTCCGGCGCGCTCGCCACGGCCGGCAAGGGCGGCATCAGTCTGCTCGGCAAGCTCGGCACCATCGACCTCACCAGCCTGCTCAAGCTCGTTTCCGGCTACGTGCCGTTCGTGCTGTACTCGGGCGTGAAATCCGACGACGACACCTTCAAGGCGGCCGGCGGCACGGTCACCGCCACCGCCGACTACGGCTTCATTGTTTCCGCCAAGCGCATCGCCGGCGACGCCACCACCGATCTCAACGCCGGTTCGGCCGGCGGCTTCATCGGCTACGGCTCCGGCGTGCAGGTGAGCACCTCCTCGGTCACGAAGCTGCGCCACACCACGGTGCAGGCCCCGACCAACCTCGAAACCACCGGATCGATCGACGACACCTACCTCGGTTCCGGCAGCGCCTACGCCGTGGACGCCCCGCGATACGCCGGCGGCTACATCGGCAAGATGGACATCGGCTCCACCGCGGCCGTGGGCGAGGGCCTCGACCTGCTCGGCGGCGCGGTGGACGTCAGCCAGCTGCTCAGCGTGTTCAACGTGGTGGTCTCCACCATCGAACAATCCGACGTGACCGGCGGCACCGGCGGCTACTCGGTGCGGGCCAGCAAGGCCGACCACAAGACCGCAGCCGGCGCCTCCGACCCGCTTGGCATGGCCGGCGGATTCGCGGGCGACATCGAAGGCGGTCACATCGAGAACAGCGATGCGCACGAGTTCGCGTACATCATCGGTCAGGTGTCCGCGGGCGGCTACGTGGGTTCGATGCAGCCCGGTGCTGCGGCGAACGTGCTCGGCAAGGGCAATGTGCTGAGCAAGATCCTCGACGTCGACAACGCGGTCTCCGCGATCCAGGACTTCGTGCCCACCATCCGCAACAGCTCCACCGACGCAGTGATCTGCGGCGCCGCGGTGCGTGCGCAGGCCGCATCCGACACCACCACCCGACGCGGCATGGCCGGCGGATACGTGGGCCACAACCGCGGCGGCCACGTCTGGGGCATGCACGACGACACCACCGGCACCACCAAGTGGTCCAGCATCGCCGGCACCACGCCGACCATGAAAACCGCCTACGCGGCCCGCATCCGCAGCGTCTTCGGCCACGAGCTCGCCGGCGGATTCACCGGATTCATGGAGGCGGCCGACACCGCCGACGTCGGCTCGATCTATGTGCTCGGCGGGCTTATCAAGGTCACCGGCCTCGTCAAGGCCCTCGACAACGTCTACCCGACCGAAACGCATACGCAGGTCACCGGTCCGCTGCGCAACATGAGCTACGGCCAGTGGCAGGCGTGGCGCGACAACGTTGGCAAGTACGGCGCCTACGGCCAGCAGTTCACCAATGTGGTGAAGGCCGGCGCCGACACGGTGACGGATCAGACCACCCTGAACGCCTTCCTCAAGGACTACGTCTTCGGCTTCAACGTGGTCGCCGGCCGCGGCCAGTTCGGTGGCGACACCGACGTCCGTCAGGCATGCATCAAGGCCGCGGACGACAAGACCGGCGACGACAAGAAGAACGCGCTGGCCAAGTGCTACGAGATCGGCGCGAACCTGCGCGACTCCGGCGTGGCCGGCGGCCATGTGGGGCTGATGCGCACCGGTACGATCACCGACGGCCAGTCGCAGGACGTCAGGCAGGTGACCGCCATGCGTGCGGCCGGCGGCTACGTGGGCAGCATGGAGGCCGGGGCCGCCGCCGAATTCGGCGGCGTGCAGCTGCTCGATTGGCTCGATCTCGACCTCGGCAAGCTGCTCGGCGCCCCGCAGGTGTTCGTCCCAGTGATCAAGTCGTCAAGCGTGGCCGGCTACCGCAAGGGTCTGAAGGTCCGTGCGACCGGCGTGGAAACCCAGTACGGCGTTGGCAATGCGGGCGGATACGCCGGCTTCATGGTTGGCGGGCAGATCTGGGGCGACCGCGACTCCGACGGCAATGCGGTCACCGACCCCGCCAAGGCCGCCCACGCCAACGTGTCCAACCTGCGCAAGGTTTCCGGCACCAACAACATCGGCGGCTACGTGGGTGCGGCCGTCTCCGGCTCCACCGCCGACGTCGACACCAACGCCTCCGACGGCTTCCTGCAGACCGTGCTCGACTCCCTGATCGACAACGCGAACCCGGCCGGACTGGTCAGTCTGCTCAAGGCCACCGTGGTCACGATCCGCGGCGCCCAGGTGACGGCCGACGACGCCAACTGGGGCTACACGGTCGAGGGCGCGTACACGCAGACCACCGGCACCGGCGCCACAGCGACCAAGACCACGAAATACGCGGTCACCGCCGGCGGTTTCGCCGGATCCCTGCAGGCCGCGATCCTCGGCGACCGCAACTCCGCCACCGATACCAACGACGCCGTTGACGCCTCCGCCAAGGACGCGGCGGCCAACACCGTCACCGGTCTGCGCGGCGTGGAGGGCGGCCAGTACGCCGGCGGCTTCTTCGGACTGGCCGACGTCTCCTCCGTCGCCTCGGTGGGCGGCGGCACCGCCGGCACCGGCGACGACACCAACCTGCTGCTCAGCCTGCTGAAGGTGGGCAACATCGGCGTGCTCGAAGCGTTCCGCACGTTCATCTACGGCGGTCATGTGACCGGCGTGGCCGACGGCATCCAGATCAAGGCCCACGACTCCAACACCTCCGGCATGCTCGACACCACCCGGTTCACCGGATCGGCCGGCGGCTTCGGCGGCGGACTGATCAACGGATCGGTCAAGAAGTCCAGCGTGACCGACCTCAACAGCGTGACCGGCCTCAACTATGTGGGCGGCTTCATCGGCCATCTGGGCAAATCCGGCACGGTGAGCGCCAACAAGGTCTCCGTGCTCCACGGCGTGGCCGACAACGCGGGCAATCTCGTCGGGCTCACCGCCGGACTGCTCGACATCTGGGGCTCGCATATCGAGGACTCGTCGGTCTCCGGCATCGCCGGCGGCTACACCGTCACCGCCACGCACAACGGCGAGGAGTATGGCCGCGACCAGCTGCTCACCGACGCCGACCACCGCAAGGGCGCCGAAATCGCCGGCGGCTTCGCCGGTTTCGCCGACCTCGCCCGCATCTCCGGCAGCAAGGCGACCGGATTGAAGAAGGTGACCAGCGGCGAGCTGGCAGGCGGCTTCGTCGGCCAGACCACCAAGGCGTATCTGCTGGACACCGGCGTGAACTCCGCGCTCGTGGACGTGCTGCTCAAGTACATCGTCAATCCGCTGCTCGACCTGCTGTACGTCAACGACGCCCAGCATCTCACCGATGCGGTGAAGCAGTACAAGGAGCAGCACCTCAAGTGGCTCACCAAGTACATCGACCTCGACCTGTTCGCCGACGGCGACGTGATCCACCTGAACCTGCTCGGTCTGAAGATCAGCGTCGCGCTCGACAAGCACGGCACCGAGAACGACGACACCGACGATACGGCGCTCATCACCATCGGCGACTCGAAGATTGAAGTCGGCTGCTCCAAGAAGGGCGTGGACTCCGACGCTGCGCAGAACGTGAAGGTGCAGCTCATCAAGGCCAACCGCACGAAGATCGGCTCCTCCTTGGTGCAGGGCATCGCCGACGGCTACGACGTGTTCGGCGGGGGAGCGACGCAGGACTCCGACGGCACCGCGGGCCTCAAGACCGGATACGCCGGCGGATTCGCGGCCGTGAACGATGAGGGCCTGCTCGAGAACAACAACATGACCTACGCCGACACCATCCGCGGCACGGCCGGTCTGGTCGGCCCGTTCACCGGCAAGACCAACCTCGAATCCGTGTATGACTTCAACACCGTGTACGGCATCGAAGGCAACGGCAACACCTACCGCATCTACCGTGACGTGCCGTGGAACTGGTCGTACGCGCTGACCGCCGCCCGCAAGCAGTTCACCAACGGTTCGCATATGGACGACGGCAGCGGAAAGACCGGATCGACCGATACCAGCGGCGAGCTGAAGCTGCACCTCAACCGCTACGACGTGGCCCATCTGCAGCGCAGTCTCGTCCCCGGCACGACCGACCAGTACACGACGCCCGACATCCAGCAGTTCGCTGACTACAAGGATGCCGTGATGGCCAATAACGAGAGCGGCACCGACGAAGGCGAGAACGGCACGAAGCGGGCCGAACCGCTCGGCGTGTACGTCTCCGCCGCGAAGGTCGTGCTCATGCTCGACACCGCCGTGGCCGACAACAACGGCGGACTGACCCCGGAACCCGACGACGGTCAGGATCCGTGCGGTGCGGACGGCTGCCAGACGGTCGATCTGACCCTGCAGAAGGTGTGGAAGGATCTTGGATCGCAGGTGGAACGGCCGAAGTCGATCACCCTGCAGATCACCGCGACCTACACCGACAAGGACGGTAAGACCGTGACCCCGAAGCGGATCGAGTGCCGGGACGCCGACTGCGTGCCAACCGAGCAGGGCAACCCGTGGAACGTGACCATGGACTCCTCCGACTCCTCCTCGATCTGGGGCAGTACGTGGCGCAAGAAGATCACCGGACTGCCGGTCGCGTTCGTCGACAAGGGCTCCGGCGCCAACGGCGAGGACGTGACGCGCTATTACACGTACACCGTCAAGGAACTCGCCATGACCTACGCGGGTGACGGCGGCACGCAGGATGCCGACAAGACGCCGGCCGAGGCCGGATACTCCGTGGCCGTGAGCTACGACGCCAAGGAGCGCGTGGCCACGGTGACCAACTTGGTGCCCTCCCTGCCCGACACGGGTGGCATCGGCACGGTGTGGTTGCTGCTGCTCGGCCTGCTGCTCGTGACGCTCGGCGGCGCATGGTACATGCGCGACCGGTTCGAGCCGGCCGGCTTCACGGTTGCCGCCGCTGGCGCTGGGCCGGGTGCGGGTTCTGGTGCCGGTTCGGGTGCCGGTTCGGGTGCCGGACCAAAGCCCCGAAAGCGAGGTGCCCATGTTGCCTAAGATTGGCTTCCCCCTGATGAGGGGCGTGACCACCCTCAGTCCGCCCTATGGCGGACAGCTCCCGCCAGCGGGAGCAGAAAGGATTGGTGCCTCCTTGGCTTCCCCCTCCGGGGGAAGCTGTCAGCGATAGCTGACTGATGAGGGGCATAAAGCCGGACTGGGGGTGGTCGAACCCCACACAATTCAAGACTTCCGCTGACCCAAGCGGTACCGAAATGTCCATAACAAAGAGAAAGGAAGCAGTGATGAAATCACTGATCACCAAGATCGCAGCCGTGGTGCTCGCCGCCGCGACCGCACTCGGCATGGCCGGCCTCGGCGCCGCCACCGCCAACGCCGCCACTGCCGGCACACTCACCGTGAGCACCAAGGACGCCAAGTTCGCCGGCGCGACCGTCAATGCCTACAAGATGTTCAGCGCCACGGCGACCGGCACTGATGCGGATAATAACAAGGCCGTGGCCTACACGCTGGAAGACAGCTGGAAGACGTTCTTCACCAGCACCAATGATCCGGCGGCCGCGGGCACCAAGTACGCCGATGACGCCACGCTGTCGGGCAAGGCCGAAGCCTACATTCGCACTCTGACGGGCACCAATCTGGTTAACTTCGCGACCAAGGCCTCGAACTGGGCGCAGAAGAAGAACAGCGGCATCGCTCTCGCCGCTACCGCCACGGTGTCCAAGACCAACGACGCCCAGAGCAAGGAGTACACGGCATCATTCAGCAACCTCGCCTACGGCTACTACGTGGTCGCCGTGCCGGGCGCCGGGAACGCCGACGCCAAAGATCAGTACGCCACGCTGATCTCCGTGGATGAGCCGGACGTAACCGCCGACATCAAGGGCCAGCTGCCCACCGTCGACAAGACCGTTGAGAACAAGCCCGCCACCGACAAGAACATCGGCGACACCGTGAACTACAAGCTGTCCTCCATCGTGGCCGCCAACATGGCCGACTACACCGAAGGCTACGTCTTCACCTTCCACGATATGCTGTCCAAGGGTCTGACCGTTGACACCGCGAACTTTGCCCCCATTGTGAAGATCGACGGCACCGTCGTTCCCGCGGCCGACTACACTGCCACCGCCAAGAAGCTGACTGACGGCAGCGCCAATGACGGAAAAACCCAGATTACCGTGAAGTTCAACGACATCCAGAACAAGCACCCGGAGGCCGCCGGCAAGGAAGTCACCGTCGAATACTCCGCCACGCTGAACGAGGACGCCGTCACCGGTACCGCGGGCAACGAGAACTCCGCGCAGATCGAATACAGCAACGATCCGTCCAGCAACCAGACCGGTACCTCCGTGCCGAGCGAAGTCAAGGTGCACACCTTCGAGTTCACCCTCGACAAGTACACCGGCAACATCTACAACGAGTCCTCCGAGCGACTCGGCGGCGCCAAGTTCAAGGTGTACGACAGCGATAAGGCCGACGCCACCGCGCTGAAGTTCAACGTCACCGCCGGCAATGGCAACACCGCCACCACTGCCAAGTACAACAAGGACCAGACCGCCGCTGGCCTGACCGACGAGCTTGTCACTCCGGAATACGGCCGCATCGTCGTCTCCGGCCTCAGGGCCGGCACCTACTGGGTGGAGGAGACCGAGGCTCCCGCCGGCTACAACAAGCTGACCGAGAAGATCAAGGTCGAGATCACAGCCACGTACGATGTCAACGGTCAGGGTGCGGTGGACGCCACCCACACCGGCAAGCTGACCTCCTGGAAGATCACCTACAACGGTACTGCTGGCACTGGTGAGCACCCGGTGGTCCCGGTGCAGAACAACAGCGGCTTCACGCTGCCGTCCACCGGTGGCATGGGTACCGTCGCGTTCACCGTGGTCGGCGTGCTGATCGTCGCCTTCGGCGTCGTCTGGGCCATCCGCCGCAAGCGCGCCTGATAGCGCGAGGACACTCGACCACCCCCAGTCTCGCTTCGCGAGCCAGCCCCCGCCAGCGGGGGCCGAGAGCTTCGCCCCCGCTGGCGGGGGCTGTCGGCGGAGCCGACTGGGGGTGGTCGAACGAAGCTCCGCCATCGGTCACCTCATCCGTCCGGCTTCGCCGGCCACCTTCGGCAAGTCGGACGGCCTGCGGCCGCGCCGTAATACTCGCCTGTCGGCTCGCCTGAGCCCTGCGAACGCCTCTGGCGTCCGCAAAGCGGGCTCAGCCTAAGGGGAAGGCAAGATTGGCGGGCTTCCCCCTCGGGCTGAGTCCGTTAAGGAAACACGGGAGTGTTTCTAGGACTCAGACTCGCCGACAGGCGAGTAGAAAGAGAGCGACCGTCAGGTCGTCCATTCTTGCGGCTGAAGCTGGCTGCGGTAGCTGACTGATGAGGGCATGTGACATTATCGGTCACCTCATCCGTCCGGCTTCGCCGGCCACCTTCCCCTCGAGGGGAAGGCAAGAATCTTGGCTTCCCCCGCTGGGGGAAGCTGGCTGCCGTAGGCAGACTGATGAGGGGCCTGAAACGAAGCCTCGCTTCAGGCCGGCTCACATTCTCCACCCACCTCAAGAAACCCAATCCATGAAAAAGCTGCGCGACATTCTGCCTCTGCTGGTCATCATCGGCGGGCTGCTGGTCCTCTTCTACCCGACGATCAGCAACTTCTTCATCATGCGCAACGCCAGCCGCGCCGTCGGCAACTACGATGCGGCCGTCAACGCGCTCAGCGACGCCGAATACCGGAAGATCCTCAATGCCGCGCACGCCTATAACACCAAGCTCGCCGCGCAGGCGGCCGGAGGCGCCACCTCCGCGCTCGCCAACGCGGTGAACACCGCCGCCACCGACAAGGAATACCAGTCCATCCTCAACGTGGACGGCAACGGCATGATGGGCTACATCACCGTGCCCCGTCTCAAGGAGACCCTGCCGGTCTACCACGGCACCTCCGAACCGGTGCTGCAATCCGGCATCGGGCACCTCGAAGGCACGTCGGTCCCGGTCGGCGGCGCTTCCACCCACGCGGCGGTCTCCGGTCACCGGGGCCTGCCCAGTGCCAAACTGTTCACCGACCTCGACCAGATGAAGAAGGGCGACCTCTTCTTCTTCCGCATCCTCAAGGACACCTACGCCTACAAAGTGGACAGCATCGTCACGGTACTGCCCACCGACACGAAATCACTGGTGATCGCCCCCGGCAAGGATCAGGCCACGCTGATCACCTGCACGCCCTACGGCGTGAACACCCACCGACTGCTGATCCGCGGCCATCGCGTGCCCTACACGCCCGACATGGAGGAGCAGGCCGCCAACCAGTTCGGTCTGCACATCCCCATCCAATACCTGATCCCGATGATCGGCCTGGCGGTGCTGCTCATCGGCGGTGGCATCGCCCGACATGTTTACCGCCGAACGCATACGATCCCGGCGCAGCACAGCCACACCGGCGAAAGGAGACCGCGACATGGCCATCATGCCTAACATGCAGGCGATCGACGCACCTGTGTCGAACCGACGCAGGGCGGCCGGACTCCTCGCCATACTGTCCATACTGTTCGTCATCCTCGTCGGCGTCTTCCCGGCTCCCGCCCATGCCGCCACGTATGGCACGTATGGAGCAACCCAGTCCGGTCCGGTCGGATCGCTCACCATCGCCGCCCAGATCAAGGACTCCTCGTCCACCCGCTATCTCGCCGGCGACACCTACGCCGTGGCCCATGTGGCCGACGCCACGCTCGGCTCCAACGGCACCATCGCCAAACTGACCACCCGCTCCGCGTTCCGATCGCTGAGCCGAGACTGGACCTCGCTCACCTCCTCGCAGTTCAACGCCGCGGCCAAGGAGCTCGCCGCCTACGCGGGCCAACACCGGCTCTACGATGTGACCACCAAGGCCGTCACCGGCGCCGACGGCACCGCCATCGTCTCCGACCTCACGCCGGGGCTCTACCTCGTCTCCCGCACCGGCATCGCGGCCGCCAACAAGGCATATGCGTGCGATGCCTTCCTCGTGGCCGTGCCCGAAACCGACGACAGTGCCTCGGGAACGGCGGGCGGGGCGAACTACGACGTCGTCGCCGCGCCGAAATTCGAGCAGGTCAGCGTGCCGAATCCGCCCACGCCGAACCATCCCGGCGGCGAGCCCACGCCAAATACGCCTGGTACGCCGGGCACGGGCACGCCGGGGACACCGGGGTCTGGCTCCACGCCGGGCACTGGCGGTCAGACCGGCACGACCGGCTCCACCGGTCCCTCCACCGTGGCGAAAACCGGTGCCGCGGTCATGCGCTACGTCGAAGCGGCCGTGATCCTCGGCGCCCTCGCCGTGATCGTGCTGTTCGTCCGCGACCGCATTCGCTCGCGCGAATCACATGAATCACTCAAGTAGTGGTTCCTGGTTTCGCTGGCGGGAGCTGTCAGCGGTAACTGACTGGCATCTCGCGATGTCGCTCCCGCTGGCGGGAGCTGTCAGCGGGAGCTGACTGAGGGTGGTCGAGTTCCCGAGCCCCGCACGGGCTCGACGCAGACCCCTACTGATCCAGATCCTCGTCCTTCGCGGAGCCGAGTAACACGCGCTCGCTGAGATTCACCACCAGCATCAGTACGGCCGTCAGCGCCACGATCACGAACGTGGCCGAGAAGATCAGCGGCGTGCGGAATGAGTTGTACGCCGCCTGCAGCCAGATGCCGAGGCCCTTGCGCGCGCCCAGATATTCGGCGGTCGACGCCGTGGCGAAGATGTATGCCGCGGAGATGCGGATGCCGCCGTAGATCTGCCGCGCCGCCACACGCAGCTTCACATGCCATAGCGTCCACGCTTCGGTGGCGCCGCAGGTGAGCGCCACATCGGAGTAGAACTGCGGCACCGCGGCCAGGCCGCGGATGGTCTGCACGGCGATGGGGAACAGGCCGAAGATCGCCACGATCACGATCTTGCCGTTGATCTCGAAGCCGAACCAGATCAGGAACAGCGGGGCGATGGAGATCAGGGGCATCGTCTGCGCGGCCGCCAGCAGCGGGAAGAACGCGGCGTTCAGCGTCTTCGAACAGTAGAACACGATGCCCACCAGCACGCCCAGCACCACGGCGAACATGAAGCCGACGAAGCCCTCGAACGCCGTCACCTGCGTGGCCGGCCACAGCGTGGGCCAGGTCTCGATCGTCGCCTGCACGATCTCGCTCGGCGCGCTCATCATCGTGGGCGGCACGTCGCTCGTGCGCACCCAGACCTCCCACAGCACCAGCAGGGCCGCCACCGCGACCACCGTGGGCACATACCGCTTCAACTTCGCCATCAGGGCCATCATCACCTTGCCTCCTCGCGCGTGTTCCTGCGCATCACGGCCGGAGCGGGGAGCAGTAAGGTGAGGAGCCTGCGCGCAAAACGGCCGAACATCGAAAAAATCAGAGCAATAACGAAAATTTTCAACCAAAAAACTTCCAACCACACAGTATAGGTGCCTTATAGGTGCCTTGTGATGAGAGAAAACCCGAGTTGTGAGGCTTCGTTCTGGAAGTATGCGGTTATGGAGAGAGGTCGACGTCGCAGGATTGTTGCAATTCCGCGGTTGCGTGTGATGGCTGCGGGGGCCTTTGCCGAAACGAAGCCTCACAACTCGTGATTAACCCGTGATGATGGCCGGTGGCGTCCCGTTGACGCGGCACAATAGAACGTATGACTGAAGAGCATTCTGAAAACAACAAGCCCGAACTGCCTGAGAACGTTCGCGTTCGTTTCTGCCCGTCGCCGACCGGCACCCCCCACGTGGGCATGGTGCGTACCGCCCTGTTCAACTGGGCCGAAGCCCGTCACACCCACGGCACCTTCGTGTTCCGCATCGAGGACACTGACGCCCAGCGTGATTCCGAGGAAAGCTACAACCAGATCCTCGACGCCCTGAAGTGGCTCGGCCTCGACTGGGACGAGGGCGTGGAGGTCGGCGGTCCCGACGGCCCGTACCGTCAGTCCGAGCGCGGCGACATCTACAAGGACGTGGCGGCCAAGCTGCTCGAAGCCGGCTACGCCTACGAGTCCTACTCCACCCCCGAGGAGATCGAGGCCCGCAACGTGGCCGCCGGCCGTCCGAAGGCCTTCGGCTACGACGGCTACGACCGCAACCTCACCGAGGAGCAGAAGGAGGCCTTCCGCGCCGAGGGCCGCAAGCCCGCGATCCGTCTGCGCATGCCCGACGAGGACATCGCCTTCGACGATCTGATCCGCGGCACCATCGAGTTCAAGGCCGGCTCTGTGCCGGACTATGTGATCGTGCGCCCGAACGGTGACCCGCTGTACACGCTCACCAACCCGGTGGACGACGCCATGATGCGCATCAACGTCGTGCTGCGAGGCGAGGACCTGCTCAGCTCTACCCCGCGCCAGATCGTGCTGTACCGCTACCTCATCGAGCTCGGCATCGCCAAGGAGATGCCGCTGTTCGGCCACATGCCGTACGTGATGGGCAAGGGCAAGAAGAAGCTGTCGAAGCGCGATCCCGAGTCCAACCTGTTCCTGCACCGCGACCACGGCTTCATCCGCGAGGGCCTGCTTAACTACCTGGCTCTGCTCGGCTGGTCGATCGGCGCCGATCAGGACGTGTTCTCCATGGACGAGATGATCGAGAAGTTCGACATCCGCGACGTGAAGGCCAATCCGGCCCACTTCGACATCGACAAGGCCATCGCCATCAATGCCGAGCACATCCGCATGCTCGAGCCGCAGGACTTCCTCAACCGCGCCGTGCCGTACCTGCACCGCGACGGCGTGGTCTCCGCCGACAGCTGGGACGCCCTGACCGACCGCGAGCGTGAGGTGCTCACCGCCGCCGCGCCGCTCGTCCAGCCGCGCGTTCGCCTGCTCGGCGAGGTGGCCGGCATGGTCGGCTCTCTGCTCTCCACCGAGGAGTACATCGAGCCGGAGGACGACGCCCGCAAGACGCTCAAGGATTCCGCCGGCGAGGTGCTCGACAAGGCCGTGGCCGCGCTGGAGGCCGTGGAGCCGGCCGACTGGAAGGCCGAGCCGCTGCACGAGCTGCTCAACAAGGCGCTGATCGAGGAAGGCGGCTTCAAGCCGCGTCTGGCGTTCGGCCCGGTGCGCGTGGCCGTCTCCGGTCGTCGCGTCTCCCCGCCGCTGTTCGAGTCGATGGAGATCCTCGGCAAGGACATCACCGTCGCCCGCCTCAAGGGCCTGCGCGCCCACCTGTGAGCGAGTGAGGAAGGTCGTCATTTTGGCCTTCCCCTCGGGCTGAGTCCGTTAAAAAAAACGCCAGAGGCGTTTTAGGACTCATGCGAGCCGACAGGCGAGCAGATGCTGAGTCGGCCATAGGCCGACCATTCTTGCCTGAAGGTGGCCGACGCAGTCGGTTGGATGAAGTGACGTGATTGTTCGTGATTCTCTCGGGCCGTCGTCCCATACGGGATGGCGGCCCGATTCGTAAGGCCGACCACTTTTGCCTGAAGGTGGCCGGCGAAGCCGGTCGGATGAGGGGCCGCCGGCATTCCACTGGAATGGCCCGAAAACCCTTGAAATTCCAACGAAAACCCGCTGCCAAACCACCTCCGCTGCAACCGCGACACGCCGAGAGTTGCGCGGTCCCGAGGGTTCGCGTATATTAATCACTCGTTGCGGTTCACCCCGCAGCCCAGTCAGGACAGCGGTTCTCATCGAGATCCGAATGATTGACTGATAACTTAAGCCCCCATCGTCTAGCGGTCTAGGACTACGCCCTCTCACGGCGCCAACACCGGTTCAAATCCGGTTGGGGGTACGACTGACGGAACGGCCCAAGAGCCGCGACGCCTGCCAATTGGGGTATGGTGTAATTGGCAACACAGGTGATTCTGGTTCATCCATTCTTGGTTCGAGTCCAGGTACCCCAGCGAAATAGCCTCGCGAATCATATGATTCGGCGAGGTTTTTTTGTTATGTGACCAAGCTTCGCCAGCACTATGCACCGGAACGCGCATCGGCGGCCTTCGCAGCCGCCACGACATCAACACAGGCAATGTTCAGAAAAGTCGGTAGGGTGGAGCATATGAGCGAACGCCTTGAGCATGTGAAAGCCGCGGCCGGCGCAGTCCGCGATGGTATCCGCGAGGGGATCGGCGCCGGAATCCCCGGCGACCACGGCGAACGGTCGTCCCTTTCCGAGCGACTCCACCATGCCGATCGGTCCAATCACTCCATGTCCGTTTCCGTGCGACTCGGCCGTCTCCAGTTCCATCATTCCGGCAAATTCCGCGTGCTGCAGCTCAGCGACATCCAGGACGGGCCGAAGGTCTCGCCCGACACGGTCCGTCTGATCGAGGCGGCCTGCGACGCCGCCCGGCCCGATCTCGTGGTGTTCACCGGCGACCAGATCGCCGGATACGACTCCGCCTACTCCCGGACCTTCCGCAAGCGCCGCTGGCTGCAGCCCAAGCGGCCGATCGACGAAGCCGACAGGGAGCATACCCGCGAACTCGTGCGCGGCTCGATCCGGCAGTTCGTCCAGCCGCTGGTGGACCGCGGCATCCCGTTCGCCGTCACCTACGGCAACCACGATTTCCAGTGCGGGCTGGACACCGCCGAGCTCGACATGATCTACCGCGAATTCCCCGGCTGCCTCAATCCCGATCCGGCCGATCAGACTGTGCCGGCCGATTCCGCCGCCGAACCGACCCCGGTCCTCCCCGAATCCGCCAGAACGATCGGTCTCGAAGATCAATCGGTTTACCCGTGCGAACCGGGCACCTTCGCCCTGCCGGTCAGCGACGTGGACCATCGGCGCAACGTGATCGGTCTGGTGATCGTCGATTCCGGCGACTATGCGCAGTCCGGCGGCTACGGCAGTCCCAGCCGTCGCGCCCTCGACTTCATGCGGACCATCCCCGCCACGCTCGGCGCCCCGTCCTTGGTGTTCCAGCACATCCCGATCCCGCAGTTCTACGACGTGCTGCGCAAGGTCCCGTCCAACACCGCCTACGCGATCCAGGGCTACCGCACCTTCGACTCGGCATGCTACGTGCTGGACGAAAGCAAGGTGGAGCCCGACGGCTATCTCGCCGAGGGCATCAGCTGCCCCGACGAGGATTGCGGCGAATTCGCGATCATGAAGGAGACGGACGGCTACTTCGGCCTGTTCGCCGGGCATGACCACCGCAACGGATTCGTCGGCGTCGAACACGGCATCATGCTCGGCGCCACCCCCACCTGCGGATTCGGATCGTACGGTCCGGTGCCCGACAAGCGCGCGGCCCGGCTGTTCGAGTTCGACATCCGCCACCCGCAGCGGCCGCGCACGCAGCTGCTGGAATTCGGCGATCTGGTCGGCAAGCCGCAGTCGCGCAAGGCCTACACGTTCGCGATGAGCCACGTCCCCACCACGCCCGGCGACGCGTGGAATCTGCTACGCAAGCCGGGACCGCTGTCCGCGCTGGGCGCCGGATTCGCCGCCGCGCTGGCCACTCTCGGCTTCACGGGCAAGCGACGGTAGGCGGATAACAAAACAGGCCGCGAGCCAGCGGATTGGCTGACTCACGGCCTGAAACGGTCGATCGATCCGATCACATGCCGGTGCCGGCGTGGGCGCGGATCAGCGCCTCGGACAGATACTTGCCGGCGGCCATGACCAGCGGGGCGAAATGCTGGCCCGGCGTGGTGCCCATACGGTTGGTCGGTCCGGAGATCGAGATCGCGGCGATCACCTGACCGGAGGCGTTGCGGATCGGCGCGGACACCGAAGCCACGCCCGGCTCGCGCTCGTTCACCGACTCCGCCCAGCCGCGCTTGCGCACGGTGGTGAGCTTGGCCGCGGTGAACTTCGCACGACGAAGTCCCTGATGCATACGGTCCGGATCCTCCCAGGCGAGCAGAATCTGCGCGGCCGAACCGGCCTCCATCGAAAGGATCGCACCCACGGGGATCGAATCGCGCAGACCGCTGGACCGCTCCACGGCGGCGATGCACACGCGCTGATCGCCCTGACGACGGTAGATCTGCGCCGATTCGCCGGTGCGGTCGAGCAGGGTCTGCAGAATCGGGCCGCAGGCGGTGAGCAGACGGTCCTCGCCGGCCGCGGCGGCCAGTTCGCCGAACCGGGAGCCGAGCACGAACCGGCCGTGCTGATCACGGACGATGAACCGATGCTTCTCCAGCGCGATCGCCAGTCGATGCGCGGTCGGACGGGCCAGGCCGGTCTCGTTCACCAGCTGCGCCAGCGTGGCCGGGCCGCTTTCCAAAGTGTCGAGGATCTTGGCGGTCTTGTCGAGCACGCCCACGCCGGAATGCACCTCTTTACGGCCTGTTCCGGTCTTTACCGCGGTGGCCTCCGGGGCGTTGTTGGAGGCGTTTTGTTGGTTTGTCAATACTTCAGTTCTTTCTTTTTCCGCCTGATGGCGTCCGACCGTTGCAGTGACGCCATTTCTTATTGCCATGATTGGGATTATGCCATCTCATATTGTGAAATGCAAAAGTCTGGATTTTGGTCTAGGTCTCATACTCGTTGTGATTGAATTGTTCGCCGGAATATGCGGGAACAATGAAGGAAGCAACGAAGTCGCAATCAACGTTGATGAGTCGGCGTTGATCGCCTGAATAGACGGCAAAGTGCCCAGGAGGAAACACTATGGGAACCACATTGGCCGAGAAGGTCTGGGCCGATCATATCGTCCGAAGGGGCGAGAACGGCGAGCCGGATCTGCTGTACATCGACCTGATGCTGATGCATGAGGTCACCAGCCCGCAGGCGTTCGAAGGATTGCGTCTCGCCGGCCGCAAGCCGCGCCACGTCGATCAGCTGATCGCCACCGAAGACCACAACACCCCCACGGTCGACATCGACAAGCCCAACCCCGACGAGACGAGTGCCACCCAGCTGAGCACGCTGGAACGCAACTGCAAGGAGTTCGGCGTGCGTCTGCACCCGCTGGGCGACGCCGATCAGGGCATCGTGCACGCCTTCGCGCCGATCCTCGGCCTCACTCAGCCGGGCATGACCATCGTGTGCGGCGACTCCCACACCTCCACGCACGGCGCGTTCGGTGCGCTCGCCATCGGCATCGGCACCTCCGAGGTGGAGCATGTGATGGCCACGCAGTGCCTGAGCCTCAAGCCGTTCAAGACCATGGCCGTCAACGTCGAGGGCGAGCTGCCGAAGGGCGTGAGCGCCAAGGACATCATTCTGGCGATCATCGCGAAGATCGGCACCGGCGGCGGTCAGGGCCATGTGATCGAATACCGCGGCGAGGCGATCCGCAAGCTGTCCATGGACGCCCGCATGACGATCTGCAACATGTCGATCGAGGCCGGTGCGCGTGCCGGCATGATCGCCCCCGACGAGGTGACCTTCGAATACCTCAAGGGCCGTCCGCACGCCCCCGAAGGCGAGATGTGGGACAAGGCCGTGGAGTACTGGAAGACCCTGAAGACCGATGACGACGCCGTGTTCGACACCGAGGTGACGCTCAACGCCGCCGACCTGCAGCCGTTCGTCACCTGGGGCACCAATCCCGGTCAGGGCCTGCCGATCACCGCGAACGTGCCGGTGCCGGAGGAGATCACCGACGAGACCAAGCGCAACGCCGCCAAGCGCGCGATCGACTACATGGGCCTCAAGCCCGGCATGCCGATCAAGGACATCGCCGTGGACACCGTGTTCATCGGCTCCTGCACGAACGGACGCATCGAGGATCTGCGCACCGCGGCCGCGATCATGAAGGGCCATCACAAGGCCGATTCGATCCACCGCGTGCTGGTCGTGCCGGCTTCCTCGCGTGTGCGACTGGAGGCGGAGCGCGAAGGGCTCGACAAGATCTTCAAGGACTTCGGCGCCGAGTGGCGTAACGCCGGATGCTCGATGTGCCTGGGCATGAACCCCGACAAGATGGTGGCGCGCGAACGCTCCATCTCCACCTCGAACCGCAATTTCGAGGGACGGCAGGGCAAGGGCTCTCGCACGCATCTCGCCTCGCCGGCCGTGGCCGCCGCCACCGCCATCCGCGGCACGATCTCCAGCCCCGAGGACCTGTAGATCGGTAGACCGTCGGCAATGCCAGTGCATCATTCGCGGATTGTCGTGCCTTCCCCTTGAGGGGAAGGTGGCCGACTCCCGTCGGACGGATGAGGTGATGGCGATTACGCTACCTGACCCCTCGCTGCCCCTCATCAGTCAGCTGCAGGCCAACTGAATATGTATTTCGTGCTCCCGCCGGACGGACAGTCCAGTGGACTGTCCGTAGCAGTGCGCTCTGACGAGCGCACGTCGCACAAAATGCCGGGAGCTGGCAGCCGGAAGGCTGACTGAGGGTGGTCGGATCCGTAGGACCTCTTGACCACCTCCAGTCGGCTTCTCGCCGGCAGCCCCCGCCAGACGGAGCACAT
Source organism: Bifidobacterium simiarum (assembly GCF_002802905.1). Taxonomy (GTDB): domain Bacteria; phylum Actinomycetota; class Actinomycetes; order Actinomycetales; family Bifidobacteriaceae; genus Galliscardovia; species Galliscardovia simiarum. Next base: position 184,884 of record NZ_PEBK01000004.1, read on the forward strand.
ACTACGAACAAGGACTTAGCAATCATGGAAAAACTTACTGTCGTCACCGGCGTCGGCGTGCCGCTTCGCCGTTCGAACGTGGATACCGATCAGATCATCCCTGCCGTGTTTCTGAAGCGCGTGACCAAGACCGGCTTCGAGGACGCGCTGTTCTACGCATGGCGTCGTGATCCCGAATTCGTGCTCAACCAGACCCCGTACCGCAACGGCAAGGTGCTGGTGGCCGGCCCGGACTTCGGCATCGGCTCCTCCCGCGAGCACGCGGTGTGGGCGCTGCGCGACTACGGTTTCCGCGTGGTGATCGCACCGCGCTTCGCCGACATCTTCTACGGCAACACCGCCAAGAACGGCGTGCTGGCCGCGATCATGCCGATGGAGTCGATCGAGCTGCTGTGGAAGCTGCTGGGGGAGGAGCCCGGCCGCGAGATGACCGTGGATCTGGGCGAGCGCACGGTGACTTGCGGCGACGTGACCCTGCCGTTCGAGGTGAACGACTACACCCGCTGGCGTCTGATGAACGGCTACGACGACATCGATCTGACGCTGCACCATGAGGACGATATCGCCGCCTACGAGAAGATGCGCGCCGAGAAGTTCCCGTTCAAGCCGAAGACCATCCCCGCCAAGCACCTGCCCGAGGAGCCCATCGCCTCCGCCCGCGAGAATACGTATGACTGGACGGGCCCGTTGGCCGATCGAGGCATCATCTAGCCTCGATCGGGCAGTGTGACAGTCCGGTGGACTGTCACACAGGGCCCGTGCGGAGTCCCGCTCCACAGCGGGGCTCCGCCAGCAATCCGCGGCCTGCCTTGCGCAGGCCGTCCATAATTACCGGCCCGGGCCCGTTGGCCGATCTGTGATCTCTGTCTTTTACCGGTCCGGGCCCGTTGGCTGATCCTTAATTTCTTGCCGGCTTAAGTTTTTTGGCTTCCCCCGTTGGGGGAAGCTGTCGGCGTGAGCCGACTGATGAGGGGTCCTGTGGATGCTTCGCCTCACGCCCTCATCAGTCAGCCTTCGGCTGCCAGCTTCCCCCGCCGGGGGAAGCCCATCTTCGGCCGCAGGCCGGCGTAAGTCGGTCGGATGAGGTGCCGGGCGAAGCTATCTCCATTCTGCGGGCGGATTTCGGGGTCCTGCAACCATCTATCTCTATTCTGCGGGCACTTTTTCGTCGGATCCCGTAGTATCACCCTTGCAATTTCAACGTCGGTATCTCGCCTATCGCGCGATATCGACCCGCAGAATGCAGATAGGTGTCGGGAGAGGTCCCAAATCTGCCCTCAGAACGCAGATAGGTGCCGATCGGCGTCGAATGGCGCCGAACGCCGCCGCGCCGATCGCGGAACGATACGCCGTACAATCGGAAGCATCGCAGAAACCGTCGTATCGACCATCAATCGGGAGCAATCATGAGCGAGAACACCATGCCGTTCTATGACGTTGACCGCACCTACGAAGACAACTACCGTTTCGGCCCGTTCGGCGCGTTCGCCGAAGTGCTGGGCGGGGACGCCAAGGACGGTGTCTCCGACGATCAGGTGGCCCGCGCCATCGCTTCGGAGGCCGCTGCCTCCGCCGATTCCGCGTCCGCTCCCGCCGAATCCTTCTTCGGCGTGCCCATCGACCTGCCGTTCGGCATTCCCGCCGGTCCGCTGCTCAACGAGCGGTTCACCACCGCCGCGTTCCATATGGGCTTCGATCTGGCCGTGTACAAGACCGTGCGCTCGCGCGCATGGGGCTGCAACCCGTTCCCGAACGTGCTCGCCGTGCACCCGCAGTCGGCCGACGGCATCCTGACCCCCGGCAGTGACGAATGCGATGGGGGAGTGCTCGCCGACCACCGCTTCGACACCCCGATCTCCATCTCCAACTCGTTCGGCGTGCCCTCGCAGGACCCGGACGTGTGGCAGCCCGACATGCAGAAGGCCATGTCCCGCGCCGGCGCCGGCCAGCTGCTGGTGCCGAGCTTCCAAGGATCGCGCGTCGACGGCATGACCTCCGCCGAATACGTGGCCGACCACGTCACCACCGCCCATCTGGTGCTGGAAACCGGGGCCAAGGTGATGGAGATGAACACCAGCTGCCCGAACGAAGGCCACAACCGTCTGCTGTGCCACGCGCCCGATCAGGTGAGCCTGATCACCGAAGCGGTGAAAAACGAGATCGGCGACGTGCCGCTGATCATCAAGCTCGCGTATCTGCCGAGCGACGAAGACCTCGAATACATGGTGAAGGTGACCACCGGCCGCGGTCTGGTGCAGGGATTCTCCACGATCAACACGATCTCGGCGCGACTCGTGGACGCCAAGGGCGAGCAGGCCCTGCCGGGCGCCGGACGCGACCGCAGCGGCGTGTGCGGCGCGGCGATCAAGCCTTCCGGCCTCGACATGGTCCGCCGTCTCGCAGCCTTGCGCGAACGACTGGGCCTTGAGTTCGGCATCGTCGGCGTGGGCGGCGTCACCGAACCGGCCGACTACTTCGAATACCGGTCCGCCGGAGCCGACGCCGTGATGAGCGCCACCGGCGCCATGTGGAATCCCGATCTCGCCTGCCGCATCAAGCAGTCGCGCTGATCGGCAATCCTGATCGGCAACCTTGATCGCAATTGCTGATCGGCAATTTTGTCGTCTCGGCTGGTCCGCGAATATTCCCGGGTTAGCCGAGAGTGATTTCACTGAGTCACCACACCGAATATGGCAAACTTATAGATAGTTTTTTCGCGCCGTCATGCCGCCGCCGTAGGGTGAAGAGCGCCCCGGGCGGAAACGTCTGCGGCGAAGAGCGTGAAGACAGATCGAAACAGACCGAATGACATCGAAGGAGCGGGTTCGTGAATTCCGAGAATGACGTGTTGCGCGTGGTCGGCGGCAAGCCGCTGAACGGCCAGATCAAGGTGCGTGGCGCCAAGAACTTCGTCAGCAAGGCGATGGTGGCGGCTCTGCTCGCACCGGGCACCTCCGTGCTGAAGAACGTACCCGAAATTCGTGACGTGCACGTGGTCTCCGACCTGCTGCGCCTGCACGGCGTGGACGTGGATGTCAACGGCGAGAAGGGCATCGTGACCATCGACGCCACGCATGTGCAGCTCGCCGACGTGGCCGACGTCGACACCCTCTCCGGCTCCTCCCGCATCCCGATCCTGTTCTCCGGCCCGCTTCTGCACCGCCTCGGCGAAGCGTTCATCCCCGCCCTCGGCGGATGCAACATCGGCGGCCGTCCGATCGACTTCCACCTCGAAACCCTGCGCAAGCTCGGCGCCAACGTCGACAAGGAACACAAGGACGGCATCCACATCACCGCCCCCGACGGCCTGCACGGCGCCAAGATCCACCTGCCCTACCCGTCCGTCGGTGCCACCGAGCAGACCCTGCTCGCCGCCGTGCTCGCCGAAGGCAAGACCGAGCTCTCCGGCGCCGCCATCGAGCCCGAGATCATGGACCTCGTCTCCGTCCTGCAGAAGATGGGCGCCATCATCTCCGTCGACGTCGACCGCACCTTCCGCATCGAAGGCGTCAAGCAGCTCAAGGGCTACACCCACACGTCGCTCACCGACCGCATCGAAGCCGCCTCCTGGGCCTCCGCGGCCCTCGCCACCCACGGCGACATCTTCGTCAAGGGCGCCACCCAGCCCGAAATGATGACCTTCCTCAACGTGTTCCGCAAGATCGGCGGCGAATTCGACGTCACCGACAAGGGCATCCGCTTCTGGCATCCGGGCGGCGACCTCAAGCCTGTCGCCATCGAAACCGACGTGCACCCCGGCTTCATGACCGACTGGCAGCAGCCCCTCGTCGTTGCCCTCACCCAGGCCAAGGGCCTCTCCATCGTCCACGAAACCGTCTACGAGAACCGCTTCGGCTTCACCAAGCCCCTCGTCCAGATGGGCGCCACCATCCAGCTCTACCGCGAATGCCTCGGCTCCCTGCCCTGCCGCTTCCAGCAGCGCAACTACAAGCACTCCGCCGTCATCTTCGGCCCCACCCCCCTCACCGGCCGTGACATCGACGTTCCCGACCTCCGCGGCGGCTTCTCGCACTTGATCGCCGCCCTCGCAGCCAAGGGACCGTCCACCGTCCGCGGCATCTCCCTCATCGACCGCGGATACGCGGACTTTCGGGGGAAGTTGGCCGCCCTCGGCGCCGCCTTCGAGTAAAAACTGGTGAGATGGAGCGTCTTCTGCGTTGCACAGGAGTCGACGTACCCTCGTACGCCTTCCTCCTGTGCGCATTGAAGCCGCACGCATCTCACCAGTTTTTGTAGCTGAAGTGTTCTCGGCGTTGCTCCTCGGTTGACGTACCTTCGTACGCCTTCCCTCGGTGCGCCTTGAGACCGCACACGTCCTCCGATTTTTTGGGAGGAGGGGACTTACGGGTGCAGCGTTCTCGGTAATGCGTTCTGGCCCCCGCTGGCGGGGGCTGTCGGCGAAAGCCGACTGGGGGTGGTTGAATCCGCTCTTCACCAGACCACCCTCAGACTGCCTGCGGCAACCAGTTCCCGCTGGCGGGGCGGAGTATGGTGCGACGCGTGGCGTCGGAATCCGGTGGGAACGGTACCGTGTCCCAAAGTCGCACCCGGTGCGGCACAATGGGGAGCATGGTATCTCCCGGAAAACCCTCGCCGCGTTCCGCGGTCAAGCCCCTGAGCAACGAGCAGGTGGCCAAACTCTCCCGTCTGCATCACCTCGTCAATCCGATGCGCAACCATCCCACGGGACCGCGCAAGGACAACATCGCCGAAATCAACGCGCAGAACCCCAAGGCTACGCAGCGACTCCTCGACGCCTGCGCCGCGGTCGTCCGCTCCCGCTGCAAGGTCAAGGCGTGGGGACTCGAACGCGTGCCGGAAGACGGCGTCTTCATTACCGCGTGCACGCACGTCACCCTGTTCGACGTGTTCATCCCCATGGCATCGCTGTTCTATCAGGGCCGTCGCCCGCGCTACATGGCCAAGGCGGAGATGGCGAGCTGGCCGATCATCGGCAAATGGTTCCAGCTCGTCGGCATGCAGCCCGTCCCCCGACGCAAGGGCGAGGCGCTCGCCATCGAAAACGAATCCATCCGCATCCTCACCTCCGGCCGACCCCTCACCATCTGGCCGGAAGGCACCCTGACCCGCGACCCCAAGAAATGGCCGATGAGCCTCAAGCCCGGCATGGCCTACATCGCGCTGGAAACCTGCAAGAAGCTCGGCCGGCAGGTGCCGATCTACCCGGCGGCGACCTGGGGTGCGGCGAGCATCAACCACTGGTGGCCGTGGCCGCGCAAGAACGTCGTCATGGGATTCGGCGAAGCCGTCGACTACGCCGACCTGATCGAAGACATGGACTCCTGGGAGGGCGAGCCGCCTAAGGCCGCCGTCCATGAGCTCACTCGCCGCGTACGCGAGTCGCTGGAAGCCATCGAAGCCGAGATCCGCGGCGAACAGCCTCCGGCCGAAGGCTACTGGGACTACCGCAGCATGAAGCGCGTGCCCCGCGACTGATCGCACTGTCTACCCCGCGACTGATCGAGCCTAATCGATCGCGCTTGTGCCTTGCCGCATGACATCTTCACATGGGCCGGGCGTCTCGCGTGAGGTGCCCGGAACAACGCTGAAATCGCAACGATGTTGGTTGCTGATCACGCGATCCGGGCGTCCCGCGTGAGGCGATCCGGCCCGGGTGGCGCCCCTAAGACGCCCTTAAGTCAAGGCCTGGGATGACAATGTCTCTGTTTGCCTGCTGGCATAGTGCCCGCCGGCACATTGCCTGTCTGGCACATTGAGAGAGAACAAACGGAATCCCAAGGACCTATCGTGGAATATTCCCTGATGACCAAACTGGCTGCCGAGTTCATCGGCACCGCCATCCTGATGATCTTCGGCAACGGATCGGTTGCCAACGTGGAACTCAAGAACACCAAGGGCCACCACGCCGGCTGGCTCAACATCGCCATGGGCTACGGCTTCGGCGTGATGTTCCCCGTGCTCATGTTCGGAGGCATCTCCGGCGCGCACATCAACCCGGCCATGACCATCGCCCAGGCGGTGACCGGCATGTTCCCGTGGAACGAGGTGCTCCCGTACATCGTGGCCCAGCTGCTCGGTGCCGCCGTGGGCCAGCTCGTCGTCTACATCACCTACCTGCCGCACTACCGCGAAACCGAGGAAGCCGACGCCATCTTCGCCAGCTTCTCCACCACCGACGCCGAAGGCTCCCGCTTCAACTACTTCGTCAACGAGTTCTTCGGCACGCTCGTGCTCGTGCTCGGCGCGCTGTGCTGCCTGCTGATGCCGTGGGGCGCCAAGGACGAGGCCGCTGCCTCCATCGTCGTCGGCTTCATCGTGTGGGGTCTGGTCACCTCGCTCGGCGGCCCGACCGGCCCCGGCCTGAACCCGGCCCGCGACCTCATGCCGCGACTCCTGCACGCCATCCTGCCGATCCCGAACAAGGGCAGCTCCCGCTGGAACGAGGCGTGGATCCCCGTGGTCGCCCCGATCGCCGGCGCCATCGTGGGCGCGTTCCTCTACCAGTTCTTCTTCGGAGCGCTCGCCTGATCCCGTGATCCTGTGATCCCGGGAGACCCCGTGATCGTCTGACCTCGTGATCCCGTGATCGAGAGGCCCCGCGCTTCGCCCCGAAACCCGGCCCGATGCCACGCGCATGAACGCGCACGGCACCGAGCCGGGTTTCGTCATATGTTCCGGCGTCCGACCCATAATGTTGGGGTGACAGATCGCAGCAACACCGCCGAAAACCCGACCGATCATCCGAACGAGCTCCCGGCAGCTCCCGTCATCGGGCGACTCGCGCCCTCGCCCACCGGACGCATGCACATCGGCAACGTGTATGCGGCGCTCGCCGCATGGCTCGGCGTGCGCTCGCAGCAGGCACTCGGCGGTACGGGACTGTTGCCGCTACGCATCGAGGACATCGACGCGCCGCGCGTGCGCAAGGACGCCGACCGTTGGATCATGGACGATCTGCACTGGCTCGGCCTCGACTGGGACGGCGAACCGGTGTACCAGTCACAGCGGCTCGACCGGTACGAGCAGGCGCTCGACCTGCTCCGGTCGCGCACCATCCCCGTCATCGGCACAGGACCCGGCACAGACTCTGATACCGGCACAGTCTCCGGCGTCTCCGGAACCGTTTCCGGCGAAGCGACCCCGCTGGTCTATCCCTGCTTCTGCTCGCGCGCCGACATTCGCGCGGCCTCGGCCCCGAACGAGGGCGACGGATTCATCGTGTACCCCGGCACCTGCCGGCGACTCTCCCCGCAGGAGCGCGCCGAACGACTGGCCCGCGGCGACCGGCACTCGTGGCGCATCGCCATGCCACAACACATGCCACAAAACACGACCAGTGGCGATTTAGCCGCAAACACCTCGCAGGCGTTGCCACACAACGGTTTACAGGCGGTTGTCGCGGAAATCGAACGCACGGGTTTTGTGGCTTTTTCCGACCTGATCTTCGGCGCTCAGCGGTTTGACCTCGCCCGAGAGCTGGGCGACGTGGTGATTCGCCGCTCCGACGGGCTGTTCGCCTACCAGCTGGCCGTCACGGTGGACGATCGGCTCATGGGTGTGACCCAGATCGTGCGCGGCCGCGACCTGCTGCGCTCCACCGCCGTGCAGTTGTGGATCCGCGAGAACCTCATCGCCGCGGGATTTGACGCCGCCCCCAGCACCCATCAGCCCAGTGCCGACGCCGACTCTCAGGCCGCCGCACGTCCTATCCCGCAGTTCGCCCACCTGCCGTTGATCGACGACCCGACCGGACGCCGCCTCGCCAAGCGAGACAAGGCCTGGGATCTCGGCGCCATGCGCGAGGAGGGCATCGCCCCGCAGCGGATCATCGGTTACTGCGCATGGCTGCTCGGTCTGCGCCCGACGGCGGACCCCTGCTCACCCGACGAGCTGCTGCCGGAATTCTCATGGGCCCGCATCGCGGCAGACCGCACCGACCGACTGAGCGACCCCACGGCGCTGACCTCCCCACAACACTGACCTCCCTGCGGCGCTGACCGCCCCGCAGCACTGACAAGACGGCCCGCCGCGAAAAAACGACGTAGGGGGTATGGTCGCGGGAATGGTGTGTGGCATAATCGGGAAACTGTGAGTCACCTCGCGAAGACGCCCACGCAACGACGCCCCACGACGTGAATCGGCTCACCGGTCTCGGCTCGCCAGTCGAAGACCGCGAAGACCATGAAGACCACGAGGCACGTATGACGGCGAAGGCCGGGACGACGTGCGTGACTATGAGAACGGGAGGCGCCAGTGTTCGGTCGTTCCGCCCGTAAGCCGCGCCATTCCAAGCATGCAGCGCCGGTCCAGCCCGCGCAGTCTGTTCAGACGATACAGCCCGTCCAGCAGACCTCGACCGCGCCGACCTCGATAGACAACACCCCGGTCACCCACACTGTTCATACCGCCCACACCCCGGTCACCCACCCGGAAAACGCCCTGAGCCGCAAGCCCTTCTTCGAGGCCATCGACACCTCCGACGTCATGGCCGACCGCCGTTCGCTGCGTCGCCGCCTGCTCCTGCTGCGCATCCTCACCGCCGTGCTGCTGATCGCCGCGGTGTGCGTGGCCGGCTTCCCGCTGGCCCTGCAATGGCAGTCCTCCCGCCAGCTCTCCGAGACCTCCGACGTCTCCGCGCAGCATGTGGCCGGCTGGCCGTACCCGCAGGCCGAGGAGGCGTTCGCCGCCGCGCAGAAGTACAACGCGAAGCTGGCGCGTTCCGGCCAGCCGGTGCTCGGCGAGGCGGTCGACCCGTTCACTAACGCCCAGGGCGGCTCCAAGGCGAAAAGCGAGGACTCCGCCTCCGCGAAAGACAAGGAATACCAGTCGTTGCTCAACTCCGGCGACGGGGTGATGGGCACGATCCGCGTGCCGAAGGTCTCGATCAAGCTGCCGATCTACCACGGCACGTCCGAGGAGGCGCTGGCCTCCGGCGCCGGCCACCTGTACGGCACCAGTCTGCCGGTGGGCGGCAAGTCCACGCATTCGGTGATCACCGGCCACCGCGGGCTCGTGGAGGCGCTGATGTTCACCCGCCTCGACGAGATGAAGGTCGGCGACTTCTTCTACATCGAGGTGATGGGCGAGACGCTCGGCTACAAGGTCGATCGCATCACCGTGATCGAGCCGAACGACCCCTCGCAGCTCAAGATCGTCCCCGGCGAGGACCGGGTGACGCTGATGACCTGCACCCCGTACGGCGTGAACACGCACCGTCTGCTGATCTCCGGACACCGTGAGGCGATCCCGATCCCCGTCCCGAATCCGAACGACGTGCATGACGGCCGCAATCTGGCGATCATCGTCGGCGTGGCGATTCTGCTGCTCGGATGGCTGCTGATCGGCCTGCTGCGGCGTCTGCGCCGCATGCCGTGGCGGGCGATGCACCACGCCGCCCGCTGGCCGCAGCGCTGGTAGCCCGCATGGTTCGGCCGCCAACCGTCCAGTCGCCAGTCGCCCAGCCGCCGGCCGTCAAACCATCCGGCCGTCCAATCATCCGACCGTCCAGTCGTCAAACCGTCCGGTCACCCAGCCACCCAGCCACCCGGCCACCCCAGCTGCCCGGCCGTCCGACCGGTGATCGGCGCATACTAGACTATCGATGCGGAAGACCGTGAATCCGGCGGGCCGAACAGTCGTATAAACAGTCGCATAGGGGAGTGGAAACGATGGTCGCATACATGGATCACAAGGATCTGGCGAACGAGACGATTGACGCGGATCGTGCGCGGCAGATCACGGACGGCGTGCACAAGGTGCTTGACGGGATCGCCGAGGCCGAGTCCGCCGCCGGTCGCGAGAAGGGGTCGGTGACGCTGCTCGCCGCCACCAAGACCCGTGACGTGGGCGAGATCATGGCGGCGATCGACGCCGGCGTGCGCATGATCGGCGAGAACCGTCCGCAGGAGGTGGAGGCCAAGGTGGCGGGGCTGACCCGTCTGTGCGCGGACCGCGGATTCGCGCTGGGCGCGGCCGCGACGAAGGCGGAGACGCTCGGCTCTCCCGCGTCCGACGACACGTTCCCGCTCGCCCCGCTGCCGTTCCACCTGATCGGCCAGCTGCAGTCGAACAAGATCAACAAGGTGCTGCCCAGCGTCACGACGATCGAATCGGTGGATACGCTGTCGCTGGCCGAGAAGATCTCCCGCCGCGCGGCCGCCCGCGGCATCACCGTCGGCGTGCTGCTGGAGGTCAACGAGTCGGGCGAGGAGTCGAAGTCGGGCTGCGAGCCGGCCGAGGCCGCCGATCTGGCCCACCGGATCGCCGCGCTGGACGGTCTGCGGCTGGAGGGTCTGATGACCATCGGCGCGCATGTGGACGACGAGGCGGTGATCCGCCGCGGGTTCGCCCATCTGCGCGAAACCCGCGACGCCCTGCTGCCCGACCTCCCCGACTGCCGTGAGCTGTCGATGGGCATGACGCACGACATGGCGATCGCCATCGACGAGGGCTCCACGATCGTGCGCGTCGGCACCGCGATCTTCGGGCCCCGCGCGTTCATCTGATCCGGATCACGCCGTCGATCCGGATTACGCCGTCCGGAAGCCGTCCGCGAGCCGTCCGGGATACGGTTCAGGGGATACACTGGCCGTATGAGAATCGCACGTTTTTCCGTTAACGACCGCCCCCAGTACGCCTTCGTCCAGACCGACGAGAACGACGGCAAGGACTACCTCGTCGCGCTCGACGGCTTCCCGCTGGGCGCCGCCGAGGTCAAGCCCACCGGCGAACGCTACGCGGTGGATGCCGACGGCGTCCGTCTGCTCGCCCCGATCATCCCGTCGAAGGTGTTCGGCCTGGCCAAGAACTATCAGGCCCACACCACGTTCATGGCCGAGAAGGGCCTGTCCGACATCAAGGTGGCTCCCGAGGAGATGGTGATCTTCACCAAGCCGTCCACTTCGGTGATCGGTCCCGACGATCCGATCGTGATCCCGCCGTTCTCACACGACATGAACTTCGAGCCGGAGGTGGCCGTGGTGATCGGCCGCATCGCGAAGAACGTGCCGGTCGAAAAGGCCATGGACTACGTGCTCGGCTACACCTGCGTGAACGACGTGACCCTGCGCGACGTGCAGGGATTCGACCCGATGTGGACCCGCGCGAAGGGCTTCGACACCTCCTGCCCGCTCGGCCCGTGGATCCAGACCGATCTCGACTGGACCGACGCCCGCATCGGCTTCACGCTCAACGGCGAGTCCGTGCCCGAGGCGTCCGGCACCACCGCCGGTCTGATCCATTCGATTCCGGCGCAGATCGCCGCGATCTCCCAGTTCTCCACGCTGCTGCCCGGCGACGTGATCCTTACCGGCACCCCGAACGCGTCCGGCACGCTGAAGCCGGGCGACGAGGCGATCGTCTCCGTGGAAGGCATCGGCGACCTGCGCAACGTGGTGGTCGCCGGCTGAGCCGTAACACCGACGGCCCGATGTCCGGCCCCGGTGTGTCCAGCCCCGATTCCGAATGACTGACGGGATCGGGGCCGTTCTATTCCGAGTCGGGCTTCGGCGGGGCGCGATGTCGGATAATCCGGCGTATAATCGTCACGCCTTACCGTCGGTGTGTGGCAAACCGAATGTTCCGTACGGACGGACGTTTCCGTCTCCGTGCGGGTTGCGGATTCGGGGGCACCGGCGGGCGTGACGGCCCCGGCCCTTCGGATCGTTTTCTGCCCGGCCCGTCAGCCAGTCATTCCTAGAAAACGGTCATTTGAGAAGATCTAGGGAATCATCATGTCTCTTATGTCCTCCATGGGCAAGCTCATTTCCGGGAACATGCGCAAGGCCGTGGCCATCGTCGGTGCGGCGGCCATGGCGTTTTCGCTGGCGGCCTGCGGTTCCGCCAGCTCCAGCGACTCCTCCGCCGATTCGTCCAGCTCCTCCAGCTCCAGCACCGGCCTGAAGAAGGTCACGTTCATGCTGTCGTGGGCGCCGGACACCAACCACATCGGCGTCTACGTGGCCAAGAACAAAGGTTACTTCAAGGAGGCCGGCCTTGACGTCGACATCGTGGCCGTGGCGCAGGCCGGCGCCGAGCAGGCCGTGAGCAACGGCGTGGCCGACTTCGCGCTGTCGAACATGACCAACGTGGGCAACTACACGCTCAAGGGCGCGCAGATCAAGCAGGTCATGCAGGTGCAGCAGAAGCCGAGCGCCATCTGGTGCGCGCTGGCCAGCAACAAGAACATCAAGTCGCCGAAGGACTTCGACGGCCGTACCTTCGCCACCTTCGGCTCCAACGAGGACGACGCCGTGCTCAAGCGCATGATCCAGCACGACGGCGGCAAGGGCCAGTTCGACAAGGTGACCGTCGGCACTTCCACGTTCCAGACGCTGAGCTCCGGCAAGGCCGACTTCGGCGGCTTCTACGCCACCTGGGAGGGCGTGCAGGCCGAGATGGAGGGCCCGGCCCTCAACTGCTTCACCGAGCCCGACTACGGCGTGCCCGGCAACGCGGATTCGATCGGCATCATCACCAACACCAAGACCATCAAGAACGATCCGGAACTGGTGAAGAAGTTCGTGCAGGCCTCGCAGAAGGGCTATGAGTACGCCTACGAGCACCCGGACGACGCCGCGTCGATCCTCGTGAAGGAGGCCCCGGAGGCCAACCTCAAGCTCGACTTCGTGAAGAAGAGCATGAAGACCATCGTGGACGGCAAGTACTGGGGTGATCCGGCGAAGATCAAGGACGGCTCGTTCGTGCTCGGCACCAACGACTTCGTGGACACGCAGAAGTTCTTCGACTTCCTCGGCGAGAACCACACCTACGAGGACGCCAACGGCAAGCAGATCAACGAGATCCCGCAGGCCAAGGAGATCGCCACCAACGAGTTCCTCGGTAAGTAGGGCGGCGCAAGGGGCTTCGATCGTCACCTCATCCGACCGGCTTCGCCGGCCACCTTCCCCTCAAGGGGAAGGCAAAGCGGATGGCGGACGACCTATAAGCTGCGGTCTTTAGGCTTCCCCTTTGGGCTGAGCCCGTAAAGAAAATGTCGGTGACATTTTCAGGGCTCAGGCGAGCCGACAGGCGAGCGTATGAAGCGCGGCCGTCAGGCCGTCCTTTCTTGCGGTTGAAGCTGGCAGCCGAAGGCTGACTGATGAGGGGCCTCGAATACCCACCGCAATAACCGGCATATGCGAAAGGCCGGCTGTCGACGTGATTCGCAACGTCGGCAGCCGGCCTTCGTCTTGCGAGCTTGGGCCGATCCTTCGAGCCCGATCTATTAGCCCGCCTATTGCCCGCCGCTACTTGGTGATTACGTAGTTGCGGTTGAAGTACACGGCTCCGGGCTGAAGATCGTTGCCCACCAGCTGCGGTACGGTCACCAGCTTGAAGCCCTTGGACTGCAGCAGCTGGATCACGGCCGGCACGGAATCCACGGTGGTCTGGTGGATGTCGTGCAGCAGGATGATCGATCCGCTGGTCACTTCCTTGTTCACTTCGGCCAGGATCGCGTCCTTGTTGTGCGACTTCCAGTCGAGCGAATCCACGTCCCACATGATCAGCGCCTCGCCGGCCTCCTTGGCCTTCTCGCGCACGGTACGGTTGTAGTCGCCGTACGGCGGGCGCATCATCGTCACCGTGCGTCCGGTGGCCTGCTGGATCGTGGCCGCGGACGTGGTGATCTGCTGCTGGATCTGATCGGCGGAAAGCTTGCTCAGCTGCTGGTGGTCCCAGGTGTGGCTGCCCACCGCATGGCCGTCCGCGATCTCCTGCTTGAGGATGTTCGGGTTGGCCTTGGCCTCGGTGGCCAGCGAGAAGAACGTCACCGGCACGTTGAGCTTCTTCAGCGTGGCAAGCAGTCCCGGCGTGGTTTCGGCGCTCGGGCCGTCATCGAAGGTGATCGCCACGCACTTCTCCTTGGAGCAGTCGGGCGACATGGCCTTCTCCAGCGCCTTCGTCGCCTCGCCCAGCGAGGTCTTCGCCGCGGTGAGCTTGTCGGTGCTGAACGACTTGTCGGCCTGCTGGGCCATCGCGCTGTTCGCCGCGTCGATCTGCTTGTTCACCGCATCGGTCAGGGACGTGTCCTTCACCTGACCCTTCGCATCGGAGACCAGCTGGGTGGCGGTCTTCACGTCGGTCTCCAGCGCGGTCTTCGTGTCGTTGTACGTCTTCTCCGCCTTGCTGGAGTTCACGGCCTTCACCGCGGAATCCACGGTCTTCACGGCGTTGTCGATCGGCTTCTCACGGTCGGCCAGCTGCTGGGTGGCGGTCTTGAGGCTCTTGATCGTGGCATCCGCCGGGCACAGCGTATCCTGCGGGTCGAGGTCGCCGTCGATCGAATCGAGGTCACCGCGCACCTCGGCCAGATGGCTCACCGTGGAGGCGTCCTTCACCTGCTCGGCGGTGATCGTCGACGCGGTCTTGAGATCACCCCGCAGCGTGGTCGTATCGGTCAGTTCGGTGTTCAGCGACGTCCACTGTTCCTGACAGCCCTTCAGCGCCGACTTGCGCAGGCCCTGCCAGCCGAAGAATCCGGCGGCCGCGGCGACGATCGCCACCACCACGATCACGGCGATGAGGGTGCGGGTCTTCTTCTTCGCCCGGCGTCGGGGATTCGGTGTCAGTGGTGTCATATCGATGTTCAGTCCGCCGTTGTGCGCGCTCTGCGTCATGTCTTCTCTCCGCTCTCCGCCCGCAGGCGGCCTTCACCTCGGTGTGCCGGTCTCGTCCTGTCTCACGGGCATCCGCCATGGCCGGCCGGTCCTGCCGTACCCCGCCGCGAACGTCGCATACGCCTCACATTCGTTCGCGGTGGTGCGTACCGGACACCGGCAACATTATAGGGGAGGAATGCTTCCGACGCCCGGGTCGATGTCCGATATCATCCCTCCGAACGATGCCGGCCCGGTCCTTCGGCACGTCACGCGGGCCGCTAGGTCGGGCCGTCCGCTCGGCTGGCCCGGTCCTCCGCGTGTATCACCATGCGGCCTCGCCGGGCGTCGGGGGAGGGACGTTCCTATACTCGCTTGACGTATACGGGTCGGATCGCGGGATGAATCGCGGGTTAAGAAGTCGAAGTCATGGTCATATTCAAGTCGGGCGCGCTGCTGCTGGTGATTCTCGGGGTGTACGCGCTCAAGCGTCTGCATATCTTCGGCGAGCATGACTACAAGGTGGCGCAGGGGTTCGCGTTCAATCTCACGCTGCCGTGCGCGATCGTGATGTCGTTCGCCACCAACAAGCACGACATGTCGATGCTGTGGATCGTGCTGTTCGGGTTCGTCTGCGCGATCATCCCTCTGGTGCTGGTGTTCCTCGGCACGCATCGCGAACCCGACAAGCGCTACCGGGCGTTCACGATGCTCGCCTCGTCCGGCCTCAACCTCGGCGCGTTCTGCCTGCCGGTGGCGCAGACGTTCATGGGGGCCTCGGCCGGTCTGCCGGTGATCATGATGGATATCGGCAACGCGATGGTGGCCACCGCCGCCGCGCTGAGCCTGACCAAGGGGCTGCTGCACATGGGCGATTCGGCGGCCGCGCTGCCGATGGTGCTGCGCGTACGCAACATCGCGCACGACTTCGTCAGCTCCCTCTCGTTCGACACCTACATGCTCATGCTGATCCTGATGTTCGCGCATGTGCAGATTCCCGATCCGATCGTGGAGCTGGTCACCCCGTTCGCCAACGCCAACGCGTTCTGCTGCATGGCGATGATCGGCCTGATGATGGAGGTGCCGCACGAGCGCAAGGACCGGCTCACGCTGCTCAAGGTGATCGCGTGGCGTACGGCGTTCAGCGTGGTGATCGCGCTGGCCGCGTGGTACATCATGCCGTTCGACCTGCGCATCCGCGAGATCCTCACCCTCGCGGCCCTTTCGCCGATCACCGTGTTCGCCACGAAGTTCGCCGATTCGCTCACCGGCAACGCGAAGCTGGCCGGGTTCTCGCTCACCGTGACCGGCGTGATCGCGCTCGCCGAGATGACGATCCTGCACGTCCTGCTGCCGGCGGTGTGAGCGTCGCGCGGTTCCTGATCCGCGGTTCTCGGCACAACCGCCGATTTTAAAACTTGAGTGCAACACGCTCAAGTTTTGGGAATAAGTTCCCGTCCCTCCCTGTTGGGTTAGTCAGAACACGACAACAATGCCGCGCGCGGCCTACCGATCGGGCCCGCACCGATCCGGCCGGCCGCACGCGACGCGATTCAAGACTTTTGGGAGGCAATGATGGAACAGAACTTCACAAGGATGGCTCAGGAGGCGCTGGGCGACGCCATTCAGTCCGCTTCGGCGGCAGGCAACGCGCAGGTCGAAACCCTGCATGTGCTGGAGGCCCTGCTTCGCCAGCAGGAAGGCGTGGTGCCGGGCCTGATCCAGGCGGCCGGCGGCAACCCGCAGGCCATCGCCGCCGCGGCTCGCAACGCTCTGGTGAAGCTGCCGAGCGCCAGCGGATCGAGCACTTCGCAGCCGCAGGCGAGCCGCCAGCTCACCACGGCCATCGCACAGGCCGAGAAGGAAATGAAGGAGATGGGCGACGAGTACGTCTCCACCGAGCACCTGCTCATCGGCATTGCGGCGTCGGCCCCGAACCAGTCGGCCGACATTCTCAAGGCCAACGGCGTGACGCCCGAGGCGCTGCGCAAGGCGGTGCCCGGCATCCGCGGCGGCCGCAAGGTCGACAGCCCGGATGCGGAAGGCAGCTACAAGGCGCTGGAGAAGTACTCCACCGACCTGACCGCCGCCGCGAAGGAAGGCAAGCTCGACCCGGTGATCGGCCGTGATCAGGAGATCCGCCGCGTGATCCAGATCCTTTCCCGTCGTACCAAGAACAACCCGGTGCTGATCGGCGAGCCCGGCGTCGGCAAGACCGCCGTGGTCGAAGGACTGGCCCAGCGTATCGTCGCCGGCGACGTGCCGACCACGCTGCAGAACAAGAAGCTGATCAGCCTCGACATGGGTTCGATGGTGGCCGGCTCCAAGTACCGTGGCGAATTCGAGGAGCGTCTGAAGAGCGTGCTTGAGGAGATCAAGAACGCCGACGGCCAGATCATCACGTTCATCGACGAGATCCACACGATCGTGGGCGCCGGCGCGGCCGAAGGCTCCATGGACGCGGGCAACATGCTCAAGCCCATGCTGGCCCGTGGCGAGCTCCGCCTGATCGGCGCGACCACGCTGGACGAATACCGCGAGAACATCGAGAAGGACCCGGCGCTGGAGCGTCGTTTCCAGCAGGTGTACGTGGGCGAGCCGAGCGTGGAGGACACGGTCGCGATCCTGCGTGGCCTCAAGCAGCGCTACGAGGCGCACCACAAGGTGACGATCGGCGACGACGCGCTGGTGGCCGCCGCCACGCTGTCGAACCGGTACATCTCCGGCCGTCAGCTGCCCGACAAGGCCATCGATCTGGTCGACGAGGCCGCCGCGCACCTGCGCATGGAGCTCGATTCCTCCCCGGAGGAGATCGATGAGCTGCAGCGCAAGGTCACGCGTCTCGAAATGGAGGAGATGCAGCTGAAGAAGGCGGAGGATCCGGCTTCCAAGGAGCGTCTCGGCAAGCTTCAGGCCGATCTGGCCGATACCCGCGAGAAGCTGAGCGGGCTGAAGGCCAAGTGGGACGCCGAGAAGGCCGGACACAACAAGGTGGGCGATCTGCGCGCCAAGCTGGACAATCTGCGCGTCGAAGCCGACAAGGCCACCCGTGAGGGCGACCTCGCCAAGGCGTCGAAGATCCTCTACGGCGACATCCCCGCCATCCAGAAGGAGCTCTCCGCCGCGGAAAGCGCCGACGCCGAGTCCAACGAGAACGGCGAGAACAAGCCCGAGCCGATGGTCCCCGACCATGTGGACGCCGACTCCGTGGCCGAGATCGTCTCCGACTGGACCGGCATCCCCGTCGGCCGCCTGATGCAGGGCGAGAACGAGAAGCTGCTGCACATGGAGGACTACCTCGGCAAGCGCGTGATCGGCCAGAAGGAGGCCATCGCCGCCGTGTCCGACGCCGTCCGCCGCTCGCGTGCCGGCATCAGCGACCCGAACCGTCCGACCGGCTCCTTCCTGTTCCTCGGCCCCACCGGCGTGGGCAAGACCGAGCTGGCCAAGGCGCTCGCCGACTTCCTGTTCGACGATGAGAAGGCCATGGTTCGCATCGACATGTCCGAGTACATGGAGAAGGCCTCCGTGTCCCGCCTGATCGGCGCGGCCCCGGGCTACGTCGGCTACGAGGAGGGCGGCCAGCTCACCGAGGCCGTTCGCCGTCGCCCGTACTCCGTCGTGCTGTTCGACGAGGTTGAGAAGGCCAACCCCGAGGTGTTCGACGTGCTGCTGCAGGTGCTCGACGACGGTCGTCTGACCGACGGCCAGGGCAGGACCGTGGACTTCAAGAACACGATCCTGATCATGACCTCCAACCTCGGCTCGCAGTTCCTGGTCAATCAGGACCTCGACGCCGACGCGAAGAAGAAGGCCGTGATGGACGCCGTGCACATGCAGTTCAAGCCGGAGTTCATCAACCGTCTGGACGAACTGGTGATCTTCCACCCGCTCACCCGCGAGGAGCTGGGCGGCATCGTGGACATTCAGGTCAAGCAGGTGGCCTCGCGTCTCACCGATCGGCGCATCACCCTCGACGTCACCGACGCGGCCCGCGAGTGGCTGGCCAACACCGGCTACGATCCGGCCTACGGCGCGCGTCCGCTGCGTCGTCTGGTGCAGACCGAGGTCGGCGACCAGCTGGCCCGTATGCTGCTGGCCGGCAAGGTCCACGACGGCGACACCGTGCTGGTCGACCAGACCGGCGGCGAGCACCTCGAGCTCACTACCATGCCGGAGGACCCACTGGCCGGGCACACCCCCGACGACCCCGACGTCACCATCGACAGCGTCCAGGCCGACTGACCTTCGACGGCCTTCGTCAACCTTCCCCTCGGGGGGGAAGGTGTCCGACTCCGTCGGACGGATGAGGGGCCTAGAGTCCCTTCACTCTCAACCTTCCCCTCGGGGGGGAAGGTGTCCGACTCCGTCGGACGGATGAGGGGCCTAGAGTCCCGTCACCCTCCGCTACCTTCCCCTCGGGGGGAAGGTGTCTGGCTCTGCCAGACGGATGAGGGGTCCTAAAGCCCCTCCCACCCCCAATTTGCGGTGCCTTATGGTCGTTTTTCCCGCAGAAAACGACCGAAAAGCACCGCAAATTTGCGTTTTCGGGCACGACCGCCATACTTTTCGGGCCGTGCGCCGCCGCGGCGAGTAAGGTGGTATTCGGATTATGGCATCCGTTTCGCCATGTGGTATTGGGCAATGCGGATGCGCTGGAAGGCATGAAGACGTAAGGGGACTCATGGGGTCTGCATCCATCGATCGGCGCGAACGCGGCACGACGACGATCAAGGCGATCAGGGCCGTGGCGGCGACGCTGTTCGCGGTACTCGCCGCGGTCGTTATGACGCTCGGCATGTTCGGCGGCACACCGGCCTACGCGGCCAACGCCATGAGCGCGGTCGCCACGAATGTATCCTCCAACGTCTCGACGGCCAGCCAGATCATGCGCATCGGGGTATCGGTCGAGCGCTACGATCAGGCCGGAGACGACCAGTACGCCATCGTCGTGACCAACAACGATCCGACGAAGACCGCCACCGCGATCAAGGGATCGACCACGATTCCCGCGGACATCGCCGAATCCGGCAAGCTCACCACGGTGGACTGGACGGTCGGCGACCTCGCTCCCGGCGATCACGCCTACGCGCTCGTCGACGGCCAGACCCTCACCGTCAAGCTCGCCGAATCATCCGGCACGACCGACGACGGCAACACCGGAACCAACGACGGCACCAACACCAGCAATGGCAACACCAACACCAGCACCGGCACGACCACACCGGGCAACAACGCCGACAACGGTTCCGGCAACAACGCTTCCACCAACCCGAACTCTTCCGCCACGGATTCGTCCAACACCGACTCCGCCAGTAAGACCCCCGCCAACAAGACCCCCTCCGGCAACGTCTCGGCCGACACGAACACCGCCAAGTCGCCTGACAAGCTTTCCCGCACCGGCGTCTCCATCGCCGGCATCACCGGATTCGCCCTGCTGCTCCTCGCCGCGGCCGGACTCATCGTCGGCCGCCGCAACGCCGTCGCGGCCCGGCAGACCGGGGTCTCCGGCACCACCGCCGGCACCACCAACACCGGCACCACCGCCCACATGAGCGGCCACGCCCACCTCGGCACCGACCGTATCCACTCCGGCCCCCGCCTCTCCGCCCGCGCCCTGATCGCCGCATCCGTGGCCATCGCCATGCTCGGCGCCGGTCTGATGATCGTGCCGAACGCGCTCGCCGCCGAACCCGGCAGCGAATCCACCGCCGAACCCACCGCCAACCCGGCCGGCGAAAACGCCAGCGTGGACGTCATCTCCGTGGTCACCGTCAACAATCACGGCTACGAGATCAACTCGCACGTCACCGCCACCTTCGTCGAACCGAAGAAGGAGACCGTCGCGGTCGTCGGGCAGGCGCAGGACGCCGGCAGGCAGCCGGTGAAGAACGCGCAACTCAATCTCACGGCCACCGGCGAGCAGCCGGTCACCGTGACCACCGACGCGGACGGCTATTTCGTCGCGCACCTCACGCGCAACGTCCGGTATGACGCGGTCGTCCGCGACACGGCCGCCGTCCCGGAGGGACAGGCCGCCCCGCAGATCGTGAAGGCGACTCTGCTGGCCAAGCAGCGCAACGACATCACCGTGCAGAACGTCACCGGTGCGATCACGCTCGGCCGCAAGGTGGTCGAAGGCACGGCGAGCGGCCAGATCAAGTCGTCCGCCATCTACCTCGACGCCAAGGACTACCGGATCTCCGCCGATCAGAAGACCGTGACCGTCACCGACAAGACCATCGACGTGATCGCCGGAGACATCGTCGTCCTCGCCCCGAATGGCGATTTCGACGGCAAGGTGATCAAGGTCGCCGCCGTGGGCAAGACCGGCACCGGAGCCGATGCGAACCTGACCGTGACCGGCGGGGACGCCGATCTGCCCGATGCGTTCGACCGCATCAGTCTCGACAACACCGTGCTTGACGCCTCCAAGGCGGAGGTGACGCCCGCCGACGGCGTGACTGCGAAGAACCTCGCCGAGCCGGCCGGCAAGACCCGTATGCGCGGGGCGAAGATCGGCGTGGGCGCCGAGGTCGGTCAGTCGCTGAACTACGAGTTCGACTATGCGAAGGATCTGCAGGTCTCCCGGAAGACGACCGCCGCCAAGCCTGAACTGGCCAAGGTGGGCTATGTGGTGAACAAGACCACGCTGGCCAGCAATATCACCGCCAAGGCGACCGTGGATTTCGTCCACTACGAGCAGTCGAACGTGACGCTTGAGGCCAAGACCGAGTTCAACACCGCCGGCGTGGTCTGCGCGAGCTACGCCAAGGAGAACGGGGTGAACCACGTCGATTACTCGGAGACGGAGTGCGCGGGCACTGAGAAGGCCGATAAGAAGGATCCGTCCGGCGAGAGTGGTGCCAAGGACGATGCCGCTGCGAAGGATTCTGCCAAAGCCAAGGCAGCGAAGACCGATTCCGCCAAGCCCGGTTCATCCGGCAGCACCGACAGCACCGACTCCGCCACCGATCAGGAGTTCGAGGGCATCAAGCTCACCAAGAAGCCGATCGCCTGGCGTCTGCCGTGGGGCTTCAAGGTGGAGACCGATGCGACGCTCGTCTCGCATTCCTCCGGTCATTTCCGCGGCACCATGAAGGTCAAGGCGTCGGCCGAGGCGAAGGCCGTGCTGCAGAACGGCAAGGTGACCGCCACCACGAAGGCGTCAGTCGACCCGAACATGGAGCTGACCGCCGCAGCCAAGTACGAGGTCGGTCTGCTGATGGATCCGACGCTCAAGGCGCTGGGCCAGGGCATCGTGACCCTCAAGGGTGAGCCGGGAATCGGCATGGAGGTCCAAGGGCATGTGAAGGTGGAGAACGGCAAACTCAAGCCCGGCGACGCCTCCGCCTCGTGGGAGCTGTACGGCTACTCGAACGAATGGTATGCGTTCCCGATTCTCGAGCCGCTCGGCAAGCTGCCGGAAAGCAATCCGCTGCATGATCTGGGCAAGTACGCCGAGGATCAGGAGTTCAAGGAGAACCCGGTGGCGCGGATCACGCTCGACAAGCATGAGGCCAGCAACGGACCGAAGCAGCAGCTGGCGAAGGTTCGCAAGCAGATCGCGGCCGGTGATTTTTCGTCGATCGCGGGCAAGTACTGCCAGAAGGACGGTCTCAGCTGCGTTTCCATTGACGACAAGGGCCGGTTCCGTCAGGTCTCCGGCACGGTCGAACGGGCGTTCGCCCCGCTGCTGAACGGCGGCGTAAGCCAGCTGGGCACGGGTGACGACAGCCTCAACGCCTGGGAGAAGGACGTGTCGGTGACGCTGTCCGGATCGGTCTCGGAATACCAGTGCGCGCTGCCGAACGGGACGACGGTCAACGGCGAGGCGTGCAAGGCGCTCGGCCGCGAGAACATCACCCGCTGGCCGACCGGCGTGGCCTACTACCCGGCCGGCTGGGAGTCGAAGGACGTGTATCCCGAGACGAATGGCAGCTATCCGCTGCTGGACGGTAGTAAGGAGGTCGACACCTCCACGCCGTTCCTGCAGCCGCTCGGCGACCAGTACGTCTTCGCCCCGCAGGACAACGTCGACCGCTACCCGCTCTCCGGCGGCCTTCAGGCCTCCAACGGCGTCTACTACCTCGTCAAGTAATTCAATCTTGGCTTCCCCCTTGGCTGAGTCCGTTGAGAAAACGCCAGAGGCGTTTTTAGGACTCAGGCGAGCCGACAGGCGAGCAGATGTAGGGGCAATTGGCATTCTGCTCCCGCTGGCGGGAGCTGTCGGCGGAGCCGACTGAGGGTGGTCAGGCGAAGCTGGGATTCGGCCACCCCCAGTCATGCTACGCATAACAGCCCCCGCCGGCGGGGGGCGGGACACTCTGCTCCCGCTGGCGGGAGCCGACTGAGGGTGGTCAGGGAAAGCCCAATATGCACTTTCCTAACCAACCGATCGGGTGGCCGGGGTGCCGCGGGAATCGGGTGAGTATACCGGATCCGTGCGGTGTAATGATCGCAATCGCACATTTCGGTCGTGACGATTGTTGGTTCGTTCGTAACCGACCGTTTAGTTCGTTGATATAACAAGGGATGCTGCAAGGTCGGATTTTGATAACAATTTGATAACGATCGTGGATTGATGCCATTCCGTGATCGGTTTGCCGGCCGTCCGGTGCTATAGCGCAATGTCGCGCGTGTCGGCGGGGGGGGGGGTATCGCTACGCGATTGAAAAATCAAGGATTTTCGCATTTTCGCACGAAATGCAACAACAAGGGCAACAATCGGCAGACTGAACAGGGGTCTCAAAGCGATGTTCGGTTTTGTGTTGACGCTCACATTTCACCCCGTTGCACACCCGTAAACGGGGCATAAGGTGGATGCAGAACCGGTTATTGGAGTCACCGTATTGCGGCGGTGGCAGATGGAGAGAGTTGTGAGTATGCACTGCGGGCGTGGCTGTGACCCGAAGAATGAACGTCACGACGAGAAAAAGAGTCGATCATCCCTATTGTCCAAGCCCCTGTCCAAGCTTCGGGGGTTAGTGTATCATAATACCCCCTATGATGGGGGTCAGTGGTCACGTTCCCCCCGAAAGCGTGGGGTGAAGAATGCCCGGGCAGCCGTCGCCGCCATGGCCGCGGCATCGATGCTCGCCATCGGCATCCCCGCCGTTGGTGTGGTCGGCGTGGCCAATGCCGCCGATCCGAGCGGATCGAATACGATCACCGTCAGCCCCTCGCCGTCCGGCACGTCGTCGAGCACGTCGGACGCATCCAACGCCACCGAAGGCGCGACCGGCACCGACAAAACCGGCACTGACAAGACCGGCACTGACGCGACCGGTACCGACAAGACTCAGTCAGACAGCGGCAACGCCAGCACTCAGGCCCCGAACTCCGGCAAGCCCAGCACATCCGGCAAGACCAACACCAACGCCGGCAACACCAACTCCGGCAAGACCAACGCCACGGCCGACTCCGCCAAGCGTAAGGCCGCATCCGCTCCCGCCGCGGCCCCCGCCGCCGTCGGCGACTGTGCCGCGGTCACCGACTGGGCCACCCTCAAGGACTGCATCGAATCCGCCACCGGCGACGCCACCGTCGCGATCACCGGCCAGATCGACGTCCCCGCCGCCGGCACCATCGCCGTCCCGGCCCACGCCATCACGCTGGTCTCCAAGATCGCCGCGGTCGACGGCAAGACCCCCACCGCCCTCAAGATCGCCGCGGGTGACACCGCCGGCTCGATCTTCGACGTCAAGACCGGCGGTAGCCTCACCGTCGGCAAGGACGCTCAGGACGCGGCCTTCACCTACGCCGGCACCGAAACCGACCCGGCCCAGCGCCGTTTCGCCACCGTCGAAACCAACGCCGCCTTCACCATCAACAACGGCACGTTCCAGTACCTCGGTGCCGATGTCAATGCCGCGGACGGAGCAATGGCCCACGTTAACGGCGGAAAACTCATCATCAACGGTGGAGCCTTCGCTAACAACAAGTCCGCCCACGGTGGCGTGGCCTATATGGCTTCCGGTTCGATGGAAATCACCGACGGTACGTTCAGCAAGAACACTGCAAGCAATGGTGGCGTGATCTACAAGGACAAAGGTTCCGCCACGATCTCAGGCGGTACGTTCTCGGGTAACACCGCGGAGGTCGGCGGTGTGATCACCCAGCAGAACAACGTATCCGATACCGTGAAGTCCACGCTGACCGTGTCGGGCGGTACGTTCACCGGCAACATGGCGACGAAAACCGTCATTAGTTGGAACGGTGGTGGCGTGATCCGCAGCCGAGCCGGAGCGGTTACGGTTTCCGATGGCACGTTCGAACACAACACCTCGTTCGGTTCCGGCGGCGGTGCCATCTTCGTCGGCGACACCGAGACGACCGTCAGCGGCGGTACGTTCCGCAACAACGAAAGCGTCAATGGTCTGGGTGGCGGCGCCATCTATCAGATCAATGGCAAGACGACGATCACCGGCGGCGATTTCGAATCGAACCGTCAGACCTACGGTGATATGCAGCCCGACGGCAGCATCACTTACACGGACTGCTCGGGCGATAACCGCAATGCGTGCCACAGCAATTCGCGTCAGCGTCGCGGTGGCGGCGCCATCCACACGGATTCCGGCGAGCTCACCGTGCAGGGCAAGGCCAAGTTTACGAAGAACTACGAAAAGGAATCGTCGTTCATGAGCGGTGGCGGCGCCATCTACGTGCAGGGCACCCTGAAGGTGCAGAATGACGCTCAAGGACATCGTCCGACGTTCGATGGCAACTGGGCCGGCGTGCTTGACACCCCGTACGACGGCGATGGCAAGATTCCGCTCGGTGGTGCCGGCGGCGCGATCTTCCTGCAGGATGGAGACTCGACCGGTTAGGCACCTTCACCAACAACGTCAGCGGCTACCTTGGCGGTTCCATCTACACGGAGGAGCACTCCACGGCGTATGTGGCCAAGGCCGTGGCCACCGAGAACGTCGCCGGCCATTTCGGCGGCGGATTCTGGCTGTGCCCTTCCGGCAACGGCGAAGCCTCCAAGGGCGGCAACATCGCCCTATACAGCAACAAGACGAATCCGTCCATTGATGCCAACACGACTCCTTCCGACGATGACAAAGAGTCGAAACACAGCAACGATCTCGCCACCATCCAGAAGAATAAGAACTACGGTGGCCAGAATGCGGTCAATCAGGGCGGTGACGACTTCGCGATCATGAACCCGTATTCGAAGCGTGACCATGTGAGCACCAATACCTTCCAGCTCATGGATACGTGGTTCACCGACCGTACCGAGAAGGCGGTCACGTGGTCGTGGGACGGTCAGCCGA
Source organism: Bifidobacterium simiarum (assembly GCF_002802905.1). Taxonomy (GTDB): domain Bacteria; phylum Actinomycetota; class Actinomycetes; order Actinomycetales; family Bifidobacteriaceae; genus Galliscardovia; species Galliscardovia simiarum. The sequence continues at coordinate 210,763 of NZ_PEBK01000004.1, forward strand.
TCAAGGAGGCCAGCGGCTTTGGCGATTACTGGCAGGGAGGCGCTCCCGGATACAATGAGGCCGTTGCGGCCACGAAAAAGACCGGCGATTTCACCGATCCGCAGGGCAATCCGGTCAATTTCGACTCGGACATGTACATGATTCGGCTGGGTTACAGCGGCCAGACGGACATGTACCAGACCGGCGTGGCGCTGAAGGCGACCGTCACCGGAACCGAGGCCGAGGTCGCGGCCAAGAAGACCGGCGCCATGCAGTCCGCCGCCGTGCGGATGACCGGCAATCAGGCGCGACTCTCCGGTGGTGCGTTTGGCACCAACGGTCGTGTGCTCTTTTCCACCCCGTATACCGCCTCGTGGAGCAAGGTCGACAGTAAGGACTCATCGAAGGAGCTGGCCGGCGCCGAGTGGCAGATCACCACCAAGCCGGCCGAGGTTCAGTTCAAGGATGCCGACGGCAAGGTGACCAAGACGGAAACCGTGACCGGCGGTCCGCTCAACGAGGACTTCTATCCGACGCTGTGCGCCACCGACGATAAGGGTGCGCTCACCGAGGCCGGGAAGACAGCCTACGAAGCGGGTACTTGCTGGAAGCAGGAGACTGACGCCGACGGCAATGTCACCCAGCGATCCGCAATCGTCAAGGACAACGCCGGTGACGAGAGCTACGTCGGCTTCGACAACAACCCCGACGGTGGCGGCTTCGACATCAACAATCTCGCCAGCGGCGTGTATCAAGTCACCGAGCGTAAGGCCCCGACCGGCTATTCGCCGTCGACCGAAACCTACACGTTCACCGTGGCCGACGCCCAGGCCCAGTGGGACAACGGCACCGGCAAGCCCACCACGACCGACAAGGCGATCGGCAACACCCCGTTGCCCGGCGTCTCATGGAAGAAGATCGACGCCGATCAGACGTCGACGGAGGTCGGCAGATCTGGCTGGACAGTCGCCCTGTTGGACAGCAAGGGCGATCCGATCGCCGACGAGACCTACACGGTGGACGACTGCGTGGACGATACGACCAATACTGCGGCCGCGAAGTGTGCGGATGACAAGAACGATCTGACGAAGAAGACCCTGGCCGACACCGACGGTTCGGCCGGAGAGTTCACCATCCAACCCCCGACAGCCGGCACGTACCGGATGCAGGAAACCACCACGCCGAATGGCTACTGGAAGCCCGCCGGCAACGTCTATTACACGTTCACGGTGACGGACGCCGATCTGAACGGCAATACCGACGTCCCGATCAAAGACAAGGACGGCAACACGGTCGGCAATGGATATGGCATTCCGAACACCCAGCCACAGGCCTCGTGGTCCAAGGTGCCGGTCGACAAGAAGGACGATCCCTCCGCACTGCTTACCGGCTCGACCTGGCAGGTGTACGGACCGCTCAATGCCGATGGCAAGGAGATCGCCGGCAAGACCACGACCGCCACGGTGAAGGACTGCGAGAGCGAGTCCGGTGCGCCCGACCCGTGCGCCAGCCACACCAACACCAAGGACGCTGCCGGCAAGATCACCGCATACGCGGACGTGGACAACGCGGGCGGCAAGTTCAAGATCCTCGGACTGACCCCGCCTGACGGTACGACCCACCAGACCTACACGTATCAGCTCACGGAGATCAATGCGCCGGACGGCTACGTGGCCTCCAAGACCACGTACTCGTTCAAGATTCCGGCCGCCGCCACCCATGTGCTGATCGATGCGCCCACGGGAGCGTCGTTGCCGGTGAGCCACAAGCCTTCCGGTAACGAGAACCTGATTCCGAACGTGCGGGCGGTGGCGTCGCTGCCGCTCACCGGTGGCACGACCGCCCGCGAATGGCTGCTGATCGGCGGCGCGTTCGCCGCAGTGGCCGCAGCGACCGGCTTCGGCATCAACGAATACCGAAAGCGGAGGTCCACCATGGCATAGCGAAATCGTGCGGGTGCTTCGTTCGCCACCTCATCCGACCGGCTTCGCCGGCCACCTTCCCCTCAAGGGGAAGGCAAAAAGGACGGCCTACGGCCGACAGCCCCTCGGCTTCTGCCCCCGCTGGCGGGGGCTCCCGGCGGAAGCCGGGTGGGGGTGGTCGAACGAAGCCCGGCGCAAGTCGGGTGCGGCGGCCAAGCGAAGCCTCCTTCTTGGCTTCCCCTTGAGGGGAAGCTGTCAGCGAAAGCTGACTGATGAGGTGACAAACGAAGCCCCTTCACTCATCGCCTATGCCACATAACTAAACACACACAACACTTGCGGATCGCGGAGGCAGTTGACGCTGCTCCTGCTTCCGCGACAGCAGAACAACCAAACACAGGAACAAAGGAAAAGGAAAGAGGATTCTCATGAAGATGAGGAAACTGTTCGCTGGCCTGGCCGCAGCCGCAACGCTGCTCAGCGGCCTCGCGTTCGGTGCCGCCACCGCCAGCGCGGATGACACGGGCACGTCCGTCACCACTAACGCCACGTTCACGTTCAAGACGGATAATGTCGATCAGTGGACCGGTCGTACGATCAAGTACTACAAGCTGGCCGACTACGTGCAGTACGGTACCGGCGCCGATATCAAGTACGGCGTGAAGACCGCGACCACTGCAGATCGTGGAGCCATCAAGACCGCTCTGGATGCTGCGGTGGGCAAGACTCTGACCGTGCCGACCGACAACACCACCGATCTCATGGCATGGGCCCTGCAGAATGGTGCGCTTAACAAGGAAGACACCCCGTGGACCGGTTCTACCCGCAACTTCGCCCGGTCGCTGGCATCGAACACCGCTGTGACAGATGCCCTTACCGAGGCCACCCTGACTGGTACCGATGCTAATCGCACGATCTCCCTGTCCGCCGGTGTCTACCTGTTCCTCGATACCGCCGCCATTACCGATACCACGATTAGCGAAGGCACGAACGGTAACATCTCGAACGGTACTGAGCAGAATGGCAAGGATCCGACCAATAATGTCGGCGGCAAGGTCGTTACCCAGTCCGCTCCGATCGTGCTCGCCTCCGGAACCGTGACTAACGACACCATCACCGATCCAGTGAATGGCGACAATACCATCGCGCTGAAGAACCACGTCACCCCGGTCATCAAGACCTTCAACGACAAGGACGGCACCGTGTCCACCGGCCAGACCGTCCAGTACACGCTGAAAAGCGACCTGCCATCCGTCACCACAGGCTTCGACAACTACAAGTTCTCCCTCACCGATACCCCCGGCAAGGGCCAGACCGTTGACCTGAGCAACAACTTCACCGTGAAGGTCGGCGGCAAGGAGATTCAGGCCTATGACCAGACCTCCAACCCGACCGGCTACGATCTGAGCTTCTCGGATCCCGCAGCCGCACAGGCCAAGAGCTTCAAGGGCGACGGAACCAAGACTTTCACCATCGACCTGAGCAAGTACGTCAATGGTAATAAGGACAATGAGCCTCTGGCCGACACCGCCGTTGAGGTCACCTACAACGTGACCATCAACGAGGAAGCCAAGAGCAATACCTCCGTGCCGAACTCCGTCGAGGTGAACGACAACAACTCCAAGGCTACCGACAAGACCAGCCTGACCCTCGGCAAGTTCGCCTTCACCAAGACCGACGCTCAGGGCAACGCGCTCGCAGGTGCCGAGTTCACCATCACTGCTGTTGACACCGACGCCACTGGCAAGACCGATGCCGTGATTCCGTCCGAGAAGGACAAGGTTGCCACCTCTGGCAGCGATGGTGTGGTCGCCTTCTCCGGTCTCGCTGATGGCGTGTACGAAGTGACCGAGACCAAGGTGCCGACCGGCTTCCTCGGTCATAAGGATGACAATTCCACTCCGTCCGTTGCCGCCAAGTTCAAGGTCACTATCAGCAAGGGCGCTGCCACCAAGTTCGAGAACGTCGACAGCTACGGTCTGGCTCCTGACCTGAACAACCCGACGACCGATACCAACAACAACCCGAACAACCTCACCGACTACAAGGTCAAGAACGTGCGCAACATCACCGAGCTGCCGAAGACCGGTGCCGCTGGTATCGCGATGTTCCTCGTGCTGGCCGCCGTGCTTGGTGGCGCCGGCGCCGTGGTCTACACCCAGTCCCGCCGCACCCGCCGCGCCCTCCACGCGTGAGGTGACCAGAGGGTGGTGAGTGCCGGTCCGTGATTGGATTCACCACCCCCAGTCCGCCTTCCGGCGGACAGCCCCCGCCAGCGGGGGCAGGTTCTTCGCCCCCGCTGGCGGGGGCTGGCGAGCGGCAGCGAGACTGGGGGTGGTCAAATCCCCAATCTGTCACTATTCCCACGAGGCCCTGATGATTCCCGAACCGGAATCATCAGGGCCTCATTCATACCCGAAATCCGTGGGCTCTCACTCAGTCCTACCGATTCCTGTTCCGGGGGGCAAAGTTTAGGCGACGAGGCGTCGTCCCGTCCCGAGTGCGTGGTTAGATCGAACGTATGTTCGAGAATATTGCCGTGATCGTGGCGCTGGTGATCGGACTGGCGCTGGGGCTTGCCGTGGGGATGGCGCTGGGGCGCGCCCGCGCGCATGAGGGTGCGCGTGACGCCCGCAACCACGAGGCCGAGGAGGCCCGTGCGCTGCTGAACCAGACCAATGCCCGGCTGGGTGAGGCGAACCAGCGGGTCGCGGAATACCGGACGCAGGCCGAAGGACTGGCCGATCAGCTCGCCTACGTGAAATCGCAGCTCGCTCAGTCGCAGCAGGCCGAGCAGATGCGCATCCAGCATGAGCGCGACCGGGCGGTCGAGCGTGAGGAGCAGCGGCGGATGGAGCAGGAGCGGTCGCTGGAGGAGCAGAGCAAGGTGCTCAGCGCGCTCGCGCCCGTGCAGAAGAACCTCGACGCCCTGCAGCGCAAGGTCGCCGAGATCGAGGAGGGCCGCCGGCAGGAGATGGGCGCGCTCGGGGCGCAGCTCAAGGGGCTGGGCGACCAGCAGACCCGCCTCGGCAAGGAAACCAGTTCGCTGGCGGCGGCGCTGCGCAACAACAAGGTGCGCGGAGCATGGGGCGAGGCCCAGTTGCGCAACATCGTGGAGTCGGCGGGACTGCTCGAGCATGTGGACTTCGACGTGCAGGTGGTGGTGGACGACGGCGATGGCAAGGTCCAGCGGCCGGATATGATCGTCCATCTGCCGGGTGGCAAGACCATTCCGATCGACGCCAAGGCCCCGTATGCCGACTACCAGCGCGCCTGCGAGATTCCCGACAATGCCCCCGAAGAGGAATACGCCCGCAAGATGCAGCTGCTCAAGGCCCATGCCAAGGCGCTGCGCGAACACGTAAGGGTGCTCTCCGACCGCGCCTACTGGCAGGCGTTCGACACCGCGCCGGACTTCGTGATCGCCTTCATCCCCAACGAGGCCCTGCTGCAGGCGGCGCTGGAAAGCGACCCTTCGCTGCTGGACGACGCCTTCGCGCGCAAGGTGGCGCTCACCTCGCCGGTCACCCTATGGGCCGTGCTGAAATCCGTGGCCTACGCCTGGCAGCAGCAGACCCTCACCGACGACGCCAAGCAGCTGTTCTCCCTCAGCCGCGAACTCTACGACCGCATGGCCAAGGTGGGGGAGCATGCCAGTGCGCTGGGACGGTCGATCACCCGCACGGTGGCCGCCTACAACAAGTTTGCCGGGTCCTTGGAATCGCGGGTGCTCCCCACCGCGCGCAAACTGCACGACTTGGACCAGTCCACGGACATACCCCCCGTTTCGCAATTGGACTCCGGTGCGGTGAACGTCCGCGAGCTCACGGCTCCCGAGCTGTTCCCCGAAAGCGAATCGCGCGCCGACTGACATATCGTGTCGTGGGGGTGATCGATGCCGGCAATCGATAACATCTCCCCCTAGTTTTCCCGCTGAGGAAACAATAAGACTGTATTATAAATACAGCGGTGACAGGGCTCGCCCCCCCCCCAGTTGCCGTTTTGGAAATCGGCGGAGGGGTGTCTGTCAAAGCGGTTGCCAACCTTTGCGCCTAGCTCCTATGTAAAAATGTTACAATTCGCAACAGGCAAAAAATGAAAGCTTAAGAGGCGTTGCTACCGCATGTGGTCGTACGGTATCGGACGGGTATCAAATACCCCCCGTTACGTCGGGCAGTCGGCGCGTGGGTTTCACGCAACGACTGCCCTGTGGCCTGACTCTCGGCTCATCATTCCCACTTTGAGAAGTACATGAAAGGTCCGCAATGAAAGATGGCAAGTTCACTGAGGAGGAGCGTGAGTATCTCAGCCACCTCCCCGCAGTGTCCAAAGTGTCAGAAGACAGGATCTATTACACCGACGCGTTCCGCGACTACTGTCTGCGCGTCTACCACCGCGGCGAATCCCCGTCCGAACTGTTCCGCTGGGCCGGTCTCGATCCCAAGGTGATCGGCTACAAGCGGGTCGAGCGCGCATTTGCCCGATGGCGTTCCTGGGAGGCATCCCAGACGGCGGCATCCCCGGAGACCGGAGACGAACAGCACTGATCCGAACCGATCCAACGTGATCCGCCGATAGGAGACCCGTCCGACGGTGACGGACCTGCTATCGTCGGCGGTCCTTGACTGCCGGGACCCATGCCGAAGGCACCGGAACCTGCGAACCATACGGCGCCTCGGCACGGTTTCCGTCGGTCAAGGATTATTCGCGTCCGGATCGCCGCGTCATGCTCACATCCCTTGACCCTATGCGCAGGTAGGGTGGGAGGTATGACGAACGAAAGCGCAACACCCCGATCCACGGGCTTCCGGGCGACCGGTCCCGCCGATCTCCGTACCGACTCCGCGGCCGGCTCGGCCGCAGCACGATCCTCCGCCCCCACGGCATCCGTCACCGATGACGGATTCGCCGCGAACGGAGGATTTTTCGATCCCAAAGAGCAGCTTCGCGCCATGCTGAAGCGGTCGATCGCCGACCGTACGTTCAGCGAGCTCGCCGACATCGCCTACGATCATCAGGGCGCCGGCTGGATCGGCCACACGCTGCTCGACACCCTCGACGAACAGGGATACGACCTCGACGCCTTCGACGCCGTGGGCGCCCTCACTGCCGCCGCCGTGCCGATGGCCTGCGCCATGGTCCACGCGGCCGCCTCCCGCGGTCAGGACCTCGACGCCTTCGTCATGGACTTCGTCTACCCGTCCATCAAGGGCCCGTCCATCAAGGGCAAGCGCGTGATCCTGCTGGATTCGTGGCTGTCCGAGAAATCCTACGTGCAGACCAGCTCGCTGGTCACGCTGCGTCACGGCAACGAACTCAGCCTCGACTTCGGCATCGTGCAGCACGAAGGCGCCGAGATCAAGGCCGTCGCCGCACTGGTCGGCGGCGTGGACATGGTCCATCCCACGGTCCGCGTCACCAATCCGGTGACCGACGAAAGCGTCGATCTGCCGTTCATCGAGGCCTTCCGGGAATCCGATCTGCGGTCATGATCGGACCGGCCGACAAGCCGGACAGGCCGAATGCCGGCCTGCCACCGGCCGACAAGCCAAATAGGACAAATAGGAAAAGAGGAACAATGAGGAACACAGGTTCGACGGCATGGGGCAAGATCCTCGCCGCCATTGTCTCCGCAAGTCTGGCGGGAACGCTCGGCGTCTCCGGGGCTTTTGCTCAGGAGACTGATTCGTCCACGGCCGCGACGGCCACTCAGTCCGTCCAGCAGACTCAGTCCGTCCAGTCTGCACAGTCCGTCCAGCAGACCCAGTCAGCCCGGCCCAAGACCGACACCGCTCCCGCCACGCGCGACAAGGCCAAGTCCGGCGCCCAGCCGGATGCCCAGTCCCAGACCGGCGGCGCCTCCGCGGCCAACAGCGTCTCGTCGGTGACCGGAGTCGACCTCGGCGGCGGCACCGTCGTATACGCCAGCGACTCCATCGACCAGCAGGCCGTATACCGTCAGGCGCTCGCCCGCGTGACGAAGTGGCGTCAGGACGCGCTGAACGACAAGCGCATCAAGATCAACGGGCTCACGGTCGCCGACTATCTCGCCAAGTCGGGAGTCTCCCAGTCCGACTACCTGTCGCCGAAGTGGTCGAACACGCTGGAGCGCATCGCCATCCAGCGCGCGATCGAAGCGTATGACGCCAGCTACGGCCACGTCCGCCTCAACGGCGAAAGCTGCTTCTCCGCCACCGTCGGCAACAACGGTGCGTACGGCGAGATCCTCGCCTGGGGATCCGCGAACATGGCCGACGCGATCGACCTGTGGGCCTCCGAAAAGGGCGACTACATCAAGATGCTCAACGGTCAGTCCCACGGGCAGACCGGCCACTACGAGATCCTGATCGACCCCGCCTATGACGCCTACGGATTCGCCGGTTCGAGCAGCCAGTACTACGGCACGGCGTTCGCCGGCGAGGCCGGCACCTCGCTGGGCTCCGACGACACCACGCCGACCAATCTCAAGGGCCGGTACGACTTCCCGGTGGCCGTCTCCGATTCGCTGATCAACCAGGGCACGACGAGCAACATCCCCGGTTCCATGGCCAAGGGATCCAGGGTCAACGCGCAGGTGAAGCTCAAGTACGGTAACGGCCGGTACGTGCTGCGCGGCAGCTGGGCCTCCACCGACCCGTCCGTGGTGTCGACGACCGCCCCCGGCAACGTGACCGCCGCCGGCAACGGTTCCGCCACGCTGACGCTCAACGCGAGCGGCAAGACCCTCCGCTTCGACGTGAAGGTGGTGTCCGCGGCGAGCGTGTACCGCGTGTACAACCGCAACTCCGGACTGCACCACTACACCACGTCGGCCGCCGAACGGAACATGCTGGTCCATCTCGGCTGGCGTGACGAAGGCACCTCGTTCAGGACCGTCGCCAAGGGCACGCCCGGCTCCAAGCTCGTGTACCGCGAATACAACCGCCACAACGGCACGCACAACTGGACGATGAGCCTCGGCGAGCACAACATGCTCAAGCGCGTCGGCTGGAAGGACGAGGGCGTGGCGTGGTACGTGATGCCCGACGCCGCCACCAACGTCTACCGCCTGTACAACCGCAACTCCGGCGAGCACGTATATACCACGAGCTACGGCGAATACCTGGCCGTCCAGCGCGCCGGCTGGCGCGGCGAAGGCGTCGCCTGGCGTTCACTGTAGGCGTCACTCCTTAGGGCTTCGCCCTCTGGGGGAAGATGAGTGCGCCGTTGAGGTAGACGCAGGCGTCCACCGCCTTGCCTTCCCCTCGAGGGGAAGGTGGCCGGCAGAGCCGGTCGGATGAGGTGGCTGAGCGTGGAATAGTCCGGCGCCCTCGACTCCGTCACCTGCCCCCGCCGCCAGAACCTGCTCCCGCAGGCGGGGGCTGGCTGCCGCAGGCAGACTGGGGGTGGTCGAATGAAGCTTGGGGATTCGACCACCCTCAGTCTCGCTTCGCGAGACAGCTCCCGCAGGCGGGAGCGGTTCGCATTTGCGGTCGGAATATGATGCTGCGGGCCTTCGCTCGCCTGTCGGCTCGCATTTCGCCTACGGGTGGATCCGCCGTCCGCTCCACGGCGAAACACCATAACAAATGGGCAACAAGTTGTGCGGGTTTGCGGGTTCTTGCGTCCTCGCGCCTCAGGATCGTCTACGATGACTTCCGGTGTTAGCGGTATCGGCTACGTACAAGGAGGTCGTTCGGTGAGGGAGCCCAATCCGATTACCAAGGCTGCGATGCAGTCTGGTGAGCCAACGTTCCGCGAAGTAGGTGTGGGCCCGTGGGATCAGACCCATCCGAATGTCCCGCGTCCCGATGACCTCGGCGACCCGGCCAACTACGATCCCCGATTCGATACCACGCTGCTCGACGAAGGCGATCGTCGCAACGTGCTTGACAAGTACCGGTACTGGAAGGTCTCGGCGATCAAGGCCGATCTCGATGCCGCGCAGCGTCACCCGTTCGAGGTGGCGATCGAAAACTGGACGCACGATTTCAACATCGGTTCGATGGTCCGCACCGCCAACGCGTTCGCCGCGGCGAAGGTGCATATCGTCGGCCCGCACAAGTGGAACCGCAAGGGTGCGCTGATGACCGAACTGTATCAGCACATCGAATACCATCCCTCCATCGCCGAACTGGTCCACGACTGGCGCAGGGAGCTGGGCGCCGACATCACGCGCATGCAGGCCGAGCAGATACAGATCATGACCGAGCTGCACCGCTTCTTCGACGTGACCGCCACCGCCCGCGGCCTGATGGCCCACCGCCGTCTGCTGCTGGAATCCCGGTACGCCGAGCTGCAGGAGGCCATCGCCGACGCCCGCGAGGCGAAGATCATCGCGATGGACATCATCCCCAGCGCGGTGCCGATCGAAACCTACCGGTTCCCGAAGCGCTGCCTGCTGCTGTTCGGCGCGGAAGGCCCGGGCCTGAGCGAAAAGGCGCTGGAACTGGCCGACGACGTGGTGTTCATCTCCCAGTTCGGCTCGGTCCGTTCGATCAACGCCGGCGCGGCCGCCGCGGTCTCCATGCACGCCTGGATCGCCCAGCACGCCGCGTAGTGCTATCGCAGCCCGTGGTGAATTCTGATGATGGGCTTGCCCCCGCCAGCGGGGGCACGAAGTGGAGGGGTGCAGTCTCGATGAGCAGCCGGCTCCCGGAATCGACGAGGCGAGGAAGGGCGCAAAATCGTACCGGGGGATGACTGTCGTTCCGCCCCCGTATCTGCTACGGTCGAATCATGATCGAAGTAGAGAAGCTCGTCAAGACCTTCGCGGGAAGGAAGGTGCTTGACGGCGTCTCCTTCACTGCGCGCAACGGTCGCGTCACCGGGTTCCTTGGCCCCAACGGAGCGGGCAAGTCCACCACCATGAAGGCGCTGCTGAACCTCATCCATCCCGATTCCGGCCGGTCGTTCATCGACGGCCGCCCGTTCACCAAGCTCAGTTCCCCCATGCGCTCGGTGGGGGCCGTGCTCGACGCCCGTTCGGCGCACAAGGGCATGAAGGCCGAAACCTATCTGCGCTCGCTGGCCCTGACCAACGGCATTCCGAAGTCCCGCGTGGACGAGGTGATGGCCATCACCGGCATCGGCAAGGTCGCCTCACGCCGGGCCGGCACGTTCTCACTCGGCATGAGTCAGCGCCTCGCCATCGCGGCGGCCCTGCTGGGCGACCCGCACAATCTCGTGCTCGACGAGCCGATCAACGGCCTCGACCCGGAGGGCGTGAAATGGGTTCGCGATCTGTGCCGGTACTACGCTTCGCAGGGCCGGACGGTACTGCTCAGCTCCCATCTGATGAGCGAGGTGGCGATCACCGCCGACGATCTGGTGATCATCGGCCGTGGACGGATCCTTACGCAGACCACGGTCGAACGGTTCGTCGGCGAGCATTCCCGGCACGACGTGCGCGTGGTCACCCCCGATCCCGACCGGCTGCGGCAGGTGTTCGCCGCGGCGCGGGGCATCACGATCACCCCGGATGATCGGCGGGAGGGCGACCCCGAACGCAGCTGGGCCGTCCGGATCGCCGGCGCCCCGCTGGAGGCGATCGCCGGGAGCATCGCGCATCATCAGCTGGTGGTCTATCAGCTGGTGCAGGAGCGCGGATCGTTGGAGGACGCCTACATGGAGCTGACCCGCACGGCCGGCGAATACCATACGCGGGCGCCCGGCATCGAAGCCGGCCCGAGTGAGCCGAACAGGATCGGTCGGGCCGGGCACGGTTCGGACGGTCACGGTCTGAACGGGACTGGTCTGGACAGGAATGGTCTGAATGGGACCGGTCCGAACAGGAATGGTCCGCACAGGAATGGTCCGAACAGGGGAGGGGAGACCCGATGAGCGAGATACGACACGGATCCGGACCGAAACGCCGACGTCGTCACGCGGCCCCGAAAGGTGGTCCGGCACGGTCGGTCGATCAATCCGTCCCGGTCAGATCAGCCGGTTCGTCCCGAGCCGCCGATTCGGTCAGACCGAATGATCCGATCAATCAGTCCAACTCTATCGGTCAGGCTGACCCGATCAATCAGGCTGGCCCGATCAATCAATCCACTTCGGTCAATCAGTCCGGTCCCGCCAATCCGATCGGCCCGACCACCCCACCCGATCCTCCGCGCCGACGCCGACGTCAATGCGACTCCCTGCTGCCCGCAGTGCCCAACGGCCGGCTGAGCATGCGGGGCATGGTCCGGTCCGAAGCGGTAAAGCTCGCCGGACTCAAATCCACGTACTGGCTGCTCGGCCTGACGATGATCCTGCTGCCGGCCGGCAGCGCGCTCGCCGCCTGGGCGCGCAACCTCATGGCCTCCGTCCAGAACTCGTCGCAGAACCCCAACCCCGATCCCGTACCGATCGTCCCCGCCACGGACTTGTGGGCGTGCGTCGGCGGATTCATCGGCACCGTCGCCCTGATCTCGGCGATCTTCGGCGTTCTGGCCATCACCGCGGAATACTCCACCAAATCGATCCAATCCACCCTCACCGCCAGCCCCGACCGTGTGCGGCTCCTCGCCGCCAAATCATGGGTGACCGGCGTCTTCGTCTTCGCCGCCACACTGGTCGGACTGCTGATCTCATGGGCGCTCGTGACGATCATGGCCGGCCAATGGCAGTGGCGGGTCACCCCGCTTGCCGGGAATCAGCGGCACCTGCCGTGGGTGGTCATGCTCGGCGGGCCGCTCGTGCTGATGCTCATCGCCCGCATGGCCCTCGGCATCGGCGCGATCATCCGCTCCACGGTCGGGGCCGTGCTTACGCTGATCGGCCTCCTGACCATCCTGCCCACCGCGGCGAGCCTGTTCGTCGCCGTTGCGAACCAACGGTGGCTGTCCGTGCTCGTCGATCTGCTGCCGTCCTCGGCGATCGGCACGTTCATGCAGGCCGGGGCCTCCGATACCGTAGCCGGCACGGACGGTTCGGCTGTGGGCTCGGTGGACGGTTCGGCTGTGGGTTCGGCGGTGCTGTGGAGCCCGAACTGGTGGCAGAGTCTGTTGGTCCTCATCGTCTGGTGGCTGGTGGCCGACGCCATCGGCACCCTGATCTTCCGCAGAACCGACATCCGCTGACCGGGCCGAATCGGTCATATCCACGGATCTTTGGCAAAAACCAGCTTTTACAGGCCGATTTCGCGGTCTTCAAGCTTGCCTTGACCAAAAACCGATGTATTGACTGCTCGTCACACTTGCGCTTTATAGTGGGCACTATGCCTACATTCACACGTGAACAGATCGAGCATTTGGGCGACCTGGCCCGAATCGCCCTGACCGACGAAGAGATCACCCGACTGCAGGGCGAACTGAACGTCATCGCAGATTCCATCAACGAAGTACAGAAGGTCGCCGGCGACGACGTCAAGCCGACCGCCAACCCGGTGCCGCTGGAAGCCTACCTGCGTCCGGACGTGGCCGAGACGCCGCTCACCCAGGCCGAGGCGCTCGCCGGCGGTCCGAAGACCGAAGCCGGTATGTTCGTGGCCCCGCGTATTCAGGAATAAGAGGGGGATTCGCACACTATGACTGACGCAACCGAACTGGTGAAGCTCTCCGCCGCCGAGATGGCCGCGAAGATCAGGAACAAGGAAGTCTCCAGCCGCGAGCTGACCGAGGCGCATCTGGCCGTCATCGAGAAGGCCGAGCCGAGCATCGACGCCTTCCTCAAGGTGTCCGCCGAAACCGCGCTCGCCGAAGCCGACGCCTTCGACGCCAAGAACGCCAAGGGCGAGACCGAGGGCCTGCCCGAGCTGGCCGGCGTGCCGATCGCCATCAAGGACATGATCGTCACCAAGGGCATCGAGACCACCGCCGCCTCGAAGATCCTCGAAGGCTGGGTGCCGCCGTACGACGCCACCGTGATCGAGAAGATCAAGGCCGCCGGCATGCCGATCCTCGGCAAGACCAACCTCGACGAGTTCGCCCAGGGCTCCTCCACCGAGCACTCCGCGTTCAAGACCACCAAGAACCCGTGGAACACCGAGCACGTACCCGGCGGCTCCGGCGGCGGCTCCGCCTCCGCGGTCGGCGCGTTCGAGGCCCCGATCGCCCTCGGCACCGACACCGGCGGCTCCATCCGCCAGCCCGGCGCCTTCACCGGCACCGTCGGCGTGAAGCCCACCTACGGCGGCGTGAGCCGTTTCGGCGCCATCGCCATGGCCTCCTCGCTCGACCAGATCGGCCCGGTCTCCCGCACCGTGCTCGACGCCGCGCTGCTGCACGAGGTCATCGGCGGCCACGATCGCCGCGACTCCACCTCCATCCCGCGCGAGGTCCCGCCGGTCGTGGCGGCCGCCCGTGAAGGCCAGAAGATGGACCTCAAGGGCGTGAAGGTCGGCCTGATCAAGGAACTCGGCGGCGAAGGCTTCCAGCCCGACGTCGAGGCCCGCTTCAACGAGTCCGTCAAGCTGCTCGAGGACATGGGCGCCGAGGTCGTGGAGATCTCCTGCCCGCACTTCCCGGCCGCGCTCGGCGCCTACTACATCATCATGCCGTCCGAGGTGTCCTCCAACCTCGCCCGCTACGACGGTATGCGCTACGGCCTGCGCGTGATGCCGCCGGCCGGCGTGCCGCAGACCGCCGCCAACATGATGGCCTACACCCGTGAGGCCGGCTTCGGCGACGAGGTCAAGCGCCGTATCATCCTCGGCACCTACGCCCTGTCCGCCGGCTACTACGACGCCTGGTACGGCAGCGCCCAGAAGGTGCGCACGCTGATCATCGAGGACTTCGCCAAGGCCTTCGAGCAGGTGGACGTGCTCGTCTCCCCGACGGCCCCGACCACCGCGTTCAAGTTCGGCGAGAAGACCGCCGACCCGATCACCATGTACCTCGGCGACGTGGCCACCATCCCCGCCAACATGGGCGGCGTGCCGGCCATGAGCATCCCCGCCGGACTGAGTGCGGACGGCCTGCCCGTCGGCTTCCAGTTCTTCGCCCCGCAGATGCAGGACGAGAAGATGTACAAGCCCGCCGCGGCCCTCGAAGCCGCTCTGGAAGGCAAGTGGGGCGGCCCGGTGTGGAACAGCCTCAAGACCCCGTGGCTGGACGAAGCCTGAGGGCGTACGGAAGCACACGCATTAGGAGCAGACAATGGCAGATAAACTCATGAAATTCTCCGAGGCCGTCAAGAAGTACGACCCCGTCATCGGCCTTGAAACCCACGTTGAGCTCAGCACGAACACCAAGCTGTTCTGCCCCGCGCACGTCGAGTTCGGCGGTGAGCCGAACACCCAGCTCACCCCGGTGAGCCTCGGCCTGCCGGGCAGCCTGCCGGTGGTCAACAAGGCCGCGGTGGACTACGCGATCAAGCTGGGCCTCGCCCTGCACTGCGAGATCAACGAGTGGAGCCAGTTCGCCCGCAAGAACTACTTCTACCCGGACATGCCGCGCGACTACCAGATCTCCCAGTACGACAAGCCGACCAACGGCAACGGCTACCTCGACGTCGAGCTTGACGACGGCACGATCTTCCGCGTGCCGATCGAGCGCGCCCACATCGAGGACGACGCCGGCAAGAACACCCACATCGGTGGTGCCGACGGCCGCATCGAAGGCGCCGACCACTCCCTCGTGGACTACAACCGTGCCGGCGTGCCGCTGATCGAGATCGTGACCAAGCCGATCGAAGGCGTGGGCGCCCGCGCCGCCGAGATCGCCGGAGCCTACATGCGCACCCTGCGTGACATCGTGCGTGCGCTGAACATCAGCCACGCCCGCATGGAGCAGGGCAACATGCGCGCCGACGTCAACGTCTCGCTGCGCCCCAGCCCCGACGATCCGTACGGCACCCGTTCCGAAACCAAGAACGTGAACTCGTTCCGCGGCATCGAGAAGACCATCACGTACGAGATCCGCCGTCAGGCCGCCCGCCTCGACGAAGGCAAGGAGATCCTGCAGGAGACCCGCCACTGGGACGAGTCCACGCAGACCACCGCCGGCGGCCGCGTCAAGACCGACGCCGACGACTACCGCTACTTCCCCGATCCCGATCTGGTGATGCTGCACATCACCAAGGAGCACATCGAGGAAATGAAGGCCCAGATGCCGGAGATGCCGCGTGAGCGCCGCAACCGCCTGCAGAAGGAATGGAACCTGACCGACCTGCAGATGCGCGACATCATCAACGCCGACGCCCTCGACCTCATCGAGGAGACGGTGAAGGCCGGAGCCAAGGCCGCCGGCGCCCGCAAGTGGTGGCTGGGCGAGATCTCCCGCGCCGCCAACGCCAAGGAGGTCAGCCTCGAGGAGCTGCCGATCACCCCGGCCGACGTGGCCGAGGTCGAGAAGCTCATCGCCTCCGGCAAGCTCAACGACAAGCTCGCCAAGCAGACCGTCGCCGGCGTGCTCGCCGGTGAGGGCACCCCGGCCGAGGTCGTCAAGAAGCACGGCTACCAGGTGGTCGAGGATACCGGCGCCATCGAGAAGGCCGTGGACGACGCGCTCGCCGCGAACCCCGACGTGTTCGAGAAGCTCAAGAGCGGCAACATGAAGCCGATGGGCGTGATCATCGGCGCCGTGATGAAGGCGACGCGCGGTCAGGCCGACGCCAAGGCCGTCACCAAGATCGTCATGTCCAAGGTGAAGGGCTGAGTCCGTTAAGAAAACGCCAGAGCCGTTTTTAGGACTCAGGCGAGCCGACAGGATTTCACCGAAATAATGAACGGCAGAGCCGTTCATCGGTGAAATGCGAGCCGACAGGCGAGTGAAGGCCCGAAGCGCAGGCTTCCCCCTCTGGGGGAAGCTGTCGGCGTCAGCCGACTGATGAGGGGGCCTAGAGCGCATCTCCGCCCGTGTCACCTCATCCGTCCGGCTTACGCCGGCCACCTTCCCCTCAAGGGGAAGGCAAGGGGTTGCCGACTGATGAGGGGCCTGGAGCATATCTCCGCTCCACGCTCGTCTGCCGTCCGCCGGCGAAAGCTTAAAACTGCCTTAAAATTTCGGCTTGTCCTCTGTGGCGGATTGGATTCCCCGTGTATCCTATATGCGGGGAATCCGTCATGGAAGACGGCAACTACACGAGCGAGCCTAGAAAGTCGAATATGTCAGTAGCAAACGTCAACGTCGAGGAAGGAACCGCGGAGGCCACGATCTCCCGTACGCTTCCGAGCAGTCTCAACATTCCTGAGATCAATGGCGAAATGGTGCGTCTTCGCCCCGCGACGATGGACGACTATGCTCTGATGGACGATCTGCAGGCCTACTACAACGCTTCCGGCATCACCGGCAAGGACGCGCAGGCGGAAAAGGCGCTGGTCCACACCTGGGTCGGCCGATCCGTCGCATGGTCCAAGGGCCTCAGTCCCGAAGAATCCGGCGTGGGCGATCCGGAATCCCGCCGTACCATCGCCTGGGCGGTCATGGCCGACTCCGATCCGGATGATGACGATCCCGACGACCGGTCCAAGGTCATCGGCATGATCTTCCTGATCGACATCGACAGCTGGGCGAAATCCGCCCGCATTCAGGTCATGCTTGGCAAGGACTACCGCGGCCGCGGCTATTCGCGAGACGCCATGCCCCGCGTCATGACCTACGGGTTCGCGCCCGAACCGGCCGGACTGGGACTGCACCGCATCTGGGTGGCGGTTCCCGAGAAGAACACCCGATCGCTGTCGGTGTACCAGTCGCTTGGTTTCACCAAAGAGGGCGTCTCCCGTCACGCCCTGTGGGACGATGCCAACCACCGGTATCAGGATCAGGTGGTTCTGGGCACGCTGGTCGACGAATACGATCCGATCCGATCGCTCGACGCGTTCGGCATGCATCTGATCGAAGACAATCCCGGCGTGCGTGAGGCCCTCGCCGCCCGCGAGCATTCGCTGGCCTTGGAGGTCAACCGCGGTAAGGGCGAGCCGATGAGCAACCATGAGCTCGACGGCGAACTGACCGAAATACTGGCCGGGGAGGGCGACGGCAACGCCGCCGCGAACTCCGGCGACGCAGACAAGAGTCAGGAGCAGGTCTCCTGGCCGTATTCGAACCGAGACGAGGAAGGCGCGGAACGCTCCAAGCGGGCGTGGTGGCGCAACCTCGGCAACAACAGGACAAGAGGGAGGGCCGATGAGCGCTGAGGATCTCGATAATTACGAGACTGACGCGGAGCTGGCTCTATATCGCGAATATCGTGACGTCATCAAGCTCTTCACCTACGTGGTGGAGACCGAACGACGGTTCTATCTGGCCAACAAGGTGGATTTCAACGTGCGATCCGCCGGCCAGGACGTCTACTTCGACGTCCAGCTGACCGACGCCTGGGTATGGGACGTGTACCGACCCAGCCGATTCGTCCGCAACGTCCGCATTGTGACGTTCAAGGACGTCAACGTCGAGGAAGTGCAGAAAACCGACCTCGACATTCCCGAGGACATCGCGTAGAGCCGCATACGACAGGGCCATGTATGGCCGGGACCCCATTCCCCACACGGGAGATGGGGTCTTTTGCTGCGGGGATGATGCGGAACCGTGGCGGAACTGTGCAGAATCGTGGCGGGATCGTGGCGGAACCGTGGCGGAGCAAAGAAACTGTGCGCACATCGGATTTGTGCAGTTCGGCCCCGCGGAGTGTAATAGAGTAGTCACGCTTAAGTTTGATAGGAGATCGACGTGGCTGATAAGAAGGCAGTAGTAATCATTGGCGGTGGCCCTGCCGGCCTTACCGCGGCATGGGAGCTCGTGAAGAACGGCGGCTCCGAACAGTATGACGTGACCGTGCTGGAGGCCACCCGCGAATTCGGTGGCATCTCCCGCACCGTGAAGTACCACGGCAACCGCATGGACATCGGCGGACACCGGTTCTTCTCCAAGGATGATCGGATCATGGACTGGTGGAAGGAGACCCTGCCGCTGCAGGGCGCACCCTCCTATGACGACAAGAAGCTCGGTCGTCACCACGACCTCGAACCCGGCGGCCCCGACCCCGAAAAGACCGATCATGTGATGCTCAAGCGTCACCGCGTCTCCCGCATCTTCTGGAACCACCGGTTCTTCGACTACCCGATCTCGCTGACCCCCAACACCCTCAAGGCCATGGGCTTCAAGCTCACCATGGTCGCCGGATTCTCCTACCTCAAGTCCATGGTGCACAAGCTGCCCGAAACCAACCTGGAGAACTTCTACATCAACCGGTTCGGCCGCAAGCTCTACTCCATGTTCTTCGAGGGTTACACCGAAAAGCTGTGGGGCCGTCACCCCTCCGAAATCTCCGCCGACTGGGGCGCCCAGCGCGTCAAGGGCCTGAGCATCCTCGGCGTCCTCAAGAACGCCTTCTCCAAGCTCATGCCCAAGAAGCGCGACTCCAAGAACGTCGAAACCTCCCTCATCGAGGAATTCTGGTACCCCAAGCTCGGCCCCGGCCAGCTGTGGGAAACCGTCGAACACAACTGCGTCGAAGCCGGCGTCAACGTGATCACCGACGCCAAGGTCGTTCGCATCGATCAGGCCGGCGGCCACATCGCCTCCGTCACCTACCGCGACTCCGAAGGCCACGAAACCACCCTCGAAGCCGACGACTTCATCTCCTCCATGCCCATCAAGGACCTCGTCACCGCCGTCGACGCCTCCGACCAGCCCGCCCCCAAGGACATGACCGCCATCGCCACCGGCCTGCCCTACCGCGACTTCGTCACCGTCGGCCTCCTGTGCAAGAAGCTCCGCATCCGCAACACCACCGACATCCCCACCCTCGGCAACCCGCCCATCGTCCCCGACTGCTGGATCTACGTTCAGGACCCCGGCTACAAGGTCGGCCGCATCCAGGTCTTCAACAACTGGAGCCCCTACCTCGTCAAGGACGTCGACGACACCGTCTGGATCGGCCTCGAATACTTCTGCGAGGAAGGCGACGACTTCTGGAACATGACCGACGAGCAGGCCCGTGACTTCGCCATCAAGGAACTCACCCGCATGCGCGTCATCAACGGCCCCCAGGACGTCCTCGACTCCCATCGCGAACGCGTCCCCAAGGCCTACCCCGCCTACTTCGACACCTGGAACCAGATCGACGAGCTCACCGAATGGCTCGACCACTTCGGCAACCTCTACTGCGTCGGTCGCAACGGCCAGCACCGCTACAACAACCAGGACCACTCCATGGCCACCGCCATCGAAGCTGTCAAGAACATCAAGACCGGTCGGACCAGCAAGAAGAACATCTGGTCGGTCAACACCGAGAAAAGCTACCACGAGGAAAAGTAAATAACGGAGCGTCTTCGGCGTTGCTCCTCGGTCGACGTACCTTCGTACGCCTTCCCTCGGTGCGCCTTGAAGCCGCACACGTTATTTCCTTTTCCCGCTTCGCTGGGTGTTGGGTGTTTCGGGCGCGGCCTGATGGGGATTGGCGCTCGACGTACCTATCGTTGATGGGACCTCGCAGCCATTAGTGGCTGCTCGCATCGCCTACGGACAGTCCACTGGACTGTCCGCTTCACGGCTCAGCACACGTCAATCCCTTTTCCTGCTTCGTTGGAGGTTGGGTGTTTCGGGCTTGGCCTGATGCGGGACTGCTGACGTCGCCTCCACCTTGCCTTCCCCCTTGGGGGAAGGTGGACGGCGGAGCCGGACGGATGAGGGGCCGCGAAGGACCCTGCCCCGCCAGCGGGAGCACAAGGCTGATGGATTGCGGCGCATTTCGCGTCAAATGCGCCGCAATCCAACGCGATTCCGATCATCGCGCATACAAAACCGCATGATTCCAACCTTTTCGGAATCACGATCATCGATCGGCGATGGATCGGAACGCAAAATCGTGAATTTCGCAGTCCGCTCCATCAACATTCGCGGAAATCCGGTGGATTGCGTTGCATAATCACGAAAATGCAGTGCAATCCATCGATATCCGACTGCTCCGATGGATTCCGTTGCATAATCGCCGAAAATCCATCGCAATCCATCACGATCAGCGACGATCTTCCGGACCCGCCGCACACACGGCACCAGCTTTTCTCTCTCCCCAAAGCGGCACTCTCTCCTCATATGCCAAACCGGTCTGAATGCCGAACCATCCTGAATACCAAGCCTGTCCTGATACCCAAAGCGTCCCTACCGATAGCAAATTGCCCTGCCGATCATATGACCGACAGGGCAATGGCGTATATGTAACAGATCCGGACCGGCCCCTATTCGAGGCCCTTACCTACACCCGCGCTGCATCCACTAGCACCAGCTGCAACCATCCTTTAGTACCAGCTGTGGGAGAGCCAGAAGCTGTAGGCGCCCTGGATGCCGCCGTAGCGTTCGTTGCAGTAGCTGATGAACCACTTGAGCTGGGTCTGGTAGTTGTTCTGCCAGTCGGCGCCCGCGGAGGCCATCTTGCTGCCCGGCAGGGCCTGCGGCAGGCCGTACGCGCCGGAGGAGGGGTTCGTAGAATGCGGATCCCAGCCGGACTCGTGGTTGATGATGTACACCAGACCGGTGAAGTCGCCCTCGCTGTAGCCGCTGGAGATCAGGTAGTCGTGGGCCCACTGCTGCATCTCGCCCACCGGAACCGTGGTCCCCACGGAAGCCGAAGACGAAGACGACGAACCCGAGCCAGAGCCGGTCGAACCCGACGAAGAGGATCCCGACGATCCGGTCGATTCGGAACTCGTGGTGCCCGTGCCCACCAGCACCACCTTGTTGGTCGGCGCGGTCTTCACCCAGGAGCTGATCGTGTTGCTGGAGATCACCTTGCTGCCGGCCTTGGTGACCAGGTTCGTGCGGGCCATCACGCCCTTCTTGCCCTCGGTCTTCACCTTCTTGGTGCCGGCGGGCAGCGAATCGGTCTTCTCCTCGACGGTGTTGAACGGGATCTCGGTCTCCGTGGTCTGCACGGTGGAACCGGATCGTTCGATCTTGATGACGGTGGATTCGCTCACCTTGGTGGTCAGCGACGGCGAGACGGTGTCGCCGGACTCCAGCGTGATGCCGCCCTGCTCGAGCACCGACTTCACATCGGTGAAGCTCTCGCCCAGCACCACGCGCGAGTCGCCGTTGATGACGACCTTGACGTATGACGTATTGGCGTCGGCGCCGCCGCGGCCTTCCTTGATGGCCGTACGCACGTCGCCACGGGAGGCCGCCTGGAAGGCACTGACCTCATCGCTCTTCGTGGCGGAATAGGCGGTGATCGTGGAACCGGTGTTGGCGTTGCCGCGATGGTAGAGATTCTGTCCGGCCAAACCGCCACCGACCAGCATGGCCACCACGGCCAGACCTCCGGCCACACCCATCCACTGACGACGGGTGAAACGCTTAAGAATAAAGGTTTTTTCCTTACGATGGCGTGCCATGAATCTCCTTACGACGGCACAAAACAGGCTCACACAATTCCCACATATTACCTACCGATCGTTAACTATGCAAAACACCGGCGATAATTGCCGGTGTTCTCAACGGATCGGTGGTATATTGGCAGTTTTTGCCATACGACTGTGGTATCGGGCGATCGCGGTGGTATCGGGCGATCGCGGTGATATCGGATATTCGATACCGGCCGGATCGGGCGATCACGCAGCCGGTTCGGTGACCTTGCCGATCAGCTCCTCAAGATCGGATTCGCGCAGCGCGCCGGCGTTCTTGAACACCACCTCGCCGTTCTTGATGATGATCAGCGTCGGCACGGCCTGAATGCCCGCGGCCTGCGCCAGACCCTGCTCCTGATCGATGTCGACCTTGGTGAACCAGATGTCGTCGTGCGATTCGCTGGCGGCCTCGTAGATCGGTCCGAAGGCGCGGCACGGACCGCACCAGGTGGCCCAGAAGTCGATGAAGACGAGCGGATGGTTCTTGATGGTCTCCTCGAAGTTTCCGGCGTTCAGCTCGTGAGTGGCCATGACGTTCCCCTTTCGTGGCATGGACGCGCGTGCGCCGCGGGCGGCATGCCCGGTGCGCGACGGCCGATGCCAATACAGTAGACGGTCAATACGGTAGTGACCGGTCAATACGGTAGTGACTATTCCGATAGACACTATTCTGTCGTCAAGCTTCTCACGGATGACGCGGACACGCGAGCGTTCCTCTAGCGGCTGATTGTGGGGGACCGCACAGTTTCCTTCCGAAACCGCACGGTTCCCTCCCCGGATCGCACGGTTCCCTCACGGATCGTCCGAGTTTCTCACGGATTCGTCGTCATTTCACGCAAAGGTCACGTAGAGGAACGATAATGGGGCCCATGCCGGTTTTGAATGACGAAGTGCCCGACGAGGGCGATTACGATGCCTCCCGTCGCCGTGGCGAGTTCGATAACATCACGCCCGACGACTTCATCCGTGGTTCAGGCGCGGGCAACCCCCCGGGGTGGCTGGACGCCATGGACATCGACCATATCCGCCACCAGCTGCCGATCGTGTACGTGGAGATCGTGCCGGTGCGCACCGACGAGTTCGGCCGCATCGCCAAGGTCGGCACGCTGCTGCGCGTAGGCGACGACGGCGCCATCGAACGCACGCTGATCACCGGTCGCGTGCTGTTCCACGAGTCGCTGCGCGAGGCCGTGGCCCGCAACATCTCCAAGGATCTGGGCGACATCGCCCTGCCGATGTTCCCGGTGAGCCTGCAGCCGTTCACCGTGGCCGAGTTCTTCCCGACGCCCGGAGTCTCCGAATTCTACGATCCGCGTCAGCACGCGGTGGCCCTGTGCTACGTGGTGCCGATCGCCGGCGACTGCAAGCCGCAGGACGAGACGCTCGACGTGGAATGGGTGAGCGCCGAGGACGCCGTACGCCCCGACTTCCTCAACCAGCTGACCTGCGGCCACGACGTCGTCCTGCGGCGCGCGCTCGCCTGGGCATCGCTGGGCTGACCGATACGGACTGACCGAAATCGTAAAGATCGTAGGAAATCGTAAGGATCGTAGGGAATCGTAAGGAGAACACGCCATGACCGAACAGACCGAACTGTTCATGACCATTGCGCAGACCACGTATCGCCAGGGAGACCCCTCCACGGTCCCGGTGGTGCTCGTCCACGCGTTTCCGGTGGATCATCGCATCTGGGACGAATGCGCCGACCGTCTGATCGACTGCTCGGCCGGCGACGGCGATCCGGCCTTCGGCGTCTACGCGCTCGAAATGCCCGGCGCCGGTGAGTGCCCGGTGCCGACCGCCGAACAGACCGGTCCGGTGGCCGAGGACGGCGCGTACCCCGAGGCCATGACCCGTATGGCCGAGTCGTATGCCGCGGCCCTGCGCAAGGCCGGATTCGACAAGGCCGTGTGGGTGGGCATCTCGATGGGCGGATACCTGATCCTCGAACTGCACCGACTGCACCCGGAGATGTTCGCCGGCATCATGTTGTGCGACACCAAGGCCGGGGGAGACGCCCCCGCCACCCGGGCCAATCGCGTGGCCATCGCCGAGGAGTGCGAGAGGCACGACACCGTGGACCCGGTCATGCATTTCGCCGAGCCGCACGACGGAGACTCCGTGTGGAAGCGGTCCGACGAGGCCGTGGCGCTGTTCTCCGGATGGATCCGCAGTCAGGATCCGCGCGGCGTGGCATGGCGTGAGCGGATGGCCGCGGCCCGACCGGACGAAACCGATCAGCTGGCGAAGATCACCGTGCCGGCCGGCATCGTCTCCGGCACGCTCGATCCCTCCAGCGCTCCGGATCGTATGCGGCCGATCGCCGAGCAGATGACCGGCACCGACTGCGCGTTCACCGTGATCGAGGACGCCGGCCACTTCACCTGCGTCGAGAAGCCCGACGAGGTGGCCCGCGCGATCCTCGACCTGTGGCGACGCGCGGCGGCGGCCGACTGACGCACTGCCAGCTGGCGCATTGTTGACTGATGTATTGTCCGGTCCCTCATCCGACCGACTTCGTCGGCCACCTTCAAGTAAGGGAGGAAGGCTTTCAGCCAACGTTCCGTCTGCTTGCCTGTCGGCAAGCCTTCGCCTACAAACGGCACTGCCGTTTGTTTAACGGCTCAGCCCAAGGGGAAGGCTTGATAGGAGTCTTTTTCCTTGGCTTCCCCTTGAGGGGAAGCTGTCAGCGTAGCTGACTGATGAGGTGACTGCTGACGAGGTGACCCCTGACGGAGATGCCCCGCCCATAATCCTCACAAATCCTCACATCTCCACTGTCCACGAACATCCATCTCGGAAAGCGCACCAACTATCGTGAATACCTTCTCACCACTGGCCCTGACCCGCACGCTGCCGTTCCTGCCGCTCGCGCAGGGCACCATCGACTATGAGGTGGCCCGTCGCGGCGAGGACGGGCTCATCGAATCCGTGCTCACCGAGCCGACGACCCGCGTGTTGCTGATCTCCAACGGCAACATCGCCGTCCCCAAGGGGCAGGGTGCGCTGGTCGACTACGACGCCGGCCGCATGCGTCCCGCGCTGCTGCCCGGCGACTACGTGCTCGGGGAACTGGCCGCCCGTCGTGGTTCGGCGTCCGGCCTCGTGCCGATCTTCCTCGGCTCCGAGCGGGCAGGCGAGGCGTCCGCGGCACGGCCCGTGCACTACGTGGCGCTGGACATCACCCGCGCGGTCCCGTCCGTACCGGATTCCGCCACCGTCGCCGCCGATCACGGCTTCGATCCGGACTCCGACGATGCCGCTGCCGCCGCGGCCGGCAATCTGATCGCCCAGGCGGCCAAACGGTTCGACTGGGTGGATCTGCGCGGATTCGCCCCGCACGTCTCCGCCCGTGACGCGGGACTGGCCACCAGCGCGGTCACCGTGTCGATCTGGCATAACCGTCAGCGGTTCTGCCCCTGCTGCGGGGCTCCCGTGGAACCGGCTCTGGGCGGCTGGGCCCAGCGTTGCACCAGCGATGCCGACGGCCGCCGCATTCTCTTCCCGCGCATCGAACCGGCCGTGATCACCGCGATCGTCGACGGGCATGACCGTCTGCTGCTGCAGCACAACGCCGCGTGGCGGGGCAATCTCTACTCGGTGTCCGCCGGATTCGTGGAGGCCGGCGAGAACCTGGAGCACGCGGCCCGGCGCGAGGCGCTGGAGGAGACCGGCATCCGGCTGGGCGAGGTGCGCTACCTCGGTTCGCAGCCGTGGCCGTTCCCCGCCTCGCTGATGATGGCGTTCAAGGCCCAGGCGCTCTCCACCGAGATCCACGTCGACCATGAGGAGACCGCCGACGCCCAGTGGTTCACCCGCGACGAATTCACTTCGGCCATGATCTCCGGCCGCATCGGCGTGCCCGGCAAGGCCACGATCGCCCGGTACATGATCGAGGAGTGGTACGGCCAGCCGCTGTCCTGATCGGCTGATCGGCCCGGTACGGATCCTGAACGGTATCCGGATGATCGCCGGACGTTCGTTGGGTGGTTACCGGGCGGTTGCCGAACCCCCTTGTCTGTGCGGGGTCTGTGCGGGGCCGACGATTTTGTGGAATTCGCCACATTGCCGTTCGATGGGGGTGAACGTTACGGGAAAGTCCGCGTTCACTGACCACTTGGTCGCGTATAGTTGGTGGAGTTGACCGCGATAGAACCGGGGAAAGCACAAGACAATGGACCAGAACAACAGCTATAACGCCAACTTCGCCGCAGACAATGCGGAGACCATCGCGATGGCGCCTCTGAACATGGAGGAGATGCCCGCACCGCGTGGCAGCCGCAGCCATGTCGCGAAGAGGAAGCCGGTGGCGCTGATCGTGGCGCTGTCGCTGCTCGCTCTCGTGATCGCGCTGTTCGCGGGGTATGTGATCGGCGGCCAGTACTACTTCAAGGACAAGGCCGCGCCGGGCGTCACCTTCGGCGGCGTATCGGTGGCCGGACAGACCGCCGACGAACTCAAGGCCACCGTGAACGACGCCGTGGCCGCCTCCGCCGTGCAGGTGTCCCTCAAGGGCGGCGACGCCACCAAGGCCAGCCTCAAGGACCTCGGCGTGAGCGTCGACGTGAACAAGACCGTGAGCAACCTGCTCAGCGCGAAGAAGGACAACGCCTTCGCCAAGGTCAACCCGTTCCAGAAGACCTCCGTGCCGATGGTGACCAGCACCGACAAGCTCGCGATGAGCACCTATCTTTCCGACACCCTGATCGGCGAGGACGCCCGCGTGGTCAACGCCTCCGTGAACTACGACACCGCGTCCCAGCAGTTCACCGTGTCGTCCAGTCGCGCCGGTGAGTCGCCCAAGCTCGACACCGTGACCGCGCGCGTGGCCGAGCTGGCCGCCAACCCGGGCACCACGCTCAGGGCCACCGTGGACACGCAGACCGAGAACGCGCCGATCAGCGACGAGACCGCCGGCACCACCGCCACCGAGGCCAACAAGCGACTGGCCAGCCAGATCGTGATCTCCAACGGCGACACCAAGCAGTTCACCATTCCCTCCAGCCAGATCGCCCAGTGGATCAAGATCACCGGCGACCCGGCCAAGGGCACGCTGACGCTCTCCTATGACGAGAACGCCATCAACACCTACCTTTCCGGCACGCTCTCCAAGGAGCTCAACCAGAAGTCCGTGGCCGAGCAGAACGTCGTGAACTCGCAGGGCACCGTGCTTGCCGTCGAGGTCGAGGGCGTCAATGGCGTCGAGGTGGCCAGCGACACCAGCAGCACCGCCAAGCAGGTGACTGAGGCCCTGAAGAACGGCTCCTCCGGCGAGATCAAGGCCGATGCGAAGATCATCAAGTACGAGACGAAGTCCCGCACCGTGCGCTACGACGTGCCGAACGGCGACCCGCACGCGGTGATCAACCTCAGCGAGCAGAAGGTCTACGCCTACAAGGGCACCACGCTGGTCAACACCTTCCTGATGTCGTCCGGCAAGCCCAGCACCCCCACCGACAACGGCACCTTCTACGTGCACACCAAGTACACGTCGCAGACCATGCGCGGTGAGGACTACGTCACGCCGAACGTGCCGTGGGTCACCTACTACAACGGCGGCGAGGGATTCCACGGCGCCCCGTGGAACACCGACGGCATCGCCAAGGGCGAGCCGCGCTCCCACGGCTGCACCAACATGAACGTGAGCGACGCGAAGTGGATCTACGACTTCCTGCCGCTCGGCGCCCAGGTCGAGGTGGTAGGCAGCACCCCCTCCTCGGCAGTCCGTGGCTGAACCCGTTAAGAAAACGCCAGAGGCGTTTTTAGGACTCAGGCGAGCCGACAGGCGAGCTTAAAAAAAACGAGCCGACAGGATTTCACCGAGTAATGGACGGCAGAGCCGTTCATCGGTGAAATGCGAGCCGACAGGCGAGCGAAGGCCCGAAGCCCGGATATGGGCTTCCCCCTCCGGGGGAAGCTGTCGGCGCTAGCCGACTGATGAGGGGTTTCGAGCGAAGCTTCGTCGTCACCTCATCCGACCGGCTGTCGCCGTCCACCTTCCCCTCAAGGGGAAGGCAAGGTCATCTCTCAAACGCTCCCTTGGTCTTCGGACCGGGGAGCGTTTTGTTTGCCGGGACTTCGCTCTGAGAGTCTCGGACGATGGCCGCGGGTAGGCTAGGAGTCATGAGTGACGAACTGAGTGAATTTTCGCCCGAGGACGCCGGTAAGAACATCGACATCCCGGATCATCTGAGCTACACGGCGGACCACGTCTGGGTCGACGACTCCGTGGATCCGCTGGTCATCGGCATCACCGAGTACGCCACCGAGCAGCTGGGTGAGATCGTCTTCGTGGAGTTCCCCGAGGTCGGGTCCCAGGTGGAGGCCGGCGACGAGATCGCGCAGCTGGAATCCTCCAAGGTGGTCTCCCCGCTGGTCAGCCCGGTGTCCGGCACCGTGAAGTACGTGAACCGCGAGGCCTACGACGATCCCTCCGTGATCGACAACGATCCGTATGGCGAGGGATGGCTGATCAAGATCGAGGCCGACGACGACGCCCCCGATCTGCTGACCGCCGAGGAATACGCCAAGGTCGCCCATGACTGATCTCCACCTGCGTCCCCTGCATATGCTGCACACGCCCGCCACGCCGCTGCAGGATACGCCGTCGGTGAACGAGACCCCCACCAACGCGCACGGCGAGGAGCTGATCCCCGCCCAGCACGCCACCACCACCTTCGATGCGGCCAGCAAGCACGAGCGGATCTCGGCCCAGCCGTTCCGCGTCCGTGCGATGCGCCACACGGTGCTCGGCGCGTTCGGCGTGTGGACGAAGGTCTCCAACGTCATCGCCCGTCAGCTGCTCGGATGGTTCCCGCGTGTCGAGCCGTACATCGGCTACGGCACCGGCTCCTACTCCCGTCTGATCTGCCGTACGGTCTACGCGCCGGCTACGCGCACCGCCGGCATGATCATGCGTGGCATCCGCGCCCTGCTCATGGTCCCCGCCGCGCATACGCAGGTGAAGATCAGCATCGACTCCACGCCGCTGGTCACCGTGCAGGTGGGCGATTCCGCCTCCTACGATGCGGTGGACGCACACCCCGATCTCAGCAGCAAGTACGCGGTCTCCGATACGCAGGGATACCTTGATCTGGTGGCCGAGCGCGAGCTCGAGCCTGGCAAGCACGACGTGAGCTACGCGGTCGCCCATCGCGAGCCGGTGCACTCCACGCTGTACACGATCCCCGCCGACGCGAAGGTGGGCATCATCTCCGACGTGGACGACACGATCATGGTCACGCAGGCGCCGATCCTGTGGCGTGCGGCCTACAATCTGCTCTTCCTCAACCCGCGCAAGCGGCTGAGCGTGCCGTCGATGTCGGTGTTCTACTCCAAACTGCAGGAGCAGTTCCCCGACGCGCCGTTCTTCTATCTCTCCACCTCCCCGTGGAACGTGGAGGGGTCGATCCGCCACTGCATCGAATACCACGGCTTCCCCGAGGGGCCGCTGCTGCTGCGCGATCTCGATCCGCGGCCGAAGACGTTCATCCAGTCCGGCGTGCAGCACAAGCTGGAGTTCGTGGAGCAGCTGATGGCCGACTTCCCGCAGATGAAGTTCATCCTGCTCGGCGATGACGGTCAGAAGGATCCGACCACCTACGCGACGATCGCCCGCCGGTACGAGGGGCGCGTGCTCGCGATCGGCATCCGTCAGCTCAATCCGGGCGAAAGCGGCATCCCGCTGCAGAAGATGGCCGGGGTCACGGCCACCCAGCCCGCGCCGGCCCTCGACGTACCGGTGTTCTACGGCACCACGGGCAAGAACCTGATGAAGACGATGCTGCCGTACCTGCAGAGTCTGCACGACTGATCGTCTGTACTACTGATTGATCGTCTGCCCGATTGATCGGCTACCCGGCCGGTTTTTGGGATCGGTCTTTGGGGTCGGTCACTGGGATCGGTCACTGGGCCGATTATTCCGCCCCTTGGCGAAAAGCGTCGAAAAGGCGGGGCGGTACGCCCATCCCGTACGAAAGCGTGCGATACTGAATCGTATGACTTCTTCGGACTATATGGGAGACCCCGCCTTCGACGACGTTGCGGGACTCAAGCCGCCTTACGCGGTCAAGGAACCGAGCCAGCGCAAGGCGCAGGGAGATGTGTTCGACGACCCGTACGAGTGGATGCGGGACAAGGAATCCGAGCGGACTCAGGACTACGTGGCCGCTCAGAATGAATACTGCGAGCGGCGTATGGCCGGTCTCAAGACGTTGCGCGGCACGCTGTTCGAGGAGATCAAGTCGCGTATTCAGCAGACCGACATGTCGGTGCCGACCCGCATGAACGACTACTGGTATTTCACGCGTACCGAGGAGGGCAAGCAGTACGGCATCCAGTGTCGTGTGCCGGTACGCGACGCGGACGACTGGGATCCGCCCACCATCAACGCGAACGGTCTGCTGGGCGACGGTCAGACCGAGGAGACGGTGTTCGACTGCAACGTGGAGTCCGAAGGCCATGACTTCTTCAGCATCGGCGGCCTTGATCTCAGCCACGACGGGCGGTATCTCGCCTACAGCGTGGACACGGCCGGCAACGAGCGCTACGACCTGAAGATCCGCGATCTGAAGACGGGGGAGGACTTCCCCGAAACGATCCATGAGATCGCCGGCGGCGGATGTATCACGCCGGACGGCCAGTGGGTGTTCTACACCCGCGTGGACGAGGCATGGCGCCCGTACTGCGTGTGGCGGCACCGCGTCGGCACCTCGCCCGACGAGGACGTGGAGGTATACCGCGATCCCGACGACCGCTTCTGGGTTGGCGTGGGCACCTCGTTCGACGAGCAGCACATCATCATCGAATCCAGTTCCAAGACCACCTCCGAAGTGCTGATGCTGCCGGTGGAGACCCCGGAGGGCGAATTCCATCCGTTCATCGAACGTCAGCCCGGCGTGGAGTACGACGTGAGCTTCGCCCGTTTCGAGGATGAGCGCGGCGACATCCCGGTGGCGCTGGTGATCCACAACGTCACCAACCCGAACTTCGAGATCGATGTGATCGACATGCGCCTGCACAAGCCTCCGTACAAGCTCGGCGAAGGCATGTGCGTGGCGCAGGGCAGCCCGGCCGGATGCGAGCCGCCGCGCGGGGTCACGCCGTCGCCGGCCACCAGGGCCACGTTCTACCAGTCCGTGGGCACGATCTGCTCCAACCCGCGCAATCCCGCGGTGCTGCAGGACGTGCAGGGCCTGCGCATCGAGGGCATCGCCATGTACAAGCACTTCGTGGCGCTGTCGTACCGGGCCAACAGCCTGCCGCATCTGGCCGTAATGCCCAAGGTGCAGGCCAAGGAGGACTTCCTCGCCAACCGCCAGTGGGGCTTCGGCGAGATCCTGCCGCGCGTGGACGGCAAGCTGTATTCGATCGGCATGAGCGGCAACCCGTCGTATGACGCGCCGCGTATGCGCTACACCACCGTGAGCTACACGCAGCCGGGCGAGCTGCACGAATACGATCCGGAAACCGACGAGGACGTGCTGCTCAAGCGCTCCACCGTGCTGGGCGACTACGATCCGGCCGACTACGCCGAGAAGCGGCTGTGGGTGCGTGTGCGCGACGGCGAGCATGTGCCCGTCTCGCTGGTGTGGCGACGCGGCACGGTGCCGGCGCTGGAGGGCGCGGCCGAGGGCCTGACCAGCGAGGTGATCGAGGTGCCGCGCGAGCTGACCCTCTCACTGGAGGACTCCGCCTACAGCCAGCCGGTGCGTTCGATGGAAAGCGTGGACGACGAGCAGAAGCTCGAGCGGATCCACTCCAAGCCGCTGCGCTCCATGTTCATCACCGGCTATGGCGCCTACGAGATCAGCTCCGATCCGAGCTTCTCGGTGCCGAGGCTCAGCCTGCTCGACCGCGGCGTGCTGTACGCGGTGCCGCATGTGCGCGGCGGTGGCGAAATGGGCCGCGCCTGGTACGAGCAGGGACGCAAGCTGCACAAGATGAACACGTTCATCGACTTCGTGGACGCCACGGCCGCCCTGCAGCGCGCCGGATACGCCGATCCGCGGCACACCGTGGCCAACGGCGGCTCGGCCGGTGGCCTGCTCATGGGCGTGATCGCGAACATGGCCCCGCAGCTGTATGCGGGCATCGAGGCCGACGTGCCGTTCGTCGACGCGCTCACCTCGATCCTCGACACCTCCCTGCCGCTCACCGTCACCGAGTGGGACGAGTGGGGCGATCCTCTGCACAACTCGACCGTGTACCGCTATATGAAGGAGTACTCGCCGTACGAGAACGTGATGAGCGCCGACGAGCGCGAGCAGACGTTCGGCACCCGGCACTTCCCGGCCATGTTCATCACCACGTCGATGAACGACACGCGCGTGCTGTACGTGGAGCCGCTCAAGTGGCTGGCCAAGCTGCAGGAGCCGGAAACCGAGGCGGACGCCATCGCGAAGATCGAGGTGGAGGCGGGCCACGGCGGCGTCTCCGGCCGATACAAGCGCTGGCAGGAGATCGCCTACGAAAACGCCTGGTGCCTGGCCGCCATGGGCATCGAGGACTGAGCTGGTATCCGTCCGAGTTCAGTGAGTTCCGAGCTTATCGTCGGCTGAGACGCATGCGCTGTCGATTGAGACGCATGCGCTCAGCCGCGATGCACCCATTGGGGGTGTTCGGAGAGAAATCGTTGCCATTGTTCCGGCATGGGCATGTTCTTCGGCCAGTTCTCCGGATACAGTGTGGTGCGTCCTTCTCGGAAAAGCTCTCCGTTCTCGAGCATCGTCTCCCAATGCTCCATCATGTCCTCGGAGATCACTGTCGGCTGATCGGCATGGGAGGCCGGCGACTTATGTGCTGTGACGTCTGTCATATGTGGCTCCTTCCTCGTTTGCTCCTCCGTCTGGGCATTGCTTTCGGTTGCCCAGTTCATGGGGCATCTGTCGGCGTGGATGATGGGTGAACGCTCGTCATGGAAACCCGAATTCGTGCCGGAAATGCGTCGTCGCGATGTTCGAGTGATACAGCACTCGCAGGGGGTTTCCCATGCTGTCGGTGTAGGCGGCGGCATCATAGGCCACCATCTCGATCATTCTACCGTCGTCATCGAATCCTATCGCCATGATCTGCCGGGGATTCGTCGATACGCGCAGATGATTGCCGATCTGATGATTCCATGCATGCACCACCGATTGAGGTTCGACATGGGCGGCCCGACCAGTGACGATACGTTTGTGCAATGCGAAATTCGGACTGATGTCGTTGCTCATTGCAGGGCTCCTTCCCCTGTCGGATTTCAGCGGATGGTATTCAGCCTAAGAAGTTCGAGATTCCATGCCAATGGTGATCGGACAATGTGGTCGAATGTGGATGTTTCCTGAAATGACAACGCTGGCGGTGATGTGGATATCCGTTTCGCCATCCACAGCGTCCGGTCTGTCCATAACGCGGAACGGGGTGGGTTGATTTGGACGTATCCACCTACCCTGTTGGGTATGGCAAATGACATCAAGACATTGAACCTCGCGGTCATTCCCGGCGACGGCATCGGCAAGGAAGTCACGCCGGTCGCCCAGGCCGTGCTGGAAAAGGCCTCCGAAGGCGTGATC
The DNA here is from genome assembly GCF_002802905.1 of Bifidobacterium simiarum. GTDB lineage: Bacteria > Actinomycetota > Actinomycetes > Actinomycetales > Bifidobacteriaceae > Galliscardovia > Galliscardovia simiarum. The sequence continues at coordinate 244,467 of NZ_PEBK01000004.1, forward strand.
AACTTCAACTACACCAACTTCGAGCTGGGCGCCGAGCGCTACCTGCGCGACGGCTCGATCCTGCCCGACGACGAGCTGGAGGAGATCAAGAAGCAGGACGCCATCCTGCTCGGCGCCGTCGGCGACCCGCGCATCAAGGCCGGCATTCTGGAGCGCGGCCTGCTGCTCAAGCTCCGCTTCGCGCTCGACCAGTACATCAACCTGCGTCCGACCAAGCTGTACAAGGGCGTCACCTCGCCGCTCGCGAACCCCGGCGACATCGACTTCGTCGTCGTGCGTGAAGGCACCGAGGGCCTGTACTGTGGCGCCGGCGGCGCTGTGCGCGTCGGCACGCCGAACGAAGTGGCCACCGAGGTCTCCATCAACACCGCCTACGGCGTGGAGCGCGTGGTGCGCTACGCCTTCCAGCTGGCCATGAAGCGCAAGAAGCACGTCACGCTCGTGCACAAGAAGAACGTGCTCGTCAACGCCGGCGACATGTGGCAGCGCATCGTCGACAAGGTCGGCGAGGAGTACCCGGAGGTCACGCACGACTACCTGCACATCGACGCGACCACCATCTTCCTGGTCTCCAACCCGAGCCGCTTCGATGTGATCCTCACCGACAACCTCTTCGGCGACATCATCACCGACGAGGCCGGTGCCGTGGTCGGTGGCGTAGGCTATTCCGCCTCCGGCTGCATCAACGCCAGCAACGAATACCCGTCGATGTTCGAGCCGATCCACGGATCCGCCCCCGACATCGCCGGCAAGGGCATCGCCAACCCGACGGCCGCCGTGCTGTCCACCGCCATGCTGCTGCGTCACTTCGGCTACGACGAGATCGCCGAGCGCATCGACGCCGCGGTCGAAGCCGACATCGAGGAGCTCGGCTCCACCCAGCGCAGCACCGAGCAGGTCGGCAACGACATCCTCGCCCGCCTGTAATCGCCGCGATCCAGGCCGGACTGCCGCCTGATCGCCGCCCACCCGGCCATCTGGCCTCGTCGGGCGCCCAGCCTCCCCAACAGGGCCGGAACCGCCATCACACGGTTCCGGCCCTTGGCATATTCATGGCGTTTCGGCGATGGGCGGGGGTGGGGTAACCGAAAAAACTAGTCCCGAGGTTTCGACGTACTGTCTCGGATCACCAATGAAGTGGGAAAAATCATCGTTTCCTGAACTTGATGACCTTCTCGGCGATCGAGAATCATCCGTACCGCGCTTGCGGCCATGTCCTCAAGAGGCTGTCGGACGGTGGTGAGTGCCGGTCCCATATACGAGGCGGTCTGGATGTCGTCGAAACCAACCACGGAAAGATCCTCTGGGATACGCAGACCACACAGTCGCGCAGCGTCGTATACGCCCATGGCCTGCAGATCGTTGCCTGCGACGATGGCGGTTGGTTGGTTCGACGATCTGCCGGCAAGCAGCGACAATGCCTGCTCCCTGCCGGAATCCACCTGATATATGCCTTTTCGGATCAGCGAATCGTCAACAGGAATGCCTGCTTCGGTCAGTGCAGCACGGTAGCCATCAAATCGGGATGCCGAACACATCGCGGTATCGGGACCGGTGATGATGCCGATTCGTCGATGTCCCAGTTCGATGAGGTGACGGGTGGCGAACAAGCTGCCCGACCAATTATCCGCGCGGATCGACAATGTGTCGTTGGAAGGGTTTCCCCAAGGATCAAGGAACACGCAGGGTATGCCGCGCGAAGCCAGCCGTTTGGACACTGAAGGCGAAGGGACGGCGAACAGAATGATGACGCCCATTGGTCGACGTTCCAGCACCTCGCTCATCCATGAATCCGCCAGTTCGTCCTCGTCCTCCACCTTGGTGATTACGATGCTGATGCCATGCTGGCGTGACGCCTCCTCGGCTCCGCGAAGCAGATCGAGTAGCCAAATATTGTCCAGATGACGCACCACGAGTTCGATGAGTTTTGTCGGAGGCTGGGAAGCATTGGATTTGAGGTATCCGCTCCGTTCCAGCAACATCTCGATGGTAGAACGTGTCTCTTCGGAGACTCCGGGGCGGCCGTTGAGTACCTTTGATACCGTTGCCGTGGAAACATTTACCTGTCGAGCGATATCGGAAAGCGTAATCTTGCGCTTTGCCGGTTCGCCGTGTTCGGATTCCTTTGCCATGATTTCCCTGCCGCAGTGTCGATTTCTCTGTCGTATTTGGTATCGCAGCCGTTTCGACGGCCGATGACGACACCCCTATATCCTAGCGTTTGCTAAAAACCACACAAGTTGTGAGAAACGATCGTCTTCCTCCGTGCGACACGTTAAGTGTTTTGAATTGACAAACGGTCGGTGGATGGTAATCTTACGTTTAGAAACAACGAAAAGTTTCTTAAAAATATCAGTTAAAAACGAAAAGATACTTAAACGACGAAGTTTATCGTTACTGATCGGAAAGAGGCAGTCATGCAATCAACGGCACAGACATCGTCCGGCTCACATATCAGGCCCATAGGCAGCATCGGAGTCGGGGAGAAGATCGGCTTCGGTCTGGGCGATTTTGCTTGCAATCTTATCTATGCCAGCCTGTCCACCTATCTGTTGTTCTTCTACACAAACGTGTTTGGCCTTTCCGCGGCGGCGGCCTCGCTGCTGTTTTTCGTCGTTCGTATCGTGGATGCCGTCACGGATCCGTTCCTCGGATTCATGATCGATAAGGTCGACACGCGCTGGGGCAAGTATCGCCCATTCCTGTTGTTCGGCGCGATCCCGTTCGCGGTGCTCGCCGTGCTGTGCTTTACCGTGCCGAGCTTCGGCGGCGTTGGCAAGCTGGTTTACGCCTATGTGACTTATATTCTGTTGTCCATCTGCTATACCAGCGTCAATGTGCCGTATGGCAGCCTCACTGCTGCTATGACCAACGATCAGCAGGAATCCGTGAGCCTGACCACTTTCCGTACCTTCCTTGCCAATATCGGACAGGTGGTCGTGGCATTCTTCGTGCCGTTCCTCTCCGATTGGCTTACCGAAAGTTTCGGCGCCGCTACTGGCTGGCAGCTCACGATGATCGTGATGGGTACGCTCGGAGGTCTGCTGCTGTGGGGCTGCTTCGCCACCACGCACGAGCGTGTGAAGGTTCCTGCCTCGCACACCCGCATTCAGGTAAAGGATGTGTTCGAGCAGCTTGCCAACAACCGTCCGCTTGTCGTGCTGTGCGTGTTCTTCTTCGTCATCTACGGAGTCAAGTCCATTGTCAGCTCCACTGGCATCTACTACGTCACCTACTATGTGGGCCGCCCCGATCTGGTCAAGTGGTATTCGCTGGCCGGTACGTTGCCCGCCCTGCTGTTCATTCCTGCAATTCCATGGCTGGCTCATCGTCTGAGCAAATTCCAGCTCATCATTCTTTCCATTTCAGCCGATATCATCGGTATGGCGGGCCTGTTTCTCGCCCGTCCGAACTGGATCGTATGGATCTTTGTGTTCCGTGGCATCGCTTCCATCGGCAACGGCATGATCTCTGCCTATATGTGGGCGCTGATCCCCGAGTGTGTGGAATACGGCGAATACAAGACCAACAAGCGCATGAGCGGCGTGATCTACGCCATCGTCGGATTCGTGTTCAAATGTGGCAACGCACTCGGTGGCATGATCCCCGGACTGATTCTCGGGGCAACGGGCTATGTGGCCAACGCCACACAGACCGATACGGCACTGCATGGCATCGTGATTGCCACCACCGTGGTGCCGATCATCATCTATTTCATCGCCATCTTCTCCATGAAGTTCTACAACCTCGACAAGGAGACCTACGCCCGCATCTCCGCCGAACTCAAGGAGCGCAACGCGGCTGAGATGGAGCGTGAGGCGCAGGCGGAGCGTGAGGCATCCCTGATGGGTTCCGCCGCCGATGAATCCGACGTCACCAAGGAAGAGAGGTGAGTCATGGCCTCCTCGATCATTCATAATCCGGTGCTCCCCGGATTCAATCCTGATCCGGTGATCTTCCGTGATGATAAGTGCTACCACATCATCGTCTCGACCTTTGAGTGGTTGCCTGGCTTGCGTATCTATTCCTCAGACGACTTGGTCAGCTGGCGCTATGAAACCTCGGTGCTTTCCGAGCCCGGCATGGTCGAGCTACGTGGCAATCCCACCTGCTGCTCGATCTGGGGGCCGTATGCCGCCTATCACAACGGCCGGTACTATGTGGTCTACACCAATGTGAACTCCACGAAGGTGCCTTACAAGGACTGCGACAACTACATCGTCACCGCGGAACGGCTCGAGGGACCATGGAGCGATCCGGTATACGTCAACAGTTCCGGATTCGATCCTTCGCTGTTTTTCGACGATGACGGCAAGGCATATTTCCTCAACGAAATCTGGGATTACCGACTCGGCACGCATAACAAGTCGGCAGGTGTGGTGATGCAGCGTATCGATCCCGAAACACTCGCGTTGATTGGCGAGCCGAAGGTGATCTTCCGCGGTACCGACGCCCGCAAGACCGAGGCCCCTCAGATCGTCAAGCGCAGCGGATATTACTATCTGCTTACCGCAGAGGGCGGTACTGAGGCAGGTCATCAGGAAACCGTGGCACGCAGTAGGAATATCTGGGGGCCGTATGAGGTAGATCCAGATACCCCGCTGATTACGGCGGCCGACGACCGGTCCCTGCCTCTGCAGTGTGCCGGACACGCCTCTTTGGTGAGGACCGATGGTGACGAATGGTACATGGCGTATCTGTGCACCCGTCCGTTCCCGGACGGTGACGAGTTTTCCATTCTCGGACGGGAGACCGCGATCCAGCGTGTGGAATGGACCGATAACGGTTGGCTACGATTGTCAGGCGGAGGACATCACCCGTCATTGACCGCGACGGGTCCGCGTCTAACGGTGCCGGACCATGCTGCGGGAGTCGACTGTGATTATGTCACTGCCAACTTGGGATTCTCCGATCCGTTGACTGGCTCTCGGTTGGACCCTGAACGTTGGAACACGTTGAGGCAGTTTCCCGACTCGTCATGGCTTGACCTTACTTCCGAGGGAATGGTTATCCGAGGAGGTCAGTCGCCGCAATCCGCCTTCGATCAGCATCTGGTGGCCACACGTCAGACGGCTTTCGACTGTGACGCTTCAGTGACCATGCAGTACACGCCGCGGAACTACATGCAACTTGCCGGTATGACGCTATATCTGGATACCGCCAACTACGTGTTGTTCATGATTACCGCGGGCGACGATGGCTGTCCATACGCAGTGCTGCAACGTTCGGTACGCGGTCAGTTCGAACAGATCGCCTCTGTGCCAGTTTCCGACAGCGGTAGCTACCGGTTCAATATCCGACTTTCCGGTCCTTCGGCGGAGTTCGTCGTGAACGACGGCCAGTCCAGCCAGACGCTGGCCGAGTCCGATATCGCCTTCCTTTCCGGAGGGTATACGGGCAACTTCATCGGACTGGATACGATCGATATGGGCAGGCGTAATGCCAGCGAAGCGGTGTTCACTGATTTTTCATATCGGGTGAGCGCCTGATCGCTACGTGGCCTGATCCATACGATCATCGATCAGACGAGCGGAGATCCTCCTTCCTTCATCTCCGCTCGTCTCCTTTTTACGTTTTCATCCATGCCTTGTGTGCGATGTGTTTGTCGGTACGTTGGCATGGCGCCCTCCCACGGCCCCTCGAACGGCGAAATCCAACAGGAATCACGCGGTTGTTGAAGCGCTCGGGTAACGTGGAGGCATGACCAACAATGAGCCCCAGAAGTATAGTGAGACTCCGAACCGCGTTCCGGGGGAGGATGCGAACCGGTCCGATCAATCGTTGAACCATGATTCCATGCCGCTGCAGCAGCCGTCGTTCCAGCAGCCGGAACAGCCGCAGCAGCCCACCTATTCGCAGTCGGCGCAGGACGCCTTCCTTGAGGCCGAGCAGGCCGCGGCCCAGTACACCGGCACCGAACCGCAGTTCGGGGCGGGTGCCGTGCCGAATCAGCATGGCCCGTCCGCCCAAGGACCGCAGTCACCGTATAGCAGCCCGTACGACAGCCCGTACGGCAGCGCCCACGGCCAGCCGCAGAATCCGCCGTCATACGGTCAGGCCTACGGCCAATCCCAGTCGTCCTACGGCCAGCAGTACGGCCAGTCCGGTGCCGGTGTCGGTACCGGTACCGGTGACCGTGACGCAGCAGACAATCCCTACGCCCAGAATCCATACGGGCAGAACCCCTATGGGCAGAACGGGTACGCCCAGAACGGATACCAGCAGTTCCCGCCATACGGCCAGTCCCAGTATGGTCAACCCCAGTACGGCCAGCCGCAGTACGCCTACGGCTACGGCCTAAGCTCGAAATCGAAGATCGCGGCCGGTCTGCTCGGCATCTTCCTCGGCTGCTTCGGCGTCCACAATTTCTACCTCGGCAACACCGGCAAAGCGCTGGCCCAGCTGCTGCTGACGGTAGTCGGCTGGATCGTGGTGATCGGCCCGGCCGTTGCCGGACTGTGGGGACTGGTCGAAGGCATCCTGATCATCGCCTCCAAGCCGGGTTCGCCGTGGCACCGGGACGCCAACGGATACGAGCTGCAGGACTGAGACAGGAAGGGGCCGGTTCGGCTGGTCGACCGATTGGTCGGTCGGTTGATCGATCGGGCAGCTGGTCGACCGATCGGCTGGTCGTCCGATCGGGCAATCGACACGATGGTCGAACGCATGACGATCGAATAGGGGGTATCGTGATCGGCAGGGGATTGTGCAAGACGCCGCGCGGCAAGCTCGTGGCGGTGACCGTGCGAATCGAAGGAGACGGGACCGGTCCGGACCGTATCGTCGAGGCCCGTCTTGACGGTGATTTTCTCATCGACCTGACCGGTGCCGACCGTGTGGTCGAGACCAACGGCATTGTCGGGCCCGACAGCGAGACCAAGGCGGACAGTGTGACCGGGACTGATATGGACCTGATCGCGGATCTTGGTCACGCCATCGTCGGCGACACCGATGCCGATGGGACTGGTCCCGGCCGGCCCGTCCCCGTCGATTCGGACCGTCTGCGGGCCGATCTGCTCGCGGCCGTGGGCCGTCATCCCCACGCCGAGCTGGTCGGTGTGACGGTCGGGGCGATCGTCGACGCCGTCAACCGTGCGGTTACCGATGTTCGGATCCAGTCGAGGGCGGAGAGCGATCCGCGGGCCTCATATGTGGCCGATGCCCCTTCCGCGTCGTTCGATCAGCCGGACCAATCATCGTCAGACCAGTCAGATCAGCCGGACCGGTCCGATCAGATCAATCAATCGGATCGACCAGACCCGATCGGTCAGACGGTCTTCGTCGAACCCCATGATCTGCCCGACGATCTCTCCGATGATCTGACTAATCCGCGCTGGCGCTCGCTTCGCCCGCAGATCATGATTGACGCCGAACCGTACATGCCCGCCATGCAGATGGCGCTGGATCAGGCGATCGCCGAAGCCGTCGCCGCGGGCCTGATGCCGCCGACCCTGCGTCTGTGGCGATGGGGCGGACCGGCCGTCGTGATCGGCGCCTATCAATCGGTCAGCAACGAGGTCGATGAGCGTGCGGCCTCCGAAGCCGGATTCGCCGTGGTCCGTCGTGTGACCGGCGGCGGCGCCATGTTCGTCCGTCCGGCCGACACCATCACCTACTCCCTGTACGCTCCCGCCGGGTTCGTCGATGGCCTCGACGCCGCCGCCTCCTACCGGCTGTGCGATGCCTGGGCGTTCGGTGCCCTGCGCTCGTTGGGCATTCCCGCGGTCGCCCAGCCGCTCAACGACATCGCCATGCCCGACGGCGGCAAGATCGGCGGTGCCGCTCAGAGGCGCTTCCCCGCACCCCGTGGTCAGCATGGCCCCGGCTGCGTGCTGCACCATGTCACCATGGCGTACGATATCGACGCCGAACACATGGTGCGGATTCTGCGCATCTCGAAGGAGAAGCTCGTCGACAAGGCCGTGACGTCGGCGAAGAAGCGGGTGGAGCCGCTACGCACCCGCACCGGACTGAGCCGGGACGAGGTGGTCGAGGCCATGCGCCGGTATGCGCTCGCCAACATCGAGGGAGCCCGCGCCGCCGGGACCGCCGATCTGCCCGAGTCGGTGATCGTCCGGGCCCGTACTCTGGCCGCCGAACGGTTCTCGAACCCCGAATGGACCCATCGAATCGGCTGATTGTTTGGTTTTTGGTCATTCCAAGCTTGAACGACCGAAAGAACCGGTCTTTACGCTTGGGTTGACCAAAAACTGGTCCGTGCAAGAATGGGACGTATGAGTTACGTGTCGCAATCACCGGTTCGCAATACCGTCAACAAGGTCGCCGTCGACCTGTTCAAGTTCGGCTACAAGAACGTGGCCAAGAAAGCCTTCTTCGCCATGCCGCCGGACGAGGCCCATGATGCCATGATCAAGGGATGCCACGCCTTCGGCCAGATCCCGCCGATCATGTGGGCCCTGCGCCAGACCCTCGACTACACCGATCCCGTGCTGGAGACCGAGGCGCTCGGCCTGCGGTTCGCCAACCCGTTCGGTCTTTCCGCCGGCCTCGACAAGGACTGCATGCTGCCCAAGGTGCTCGACGCCGCCGGCTTCGGCTTCGAGACCGTGGGCTCCACCACCTCCCGACCGTGCGCCGGCAACCCGCGCCCGTGGTTCCACCGTCTGCCCGAATACGGGTCGATGATGGTGCACGCCGGTCTCGCCAACGACGGTTCCGAGAAGGTGATCGCCCGCGCCGAGAAGGCCTACACCACCACGAAGTCGATGCGCGTGTCGGTGTCGATCGCCCGTACCAACGACCGGCTCGCCGGCGACATCGACGAAGGCATCGAGGACTACCGCATCTCCTTCGAACGGGCGGCGAACCGCACCGACATGATCGAGGTCAACATCTCCTGCCCGAACACCATGGCGGGCGAGCCGTTCAACACCGATCCGAAGAATCTGGACCGGCTGTTCACCGCGCTGGACGAGGTGCCGCGCAGCCAGCCGGTATTGGTGAAGATGCCGCTGAACAAGACATGGCCGCAGTTCCGAGCACTGCTCGAGGTGCTTGCCGAGCACAACGTGCAGGGCGTGAGCATCGCGAACCTGCAGAAGGACCGCACCGGCATGCCCGACATTCCGGCCGACTGGGCCGGCGGCCTGTCCGGTCTGCCCTGCCAGCAGGCCAGCAACGAGATGATCGCCCGCACCTACGCGGAGTTCGGCGACCGGTTCACGATCGCCGGCATCGGCGGCGTGTTCACCCCGCAGCAGGCGTACGACAAGATCCGGTCCGGCGCTTCGCTGGTGATGTTCATTTCGTCGCTGATGTACGTGGGACCGCAGAACATCGCCACGCTGAAGCGCGGACTGGCAGATCTGCTGCGCGAGGACGGGTTCGACCACGTCGCCGAGGCGGTCGGCGTGGACGTGCGCAGCTGACGGTTCGGTTGGATCAGTAGGCGCCGCGCACGTACGACGGCGGGTAGCCGGCCTCCTGCGCGTTCAGTCCCAGCTTGTAGGCGGCGCGCAGCGGCCAGTACGGGTTGCGCAGGGCGGCCCGGCCGATCTCCACGGCATCGGCCTCGCCCTTGCGCACGATCTTGTTGGCCTGCTTGGCCTTGGTGATCAGGCCGACCGCGATGGTGCGCACGCCGGCGCGCTTGCGGATCTCGGACGAGAACGGCACCTGATAGCTCGGTTCCACGGGAATCGTGACGGCGGGCACGATGCCTCCGGTGGAGACATCGACCAGATCGACGCCGTGATCACGCAGCACGCGGGCGGTTTCGACGCTCTGATCGAGATCCCAGCCGCCGGCCGCCCAATCGGTGGCGGAGATGCGCACCAGTACGGGCAGCTCGTCGGGCCAGACGCTGCGCACCGCGTCGACCACTTCGACCAGCAGACGCATACGGCCGGTGAGATCGCCGCCGTACTCGTCGGTACGTTCGTTGGTGAGCGGATCGAGGAATTCGCTGAGCAGGTAGCCGTGCGCGGCGTGGATCTCCACGACCTGGAATCCGGCGCGCAGCGCACGCTCGGCGGCGGCGCGGAACTGGTCGACGATGCCGTGGATCTCATCCACGCTCAGTTCGCGCGGAGTGGCGAGATCACCGAAGGCGATGGGGGAGGGGGCCACGGTCTGCCATCCGCCGGCCTCGGCGGGCACAGTCTGGCCCTCATAGCCGACGATGTGCGATCCGGTGGAACCCTTACGGCCGGAATGGTTGAGCTGGATGCCCGCCGCGGCACCCGCCGCGCGGATGTCGCTGACGATCCAACGCCATGCCTCGACCTGATCGTCGTTCCACAGTCCGACGTCATTGGGCGAGATGCGTCCCTCCGGGCTGACGGCGGTGGCCTCGGCGATCACCAGACCGAATCCGCCCAGCGCGCGGGACACATAGTGCTGGTAGTGGAACGGCGTGGGCTTGCCGTCCTGCGCCGGCACCGCGTACATGTCCATCGGCGGCAGCCAGATGCGGTTGCGGATCTCCAGATTGCGAAGGGTGATCGGATCGAACAGACCGACCTTGGTTTTCTCGACGTTCTTTGCCATTGGCCCTCCTTAGGCGTTCTCATTCGCGGGTGGATATGAGAACAGGCGTAGGGTTGTTCATCCCCTACGCCTGTTCTATCACAAGCCGTCGGCCCGTCGGCCCGGTCGATGCCCTGCGACCGGGCCTCGGTGCCTTACCGCTGCTTGTTGGTGGTGCCCGACGTGGCCCCGGAGCTCGTGCCGGTCGTCTGCTTCTGCGTGGTCCCCGTGCTGCCTGACGTGCTGCCGGAGGTCGAACCGGAAGTGGTTCCGGAGGTCGAGCCGGACGAGGTGCTGCCCGAGGTGTCGGTGGTCGCCGCGGCGCCGGAGTTCAGCGTGGAGGCGGGGTTGCCGTAGTTGTTGTCGGCCGGGATCTTCGCCGAGGAGAGGTAGTTCTCCATGAACTCCTTCCACGTCGGCAGTGCGATGTCGGCGCCGTACCAGGTGCTGCGGTACACGCCGTTGATGGTGCCCTGCAGCGGGGTGCCGGAGCTTTCGGCGTTGGTGATGATCACGAAGGCGGCCACCTGCGGCACGAAGCCCGACGTGGCCAGTGCGTTCTGTTCCGACGTACCGGTCTTGGCGAAGGTCTTGCGGCCGCCGCTGAGCTGCGCGTCCTTGGCGATACCCTGCGTGACGTTGAGGTTCATCGCGTAGGCGGTGGTCTGCGCCACCTCCTTGGAGATCGCCTGATGGCAGTTGGCGCTCGGCACCTTGTATTCCTTGCCGCTGCTGCTGGTCACCTTGGTCAGGGCGATCGGCGTGCATTCCACGCCGTTGCCGGCGATCGTGGCGTACACGTTCGCCATGGTCAGCGGGGAGGACTGCTCAGTACCGATCACCATGGACGGGTTCCAGATCGTGCGCTTGGTGATGTCGTTGCCGTTCGCGTTGTGGTAGCCGAGGGCCTTGGCGGTTTCGGCGATCTTCTGCAGGCCGATCTGCTGGGCCATGGCGCCCTGCGTGGTGTTGTGGGACTGGTTGAGACCCTGCAGCGGGGTTTCGGGGCTCACGGTGCCGCCGCCCGAGTTCTGCACCTCCCAGACGTTGGAGTATCCGCCGGCGCCGGGGATGGAGGAGTAGGAGTAGGCGGTCGAGGTGACCAGCGGCTCGTTGAGCGAACGGCCGGTGCTCAGCCATGCGGCCATGTTGATCGGCTTCCACGTAGAGCCGACCTGGAAGCCGTCGCCGCCGCCGTCCTTGCGGTCGACCGCGTAGTTCATCGACGTGCGCGTCGTGCCCGGGGCGCCGTTGACGTCGTAGGTGCGGTTCTGGGCCAGGGCCAGCACTTCGCCGGTGCCGGGCTTGATCGCCGCGAGGATGTTCTCATAGCCGCTGGGATCGTTCTCGGGCAGGTTGTTGCGCACGGCGTTCCATGCGGAGTTCTGCGCGTTCACGTCCAGCGTGGTGTAGATGTTGAGGCCGCCCTCCTTGAGGAGCTTCTTGCGGTCGTCGAGCGTCTTGCCGAATTCGGTGGAGCTTTCGATCTGGTGCAGTGCGTAGTCGCAGAAGTATGCGGCGTTGCCGGCCGCCTGGCAGCCCACGGCCACGTCCTTGACCTTCAGGGTCTGGGCCAGCGGGATCTTCTTGGCCGCGTCGGTCTGCTTCTTCGGTACGAAGCCCCACTCGCTCATCAGGTCGAGCGTGATGTTGCGCTGCTTCTCGGCCTCCTTCGGGTTCACCGTCGGATCGTACATGGCCGGGTTCTTGGTGATGGCGGCGATCGTGGCCGACTCCACGAGGTTGAGGTCCTTGGCGCTCTTGGAGAAGTAGTGCTGTGCGGCGGTCTCCACGCCGTACACGCTCTTGCCGAACTGCGCGATGTTGAGGTAGCCCTGCAGGATCTCGGCCTTGCTGTACTTCTTCTCCAGCTCCACGGAGATCAGCATCTCGCGCAGCTTACGGGCGATAGTCTCCTCCTGCGCGTGATAGGCGCCGATCGGGTCGTCGCTTTCCAGCGCCTGATCGATGAGCATGTTCTTCACATACTGCTGGGTGAGGGTGGAACCGCCCTGGGTGTCGCCCTTCTTGACGTAGGTCTGCACGAAGGCTCGTGCGATGCCCTGCGGATCGATGCCGGTGTGGTCCCAGAACCGGTGATCCTCTCGCGCCACCACGGCCTTCTGCATCATGTCGCTGATGTTCTTCAGCGGGACGATGATGCGGTTCTGCTCGTAGAAGGTGGCGAGCACGGTCTTGCCGTCACGGGCGTACATGCGGGACTGCTGCGGCAGGTCCGCCAGATCGAAGTTGACGTCTTCGGCCTTGAGCTGTTCGGTCAGGCTGTTGGCCACGGTGTTGGCGCCGAACACTGCGGGCAGCAGGAATCCGGAGGCCACCGCACCGCCTGCGAGACAGAAGATAATGTAGGCGAGAATCAGCGTGAAGACACGACGTGCGGTCTTGGGTTTCTTTTCGGGCATGCTGACCATTCTAAAATGGCGGCTCTACCTTTACCGCGTTCCCGTGATCTTCTCCGGCAATCTCCACATCAGCGACGGATGAGGCGGTTGTGGGCTTCCCCCTCTGGCTCGGGTCTTTTTTGCCTTCCCCTTTGAGGGGAAGGTGGCCGACGAAGTCGGTCGGATGAGGTGCCCGACCACCCTCAGTCAGCCTGTGGCTGACAGCTCCCGCCGGCGGGAGCGGAAAAGGACTACTGGTGTGCCCTGCGGATCAGCTTTCCGGGCTGGTAGATGATGATGGTGCGGCCCTTGCGGCTGATCCACCCGCGCTGCGTGAACTCCATCAGCGCCTTGTTCACGGTTTCGCGCGAGGCGCCCACCAGCTGGGCCATCTCCTCCTGGGTGAGGTCGTGGGGTACCACGAGACCGTCCTCGCTGGGCTCGCCGAACCGCTGCGCGAGGTCGATGAGGGTCTTGGCGAGTCGTCCGGGCACGTCCATGAACACGAGGTCGCCGATGCGCTCGTTGTTGAGTCGGGCGCGGTTGGCCATGACCTGCAGCATGTCGATGGCGACCCGGGGGTGCTCGTCCAGCCAGTCGAACATGGCGCTGCGCTCCATCGAGGAGACGGTGGTGCCGTTGGTCATGACGATGGCCGACGCGGTTCGCGGGCCTCCCGTGGGATCGAACACCGGGATCTCGCCGAGCAGTTCGCCGCGGCCGGTGATGGACAGCAGATGGATGCGATGGTCCGAGGATTCGCGGGTGAGCTTGACCCGGCCGTTTTCGACCAGATAGATGCGGTGGTCGGTGTCGCCTTCGCGGAAGATCGTGTCTCCCTTGGCGTAGTACCTGCGCTGTAGATGGGGCAGCAGCTGATCGGCTTCTTCGGGGCGCACCTGCTTGAACAACGCGGTGTGCAGGAGAGCGTTCCGCTGATCCTCCATCGTGTTGGACTCACGGATCACGAGGGTCCTCACCTCCATACGTCGTCGTCTTTGGGTTTTGTTGACCCTTGGCGTCAATAGTCTAGCGCGCCGTTGAGCCAAGATGAACAATCGGTGACAAAAGATGTCAATTTGTGAATCAAATATAGTGGAGTTGATCAGGAAAGGGGATCGGGATGGCGAAGGCGAGCGGACCGCGGACGTTGGTGGTGATGCCGACCTACAACGAACGGGAGAATCTGCCGATCACCGTGGGCGGGGTGTTCGCGCATTGCCCGCAGGTGCATGTGCTGGTGGTGGATGACGGATCCCCGGACGGCACCGGCGAACTGGCCGAACGGATGGCGGGGGAGCCGATCGGCCATGATGCGCAGGGCGAGCCGAGACTGTTCGTGCTGCACCGAACGGAGAAGAACGGTCTCGGCCCGGCGTATCTGGCCGGGTTCCGGTGGGCTTTGGATCGCGGATACGAGGTGATCTGCGAAATGGATATGGACGGTTCGCACCGGCCGCAGGATCTGCCCCGATTGCTGGCTGCGGTCGGTGCGGGCAGTGGCCCGGCCGGTATGGGCGGCGCCGATCTGGTGATCGGGTCGCGGCGGGTGCCGGGCGGTCGCATGGTGGACTGGCCGTGGTACCGCGATCTGATCTCCCGCGGCGGATCGTGGTATGCGCGGACCATGCTCGGCGTCGACGTGCACGACATGACCGCCGGGTTCCGCGCCTACCGGGCCGAGACGCTGCGCCGGATGGATTTTGGGGCGATTGAGTCGGGCGGCTACGTGTTCCAGATTGACATGACCCGCCGAGTGGCCGCGATGGGCGGGACGATCCGCGAGGTGCCGATCGTGTTCGAACAGCGTGCCCTCGGCACGTCGAAGATGAGCGGGTCGATCGTGATCGAGGCGATGGCCCGCGTGACCTGGTGGGGGATCGGTCGGCTGGCCGGACGATTGAGGGGGTCCGGCGGAAGTCGGTGAGGGTTGCCGGGTGCCGGTCGGTGATCGCGGCCGGCTTCGGCGTTTCGCAACGGCCGCTATGGCTGGGCGCCGATGTGAGCGTTTCGCGTTCTCCCGATCGTGAAGCATGTGCGATTGGTTTTGCTTTTATGAGTAATTGTGTGCGATAATGTTCATATGATTTCCTCACAACGACAGCATGTGATCCTCAGCAGGCTTCGCACGCGAGGGGCGGTGCGGATCACCGCACTGAGCAAGGAGCTCGGCGTCTCATCAATGACGATCCGCCGAGACATCGCCGACCTCGCGGACAAAGGTCTGCTCAAGCGCGTTCACGGCGGCGCGGTCACCACCAGCACACTTCTCGCCGAACCACTGTTCTCCGTCAAATCCCAGATGGACGTCGGTCTCAAGGATGCGATCGCCCGACGGGCCATCGACTACGTCTCCCCGGGCGACGTGATCGCCATCGGCGGCGGCACCACCGCCTACATCTTCGCCCAGCACCTGCTGGAAAGCGAAAACTCCTCCGGAGTCACGATCCTGACCAACTCGATCCCCGTGGCCGAACTCGTGCAGGCCATGGAAAACAAGGACGCCGAAGTCATCGTCACCGGCGGCGTGCTGAGCCGATCCAACTCGCTGGTCGGGCCGATCGCCGACAAGGTGATCTCCTCGCTGCGCGTCAACACCCTGTTCCTCGGCACGCATTCGGTATCGATGCCCCGCGGCTTCCTCACCCCGAACTCGCTGGAATCCGCCACCGACGCCGCTCTGATCAACATCGCCGACCGCAGGATCGTGCTCGCCGACCACACCAAGTGGGACAACACCTCGCTGAGCATGTTCGCCAGCTTCGACGACATCGACGTGCTGATCACCGACGACGGGCTCAGCCGCGAATACGCCAATCAGGCCAAGGATTTGGTGAAAGAACTCGTCCTGTCCTCTCAGGGCGACACCGACAAGGAAAGAGAACTGAACTATGACTGATTTCGCTCAGTACGTTCCGGGAGACTATGCGAAGGAGCGCATCCGGATCACCCCGACCACGCTGGCCGACGGACGCGACTTCTTCTATCTGGACGACGACCCCGAATACGTTTCCGGCGCCAAGACCCGCGAGCTCAAGGATCCGCGCCCGCTGGCCTACCGATTCGCCAACCAGCTGAACGCCGCCGGCGAGGAAGTGCCGTACGCGGCCCCCGAAATGCGCCGCGACCCGCTGACCGGCGACTGGATCCCGATGGCCACGGCCCGCATGAACCGACCGATTACCGCCGGCCCCGGCGCCACCGCCAAAGGCAATCCGCTGGCCGCTCGCAAGCCCGGCGACCCGTACCAGGACGGCGAGGTGCCGGACACCGACTACAACGTCGTGATCTTCGAAAACCGCTTCCCCTCCATGGTGCGCGTGCCGGGCCGCTCCGAAGACGTCACCTACGTGGACGGCAACCCGCTGTGGGAGAAGAAGATGGCCGCCGGACGCTGCGAAGTGATCTGCTTCGACCCGAACGAGCACGGGCTGCCCGCCGACCTGCCGGTCTCCCGACTGCGCACGGTCGTGGAGGCATGGGCCTTCCGCACCGCCGAGATCTCCGCCATGGACGGCATCGAGCAGATCTTCCCGTTCGAGAACCACGGCGCCGAGATCGGCGTCTCGCTGGCCCATCCGCACGGTCAGGTGTACTGCTACCCGTTCATCGCCCCGAAGATGGAACAGGAGCTCAAGCACACCGAGGCCTACCATGAGAAGACCGGCGGCAACCTGCTCAAGGACATCATGAACGCCGAGATCGAAGCCGGCGAACGCGTGGTGATGCGCAACCACAGCTGGGTCGCCTACGTGCCCGCCGCCGCCCGCTGGCCCCTCGAGGTGCATGTGGCGCCGGTGCACGACGTGCTCACCATCGACCAGCTCAACGATCAGGAACGCTGGGATCTGGCGCAGATGTACTCCACGCTCCTGAAGCGCGGCAACGCCTTCTTCGACAAGGGCGACGGCAAGGGCATGGACCTGCCGTACATCGCCGCGTGGCACCAGGCCCCGATCCACGATCCCCGCCGCGAGAACTACCGTCTGAACCTGCAGTTCTTCTCGTTCCGTCGCGCCGCCAACAAGATCAAGTACCTCGCCGGCTCCGAATCGGGCATGGCCGCATGGATCTCCGACACCACGCCGGAGCTCATCGCCAAGCGGTTCCACGAACTTGGAGGGGTGGATATCGACTAGCGCGTTCGTGCGTTCGCGCGTGTGGGCGTCGGCCGGCATGGTGTTCTCGACACGCTCCGGGCCGCTCAGGCCGAGTCCTTACGGTCGAGAACACCATGCCGGCCTCCGCTTTTTGGCGCGAATCTGAGGGACGCACGACACTTGCTCACGTGGGCCGCCTGCCTCACGTGGGCCGCCTTGCGTAATCGTTGTAATTTCAACGATCGTGGGTGTGTCTCACATGGGCCGGGCGGCCCGCGTGAGTGCGGTGGGGTGCACATACGCGCCGGGGATTGTATCGGCGCTGTAGTTGTGACTATACTGATCAATAAACGAACAAAAATTAACATACTTAAACATGATTTGTTTGGGATCGGTGCGATGTCTTGTCGATGACCCGCATATGTTTGGGTATGGGTGCCATGCTGCGAGGAAGGAGAATCATGGCTCAGGTTGCATTCATCGCTCCGATCGAGGCCGAGGAGGGCGTCGACCGGTCGACTGCATTGTTCGAGAAGACGTTTGGGGAGAAGCCGGAGGGCGTGTGGAACGCGCCGGGTCGCGTGAACCTGATCGGCGAGCACACCGACTACAACGCCGGTCTGTGTCTGCCGATTGCGCTGCCGCATCGCACGTACATCGCCCTGAAGCCGCGTACCGACACCAAGGTGCGCGTGGTCTCCGACGTCGATCCCGACAACGTCGCCGAAGCCGATCTCGAGGGACTTGAGGCCGGCGGCGTCAAGGGCTGGGCCGCCTACCCGGTGGGCGTGGCCTGGGCGCTGCGCCTCAAGGGCTTCAACGTGAAGGGCTTCGACGCCGCGTTCGTCTCCTGCGTGCCGCTCGGCTCCGGCCTGAGCTCGTCCGCCGCCATGACCTGCTCCACCGCGCTGGCGCTCGACGACGTGTACGGCCTCGGCTACGGCCAGTCCGACGCGGGCCGCGTGACGCTGATCAACGCCGCCATCAAGTCGGAGAACGACATGGCCGGCGCCTCCACCGGCGGCCTCGACCAGAACGCCTCGATGCGCTGCACCGAAGGCCACGCGCTGCTGCTCGACTGCCGTCCCGAGCTCACGCCGCTGGAGAACGTCTCCCAGCAGCCCTTCGACCTCAAGGCCCACGGTCTGGAACTGCTGGCCCTCGACACCCAGGCCCCGCACCAGCTCAACGACGGCCAGTACGCCGAACGCCGCGCCACCTGCGAGAAGGCCGCCGAGATCCTCAAGGTGCCGAACCTGCGCTACTGCGCCGACGGCATCATGAAGGCCGGCGACCCGTTCCAGGCGCTTAAGGAGACGCTCGACGCCCTGCCCGACGAGAACATGAAGCGCCGCGTGCGCCATGTGGTCACCGAAATCGAGCGCGTACGCACCTTCGTCCACGCCTTCGCCGACGGCGACATCGAGCAGGCCGGCCGCCTGTTCAACGCCTCGCACGACTCGCTCGCCACCGACTACGAGGTCACCGTGCCCGAACTCGACGTGGCCGTGGACGTGGCCCGTCGCAACGGTGCCTACGGCGCCCGCATGACCGGCGGCGGCTTCGGCGGTTCGATCATCGCACTGGTGAACGAAGGCCGCTCCCAAGAAGTGGCCCAGCTCATCGCCGACGAATTCGAGCGTCGTGGATTCCATGCGCCCCGTGCGCTGGCCGCGGTCGCCTCCGCCTCGGCCTCGCGCAACGCGTGATCGTCGCCGCATGACCGGCGACACGCCCGGCCCGCTTATGCGAAACCGCGAATCGTGTTAGCGTAACAACCGACTTTCAAAACCGCATGCCTCCGGCGTCTTGTTCCTGCCGGCGGGCATGCGGTTTTTTGTTGTCTTCGGCGATACGCACCGGCCAGTCCCGGTCACACGCCGAACACGAGAAGCGGGGGAGTTCCCCGAGATCATTCCGGCCGGTCCGCCGGAACCGTATGGAGAATCAACAAGAGAGTATGCTGTCCGAATCGCAGAACCAATCGCAGTCACCGAACCAGTCACAGTCGTCAGTCCAAACCGAATCCCGCGGATCGGCGTCCCGATCCCATGATCTTCCCGAATCCGAACCGCGTTTCCGTCACCCGCACCGCACGATGCTCGGCCTGTACGTCGGCGCCTTCCTCGGCATGCTGTCGGAAACCTCGATGAACATCGCCCTGCCCGACCTCATGGACGAGTTCGGCGTCTCCGCCGGCACCGCGCAGTGGATGGTTGTCGGCTACATGCTGGCCATCGGCGTGGTGCTGCCCTGCGTCGGCTTCCTGCTCAAGTGGATCAAGGCCAAGACGCTGGTGCTGTTCGCCATGGCCTGCTTCCTCGTCGGTGCGGTCGTCTCCGCGATGGCCGTGACCTTCCCCGTCCTGCTCGGCGGCCGTATGCTGCAGGGCGTCGGCACCGGCATCGTGCTGCCCACCATGTTCGCCGCGATCATGCGCGTCTTCCCGCCCACCCGTATCGGCGCCGCCAACGGCGTGGCCGGCCTCGTCGTCATGCTCGCCCCCGTCGTCGGCCCCACGCTCGCCGGCGTGCTGATCGGCGCGATCTCCTGGCGTGCGATCTTCGTCCTGTTCGCCGTCGTGGCCGCCGTCTCCATCATCGCCACCGCCGCGTTCTTCGTCACCCCGATCGAACAGACCCGACCCGCGGTCGACCTGCCCTCCGTCCTCGCCTCCGTCATCGGCTTCGGCTGCCTCGTCGCCGGCGTCAGCATGATCGCCGACATGGGCTTCTCCCCGCTGGTCATCGGCCTGCTCGTCATCGGCGTCGCCGTGCTCGCGTTCTACGCATGGCGTCAGCTGACCATCGCGAACCCGCTGCTCGACCTGCGCGTGCTGGCCATCGCCGCCTTCCGTACCCCGGCCATCATGGTCACCTGCTCGTTCGCCTGCACCCTCGCGTTCATGTACCTCGTGCCGCAGGAGCTGCAGCGCGGCCTCGGTCTGAGCTCCACCGTGGCCGGTCTGCTCATGCTGCCCGCCGGCATCGTCAACGCGGTGTGCTCCCTGCTCGCCGGCCAGATGTACGACCGCTACGGCGCCAGGCGTCTCGTCTGGTTCGGCGGGGCGATGGCCTTCGTCGGCGGCGCGCTGTTCATGGCGATCGGAGTCTCCTCCCCGGTGGCGCTGTTCCTCGCCGCGCACATCGTGATCATGATCGGCATCCCGTTCATGCAGCAGTCCGCCCAGTCCGCGGCCCTGAAGAGCCTGCCGCGAGAGCTTTCGGCCGACGGCAGCACCGTGCTCAACACCATGCAGCAGGTGGTCGGTGCGATCGGCACCGCCATCGCCACCTGCCTGCTCGGCCTCGGTCAGGCGCACTACACCGTGGCCGGCGGATCGAACCCCGCGCAGGGCTTTGTGAACGGCTCCCGATACGGTTTCGTCTTCGGTCTGGCGCTGATCGTACTGGTGCTGGCGTTCTCGGCCATGCTGCACGAACGCCAGTCCCACGTCGCCGAATCCGTGGAAGCCGGCTTCCGTGCCAAGGAGCGCGTCAAGGCCGCCTGATCCCACCGGACTTCCCGGGCGGCCCTTCGTCCCCAGACCTTCCCCTTGGAGGGGAAGGTGGCCGGCGAAGCCGGTCGGATGAGGTGATGGGGCGATGCGCGAACCGAATGGCGTCCTGATCCCCCTCATCAGTCGGCTCTCGCCGACAGCTTCCCCCAAAGGGGGAAGCCAAGAGAGATTCCTTTCGGATCCGGGAAACTCGGGGCAACGCGTTGCCGCCCATCGCTGCGGAGGCGTACCGTACCGCACGGAAACCGTACAATTCCGAGGTGATGGGCGAATGGCGACGATCGACATGACGGTGGGGCGGCCCACCCCGCATCTGATGAACTATGCGGTGCCGCTGGTGCTGACCAACGTGTTCCAGCTGTCGTACAACGCGCTGGACGCGATCATCGTTGGCCGGTTCATCGGCAAGGAGGCGCTCGCCGCCACCGGCATGGCCAGCCCCGTGATGAACCTGCTGATTCTCGGCATTTCCGGCCTGACCATGGGCGCCGGCGTCCTGATGAGCGAATTCTACGGGGCCCGCGACTTCGCCAAGCTCCGCCGGGAGATGTCCACCACCATCCTGGCCGGGCTGATCCTGTCGGTGGCGGTCGCCGCCCTGGGATTCGCCTTCACCGTCCCGTTGCTGCACCTGCTCAACGTACCCGCCGAAGCGTTCTCGCAGACGCTGATCTACCTGCGCATCACCTTCCTCGGCGTGCCGTTCACCTACTGCTACAACGCGCTCGCCGCCGCGCTGAAAAGCGCCGGCGACTCGAAAACCCCGCTGATCTTCCTCAGTATCGCGCTGGTGATCAACGGCGGACTCGACTTCCTGTGCATCGGATTCCTCGGCTTCGGCATCGACTGGGCCGCGTTCACCGACGTCCTCGCGCAGGGTCTGGCCATGATCATGACCGCCGTGTACATGGTGGCGAAAATGCCTGATTTCCGTCTGCGTCGCGGCGAATTCGGCATCGATCCGGCCCTGCTGCGTACCACATGGGCATACGGCTCGGTCACCGCATTGCAGCAGTCCGTCCAGCCGATCGCCAAACTGATCATCCAGGGGGCGGTCAACTCGCTGGGCGTGGACGTGATCGCCGCGTTCAACGCGGTCACCCGCATCGACGACTTCGCCTTCACCCCGCAGCAGAGCATCTCGCACGGCATCACCACGTTCGTGGCGCAGAATCGCGGGGCCGAGCGTCCCGAGCGCATACGCCCCGGCTTCCGTGCCGGACTGCGGCTGGAATTCGCCTACTGGATCATCATCGGCCTGACGGTGCTGCTTCTGCACCGGCCGCTCATGCATCTGTTCGTGGAGGCCGACCAGACCCGGGTGATCGACCTCGGCAGCCAGTACCTGCTCACGATGTCGCTGTTCTATCTGTTCCCGTCGTTCACCAACGGCATCCAGGGGTTCTTCCGCGGTATGGGGAACATGTCGGTCACCCTGATCTCCACGTTCATTCAGGCGTCGTTGCGCGCGGTGTTCACATGGGTGCTGATCGGCCGGCTGGGGATGTACGGCATCAGTTTCGCCTGCGCGATCGGCTGGAGCGCCATGCTCCTGTTCGAGGTGCCGTATTACGCCGTCTATCGTCGTCGGCACCGGCTGCCGTAGGGGCTTCCCCTTGAGGGAAGCTGTCTGCCATGGGCAGACTGATGAGGTGACAAGTGCGTGACCGAAATGGCCCCTCATCCGACCGACTGCGTCGGCCACCTTCCCCCGGAGGGGGAAGGCAACATATTGATCTTGTGCTCCGTCAGTTCTTGAAGCTGTGGATCGGGGCGGGGATGCGGCCGCCGCGGTTCACGAACGCCTCGCAGCTGGTCTGGTTCACCGGGATGATCGGCGCATAGCCCATCAGACCGCCGAAGTTCGCCATCTCGCCCACGCCCTTGCCGACCACCGGGATCACGCGCACGGCCGTGGTCTTCTGGTTCACCATGCCGATTGCGGCCTCGTCGGCGATCATGCCGGAGATCGTGGCGGCCGAGGTGTCGCCGGGGATGGCGATCATGTCGAGACCGACCGAGCACACGCAGGTCATCGCCTCGAGCTTTTCGATGGTCAGGCAGCCGGAGGAGGCCGCGTCGATCATGTTCTTGTCTTCGGAAACCGGGATGAACGCGCCGGAAAGGCCGCCGACATAGCTCGACGCCATGATGCCGCCCTTCTTCACCTGATCGTTGAGCATGGCCAGCGCCGCGGTGGTGCCGGGGGCGCCCACCTGCTCCAGACCGATCTTCTCCAGCACCTCGCCGACCGAATCGCCCACGGCGGGCGTCGGGGCGAGCGAAAGATCGATGATGCCGAACGGGATGCCGAGACGGCGGGAGGCCTCCTGCGCCACCAGCTGCCCCACGCGGGTGATCTTGAACGCGGTGCGCTTGATCGTCTCGCACAGGAACTCGAAGTCCTTGCCCTTGGCGGCGTCGAGCGCGCGGGAGACCACGCCGGGTCCGGAGACGCCCACGTTGATCACCGCGTCGCCTTCGGTCACGCCGTGGAAGCCGCCGGCCATGAACGGGTTGTCGTCCGGCACGTTGCAGAACGCCACGAACTTCACGCAGCCGTAGGAGTCATTGTCGGCCGTGCGTTCGGCGGTGTCTTTGATGATGTGGCCGAGCAGCGCCACCGCGTTCATGTCGATGCCGGTCTTCGTGGAGCCGACGTTCACCGACGAGCACACCAGATCGGTTTCGGCAAGGGCCTGCGGCAGCGACTTGATCAGCAGCTCCTCGGCCGGGGTCATGGCCTTCGACACCAGGGCGGAGTAGCCGCCGATCAGATCGACGCCCACCTCCTTGGCCGCACGGTCGAGCGCGTGGGCGATCTTGACGAAATCCTCGCTGGTCTTGCACGAGCTGGCGCCCACCAGCGAGATCGGGGTGACGGTGATGCGCTTGTTGACGATCGGGATACCGAAGTCCCGGCTGATCTCCTCGCCGGTCTTCACCAGATCCTTCGCGTACGAGGTGATCTTGCGGTAGATGTTGTCGCAGACGGTGTCCACATCCGAGGCCGCGCAGTCCAGCAGGCTGATGCCCATGGTGATCGTGCGCACGTCGAGCTTCTCCTGCTCGATCATCTGATTGGTCTCGTGGACCTCCATGATATTCAGCATGGCGTGATCTCCCTTGTTCCTTCCCGGTCAGACGCGGTGCATCTTGGTGAAGATCTCTTCGCGCTGGCAGCGGATGCGCACGCCGATGTCGTCGCCGAGGTCCTCCAGATTGCCGACCATGGCGCTGAAGTCCTTGTCGGACTGCGAGTAGTCCACGATCATCATCATGTTGAAGAAGCCGTCGATGATGGTCTGGGAAATGTCGAGCACGTTCACATGGTGCTTGGACAGGTACGTGCAGACGCGGGCGATGATGCCGACCGTGTCCTGGCCGACGACGGTGATGATTGCCTTGTTCATGAAGTCTCCCTTAAGGCCGAAAAACCGGACTAATCCAGTCTATCGGCCTTGAAGGTCTTCGCTTGTTTCGTCTCACCGACTCCACCGGACCGTTCGTATCATCGACCGGTTTCTGGTGGAGTCCTGCGGACGCGGTGTCTTTCCCCTCGCCGCTCGTAGATCGCGGCTCGCGTCGCTACGAAACAGTCCACCGGACTGTTTCGCTTCACGCTCCGCCAGCAAAGCCCAGCTGGCGCCAGGCCTCGTAGATGGCGATCGAGGCGCAGTTCGTCAGGTTCAGGCTGCGCAGGCTCGGCCGCATCGGCAGACGCACCTGCTCCGCCACATGCGGTCCGGCCATGATGTCCATCGGATCGGGGATGTTGCCCGGCTCCGGACCGAACAGCAGGATGTCGGTCGGCTTGTACTCGATCTCCGTATACAGCTTCGTGGCGTGCGCGGTGAACGCGATGATGCGGGAGTTGGGCATCGACTCCACGAGGTTCTCGAAGTTCGGGTGCAGCACCACATGTGCCATGTCGTGATAGTCGAGGCCGGCGCGGCGCAGCTTCGTGTCGCGCAGGTTGAATCCCAGCGGCTCCACCAGATGCAGGATCGTGCCGGTCACCGCGCACAGGCGGATCGCCGAACCGGTATTGCCGGGGATGCGCGGCGAGTAGTAGCACAGATGCGGGGTGACGGTTTCGGCCTCGGCGGCCTTTTCGGCCGACAGCATGGCGTCGACCACGCTGATCGGATTGCCGTGCGCGTCGGTCACCAGCTCGTCGGGACCGTAGTTCGACTTGCGGTAGCCGTATTCGAACATCTTCTCGACCTTGGACTCGGGATCGCCGGCGTTGACTGCGGGATCGTCGTGATGATCGGCCGGCTGCTGGGGGTTCTGCTCCATATTCACAGTCGTCAAGGATAGAAACGTCAGGCGACACGATCGACGTCCGGCATCGTATGGGCGAGACCGGGCGGGGCCGTATGGTTGGTGGCATGGTTGCCGAGAAGATGAAGGAACATGGCGAAGCCCGCGAGCGTAAGCAGAACCGCGAACATGAGCGCGAACGCAAGCAGACCCGCGAATGGATCAGCGAGACAGCCCGCGATCGGACCCGCGAAACCGTCCGCGCCCATCTGGCCGCATGGTGGGAGACCAATGCCCGCGACCTGCCGTGGCGGTTCGGCCGCACCACCCCGTGGGGCGTGCTCGTTTCCGAGGTGATGAGTCAGCAGACCCAGATGAGCCGCGTGGTGCCGTACTGGACGGCATGGATGGCCGCCTGGCCGGACGCCGCCGCGCTCGCCGCCGCCTCCACCGCCGAGGTGATCACCGCGTGGGGCAAGCTGGGGTACCCGCGCCGCGCCCTGCGGTTGCAGGAATGCGCCCGCGTGGTGGCGACCGAATGCCACGACGAGCTGCCGACGACCTATGACGGGCTGACGGCGCTGCCCGGCATCGGCGACTATACGGCCAGCGCGGTGATGAGCTTCGCCTACGGCAAGCGGGTGCCGGTGATCGACACGAATATCCGCCGCGTGCTGTCCCGCGTGTTCCTCGGCAAGGAGTCGATGGGAGGGGCGGCCAGCCGTGAGGAACGCGATCTGGCCGATCGGGTGCTGCCCGAGGATCCGGAGCGTTCGGTGGTCTGGAACCAGTCGGTCATGGAGCTCGGCGCGGTGATCTGCACGGCTAAGAAGCCGGTGTGCGAACACTGCCCGGTGTCCGGCGAATGCCGGTTCCTCGCCGCGGGAAGACCGGGATTGGGGGAGCGGCGGACCCGTCCCCGTCAACGGTTCCAAGGCACCGACCGTCAGGTGCGGGGATTGGTGCTGAACGCCCTGCGCGCCAAACCCGCCGGCCGACAGGTCATCGCCCGCGACGAGATCGAAGCGCTGTGGAAGGATCGGGTGCAGCTCGACGCCTGTATCGCCTCGCTTGACGAGGACGGTCTGATCGATATGCTGCCCGACGGCTCGCTGCGGCTTCCCGCCTGACATGCTCTCGCCTGAGATGTCGTCATCCGGTGTAGCCTGACCGCGGCCCGGGTTCCGCGAATCCCAGCCGGCCCTACACTCGTGACTATGGTCAAGCGCACATCAGGGAACGTAGGGAAATCAGGGAAGACCGGGAAGTCAGGGAACACCGGAAGGTCAAGGAACATCAGCAAACAGCAGCAGGCGATCTACCGTCGTCGCCGCATCGTCGTCGCCGTACTGCTGGTGGTGGCGCTGGCCCTGTGCGGCGGGATCGTCTTCGGCGTGGTCAGCGCGGTGCGCGGCCTGACCGGCGGATCGCAGGCACAGTCGTCGCAGTCGCAGTCGGCTGACCGATCGAAGACCAAGTCGGGATCGGAAACCGATACCAAGAACTCGGCTTCGTCGGATTCCGCCTCGGACACCGCATCCGCCGACGACTCGGCCTCCGCGAAGCCGAAGAAGACCGCGGGCATCCCGGACTGCACCGCATCGGACGTCGACCTGTCCCTCACCGCCCAGACCGCGGTGATCGGCGTCGGCGGGACGGTGACGTTCAAGGCCGCGATCGACCATCGCGGCGATCAGGACTGCCTGATCGACAGCTCCACCAGCGGACTGGTCCTCACGATCTCCTCCGGCGACAAGCAGATCTGGCAATCCGACTCCTGCCCGGCCGACTCGAATCTGCTGCTCATGCACGGCAGCGACAAGTACATCCAGTCCATCACCTGGAACGCCAACAGCTCCGGGAGCAAATGCGTGGCCGACGCCGATCTGCCGAAGGTGAGCGCCGGCACGTACACGGCCACGCTCGCCCTGCGGGACGCGCCGAAGGCCAAGTCCGACCAGCTGTCGGTCACGGTTCAGTAGGGATCACCGCCGCTCCACGCCCATCGCCTTCAGCGCCCGCGCCAGCGTATCCGCCTCGATGATTTCAAGGCCGTCGATCCGCAGCGGTTTTGCACCCTTGCGGCGGCGGGGCACGACCACATGGGTGAAGCCGAGACGGGCCGCCTCGCGCAGCCGGTATTCCAGCCTCGGCACCGGCCGCACCTGACCGGTCAGCGAGATCTCGCCGATCGCCGCCCAGTCTCGGGGAATGGGGGTGTGGAAGGCCGCGGAAGACAGTGCCGCCGCCACCGCCAGATCACACGACGGCTCCTTGGCGAGCCCGCCGGCGATCGTGGAGATATACAGATCATTGGTCAGCAGCGGCACGCGGCCATGACGGTACAGCACCGCCACCAGCATCGCCAGACGGTTCGAGTCGATGCCGTTCGTGGCGCGGCGGGGGGTCGGCAGCACCGAGTTGGTGACCAGCGCCTGAATCTCGATCGGCAGACTGCGATGGCCGTCCACGGTGAACGTGACGCAGGTGCCCTCCACGGGGGCGTCCGAATCGGAGAGAAACAGCGAACCGGGGTTGGTGACCTCGTCGATGCCTTCGCCGCTCATGTCGAAGCAGCCCACCTCGTCGGTCGGACCGAACCGGTTCTTCACCGCCCGCAGCATACGCAGCGCGGTCTGCGGATCGCCTTCGAACTGGCAGACCACATCCACCAGATGCTCCAGCGTCCGCGGTCCGGCGATCGAACCGTCCTTGGTCACATGACCGACCAGCAGCACCGGCACGTCAAGGGTCTTGGCCACGTCGATCAGGGCGCTCGCCACCTCGCGCACCTGCGTGGATCCGCCGGCGATCCCGTCGACGTCCTGCGACACGATCGTCTGCGCGGAATCCACGATCGCCAGCCTCGGCCGCACCTGCTCGATCAGACCCAGTACCGTGGACAGATCGGTGGTGGAGGCGAGCAGCAGATTGTCGCTCATCGCGCCGATTCGCCCGGCCCTCATGCTTACCTGCGCCTGCGACTCCTCGCCGGAGACGTATAGCACCGGACGATCGTCGGAGCGGCCGCCGGATTGACTGCCGGAGCGGTCGCCGGATTGGTCGTCGGATGACCGGACTGTCGACCGGGCTGACGACTGGGCCACGCGTCCGGCGGTCTCCAGCAGCAGCGTCGACTTGCCGATGCCCGGCTCCCCGGCGATCAGCGCCACCGATCCGGGGACGATGCCGCCGCCGAGCACCCGGTCGAACTCCTCGAACCCGGTCGATACGCGGGAGACGTCCTGCGCATCCACGCTGGTGATCGGGGTGGCGAACCCTTCGGGCACATGAACGGCCCCGGTCCGGGCCGCGCGGATCGGACCGCCCGCGCCGGATCCCGTCTGACCGGCCGTCATGCCGATTCCCGAGCCGCTTCCGGCAGCCCCGGACCGTCCGGCCGCAACCGTGCGGGACCGGGCCGCGGGCCGGGCCTCGTGGAACTCCTCGATGGTGCCCCACTGGCCGCATTCCGGGCACCGTCCGAACCATTTGCCGCCACTCCAGCCGCATTCCGAGCAAAGATACTGAGTCGAGGATTTCGCCATGCCCCAAGCATGGAATCGCATGTGGACACCGGCCGTACGGAGGTCTGACCGGACCGTTCGGCGGCGGATTGCGGCGGCATTGAGCGTCCTAACGCCGTGAGAGAATCGCCGTATGTCTAATAACGCTTCTACTTCTTCCCGCCGTCGTTTGGTTGTGATTGTCGTTGCGGCCGTGGTTGTGGTGCTCGCCCTGCTGAGCGCGTTCGTGTGGCCGGGCTGGGCCGTGCGCAAGCCGGCCGTCGAGGCTACGGGGAAGGCCACGTCCGGGCAGACGCAGTCCGCTCCGGCCACGCCGACCATCAAGGCCTCGCCGCTGCCCGGCAGCGCCACCGAACTGCTCAAGGCGGCCGCTCCGGAGACCGTGGAGGGCACGGCCTACGCCCGTGTGAAGACGCAGAGCGCCCAGGACTGGGCTTCCGCAAGCCCGATCGAGGAGTACCAGATCACGTATTCCACCGGCAATGCGGCCAAGGATCTGACACTGGTGACCGCCCAGTGGTCCGACGCCAACTCCGCGCAGGCCCAGTACAAGAAGGTCACCGACGCCTTGGATGGCGAGACACTCGCCCAGGGCAGCGTGAAGGTGTCCGGTGCGGCCAAGGGATCGTATCTGGTGAAGGCCGACGACTCCGATAGCGCCAAGGCCGTCGCCGTGTGGCAGAACGATACCGTGCTGTTCCAGATCACCGGCCCGAAGGCCGAGGTGCTGGACTTCTACCAGAAGTTCCCGCTGTAGTCGCCGTAGTCGTAGTCTGCGGTATTCGTAGTCTGCGGTAGTCGGTTCCGCCCGGCGGTTCTGTCAGGCGGTCCGTCCGGTGGGTCCGATCCGAGATCGATGGGGTCGATCCGGGCTGATCGGGGCCGAGATATGGGCAATATCGACTGATGGTCGTGTTCGTCCGAGAACCGTAGTACTATTGGGCAAGTTGCAATCTTTTCGATATGTATAGGAACGGAGGCTGAGATGGGTTCGGTCATCAAGAAGCGCCGCAAGCGGATGAGCAAGAAGAAGCACCGCAAACTGCTGCGTAAGACTCGCCACCAGCGCAAGTAGTCTTCAGCGCCTCTGGCGCAGAGCCGCGTAGTGTAGCGATGTACGGTGTGAAGCCGTATAGTCGGCGGCCAATGGAAAAGCCCCGGAATCTCACGATTCCGGGGCTTTTGCGTAAGCGTCTAGGTTGCCGGCGAAGACGACTGGGGGTGGTTAAACCACGCGATGAGTGGATTGTGCCCCCGTTGGATGATTTCGAGGAATAGCTACTCGACCACCCTCAGTCACGCAAGGCGTGACAGCTCCCGCCGGCGGGAGCGGGGATGATATGCCCGCGTTGAATGAACGGTCCGGTGGACTGTTCATGGCGGGTCGCCTCGTAAGGCGTACGTCGCACAATAGGTCGGGATCTATCGGCAGAGCCGACTGGGGTGGTGTTCGCTCCCGCTGGCGGGAGCTGGCCCGCGTGAGCGGGACTGAGGGTGGTCGAACAACGCTACACATGGCCGGGCTGCGCAAGCCCGGCCATGTTCTGATCTAAACCCTATCTCGGTTACTTGTTGCCGTTGGTCATCACGCGCGGGCCGTTCGGATCGCCCACGATCACGGTGTCGACCATGTTGAGGAACAGGCCGTGCTCCACCACGCCGACCATGTTGATCAGATCCTCGGCCAGATCCTGCGGGTGGTCGATGCGGTTCAGATGCAGATCGACGATGAAGTTGTTCTCGTCGGTACGCACCTCGACGCCGTCGGCGTCCTTGCGCAGCACCGGGTTGTAGCCCTTGGCGGCCAGCTTGGAGACCACGTGGCCGGCGCCGAAGGGGATCACCTCGACCGGCAGCGGGAACGCGCCGATGGTGTCGACCACCTTGGACTCGTCGACGATCCACACGATCTTGTTGGAGTTGATCGCCACGATCTTCTCCCACAGCAGGGCCGCGCCGCCGCCCTTGATGCCGTTGAAGTTCTTGTCCACCTCGTCGGCGCCGTCGATGGTCACGTCGATGTGATCGACGTCGTCCACGTCCACGATCTTGATGCCATAGCTTTCGGCCTGGGCCTGCGTGCGGCGGGAGGTGGTGACGCCGGTGAACTCCAGGCCCTCCTCCTGATGACGACGACCCAGCTCGTCAACGAGGAACCTCACGGTGGAACCGGTGCCCAGACCGGCGATCATGCCGTTCTCGACGATCTTCGCGGCCTCGATGCCGGCTGCCTTCTTCAGCGCGTCCTGCTGTGCCTTGTCCATGGGACTCTCCTTCTGATCGGTGGTGGACGATCGAACTTTGAACGTTCTTATCATTCCAATCGACCAGTTTATGCAGTGCGTGCGATATTGGGTCGTGGTCACAGTTCGGTCATGGTTCCGGCTCGGTCGCGGGGGCGGGCAGTCGGTCGGGCAACCGGTCGACTGATCAGGCGGTGCGGGCGTGCAGGGTTACCGGTCCGTCGAGGTGCATGGTGCCGTCGGCCGCCACCGTCGCGGTGAAGGAGATCGTGCCGCTGATCGTGATGCTGTCGCCGTGGAAGGCCGGCGAGCTCGACGGCGGCGGCGTGATGCGGATGGTTCCCGTGGCACGCAGGCCGCCGGCTGCGTGGGTATGATCCTTGACGATGGCGGGAATCGACGGTGAGGTGGGGGCGTCGTGGGAATCGAAGACGAGATCCGGCACTCCCTCCGGTTCCGCAAGCCGTTCGGCGAGCGACGGCTTGGCGGTCGATGCCTTGGTTGCCGATGATCTGGCTGCTGATGGTTTGGTCCCTGACGGCTTGTTGGCTGACGGTTTGGCGTCCCCGTCGCCGTAATGCGATTCGCCGCGCAGTGATTCGGCGTCGGCCTTGCCGTCCAGGACCAGCTGCACGTCCGGCGGCACGTCCAGTCCGTCCGCGTATTCGGAGGCGATCAGCGCCTTCCATCCTTCGATCGGCAGATACCCGTCGCGGGCGCCCGAGCGGCAGTCTCCCGCATACGTCCGGGCCAGCTCGTCCACCAGCTCGTTGCCCGCATTGCCGGCGTGGCCCTTCACCCACTTGAAGTCCACCGGACCGGGACGGTTCGCGATCTCGACGTCGATCGCCTTGATGATCGCCGCGTTCTTCACCGGCTTCTTCTGCGAGTTTTTCCAGCCGTTGCGCTTCCAGCCCTTGACCCACTTGGTCGAGCAGTTGATCGCATACTGAGAGTCCGATTCGATCAGCAGCGGTTCGTCGCCCGGATGCGCCCGCAATGCCTCCAGCACCGCGCACAGCTCGCCGATCTGATTGGTGCCGTTCGTGGCGCCGCCGGCATCGTAGCCGTGATCGTCGTGGGCGTGCCCCGGCTTGCCGCCGGCGTTCCTGTCATGGTCGGCCCAGGCCCAGCCCATCGGGCCATTGGGGTTGCCCAAGGCGGAACCGTCGGTGGATACCACAATCGTCATGATCGCTCCCTTCGTGCGGATTCCTCCGAGGATTTGGCGGATCCGTCGATGAATGTCTCATTCGCTATGGGCACCAGACTACCGATGACGGTCTATGCCGGGTGCAGGCGGCGTGATCCTCGCCTCTGGATTGCCTGAATATGACCGCGACACGCCTCATATTCCGCCAAATTTGCGTTTTTTGGCAAAGTGGTAGTAAAGTATCACAGGTCCGATCAAGCGGCAAGGTTCTTGTCCGGTTGATTGGAGCTTCGATCCGGGGCTATGGCGCAGCTGGTAGCGCATCTCCATGGCATGGAGGGGGTCGGGGGTTCGAATCCCCCTAGCTCCACGGATAGGGCTTCGAGCACACGCTCGAAGCCCTTTTTCATTTTCCCGTCCGATTCAGAATCTTGGATTATAGGCCAAATTGGGGTTATAGGCCAAATTGTGTGTCCAGTGGTTTATCCATGTGACACATGCGCCCCCGCCCCAAACGAAGCCGGCCCGTGTGAGTGTGTCGAGCGCCCGATATGCCCCCGCCCCAGGTGAGACACATGAGATAGCGCCCGATCTCCCAAGACAGCAAAAGACCGGGAACCCCAAACGATCAGGGATTCCCGGCCATCAGCCAGATAATCAGTCAGTCAGTGATCAGTCAGCCAGACGAACGATCAATCAGTCAACCAAACGATCAGTCAGCCAGCCGATTCGGCCACTCGCCGAAGCTCACTCGCCGAGGGCCTTGTCGACCACGACTTCGGCCTCGTCGAGCACCTTGTCGAGCGCCTCGGGGGAGACGAACGACTCGGCGTACACCTTGTAGATGTTCTCGGTGCCGGAGGGACGGGCGGCAAACCAGTTGTCCTTGGTCGTCACCTTCAGGCCGCCGATCTTCGCGCCGTTGCCCGGCGCCTCGGTGAGCTTGGCGGTGATGTCCTCGCCCGCGAGCTGCGTGGCGGTCACGTCGTCACCGGTGAGCTTGGCGAACTTCTGCTTCTGCTCCAGCGTGGTGGGCGTGTCGACGCGCTTGTACCACGATTCGCCGAAGCGCTCCACCTGCTCCTGATGCAGCTGGGCCGGGTTCTTGCCGGTCTTGGCGGTGATCTCGGCGGCCAGCAGGTCGGGGATCAGACCATCCTTGTCGGTGGTCCACACGCGGCCGTCGCGACGCAGGAAGCTCATACCGGAGCTCTCCTCGCCGCCGAACGCCACCTCGCCCTTGAACAGCGGGTCGACGAACCACTTGAAGCCGACCGGCACCTCGACGAGCTTGGCGCCGATGGAGGCGGCCACGCGGTCGATCAGCGAGGAGCTCACCAGCGTCTTGCCGATGCCGGCGCCCTTCGGCCAGTCGGGGCGGTTGCCGCCGAACAGGTACTCCACCACGACGGCGATGTAGTGGTTCGGGTTCATCACGCCCCAGTTCGGGCAGACGATGCCGTGACGGTCGGCGTCCGGGTCGGTGCCGCCGACGAGATCGTACTTCTCCCAGGCGCCGGCGTTGAGCTCGTCGACCAGACCCTGCATCGCGTACGTGGAGGAGGGGTCCATGCGGATCTTGCCGTCATGGTCGATGGTCATGAAGCGCCAGGTCGGATCGACCTCGGGACGCACCACGTCGATCGTGAGGCCGTACTTCTCGTTCATCAGCGGCCAGTAGTTCACCGAGGCGCCGCCCAGCGGGTCGATGCCGAGGCGCACGCCGGAGGAGCGGATCACGTCGAAGTCGATGACGTTCTCCAGATCGGAGACGTAGTGATCGCGGTAGTCGAAGCCTTCCACGAGGTCGGACTTGATGGCCTCCTCGTACGGCACGCGCTTGACGGACTTGTAGTCGTCGAGCAGCTCGTTCGCGCGGGCGGCGATCGCGTTGGTGGTCTCGGCCGGGGCCGGGCCGCCGGTGACCGGATCGTACTTGAAGCCGCCGTCGGTGGGCGGGTTGTGCGAGGGGGTGACCACGATGCCGTCGGCCAGGCCTTCACCGGTGAAGCGCTGGGAGCCGTCGGCGGCACGGTTGTGGGTCAGGATCGCCTGCGAGACGACCGGGGTGGGCACGTAGTCGCCGCGGGAGTCGACGCGCACATGCACGCCGTTGGCGACCAGCACTTCGATGGCGGTCTTCTCGGCCGGGCCGGAGAGGGCGTGCGTGTCACGGCCGATGTACAGCGGTCCGGTGACGCCGGCCTTCTTGCGGTATTCGGCGATGGCCTGCGTGATGGCCACGATGTGGGCCTCGTTGAACGAGGTCTTCAGGCTCGATCCGCGATGGCCGGACGTGCCGAACGACACGCGCTGCTCGGGGACCGAGGAGTCGGGGACGAGGTCATAGTACTTGCCGATGACCTCATCGACGTTGATCAGATCTTCTGGAGTGGCGGGCTTACCCGCATTGATAGCAACCATAAACCCATTCTGCCACACGCCTCTCGGGGAACCGCGTGTTCGATTCCCCGTGTTGTGGAATGTTTCATGGGTGGTGGCTGTGCGTTTATGTGCCGTTTACCGGTCGGGGGCCGTATGGTGGAGAGTGCCGGCGGGATTGTCGGAATATCCGTGCCGGCCCGTGTCGGCCAGTGCCGGCAACGCACGGCCGACAGGGCAAAGTCGGCAGACAGTATCGGCAGGACGTGGCCGATACGGCATGGACCGGGAAAGGCGGGGGCGATGAGGGCTGAGGATCGTAGGGCGGCCGCGGCGATCGTCGCGGCACTGGGCGGCGCGGACAACATCCGCTCGGTGACCCATTGCGCCACCCGTCTGCGATTCGTGCTCCGGGATGCCGGCCGGGTCGATCAGCGGACCTTGGACGACGATCCGGCGGTCCTCGGCGCGGTCCCTCAGTACGGCGACCGGTATCAGGTGGTGATCGGCGCGGCGGTGGAGGACGTCTACGACGCGATGATGATCATCCCCGGCGTAAGCGGCGAAGGAACCGGTCGGTCAGATTACGACGGTCGGGCAGATTACGCCGGCCGGGCAGATCGGTCAGGCCGGTCCGTCCGGGCGGATCGACCCGCTCAGACCAATCGGTCCGATATCAGCGATGCCGCCGATGCCGACGATACCGCCAACACCAGCGATGCCGCCGATCCGTCCGCCCGCTCCCGTCTTCTCACCCGCGGTGCCGTGGCCGAGACCGCGACCCGGGCGGTCAACTGGTTCTTCGAATACCTGTCCGACTCGTTCCGTCCGATCATCGGCGTGCTGCTCGGCGCCTCGATCGTCATCGCCCTGGTCAACATGTTGATCGCCGTCGGCGTGATCCCCGACGACGAGGCCTCCGCCGGCTGGGTGTTCGTCAAGACGATGTGGAAGGGCGTGTTCTATTTCCTGCCGATCATCGTGGCCTACAACGCCTCGAAAAAGCTCAAGGTGGACCCATGGCTCGGCTCGATGATCATGGCCGCGCTGATGACCCCCCAATTCACCGGGCTGATGGCCGCGCCGACCGCCCGGTGCGTCATGGACCCCACGCTGGGCACGCGCTCCTGCACGATCGACGTCTTCGGTCTGCCGATGCAGCTCAACGACTACAGCGGCAACGTGTTCGTGCCGCTGATCATGGTCCTCGCGCTGGGGGCGACGTATCACGGGCTCAAGGCCGTCCTGCCGCGCAGCGTGCGCATCGTGTTCCTGCCCTTCCTCAGCATGGTGCTGATCACCCCGCTCACCGCGTTCGTGCTCGGCCCGTTCGGCGTGTGGCTGAGCCGTGGCATCGGAGTTTCGCTGGCATGGCAGAGCACCCATGCGCCCGTGCTGTTCGCGATCATGCTGCCGCTGATCTACCCGTTCATGGTGCCGATCGGCCTGCACTGGCCGCTCAACGCCCTGATGATCGTCAACGTGCAGATGCTCGGCTACGACTTCATCCAGGGGCCGATGGCGGTATGGAACTTCGCCTGCTTCGGATCCACCGCCGGCGTGCTGTTCCTCGCCGTGCGCGAGCATGACGATGCCATGCGGCGAACGGCCACCGGCGCGCTGCTGGCCGGTCTGCTCGGCGGACTGACCGAGCCGAGTCTGTACGGCATCCACCTGCGATACCGGCTGATCTACCGTCGGATGCTGGCCGGCTGCGCGGTCGGCGGCGTGACCATCGCGCTGTTGGGCGCGCTGTTCCCCGCAACCGCCTCCGACGGCACGGTGGTGCATGGGGTGATCGCCTCGTCGTTCGCCTTCACCTCGCTGCTCACTATTCCGCTGTTCAGCCGCATGGGGGTGTATGCGGCGTCGATCGCCGTGGCGTTCGTGGTCCCGATGATCCTGATCATCGCGATGGACTACCGTCCCCGTCATGCCGGATCGGAGCCGTGCGGCGATCATGCGGACGATACGGACCATGTGGACGGACGGGACAAGTCTGGGGAAAACCACGCCGGAAGCCAGTCGGCGGCGGACCGTGCGATCGGGGAAAATCCGAACAAGTCTGGGGAAAACCGGCCGGACGCTCCTGCTGAGACGGACGCCGGCACGACCGCCGTCCGATCGCCGATCGCCGGCCGCACCGTGCCGCTCGAGCGCAGCGGGGACCCCGTCTTCGCATCCCGGGCACTGGGAGACGGCGTCGGCATCCTGCCGGACGAGCGATCGGGACGGACCGAGGTATTGGCCCCCGTATCCGGCGTGGTGAAGACGGTGGCCGGCACCGGACACGCGTTCGGCATCCGCACCGACGACGGCGTCGAGGTCCTGATCCACATTGGTATTGATACAGTAAGGATGGAAGGCGAAGGTTTTTCGATGGTGGTGTCCAAGGGCGAACACGTGGACGCGGGGGATCCGTTGGGCACGGTCGATTTTGCGGCGATCCGGCACGCGGGATGCGACGCCATGACGATGATGACCGTCACCAATACCGCCAAGATGACGGCGGTCGCGCCGATCGTCGGTGTGGCCGTGGACGCCGGCGACCCGGTGATCGCGATCGAGAGGTAGTGTCGTGGAAATTCTGCGAGTGTTCAACAACAACGTCGTGCTGGCCAAGGACGACGACGGCACCGAAGTGGTGCTCACCGGCAGGGGACTGGGATTCCAGGGCAGGCCGGGCGGTGCAGTCGATGCGGCCAAGGTGGTGCGCAAGTTCGTGCCCTCCGACGGTCGTGATCCCGACCATCTGGCCCAGATGCTGGCCGGCATTGCCCCCGAGACGGTGCGGGCGGTGATCGACGCGATGCATGAGACGGGTCTGGGCGACGACATGGCCGGCAACACCGCGGTCGTGGTGGCGCTCGCCGACCATGTGGACAATGCGCTGCGGCGCGTGCGCGAGGGGATCGCGGTGGAGTATCCGCTGCGCGCCGAGGTGTGCAATCTGTATCCGCGTGAGTTCGAGCAGGGCAGGACGCTGCTTGCCGCGCTGAACCGACGACTTGTCTCGGCCGAGGGCGGCGTCGCGTTGCCAGACGGCGAGGCGACGGCGCTGACGCTGCATCTGGTGAACGCGGGATTCGCCACGGGCGACCTCTCGTACACCTACATGATGACCGGCGTGATCCAGCAGATGATGACCATCATCGAGGCGAGCTACGGCATTACGTTCGACCGGGATTCCGTCAGCGTGAGCCGCTTCATCACGCATGTGCGCTACCTGTTCGTCCGCATCCATCAGGGTCGGCAGCTGGAGCACGAGCCGGAGCCGATCGTGCAGGCGATCCGCCAGTCGTACCCCGAGGCGTTGCGGTGCGCGCAGAAGATCGCCGCCGTGCTGGAACTGCGGCTCGACGCCAATCTCACGGAGGACGAGATCGCGTATCTGGCCCTGCATGTGGCGAGGGTCTCCTCCCAGCCGGCCGAGCCCGCGGCCTGAGGGGCTGGGTGTGGGGGCTGAGGGTCTTATGCGGGCCGGGGTCGAATACGTCACGGGCGGCGTCCGCGACACGCAGTGCCAGCGCTGTCCCTGTTGATTGTTGTTGAGTGGCGCTGATCGTCCGGTCGGTTGGTTAGAACGGTCTACTGTAGATACGGCAACGGAGTGCGGGATCATCCATTCGACTTCGCACCCTCTTTCTCAGTGTTTCCGTCGTTGATTAATTAACGTCATTAATGTATGATGAATCCCGCAAGCACAAACCATGTAGGCAACGGAGGCTACGAATCATGAGCATTCGCGATCATCTCACCGGAATCGGCCACGTCGGCATTCCCACCAACGATCTCGAAGGCACCATCGCATACTACGAGAAGCTCGGTTTCGAGTGTGAGGGCATCTACCCCAACGGCGACGACCGCTGCACCTTCCTGCACCTGAACAATCTCGTGCTCGAGGTGTGGACGATGGCCGAACCGGCCGGCGTCACTGGCGCGATCAACCACTTCGCCATCGACGTCACCGACATCGATCAGGCCTTCGCCGAGGCCGAGAAGCTCGGGCTGAACTTCGTCGAAGGTTCGGTGCAGCACATCGACACCTTCCACGAGAACGGCATTCGCTACTTCAACGTGCTCGGCCCGAACCACGAGACCATCGAATTCTGCCAGGTCCTCTGATCGACCGATTGGGGCCGTCCGAATAACCGAACGACATCCATAACTGAACATTCATAACTGAACGCCATTGTGCTTTCGTTGGCCTTAGCTTTCCGCGGGTTACGGCGAATCCTCCAGGCTCCCAGTCGATGCGATGCGGCACGAAACGACATGCGACCATGCGCATGCCGCCGTGGCGCACGCATCCGGCGGTCGCGGCGAAGCGGCCGAGCCTGAGTATTGATACCCATTCGCGTAACCCGACGTGTTTGCCGGAGCCAAGGCCAACGACCGACCTTCGCGGCAAGGCAGACCCTTACGGCAAGGACCGCGGCCCCGACGTCGATCTCCCGACGCGGGCCCGATCCCGTTCACCGCCGAACCGGCCGACAAGCCATCGGATTGCGCACTTCATGAGAGAAGACATCATGACCGAAGCAATCGCAACCGATATTCCGCAGGCCGCGGAATCCGAAACCACCGGCAAGAAGGCCAAGTGGATCGAATTCTCCGACGGCTACCTTGACCGCACCCCGGTGCTCCAGTTCGCCATGACGGCGGTGCTGTTCGGCATCTGGGCCGTCGCCTCCAGCCTCAACGACGTGCTCATCACCCAGTTCAAGGCCGTGTTCTCGCTGAGCGACCTCGCCACCGCGTTCGTGCAGAGCGCCTTCTACGGCGGCTACTTCCTGATCGCCATCCCCGCCTCGCTGTTCATCAAGCGCACCAGCTACAAGATCGGCATCATCGCCGGCCTGTCGTTCTTCGCCGTCGGCTGCTTCATCTTCTTCCCGGCCAGCCGACTGGTGACCTACGAGGTGTTCCTCTTCGCCATCTTCGTCGAGGCCATCGGCCTGAGCTTCCTTGAGACCTCGGCCGACACCTACGCCACCCTGATGGGCCCGAAGCGCCTCGGCACCGTGCGACTCAACGTCGCGCAGACCATGAACGCCCTCGGCCTGATCACCGGCATCCTGCTCGGCAAGTACCTCGTGTTCCAGGACTCCAACCTGCACGCCGAAATGGCCAAGATGGCCCCCGACGCCGCCAAGGCCTACGGCGCCGAACAGCTCAGCCGCACGCTGGAGCCGTACAAGTACCTGCTCATCGTGCTCGCCATCCTGATCGTGCTGTTCGCCCTCACCAAGTTCCCGAAGTGCCGTCCGGCCACCAAGGAAGGCACCGTCGCCAAGGCCACCCTCGGCGAGACCATGACCTACCTGTTCCACAACGGTCGCTTCTGGAAGGGCATCGCCACCCAGTTCATCTACGCAGGCGCCCAGACCGGCATCTGGTCCTTCACCATCCGTCTGGCCCTCAACCAGGGCGGTGCCTCCATGACCGACCGTGACGCCGCGAACTTCATGATCATCAGCTACATCGTGTTCTTCATCGGACGACTCGGCGCCAGCTACCTGCTCTCCCGCTTCCGCGAGACCCGCGTGCTCGCCATCTTCATGATCGGCGGCGCCATCGTCCTGCTCGGCACCGCGTTCCTGCCCGGCATGACCGCCGTCTGGTTCGCCGTGGCCGTGAGCTTCTTCCTCGGACCGGGCTGGCCGACCATCTACTCCCGCACCCTGAAGACCGTCGAGGACCGTCGCCACACCGAAACCGCCGGCGCGATCATCGTGATGGCTCTGGTCGGCGGCGCGTTCCTGCCCACCCTGCAGGGCGCCCTCTCCGACGCCTCCACCATGCAGTTCTCCTTCATCCTGCCGGCCATCGAGCTCGCCATCGTGGGCCTGTACTTCATCACCGAATTCCGTCGTGACAAGTACACCCCCGCCCAGCTCAAGGAGATGGCCGCCGCCGAGGAGGCCAAGGCCGAGTAAGGCAGCCCCAACGCCCTCAATGAGTACCCCTCAGTGAGTAATGTCATGGCGGGTCGGACGATACCATGTCGTCCGACCCGCCATCGTCATATACAGTGAAACCGATGTCCGTCACGAAAATGGCAACGATCGGAAGGAGAATCCCCCATGATCACCCGCACCGTCATCGTCGGCACGACGCTCGGATTGCATGCCCGGCCGGCCGCGCTGTTCGCCCAGGCCGTGCTGGAATCCGGGATCGACATCGTCATGCGACACGGCGATCAGGAGGTCGAGGCCAACAGTCCGCT
Source organism: Bifidobacterium simiarum (assembly GCF_002802905.1). GTDB lineage: Bacteria > Actinomycetota > Actinomycetes > Actinomycetales > Bifidobacteriaceae > Galliscardovia > Galliscardovia simiarum. The sequence goes on from NZ_PEBK01000004.1 coordinate 284,777, forward strand.
GAGCATCATGACCCTCGGTGTCCGCGGGGGAGACGAGGTGACGATCGCCACCGCCGACGACTCCGCGGAGGAGACGATGGACGATCTGGCCGCCATGCTGTCCCGCGATCTTGACACTGACCGGTCTTGAACACTGATCGGTCCTGAACACTGATCGGTCCTGAACACTGACCGGTTCTGAACACTGACCGGTCCTGAACACCGATCGGTCCTGAAGTCGGTCGTCAGGCCTGACGGACCAGTTCCGGTTCGGCGTCCGAAGCGTTTCCCCTATCGGCATGTTCGTCGGATTCGGCCGGTGCCTTACCATCATCGGAGACGGTCGCCGCCGGTGCCGCCGTCGGTGTCGTAGTCGGTGCTGTCATCGGTGCCGGACCCGAGGCCGATTCGCCCGTTTCGGTGGACGTGACCGTGGTCGCCGTCGTCGGCTCGGGCACGCGGATGCACAGCGCCTGATGATCCACGGTGAATTCGATATGCGAGGTATTGCCCAGAATGTCGCCGTCCACCTGGGCCAGAGCCGGCTTGACCAGTCGGATCTCCGCGCGCGACCCCTGAATCTGATCCACCGAGGAATTGGTGGACAGGGGGTTCTGCTCGGCCCGGCGCGTAATGGTCTGGTGCAGTACGTCGCCGAACAGATTCGCCCAGCCGATCAGGCCGCCGGTGGTGTCGATGAGTTCGAAGTCGAGGATGCCGTCGCCGTAGTCGGCCTCCGGCATCAGTGAGAATCCGGGGATCTGACCACAGTTGCCGGCCATGAACGTGCGGAAGGAGACGTTCTTCGACGTCTGTTCCACGCCGTTCTCCCCGCTGATCGTGATATCGCCCTGATACCGCGGCGTGAACAGGTTCTTTACTCCACCGACGAAGTAGGCAAGCCAGCTGATGTTCTTCTTCAGCGCCGGATCGGTGTCGTCGATCATCGCCGCGTCGAAGCCGATGCCCGCGATGATCAGGAAGGCGTGGCGACGATCCGGTTCGTCCGAATCCAGCAGCCGCATACGACCCATGTCGACCTTGCGCGAGCCATGCGACGTGGCCACGGTCAGCGCTGCGTCCACGTCCGCGATCGGAATGCCCATATTGCGGGCGAACAGATTGCCGGTGCCGATCGGAATGATGCCGAACGGCCGATCGCTGCCGGCCATCACGCTGGCCACCGTGCGTACGGTACCGTCGCCGCCCACCGCGACCACGGCATCCGCGCCGCGGGCGATGGCCTCGCGGGCGCAAGCCTTGCCGTCCTTGTCGAGCTGGGTTTCGATGAACATCGGATCGCCGAGATCATGATCGCGGAAGAACGCGCGGATCTGCATCACCGTCGTGCCGGCCTCGGGCTTGGAAGGATTCACGATGAAGGCGTACTGCAACGGGGCCTCGTCGCGCTGCTCAAGCGCCTGGGCGAGTCTGCGCCTCCGGCCGATATGGATGGCGAAGGCGATGGCGGCGGCCACTGCCAGCACGCCGAGAACAACAAGAACGACGATCCATCCGATAGACATGATTACCATTGTGAGCTAAGACTGCGCTGAGATGCCGCGAATCCGACGGTTTTTCTTCGTTTTCTGCACGATTTTCGGTTCGCGCTCGACGTCGCGTTCGATGCCGTGACGATCCCGGTCCGGACACCCGCGGGGAACCGGTTGGGCGTGTCGGCTCGCGGCATTACTCTTGGAGCCATGCTTGATATTCAATTCATTCGCGAACATGCCGATATCGTCAAGGAATCCCAGCGCAAGCGCGGCGAATCCGTCGAGCTCGTCGACGAGGTCCTGCGCAGCGACGAGGCCCGTCGCACCGCCCTGAAGGAGTTCGAGACCGCCCGCGCCGAGCAGAAGGCCATGGGCAAGAAGGTCGCCTCCGCGCCGGCCGACCAGAAGGCCGCGCTCATCGCCGAAACCAAGGAACTGGCCAACAAGGTCACCGAATACAAGTCCGAAGCCGACAAGGCCGCCGAAGAGTACACCACCGCCATGTGGAAGCTCTCCAACATCGTCGAGCCCGAAGCCCCCGAAGGCGGCGAGGACGATTACGTGGTCGTCAAGAAGGTCGGCCAGATCCGCGACTTCGCGGCCGAAGGCTTCGAGCCCAAGGACCACCTCACCCTCGGCACCGGCGTGGCCGGCATCGACATGCGCCGCGGCGTGAAGGTCGGCGGCTCCCGCTTCTACTTCCTGCGCGGCGCCGTGGCCCGCATGCAGATCGCCATGCTCACCATGGCCGTCGACCAGGCCGAGGAGAACGGCTTCATCCTCGCCATCACCCCGACGCTCGTGCGCCCCGAGGTCATGGCCGGCACCGGCTTCCTCAACTCCCACGCCGATGAGATCTACCGCCTGCGCGAGCCCGACGACCAGTACCTCGTCGGCACCTCCGAAGTGGCGCTCGCCGGCATGCACGAGAACGAGATCCTCGATCTGTCCAACGGCCCGCTGCGCTACACCGGCTGGAGCTCCTGCTACCGTCGTGAGGCCGGCGCCGCCGGCAAGGACACCTCCGGCATCATCCGCGTGCACCAGTTCGACAAGGTCGAAATGTTCGTCTACTGCAAGCAGGAGGACTCCCGCGCCCAGCATCAGGCGCTACTCGCTATGGAGCAGGAGATGCTCGGCAAGGTTGAGGTGCCGTACCGCATCATCGACACCGCCGCCGGCGACCTCGGTTCCTCCGCCGCCCGCAAGTTCGACTGCGAGGCCTGGGTGCCGACCCAGGGCCGCTACCGTGAGCTGACCTCCACCTCGAACTGCACCGAATACCAGGCCCGTCGCCTCAACATCCGTGAGCGCGTGGAAGACGGCGGCACCCGCCCGGTGAGCACCCTCAACGGCACGCTCGCCACCACCCGCTGGCTCGTCGCCATCCTCGAAAACCACCAGCAGAAGGACGGTTCCATCGTGATCCCGAAGGCCATGCGTCCCTACATGGGCGGCCGCGAGGTGATCGAGCCTACCAAGTGGGAAGCTTGAGTTCGACTCAAAGCTTGGCTGCCCTGCGCGGCTCCGTAGTGTCGCCGCTTTGCTGAACAGTCCACTGGACTGTTCAGAGTGGGAGGCCTGAGTTCGATTCAAAGGGTGAGTTGCCTGACGCCGCTCCGTAGTGTCGCGGCTAGGTCCTGTCAGGGAATCGCCGAATGACTCACTATGCGGTTCCGTGCCCGATATTCGTGGCGCGGAACCGCATTTGTCGTATTTATCGCCGTTCCGTGGCGGCATTCCTGATCTCCCCTTTCGGATCAACGGATGTCGTCACGATCACCGTGATCCCGTCCCCGACCTCTGTCGGGCGTTTCGGAATACCGTCGTCGAACGTAATGGGGCAACGGTAGCGTAGACGTGTGAATATGACGACCAATACCGCAACAACCACATCGGTCGGTTCCAAAACGACCGGTTCCAAGCCGGCCGGTCCCGTGACATCGGACCGTTTCTTCACCCTCCCGGTGATCTCCCTGATTGCCATGAGCTTCATGCTCGGCATGAGCGAATTCATCATCGTCGGCATCCTGCCCGACATCGCCGAAGGCCTCAACGTATCGCTGACCACCGTGGGCGGTCTCGTCTCCCTGTTCGCATTCGTCTACGCGCCGGCCACACCGATCGGTGCGTCCATCAGCTCCCGTTTCGAACGCTTCCGCACCATGCTGTTCCTCGCCGTGGTCTTCCTCATCGGCAACCTGATGTGCGCGTTCGCCGTCGGGTACGGCATGCTCGTCGCCGCCCGAATCGTCATCGCCCTGATCTCCGGCACCACCGTGGCCGTATCCATGACCTTCGCCGACGACGTCGCCTCGAAGAAGAACCGCACCAAATTCGTGGCCTGGGTGTTCTCCGGCTTCTCCATCGCCTCGGTGTTCGGCGTGCCGATCGGCACCTCCATCGCCAACGTGTTCGGCTGGCGCTGGGCCTTCCATGTGATCAACCTCCTCACCGTGGCCCTGATCATCCTCATGTGCGTCGTGCTGCCGAAGAACCATTACGGGCCGAAGTCCCGCTTCCTCGCGCAGTTCTTCATCTTCACCGAACCGCGCATCTGGGGCGGCATCCTCGCCGTCGTGTTCGCCGCCGCATCCAGCTACGTGTTCTACACGTATCTCACGCCGATCCTCGAACAGGAGATCGGCATTCCCTCGCACCTGATCTCGTTCGCGCTCGCCGCCTACGGCGTGGCCTGCCTCGCCAGCAACCTGTACGGCGGCAAGCTGGGCGATCGCGGCCGCGGCGTGGTGCCGCTGGTCAAGGGCCGGCCGATCTACCTGATCCAGGCCGTGTTCATGATCGCGCTGCCGTTCGCCGTGATGAACATGGTCGTCGGCTGTGTGGTGCTGCTCGTGCTCGGATTCCTGATGTACCTGCAGAACACCGCGTCTCAGGTGCTGTACATGGACGTGGCGTCGGCCACCCATCCCGGTTCGCTCAACCTCGCCTCGTCGTTCAACTCGATGTCGTTCAACATCGGCATCGCACTGGGTTCGGCGGTCGGCGGTCTCGTGACCGACCACATCGGCATGCGTTGGCTCGGACCGTTTGGCGCGATCTTCGCCGTGCTGGCATTCCTGACGGCCGTGTGGCTGAACGCCGATCTCAAGCGCCGCGAGAAAGCCGAGGTCGAAGCGGCCAAGGAGGCTAAGTAGGCCAAGGAGGCTAAGTAGGCCAAGGCCGTGCGCTGATGACAGGAGCTGATGGCGGGCGTTGACGGCGGGCGCTGATTTGGCGAAATGTCGCGGCATGGTCTACGATGGTCGGGTGCTTTTCGCATGACTTGGACAGGTGTCTGAGCGGTCTAAAGAGACGGTCTTGAAAACCGTTGAAGCGCAAGCTTCCGCGAGTTCGAATCTCGCCCTGTCCGCCACTAGGGGTTCCAGCCGATCGGCCGGAACCCCTTTTTCATGCCGTTTTCGGCGGTATTCCAACGGTTTCGAGCCCTTGTGGCGCTCGCCGGCAATTCGCGTAAGGGGTTGCAGAAAGGCGCCTTAATGCCCTCGATAAGCGGTAGTTAACGGGTAAATAAGGTGGTAACGGTAACGGGGATTTGGGGTTACAGGCCAAAATGCGTGTACGGCTTCTGCCTGACGGTGTTGGGGGCTTCGACTGTCACCCCATGTGTCGTAGCTTCGCGGCAAACGTTATGAGTCCAAGTCGTTCGAGATGGCGGATCTCTTCGTCCATTGTCCGGGGCGGGTGTCGTTTCGATCTGATCAACTCATGCATCAGTCGTCGTGATTCCTCCTCATCCTCCTCGTATAACGTCGAAAGGAAGCTGTCGGGGGTCGTCGCCTTGATTCCGTATGTCCGTAGGATCGAGCTGGGGAAATGCTTGATATTGGCGGTTACTATTGTGCCGGCATGGGCTTCGACTGCGGCCGCGACCACATGCCGATCATCGACGTCAGGCAGCGAGATCGACTGTTCGTGACGTTCCCATCCTTCGACCATGGCTTCGGGAAAAGCCTTTCGGATCATATCGAGATAGCCCAGAACATCCTCTTCGGACGCGTGTGCCCATACGTCGGGCAGGTGCTCCGCCACTTCCCCGAGTATCCGTTCCGACCATATCGGCCTGTAGTATCCTGATTCCGCGAATGAGAGCAGCGGATCGGTAATCCATGTGGAGAAGAACAGATTGGCGTCAAGAACGGCTTTCATTTCGCTGTCCCGTTCGCTGTCTCGTCAGGTATGTCATAGCCGCCCATACGATATGCGAGACCGCGCGCCTGTTCCATGAGGTTGTGGCGTCGTTCCCGCTTGCTCTTATATGCGATGACGTCGCGGAGCTCTACCATGCGGTGTCCAGCGGTCCCGTTTCTGTAGAACGGCATTTCGCCGGCATCGAGCAGTCTTGCCACGGTTTTGGCGCTCACGCCGAGTATCTCGGCCGCTTCTCCCGTGGTCAGGGGGTGCGATGCGCCCGCCACCGCGTCGGCGGCATGCATGGCCGCGTTGAATTCATCCTCGGTAAGCCTGTATGTGCGACCGTAACCACTGATGGTGAACAGGGGCTGTTCGAGTGTGGGAGCCGATGCTGTCATTGCGTTCATTGGTCGCTCCTTCGTAGGTTTTGGTAAATCAAGATTACCCTAAACGGACAAAACGGACAAACGGATAAAGCGAACAATTTGACTAGATGGCGGAGGGTGCTTACGGAACCGTTTTCGGAATCGGGTGGGTAAGGGAGCGAGCGGCGGGGATAGAGTGGCGGCATCAGGGTCGAACAATCGGCGTCGACCATATCGACGTCGGGTGCGAGGAGGGACGAATGCCGAACAGATTGGGTAATCCGAACAATGTGATCTTTGATTTCTGCGATGTGCTGCTGCAGTGGGATCCGAAGGGCGGCACCTACGATCTGTTCGCCGGCAGTCCTTTGTTCGGCGGCGAAGGCGCTGCCGTGTGGCGGGATTTCTACGATGAGGACGCCGAGTACGGCTTCTGGCATTACGACGGTCTGCTCGACGCCGGTTTGGATGCGGCCGAAGCCGCCGCGGATTATCGGGCCCATCATCGCGGCGAACCGGGAGAGGGTGCCTTCGACCTGTATTACGAGCATCGGGAGCTGGCGTTCCGGGGCATGATCCCGGGTATGGATACGTTGCTGGAATTGTTGGACCGCCGTGGAATCGCCGTATGGGGATTGACGAACTTCACCGCCGACGCCGTGGAGTATGCGCAGGCGCAGTATCCGGCGATGCGATTGCTGAAGGACGTGGTGGTGTCGTCGACGGAGCGAGTGAAGAAGCCGGATCGGCGCATCTACGAGATCGCGATCGACCGGTTCGGTGTGGACCCGACCCGATCGGTGTTCATCGACGACAAGCCGTGGAATGTGGACGGAGCCCAAGAGGCGGGATTGCGATCCTTTGTATTCGTCAATGCGATGGATGCCCGCAGTCAGTTAGGCAAGGCCGGTATTCGGCTGTAGCGTCCGGGTGACTTTGTCAAGTTTCGACACGCCGATGGAGGCGTTGATTTGCAACGGTTTACGTCGAATTCACGTTGCCGGGTTTGCGTTTTGGGTTGGTGGCGTGTAAGTTGTTCATTCGTTGCCCGGCACGGCGGGTGGCCTCCTAGTGGTGGTTGCCGGTTTGCCTGTGTGGTGGTGGTTTGAGAACTCAAGAGCGTGTTTTGTACTACTTTTTGATGATTGCCAGTCCGGTTCCGCCCGGCCGCGGTTAGCGGCTTGGGTCCCCGGGAGGGGTTCGAGGGGACCGGTTCTTGGAAGGAAAATTTTTGTGTGGTGCCATCGGCATGGGGTCTTGTCCCCGTGTTCTGGTGGCGTCCGTCTTTTTTCTTTCTTTTTGTTATTTTCGAGTCGATTATCGGCTCTTCATGATTTTTTTGTGGAGGGTTTGATTCTGGCTCAGGACGAACGCTGGCGGCGTGCTTAACACATGCAAGTCGAACGGGATCCGACCAGCTTGCTGGTCGGTGAGAGTGGCGAACGGGTGAGTAATGCGTGACCGACCTGCCCCGTACTCCGGAATAGCTCCTGGAAACGGGTGGTAATGCCGGATGCTCCACTTCCTCGCATGGGGTTGTGGGAAAGGGTCTTACCGGTATGGGATGGGGTCGCGTCCTATCAGCTTGTCGGTGGGGTAACGGCCCACCGAGGCTT
>NZ_PEBK01000005.1:0-255148 GCF_002802905.1 Bifidobacterium simiarum
ATCTTGCCGTGGCCCTTGGCGATCATGCCCGGGATCACGGCCTTGGACACGATGAACGGGGCGTTGAGGTCGATGTCGACGACCTGTCGGAAGTCGGCGGCGCTCATCTCGGTCATGGGGATGCGCTTGATGATGCCCGCGTTGTTGACCAGAATGTCGATGACGCCGTACTGGTCGTTGATGTCCTTGACCATGTTCTGCACGGCCTGTTCGTCGGTGACGTCGCACTGGTATCCGTGGGCTTCGATGCCGAGTTCGGCGTAGTCCTTTTCCGCTTTTTCGATCTTGGCCGGGTCTCGGTCGTTGAATACGATCTTCGCGCCGGCTTGGGCGAACGCGGTCGCGATGGCGAAGCCGATGCCGTAGGAGGCGCCGGTCACCAGGGCGAGTTTGCCCTTGAGCGAGAAGCTGTCCATGGAGAATCCTTCTGTCATGGTTCCTTCTTTCCTGTAGCGATTGCTTATGGTATTCGTGGTTGGTTTCCTGCCGATGGCGTTTCGTGTCGGAGCGTCAGCAGAACGAGATGAGGTATTCGGTGAAGGCGAGCACGGTGAGCGACTGGCCGTAGGGCATGGCGGTGCGGTCGATGTTGCGGTAGTAGTCGAGGCTGTCTTCGAGTCCGGTACCGACGGAGACGTTCTGCACTTCGCCCTTCTCGTCTATCTGGCCGAGCAGGGCCTTGATGGCCTTTTCGGCGACGGCGGCGTACTTCTGGTCGATGTAGCGGCGGTGCACGGCCTTGAGGATGCCGTAGGCGAAGCCGGCGGTGGCGGAGGATTCCACGTAGGAGTCCGGATCGTCGAGCAACGTGTGCCACATGCCGGACTCGTCCTGGAGTTTGGCGAGGGTCTCTACCTGCCGGTTGAGCAGGGTGATGAGCCATTCGCGGACGAGGTCGCCCTTTTTGAGGCCGGCGGTTTCGATGAATTCGGGGATGCCGATGGTGATCCAGCAGTTGCCGCGGGCCCACAGGGCTCCGGCGTAGTGGTCGCGGCGGTTGAAGTTCCAGCCGTGGTACCACAGGCCGTTGGTGCGGTTCATGAGGTATTCGGCGTGGATGAGGAACTGGTACTTGGCTTCCTCCACGTAGTCGGGGTGGTCGAGCAGTCGGCCGATCTTGGTCAGCGGCATCACGGTCATCATGAGGGTGTCGTCCCACAGCTGTTCGAGGTGCGGGTCCTGGATGGTGGCGTGCGCCATGCCGCCGCCGGTGGTGCGGGGCATGTCTTCCATGGCCCATTTGGCCCACTGGTCGAGGTAGGGCTGGAAGCGGGTGTCGCCGGTGTCCTCGTAGAGGCAGGCCATGGCGAGCAGCGGGGCCATGGAGTTGACGTTCTTGGAGGGGGATCCTTCGGCCAGCGCGTTGTCGAACCAGTCGGTGACGACCTTGAGGGCCTTGGGGTTGCCGGTGAGCTTGTAGTTCTTGTAGATGCCGTAGAGACCGACGCCCTGCGGCCAGTTCCATACCTTCCAGCTTTTGTCGTCGACGACGATGTCGCCGAAGTGCAGCAGGAATTTGCCTTCGGGGTCGTCGATGGTGGTGAGGTTCTCGATCATGAGGTCGATCTTGCTTTGGATGAGCTCGCGGCTGGGGCGGGCGCTTTCGGTGGCGTTGTCTGTCATCGGTTGGTTCCTCTTTCCGGCATCAGCGTCGATGCCTGTTGATGGATGTGGGTGGATGATGCTTCCATCGTAGGTGGTGGATCATTGCGGCGTGGAATGATAAATTGCAGTCTTTGACTTGAATCTATAAAAAATTGCGCGCCAAAAATATAAATTCCCATAGCTTCATATAAAAAACTATGAATATATGAGCGAAACCTGCCGTCTGTAGTCGGGCGGCAAGAAAAGGTAGTCTTAGGGCATTTTTTAATATTTCTTGCATTGGGACGCCGTTGCCGGCCGACTACATTATCGATGGTAGTTCGCGGATCGCAACAAAAGATCACATAGGCGAACGAAACAATGATCGTTTTCGTGCAATTCCCTTTGGCGTCGGTGCCGAAGTGCGTCGCATGAGGAAAGGCTGGCAATGGCTGCTGCAGGCAAGGCGTCCGCGAACGGTGCGGACGGCAAGGGGGTCTCCGTGCCTCCGTTCGGTATGAGGGACAAGATCGGCTACATGTTCGGTGACGTGGGCAACTGCTTCATCCTGAGTCTGGTCAACGGCTTCGTACTCAAGTTCTACACCGACGGTCTGGGTGTTCCGGCCGCCATCGTGGGCGTCACGATGATGCTCACCAAGGTGTTCGATGCGTTCGTCGACGTCTACGTGGGCAACAAGGCCGACGAAAGCCACGTCACGCCGGGCGAGGGACGCTTCCGCCCGTGGATGCGCCGGTTCCGCTACCCGTTCATCCTCGTGTCGGTCCTGCTGTTCCTGCCGATGGTCTCCGGATGGGCGCTGCCGGCCAAGGTGGCGTACATCGCCGTCACCTACGTGCTGTTCAACGTGTTCCTCTCCACCGTGAACATTCCGTACGGCGCATTGGCCTCCGCGCTGAGCTCCAAGTCCGACGAGCGCGCGTCGCTGTCCACCTACCGCTCCACCGGCTCGGCCGTGGCCAACGTGGCCACCGGCTACATGATCCCGATGTTCATGTACGACACCGACGCCCAGGGCAATCAGGTGGTCTCCGCCACCCACTTCTTCTTCATCGCCATCGTCTGCGGTGCGCTGGCCTACATCTCCTACGAGATCACCATCCGTCTGACCACCGAACGCACCAACGTGCAGACCGGCCGCAAGCTCGACGCCAAGCAGATGGTCACCTCCATGTTCCGGGATCGCGCCCTGCTCGCCCTGATCGTGGCCGACTTCTTCGTCGTGATCAACCAGCAGCTCGCCTCCATCAACCAGACGTACCTGTTCGACACCTACTTCCACAGCAAGACCGGCATGGCCATCGCCGTGATGTTCAACTTCATCACCGTGCTCGTGCTCGCCCCGTTCGCCACCGGCATCGCCAAGCGGTTCGGCAAGCGCGAGACCTCCGTGGTCACGCTGCTGTTCGCCGTGGTGGTCTACGGCGTCATGTACTTCGCTCATCTGACCGACTGGCGCGTCTACCTCGTGCTCATGTTCTTCGGTGCCATCGGCGCCGGCTATTTCAACCTCATGGTCTGGGCGTTCATCACCGACGTGATCGACCATCATCAGGCGCTGACCAAGATCCGCGAGGACGGCACCATCTACGGTCTGAACTCCTGGGCCCGCAAGATGGGTCAGGCGGCGTCGAACGGCATCAGCGGCATCCTGCTCGGCGTGATCGGCTACCAGTCCAGCGCGGGTCATGCCGTGACCCAGTCCGCCGGAACCGTGAGCGGCGTGTATGCGCTGGCGACCCTGCTGCCGGTGGTCTGCCTCGGCATCGCCGCGCTGATCCTCGCGTTCTGGTATCCGCTGGGCAAGAAGGAGATCGCCGAGACCGAGCGGATCCTCGCCGAGGACCGGGCCAAGGCGGCGGCCGATCAGTGATCGTGCAAAAATAGGTAGTAATCAAGCATTATTCAATATTTATTGATCTTGATGATGGCGTATGGCCGACTATCGTCAGTAATGACATCGATGGGCATCCGATTCCGGATCCTGCGATGCCGTGCCGATAATCGGCCGTATCCATACCGATGTCGTCCCCATCGACATCATCGATAGCGGACGTTGCAAGCAAGGAAAGGAGGTGAACGAACGATGGGTTTCAAGAAGAATCTGATGCGCGGCATGGCGCTCGCCGGCTTCGCCACCATGGCCTACATGCCTGATGAGCTGGCCAAGACCGCCTACCAGGTGGCCCGCGAGATCGAGGACGAGCGCTGAATCGCGCGTCTGTGATCGCTGAACATCGTCGATGGAGAGCCCTGACGTGACCGTCGACGACCATGGGAGTACGGACAACGGCGTCCGTATTCGTCCCGGTTTTTTATTTTCGAAGTGTCCGTCCTGCGGTGCCCGTTCCTGCAATCGTGGCTTCGGGCAAAATCATGGCAATCGTGGCCGTGCGTCCAGACCGGCGGTATCGTGTACTCTGACGTTCGTCATGCGGCACGGAGGCCGCGGAGGATCGCAACGAGGAGCGGTGAGGCACATGAATATCAACGACGTATTCCATAACTGCGTGGGCGTGAAGGAGGAGCCGGACGGTCTGCGTCCGGTGAGATTCCCCGACCGGCTGTTCGACTTCTACCGCGAGCGCGGCGAGATGACCGACATTCGCGCCAACTCCACGGCCGGCATCACCATGGATTTCACCACGTCGGCGGATACCGTGCGGTTCGATTATGCGACCGGTCGGTTCTGCCGACCGTTCGTCGCGTTCGACGTCTACGAGAACGACGTGTTCATCACCACGATCCGCGAACCCGACGAATCGGCGTCCGGCACGGTGACGTATGACAAGCGCAACCCGGGCCGCACCCGTCTGACCTTCGTGCTGCCGTATACGACCGATACGCGCATCTCCGGCTGCGAGTTCGGCGATGATGCGCGACCGGTGCGTGACGACCGCCCGCTCATGCTGTTCCTCGGCGATTCGATCACCCAGGGCATGACCTCGCTGCGCCCCTCGCAGGGCTATGCATATCTGCTTGCCCGCACGATGGGGTTCCGGTCGCTCAACTGGGGAGTCGGGTCGTATGTGTTCGACGCGCGCACGCTCGACGACGTGGCCGATGTGGACGCCTCGGTGATCGTGGCGGCGTACGGGACCAACGACTATACGAAGATCCGCGAAGGGGCGATGACCATGGCGGATTTCGAGACGGCGGTGGCGGAATACATGAGCGGACTGCGGTTTGCCGTCGATGAGGGGACGGCGGTGACGGTGATCACGCCGATCTGGCGGTCCGCGGATTGCGGGACCGACGAGGATCGGACGCTGATGGACCGGGTGCGCGCGACGATCATCAATCAGGCGGTGCGGCAGCGGTTCGACGTGATCGACGGACTCGCGCTGGTCGGCCACGACGACGCGTTCCTCGCCGACGGACTGCACCCCAACGACCTCGGCGCCGCCATGATGGCGAACAACATCGTCCGCGCGAAGCTGGGGTAGCGGTGCGCCCCGTGGGTGCATGTCGTGCGAAACGTCGGGGATGGAGTGGACTTGCTCCCGCTGTCGGGAGCTGGCAGGCGGAGCCTGACTGAGGGTGGTCGTGTCGGGTTGGGCGGTGTCGTCGGTCACCTCATCCGACCGACTGCGTCGGTCACCTTCCCCTCGAGGGGAAGGCATCGTCGGTATCCTCGATGTTGTGGGCGTCCGTGCCGGCCACCTTCCCCTCGAGGGGAAGGTCGGTGCTTCCGTCGTCGGGGCGAAAGGGGCCGTCTGGAGTGGCGGGGGATTCTCATTGGGTGTATAGTCGGTGCTAATCATCGAATGTTATCGATGTCATTTTCATTCAACGGAGAACAATCATGGATTATCCCATCACCCAGTACGGTGCCGTCGCTGACGGCGTGACCAACAACCGCGAGGCCATCCAGAGCGCCATTGACGCCGCCAACGAGGCCGGCGGCGGCCGCGTGGTCGTGCCGACCGGCCGGTTCCTCACCGGCGCGCTGGTGCTGAAAAGCAACGTCACCCTGCATCTTGAGACCGGCGCATGGCTCATCGGCAGCCTGAACCTCGCCGACGGCATCGACTTCGCCGCCGAGTTCGATGACGACACCGAGAACGCCGGCTGGACCGGCGGCTGCTTCCTGTTCGCCCGTCACGCCGAGAACATCACCATCGAAGGCCGCGGCGTCATCTACGGTCAGGGCGACAAGGTGTTCTATGACGACAACGCCGATGACGGTCTGCATGAATGCCCCAAGAACGTGCGCACCCCAGCGTGGGAGCGGCCCCGCACCACGTTCTTCGAGGACGTGGAGAACCTCACCGTGCGTGACGTCACCTTCCGGGACGCCGCGTTCTGGACCCTGCACATGGCCGGCTGCCGTCATGTGCTCGTCGACGGCGTGCGCATCCTCAACGACCAGCGCGGCGCCAACAACGACGGCATCGACCCCGACACCTGCCGGGACGTCGTCATCACCAACTGCATCGTCAAGGGCGGCGACGACGCCATCGTGGTGAAGAACACCCCGCCCATGGCCGCCAAATACGGCGCCTGCGAGAACATCGTGATATCCAACTGCGTGCTGTATTCGCACGATTCGGCGTTGAAGATCGGCACCGAGACGGCGAACGCGATCCGCCACGTGGTGCTTTCCGACTGCGTGTTCCGCGACTGTTCGCGCGGCGTGGGCATCTGGGTGCGCGACGGCGCGGTTATCGAGGACATCCACGTGCATCACGTCTCCGGCAACACCAGGCATTTCGCCGACTGTCCGCAGCGTGATTTCGCGCCGCGCTGGTGGGGCAAGGGCGAGCCGATCTTCATCTCGGCCACGCCGCGCGTCAAGCCGTCGTCGCCGCTGCCGGGCGTGATCCGCGACGTCACGTTCGACCACATCTGGATGACCTGCGAATCTGGCGTGTTCATCGCCGGCGAGGAGAACGCGGTGATCGAGAACGTCGATATTTCCGATCTGCATCTCACCCAGCGCGTGCAGGGCACGCAGAAGCCGAATCTGTTCGACGAGCAGCCGAGCGTGCATGGCGTCTACGAACACGACATCCCCGCCGTGTATGTGCGGCACGGGCGCGACGTGCGCGTCTCCGGCACGGTGCGACGCGAGGGGGAGTTCCGCGGATTCCCGCTCGTCGAAACCGAATCAAGCGAACGCGTGAGCGTGGATCTGCACGAACGGTGAGGATCCGCCCCGCCGGACGAACAGTCCATTGGCGGTGGGTTGAAGGCGGTCGTGTTGGGTTTGACCACCCCCAGTCTGCCTACGGCAGCCAGCCCCCGCCAGCGGGGGCGGAGTGGCAGCACAACACGTCGGGGTGGAGGTTGTGCCTTCCCCTTGAGGGGAAGGTGACCGGCCATGCCGGACGGATGAGGTGACCGGTGAATGCCGAAGGAGGAAACGACTATGACCAATGTTGAACGGGCCTCGTATCGGGCGGTGCTGAAGCCCGGCATCGATGGCACCGAATCCCTGAGCGGTGCGGTGCGCGCCGCCGCCGCGCAGGCGAAGCGGCTGGTCGACGACGGCGTACTGCTCACGGTCGGCATGTACCGGCATGGGGACCAGCTGTTCCTGTACGCCGAGCATATCCATGAAGACGAACGGCCGAACCGTGATGAAATTCGTCGGGCGCCCGACGGCTGGGGCTGGCTGCACGGCCTGCTCAAGCCGTTCCCCGCCATGCACGGTCGCGATGTGGAGGACGTCGAATGGGCATACATGCATCCGGTGTTCTGGTTCGACGAACCGAAAAGCGTGGCGTACTACATGCGTCGGCCTGTCCCTGATGCCCGGTGCGGCCGTATCGCCGTGCTCTACCCGGACAGGCTCATGGACTACGTCTGCCATCATCAGGCCATCGTGCATGAGGAGCTGCTCGTCGGCGACCGCTACCAGTTCATTTCGATCCACGACAATGTGCTGTTCAGCTATTTCGAGCGGCCCCGGGACCGAGGCATGCGGAACATCAGCGGAATCGATCGGCCCTCCGAGGAGATCGAACGGTGGCTGGCGGTCGACCCTGCCTCACATTTCGACCATTTTCCCGAGGCGAATGGCGACGACTTCCTCGTCATCGACACGCTGTTCGATTTCGGGCGATAGGGGATCGGCTCGTCCGGTCGGGAATCGCGGTCCGGGAGTCCTGACCCTGCCGATATGCGGGCGATCCGGTTCTTCCGTTTGTCGATGATGACATCGATGACTCAACAACCAGACTTGGTATTGCTGAAATGCTTGTGATAGCATCGATGTTATCGATAAAATTACAGAATCAAGAAAAGGTATCTATCTATCAAGATTCGATATTTTTTGACCTGTAATTCGAGCATAACGCTGATAGATTATTCGACAGAGGACGGTCCACCGCGTAGGCGACGGATCGTCCGACAAACGACGATGGTGTACGGCAACAACCGTTTCCGCCACAACGGCGGTGGCATGGAAACGGTCGTAAGGAGATGAACGCAGATGAAACTTCATGCGATGCGAAGGAACGGCAGCGGCGGATACGTCACGTTCGGCAGCATGTGGAGGCGCGGCGAATGCGCGGCCGAAGCCGCAAACCGCAATCAGTTCGCGCTGGTCGATGCGCAGGGGAGGCACGTCGACGTGCAGTCCCGCATCACCGCCTACTGGCCCGACGGTTCGGTGAAATGGGCGGCCCACACCGCCGACGCGGCGAAGCTGGGGGACAGGGCCGAGATCACCCTCGCCGACCATCCTTCGCCGATCGACGACGACCACAGCCAGCACGTCACCGACGACGGCACGACCATCACCATCGCCTCCGGCAGGAGCACGGTGACGATCGACCGGTCCACCCACCGCATCTTCGAATCGTTCGTCGTGGACGGCAGGACCGTGGCGGCGAACGGCACCGAGGTGCTGGAGCTGGAGGATCCGAACGCCGGCGAGCACGAGGGCGATCTCGTGCGCCGCACCGCCTTCACCGGCCGCGTGGACGAGATCGAACTGGAATCCGAAGGCCCTCTGGCCACCGTGATCAAGTACACCGGCATCCACGTCGCCGACGACGGCACCGAACGTCTGCCGTTCATCATCCGCATGACCGTCGGATTCGACGCCGACCGCCTCGACTTCCAGCACACGTTCATCTACGACGGCGACGAGAACCACGACTTCCTCAAGGGTCTCGGCGTCCGCTTCGAATCCCCGATGACCGGCAAGCCGTACAACCGTCACGTCCGCTTCGAGGGCGACCACGGTACGATCCACGAGTGCCTCGCCCAGCTGCTCACCTGGAAGCCGGTGATCCCCAGCCATCTGTACGAGGACCAGCAGGCCGGCCGTCTCATCCACCCCAGCGACGAGGCCGGTGAGACCATCGACGCCTCCGGCGTGCTCAACCAGACCGCCAACTCCGATTCCGACAACGAGAAGGTCGAAACGGTCCTCAAGGACATGCCATGGTGGGACGAATACCACATGGTCCAGAACGCACCCAGCCACTTCGCCATCACCAAGAAGACCGCCGACGAACAGGTGTGCCGCATCACCACGCTGCACGGCAACCGTACGCGCGGCGGCGCGTCCTTCGGCTCCGAAGCCGGTTCCGTAATGGTCGCGGTGAAGGACTTCTGGCAGAAATACCCCACCGGCTACACGTTCACCGGACTGACGACGGACGTCGCCACCGCCACCGTATGGCTGTGGTCGCCGGACGCGGCGGCCATGGACTTCCGCCACTATGCGCAGGACGGCTACCAGTGGGCCTACTACGAAGGCTACGACTACAAGGGCGCCGACCCCGTCGGCATCGCCTGCACCAACGAGTTCTCCATCGCCGCCGGCCCCGTGCCGATCCCCGACGACGAGACGCTGCTGGCGTTCTCCAAGGCCGTCGACAAGCCCGAACAGTACCTCGCCGACCCCGAGTACTACCACGAGCTCGGCGCCTTCGGCCGCTGGTCGCTGCCCGAGCGCGGCACCGAGATGGAGAACTGGATCGAGGACCAGCTCGAACGGGCCATCGCCTTCTACGAGAAGGAGATCGACCTGCGCAACTGGTACGGCATGTTCGACTACGGCGACATCATGCACTCCTACGACTCCGCCCGCCACCAGTGGCGCTACGACATGGGCGGCTTCGCCTGGGACAACGCCGAACTCGTGCCCACCTACTGGATGTGGTACGCGTTCCTGCGCACCGGCCGCGAGGACATCTTCGACATGGCGAGCAAGCTGTGCCGCCACGTCTCCGAAGTCGACGTCTACCACCTCGGCCGCTACAAGGGCCTCGGTTCGCGCCACAACGTGCGCCACTGGGGATGCCCCTGCAAGGAGGCCCGCATCTCCATGGCCGGCCACCACCGCGTGTACTACTTCCTCACCGGAGACCGCCGCTTCGAGGACCTCTTCGACGAGCTCGGCGACGTGGAACAGACGTTCTTCGAGAAGGATCCGCTCGGCGACTGGTACGACAAGGACTCCATGGTCTATCCGGCCCACGCCCGCTCCGGTCCCGACTGGTCGAGCCTGTGCTCCGACTGGATGACCCAGCTCGAACGCACGAACTCCCCGAAGTTCCTGAACAAGATCCAGACCGGCATCGACGACATCAAGGCCATGGACCTGCAGCTCAATTCCGGCGTGGACATGGAATTCGACCCCGCCACCTGCCATCTGCGCTTCATCAACAACGAATCCACCGGCGGCGTGCACCTCGCCATCTGCCAGGGCGCCCCCGAGGTGTGGATCGAGATGAAGGACCTCGTCGACGACCCCGACTGGCCGAAGATGGTCGCCGACTTCGGCAGGTTCTACTTCCTGCCGCACGAGCAGGTCGTGGAGGAATCGCACGGGGCGCTCAAGGACCGCGCCTACCCGTTCCCGTTCTTCGCCTCCGCGATCGGCGCCTACGCCGCCGAATACTACGGAGACAAGGCCATCGCCCGCAAGGTGTGGAAGTACCTCATCCACGCGCTCATGGACTCCGCCGACCACACCGGCTTCGACACCGTGACCCTGCACAACGTGGGCAATCAGGCCGAACTGGAGGAGGTGCCGTGGGAGAACCCGTGGTTCAAGACCAACTTCGTGGCTCAGTGGTGCCTCAACGCCATCGTCACCCTCGACTTCATCCGCGACGACGCCCCGAAGACCCTCGCCGAAGCCGACGAGCTCACCGCGGGCCTCGGCGCCGACACCCAGCGCAAGTCCTGATCTCCCGCCGCCTTCCCCTCAAGGGGAAGCCCATGAATTTGTTCTCCATCAAAGGAATCACCTCATGACCACCATCTCCTTCACCGAACCGTATGCGCACGCCTTCGTGCGCGACTATCCGAACGAGGCCGCGGGCTGGGTCGACGGCGCCTACGAGCGTCGCGTCGCCACCGTCGCCGACGTGCCCGCCGACGCCTACTCCGCCGACGGCCTGCGCTTCACCGTCCGCCGCCTCGCCGAGGAATCCGAAGCGCTGAACGGTGACCCGAACACCATCGCCCGCACCTCGTACTTCCTCGGCACCGCGATCACCGTGCCGGCGCCATCCAAGGGCTACCGACTCGTCGCCGACGTGTACGGCACCGACGAGATCACCCGCACCTTCCGCGCCATCGTCAACGGTCAGGATGTCGCCCAGTTCACGCTGCGCCCCGGCCAGCGCCGCGGGATCGCCTTCGACGTGCAGCTCACCAAGCGCGACATCGAATTGACGTTCGTGCCGGTCGAAGGACGCGACGACGCCACGACCGGATGGGGCGTGATCACCCTCGCATCCCTCTCCTACGACGAACTGGCCGCCAACCGCCACGACAGTCCGAACATCTTCATCGCCGCCGACTCCACCGTGCAGACCTACTTCGACGAGGAGGCCCCGCAGGCCGGATGGGGCGAATACCTCTACTGGTTCCTCTACCGCGACCACGCCGGCGCCTACGAGCATGACGTCGCATCCACCGTGCCGCAGGCCCGCGTGTTCCGCGGCGACGGCCCCACGATCCACAACCGCGCGCTCGGCGGCCGCGGCCTGCGCAGCTACCTCAACGAGCACCGGTTCCACAAGCTGCTCGACTCCCTGGCCCCGAATGACGTGGTGCTGATCCAGTTCGGCATCAACGACGAGTCGAAGACCCGTCCGATGCGCTACATCCCGCTCGACGAATACGCCGAATGGCTCGACCGGTACGTGGTCAGCATCGCCGACCGCGGAGCCCGGCCGGTACTGGTCACCGCCATCCCGCAGTACCCGAAGGGCCGCGGCATGGACTGCGGCAAGGCGCTCGACCCGTACGCCGAAGTCACCCGCAAGTACGCCGCCGAACACGACGTGCCGCTCATCGACCTGCGCCGGCTGGCGGGGGAGTACCTCGCGAAGCTGCCGGCCGAGAACGTGGACGCCGTCTTCCTGCGCGCCTCGGCATTGCAGTACCCCCGCCACCTCGACGGCATCGGGGACATCGTGCACATCGGCTTCACCGGCGCCAAGGCGTACGCCCGCCTCGTGGCCGAAGAGCTCGCGAGCCTGTACCCCGAATTCACCTTCCACGACGAGGAACCGGGAGAGCCCGAACCGGTCGCGAACCTCACCGCCTCCGGCGTCACCGGACTCATCGGCGCCGAAGTCGAACTGACGTGGGACGCCTCGCCGCACGCGAACTACTACGTGGTGGAGAAGGCCAGCGCCGAAGGCCGTCTCTACTCGCGCGAGGTGATCGTCAAACCGGAGTTCCACGATCTGCCGCTGCCCGGCCAGAGCCGGCATGTGGTCTACACCGTCACCGCATGGCGGGACGACGTCGCCGCCAAATCCCGGCAAATCGCGGTGACCATCCCCGCCTCCGACGACATCTGCGCCATAATCGAAGACTAGAACAACGTCGGCAACACCAAAAACGGCCGGTTCGACCGACCGGGGCGGGACCGACGTCGAAGTCCGGTCCCGCCCGACAGACATATAAGCAAAGGAGCTTACCCATGACCGATTCCCCCGATTCCCCGCTCAACGGCAAGGTGCTGTACGCGTTCGGCGACAGCATCATCGACGGCCATCTCTACACCAGACGATCCTGCGTGAACGTCGTGGCCGAGCGTGAAGGCCTGACCCTCGTCAAGGCCGCCCGCAACGGCGCGACCATCCGATACAGCACCGTGACGGGAGGACTGGGCGGCCAGATCCTCCAGCAGGCCGAACTCATCGGCGTCGACCAGCCCAAACCCGATGTGATCATCTTCAACGGCGGCGCCAACGACGCCTGGCCCGAAACCATCCCCGCCTATCTGGGCGCGGTCGGCGAGGCCAAGGACCCGGCCGAGCTCGACCTCAACACCTACGCCGGATGCTTCGAGGCCACGATCCTCGCGTTCCGTCGCCACTGGCCCGACGTGCCGATCGTCTACCTCGCCGTCGCCAAGATCGGCCGCGACTGGGCCGTGCAGAACTATCTGCGGCAGGTGCAGCTCGCCGCCTGCGCCAAGTGGGGCGTCACCGTGGCCGATGTGTTCGGCGACACCGATCTTGACGCCCGTAACGAGGACATGCGCGTGCGCTACTCCTTCGACATGATCGGCACCGACGGACTTCCCGGCACCCCCGAAACCGCCGTCTACCCGGATCCGGACGTCCACCCCTCCGGCACGCACCCGAACCTCGCGGGCATCGACAGGTACTACGCGCCGATCATCACCAAGGCCCTGCGCAAGGCCCTCGGCGTCGGTCTCGGCGACTGATCGGCACTGTCGATCGCATAGCCGAAACCGCATAGCCGAACAACCAGAGAAATCAGGCGATACCCATGATCAACGAAAAGATCTCACTGTCCGTGGCCGGATCCGGCGCCACGCTGAGCACCTACTTCCTGGAAAACTGGGAGACCATCGACCCCAAGCGCACCCGACCGGTGATCGTCGTCGTGCCCGGCGGCGGATACCACTTCTGCTCCGAACGCGAGGCCGAGCCGATCGCCCTGCGCATGGTGGCCGAAGGCTTCCAGGCCTGCGTGCTCAACTACAGCGTCGCCCCCGCCCGGTTCCCGCAGTCCCTGCTCGAACTCGTCAGCGCCGTCACCTATCTGCGGCTGCACGCCGACGAATTCAACATCAACCCCGACCGGATCATCCTGTGCGGCTTCTCCGCCGGCGGCCACCTGTGCGCCAGCCTCGGCACCATGTGGAACGAGCCGTGGCTCTCCGACCGCATCGGCGTGCCCACCAACCGGTTCAAGCCCAACGGCATGATCCTCGGCTACCCGGTCATCACCTCCGGCGAATACGCCCACCGCGGATCCTTCGACAACCTCGCCGGCGACGACACGGCGCTGGTGGAAAAGCTCTCGCTGGAGAACCGCGTGACCGCAGACACCGTCCCCACCTTCCTGTGGCACACCTTCGAGGACCAGTCGGTGCCCGTGGAGAACAGCCTGCTGTTCGCCAACGCCCTGCGCCGCGCCGGCGTGCACTTCGAACTGCACATCTTCCCCTACGGACCGCACGGCCTCGCGCTCGCCAATGACGAGACCACCACCGTGGGCGAGACGGCGTACAACCAGCCGCTGGCCGAATGCTGGCCCAGGCTGGCCGCCGACTGGGTGCGCACGCTGTAGGAGACGTGCCCGCCCATAGATCAAGACCTTCCTTTCCTCCTGTTGCCAGTGGCCCCGAACGTGACGTCATGTCGCGTCCGGGGTCTTTTCGTATCCGGTGGTCTACGGGCGGAATGCCGCGGGGCTGGGGTGAGGCGATACGGCTTGCAGGCGACGTTGCCGTGATGCTGGTATCATCACTTGGCGGGGAGGACCGGGCAGCCCCGTCGGGCGGCCGGACGCAGTGAGGAATGCGGGGCATGACAAGCCGGGACAGGCCGGAATGCCGCAGCCGGAAGAGACCGGGACATGGCGGCATCGAGCAATCAGAATGTGGGGTATGACCATGAACACGAATGTGACTTCGACCTTCGACCAGATCATCATGTGGTACGGGCAGCTGCCCTCGGCGATGCAGACGGTGGTGACCGTGGTGGTGGGCGCCGCCGTGGCGTATGTGGCGTTCAAGATCGTGATCCGGCTCGTCGCCGGCCTGGTGGGCGGCATCATCGCCGCGGCGCTGGCGTTCCTGCTCACCACGGTGCCGGGCAACATGCTGATGTCGCAGGCCTACGATCAGATCGAACAGCGGGTCTCGAGCAGTTCGCTGCTGAAGTGATCGCCGGGATTTCGGTTCACTCTTTTCAGGGCATGGGAAAAGAGTGAATTGGAATCGCACGGAATCGCACGGGAATGTGCGGTTTGCCCGGCGAGTCGGATGGATGACGTGTTCGACGTCACAACATTGAGTTCACTCTTTCTGCGGGGCAAAAAAGAGTGAACCGGCGCACGCAAAAAATCCCCCTGACGGACCGATAACCGTCAGGGGGACCCTGGAAGAAAAGGTTTGGCAAGAGAATGCGTGTGGTATAGGCGGCTCCTTTTGCGGGGGTGGGGTGCCGGCCGATGTGGCTGGTGCCGATCGGCCGGCTGCTGTTACCGAGGGGAGTGACTACTCCTTGTGGGAGGCGTTGATCACGTTGTTGTGGCCCCAGCACTGCTCGTACTTGAAGCCGGAGAGCTCCTCGATGACCTTCCTGGTCTCGGGGTCGACGTCCTTCATGTCGCCGCCGTCGCGCAGGCGGTTGACCTCGGCGAGCACGAGCTTGTGGTTGGCGCTGGATATCTTGAGCAGTCGGGAGACGATGTTGCCGAGGATGACGAACACGATCGGGACGATGGTGTAGAGGATCATGATCCAGTCGACCGTGGCGGCGGGCTGCGTGGTGGCGCCCTCGACGAAGCCGGTCCAGCTCAGGACGATGCCGATGATCAGGGTCTCAAGGGCGGTGAAGATGACGTCCAGCGTGGAGTTGATGCCGGCGTACTGGCCCTCGCGGCGCTTGGCGGTGACGATCTCGTCGACGTCGGGCACCAGGGTGAACACGAACTGGGTGGCGTTCACGACGCCGGAGATGCCGAAGTTCATGAAGATCAGGAATACGACGAACAGGGTGGAGCGCAGTCCGGAGGGGACGCTGGCGTGGAAGATGCCCAGGGCGAGCATGCAGGAGAAGGCCGCGATGCAGGCGTAGCCGCCGAGGCGGAAGGTGCGCATGCCGTCGAGCTTGGCGGTCAGCCAGATCCACATGGCCACGAACGCCATGCCGAAGATGAAGCCGACGCCGGTGCCGAGGGAGACGGTCTGCGGATCAAGCAGCAGCACGAAGATCACGAAGTAGGTGTTGATGGTGCCGCGGATGGCGCGGAAGGTCTGTTCGCACAGGTACATGCCAAGGTAGACGCGGTAGGACTTGACGCGCATGGCGGAGATGAAGTTCCAGAACACGCCGAGGAAGCCGGCGCCCTTGCTGTCGGAGTCGGCGGCGGCCACGTCGGTGGAGGCGTCGTACGGACGCTCCTGCACGGTCAGGAAGCCGATGAACAGTACCACGGTGCCGACGATGCCCCACAGCAGGGCGATCTGGAAGTAGGCGTGCCAGTCGTCCTTGCCCCAGATGGTGAACAGCCAGATGTTGAGCATGGACAGGGCGGTGCCGCCGATGGCGCCGGCGATCTGGTTGATGCCGACGATCTGGGCGCGCTGGGTGGTGTTCTCGGTCATCTCGGCCGGCAGGGCGTACTGCACGGTGGTGATGCCGGCCCAGGAGGCCCAGTAGAGGATGTTCACGGCGAAGTAGACCCAGGTGGGCAGGCCCATGATCCACAGACCCATGTAGAAGATGAAGTTCAGCGGGATGGACAGCAGCAGCACGGCGCGTCGGCGGCCGAAGCGACGGCCGAAGGCGGTGCGGTACAGGCGATCAGAAAGGTAGCCCCAGAACGGCGTGGCGACGGCGCCGACGACCTTGCCGACGGTAAGCATCAGGGTGACCAGCATCACCGACATCTTCACGAAGGTGGTGAAGTAGAACATCTGCCAGGTGATGACCATGGTCTGCATGACCCAGGAAAGCGGCAGCATGGCGAAGCCGAACTTGGCGAGCAGGGGAACCTTGCCCGTCAGATCGTAGCTCATAGTGTTATTGCCCGACATTGGAAATTATCCTTTCTCCTCTTTGAGAGTAGGGTCATCGTGACCCGGATATCATCAGTTATATCGATTGCATAAGCACCTGTTTCGACAAAGGCTGTCTTTTCTTGTGCTGAGCCTATGAGTAAATGACCTCGTTGATTATTTACCGCATATTTAAGTTATCGATACAACTGCTAGCCCTAATCAAACGTTGAATAAGGTTGTTGTCAGTAACTATAACACGAATTTTATCGATGTAAAAATCGGTGATATGCTGAAGGCATTCACCCACCACAGACCACGTAGGGCCACGGAAAAGCACGGAGGCCCCGCGTATCAGGATCGGCCCGTCCATCTGCCGATCGTCAAGATTGCGCAGGTTCGGGTGTATGGGCGCGAAGTCGCGCGAATGGACACGGAAACCACGAATGATCCAATCAGGCAAAGGAGCTGATGATGACGAGGCAGAACAAGGAAGCGCAGATTCCACGGGAATCCGACTTCAATGAAGGATGGCGGTTCCTTCGCGGCGCATCGTCCGGCGCGCAGGCGGAGGCCTTCGACGATTCGGCGTGGCGCGAGGTGAGGCTGCCCCACGATTTCGGTGTGGAAGGCTCGTTCTCACGACTGGCCCGCTCCACCGTGGGCTTCCTGCGCACCGGAGAAGGCTGGTACCGCAAGACCTTCGACGCCCCCGAGGCGTGGCGAGGCCGCCGTGTGTCGCTGTCCTTCGACGGCGTGATGGAACTGGCCGAGATCTGGCTCAACGGCGAAAAGCTCGCCGAACACCACAACGGCTACGCGCCGTTCTTCGTGGACCTCACCGACCATCTGCGCTATGGCCGGCCCAACGTGCTTGCAGTCCACACCAACACGCCCGAGCCCTGCTCGCGCTGGTATCCGGGCGCCGGCCTGTACCGCGACGTGCGGCTGGTGATCACCGACGCCGTGCATGTGGCCCACTGGGGCGTGCGCATCACCACGCCCACGCTCGAGCACGACGTGGCGCTGGGCGTCGCCAAGGTGCAGGTGGAGACCTGGCTGGCCAACGCGGCCGCTACCGACTCGGCCACCGCCGACGCGGCCGTGACCCTGCGATCCGAGGTGCTCGATGCCTCCGGCGCGTCGATCTCGTCCAGCGACAGCCAGCTCGTCGTCCCCGCCGGCACCGACGCCGACCCCACCGCGCCCGAGGCCGAACTGCCCGCCCCGGTGCGGCAGCTGGTCATGGTCTCCGAACCGCATCTGTGGAGCACCACCGATCCATACCGGTACACGCTGCGCACCAGCGTCATCGTCGGCGGCGAGACCGTCGACTGCGTTGACACCCCGTTCGGCCTGCGCTGGATCGGCATGTCCAGCGAAACCGGACTGTCCCTCAACGGCGTGCGCATGAAGATCGCCGGCATGTGCATGCACCACGATCTCGGCGCGCTCGGCGCCGCCGTATACCGACGCGCCGTGGTCCGTCAGCTCGAGATCCTCAAGGAGGCGGGCGTCAACGCCATCCGCACCGCGCACAACATCGGCTCCAAGGTGCAGATCGAGGAGGCCAGCCGCATGGGCCTGCTCGTGCTGGAGGAACTGGCCGACATGTGGACGGCGCCGAAGGACCGCAACGACTACAGCAACTACTTCCTCGCCGACTCGGCCACCGACCTTAAAGCCATGATCGGCCGCGACCGCAACGAGCCGAGCGTGTTCATGTGGAGCCTCGGCAACGAGGTGGCCTGGCAGGAAAGCGAACTGCCGCTGGCCGAAAGGCTTGTCGCCGTCGCCCACGAGGCCGATCCGAGCCGACCCGTCTGCATCAACGATTCCTCATACCTGAGCAAGGGCATCGACGGCATCGGCAACGAGATCCACCAGCGCATGGACGTGCGCGGCTACTCCTACGCCTCCGAGGACCATCTCGTCGCCGTTCACGCCAAGCATCCGAACGACCTGATCATCAACTCCGAAAGCGGATGCAGCCTCGGCTCGCGCGGCTACTACGTCTATCCGACCGACGTGCCCGACGGCGTGCGCGGCACCGAATTCCCATTCGAACCCGGACGGCAGCCGTGGGACGACGACACGTACGAGATCACCTCCTACGACATCACCGCCAACCGCGGCACGCCGATCAAAAAGGACTTCATGCGCTCCATGAAGCTCGACTTCCACATGGGCGAATTCACCTGGACCGGGTTCGACTACATCGGCGAGCCCGCGCCCTACATCGGCAACTTCTACTGGAACGACCCGAGCCAGACCGAATCCGACGGCACCGTGCTCGCCCCGAAGACCGCCTACTACGGCATCGTCGACTCCGCCGGCTTCCCCAAGGACGAATGGTGGCTCTACCGAAGCCTGTGGACCGACCCCGACGAGGCGCCCATGGTGCATCTGCTGCCGCATTGGAACTGGCGCGACGGCGAGCTCGTGCAGGTCTGGGCTTACTCCAACGCCGCCAAGGTGGAGCTGCTGCTCAACGGCCGCTCGCTCGGCGTCCGCGAATTCGAGCCGCACGCCACCGGCTTCCACCTCGACACCGACCACGCCGACAAGCCGTTCGAATACCGGTTCGCCAAGGACGATCCCCGCGACTCGCTGTACCTCAACTGGGACGTGCACTTCGAACCCGGCACCCTCGAGGCCGTGGCCTACAACGATGCCGACGAGATCGTGGCCCGCGACGTGGTCCGCACCGCCGGATCGCCGGCCGGCATCCGGCTGACCCCCGACCGCGGCGTCATCGCCGGCGACGGGAAGGACCTGAGCTTCATCACCGCCGACATCGTCGACACCGCCGGTGTGATCTGCCCCGACGCCGACGACCGGATCACCTTCACCGTGGACCACGGCGTGATCCTCGGCACCGACAACGGCTATCAGGCCAGCACCGAAGCCTTCCAGCTGCCGGTGCGCAAGGCCTACCGTGGCAAGGCGCTGGCGATCGTCGCCTCCGACGGCTCTGGCCAGCCGATCCATGTCACCACCAAGGCTGCCGGACTGGCCGACGGCGATGTCACGGTCACGATCGCGACAGCCGACACGTCTACCGCCGACACGCCGGTCCATGCCACCACGGCGGTCGCGGCCGACGTCGATCCCGCCGGTTCCGCCAGTCCGACGGCGAAGGGATTCCGACCCATCGCCGTCATCCCCCATACCACCGCCGTCGCCAAGGGCACCGTTCCGTCTCTGCCCGACAACGTAACGGTTGTCTACGGCGACGGCGGCAAACGCTCCGAACCCGTGGTCTGGCAGGACACCGATGCCGACAGGTATGCCGAGCCCGGCCTGGTCACGGTTCGGGGTGATATCCCTGCGCTCGCCGGCGAGTCCGACGTCGACATCAGCGCCACGGCCGTCGTCCGCGTCCTGGGCGACGACGAACGGCCGTCCATGTCGGTACTGCTCGACGATCTGCGGGTCAACGGCGAGACCCTTGACGGATTCGCCCCGGACCGCACCCGATACGCCCTGACCCTGCCGTACGACGCCGGTGATCCGGTCATCGAGGCCACCGCGCGGGACAACGCCGCCGTGGCGGTGATCCCCCCGGTCAACGGGCCGTCCGGCAAATACCGCGTGGAGATCTCCTCCGAGGACGGCACCCGCGGCGCCACCGTCGACATCATGATCACCGTACCGCCCGCGCCGATCGCCTCGATCGGCATGGACGGCGACCGTCTCGAACTGGGGGAGGACACCGCGGTCATCCTGCCGGTGACCGCCGTCGACGTGCTCGGCCGCGTCATCGACCCGGACGATCTCGATCTGCACGTCGTCGTCGGCAACCCGGCCGTGCTCGCCGCGGACGGCCGCGATTCCGACGGCCGTCCGGTGATGAAGGGCACGCTGGCGGGGGAGACGACGATCACGATCGGTGCGTCCTACGCCGGCGAGTCGATCGCCTCCGGCCCGCTGCCGGTGACGGTGACGCCCTCCTGCACACCCAAGACCGTGACCGGAACGGCTCCGGTGTCAGTGCGCTGCGAAGTCGGCCATACGCCCGAGCTGCCGGCCGTCGTGCGGGTGACGTTCGACCACGGGTTCGACGCCGACGTGCCGGTGGACTGGCAGGCCGACGATACGCTGTGGAACACGCCCGGCGACCACGGGATCACGGGAACGGTGGCCGGACTGCCCATCGAGGCTACGGCGAGCGTGCATGTGGTGGCGGTCATCGCTGTGCAGCGGGTCTCCACGGCCACGGTGACCGGCATCCGTCCCGATCTCGCCGAAACCGCGCCCACCGTGCATGTGTGGTGGAGCGACGGCGCGGTCGAGGAGCGTGACGTCGATTGGGCAGAACCGGACCCGTCTGACTACGCCAAGGCCGGCACGTTCACGGTAACGGGTACGGTGGCCGGCGTGGACGGTGCGGCCGGGGTGGACGGTGTGGTCGGCGTGGCCGAGGCCAGCGTGCGTGTGACCGACGAGTACGTGAGGAACCGCGACCTGTTCTCGTTCCGCAACGACGTGTACCCCACGGTCGAAGCCTCGTACACCAACACCGATCCGAAGGTGATGGAGGACGTCTCCAACCTCATGGACGGCACCGTGTCGTACACCGCCCGCGCCGGATACAACCTCAAGAACCGCTGGTCCACCCTCGGCGATCCCGGCGACGTCGCATGGCTGGAGTACCGGTTCGGCTACGGCACCGAAACCGCGTTCATGCTCAACGCCTTCACGATCTACTACTGCCTGGAGGGCGACGGCGTGGCCCTGCCCGCCGACGTGCGGGTGCTGGCATGGCGGAACGGCGAGTGGACGCCGGTGCGCGACCTGACGACGAGCGACCATCCGGTCGAGCAGCAGGGCAGCGCCGGATGGATCTACGGATCGTTCGGCGACAAGACCAGGTCGACCAAGATCGACCGCGGTCTGGAACGCACCTACCGGTTCGCCATGGTGAAGACCTCGCGCATCCGCATCGAATTCACCAGCGAACCCGGGCACTGCGTGGCCATCACCGAGATCCGCGGCGACGCGCAGGTCGCCGTGGTCAACGAGACCTGCGAACTGTCCTCGCTGACGGTGAACGGGCGGCCGGTGGCGGTCGAGCCCGGCGTCGATGCGTATGACGTGGATCTGGCGGCTGCGTCGGATACGGTGGCTGCGTCGGGGTCGGCCGGTGGCGATGATGCCGGTGCCGATGTTGCCGGTGCGGTACGCATTGAGGCGAGGCCGGCCGATGATCACGCCGCGATCACGGTGATACCGCCGATCGTCGGATCGGGTGCGGCCTCTACGGCCTTCGTGGAGGTGACCGCCGAGAACGGCATCGCCCGCCGCACCATCGCGCTCCACCTGAAGTGACCGTTCACAGGCTGGGGGATTTGACCGCCCCCAGTCTGCCTACGGCAGCCAGCCCCCGCCGGCGGGGGCGAAGGAGTTCGCTCCCGCCGGACGTACGGTCCGGTGGGCCGTACGTAGCAGTGCGCCTTCACAGGCGCACGTCGCACAATACGTCGGGAGCTGTTCGGCTGTGCCGGACTGAGGGTGGTCGAGTCCCTGTCCGTTTGACCACCCCAGCCTGTCTGCGGCAGCCAGCGGGGGGCGAATGACTTGTGTAGCGTCGTGATGCTGTTTTTCCATGGCCGTTCCATATGGTGAGATGCGGTTACCGCGGCTGATTATCGCGGTTCATAGAGCGGCTTTATGGCGGAAGGCCGGGTTTCGTTTCACCGGGCTTTTCTTGAACGCGTTATAACCCGTCGCAGCCGTATGCGGTCGAATTCCCGGAGCCCCGCGCTCCGATAACGTGTCTTCCAACGTCAAACGCAATACGGCATCCCGTTCATTCGGCGCCGGAGCAAGGAGGCATCATGGTCGCACAGCAGTCGGAACGTTTCATCCGTGGACGCAAGAAGCTGGAGGAGGTGATCGGCGGCACCGGTGAGGGCGTGGTCGATTCCTTTGCCGAGGTCGCTCCCGATCTGACCCGGTACATCGCTGAGTTCCCGTTCGGTGACATCTACACGCGTCCCGGTCTGGACGTGAAGTACAAGCAGCTCGCGGTCATCTCGTCGCTGGCCTCCCAGGGCGATACCGCGCTGGCGCTCAAGGTGCACATCAACGGTGCGCTGAACGTGGGCTGGACCCCCAATGAGGTCATCGAAACGTTCCTGCAGCTGCTTCCCTACGCCGGATGGCCGAAGGTGCAGAATGCCGTGGCCGTGGCCGAGCAGGTGTTCAAGGATCGCGGCGTCGCCCCCGTCTGGAACGACGAGGACTGACGGACCCGCATCGACGAACATATCGACGAACGACCATTGCAGATTTGAGAGAGGAAACACACCCATGTCATTCGCTGGAACGCTGAAGAAGATTGCGGCCGCCGCGCTCGTGGCCGCGAGCCTTGTCGGTATTTCGGCCTGCGGCCAGTCCTCGGCCAGCGCCGACTCCAAGGAAGTCATCGTAGGCGTATCGCCGATCTACAAGGATCTGGCCGATTCCATCAAGACCGAGTTCGACAAGCAGAACAAGGACACGGGCAAGACCGTCACGGTGAAGGTGTTCGACGATTTCGTCACCCCCGATACCGCATTGCAGGAAGGCAGCATCAACCTCAACTTCTACCAGCACAACGTCTTCCTCAACCAGTTCAACGAGAAGAACGGCACGAAGCTCAAGGCGTACGACCCCAAGGGCGTGTTCACCTACTACATGGGCATCTATTCGAGCAGGATCAAGGATCTCAAGCAGCTGAAGGACGGCGCGAACGTCCTGGTCCCGAACGACTCGGCGAACCGTGCGCGCGCACTGAAGACGCTTGCCGCGAATGACCTGATCACGCTGAAGGACGGCGTGG
This sequence comes from Bifidobacterium simiarum, assembly GCF_002802905.1. Taxonomy (GTDB): domain Bacteria; phylum Actinomycetota; class Actinomycetes; order Actinomycetales; family Bifidobacteriaceae; genus Galliscardovia; species Galliscardovia simiarum. The sequence goes on from NZ_PEBK01000005.1 coordinate 23,397, forward strand.
ATGTTCCCTCCACGCTGGACATCACCGGCAACCCGAAGAACCTGAAGATCACGGAGACCGACGTGATGAAAGAGGTCAAGGGCCTCGGTGACGCTGACGCGGCGGTCATCAACTCGATCTCCGCGACCCAGGGCGGTATCGATCCGGCGACGGCCCTTGGCAAGGAATCCGACTCCGACAGCGGCAAGTACTCGCTGGTGGTCGCCTACAAGGACGGCTCCGGCAACGAGGAGAACGCGAAGCTGTTCACCAAGGCCATCAAGACCGATGCGGTCAAGAAGGAACTGGCCAAGGAGTTCAAGCAGGCCGTGGTCCCGCTCTGGTAAGGCAGCCGAATCATCGGGCGGCTGGTCGCATTGATCGCGGCGGCCGCCCTTTTCATGGGTTCATCGTGAAAGGTGACGAACAGGTGATCGAAATACGCGATCTGAGGAAAAGCTATGGCGGCACGCCCGTGCTCAAGGGGGTCGATCTGACCATCCACGACGGGGAGATCCACGGCATCATCGGCTTGAGCGGCGCCGGCAAGTCCACGCTGCTGAAGTGCCTCAACGGTATGGAGCCGTATGATTCGGGCAGCGTGAAGGTCGAAGGCACCGAGGTCAGCGAGCGTGGGACCGGCCGGCAGGCACGCGCGTTCAAGCGGGACATCGGACTGATCTTCCAGGGCTTCTCGCTGATGCAGCGCAAGACGGTGTACGACAACATCGCGCTGCCGATGCGGCTGTGGCATTACTCCAAGGACGAGATCGACGGCAAGGTCCGCCGATACGCCAAGATCGTCGGGCTGGACGACAAGCTCGATTCACGGCCCCGGGAGCTGTCCGGCGGTCAGCAGCAGCGTGTGGCCATCGCACGTGCGCTGACCCTGGATCCCAAGACCATTCTGTGTGACGAGGCGACCTCGGCGCTTGATCCGAAGACCACGGCGTCGATCCTCACCCTGCTGCGCGAGATCAACGAGCAGAGCGGCATCGCGGTGATCCTCGTCACGCATCAGATGGAGGTCGTCAAGCGCATCTGTCAGAACGTGTCCGTACTGGAGGACGGGCGCATCACCGCTTCGGGAAGCGTGCAGGACGTGTTCGTGCATCACGCCTCGCGTCTCGGCGCCTTGCTCGAGAATCGGGAGCAGCTGGAGACCCTTCCCCATACCGGTGCCAACATCCGTATTTCGTACGGACCCGATCATGTGTACGACACCTTCCTGAGCACCATGACCCGCCAGACCGGCGTGCCGTTCTCGCTGATCTGGGCCACCACGGATAAGTACCGCGACGACGTGCTTGGCAGCGTCATCATCAACATCGCCGATTCGGACACCGAATCCATCAGGAACTATCTCAACGAACACCACGTCATCTGGGAGGAACTGTGAGCGATCAGCCCTGGGACAAAATCATCAACGACGTCATGCTCCCTGCATTGGAGTCCACGGCGTACATGGTCATCATCTCCACGGTGCTGTCCGCCGTCATCGGACTCGTGCTGGCGGTCGTGCTGGTGGTCACGGCGCCGGGGGGACTGCATCCCAACAGGATCGCCTACCGCACGCTTGACATCATCGTCAATATCCTGCGTTCGTTCCCCTTCATCATCCTCGCCGTCGCCATCATCCCGCTGACGCGGCTGATCGTCGGAACGTCCATCGGCGAAGTGGCCGCACTCGTGCCGCTGATCGCCGTGGGCGCGCCGTTCACCGCCAGGCTCTTCGAAGGAAGCCTCAAGGCCGTGGACCATGATCTCATCGTCGCGACCAGCTCGTTCGGCGCATCCACCCTGCAGGTCGTGGTCAGCGTCATGATCCCCGAGGCGATTCCCTCGATCGTCCTCAATGTCACGCTGGCCACGATCTCCATTCTGGGACTGACCGCCATGGCCGGTGCCATAGGCGCGGGCGGTCTCGGCGCCGTGGCCATCACGTACGGCTATCAGAACTTCGATGACGTGATCATGTACGGCACGGTGATCGTGCTGGTGGTGCTGGTCCAGTTGATCCAGCTGATCGGCAATCTCATCTACCGCAGGCTCAGGTGACTTGGGATGGGGAGGCAAACTCAGTTGGGCGCCGCCATCCCGGCAGCTATGACGGCGGTCGTGAAGACCCAGGCGGGTCCCGGACTGTCGTTGGAAACCGTGCCGGTGCCCGATCCCGGTCCCGGCGACGTGCTCGTCCGGATCCGGCGTGCGGCGGTCTGCGCTACGGACCGTCACATCGAGGAATGGACCTCGTGGGCGCAGGCCCGCATGCATCCGCCCATCATCATCGGGCATGAATGCTCCGGCGTGATCGTCGCGGTCGGCGGCGGCGTCCCGTCCGACCGGATCGGCGAACGCGTGGCCGTGGAAAGCCATTTCGGATGCAACGACTGTTCGCAATGCCGCGCGGGCAGGGCCCACCTGTGCGAGCGGGCACGACTGTTCGGGGCGACCGTGCCCGGCTGCTTTGCCCAGTACGCCGTGGTCCAGTCGGACAGCGCCATCGCACTGCCTGATTCGATCAGTGACGTGCAGGGGTCGGTTCTGGAGCCCATGGGCGCCGCCGTGCACGGCGTGGACGTGGCGAAGGTCCGCGGCAACGAGGTGCTCGTCGTCGGCTGCGGGCCGATCGGGCTGTTCGCCATCGCGGCCGCCCGGGCGTTCGGCGCCAACCGCATCACCGCCGTGGACCTGTACGATGCCAAGCTCGAACGCGCGCGGCTTATGGGCGCCGACGAGGTCATCAACGACGGCGGCGATGGCAGCGGCGGCAATGGCGTCGGCGATGGTGCCGAGACCTTCGGCGTCTTTGACGTGGCGATCAACTGCTGCGACGACAATCAGGCCGTACGCAAGGCCATCCGTAGTCTGCGCAAGGGCGGAAGGATCGTTTCCGTGGGACTGCCGCAGGGCGTGTTCAGTCTGGATCTTTCCGAGGAGATCCTGTATCGGGAAATCACGCTGGCGGGCACCTCCGGACGTCTGATCCCCCGTACGTGGGACCAATGCCTCGGATTGCTCTCCGACGGCTTGGACATCACTCCGGCCCTGGGCAACACCCATACGCTCGAACACATCGACCGGGCGTTCGCCGACATGCGCGCGGGCGTCCCCGGCAAGCCCCTGCTCAAGATCGAAGCGGATTAGCGGGGCTGGACTGCCGGAGGGTGGCGTGTGTTGCCGGACCGTAAGGACTTGGCCTGAGCGGCCCGGAGCGTGTCCGGGAATACACGCCACCCTCCGCCCCAGTGGTCTTCTGATTTATCGGTGATCTACCGGGCGGTGGATTCGCGTTCGATGAGCTTGTATCCCACGGTCACCGTCTGCGGATAGCGCTCCTCGTCCGGATGCTCGATGCGGTGGGTGAGCAGGGAGACCGCCGCCTGCGCCATGCTGGTGAAGTCCACGGCGATGGTGCTCAATGTCGGCACGCTGTACTGGCCGTCCGTGATGCCGTCGAAGCCGATCACGGCCACGTCCTTCGGTACGTCGACGCCGCGGTCCGCAAGACCGCGCAGCACGCCGAGAGCCAGTCCGTCGCTTGGGCAGTACAGGCCGTCGAATCCGAGGTCGTCGTCCGCCCACCGGTGCCCGGCCTCGACGCCGCCCTGACGGGACCACGGCACGCTGATCAGCGAGCGTTCGTCGTCGAAGTCGAGGCCGAGCGCCAGACACTCGTGCTTGGCCGCCAGCATGCGCACCTGCTGCGAGGCGCCGGGATCCGACTCCGGGGGAATGTCGTGCCCCACCAGTCCGATATGGCGGCAGCCCTTGTCGTACAGGTGCCGGATCGCCGCACGCGTGCCGGACTGACTCGGCGCGTTCACCTGATCGTACGGGCTGTCGATCGTGTAGTCCTCGAGCAGCACCGACGGGTGCGAGGCCAAGGCCTTCGAGGCGTGCTTGGCGTTGATGCCGATGATGCCGTCGGAAAACAGGTACGACATGTCCCGTTCGCGGCCTTGGGAGTCCACCAGATACCTGGACGATTCGATGAGCATGTGCATGCCCTGCTTGTTGAGCTCGGCGGCGAACTGCATGGCCAGACTGGAGAAGTAGGCGCCGTCGATGCCTGCGGTGAGGAAGGTGACGGTGCCGCTTCTGCCGGTTCTCAGCGACTGCGCGGAGATGTTCATGCGGTAGCCGAGCTTCTCCGCCGCGGCCACCACCTTCTGCGTGGTCTTCGGCGTCACCAGATCCATGCCGCGCAGGGCCCGGGACGCGGTGGTCGCCGTGACGCCGGCTTCCCTGGCGACGTCCTTCAGCGTGACCATACCCATGTTGCCTCCTTCGGTGTTATCGATATCATACGCTGGGACGGCGGACGGACGCCGTGGTGAAATGTCGTCCGGCTCACAATGCAAATCATGGCGAAGACTAGGCGATGACATCTTTCGTTCCTATGTTGAGAGTTGCCGCCGGAAAGGCGGACGTCGTCGGAATTCCCGATGACGGTACAAAAGAAGAAACAGAGGTAAGCAAAATGGCATTCGATAAGAAGAACTTCGTTCGTGGTCTGGCTCTGGCGAGCTTCTCCGACATGAACTACATCGACGACGAGATGGCGAAGACCATGTGCCAGATCGGTCGCGAAATGATGGAGAACAAGTGATCCCTCGGTCGGTGACGAATACGACCGATCGATAGGATCGAGATAAGGGATACGGCCAAAGGCGTCCGTATGCACCCGTCCCGGCGTGGCCGGGAACGTGGGATGAAGGTGATCTCGTCGTGGGCGACGGGATTTTTTGTATGTGCGGCATGGTGTTCGCCGCGATCGACGGCAAGCCGCACTATGGTTTCCGATACACTGGCATTGATTTTTTGAAATCGCTTTCAAAAAAATGACGCGGCGGGGCGTCTGTGCGGACGGAGTCGGTGAGCGGACCGGGCTCGCAGCATGACGCAACCGCGATACGCAGTCAACATACAGTAAAGGATGATCAATGAGGACGATTCTGCTGAAGGAGACCGTAGACGCCACCTGCGCCATCTATCGGCGAGATGATGAAACCGGTGTCGTCGAGCTGCTACTGGTGCCGGGCGACATGGCCGGAGCGGTGGTACGGGACGACTGTGCCGCCGAACCGCTGGTGCAGGCCAAGGTGATCGGCGACGACTATCCGTTCGGCTTCTCGCAGGGGCGGACCATGCGGTTCTCGAAGACCGTGGCACACATGCGGTTCGGCGATCCGCGGGTGACGCGCGGCGAATCCGGGCATGTCGGCGCATCCGGCGAGACCCGTATCACGACCCTCATCGACGACGAGCGCGGCTGGCACTACGAGCATGTGCTGGTCATGTCCGAGCGCAGCGAGGCCGTGGAGATCCACACCTCCGTGGTCAACGACGGCGCGGATCCGGTCACCTTCGAGATGCTGTCGAGCTTCACGCTCGGCTCACTCTCGCCGTTCTCCATCGGCCTCGATCCGGAGAACCTGACGCTGCATCGCATGCGCAGCACCTGGAGCGCCGAAGGCCGTCTGCTCTCCCAGCCGATCGAGGATCTGGAACTGGAGCCGAGCTGGCAGCGGTTCTCCGCCAACTCTCTGCGATTCGGCTCGATCGGCAGCTTCCCGGTTCGAGAATGGGTGCCGTTCGTCGCCGTCGAGGATTCGGCGCACGGCGTGACCTGGGCGGCGGCCACCACGCACGCCTCCAGCTGGCAGATCGAGGCCTACCGTCGCGACGACGGGCTGAGCCTGTCCGGCGGCATCGCGGACCGTGAATTCGGCCAGTGGACGAAGACCCTGCTGCCCGGGGAACGCTTCGACGCACCGAAGGCGGTGCTCGCCGTGACGTCCGGCGACGTGGACCGGGCGGCGCAGATGGTGGCCGGCAATGTGCGCCGGTACCTCGACGTGCCGCGATCCGAGGACCACCTGCCGATCATCTTCAACGAATTCTGCTCCACTTGGGGTCAGCCCACCGAGCGGAGCGTGCTCGAACAGCTTGACGCGGTCCGCGCGCTCGGCGTGGAATACTTCGTCATCGACGCCGGCTGGTTCGACGACGCGGCCTTCGAGGCGGCCAGCCGATTCGGCAAATGGCAGGTGAGCGACAAGGCGTTCCCGCACGGCATGAAGCCGGTGGTGGACGCGATTCACGACGCCGGCATGAAGGCCGGCATCTGGTTCGAATTCGAGGTGGCCGGCCGTGAGGAGCCTGACTGCTTCAACAAGGCCGAATGGCTGCTCAGACGCGACGGTCTGCCGATCACCTCCGGCAACCGCCGCTGGTGGGACATGCGCAACCCCGACGTACGCGAATACCTGGCCGGCAGGGTCATCGACTTCCTGCGCGACAACGGATTCGACTACATGAAGGTGGACTACAACGACACCATCGGCATCGGCTGTGAGACCCCGGGCCATCCCGAAACGTCGCTGGGGGAGGGGCTGTACGAGCAGATCCGGGCGTCGCAGGACTTCTTCCGGCGCATCCGACGGGAACTGCCCGACCTGATGATCGAGATCTGCGCGTCCGTCGGCCACCGTCTCGTCCAGTCGTTCATGGAGATCGGCGCGATGGCCAGCTTCTCCGACGCGCACGAATGCGACTACATCCCCGTCGTCGCCGCGAACATGCACCGTATGATCCTGCCGCGCCAGTCGCAGATCTGGGCCGTGGTCCGCGACGAGGAATCGATCGCCAAGCTGCACTACCAGATCTGCTCCGGTCTGCTCGGCCGTCTCTGCTTCTCCGGGGACGCCAACGCGTTCTCCGGCGAGAAGAACGAGGTGATCCGCCGCGGCGTGGCGTTCTACCGTGAGGCCGCGCCCGTCATCGACCACGGGATCAGCGAGTGGTTCGGCCCCCGGATCCGTAGCTACCGTCATCCGCGCGGGTGGCAGGCCATCGTACGCCGGGGGGAGCCGGGAACCGCGGCCGAGGGACGGACGCTCGTCGTTCTGCACACCTTCCACGACGTGCCCGACGCGGTGACGATCGACCTGACCGACATTCCCGGCCCGATTGACGCCGACCGTCTCGGCCAGGCGTTCCGCCGCGAAGGGATCGACGTTGCGCTCGCCGACGGCAGGCTGACCGTATCTGGTTTGACCGACTTCGACGGCGTGGCCGTGCTGCTCGGGTAGCGAGTCGCGGCGCCGTGGAAGACCCGGCACCGCAGATACGTTGAGGGCCGTACCCCGAATCGGGATACGGCCCTCATCGTTGCCGCAAGCGGCAGTGAAGTTTGGGAGAATAGCTCAGAGAATAACCGGGATCACTTCACCCCCTTGATGCCGAACACGGAGACGGCCGCGATGGACAGGACGATGAAGCCCATCGGGAACAGGCCCATGTAGCCGAAGATGCCGATCACGGCCGCGGCCAGCAGCGGGGCGAGCATCTGGCCGATGGTGCCGGCCACGTTGAGGAATGCGAGATCCTTCGCGGCGTTCTTCTGGCTCGGCAGCACGGAGGTCATCAGCGCCTGATCGAGGGCGACGAAGATGCCGCCGCCAAGACCGGACAGTGCCACGTAGATCGTGTACATCAGCGGCGTGGGGATGAAGAACGGCAGCCAGCAGGGCACGCCCACGAGGAACACGGCGATGGCGACCGGCACCTTGATGGTCTTGAGCTTGTCGGCCAGCGGGCCGGAGATCACGGCGGCGACGATGGCCATGACGAGGCTCATCGCGGCCATGAGGCTCATCCACTTGGCGGCCGCCTCGGCCGGGGTGTGCATGTAGTCGGTCAGCGTGTACAGACGGTAGGTGCCGATGCCGCCGGGCATCATGTACATGAGACGGGCGAGGGCGGCGAACCAGTAGTCACGGCCGGCGTGGCGCGGCGGCAGGAAGTTCGTGGTGAACGACTCCCACGAGAACTTCTCGCGCGGCACGCCCTTGTTCGACTTCTCCTGGCAGATCACGACGGCGAGGATCAGGGCGATGTCGGCCACGATCAGCAGGATGAACACGCCCTGGGAGACGTTGGTGATGTACAGGGAGGCCAGCGACTGCGCGCCGTTGAGGCCGATCTGCGTGGCCACGCCGAACATGGAGCTCGCCGTGCCGCGGTACTTCGGGGCGATGAGGTCGGGCATCCATGCCATGGCCGCGGCCATCACCGCGTTGTACCACACCACGTACACGTACCATGCGCCCAGCGCCACGGTGGCATCGGATGCGGTGGCGAAGATCACGAGGCAGACCGAGGCGAGGATGCCGCCTCCGACGATCCACGGGGTTCGGGCGCCGAAGCGGGTGCGCGTCATGTCGCACAGCGCGCCGCAGATGAAGCCGGCGAACACGGAGATCAGCAGGGTGATGCTGGTGGCGCTCGCCACCATGGAGACCTTCTGGTCGGGGGCGATCATCTCGATCTTCGCGGGCAGCAGCACGGCGCTGATGCCGAAGAACGGGGCGTAGAAGCCGATGGTGCCGAAGAACTGCGCGATCGATGCCCTCCATGGGAATGAGGTCTGTTCGGCGTCGCTGACCGCGGCGCTGTTCACCTTGATGTTCAAGTCATGCTCCTTTGCGATGGAACGAGTGCGGGATCGTGTCGATCCGATTCATGTCGTAACGGCTACCCATGAAGACGACGTGCGGCAGATCCGCCTGCGGCTCCCGCCACCTGTTGCGGGATGTTGCCTCTGTTGGGTAACTAGTTACATCGTTGCAATTACAATAACACAGATTGTCGAATCGCAAAATTCGGCGTGTGTGTGACGGTGACGCGGACGGGGAGGGGCACCCGTTCCCGATCGGCCCGTTCTTGCCGGATCGAAACGAATCCGTGCCGTCTGGCGTGTCAATCGGTTGTCGCCCACCATGGGGTGCGATAAGCTGAACATGGCCGAAAAACAAAGGAGTTTTCGCATGACCAGCAACGAATCCGCCACCACCGACACCCTGTTCCAGAAGCGTCTGGCCCACCATCACGACGAACTGGCCTGGCTGTTCAACGAACTGTACGACGATCCCGCGGCGCTGCAGGATCTGGAGAAGACCATGGCCGAGGCGTATACCGCCCGACCGGCCGATCTCAAGGACCTCGACGCCAGGCGCGAGGCCGATCCCGAATGGTACAAGCGCGGCAACATGTTCGGCATGACGATGTACACCGACCTGTTCGCCGGGGACCTGAAGAAGCTCGCCGAGAAGATCCCGTACCTTCAGGAGCAGAAGCTCACCTACCTGCATCTCATGCCGCTGCTGCAGATGCCGCATCCGAACAACGACGGCGGCTACGCGATCGAGGACTTCGACAACGTGGACCCGTCCCTCGGCACCAACGAGGATCTCGCCGCGCTCACCGCCAAGCTGCGCAAGGCCGGCATCAGCCTGTGCCTCGACTTCGTGATGAACCACACCGCCTCCACCCACCGCTGGGCCATGGCCGCCAAGGCGGGCGACCCCGAATACCAGGACTACTACAGCTGCTACGACGACCGCACCATCCCCGACCAGTACGATGCCGTCGTCCCGCAGGTGTTCCCCAACACCGCACCCGGCAACTTCACCTGGAGCGAGGAGATGCACAAGTGGGTGCTCACCTCGTTCTACCCGTTCCAGTGGGACCTCAACTACCGCAACCCCAAGGTGTTCATCGCCATGATGCGCAGCGTGCTGCATCTGGCGAACCTCGGCGTCGAGGTGCTGCGCATCGACGCCGTGCCGTACATCTGGAAGGAACTGGGCACGAACTGCCGCAACCTGCCGCAGGTGCACACCATCGTGCGCATGCTGCGCATGGTGTTGGAAACGGTCTGCCCGGCCGTGGTGCTCAAGGGCGAGGTGGTGATGGCCCCCAAGGAGCTGGCCGCCTACTTCGGCACCCCCGACAAGCCGGAATGCCACATGCTGTACAACGTCTCGATCATGGTGAACCTGTGGAGCGCGCTGGCCAACGGCGACACGCGTCTGCTCAAGGCGCAGATCGACGCGCTGAACGCCCTGCCCGAGAACTGCTGGTTCGTCAACTACCTGCGCTGCCATGACGACATCGGCTGGGGTCTCGACGAGGCCGAGGAGGAGCGTCTCGGCATCGACCCGCTCAAGCACAAGGAGTTCCTGTACCACTTCTACGAGGGCTGCGTGCCCGGCAGCTGGGCGATGGGCGAACTGTACAACTACGACGAGGCCAGCAAGGACGCCCGCAGCTGCGGCACCACGGCCAGCCTGTGCGGCGTGGAGCGCGCCCTGATCACCCATGACAAGCCGGCGCTCGACATGGCCATGAACCGTGACCTGCTCATGCACCGGGCGGTCTCGTTCCTGCGCGGATTCCCGATGCTCAGCTGCGGCGACGAGATCGTGCAGCTCAACGGCTGGGACTACAAGGAGGATCCGGACCGCGTGGAGGACAGCCGCAACCTGCACCGCAGCAAGTTCGACTGGGAGAAGGCCAAGCTGCGCACCAAGCCCGGCACCCTGCAGTATGAGATGTGGGAGGGTCTGGAGCAGGTGCGCGAGATGCGCGACGACCCCTGCTTCGCCCCCGAGGCGCACGTCGACACGCTTGGCGTGGGCAACGACTCGGTGCTCGCCGTCGAGCGTCAGTCCGAAGGCCGTACGCTGATCGGACTGTTCAACTTCTCCGCCGGCACGCAGAGCGCCCGGGTCCCGCTGCCCGGCGGTGGCGTGCAGGACGTCGAGCTGACCCCGTACGAACCGAGGATCATCGAGGTATGATTCCGCGGTGATCTCGCGGTGATCCGGAGGGACCGCCGGGGAACGTGATCCGGCGTCTTCGGACCGTTCTCGGATTGCCCCCGGGCCCTTCTCGGGGTCGTACGTTATGAAATCGTGCCGTCGGCATGGAGATTGACCTCCCCTCCGTGCCGACGGCATTGTCATGTCAGCGTCATTGTCATGTCAGTGGCATTGCCATGTCCGATGACCGGTCGATCCCCATGCCATCCGTCCCATGCCGTCTGGGCCCATGCCGTCTGGCCCATGTTATCCGTCCCATGCCGTTCCGTCCGATTCGCCCCATATAGGCGACGCGTATTTGAGGGGCCTTCGCCGCGATCCTATGGTGTGAACCGCAATCCGGAAGCATTCGCAACACGGAAGGAGAACGGCATGATGGCACGGAACGAAGCGGAAAACCCGACGGAGGAGATCGTGGCGGCGTCGGACGAACGGGAACATGCGATGTACGAGCGGTTCCTCGGCATCGACGACGATCTGGAGAAGCGCCTGTACCTCATGGGCGTGTGCCGGGAGGGTCCGCATCTGTTCTACCGCGGCATGGCCCGCCACCTGACCGAATACATGCCGATCGTCTACGCGCCCACCGTCGCCCGGTCGATCATGGAATACGACCGGCACTACACCTCGTCCGATGTGGCGTACGTCTCCATCGACCATCCCGAACTCATCAAGGACGCGCTGCGCAAGTACGCCGGGGATCGCCGGATCGAACTGATCGTCGCCACCGACGGCGAAGGCATCCTTGGCATCGGCGATTGGGGCGCTCAGGGCGCGGAGATCCTCACCGGCAAGCTCGCAGTCTACACGGCCGCCGCCGGCATCGATCCGTCGCACGTCCTGCCGGTGATGATCGACGCCGGCACGAACCGTACGGAGCTCCTCGACAACCCGCGGTACGTGGGCAATCGCTTCCCCCGCGTGCGCGGCGAACGCTACGACCGGTTCATCGACACGTTCGTCCACGACTGCCTCGGCCTGTATCCGCACGCCCTACTGCACTGGGAGGACTTCGGCAGGCCCACCGCCGCGCCGATCCTGGAACGCTACCGCCATGATCTGCTCACGCTGAACGACGACATCCAGGGCACCGGCGTCACCGTATTGGCCGCCCTCGTCTCCGCCCGACGCATCGCCGGCACGTCTCCCGCCGACACGCGGATCCTGGTCTTCGGCGCGGGAACGGCCGGCGTCGGCATCGCCGATCAGCTGGTCGACGATCTCATCGCCCGCGGAGGCCTGGGCCGTGACGAGGCCGTCGCCCGCGTGGCGCTGGTGGACCGGTACGGGCTGGTCTATGACGATCAGGACGGACTGACCGACGGACAGCGCCGGTACGCCCGACGTCGCGGCGAATTCCCTGGTCTCGACGATCCGACCGATCTGGCCGACGTCGTGGAGGCGTTCCGGCCGACCGTGCTGATCGGCACATCCACGCGGGCCGGGGCGTTCGACGAACGGGTGGTCAGGGCCATGGCAAGGCATACGGACCGGCCGCTGATCTGCCCGATCTCGAACCCCACGGAACTGGCCGAAGCCAAGGCCGCCGACGTGATCCGCTGGTCCGAAGGCCGGGCGCTCGTCATCACCGGCACGCCGTCCGCGCCGGTGGAGTACGACGGCGTGACTCATCGCATCGGTCAGGGCAATAACGCGCTGATGTATCCCGGCATCTGCTTCGGTGCGATCGTCGGCAAGGCCCGGCGCATCAGCGACGGCATGCTGCTCGCCGCCGCCTACGCGATCTCCGACATGATCGATACGGACGACCCCGGTGCGGCCGTGCTGCCGCCGGTGAGCGAACTGCCCGAGATCTCCCGTCGCGTCGCCGTCGCCGTGGCCCGGCAGGCCGTGGTCGAAGGGTTGAACCGCGAACCGGTGCCCGACGTCGAAGCGGCGGTGGAGGCGAACATCTGGAGGCCGTGACCTTACCCGGCGGCGTGCGCCATGCCGAGGGGTACCGGGGATACACTGGGCCGTAACAGAATCAATCGGCATCCGGCACCTGACTCCGGGCGGACGCAAGCGAGGCGGGCATGGCATCCATCGACAACATCCGTGATCTGGAACTGTTCCAGCTGGTGGCGGAGTTGGGCAGCTTCACCGGTGCGGCCGCTGCCGCCGGCGTCACGCAACCCACCGTCTCGCAGGCGGTGAAGCGTCTCGAACGGCGGTTGGGGGCCACGCTGGTGGAGCGTCGGCGGTTCGGCGCCGGGGGAGAGGCCCGCCTCACCCGCGCCGGTCTTGTGCTGGTTCGGCATACGGCCGCCATCCTCTCCGAGATCGAAAGCATCCCCGCGGATCTGGCCGCGGCCGGCGTCGGTGACGTCGGTGGCGTCGGTTCGGATGTTGCCCGGTATCACGTCGGTCTGCCGCCGATCATCGCGGCGTACCTGCTCGGCTGCGACTCCATAGACTCGCTGACCGACGTGCTCTCCAGCCGGCTCGGCGGCGACGTGGCCGTGCAGTCGGTCGGATCGGGGACGCTGCGTCATCGGATCGAACGGCATGCGGTGGATTTTGGGGCCGTCGCCTCCGTCGACCGGAATCCCACGTTCGGCGATGCCCGGGCCTTCCGCATTGCCTCGTTCCCGTTCGTATTCGTGCGATCTCGGGTGAACGGCGTGCCTGCCGCCGGTGGGGCGATGGCTGCTGGGGCGGCTGTGGCTGTCGGTAGCGGTGCGGCTTCATTTGGGGGTGGTGCGGCGTCGGTGTCGACGTCGGCGTCGGCGTTCGCGGGGGCCGACGCGATCGATCTCAACGACGATCGTCTGATGGCGGGACTGCGGTTCGTCACGCTCACCGACGAGTTCGTGCATTCCAAGGCGGCCAATGAGTTCGTGCGCAGTCACGTCGATCCGACCCGCATCATCGAGGTGGCCGACGTGGAGACGATGAAGTCGATCATCGCCTCGGGGATCGCGGTCGGGATCATGGCCTCCGTGGCGGTCGAAGGCGATCCGCGCTTCACGGTGATGCCCGTGCGGGGCGCGACCCTGCCGACCTTCGACGTCTACGTCTTCGACGACGTCGTCGAATCCGAGGATGTGCGGACGCATGCGGCCATGCAGGCGTTCCTCAATCTCGTCGGCTCCCGACGCGGCTGAGTGGAATTGCGGTAGGGCGGTGGGGTGTGTGGAGTGGTGGAAAGCGATGCGGAGACATGCGGCCATGCAGGCGAATATTGAAAAAGCCGGAACCCATACGGATCCCGGCTTCCTTCGCTCCTGCGGCTGGGCTTGAACCAGCGACCGTCCGATTAACAGTCGGATGCTCTGCCAACTGAGCTACGCAGGAATGCGTTGCCGTGCAGGCGTTGCGTCATGCACAAGACATAAATAATACATACGCGGCGTCATGACGCAAATCCTCCGCGTGTCGCGCCGATGCGCATGGGTTTGGCAATGCCGTTGCCGCGTACCTACGGTCCAAAAACCCCGAAATCTGGAATTTGAGGTGCCTTAGGGTCGTTTTCGCGTTGAACAACGACCCTAAGGCACCGTAATTGCGGAGGAATGTGGGTCATAGGCGCAGGATCGTGCCGGAGCCGCTGCCGGAGCCGCCGGAATCGTCGCCGATGACCGCCGCCCTCGGCTCACAGCGCCAGAAGGTGCTGATGCCGGCATCGCGCAGGAACGCGCGGTCGTGCGAAACGACGATCACCGTGCCGGGGAACGCGGCCAGTGCGCGGGCCAGTGCCTGCCGCGAATGCAGATCCAGGTGGTTCGTCGGCTCGTCGAGCATGATGAGATGCGGATGACGTCTGGCACCCAGACACAGCAGCAACTTGCGCAGTTCGCCGGGGGAGGGGCTGCCTCCGGCCAGCAGACGGTCGGGATCGGCGTTGAGCTGGGCGTAGGCGCTGAGCACTGCGGACCGATCCGCGGCGGACAGTGAAGCCAGCTCCCGCATGGCCTCCCGTGCATTGGCGTCCGTGGTGTTCTGCGCGATCGACAGCGTCGGGATTGCCGGTTGCGCGGCACGGAGTCGGCTCAGCAATATCCGGCACAACGTCGATTTGCCCGTGCCGTTGTCGCCTATGAGGCCGATGCGGTCGTGCGGGCCCACACTGAGCTCGGGGATCGTCAAGCCCATCATTGCGGCATCCACTGCAGTATCCATTGCGGCATCCACTGGGGAATCCGATGCCGGGCCGGTTGCCACGCCGGTTGCCGCGTCGGTTGTCATACCGGTTGCCGCGTCGGTTGCCATACCGCTTGCGGCTCCGGCGGCGACCACGGAGTCGGAGCCATACCGGATCACGCCGGCGTCCAGGTGTATCAGTTCCGTGCGATGACTGGCCTCGGCATCCATCCAGATGTCGCCGTCATAGCGTTTCGCCGCGGTCACGATGGATGCCGTACGCCGTTTCGCCGCGTCCCGCTGGGCGGCAATGCGTGCGCTCGCCGCTCCCGCGCTGCCGTCGGTGCTCAGCGACTTATGCAATTTCAGCAGATTGCGGGCGTCATGGTCCTTCCGGTTCATGGCGGCACCTACGGCATGTGCTCGCGTGGACGCCAACGCCGCCTCATGCCTGCGCCGTGCCGTCACGGCCTCCAGCCGGGCCGCCTCGTGACGGGCCTGATGCAGCGCGGCATCCGATGAACGCCGGTCATGCTCGGCGGAAGCGGCGGCCTGACGGTAGTTGCCCGGACGGGTCCTCACCGCGGTGACGTTGCGGCCACGGACGTGATCCCGTTCGAAGAACACGCATCGCTCGGCCAGCGCATCGATGAAACCGACGTCATGCGAGACGACGATGCCGATGCCGGTGAAATCCCGCAATGCGGCGACGATGCGGCCGTTCGTGGCCTCATCCACATGGTTCGTGGGTTCGTCAAGCATCAGGACGTCGGGACGCGTGGCCAGAGCGCAGGCGATCTGCAGTCGTTTGGCCTCGCCGCCGGAAAGTTCCTCGTACCGCCATGGCCAGTCGTCGCCGATGTCGAGATCGCGGCGGATCCGCATCGTCTCCGGAGACCAGTCCGCGGCGAAATCCTCGAGATTGTCCGGTCGCTCATCGGTGTTCTGTGGACAGTATCCGATGATCAGAGTAGCGGGGGAGGGCGCCGTCGATCCGCTGTCCGGCCGCAGCGTTCCCATGGCGATGCGCAGCAGCGTGGTCTTGCCGATGCCGTTGTCGCCGAGCACGGCCGTCCATCCGCGTGGAAACGTCACCGAGACGTCCTCGAAAAGCGGCTCCGCGGCTTCCGGCGGGGTGTAGGTGATGTGGGTGAGTGTGAGTGTTGATATGGACATGATGGTTCTCCTTGGCGATTCCGCTGAAGGCACGCGACTGCTGAAAGCGCGCGACGGTGCTGATGACATACGACGATGTATGCGGATCATACGGAGCATGACGTCATGCCGGCGATGATGCCGTGGATGGCATTGCCTTCAGGGCGTGAATAGTCGTGATCGCCGATGCGATGGAACGGCAAGGGGGGGGCGACAGGCCACAGAGGAGACGATAGCCAGCATGACGCGACATGACGAGGGCATGACGGCTATCGTTGGCCGTCACACGCTGTATGGTCCGCTGTCTATCGGGAAATCAATTCGAGAAAACTCCTTCGTGCGGATTCCCTGGCATATCGGGAATCCGGTGATCAAACGGAAACGAGCATACCACCCGAATCCTTCCCATACAACACTCATACATCAGCGTTTCGATGACCATATGGGTTTTGTGGTTTCCATGGAGCGTTTGGAGGATATCGAGGCTGGAACCTGACGAGTTTTCATGGATCCGACGACGAGGCTTCGGAGAAAAAGCCACAAAACTCGATACCTGAGCGGGCACGGGACTAGTTCAGACGATAACGGCAAGCGAAATGGCCCGTTCATTCGGCAGAGCGAATGAACGGGCCATCGGCTATCTTGCGGCTACCCTGATCAACAGCATTGTTGAAATTTCAACGATGCTCAGGGCAATCCGTCAGATGTGGTAGTAGAGCTCGTACTCGAGCGGGGTCGGGGCCAGACGGGCCTGATCGATTTCACCGCGCTTGAGGTCGATCCAGGTCTCGATGAGGTCCTCGGTGAAGACGTCGCCGGCGGAGAGGAAGTCGTGATCCTCTTCCAGGGCGTCCATGGCCTCGGCCAAGGAGCTCGGCACCTGCTTGATGCCGGCGTGCTCTTCCGGAGGCAGCTCGTAGAGGTCCTTGTCCACCGGCTCCGGGGGCTCGATGTGGTTCAGGATGCCGTCGAGGCCGGCCATCAGCTGGGCGGAGAAGGCCAGGAACGGGTTGCAGGACGGATCCGGGGCGCGGAACTCGATGCGCTTGGAAGCGGGGGAGGTGCCGGCCAGCGGGATACGGATGGCGGCCGAACGGTTACGGGCGGAGTACACGAGGTTGACAGGAGCCTCGAAGCCCGGAACCAGACGGTGGTAGGAGTTCAGCGACGGGTTGGTGAAGGCAAGCACGGAGGAGGAGTGCTTGATCAGACCGCCGATGTACCAGCGAGCGAGGTCGGACAGACCGCCGTAGCCCTGCTCATCGTAGAACAGCGGCTTGCCGTCCTTCCACAGGGACTGGTGGCAGTGCATGCCGGTGCCGTTGTCGCCTGCGATCGGCTTCGGCATGAAGGTCACGGACTTGCCGTTGAGGAAGGCGGTCTCGTGAACGACGTACTTGTACTTCATCAGGTCGTCGCCGGCGTGCTGCAGGGTGTTGAAGCGGTAGTTGATCTCCTGCTGGCCAGCGCCGCCGACCTCGTGGTGGGAGCGCTCGAGCTGCAGGCCGACCTTCTGCAGGTTGGCGACCATGTCGTCGCGCAGGTCCTGGTAGTGGTCGATCGGCGGAACCGGGAAGTAGCCGCGCTTGACGCGGTTCTTGAAGCCCAGGTTCGGGGTGCCGTCGTCCTCGGTGTCAACGCCGGAGTTCCACGGAGCCTCGATGGAGTCCACCTCGTAGAAGGAGCGCTGCATGGAGTTCTCGAAGCGCACCTTGTCGAAGATGAAGAACTCGGCCTCAGGAGCGAAGGAGGCGGTGTCGGCGATGCCGGTGGACTTCAGGTAGGCCTCGGCCTTGGCGGCCACCTGACGGGGGTCGCGGGAGTAGGGCTCATCGGTCAGCGGGTCGACGATGGAGAACGCCACGTTCAGGGTCTTGTGCTTGCGGAACGGGTCGATGTAGGCGGTGGTCACGTCCGGGACCAGCTTCATATCGGACTCGTTGATGGCCTGGAAGCCCTGGACGGAGGAACCGTCGAACGGCATGCCGTCGGTGAAGGCGTTGTCGGTGAACTCGCTGGCGGGCACGGTGAAATGCTGCTGAACGCCGATGAGGTCGGTGAAACGGACGGAGACGTACTCGACGCCTTCCTTGTTGATCATCGCTTCGACTTCTTCAGGCGTGTGGGCGAAAATCTTATTCTCTGCCACGATCGCTCCTTTATTCGTGAGAACTTACGGATAACAGTCTAAAAGTGCGCGTTTCGCGTGGTCGTCGTTTGGGTTACGAGAATGTTTCGTAATTGCGAAGTCGGTCGTGTCTGGCGGGAAACGGCGGCGGACCGGCAACGAAAACGGCTCCGCACCGGGAACAGTGCGGAGCCGTGGTATCGCTATGTGAGATGAGCGCCTGAAATGAACGCCGAATCCGATCAATCAGGCGATCGATCACTTGCCGCGCATCGCGCGACGGCTGATCTTCATCTTGCTCGGGTCCATGCCCTTCGGAATGCCCATGGTGGACTTGGCCTGCAGGGTCTGCAGACGGTCGTTGAGCTGCTCCAGCTCGTACTTGGTGAGCTTGACCTTCTGACGAACGACCGTCTTCTGCAGCTTGTTCAGCGGCACCTGCTTGGGACCGTCGCCCACGCTGATGCGGTGGATCGGGATGTCGGAGCCGCGGGTGATGCGCTGGATGCGGGTCTCCTCGCGGTTCATGGCCTTCATCACGCGGCCGTAGTCGCCTTCGCCGACGAGGTAGATGCCGGTGCGGCCCGAACCGCGCCAGATCGCGTCCTTGGTCTTGGCGTCCACCCAGATCGGCTCCTGCGGGAAGCTGAAGCCGCCCTTGGTGATGTTGTTCAGGATCGCGCCGGTGGCGCCGGGCTTGCCTTCGAGCTGGCGGAAGCCGACCTTGTCGGCGCGGCGGGTGAGGACGGTGGTGCCCAGCAGCAGGCCGATCATCACGGCCAGCACCATGGTCAGGATCCAGTTGAGCCAGCCGAACTTGAAGACGGCGCAGACGATCACGCCCACGATGATCGGTACGATGATGGCGCCCGCGATCAGGAACGGCAGCTGCTTGTCGTCCTGGGCGGTGAACTGGTAGATCTGCTTGATCTGGCTGAACGTGCTCTGCTTCTTCGGCTTCTTCTTTTCTTCTGCCATGATGTCCTTTACGTAATGTCCTTATGTCTCGTTGTGTCTCGTGAAACGAAGGTGCTGGAGAATAGTGTACTTGACTTTCTGCCAAGCGCGACAGGCCGTCGAACGATTACCGGGTTGGTTGCCGAGTTGATTACCGGGTTGGCTGCCGGGCGGTCGGCGGGCAGTAGGCGGCCCGATCGGCTACCGTGCCTCGGCCGGTCAGCGGGTGTGCAGCGGCCGGCCGTCGGCCTTGAGCAGGGTTTCTCCCAGCGCCTCCGAGAACGTGGGATGCGGATGGATCAGTCGGGCGGCCTCGCTCAGCGGGATCTCGTTGCCGACGATCTGCTCGGCCTCGGCGACGATCTCCGACACCTCCGGGCCGACCATGTGCACGCCCACGACGATCCGGGGGGAGTCGTCGCCGCGTCGGCGTGCGGAAACCAGGCAGATCGACCCGTTCTCCGCGGCCATCAGCGTGCGGGCGTTGCCCAGCATCGGGTAGATGGTCTCCGTCACGTCCTCGTAGTCGCCGCAGGCCTCGGCCTCCTCCCGGGTCAGGCCAACCGCGGCCGCCTCGGGCATGGAGAACACGACGCGGGGGATCGTGCGTTCCAGTACGGGCTTCGGATGCAGTCCGGCGATCGCCTCGGCCACGACGACGCCCTGTTCGAACGCCCGGTGGGCCAGCTCGTATCCGCCGGTGATGTCGCCCACTGCCCAGATGCCGGGCACGCTGGTACGGCCCAGTTCGTCGGTCGTCACGTAGCGGTGATCGTCGCGGGCGATGCCGACGGAGTCGAACCAGTTCGCGTCGGTGTTGGGATCGCGGCCGATCGCGACCAGGACGATCTGCGCGGCGACCGTCTCCTCCGTGGTCTTGTCGCCGTCGCCATGCCGGTAGTGGACGGTGGCGCCCAGATTGACCCCGGTGTCGATGCCGGTCACCGAGGATCGCGTGACGACGTTGACGCCGAACCGCTTGAGTTCGCGGGTCAGCGTGGAGCCGATGCGACGGTTCCACGCCGACAGCACGCTGGACTTGCGGGCCAGCAGCGTCACCTGACTGCCGGCGGCGGCCCACAGGGAGGCGAACTCCAGGGCCACGGCGCCGGAACCGATGACGACCACGCTTTGCGGGAATTCGTTGAGCTTGAGGGCGGCGTCCGAGTCGATGACCGACTGGGAGAACGCGATGCCGGGCAGCGGACGGGGCCGGGAGCCGGTGGCGATCACGACATGGCGGGCGGTGAACGAACGATCGGCGCCATCGGGATCGCGGACGGTCACGACATGCGCCGGGCCGTCGGGACGGGGTTCGCTTCCGGTGACACCAGCCTCGCCGTGGATCATCGTGACCTTGCGCGCGCGCAGCAGTCCGGAAAGCCCCTCGGTCATGGTGCGGACGGTGGAGTCCTTATATTCCCGCAGACGGCCGAAGTCGATGCCGTCGACGCTCATCATGATGCCGAAGCGGTCGGCCCGCTGCTCGTGATACATGGTGCGTGCGGCGTGGATCAGCGCCTTGGTGGGGATGCACCCGCGGTTGAGGCAGGTGCCGCCCGGCCGGTCGTCCCGCTCCACCACGGCCACGGCAAGGCCGAGCTGTGCGGCCCGCAAGGCCGTGGAATAGCCGCCGGGGCCTGATCCGACGACGATGACGTCGTAGTCGTAATCCTTGTGTTCCATATCACTCCTTGTATCGGGACTATCGGGACGGGCTCATATCGGCCGCACCATACAAAACGTCCGCATATCTGATCCGATTATCAGTATGCGGACGATTCCTTACGTTGATTGGGGGATTCCCCGAAGGCGCAACGGCCCCGGCCGGACGATCCCCGCAGACTGTCGGACCGTCAGTCCGGCCAGTCGCCGCGCTTCGGCGCGCGCGGACGGGGAATGCGCCAGCGACGCATCTGCATCGCACGGCTGACGGCATACCAGCCGGAACGCATGCCCTTGGCCACCGACTTCTCGCCGAACTTGGCGATCAGCTGCTTCTTCAGCTTGCGCCACATCACGAACGTGTCGATGATCGACAGGATGAAGTAGGCGTACATCACGATCATGATCGGCAGGTTGAACTGCGGGTACGCGGAGGTGATGAACATCGAAACGAACAGCATCACGATGACGAACGGCATCATCCACTCGGCCAGATTCCAGCGGGCGTCGACGAAATCACGGATGTACACGCGGAAGTCGAGACGCTCGGACTTCGGCATATGCTGCAGGTCGCCGGACTTCATCGCGGCGTATTCCTCATCCTGCTTGGCACGCATCTTCTGACGGGCGACCTTGTTGCTCGCCTTGCGGTCCTTGGGCACCAGCGGGCGCAGATTCGCGGCCTGGGCGTCCTTGCGCTTGGGGGTGGGGCGGTTCTTCTTGTCGCTCGGGGCGGCCGGCTGAGCGGCCTGCCCGGCTTCCTCTTCCTTCTTCTCAGAACGGTTGAACGGGTTCCATGTCATGCGAACAGGTTACGGTGACGCCTAGACTCTCTTAAGTTTCAGACAGTTAGGATTCCGAGGTCCCAAGGAGGGAACATGACGAATACGTCCGTGGACGAACTGCGCTCGCGCGTCGAAGCCGACTGGCAGCGCGTGGTCAAGGTGCTGGAAGACAAGATCGCCCTGAAGTCCGTCTCCGCCAACGGCATCACCGGCGAGCACATGAAGCGTTCCGCCGAATTCGTGGCCGACGTGCTCAAGGCCGAAGGCGTCGACGCCCGCGTGGTGCAGTCCGAGAACCCCGACGGCACGCCCGGCGCCTGGGAGGTCGTCGGCTCGCGCATCGTTGACCCGGCCGCCCGCACCGTGCTCCTCTACGCCCACCACGACGTGCAGCCCGTTCCCGACCCGTCCGAATGGGACACCGACCCGTTCGTCGCCACCACCAAGGACGACGGCCGTCTCTACGGACGCGGCGCTGCCGACGACGGCGGCGGCATCGCCATCCACTCCGGCGCCCTGCGCGCCCTGGGCGACGACCTCGGCGTGAACATCAAGGTGTTCATCGAGGGCGAGGAGGAGATGGGCTCTCCCAGCTTCATCCCGTTCATCGAAGCCCACAGGGACGAATTCGAATCCGACGTGATCATCGTGGCCGACTCCGGCAACTGGTCCGCCGAAATCCCCTCGCTCACCACCTCCCTGCGCGGCAACACCTGCGTGGACGTGACCGTGCGCGTGCTCGGCCACCCCGTGCACTCCGGCCAGTTCGGCGGCCCGATCCTCGACGCCAACACGCTCGCCGCCATGCTCATCGCCTCCATGTACGACGAAAACGGCAGCCTCGTGGTGCCCGGCGTCGCCTCCGAGGAGCCGATCGGCGGACTGCAGCGCGACCTCGACGAAGCCTCGCTGCGCGCCGACGCCGCCGTGGTTGACGGCTACCGTCTCGCCGGCACCGACTCGCTCGCCTCCCGCCTGTGGACCAAGCCGTCCGTCACCGTGATCGGCTTCGACTCTCACCCGGTCGACGGCTCATTCAACGTGATCGCCGACGCCGCCCGGTTCCGCCTCTCCATGCGCACCTCGCCGAACCAGAAGCCGGCCGAGGCGCAGCAGGCGCTCGCCGACTTCCTGAAGGCCCATGCGCCGTTCGGTGCCGAAGTCACCGTCGAGGCCGGCGAAAACGGTCAGGGCTGGGCCATGGATCCCGATTCCGTGGTGGTCAAGGACGCCGAGACCGCACTCGAGACGGCATTCGGCGTGGAGCCGGCCAACAAGGGCGAAGGCGGATCCATCCCGTTCATCCCCGAACTGCAGCGGCTCTTCCCCGGCGCGCAGGTGCTGGTCACCGGTCCGGAGGATCCGAAGGCCAACGCGCACAGCCCCAACGAGTCGATCGATCTGGCGAGCCTGAAGAAGAACATCCTCGCCGAGGCACTGCTGCTGCGCAGTCTCGCCGCCTGATCCCGTGACGGAGACGCCGGGACGGAAACGCCGTGGCGGATGAATCATAGTCAGACCCTCGTGTATCATCGCTGGTGACACGGGGGTCTTGTGATTTTCCACGGTTTGCGCCCGTAGGGCGGCGGCCGGGGGACCGCAGGACTGAGAGGAAGCACAGCTTCAACCGCATGAACGTATACCGGGTAATGCCGGCGCACGGACGTCGATACCTTCTCGTTCTCCCGTGCCTTTTAACGGATCGCAGACAGCATCCGTCCAGAGAGGAAAGGCACAGTTCCATGGCTGATACCACAACCAAGGTCAATCTCAAGTGGCGCGTCGTCGATATCGTCGTCGCCTCCATCATCGCGGTCGCATCCGGTGTGATCTTCGCCGGCTGGGATCTCATCTACAACATCCCGATCACGGCGCTCGACGCCCTGCTGCCCGGCTCCAACGGCCTCGTGGTCGCATTCTGGCTGTTCGCGGCACCGCTCGCCGCCATCATCGTGCGCAAGCCCGGCGCCGCCCTGTACGCCGAGCTGATCGCCGCCTGCATCGAATACATCGTGGGCGCCGGCGGTGTGTTCGGCATCAGCGGTTCGATCATCATCGGCCTGATCCAGGGTGTGTTCGCCGAACTCGCGTTCATCATCGTCCGCTACCGCAAGTGGAACCCGGCCGTCACCATGCTGTCCGGCGCGCTGTCCGCCTTCGGCAACTTCCTGTACACGTTCTCTCCGCTGGGCAGCCGTGTGGCCACCGACATCTTCAGCGTGTACGGCGTGAGCTACTTCTTCTCCACGCTGATCTCCGGCGCCCTGCTCGCCGGCCTGCTCATGTGGTACGTGCAGAAGGCCATCGCCTCCACCGGCGTGCTCGACCGCTTCGAATCCGGTCGCACCAAGACCGCGCTGGTCTGAGCATTCGGCTGAATCATCATGAAGGGCCGGTCGGTGGATGCCGGCCGGCCCGTTTGGCATACCGGTGTCTCGTTTTTCCGTAGGAGGCGTACGTCTTCCCGAGACATCGGACGATCGAAAGGGATCGGTCCGATCAGTGACTGAATCGAACATGGCGGCATCGGCCGCGCATAATGGGCAGACGGCTCATGGGCAGACGGCGGCGCGGTCCGCGGCACCGGCCGCCGACCCGGCATACGGCGTGACCGTTCCGGTCGGTGTGGAGGCGCACGACTGGGGCTGGCGGCATTCCACGCGCAAGGATTTTGCGCTGCGCCACGTGAACCTGAGCATCAAGCCGGGGGAGCGGGTGCTGCTGCTCGGCGCCTCGGGCGCGGGCAAGAGCACGTTCATGGCCGCCATGGCCGGCGTGCTGGGCAGTGACGACGAAGGCGTGCAGGAGGGATCGCTCACCATCGGCGGGCTGGACTCGCCGAAGGCACGCGGACGGGCCGGACTGGTCCTGCAGGATCCGGACGCGCAGATCATCCTCGAACGGGTGGGCGACGACGTGGCCTTCGGCTGCGAAAACCTCAACATCGACGTGGAGGAGACGTGGCGGCGAGTGCGCTCCTCCCTCGACATCGTGGGACTCAAATCGTTGGATCTGACGCATTCCACCCGTCATCTCTCCGGCGGCCAGCGGCAGCGGCTCGCCCTCGCCGGCGTGCTGGCCATGAGGCCCGGTCTGCTGCTGCTCGACGAACCGACCGCCAATCTCGACCCGCCCGGCGTGCATGAGGTGCACGACGCGGTGAAGCATGTGATCGAATCCACCGGGCAGACCATGGTGGTGGTGGAGCATCACATCGACGTATGGCTGGATCTGGTCGACCGCGTGGTGGTGCTCGGCGCCGCCGGCGACAGCCACGAAGGCGGGGTGCTGGCCGACGGCACGCCCGACGAGGTGTTCTCCACGATGGGCGACGTGCTTGCCGAAGGCGGATCATGGGTGCCCGGGCGTGCGATCCCCAGTTTTCCGCCGAAACGGGCGGAGAAGACGGAGAGTCCGGCGGCTCCGGACGCCGGTGCCGATACCGGTGCCGTCGATGCCGATCCCGTCGATCCCGACGAGGTGGTGCTCTCCACCCGCGATCTGTCCTTCGGGCGCAACGGCGTGGCCTTGGGCGAGCATGTGAACCTCGACTTCCGTCGCGGCAGCATCTACGCGCTTATGGGCCCGAACGGCGCCGGCAAGTCCACGCTGGCCCTCACCCTCGCCGGCCTGCTCAAGCCGGTCGCCGGACAGGTGCTCATCAACGAGCGGCTGGCCCCGAACCCGAAGTCGCGCGAGCCGATCCACTGGAAGAGCCGGCAGCTGCTCGGCCGCATCGGCATGGTGTTCCAGGAGCCGGAACACCAGTTCGCGGCCAACACCGTGCGCGACGAAGTGGCGATCGGCCCGAAATCCATGGGCAAGACGCAGGACGAGGCCTATGCCATCGCCGACGATCTGCTCGAACGGCTGCGACTGGCCCGATTCGCCCGCGGCAACCCGTATACGCTGTCCGGCGGCGAAAAGCGCCGTCTTTCCGTCGCATCCATGCTGGCCGCCGCGCCGCAGGTGCTGGTGATGGACGAGCCGACCTTCGGTCAGGACTTCCGCACCTGGACGCAGATGGTCGAACTGATCGCCGGCATCCGGGACCGTGGCTGCACGGTCATCATGGTCACGCACGACGAGGCATTGGTGCAGTCGCTTCAGGCCACGCCGATCCGATTCGGCGTGCGTCAGGATGCGGCCGAACCGGCGTCGCGAGCACCTCGAGCACAGGAGGAAACCCGATGAGCGAGAATCCGATGAGCGAGATCATCGTCACGCCGCCGTCCGCCCGGCACGAACAGGCTAAGCCGCCGTCGCAGTCCTGGTTCATCGCCCGGCTCAACCCGGTCAGCCGCTTCATCTGCCCGCTGATCATGAGCCTGCCGCTGTTCTCCACGCTCGACGTGGTCTCGGCCTCCACCCAGATCATCCTGTCGGTCGTGCTGCTGTGGATCGCCGGCATCAACCCGCTGGTCATCCTGCGCCGCACCTGGCCGGTGTGGATCGCCGCGATCGGTAGCTTCATCCCGATCCTGCTGTACGGCCGCACCAGCGGCGAGGTGTACTTCCGCTGGGCAGCCATCGTGGTGAGCGAAGGGTCGTTCCATCTGGCCATCGCCACGTTCCTGCGCGTGGTCGCCATCGCTGTGCCCAGCGTGATCTTCCTGCTGGGCATCGATCCCACCGATCTGGCCGACGGCCTCGTGCAGATCCTGCACCTGCCGTCCAAGTTCGTCTACGGCGCGCTGGCCGGCATCCGCATGTTCACCCTGCTGCAGGAGGACTGGCGCGCGCTCGGCCTGTCCCGTCGATCCCGCGGCATCGGCGACGGCAACCCCGTCTCCCGCGTGCTGTCGCAGGCGTTCGCGCTGCTCGTACTGTCGATCCGGCGAGCCACCAAGCTCGCCACCGCCATGGAGGCCCGCGGATTCGGCGCCTCCGACACGCGCACCTTCGCCCGTGCCTCCCGACTGCACCCGATCGACTGGGTGGGCTACGCGATCTCGATCGTGATCCCCGCCATCGCCGTGGGTCTCGCCGTGAAGACTGGGTATTGGAACCTGCCGATGATGTCGAACTGACCCGTCGGGGTCGAACCGATCCCGTCCGGGTCGCAATGAAAGGAAAGATCATCATGGTCAATCATGTCCCCGAAGCCCCGGCTTCGAAGAGCGGAGACTGGGCGTTTCTCGGCGCCGAGTCCGGCAGCGTGGCCGATCGGCTGTACCTGTCGGCCGCCGAGGAATGGAACCGGGCCATCAACTCGCGGTTCGTCAACGAACTGCTCGACGACACCTTGCCCGACAACGTGCTCGTCTCGTACCTGATCCAGGACTTCAAGTTCTTCAACCAGGGCATCATGGACCACGCCATCGCGCTCGCCCCACGCGAGGAGACCAAGGAGATGCTGCGCAAGCAGTCGAAGTTCTTCGCCGACGAGGAGGCCCCGTACTTCACCGACTTCCTCAAGGTCTACCACGTCACCGACGAGCAGTACGAGCACGCTCCGCAGACCCCGGCCAACAAGGAGTACTGCGACTACCTCGCCGAAGTGGTCAACGGCACGTGGGAGGAGCTCATCACCGCGCTGTGCTGCATGGAATGGCTGTACCTCGCGTGGGCCAAGCGCACCGTGGACGCCGGCGTGGTGCAGCAGGTGCCCGCCCACAAGGGCTGGGTCGATCTGCATGAGGGCGAGCTGTTCCGCGCATGGACCGGCCGCCTGATCGCGTTGGTGAACGAATACGCCAGCGTGGATGGCCCCGAGGCCGAGGTCTTCCGCCGCATCGTGCATCTCGAACGCCGCTTCTTCGAGGACGCCTACGATCTGGCGTGATCGGGCTGTCGGTTGGGCCTGACCGGGCTGGCGTAATCTACGACGTACCACGAATCGGACCGACCGGGTCATGACGGTCGGTCACGGGGCGGCGTCTTCCTCTGCGGGAGGCGCCGCCCTTTTTTCGTGGCAGGGAATGCGATATCGCGTTGTTCGGGGATTCCCTGCCACGAATCGGCGGCAGGGGAACGACGGAACCGGTGATTATGGCGTTCCGTGCCACGAATCCAAGGCACGGAATGACGATGATCCCGTCAACGGCATTTCCAATGAAGGACTGGACTGAGAGATACCATCAGCAACAGGTTTTTGGGAAAGGAGTCGATGGTGACTGCGGAAAATGGTGTGAAGCCCAATCTGAAGGACTCTCACATGAGGTGGATGAAGCCGATTCTGGACGCATTGAAAGAGCTGGGAGGAGAGGCGAGTCCAGCGGAAGTGAGAGAGCGAATCGCCGATGACCTTCATCTGACACAGGAGAAGCTTGCGGTTACGCGGGGAAAGACGAAAGCCAATAAATTCGGTAATGAGGTTGCTTTCGCGAGGAATGCTCTTGTTTTCGGAGGATACATCGATGGCAGCGAGCGTGGGATCTGGAAGCTGACTGATAGTGGTACCGATGTGACTATGACCGATGAGCTGGCCTCCTCACTTATCCGCGAGCAGGTGAGATATAACCGGGAACAACGAGCGAAGAGGACGACTACGGATAATGCACTTGGTGATAGTGGCGAGCCGGAAAAACGATACTGGTCCTATCGGGCTGGAACCGGGGCGGAAAAGTGGCAGGAATGTCTGAAGGGTTCGGTGATGATGTTCGGCTACGGCAAAATCGGAACGTTGACTCAGTACCGTAGTCAGAATGAAATCCAGCAGGCGCTGCAAGACGCTTATGAATGGGAGAACAAGCCGACGAACACCGCGCATGCGCTATGGGAATTCGTCAACGAGATAAATCCCGGTGACATGATCGTGGCGGTTGATGGGAAACGAAGGATTATCGGCATCGGCGAAGTGCAATCGGGCTATGAGCACTATGCGAGTGATACTGACGATTTCAATCATGCGAGGCAAGTCTCATGGACTGACATGAGCGATGAATATATCCTTTCTGAGGCGGAAAAGCAGTTTCATACGAAAATGCTGAATGAGATCACTTCGAATCTCGACATGGTCCGTCAGATCAATGATCTGCTTGACGACGGTACTGATGACACGAATGGAGACAATGTTTCATCCATGGTCGTAGATAGTCCATTGCCTGCATACACCCGAGAGGATTTTCTCAACGAGGTATATGTGGATGAACGCACCTACGACAATCTGGTGGCCGCCCTTGCCCGCAAGAAGAACATCATCCTCATGGGGGCTCCCGGCGTGGGCAAGACCTTCATGGCCAAGCGGCTCGCCTACTCCATCATGGGGGAGAAGGACTCCGAGCGGGTAGAGATGGTGCAGTTCCATCAAAACTATTCCTATGAGGATTTCATGCTTGGATATCGGCCGACGGACACCGGTTTCGAGCTCAAGTACGGTGTGTTCTACGAATTCTGCAAGAGAGCCGAGATCGACGAAGATCGTCCATATTACTTCATTATCGATGAGATCAACCGTGGAAATCTCAGCAAGATCTTCGGCGAACTGTTCATGCTCATGGAAAGCGATAAGCGTGGTCTTCGCCTCCAATTGCCGTATGCGGACGAACTGTTCTCCATTCCCCGTAACGTGTTCATCATCGGCATGATGAACACCGCCGACCGGAGCTTGGCGATGATCGACTATGCGCTTCGGCGCCGGTTCGCGTTCATCGAGTTGGAACCGGGTTTCGATACCGATGGCTTTGACGCGTATCGGCGTGCGTTGAACAGCGAACGATTCAATGGGCTTATCGCAGCAGTCAGAAACCTGAATCGCCGGATCGCCGAGGATGATTCCCTGGGCAAG
The DNA here is from genome assembly GCF_002802905.1 of Bifidobacterium simiarum. Taxonomy (GTDB): domain Bacteria; phylum Actinomycetota; class Actinomycetes; order Actinomycetales; family Bifidobacteriaceae; genus Galliscardovia; species Galliscardovia simiarum. The sequence goes on from NZ_PEBK01000005.1 coordinate 52,548, forward strand.
GGTTTCAGGATCGGACACAGTTACTTCTGCGGATTGACGCCCGATACCGTGAACGAACAGACGCTGTCGGGCCTCGTCGAATATGAGCTGATTCCTCTGCTCGAGGAATACTGGTTCGACGAGCCTGAAATCGTGAAGGAGGAGGCGGACAAGCTGAGGAAGGCCATCCAATGACGACGTCGCCGGTCATTCCGATCCGGAACGTGTACTACATGCTGTCATACGCCTTTCGGGCCTTGCAGGAGCAGCAGTATCGGAAACTGGCCACGGAATCCTTCGACAACATCGCCGACCTATGCGCCGCCATTCTCATTCAGGGAATGGCGACGCAGATCAAGCGGGGTCTTTCGCGGGAATACGTGTCCCATGCCGACGAGCTGGACTCTCCCCGCGGGAAGATCGAAATCACCGAAAGCGTTCGCAAGGTCACGATGTCTCGGAAACGGCTCATATGTACGGTGGATGACTTCACCGTGGACTCTCAGGCGAATCGCATCATCAAATCGACCATGCTGATGCTGAGTCATGCCGATATCAGTCGGGATCGAAAGACGCGACTTCGCCAGTTGCTGGCTTGCCTGAATGATGTCCGACGGATCGATCTGCGGCGAACCGACTGGAACATACGTTACGACCGGAACAATCAGACGTATCGGATGCTGATCGGCATCTGCCATCTGACGGTCAGAGGCCTGCTGCAAAGCTCCCAACCGGGCAGGACGTTACTCATGGATTTCCTCGATGACCAGCAGATGTGCCGGATATACGAGAAGTTCCTGTTCGGCTATTACTCGCATGAATGGCGGGATCGGATCAACACCACCCATCATCGTATTCCATGGATGGTCGACGGTGGGGAAGACTCCTTGCTCCCCGTCATGCAGCCCGATGTGGTATTGAACGATGGGCGGGATGTGCTGATCATCGATGCGAAGTACTACACGCGGACGATGCAGCGGAACTTCGGTCGCTACAAGATGCATTCCGCGAACCTGTATCAGATGTTCACCTACGTGAAGAACAAGACGGCTCAGCTGGCGGCGGTCGGAGACACACGCGCCGTGTCCGGCATGTTGCTCTATGCGAAAACCGATGAGGAGCGCCAGCCGGACGGGGAATTCGACATGGGAGGCAATGTCATCGCCGTGCGGACGTTGGATCTGGATCAGGATTTTCCCGTCATCGCCGGTCAGCTCGACGACGTTGTTGCGCGGTATTTTCCCGATACGATGCCGTTGGCATGAGTGTGGCCGTGTGATGATGACAGCGTGCTCATGTACGGGAGTCGGATGACGGGAGGATCGAAGGCGATGATGATGCCGATCAGTCCAGTCCCTCATCAGGAATGACGTTGGCGGGATCATTAACCGGGTCAAAGTACGTTCCGACCGCCCAGAGCGGCACATTGGTGAGCCAATCCTGCTCGCGATAACCACGCATTGACGTGCGGTAGCCATGCAGTCCGGTGTCGTTGCAGAGCATTCGCAGGCTTTTGGCGTGCACGTTCTCTTCTGCCTTGACCTCCAGTGGCGCGGGTCGACTGTCGTATTGCACAACAAAATCCACTTCCGCCGTTCCCCTGCCGGAAGTCCAATAATAAGGATTCCGTCCTGTCGCGGTCAGCTGCTGGCATACGTACTGTTCGGTCATCGCCCCTTTGTATTCCTCAAATGCGGTGTTCGACAGCAGGACGTCACGTGCGCTGACGTCCATTGCGGCGCCGAGTAATCCAATGTCGTGCATATACAACTTGAAGGAGGAAAGATCCTCGTAATCCCGCAGAGGTAATTGTGTTTTGTCGACGCGGTATATGCGCTGGGCCAATCCGGAATCAACGATGAACTGAATCGCTGTTTCGTATTGTGTTCTGCGCGCACCCGGCGCGATGTGCCCGAACACGAATTTATGGTTCTCCCGCCCCAACTGAGAAGGAATAGAGCGAAACACCAGACGAACACGTTCCACATCGATTTCAGGGACATCGATCTTGTGCTTGGAGAAATCATTGTCATAATCGGAAAGCAGCGCCTGCTGGCGACGCCGGGCGACGGCATAATCATTGTTGCCGTCAAGGAATTCGCTGACCACCTGAGGCATGCCTCCGACGAAATAATAGCGCCTCAGCATTCGTTCGAGTCGATCGGAGAACCGTGAGGCTCGTTCGAAATCCAGAGATCGCACGATATTCGCCAGCGCGTCCTGACCGGACGCCTGGAGGAATTCTACAAACGTCATGGGATACATGTCGATGGAGTCGATCTTCCCCACGGGGAAGGATTCGCCCGCATGATAGGCAAGTCCCAGATACGATCCGGCTGAAACGATGTGCTGTTCCGGGACGTCTTCGGCGAACGCTTTCATGAGAGTCAACGCCTCGGGCACTTCCTGAATCTCATCAATGATGGTCAGAGTCTGCCCAGGAACGATCTTCACTCCGGTAAGTACCTCGATGTTCTCCAGTACTTGTCGCGCATCATACGCCGTGAACACGGATCGAGACGCCTCATCCATGAGATTGACGTATGCGCATGAGCGGTAAGCTGTTTCCCCCAACTTCTTCAGCACGTAGGTCTTGCCTACCTGTCGGGCACCGCAGAGGACCAAGGGCTTTCTGTGCTTGGAAGTGCGCCACACTTCGAGCTGCTTCATGACATCACGTTCCATGATTCCCCTCTCATACGACGATCATCCACTACATCACACGGGTATGATCTTAGGTCCCCAAAATCAGAGAATGCAAAAATTACGACGAATAATCAGACTTTTATGCAAAAATCCTAAGGAAGAAACCATCGGTTTGTGCAAAAATCACGACGAACAGAGAAATCATGATATGAAACTGGGTGGTGCCTCCCGCTAAATGAGGCACCACCCAGTTTTGCAGGAATCGTCGTTCCCTGCCGAGAAACAAGGGTCGCGGATCAGGCGATCTGATCGAGCAGCGTCGGCAGTTCGGCCATCGTGTTGATGACGGCGTCGGCGCCGGCACCGACGAACGCCTCACGGGCCTTCGCACGGGCATCGGCCTTGTCGGCCTCGGATAGGGCCTCGAACTCCTCCTGGCTCATCGCCAGCTGGGAGCTGCCCTCGATCACACCGACCGTGAACACGCCGGCGTTCTTGCCCTCACGGATGTCGGAGAGGGTGTCGCCCACCTTGGCGGCGGCGTGCACCGAGGAGACGCCCAGCTTCTCGAGGTTGCGGAAGATCATGTACGGGTAGGGGCGGCCGAAGCCGTTCGTGCCGTCCGGGCTGATCCAGAAGTCGGGATCGTAGCCGTTCACCTTGGCCTTCGGCACGACGATGTCCATCATCTTGTCGGTGTAGCCGGTGGTCGAACCGATCTTCAGACCGGCCTCGCGCAGCGCGGCCACCGCGTCGAGCACACCCGGCTTCGGATCGGCGTAGTTGTCGAGGATCGACAGCAGCTTCGGCTCGAAGTGTGCGTACACGTCGTCCACATCCTGATCGGTGGGGGCGTGGCCGTGCTCGTCCTCCCAGGCACGGGCGATGCGCTCCATGTGCAGCATCGTGTTGATGTGGTCGTGCTTGAGCATGCCCATGGGCTTGCGGGTCTCGTCCATCGTCGGATCGATGCCGAACTCGCGGAACGCCTCCTGGAAGGCGCGGACGGGGGCGAAGCAGCCGTAGTCGACGGTGGTGCCGGCCCAATCGAAGATGACGGCCTCAAAACGGTTGGTCATAATGGTTTTCCTTTGATACTGATTGGCTTGACTTGAAGATTGATGATGCGGCGGTGCGGGTGGGTCGGAGCCGACATCCCCTTCTCGACACACTCAAGGCCGTTCGGCCACGCGGCTGGACGAGCCAGCCGCTAGCTTACGGTCGAGAAAGGGATGTCGGCCCCTCCGTGGGAATGCGCGACAAGGCTCATGCGCGCTGATTGTGGCTGCGGGTGATGTGCCTTGTCCGACACACTCAAGGCCGTTCGGCCTCGCTCCGGGGTTTGCTCGCACAGCGTAGCAAACCCCTTCGCTGCCTACGGTCGGACAAGGCCCATCACCCTCCGCACGGTGTTTCTCGCCCGTGTTCCTTCGCGGATCCCGATGCCTATTTCCCATGTCCGGGACCACGTTTTGCGGGCTGGAGCGCGGTGTCAGGCGGCGAGCTTGACGCCGAGGGGGGCGGCGGCCTTGATCGGCTCGCCGGCCTTGTCCATGGCGGCGATGGCGGCGGGCACGGAGTCGGAGCCGGTGGCGGCCTCGAGCAGGCCGCGCTCACCCATGTACATGGCCAGCAGCTCGGTCACCTTCTCGATGTCGTCGGCGTAGATCTCGCCGATGTTGCCCAGACGGAAGGTCTCCTCGTCGGTGAGCTTGCCCGGGTAGATCGCATAGCCGCGCTCCTTGATGAACTCGTACATGTCGTGGAAGTCGAACGTGGTGCCCTTCGGGTACAGGAACGTGGTGATGATCGGACCCTGATGATCGGCGAGGAAGGTGGAGAAGCCCAGCGCCTTCATGCGGGCGATCAGCAGTTCGTTGTTCAGACGGTAGCGGGCGGAGCGCACGGGGATGCCGCCCTCCTCGGCCATCTCGTCCAGAGCCTTCGAGAAGGCGAGCACCACGTGGGTGGGGGAGGTGTAGCGCCACTTGCCGTGGGCCTTCTCCAGCGTGTTCCACTGATCCCACAGGTCGAGGGAGAGGCTGCGGGCCTTGCCCTTCGAAGCCTCGAGCTTGGCCTTGTTGCAGATGATGAAGCTGAAGCCGGGCACGCCCTGGATGCACTTGTTGGCAGAGGAGACGATGAAGTCGATGCCCCAGTCGGCCACCGGGATATCCACGCCGCCGAAGGAGCTCATCGCATCCACCATGAAGGTCTTGCCGTGCTCCTTGGCCACCTTGGCCACAGCCTGGATGTCGTTGAGCAGGCCGGAAGTGGTCTCGGAGTGGATCATCGACACGTGGGTGATCGACGGATCGGCGTCGAGGTACTCGGCCACCTTCCTGGCGTCCGGGATGCGGTCGTACGGCTCGGCGTACTGCGTGTAGGCGATGCCCGCGTGCTCGCAGATCTTCACCTGACGGTCGCCGTAGGCGCCGTTCGTGCACAGCAGCACCTTCTCGTCCTTGCCGATCACCGAGGTCAGCACGCTTTCCACGCCGAAGGTGCCGGAACCCTGCATGAGCACGGCCGTGTACTCGTTCGGATCGCAGTGGGCGAGTTCAAGCAGCTGACGGCGGATCTTCTGGGTGATCTGCTGGTAGTCCTCGTCCCACGTGCAGTGGTCGAAGAGCATCTCCTCCTTGACCGTGCGGGTCGTGGTCAGCGGTCCGGGGGTGAGCAGCTTGTATTCGTTGGTCATTGGTGTTCCTTCTCTATTGGTTTGGTTATGGGATAAAAGATCGATGCGATTGGTGCGGCGGCATTGAATGCCGTGGCCGTGGGGCGTCGATATGCTCTGCTCGACACACTCATGGCCGTTCGGCCTCGCTCCGGGGTTTGCTCGCGCAGCGTAGCAAACCCCTTCGCTGCCTACGGTCGAGCAGAGCATATCGATGCCCTGTTCCTTCTCCGCGTCTGATTCATGGGGTCAATCGGCGATGCCCGCCGAATCAGGCTTTGAAGCGAGAGGCGTCAGCCTTCCTTGGCGGCTCGCTTGCAGGCTTCCGAGAAGTCCTGATGCTGTTGGAGCAGGTCCACGGTCAGGGGCTTGTCGAAGGTCTTCGGGTACTTCGAACCGTTGGACGGCTCCTTCTCGCCCTGGTACAGCGGCGTCGGATAGGTCTCGAGCAGTTCCTTGCGGCCCTGGTCGATGATCACCCCGGCCATCTTCTGCGCCAGCGGGTTGGTCTTGGCGCCCTTGTCGAGCACCGCCACCGACTCGGTCAGCGAGTAGTTGCCTTCGGTGGGATCCACGTAGTCGATCGGCAGACCCTTCTTCTTGTCGGCCGCGGCCTGATGCCGCAGACCGAATCCGACGGCCACCTCGCCCGAGCGCACCGACTTCAGCGGGCCGGAACCGGACTGTTCGAGGTGCGGACCGGCGTTCTTGTAGATGTCGGTCAGGATCTGACGACCTTCGTCGCCGGTGCCGTAGGCGCCCACGATGGCCTGCACCATCAGCCAGCCGGTGGAGGAGCCTTCCATGTCGGGCACGGAGATCAGGCCCTTGTACTTCGGGTCGGCGAGATCCTTGAAGCTCTTCGGCACGGGCACGCCCGCCTGCTTGATCGCCTCGGTGTTGTAGAAGATCGCGCCTTCCTGAGCGGTGGTGGGGCTGCGGTACTTCGGGGCCTTGGTGTTCTCGTTGGTGTTGAGCAGCTTCGAGTGCACGTCGGTCAGGTCGGCGAACATGTGGTTGCGCTGCTGCGCGGAGTCCACGTAGTAGGAGCTCATGGTGAGCATGTCGGCCTCGAGGCTCTTGCCTTCGGCCAGCATCTTGCCGCCCAGCTCGGAGGTGCCGAAGCTCTGCATGATGTACTTGCCCTTGTAGCCGTTGTTGTCGAGCGCGTGCTCGAACGCGGCCACGGCCTCGTCATCGGCGTTCGTGTAGATCACGACCTGCTGGCTGGCGGCCGCGGTGCCGGAGAAGGCGCCGAAGCCGAAGGCCACGAGGATCGCGGCGGCCACGCCGGAGGCGATGCCGGTCACCACGTTGCGTCCGTGGGAGCGCGGGTTGATCGGCGGCAGGGCGAAGTTGCCTGCGGCGATCTGCTCGGCGGTCTTGCGGGCGCCCTGCTTCACGGTGGCGGCCGCGGCTTCGGTGGCCTTGACCTTCACGGGCTTCTTGCGGGTGGCGAAGGCGATCACGCCCTTGACCACGAGGTTGGTCACGAGGATCAGCAGCGAGAGCGCGAAGATGTCGTCGAACTTGGCGAGGTGCTGTAGCGCGGAGATCTTCGTGGTGATGACCTGGGTCTTGGCGCCGGTGAGGAACACCACCGCGGAGATCGTGACCATGGCGTTGACGAAGTAGTAGCCGAACACCTGCAGCACGGTGGGCCACGCGTTCGGGGTGACCACGCGCACGATGGTCTTGAACCAGCTGTCGCCCATGAGCTTCGCGGTGGTCTCCCACGAGGCGTTCATCTTCGACAGCGAGTCCTTCATCATCTGGTACGGGGTGGCGAAGTAGTGGATCATGTTCGCGATGATCAGGATCCAGAAGGTGTTCTGCATCGGCGTGCCGCTGAAGGCGAACAGGAACGCGATGCCGAGCACCATGCCGGGGACCGTGTTGATGATCGAGCTGATCGAGTCGACGAAGCGCTTGGCCGCGGCCGGCAGCTTCGAACGGGAGGTCACCAGCGCCGCCGCGTAGGCGAACAGGCAGCCGAGGATGGCGGTCATGACGGCCACGTACACCGAGTTGGTGAACACGGCGGTCAGTTCGGAGTCGGCGAAGATGCCGGTGATGTGGCTCAGCGTGAAGTTGAGCTTGAACGGCCACATCTCGACGAACGGGATGAGCAGGATCACGGCGAACACCGAAAGCACGCACACGAGGACGACCACGGAGGCGATGGCGCAGAACAGGTCGCGCTTCTTGCCTTCGGGCAGATCGATCTGCGAGACCTTGGAGTAGCGGATCGAGTACTTCTCGAGGATCGTCATCAGGATGATCGAGATGATCGACGGGATCAGCATGAACACGGCGATCACGGCGCCGCGGTTGAAGTTCGGGATCGAGCCGAGCATCTGGTTGAACAGGGTCATGGCCAGCACGTCGTAGGTGCCGCCCACGGAGGTCGGGATGCCGTAATCCGTGAAGCTCAGGAAGAAGCTCTGGATGAAGGCCACGCACATCGTGCCGATCAGCGGCCGGACGGTGGTGACGAAGAACGTCTTGATGTGGCTGTCGCCCATGATGTGGGAGACGATGATGAACTTCTTGTCGACGAACTGGAAACTGTTGTTGATCAGCAGGAAGCAGGTGGGCAGCGTGTAGATCACGTAGCCGATGAGCAGGCCGTTGAATCCGTAGATGTCGAACAGCTGGTGGCCGAACAGCTTGGTGATCAGGCCCTCCTTGCCGAAGGAGTAGATGATCGCGAAGCCGTAGGTGATGGTCGGCAGCAGCATCGGCACCTGGGTGAGCAGGGCGATGGCCTTCTTGAACTTCGGCGGCAGGTTCGTGCAGTTCACCGCGTAGGCCAGCAGGAACGCCAGCAGCATGGCCACGAGGGCGGCCGCGGCGGCCACCTTGAGGCTGTTGAACACGGAGGTGAGGAACTCGGGCCTGGAGAGGATGGCCGTGTAGTTGGCCATGGTGGCGGCGCCGTCGCCGGTCTGGAACGACTTGGCGAGCACCAGCACCATCGGGATCACGAGGAAGACGGCGAAGATGACGCTGACGGCCACGAGCAGGGCGGTCAGTTCGGGCTGCCGGGGCTTGGCCGGCCGGCTTTCGTGGTTCTTGATCTCAGGCGCGATGTTGGGCAATTGCTTGCCGGCCTGAATGGCTTCGACGCTCATGCTCAGGCCTCCTGACCGGCGAGGGCGGGCTGACGGTTCGCGGCGTCATCCTCGTTGAACAGCGTGTAGATGTTGTTGCGCTTGACTTCCAGCTGGTGGAGGATGAACTTGCGCACGAACTCGCTGGCCGGGTGGTGGATGATGTCGTCGGGGGAGGCGAACTGGGCGATCTTGCCCTGGTTGAGGATCAGCACCTTGTCGCTCATCGTGCAGGCTTCCTCGGGATCGTGGGTGACCATGATCGTGGTGAGGTTGTACTGGTTCACGATCTGCTTGATCTTGGCCTTGATCGACTCCTTGATCACGCCGTCGAGGGCGGAGAGCGGCTCGTCGAGCAGCAGCAGCTTCGGCTTCATCACCAGCGTGCGGGCGAGGGCCACGCGCTGCTTCTGGCCGCCGGACAGCTCGTCGATCCGCTTGTTCAGGTGCTCCTCGAGGCCGAGCAGGGCGATCATCTCCTTGATCTCCTTCTCGGTGGAGATGCCGGGGTTGTTCTTCAGGCCGTAGGTGATGTTCTCATAGGCGTTGAGGTTCGGGAACAGCGCGTAGTCCTGGAACACGATGTTGAAGCCGCGCTTCTCCATCGGGACGTTCGTCAGGTCCTCGCCGTTGTACAGGATCTGCCCGCTGGTGGGCTGCGTGATGCCGAGGATGATGTTCAGCAGCGTGGTCTTGCCGCCGCCGGAAGGTCCGAGGATCGACATGATCTGACCGTCCCCAATGGTCAGCGAGATGCCGTTGAGCACGTGGGCATCCCCGAAGGATTTGGTGATGTTCTTCAATTCCAGCATGATGTCTGCCTTCTGCGGGGCGCTGCAAGCCCCGCTGTTGGTTTACTTACACAAGCGATGTTCAGTTATGGGTCCGGGTGATTCGTTACTACATCGATCCGGTTATTCAGTTGTGCCGAAAGGTCTGAAATCCGGGTACTGCATTGGCTTTCCGCCTTCCGATAATGATTCTTTCACCGTGAAGGGGCCGTTTTTCATGCCGGTGCTGAAGAGTTCTGTAAACCAAGGTGAACAGTAAGCAAAATTACGTGCCAAAGACGTAGTTTTGTAGTTTTCAGGGCTTTCTTCCGGGCTTCTCCTTGAGGGGAAGCTGGCAGCCGAAAGCTGACTGATGAGGTGACAGGCGAAGTCGGCGTTGAGAGGTCGAACCGTGCGAATGGGTCGGTGTTTTGCCGGTCACCTCATCCGGCCGACTACGTCGTCCACCTTCCCCTCAAGGGGAAGGCAAGATAGGGGTGCAGTATCCCCTGAGGGGAAAGATGAATGGAGGGTAGGGCAAATTCTTTCCGGGCTTCCCCTTGAGGGGAAGCTGGCAGCCGGAGGCTGACTGATGAGGTGAGATGGGTNNGAATGGAGGGTAGGGCAAATTCTTTCCGGGCTTCCCCTTGAGGGGAAGCTGGCAGCCGGAGGCTGACTGATGAGGTGATGGGTGAAGTCGGCGTTGAGAGGTCGAACCGTGCGAATGGGTCGGTGTTTTGCCGGTCACCTCATCCGGCCGACTACGTCGTCCACCTTCCCCTCAAGGGGAAGGCAAGATAGGGGTGCAGTATCCCCTGAGGGGAAAGATGAATGGAGGGTAGGGCAAATTCTTTCCGGGCTTCCCCTTGAGGGGAAGCTGGCAGCCGGAGGCTGACTGATGAGGTGACAAGCGAAGTCGGCCCTTCAGAGGGAAGGCAGGAAAGGTTGGATCGGGTTATGAGTGCGCTCACCCGTGGAAGACGCGGTCGCGGATGTAGCGGCCGGAGTCGTCGAGCGCGGCGGAGTAGCGCGTGTAGTCGCTGAGGATCACGCCCATGTAGAGCATGTCGACGATGGCGACGTGCGAGACGCGGGAGAAGATCGCGTTGCCGTAGATGGTGCGTTCGCCATGGCCCGCGTACAGGCACACGTCGGCCCAGTTGGCCAGGGGCGTGCCGTTGGAGTTGGTGATCGCAATGGTCTTGGCGCCCTGATTGCGGGCGAGGCGCAGTGCCCGCACGGTGTCGTCGGAGCTGCCGGAGTAGGAGAACGCCACGGCGACGTCCTGATCGGTCAGGTGCCCGGCGCTGATCCGCTGCATGTAGGCGTCGGTGTTCATGCGGCACTGCAATCCCAGATAGCCGAGCTTGATGTTGAGGTCGTTGGCGGGGACCACGGAGTTCTCGACGCTGTAGATGTCGATGACGCGGGCGTGGCCGAGCAGGTCCACGGCCCTGCGGAAGTCCTTGGTGGACAGGGATTCGAGCAGATCGTCGAGCATACTCTTTGCGCCGGCGACCGCGCGGGTCGGGATCTCGTCGATGTTGTCCCACGGATGCAGGTCGAATCCGTCGAGCGGATCGAACGACTGGGGGCTTTCGGTGGGGTGGTTGAACGTGTAGCGCAGATCCCGGTAGCCGGTGAAGCCGAGCTTGCGGGCGAACCGGATCACGGTGGGCTGGCTCACCCCGGCGCTGTCGGCGAGTTCGGCGACGGTCATCGACGCCACGTCGTCGTAATGGTCGCGGATATAGGTCGCCACCATGCGCTCCGCCGGTCGGAGCGAAGCGTAGATATTGCCGATTCGTTGACGTATATCGACGGGAATGCCCACGCGGATCCCTCCATCATCGCTGCAAGACAATTGGGAAGCTACCACACACAATCTAGTGCAACGGAGCCGACGGAGAGAACCGGTGGGCTGACGTGAAGATGAACGGGCGGTGAATATCGTGAGGGAGACCGTTCACCAGACCTCCCTCACGATCGCGGTCAGCGTCGCCGCAGCGGCGCCAGTTCGAACACCTCGTCGGACTGGCGGGCCACGTCGGGGCTGTGCGTCACGATGATCACGCACTTGCCCTCCGAGTGCGCCAGCTCCCGGAAGATGCGCATGATGTCGTCCTGCGTGGCGAGATCGAGGTTGCCGGTGGGCTCGTCGGCGATGATTACGTCCGGTCCGTAGCTCAGCGCGCGGGCGATGGCCACGCGCTGCTGTTCGCCGCCGGACAGATGCAGGATCCGCTCGTTTGCGTATTCCTCGGCCAGTCTCACCTTGGCCAGCAGCTCGCGGACGATCTCGGGCTTCGGCCGGTCGAAGGACTTGCCGCTGGCGTCCATCGACAGGACGATGTTCTCCTCCACGGTGAGCGAGGGCAGCAGGTTGAAGCTCTGGAAGATCACGCCGATATCGTGGCTGCGGAAGTCATAGCGGTTGGTCCGTTCCAGATCCTTGCCCTTGTAGAGAATCCGTCCCTCGGTGGGGGAGGTGAGACCGGAGAGCAGGGAGAGCACGGTGGTCTTGCCCGCGCCGGACGGGCCGGTGATGGCATGCACCCGGCCCGCCTCGAACGTGTGGCTCAGATCGTGGATCACCTGCTTGCCGCCCTTGGTGTAGGCATAGGACACGTGGTTGAGCGCCAGCACGGCCGTGTCGGCGGTCGTGGCGTCCTCCGGACGATCGTCGGTGACGGTGTCCTCGGACCGATCGGTGGACGTGGTGGTTTCGGTGGACGTGGTGTCCTTGTCGGTTTCGGTTGTCTTGTCGGTTTCGGTTGTCTTGTCGGTTTCGGTTGTCGTGGTCATGATGACTCCTTCCGAGGTCTGGTACTGACCTGATACGGGTATTCGGATGGTACGGGGACGGGGATCAGGACCGGTCGGCCAGGATCTGCAGCGGCTCGTACCGGATCACCGAGATGATGCCGGCCAGTGCCGAAAGCAGCGTGAGTCCCAGTCCAATGGCCACCATCTTGGCCACGATCGCGAAGTTCACCGTGGCGTTGACGTTGCTCACGTAGCTGATCGCCCGCTGCATGCCGCCCGGTCCGCGCTGGCTACCGGACTGCTGCGCGTTCGACTGCGTACCCGAGGAGCCCGTGGAATCCGAGGAATCATAGGAGTTGGAATCGGCGGAATCGGAACTCGAGGAGCCGGAATCCGTATTCGATGAATCCTGCTGATCGGGGCCGCCCATGTCGGCGTTGCGACCGAACTGCGCCTGCTGCGACTGGGCCTGCGATTCCTGCGACGAGATCTGCTGGGCCAGCAGCTGATTCGACACAGGCACCGACGCCGCCGCGCCGCCGGCCACGCCGAGCGCGATGCCGATCATCGTCACGATCAGCAGCTCGACGGCGAATTGGGCCGCGACCTTCGCCTTCCGCACGCCGATGGCGGTGAGCACGCCCACCTCGTACTTGCGCTCGCGGATGTTGAACAGGTTGATCACGATGAGCACCACGGCGCCCACGGCCAGCACGATGATCAGCAGCGTCAGCGCGAACTTGGCGAGATTGTCGAGCGGCACCAGCGAGGCCTCGTAGTTCTCCACGTCGGACGACTGCACGGTGTAGGTGTCGTCGAGGCCGGCCTTCTCCACATCCTTGGCGAAGGTCTCGTAATCGCTCTTGCTGCCGAGCACATAGGTGAAGTTGAGCTGGGTGGCCGCGGTCTTCGAGGAGGAATCCGAGGAACTGCTCGAGGAGGCGGCCTTGGCGGTGGTGTCGGAGTCAAGGCCAAGCGACTTGAGCGTGGAGACCGAGGTGTAGATCGCGTTTGCGGCGTCCTGGCTGGTGCCGCCCATCGGACCGCTCTGCGTGGTGTTCTCGCTGGTCGTGTTCTTGTAGATGCCAACGATCTTGAGCTTGTAGGTGACGGACTCGTCGGTCGGGCTGGTGACGGTGATGGTGTCGCCCACCGACAGATCGTTGAAATCGGCCAGCGACTTCGAGATGATGGCCTCGCCGTTGCTGGCCGAATCGTAGCCGAAGACCTCGCCGTCCACCATGGTGAACGAGCCGTTGCGGGCGTTGGCCACCGCGGTGTCGGAGGAGAAGCCGGTCAGGGAGAAGTCACCCTGCGTCATGCCTCCCATCTGACCGCCGTCGCCGCCGGGGCCGCCCTGACCCTGTGCGTCGCCGCGGTTGGCATTATCGGAGCCGGAGGAGCCGGAGGAACTCGACGACGAGGACGACGAACTCGAGGAGGAGTTGCTGGCGGAGGTGCTGCTCTCCACCGGCTGGAAGTCGTCGGTGGCGCTTACCGAGGTCTCCTCGGTGTAATAGGTGCTCACATCGACGCTGGAGGCCTTGGCGTACTTGAGATAGTCGGCCAGGGTGAGTGAGCTCTGATCGAGCGCGGAACGCATGGCGTCGAAGTCCGGCTTGCCGTCGGAGCTGGAGGAGCCCGACGACGAGGACGAGCTGCGCGCCTGACTCATCAGCTTTTCACGGTCCACGCTGATCGTGGCCGTCACCGTGGTGTTCTGCAATCCCTCGTCGCGAGCGGTCTGCGCGGCGTCGCGTATCGACAGTCCGATGGTGGCCGCCGCGGCGATGATCGCCACGATGATGACGATGAGGATGTTGCGCCCCTTGTTCCTCGTCACCGACCTGACGGCGTTCTTGACAATAAACATGATCGTCCTTTGATATCGGGCCGTGTCCGGCCCCGGTTGATTGGTCCTGCGCGTCGCCCTTCGCTCGCGCGCTACTTTCGAGGGTCGTCCGCGTTGATGGAAGATCTCTGGCGCACGACTCGAAACGTCCCGGCAAAAACGCCGAAATTGCCCGAACGATTCCTGAAAGTCGACTGGGAGCCGAAATCCGCGGTGTTGTGACGGCAACGGAGTCGTGACGGCAACGGAGTCGTGACGGCAACGGAGTCGTGACGGCAACGAAGTCGTGACGGCGGCGGAAGCGGAGGCGCTAGCATGGAACACATGCTTGACACGTATGGAATCCTGTATGACGAAACGCTCGACAATCCCGACGCCACGCGCATCAAACGAGTGGCCGAACTCATGAAAAGCCGTGGCCGCCGCAAGGCCGGCAAGTTCCTCATCGAGGCGCCGCAGGCCGTACGCGAGGCGCTCGCCTGCCGCGCCGATTTGATGGAGGACCTCTACGTCGAGGTGGACGGCGAGGGCTCCCCGGTCAGCGAACGGGCCGGCGAGATCGAACGGGAGATCCTGGCGGGGACTCCCGAACGGGTGCCGGCCGGCGCCCGCCGCGTGTTCATTCACCACGTTTCCTCCCGCGTGATGGCCTCGATCACCACGGACGCGCAGGGCATCTTCGCCATCGCCGACATGGGCGATCTGGTCGGACCCCTCGCCGACTTCTCCCTCTACGAATCGATCGGCCGGGCCGAAGGGGCGCGTGGGACGGACTCCGCCGAAGGGTCGGCGGCCCACGTCCCGATGGTCGCCGCGTTCTGGCAGGTGCGCGATCCGGGCAACGCCGGTACGGTGATCCGCACGGCCGACGCCGCCGGCGCGGACGCCGTGGTGCTGGTCGACGACTGCGTGACCCCGTACAGTCCCAAGGTGATCCGTTCTACGGCCGGATCCCTGTTCCACATTCCGGTGCTGCGTGCCTCGGTCGACGACTTCTTCGAATGGTGCGCCTCCAGCGGTCTGACCACCATGGCGGCCGACGTGTACGGCACGGAGACGACGAAGCCGCGGTCGCTGAGCGAGTTGATCGCCGCTCCCCGCGGCGGCGACGATTCGCGGTCGGGCCGCGCCGTACTGTTCGGCAACGAGGCGCGCGGACTGGAGACGTCGATCCTCGAACGGTGCAACGACATCGTCTCCATTCCGATCTACGGACGGGCGGAATCGCTGAACCTCGCCACCAGCGCCTCGGTGCTGCTCTACTCGCTCGCCATGCGCGACCGCGCCTGACCGTACCGTGCGACCGCGCGTGACCGTCCTCATCCCGAGTCCATCCCCCTAATGTCCATCAATATCCACATGCCCTATGTCTAGTCATATGGGGACAATGTGAGATTGGTGTTTCGCGCCGGGGCCGGTCCTTCCGACCATCCGCTCCGGGGCGGAAATGTTGTAAGCAAACGTTGTTATGCCTATGGAAAGGTGTCCCTGTGGCAGATGTTGCATCATTCGATGCCGAAGCGGTGACGGCTGCCGTCGCCGAAGGCATCGAGAAGATTCAGAACGCCTCCACCCTGGAGGAGTTGAAGGCTATCAAGTCCCGGTACGCCGGCGCCGAATCGGCGATGACCCTCGCCAGCAAGGCCATCGGTGCGCTGCCGAAGGACCAGAAGAAGGACGCGGGCAAGCTGATGGGCAAGCTGCGCGCCGACTTCGGCCGCGCGTTCGGCACCAAGGAGTCCGAGGTCAAGGCCGCCGAGGAGGCCGCGAAGCTCGCCAGCGAGACGGTGGACATGACCCAGCCCGTCAACCGCAAGCCGCTGGGTGCCCGCCACCCGCTGCCCAAGGTGATGGAGGACGTGCAGGACTTCTTCGTCTCGATGGGCTGGCAGGTCGCCGACGGTCCCGAGGTGGAGACCGAATGGTACGACTTCGACGCCCTGAACTTCGGTCCCGACCATCCCGCCCGTCAGATGCAGGACACCTTCTACGTCAAGGGCAATCAGGCCAAGGACGCCGCCGGCTTCGTCGGCTCCAACATGGTGATGCGCACCCAGACGTCGTCCGATCAGGTGCGCGCGCTGCTCACCCGCGGCGTGCCGCTGTACATCGCCTGCACGGGCCGCGTGTTCCGTACCGACGAGCTTGACGCCACCCACACCCCGGTGTTCCACCAGTGCGAGGCTCTGGCCGTCGACAAGCACCTGACCATGGCCAACCTCAAGGGCGTGCTCGACAAGCTCGCCGTGGCCATGTTCGGCCCGGAGGCCAAGAGCCGCCTGCGCCCGAGCTACTTCCCGTTCACCGAGCCGAGCGCCGAGCTCGACCTGTGGTTCCCCGACAAGAAGGGCGGCCCCGGCTGGATCGAGTGGGGCGGCTGCGGCATGGTGAACCCGAACGTGCTCAAGTCCGCCGGCATCGACCCGGACGTGTACACCGGCTTCGCCTTCGGCGTGGGCATCGAGCGCACGCTGCTGCTGCGCCACGACATCAACGACATGCACGACCTGGTCGAGGGCGACGTGCGTTTCTCCGAACAGTTCGCGATGGGGGAGTGAAGTACCATGCCGATGATTGATATTGATTGGCTCAAGGACCATGTCGAGGTTCCCGAGGACCTCACCTACGAGCAGCTGGCCAAGGATCTGGTGCGTGTGGGTCTCGAGGAGGAGGAGATCCACCGTTCGCAGCTGACCGGCCCGATCGTGGTCGGCTACGTGGTGGACGCCACCCCGGAGCCGCAGAAGAACGGCAAGATCATCAACTGGTGCCATGTGGACGTCGGTGACGAGTACAACGAGACCGACGAGAACGGCAACAAGGTGCCGCGCGGCATCATCTGCGGCGCGCCGAACATGGCCGCCGGCGAGAAGGTCGTCGTCACGCTGCCCGGCGCTGTGCTGCCCGGTGACTTCCGCATCGAGCCTCGCAAGACCTACGGCCACATCTCCAACGGCATGTGCGCCTCCGAGCGCGAGCTCGGTCTGGGCGATGCCCACAACGGCATCATCCTGCTGCGCGAATACGGCTTCTCCAAGGAGGAGTACGACGCGCTCGAGCCGGGTGACGACGCCATGGAGCTGCTGCACCTGAACAACCCGCTGCTGGAGATCAACATCACCCCCGATCGCGGCTACGCGTTCTCCTACCGCGGCGTGGCCCGCGAATACCATCACGCCACTGGCGCCGCCTACGTCGATCCGGCCATCGAACTGGGCGAGAAGGCCCCGCACGAGGCCAAGAGCATCGACGGCGCGGCCCCCGTGAAGGACATGGACGTGTTCGTGGAGGACAATAACCCGATCCACGGCGTCGTCGGCTGCGACCGCTACTACGGCCGCATCGTGCGCGGCTTCAACCCGAGCGCCCCGACGCCGAGCTGGATGCGCCGCCGCCTGATCCGCGCCGGCATGCGATCCATCTCTCTGGCCGTGGACGTGACCAACTATGTGATGCTCGATCTGGGCCAGCCGCTGCACGCCTACGATCTGAACAAGATCGAGGGGCCGATCGTGGTCCGTCGCGCCGGCGAGGGCGAGCAGCTCACCACGCTGGACGAGAAGGAGCACAAGCTCAGCCCCGAGGATCTGCTGATTACCGATTCGCCGAACGGCGAGCGTGCCTCGCGCATCCTCGGTCTGGCCGGCGTGATGGGCGGCCTGTACGGCGAGGTCACCGACGAGACCACCGACCTGTTCATCGAGGCCGCGCACTTCGATCAGGTGACCATCGCGCGTTCCGCCCGCCGCCACAAGATCCCCTCCGAGGCGTCCCGTCGTTTCGAACGCGGCGTGGATCCGCAGCTGCAGCCCGCCGCCGTGGAAATGGCCGTCGAACTGCTGACCCGCTACGGCTCCGGCGAAGGCTCACGCACCCCGGTCGACTACAACCAGACCAAGCGTCCGAACGACATCCGCTTCAAGGTGAGCGAGGTGTCCCGCGTGGCCGGTCTCGACCTCGACACCAACCGCATCTCCGACATCCTCACCGACATCGGCTGCCATGTGGGCGGAGGCGGCAACGGCGAGTTCTCCGTGCTGCCCCCGACGTGGCGTCCGGATCTGACCGAGCCGTGCGATCTGGTCGAGGAAGTGGCCCGACTGGTCGGCTACGACGAGATCCCGGTGATCGTGCCCCCAGTGCCCGTCACCGGCGACACCGGTCTGACCCTCGAACAGCGCCGTCAGCGCTGGGTGGCCGATACGCTCGCCCAGTACGGTCTGGTGGAGACGCTGAGCTACCCGTTCGTCGGCGACGCCGACTACAAGGCGTTCGCCATGGACGCCAAGGCGATCAAGCCGGTGAGCGTGGAGATCACGAACCCGCTGGCCGGTGACCGTCCGTTCCTGCGCCGCTCCCTGCTGCTGACGCTGGCCCGCACCGTGCAGCGCAACATCCGTCGCGGCCTGCAGAATGTGAGCCTGTACGAACTGGGCCATGTGTTCCTGTGGGATCCGAACGCTCCGGCGATTCCGGCCCTGCCCGGCGGCGTGAAGCCGACCGACGAGCAGCTGGCCGCCCTTGACGCCGGTCTGCCCGATCAGCCGCAGCATGTGGCCGCCATCTTCACCGGCAAGGCCGAGGATTCCGGCTGGCTGGGCGAGACCCGCGACGTGGACTGGTCCGACGCCGTCGAGGCCGTGCGCCGCGTGTTCGACCGTCTGGGTGCCGAGCTGAATCTCGTGCAGCCCGCCGCGGCCGACGTGCCGGCCGAATGGCATCCGGGCCGCTACGCCGAGATCGTGGCCGCCGACGGCACCAAGGTCGGCGAGGTCGGCGAGTTCCACCCGCACGTCAACGAGGCGCTGGGCTTCCCGGAGCACTCCGCGGCGTTCGAGCTGAACCTCACCGCATGGCTGCCGACGCTGGACGATAAGCCGGTGCAGGCCAAGCCGATCTCCACGTTCCCGCCGGTTCGTCAGGATCTCGCCTTCACCGTGCCCGAGTCGGTCACCGCCAGGCAGCTCGAGGACGTGATCCGCGAGGCCGCCGGTGACGCGCTGGAATCCATCGAACTGTTCGACGTGTTCTCCGGCGAGCAGGTGGGCGAGGGCCAGAAGTCGCTGGCCTACGCCGTGGTGTTCCGTTCCCCGGTCAAGACCCTGGACGCCTCCGACAGCGAGGCGATCCGACAGGCCATCGTCGAGAAGGCCGCCACGCTGGGCGCCCAGCTGCGCGCCTGACATCCTGACCCCCGCGACCCAGTGAGGTTGCGGGGGTCTTTTTTCTCTTCCGGTTTTCCTCTGCGGGCGAAGATCGCGCGGGTTTGCGGGCAAATCCGTGATTTTCCCGGCGGCCACTGCTATGAAAGGAACTATGAGCACACAGCACGTATGGAACGATCAGGCTCCCGAAGACCGTCCGTCCGCGGATCGGTCCGGGGGCTCGACCGGGAACCGATCCCGCGGGACGGAGACGCCGTCCGTCCGTCAGCAGCCGGAATACGGCCAGTATCTGGAGCCGGAATACGGCGAGATGGCGAACCGGTACCCGAACTGGAATCCATACGTGTACGGCGAACCGGATCCGGAGCCGGCGAAGCAGGACGGTCCGGCCCCGCAGACGCCGACGGCGAATCCCAACGGGCAGTATGGACAGAACGGTCGGTATGGTCAGACCGGCGGCAATGATCCGTACGGACGATCCCCGTATGGTCAATCCCCGTACGGTCGTTCCCCATACGGCACGCCGGGATACGGCTATGGTCCGCAGACGCCGCCGCCCGGCGACCCCAACGATCGCAGCCGGTATCGCGGCGGCATCGATCTTGAGGACCCGAATCAGAACCCGCTGTACGGCCGATGGGATCCGACCGCGATCATCGCGTTCATCATGGCGCTGATGGGCGTGCCCATCATCCCGATGCTGCTCGGCGGCCTTTCGGTGTACCGCACCGGACTGTTCCGCATGAAGGGCCGCGGACTGGCGATCGCCGCCGTGATCATCAGCCTGATCACCATGGCGCTGGCGGTGTACCTGACGGCCACCGGCATGGACCCGTACCAGTTCATCGCCCAGCTGTACGGATTCGATTCCTCCGGCGGCACGGGCGGATCCGGTGGTGCGGGCGGTTCCGGGGACGGGGCGACCAGCGTCTGACGGCGTCCGACACCGTCAGACAGTGTCCAACAGTGTCCAACACGCGGACTCTCGATATATTGCATAATTATGCATAGTTCTGCATAGGTGTGTATAATCGTCGCTTGTTACTGGACGAGAAGGCCGTAATGCCATCCATTGCGGCCGATATAGGGAGAGTCATGGCACGATATACGGTCGCGGTTGCCGGAGCCACCGGATATGCGGGTGGCGAGGCGTTGCGCATCCTTGCCGCGCATCCGAATATGGAGGTCACCTGCGTGGCGGGTCACTCCTCGGTGGGGGACAAGCTGGGCAAGCACATGCCGCACATTCCGCAGCTGGCCGATCTGACGGTGGAGGACACCACCCCCGAGGCGCTCAATGGTCACGATGTGATCATTCTGGCGCTGCCGCACGGGGCATCCGGAGCCCTGGCCGCACAGCTCGACCCGAACAGCGTGGTGGTCGATCTGGGCGCCGACCACCGTCTTGAGGAGCAGTCCGCCTGGGACGAATACTACGGCGGCGACTTCTACGAGCACTGGACGTACGGCATGCCCGAACTCATCACGGGCAAGGCCGCCGACGGCTCCTACCTGCGTCAGCGCGCGGCGCTTCCCGGCGTCAGGCGCATCGCCGGACCGGGCTGCAACGTCACCGCGACCACGCTGGCCATGCAGCCGGGCATCGCCGAAGGCCTCGTCGAGCCCGACGATCTGGTCGCCGACCTCGTGGTGGGTTATTCGGGCGCCGGCAAGAACCTCAAGCGCACCAATCTGCTGGCCGCCGAGGCCATGGGCTCCGCGCTGCCCTACGGCGTGGGTGGCACCCACCGTCACATTCCCGAGATCCTGCAGAACTTCGCGCATGCCGCCGGTCTTGACGCCGCCGAGGCAAGCCGGTTCACGCTGGGCTTCACGCCGGTGCTCGCGCCGATGTCCCGCGGCATCCTCGCCACGGTCTCCTCGCGCATGACCGACAAGGCCCTTGCCATGAGCGACGCCGAGATCCGCGCCGTATGGGAGAACGCCTACCGCGACGAGCCGTTCATGATCCTGCTGCCCGAAGGCGTGTTGCCGGCCACCGGCAACATCATCGGATCGAACGCCGCGCACATTCAGGTGGCGGTCGACCGACGCGCGAAGCGCCTGCTGGCGTTCGCGGCCATCGACAACCTCAACCGCGGCACCGCGGGACAGGCCGTGCAGTCGCTCAACATCGCGCTTGGACTTGAAGAAAACACTGGACTGACAATGATTGGAGTGGCACCGTGAGCGTAACGTTCGCCAAGGGATTTTCCGCAGCCGGCGTGGCCGCCGGCGTTTCGGCGGTGAAGGGCAAGAAGGATCTGGCCGTGGTGGCCAACGACGGCCCGCTGGACGTGGCCGCCGGCGTGTTCACCTTCAACCGGTTCTGTGCCGCACCCGTGCAGTGGTCGCGCAAGGCCGTGGCCGACGGTCACATCAAGGCCGTCGTGCTCAACTCCGGCTGCGCCAACGCCTGCACCGGCGAGGCCGGCTACCGTCAGTCCGCCGACACCGCGGCCGCGATGGCCGGGCTGGAGGGCGTGGACGCCGCGAACGTGGCCGTGTGCTCCACCGGCATGATCGGCGACCTGCTGCCGCTCGACAACGTGCTCGCCGGCGTGAAGGCCGCGCACGCCGAGCTCGCTTCGAGCGCGGAGGCCGGCGAACTGGCCGCCGAGGCCATCCTGACCACCGACACCAAGAAGAAGACCGTGGCCCTCGAGGGCGCCGGCTACCGCATCGGCGGCATGGTCAAGGGCTCGGGCATGATCGCCCCGCAGCTGGCCACCATGCTGTGCGTGATCACCACCGACGCCAAGGTGAGCGCCGAACAGGCCCGCAAGGCGCTGGGCGCCGGCGTGGAGACCTCGTTCAACCGCATCGACGTGGACGGCTGCATGTCGACCAACGACACTGTGCTGCTGCTCGCCTCCGGCGCCTCCGGCGTGGAGCCCGACGAGGCCGAGTTCGATGCGCTCGTGGCCCAGGCCTGCGCCTCGCTGTCCCGCCAGATCATCGGCGACGGCGAGGGTGCCTCGCACGACATCCGCGTCACCGTGACCGGCGCCACCAGCGAGGAGGCCGCGCTGGCCTGCGCCCGCGCCGTGGCCGCCTCCAACCTGCTCAAGTGCGCCGTGGCCGGCAACGACCCGAACTGGGGCCGTGTGGTCTCCTCGCTGGGCACCGTGCCCGAGGAGGTCGCCCCCTACGATCCGAACAACGTGACCGTGGACGTCAACGGCGTGCGCGTGTGCGACGGCGGCAAGCCGGGCGCCCCGCGCTCCGACGTGGACATGACGCCGCGCGAGGTGCATTTCGACATCGATCTGGGCGAGGGCGAGCAGAGCGCCACCGTGTGGACCGACGATCTGACGCACGAATACGTGCACATCAACGCCGACTACGAGTCGTGAGCCGGCCGAGGGCAATGATTCCGATTCCAAGGAAATAAGGACAATGGTTAAGGCGGAAACGAAGAACGTGGTAGGCCCCGGATTCCACTTCGACGTGCATACCGATCTGCGCGCCGATCAGAAGGCCGAGGTGCTGATCGAGGCATTGCCGTGGCTGGAGGAGTTCTACGGCCAGCGCGTGGTCATCAAGTACGGCGGCAACGCGATGGTCGACGAGAAGCTCAAGCAGAACTTCGCCGAGGACATGGTGTTCCTGCGTCAGGTCGGCCTGCATCCGGTGGTGGTGCACGGCGGCGGCCCGCAGATCTCCAACATGCTCAAGGCCCTGGGCATCAAGTCTGAGTTCAAGGGCGGTCTGCGCGTGACCACGCCCGAGGCCATGGACGTGGTGCGCATGGTGCTCACCGGCAAGGTGTCGCGCGAGCTCGTGGGACTCATCAACTCCCACGGTCCGATGGCGGTCGGCCTGTCCGGCGAGGACGGCGGCCTGTTCTCCGCCATGCAGCGCAAGCCGATCATCGACGGCAAGCCCACCGACATCGGCTTGGTGGGCGACGTGGTGAGCGTGGACGCCTCTGCGGTGGAGGACCTCATCGCGGCCGGCCGCATCCCGGTCGTCTCCTCCGTGGCGCCGAACGAGGACGACCCCACCGAGGTGCTCAACGTGAACGCCGATTCCGCGGCCGCCGCGCTGGCCGCCGCCCTTGGCGCCCGCAAGCTCGTGATCCTCACCGACGTCGACGGCCTGTACGCCGACTGGCCCGACCGTGATTCGCTGGTCGGCCGCATCGGTGTGGAGAACCTGCGCGATATGCTGCCCGAGCTGGAGTCCGGCATGCGTCCGAAAATGGAGGCGTGCGTGCGGGCGATCGACGGCGGCGTCGAGCAGGCTCACATCATCGACGGTCGCAAGCCGCATTCGATCCTGAACGAGATCTTTACCACGCAGGGCATCGGCACCATGGTCGTGCCCGAGGATGGCATCGAGATGAGGAGCGCATATTATCATGGCTGATAATCTGGAAACGCTGGGAAGCAACGACAACAAGTGGCTGGGAGCCTACAAGGACGTCCACATGAACGTCTTCGGCACCCCGCTGCGCGTGATGGACCACGGCGAGGGCGCCCACCTGTGGGACGTCGACGGCAACGAATACCTTGACTTCCTCGGCGGCATCGCCGTCAACGCGCTCGGCTATGCCCACCCGGCATGGGTGAAGGCCATCGCCGAGCAGGCCGCCAAGGTGGCCCATGTGAGCAACTACTTCGCCACCGAGCCGCAGATCGAACTGGCCTCGAGGCTGGTCGAGCTGGCCGGCGCCCCGAAGGGCTCCCACGTGTACTTCGGCAACTCCGGCGCCGAAGGCAACGAGGCGGCGATCAAGCTCGCCAAGCTGTACGGCCGCACCCTGCCCGGTGCGCTGCCCGACATCGGCGGCAAGCCCGCCCGCATCCTGGCCATGACCCACGGCTTCCACGGCCGTACGCTCGGCGCGCTCTCCGCCACTTGGAAGCCGGCGATCCGCAAGCCGTTCGAGCCGCTGGTGCCCGCGATCGAATTCGTGGAGGCCGGCAGCGTCGAATCCCTGCAGCGCGCGTTCAACGAGACCGGACTCGGCCACTACGGCAAGGGACCGGTGGCCGCGGTGATCATGGAGATGATCCAGGGCGAGGCCGGCGTGGTCCCGCTCGGCGCCGACTACGTGAAGGCCGCCCGCGAACTGTGCGACCGTCATCACGCGCTGCTGATCATCGACGAGGTGCAGTGCGGCATCGGCCGTACCGGCAAATGGTTCTCGTTCCAGCGTGAGGATCTCTCCGGCGGCATCACCCCCGACGCCATCACCTTCGCCAAGGGCGTGGCCGGCGGCTTCCCGATGGGCGGCCTGATCGCCTTCGGCGACAAGCTCTCCTCGCTGTTCACCCCCGGCTCGCACGGCTCCACCTTCGCCGGCAACCCGCTGGGCGCGGCCGCGGGCCTCGCCACCCTCAAGGTCATCGAGGACGAGAACCTGCTGGCCAACGTGGAGGAGCGCGGCCGTCAGCTGCGCGAAGGCCTCGCCTCGCTCGACAACCCGCTGTTCGGCGAAGTGCGCGGCCGTGGTTTGCTCGACGCGGTGCAGCTGGCCCATCCGTGCGCCCACGCCGTGGCCGACTGGGCACTCCAGCGCGGCCTCATCGTCAACGCCGTGGCGCCGAACGCCCTGCGCTTCGCGCCTCCGCTGATCATCACCGAGCACGACGTGGACCAGTGCCTCGAGATCCTCTCCGGGGTGCCCGCCGATCTGCCCGACGACTGATCGCCTGTATTGCACCTGTATCGATCGTCCGATGGCATCACGCCGGCTGATCTGCCGGTCGGTGCCGTCGGACCGTTTCACCATTCAACCCTTCCGTCAATCATCCGTAAACCCGAATCCGTAAGGAGCACACGATGGCACACGAACTGCGGCACATGCTGCGCGACGACGACATCAACCACGAGGAGCAGAAGCAGATCCTCAAGCTCGCGGAGAAGTTCCGCGCCAACCGCTTCTACTCCCGCCCGTTCGAAGGCCCGCAGGCGGTGGCGGTGCTGTTCGACAAGCCCAGCACCCGCACCCGCTCCAGCTTCTCCATCGGCGTGGCCGAGCTCGGCGGCTACCCGCTGGTGATCGACAAGTCCAGCTCCCAGCTGGGCCGCGGCGAACCCGTCGCCGACACGGCCCGCGTGCTCACCCGCATGGCCTACGGCATCGTGTGGCGCACCTTCGGTCAGGAGCGCGTCGAGGAGATGGCCAAGTATGCCACCTGCCCGGTGGTCAACGCGCTGACCGACCAGTTCCACCCCTGCCAGGTGCTCGCCGACCTGCAGACCATCGCCATGCACCGCGGCGGCGTGGATGCGCTGGCCGGACAGACCATCGCCTACCTCGGCGACGCGGCGAACAACATGGCCAACTCCTACCTGCTCGGCGGCGCCGTCGCCGGCATGAACGTGCGTGTGGCCGGCCCGGAGGGCTATCTGCCCGATCCGCAGATCGTGGCCGATGCCAAGCGCATCGCGGCCGAGAACGGCGGCTCCATCCTCGTGACCACCGACGCCAAGGAGGCGGCGGCCGACGCCGACTGCGTGTTCACCGACACCTGGGTCTCCATGGGCGAGGAGGCCGAATACGCCATCCGATCCAAGCCGTTCTGGAACTATCAGGTGAACGCCGAACTGATGTCGGTGGCCAAGCCGGACGCCCTGTTCCAGCACTGCCTGCCCGCCTACCGCGGCAAGGAGGTCACCTCCGAGGTGATCGACGGACCGCAGTCGGTGGTGTGGGACGAGGCCGAGAACCGTCTGCACGCGCAGAAGGCCCTGCTCACCTGGCTGATCGCATGGCAGCGTGAGGATCCGTCGCTGTTGGGAGAGCTCGCCTGATATCCATGTCATCCATATCATCCATGTCCGATTCCACTCCGTCATTGCAGCGGCCGGCGACCCGTGCGGCGCGACTGAGCGCCATCGAGCAGGCGCTGGTCCATCACATCGTCACCTCGCAGTCGCAGCTTTCCCAGATCCTCGCCGATCAGGGCATCGCCGTGACCCAGGCCACGCTGAGCCGTGATCTCGATGAGATGAACGCCACCAAGACCCGTCTTGCCGACGGGACGGTGGCGTATGCGATCGGTCATGCCGCCACGGCTCCGGCCCGAGGGGAGAACGGGGGAGAGTCCCGGGGCGAACAGCAGATGTCCCGGGTGCTGTCCGGTCTGATCACCTCGGTGGCCGCGGCGCGGAATCTGGTCGTCGTGCATACGCCCTCCGGGGCGGCGCAGTACGTGGCCAGCGTGATCGACAAGCAGCCGGCCGCCGACGTGCTGGGCACCATCGCCGGAGATGATACGGTAATGATGATCTGCATCGACGACGACAGTGCGCAGAGCCGGGCCGACTGGCTGCTCGCACTGGCGTCGAAGAACTGAATATCAATACATGTATTGACGGTGGGTCGAGGCTGGTCCGACGCTGCGCGACTCACCGATTTGCATACTTATGCATACTCATGCATAATATACGCAGCACCATTCGCGAACCAAGCCATACCGGCCGTACGTCCGGCTAGAAAGGGAAGTCATGGCGGATAACAATCGTCTTGTTCTGGCATATTCCGGCGGTCTCGACACCTCCGTTGCCATCTCGTACCTCAAGGAGCGCACCGGCAAGGACGTCGTCGCCGTGTCCCTCGACGTCGGTCAGGGCGGCGAAAGCCTCGAAACCATCAAGCAGCGCGCGCTTGCCTGCGGTGCCGTCGAAGCCTACGTGGTCGACGCCCGCAACGAGTTCGCCAACGAATACTGCATGATGGCCCTCAAGGCCAACGCCATGTACGAAGGCGTGTACCCGCTGGTCTCCGCCATCTCCCGCCCGCTGATCTCCAAGCACCTCGTGCGCGCTGCCCACCAGTTCGGCGCCGACACCATCTCCCACGGCTGCACCGGCAAGGGCAACGATCAGGTGCGTTTCGAGGTGTCCATCGCCTCCATCGACCCGAAGCTCAAGGCCATCAGCCCGATCCGTGATCTGGCCCTGACCCGCGACGTGGAGATCGCGTTCGCCAAGGAGCACAAGCTGCCGATCACCCAGACCGAGAAGAGCCCGTACTCCATCGATCAGAACGTGTGGGGCCGCGCCATCGAGACCGGCTTCCTCGAGGATCCGTGGAACGGTCCGACCAAGGATTGCTACTCCTACACCGACGATCCGGCCTTCCCGCCGGTCGAGGACGAGGTGACCATCGAATTCAAGCAGGGCATCCCGGTGAAGATCGACGGCCGCGACGTCACCCCGCTGCAGGCCATCGAGGAAATGAACCGTCGTGCCGGCGCCCAGGGCATCGGCCGCATCGACCTGATTGAGGATCGTCTGGTCGGCATCAAGTCCCGTGAGCTGTACGAGGCTCCGGGCGCCGTGGCACTGATCACCGCCCATCAGGAGCTCGAGAACTGCTGCCTCGAGCGCGAGCAGCACCGCATCAAGCGCGACATCGACAAGCGCTGGGGCGAGCTCGTGTACGATGCGCAGTGGTTCAGCCCGGCCGTCAAGTCGCTCAACGCGTTCATCGAGGACACCCAGAAGTACGTCTCCGGTGAGGTGCGCATGGTGCTGCACGGCGGTCGCGCCGTCGTCACCGGCCGTCGCTCCGACAGCTCGCTGTACGACTACAACCTCGCCACCTACGATTCCGGCGACAGCTTCGACTCGAAGTCCTCCAACGGCTTCATCGACATCTACGGCCTGCCGAGCCGCGTCGCCGCCGCCCGCGACATCAAGTTCGGCAACGGCATCGACGTCCCCGAAAACGCCGTCGAGTAAGAGGTGTCGAGTAAGCGTCGCGGAGTAAGTCATGTAAGACGCATCATCGGATGAGGACTCCCATGCCCGCATCCAAATCCACGGGAGTCGGCCCATCAAGGTCGGCTCCCTTTGTCTTTATCGCACGTCAGCGGTGGGCGTTGATCCACAGGATGGCGAGCTGGGTGCGGTTGGTCAGGCCGAGCTTGTCGAGCGCGCTGCTGACCCGGTTGCGCACCGTGCCTTCGCTGAAACACAGTCTCTTCGCGATATCGCGGTTGTCGAATCCCTCGGCCACGAGCGCCGCGACCTCGCGCTCGCGCTCGTTGAGCGTCGACTCCAGCGCCGCCACATCGGCCGACGGCGTGCCGTGGTCCGGCGTCGATCCGGCGGTCGATGCCCTGCGCCGTTTTGATGGGGAGGCCGAATCGTCTGCAAGGGCATCCGCGCCGTCATCACCGCCGCCGGTGAGCTTGTCGAGCACGTCGGAACCCAGCACCACTTGGCCGGCCATGACCGCCTGCAGCGCCGGCCCCACGGCCGTGACGTCCTGTTTGATGAGATAGCCCTTCGCGCCCAACGCCATCGCCTGCGCGATGTACGCGCGGTCCGCGAATGTGGTAAGGAACAGAATGCGCGCCGCCGGGTCTCGCTCCAATATTTCCCTCGCCGCGTCGAGCCCGTCGAGCCCCGGCATCTGGATGTCGATGAGCAGGATGTCCGGATGCATGCCCGGTGTGGCGAAATACCGTCCGGCCGCATCGTCTCCGTCATTCGCCGTCCACAGCACGTCGGCCGCTTCCGTGGCGGTCAGAATCGTCTCCAACGACTGGCAGACGATCGGATCGTCGTCCACGATCGCGATACGCATCATGCACCCGCCTTTCCATGAGTCCCACGACCTCCACGGGACTCATGACTTTCGTGAATCCCGTGAGTCCCCGTGTCCGGAGCCTTCCGTGTATCGCCGTCCATGTCCCACCGGGCCTTCGGGATCGAAACGAACACGCGCCAACCCCCATCGTAGGGGCCGCAGTACGCGGTGCCGCCCAACGCGCGTACCCGCGATTCGATGTCGGAGATCCCCATGCCGTGTGGGGGAGCGCCGGCGGGATCCACATCGTCGCCTGATGGGACCGCCGGGCCGGGATCGGACACGACCAGCTGCCAGAACGCGGGGAAATCACGCAACGTCACCCGCGCATCACGCGCCATGCTGTGATGCGCCACGTTCGCCAACGATTCGCGGATCACCGTCGCAAGGCACCGCGAGACCGGTGCGGGAGCCGCGTCGACGTCGTTCTCCAGACGCACCTCCAAACCCCGTCCCGTGCCGGCGGATGCGGCGAACGATCGGGCCGCATCCTCGATCTGCGCGGCGACATCGGTGCCGTCGTCCTCCAGATCGTGCACGGACCGGCGCACCATCGTCATCGCATCGTCCAACGTCGTCCCCAATGCGTCGAACCCTCGCGCGGCGACGGCGTCGCCGGTGGCTTCGGCCACCGCACGCCCCGCCTGCGCCTGCATGATCGCGCGCGTCAGCAGATGGCCGACGTTGTCATGGATGTCGCGGGCGATGCGCGTGCGCTCGCCGAGCGTCGCCATGCGCACCGACTGCGCACGTTCCTCGTCCAGATCGGCGATTCTGATCCGGGACGAACGCGACGATTCCCGCAATCGGTCCTCGGTACGGCGCAACGCCTTGCTCAGCACCGGGACGTCGCGCAAATCCGAGCCCATCAGAAACCCCACGCACGTCGCCATGATCAGCAGCGCCGCCGGGGCGACGACACCGCCGAAACGTGCCTCGGCCGCCGCCGGAATCAGCGGCAGCACCCACAGCCAACGCACGATGGCCGGCATCAGCGTGACGAGACGATTCGGATGGTTCGTATGATTCGCGGCCATCGGAAGCCGTGCCATGTCGAAGGCGACGAGCGGCAGGAACAGGCGGCAGTCGCCGATGACCACGGCGACCAGGCAGAACACCGTCGCCGGCAGGAACGCCATGCGTCTGCCGGACAACCATTCGGACAGGCCGGAAACGATCACGGCCATAAGCATCGCCGTGACCAGCACCGCGTCCACGGCCTCGCGCATGACCGGCGCGAACGTGAGGCATAGCGCGAGCAACAGCCCCTTCCCGATCACCGCCCGCATGAGATCCTCCGTCGTCCGTACCGAACCGTCACCACCCAGCCTACCCGCTTCGCCGCGGGACGCATCCCGGACCGCTCCGTGTCCGTCCGCCCGCTCCCGTAACACGTACCCGCGATTAGTCACCTCCGCATTCCGCTCCCTTCCGGACATATGGTGACGAATGTCACCCGCCCCATGCGGATCGGTGACGTTTGCAGGTGGCGGGGCGCATACGCGGGTGGGACGATGAAGACAACCACCCACGGAAGGGAACGGACATGACGTACGACCACACGACCACCGCGACTTCGACGCCGACCGCCGTGACACCGACGACGGCCGAGACACGGACCGCCGACACGTCGACGGCCGCGACGCCGGCCATCAGCGTGGCGAAACTCGTCAAACGCTACGGCGACATGGTGGCGCTCGACCATTTCGACCTCGACATCCGGCAGGGCGAGATCTTCGGCCTGCTCGGCCCCAACGGCTCCGGCAAGACCACGGCCATCAACTGCATCCTCGCGCTGCTCTCCTACGATGCGGGCGCGATCCGCGTGTTCGGCGAGCCGATGACCCCGACCAGCTACGCGCTCAAACGGCACATCGGCCTCGTTCCGCAGAACGTCGCCGTGTTCAACGAGCTGACCGTCGAAGAGAACATCGACTACTTCTGCTCGTTATACGTGGCAAGGAAAGCCGATCGTGCGCCACTCGTCGAAGAGGCGATTGACTTCACCGGACTCGGCGAATTCCGCCGGTTCCGTCCCGGCAAACTCTCCGGCGGTCTGCTGCGGCGTCTCAACATCGCGTGCGGCGTCGCGCACAAGCCCGACCTCATCTTCTTCGATGAGCCTACCGTGGCCGTTGACCCGCAAAGCCGCAACGCGATCCTCGAAGGCATCGAACGGCTCAACGCGGCCGGCGCGACCATCGTCTACACGAGCCACTACATGGAGGAGGTCGAACAGATCTGCGACCGCATCCTCATCATGGACCACGGGCGGCATCTGGCGCTCGGCACCGCCGACGAACTCAAATCCATGATCGACACGGGCGAACGCATCACCGTCGAAACGCTCGACCTCGGCGATGAGACGCTCGCCCACGTGCGTGCCCTCGGCTTCGTCGTCGAGGCGGACTGGAACGGGCGCGAACTCGATGTACGCTGCCGCCGCGGCGATCACAACCTCGTCGACCTGCTCGGCGTGCTGCGCTCCGCGGACGTGAACGTCGGCCATCTCACCAGCCGGCCGCCCACCTTGAACGACGTGTTCCTCGAACTCACCGGCAAGGCGCTGCGCGACTGACCGGCGCACGTCGCACGCCCCACGGAAAGGAGGCAACCATGTGGACCACATTCGTCATGACGTTGAAAACGAACCTGCGCAACAGGCAGTCGCTGTTCTGGCTCATCGTGTTCCCGATCGCGCTCGCCACCCTGTTCAACGGTCTGCTCGGCAATCTCGCGGAAGGCTATGAGCTCAAAGCCATGCCGATGGCGGTCGTCGAGGATGCGAACTGGGCGAAGTCGCCCGGCGCGAAGACATTCATCGACGGACTGTCCGGCAAGAGCGACGCCACAAGCAAGAGCGGAAGCGGCGCGACGGGGGAGAGCTCCAGTGCGAACGATTCTGGCGGCGTGAACGATTCCGGCGGCGCGACCGCGACCGTCACCAAGCTACTTGATGCCACAACGGCCGCCACGGTCGACGACGCTCGCGACAAGCTCGCCGACGGCACAGTGAAGGGCTATCTGCGCGTCGACGGCGACGGAAACATCCGACTGACCCTGTCGTCACGGGCGGCCGAGTCGATGAAGGGCACGGCGGCCACCGATTCGAACGGCGCCGTCACCGTCGCCGCGCTCTCCGGCGTGATCGACCTGTACAACCGGACCGATGCGGCGACCCGCGACCTGCTCCAACGCCACCCGGAGGCGATGCGGGCCCGCGCGTTCTGGTCGTCCATCGGCGACATCGCGGATACGACGCGCGAGACCACGCTCACGAACTCCACGCCGAACGTGACCGCACGCTACTTCTACGCGCTGCTCGGCATGGCCTGCCTCATGGCCATGGGGTATTCGATCGCCGCGGTCACCAGCGCGCAGGCGAATCTGTCTGCGTTGGGCATCCGGCGCACGGTCGCGCCGCTCGGTCGCGGCCGGCAGCTCATGGCCGGATTCCTCTCCAGCTGGCTGTGCTCCGACGTGAGCCTCACCATTGCGCTCGCCTATATCCGCTACGTGTGCGATGTACCGTTGGGAGGCCGCGAGCCGGCCGCCGTGGCCGCTGTCGCGGTCGCCTCGTTCATGGCGTGCGCGTTCGGCACGATGATCGGCGCGATTCCGGGACTCAGGAACAGCGTGAAGGTCGGCCTGACAAGCGCGATCCCGTGCACGCTGTCCCTGTTCTCCGGCCTGTACGGCGGCTTCGCGATGCAGCTGAGCGACTGGATCACCCGTCACGCGCCGCTGCTCGCGCTTGTCAACCCCGCCCAGCAGGTGACGAACCTGTTCTACGACATTCTCTACTACGACGACTACCGTCCGTTCGCCACGACCTGCGGCGTGCTTATCGCGATGAGCGCCGTGTTCCTGGCCTCTGGCGTCGTCATGCTCAAGGAGCAACGCTATGAACACCTGTAAGGCCACGCTGCGCGTGCTCGCCGCGCACAAGCTGTACATCATCATCTATCTGGTGCTGATCGGCGTGATGATGCTCGCCATCAGCGGTTCCGCGCTGCTGGGCGGCGGGAACGACACGTCCGACGCGTATGAGCCCGGCCGCGCCACCGTCGCCGTCATCGACCGGGACTCCGACCGAGGAGGCGTCGCTTCTTCGCTACGCACCTACCTCGCCGCGGACAACGACGTGATCGACCTCGACGACGACTCCCAGACGATGCAGCAGGCGGTCGCCTCGAACTGGGTGGACCTCATCATCATCGTCCCGGATGGCTATGCGAACAAGCTGCTCGACTCGGCCACGGAATCCGGGAAGGTGCCGGTCGTCGAAACCGTCACCAGCTACACGTCCGGCGTCGGGTCGATGGCGTCGATGGCCACCGGCGGATTCCTTTCGCTGACGCGCACCGAACTGATCGGTGCGAACGTGACCGGTACGGGCAACATGACCGGTACGGCGAGTATGACCGGTACGGCGAGTATGACCGGTGCGAGTGGCATGACCGGTGCGGCGGGTATGGCCGGTACCGTTGCACGCCCCGACCTCGACGACCTTACCGCCGCGACGAAACGGGTGCGTGCGTTCGCCCGCGACAAGAACGTGAACCACGAGATCACGGTCGACCACACCGACGCGGCCGTCGACGCCGATGCCGCGTCTGCGGTGGAACGTGCGGCGGCCGGCTTCGGTTCCACGATTAAGGTCGCCCTCTACCCGCTGTTCCTTGCGATGACCGTGTGCACGGCGCTCGTGTCCGGCGTATTCAACGTGGGGGAGACGCGGAGACGGCTGTTCGTCTCGCCGCAACGATCCTCGACGATGGGCATGCAGCGCATGGCCACCCTGTGCGGGTTCGCGCTCGTCGTGGTCGCCGCCTATCTGCTCGCCACCGTCGCGCTGATGCTCGCCGCCGGACTTGATCCCACATCCCTCGCACCCGCAGGCATGGCGATGACGATCCTGTCGGCCTGCGTGTACGCGCTGATGACCGTCGCCTGCGGCTTCCTGCTCGGCGAGGCGGGATTCAGCGATACGATGGCCAACGGTTTCGCCAACGTGTTCGGCCTGCTGCTGCTGTTCACCTCGGGCGTGTCCCTGCCCGTGGACATGATCCCCGACTCGATGCTCGCGGTCGGGCGGATGCTGCCCGGCTGGTGGTATTGCACGGCGATCGACGACGCGCTCGGCATCGGCACGGCGTCGTCCGGCGGCGTCGACGCGGGCGGTTGGGCGACGGGCACCGGCATCGTCGCGCTGTTCGCCGTCGCGTTCGTCGCGCTCGGACTCGCCATCGGTCGCATCCGCCGCTCCCGCCCCGCGCCGGTCTCCGCCGCGACGACGCAGCTCGCCGAAGCGTGACGGAAGAGGGCGGCGTCGTGTATGCGAGGGCGTGCGCAGCGCGGTCCAAACATCCGTTCCCCGCTCTTTACAGCGTCGAATACCCGTTCGGAAAGCCCAGAAACGGGTGTTTGGCACCGTAAATCCGGAATACGGGTGTTTCGGCCCGCGACATCAGGTTCGGCATCGGCATCGACGTCCCCGAAAGCGCCGTGGAGTAAGTGCCGCGGAGTGGTCCGCTGATTGCTCCTAGCCGACCGAGGCCCGCATTCTCCCCATGGTGTGCGGGCCTCGGTCGGCTAGGAGCAAGGTTCTTTACGCTGGTAAAATCTGAGAAGGAGGTCGGTGCCTTTCACCCTTAAAACCGCTTATAACGGACATGGTGGAGGGTTCCCGGCCTTTGAAATACGTCTTGTCACCGTCGACAACCTCGTACGAATAAAGCGGAAGTAGCCCCCCGTAAAAGGTCGGCGGGATGCTTCCGCTTATGTCTTCATAATATCACCGTCCCCGCGAGTGCGGGGCAAACTAGTCTAGCCAGTTCTCGTTGTGGGTCATGTTCGGATCATCCCCGCGAGTGCGGGGCAAACGCTATAATAATCATTTAGAGATGCGGCCTCTGGTCCTGAATAGGAACTTGGGTCGCATCTCCTTTATACGTCGAAGAAATCATCCCCGCGAGTGCGGGGCAAACGTGGGCGTACATCCTTATACGGTCCCACTGGTACGTACCGCGCCGAGTCGCTAACGAGACTCTATGCCCGGCATGGAATTGTCTAGAGTCATTGAGTTTGATATTTTTCATGCCCGTATGTAGTCGATCATAGACATTTCGGATACAATCGTGCTCACCACAGTATAGCGAGGTGAGTCATATGGGACTAAGAGAGATACGCAAGCGTCGTGGCATCACTCAGGCCATGCTAGCCGAGTTAAGTGGCATACCCAGACCGAATATCAGCGATATCGAGACGGGTAAAAAACCAGCCGAACAATTATGGTTGGTAACGGCATTGAAACTAGCGGACACGCTGGATTGCGACCCACATGAATTGCTTCACTAGCCCCTGAATTCTCTTTACTTTGGCATACCTGTTGCGGGTATGCTTGAAACCACTAGTGAAAGTGAGGTGATATGGTATGACAACGCTTGTAAAGGAACGTCGCGCCAAGCGCATAGCAAGCGTACACCTTCGTGACTGGTCCGCTGTACGTCGTGAGACGGAGAGAGTTCGCGTCGTTGGCTACGACAACGACGGGCCCATTCTGGACATACCAGATAGTTTCGTCTATCATCCAAACCGCTCCAAAGATGGCGCTCTCGTTCTGCCTAAGGAGTGGGTAGATTGAACTGGACGCCAAACGTGCCGGATAACCAAACGTGCCGGATAGACTGAGAAGTTTCGACGTGGTCAGGATCGATGTTGAGTATGAGGATAATGACGGACATAAGAAAAGGCCTGTTGTTATCGTGCTTATCGGCGATGGTCTCAGCTATGTCGGTGTGAAGCTGACCGGTAAGGATCATCATAATATCGGAGACGTTAGGCTAGCCGATCCTAGCAAGACTGGACTGCATGACAGTGTGGCGAGGTGTGCCCAGCTGGTGAGGATCATCCCCGCGAGTGCGGGGCAAACGGCGTGCGTCTCTTTTGAACGCACCCATCATGCGAATTGAACTAGGGAAGTCGACACGGTCGAGGATCATCAAATGGAAGATTATGACGGACAGAGTTTACGAGGGCAAACGTTCTATGCGCGGACAAGTGATCATGGCTATGAAACTTGCGCGGAACATTTGTCCATGGCTGGCTGTCTGTCAGGGGCCTTCGCGCGGGACTTCGGACATCTGGATGATGGTTTGCTGGCGGGGCTGTTCCATGATATTGGTAAATATTCTGATGCGTTCCAGAGAAGGATTCTTGATCCCAAGCACTCGGGACGGGTTGATCATTCCACTGCAGGAGCTCTTCTGCTGGTACAAAATGGGCGTCCCGAGGCAGCACTGGCGGTGGCTGGGCATCATGCCGGATTGGCTGATGTGGGCAGTCCCGGCGAGTTGGATGGAGCGACCTTCAATGGTCGCATGGCCAAGGCGATAGCGGCGAATGATTGCAACCCTCTTGAATTAGCTGGGGCATGGGGAACGCAGTTGCATGTCCCTCGACAGGCATTCCGGAAGAATGCAGTACATGATTCGGATTCGGTGCATGATGAGGCAGTGATAGAACGGTCTTTCTATTCAAACATGATGTTGACGCGTATGCTGTTCTCATCATTGGTGGACGGTGACCGACTCGATGCAGAGTTCTTCACATTGAACCGCGTGGAACGTGCTGAGCACGAATTGCTGGAACATGTGAAGGCCCAGTTGGGCCCTACGATGATGTCCGAGGGACAAGCACCCTCATGGGAATCATTGCTCGAAGCGGCATCCGCATCATTTGTAGAGCGTGAAGCCAATAACCATGTTGAGATTGAACGACTGACCGGCATGGTGGAACGTGCGGTTCAGCATTATCTCGACAAACCTGACAAGACCTCGTTAGACATCAAGAGATGCGAACTGTTGACTCGATGTCTTGAACATGGGCGAGACGAATCATATGGGACAGGACTGTACACGCTTACGGCGCCAACCGGAAGTGGGAAAACCATATCGTCGATTACATTCGCGGTAGAGCATGCGCGCTCTCAGGGACTCCGCCGTGTCATCTACGTGATTCCTTATACTTCAATCATCGATCAGACCGTCGAACAGTTCGAGAAAATCTTCGGATCAGATGTCGTTCTGCCACACTACGCCGAGGCGCCATATCAGCTTAAGGACGAATCCGACATGAGCGGTATCGACCTAAGGCGCTCACTTGCTGCGGAAAACTGGAATGCGCCGATTGTAGTCACTACAGCCGTACAGTTTTTCGAAAGCCTGTATTCGAATAAAACATCCCGTTGTCGTAAACTCCACAACATTGCGAATTCGGTCATAGTGTTCGACGAGGCACAGACGTTGCCGGTACCGTATCTACGTCCCTGTGTCAGGGCTATCGCGGAACTTGTAAAGCATTACGGTGTTACTGCAGTACTGTGTACTGCCACTCAACCGGAGCTTAAACCACTGTTCGATCAGATTCCCGGAGTTTCTCCAAGAATTCCAGAACTCTCGCCTTTTTCCGAAGCGGAGTATGATGTGTTCCGTCGTGTGACGATTGAACGAATCGGTGACATGGAGTTGGATGCGCTTGCTGACCGACTGAAGCAACACAAGCAGGCGCTATGCGTCGTGAACACGCGCAAGAAGGCCCAGTATCTCTATGATCGGATCGCTGAATCAGAGAATGAGGGTGTCTACTGTTTGACGACGTTGCAATGCGCAGCCGACCGTAAGCGTCTGTTTTCTGAGATTCGCAAGCGTCTTGCAGCCGATGAACCATGTCGTGTGATATCCACATCCCTGATCGAGGCCGGAGTGGATGTCGATTTTCCCGTCGCATACCGGGAGGAGGTCGGACTTGATTCTGTCATTCAGACGGCGGGACGGTGCAACCGTGAGGGCGGGAGCGCGGCGGAGGTAAGCATGGTGTACGTGTTTTCCACGGAAGGCGGCTGCGCGCCATTTCTCACGCAGAATATATCGGCGTTCCGAGATATTGCGGAGCGATATTCGAATCTGGCTTCGAATGATGCGATTCGTGAATATTTCAGGGATTTGCTAGAGATGCGTGACGGTGAAATCGGCGGCAGGGCCAGCGGAAATGATGCATTGGACAAGCGGGGGATTCTGCCGCTTCATGGCTGGGATGCGAGTACTCCCATGCCGTTTGAGCGTATCGCCCGGCAGTTCAAGCTCATCGACACTCCGACCGTGCCCGTATATATTCCCTTGGTTGATGAGGTTTCCGACGAGGGGGCGCGATTATGCGATCGTCTGGAGCGAGGCGATATCGATCGGACGCTCTTCCGGAAGTTGGGTAAATATGCAGTTGAAGTATGGCCGCGGCATCTTGAGCAACTTCGGTCGGCCGGAGCCGTCTTACCGGTCGGATATGGGAAAAATGTCGAAGAGGACTGTTTCATTCTGAGGGATATGAGCCTGTATTCGTCACGGCTGGGGCTGAAACTGGATGACGTATCTGCAGATGGCATCTTTATGTAAGTGTGTATTTCGTGTGTCCAGTCTGTACTTGGCTGGACACACGAAAATGATATGTGGATGAAAACCAACATATTTCAATCCACGCCTTCAAGAGGCGTCCGTCATCTCTAATGAGAATCGCTGCATATGCAGGAAGCCTGTCTCGTTGAGATGCTGCAAATATAATATCGCGGGCCCTTCTTCTTTATGGCTATTCTTAGGTTCATGTTTGTTTTTATCAATCAGTGTTGTATACTCAGAAACCAAGAACCAAAAAAGGTTCTAATCAACTGCTCTCTCAATGAAAGGAGGGGCAATGCCAATACGTTTGGAAGTTTGGGGAGAACGTGCTCTCTTTACCCGACCGGAGTTCAAAACCGAACGTGTCACCTATGATGTCATGACGCCATCGGCGGCACGTGGAATATTGGACGCCATCTTTTGGCATCCTGGTCTGTACTGGCGGGTTGATCGCATTCATGTGCTTAATCCCATCAGATTCGACAATATACGTCGTAACGAGGTTGACAGCGTCGTTGTCGCGAGCAAGATTCGTTCGATGGCGGAAGGCAACGGTGACGGCGGTGCGATTTACGCTTCAGAATCCATCCAGCAACGATCATCCATGGTATTGCGTGACGTCAGATATGTGATTGATGCGCATTTTGAACTATTGCGGAACAAAATGTCGCTGACCGATTCCGCGGCGAAGTTCCAAAATATCTTCGTGCGGCGTGCGTCCAAAGGACAGTGCTTCCATCATCCCTACTTCGGGACTCGCGAATTTCCCGCGAATTTCCGTTTGTGGGAAGGCGACGATGATCCCATCGGTTTTGAGCAGGGGCATCGTGAATTGGGCTACATGTTTTACGACTTCGACTACCATGATTCCGCCCATCCCAATCCGTTGTTCTTTCGGGCTGCGCTGGATAACGGTGTGCTGGATCTTGAATCAGTGGAGGTCCGATCATGATTATCGACGATTTGTGCCATGAATATGACGTTTTGGTATCCAAGAATCAGGCGCCGGTCTACGGATATGACAATATCAATGCGCCGTATGGTTTGGCCATTAATGACGATGGAACATTGATTGCGGTACATCCATTGGGGGATTTCAGTGGGAAGAAACCAAGAAATATCATTTCGGTTCCTGCCCGTGTTACCCGATCCTCGGGCATTGCATCCAATTTCCTCTGCGACACCGTTGCTTACATGCTCGGCTATGACGCTAAAGGTAAGCCGGAGCGTGCAGCGCGGTCATTCAAAGCCTGTGGGGAACTGCATCATCTCATACTGAAAGGAGTCAAGGAGCCAGCGGCAGTTGCGGTATGCAAGTTCTTCGAACGTGAAGCTCAATGGGAGACCGCGCGTCGTCTGATGGGAGACATGGTCTGGGAAACCGCTCTGTCGATGAACTTCGTCTTGCAATACTCCGATGGTTTGCATACAGAATTTGTCGGAGATGTTGTTAGCGTGAAGGAAGCCTGGGATTCCTATTACAATCGCGAAGATCAGAACGATTCGGAGACGATAACCAGTCTGGTTTCCGGGAAAAAAATCATTCCGGAAAAAACCCATCCCAAAATCAAGGGGGTTGTTGGGGCTCAGTCATCTGGAGCCTCATTGATATCATTCAATGCCCCAGCGTTTTGCTCGCGTGGCGCCGAGCAAAACGAAAACGCACCGATGAGCAAGCGAGAAGCCTATGAATACACAACAGCGCTGAATGCATTGCTCAGGGATCAGGATCGAGTCCAACGTCTCGGTGACGATACGATCGTATCGTGGGCACGTTGCGGCGAGACCGCATATCCTGACTTGTTCGGCCATTTGCAAGGCCACAAATCCAATGGATTGAATGAGTCAACGATCAAAGCGGCAATGAGCTCTCTGGCACAAGGCCATCCCTACGACTATGGAGGTATTCATCTTCGGCCTGATGAGGAGTTCCATGTGCTTGCATTGACTCCTAATGCTGCACGACTATCGGTTCGTTTTTATTTGACCAATTCGTTCGGTGAATTCGCCCGCAATATTGAACAGCATTATCGTGATACCGAGATTCTGCGGCCTGATCGCGACATGACGATTTTTCTGCCGACATGGCGTTTGCTTAATCAAACTATCAGACAGCAGAACAAGAACGTGAAAGTATCGACAGAACTAGCCGGAGCGGTTATGAAGGCGATACTGAACGGCACTGCATATCCGGTGACTCTGATCAATGCCGTGGAGCGTCGAATCAATGCTGAACGTGACATTTCCCCTGATAAGGCTGCGATTATCAAAGCATATTACCTACGCAAAACAACCAATGAGAAATTCAAGGAGGTGCTGCAAATGAATATCAACACAGAGAGCGACTACCTGCCATATGTACTTGGGCGTTTGTTCTCCGTATATGAACAAATTCAGTTAGCGGCCATACCTAGTATCAAAACAACAATCAAAGACAGGTATTTCACTGCGGCGGCAGCGACTCCAGCTCGTATATTCCCGATTCTGGGAAGGCTGGAAGTGCCTCATATGAGAAAATCTTGGGAATACGAAGGCCAGAAGAAGAATCTCGCCATGCTTCGTGATGAACTTGCCGAAAAGATAGGGGATCGTTATCCGGTCCGATTGACCCTTGAGGAGCAAGGGGCCTTTCAGCTTGGATACTACTTCGAGAACCAACGACGATTCATCAAGAAAAACAAGAACGTAGACAAGAACATAGACAATAACGGACAAGGAGCAGACCATGACTGAGCATACCCCCATCGAAAACCGTTATGATTTCACCATTCTTTTCGACGTGGAGAATGGTAACCCTAATGGGGATCCAGACTCTGGCAATATGCCGCGTGTCGATATTGAAACCGGAAACGGGTTGGTAACAGATGTCTGCATCAAACGTAAGATTCGTGACTACGTGCAGTTGGCTATGGATGGTGAATTCCCTTGGCGTATTTACATCCAAAACAGAAAGACCCTCAATCGGCTGGATGCTGAGGCGCTAGAGGCCGAAGGTATTAAGGCCCCGCTTGAGAACAAGGACCTTGCCAAGGAGATCAAGGCGCTGAAGAAGAATGATCCTAAGCTGGACCGTCGATTGCGAGACTACATGTGCGCTAATTTCTTTGATATCAGAACGTTTGGTGCCGTGATGACTACCTTTGTCAAAGGCAATCTGGCGAGTGGACAGGTGCGCGGGCCGGTCCAGTTGGGCTTTGCCCGCTCCATCGACCCCGTCGATGTGCAGGAGATTTCCATCACTCGTATCGCTGTAACGACGGAGGCCGACGCCGCAGAGAAGAACAACACGATGGGCAACAAGTTCATCATCCCGTATGGTCTGTATCGTATGAATGGTTATGTATCAGCCAAACTTGCCCAGAACATCACAGGTTTTTGCAATGAGGACCTTGATATGCTGTGGCAGGCAATTCTGAACATGTTCGAATTCGACCGTTCTGCCGCTCGCGGAAACATGGCCGTTCGCAAGTTGTACGTGTTCAAGCACAGCAGTGCACTCGGCGATGCTCCATCGTGGAAGCTGTTCGACGCCATCGATGTGCATAAACGTGATGACGTGGATGTCGCACGCCGCTTCAGCGACTATGACATCAAAGTGAACAAGGAAACAATTCCGTCCTCGATAACAGTGGACGAACTGGTCGATCACGGAGTGTAATGCCATTGATGCCGGAGCCGGGAGATTTTTGCTTTGTTTTCTCGACTCCGGCGTATGTACATTGTTTCTATAAGCAAGGGGGTGCCCATGCCAGCGGATTATCCTGAGGACGATTGGTTGGCTCTTTCAGGGATTCAGCATTTTTCGTTTTGCAGGCGACAGTGGGCGCTGATTCACATTGAGCAGCAGTGGCAGGACAATTACCTTACGACTGCAGGTTCCCTGGAACATGATCGCGCGCATGATTATGCTCAGTCAGAGACGCGCGGTGATTTACTCATCATGCGTGATCTACGGGTATTTTCTCGTCGCCTAGGTATTACCGGTGCATGCGATGTTGTTGAATTCCGTCAAGATATCAATGGTGTACCCCTACAGGGACGGACTGGTAGCTGGTTGCCGTATCCTGTGGAATACAAGCACGGCAAACCTAAACGACTGGATGCGGATCGACTCCAGTTGTGTGCTGAGGCCATGTGCTTGGAAGAGATGCTGGCATGCCCTATTTCTGAAGGCGCGTTATTCTATCAACAGATCAAGCGGAGAGAGCGGGTTTCCTTCGACTCTCAGTTGAAGGGGCAAGTCGCCGCAATGACACGTGAGATGCACGATTTGCTCAAACGCGGATATACTCCAAAAGTCAAACCGTCAAAGTCATGTCGTTCGTGTTCATTACGTGATATCTGTCTGCCAGAACTGAACAAAACGCTATCCGCTAGGAAATTCATTGAAGAAACGGTACACGCGGAAATCGGAGAAGGAGATCCTCGGGGATGAGGCAGTTGCTCAATACGCTTTACGTCACTAGTGAGGACGCTTACTTATCGTTGGAAAATGACAACGTTGTCGTGCAGCAGGGGGATTCCGTTCTCGGGAAGATTCCGCTTCGATCTTTGGAGAGCATTATGGATTTCTCCTATAAAGGTGCTTCTCCGGCATTGATGGGAAAATGCGCTGAATTTGGTTTAGGTCTTTCGTTCTTCTCCCCAAGAGGACGATACTACTGTTCCGTACTTGGTGAGAAGAATCGCAATGTTCTTCTTCGACGTGAACAGTTCCGTTTCGCCGATGATGAGAGCGAGGCGTTGCCCTTTGCGCAATCATTTATCGTCGGGAAAATATACAACTGCCGTTGGGTTCTTGAGCGAACCAAACGTGACCACACGCTGCGAGTTAACAGTGAACGTATCTCGGAGCAAAGTGAAAAACTACGGCAAGCCCTGTTGAATGCTTGTAAGTGCTCATCTGTAGATGGACTGCGTGGCGTGGAAGGACTGGCCGCTAAGGACTATTTCTTTACGTTTGATGATCTGATTCTGCGGAACAAAGACGATTTCTTCTTCCAGGAGCGGAGCCGTCGACCACCGTTGGATCGGATGAACGCATTGCTGTCGTTCATATATGCATTGTTGACTAGTGATTGTGTCGCTGCCTTGCAAGGAGTGGGGCTCGATCCCTATGTGGGGTTTCTGCATACTGATAGGCCGGGAAGGGCCTCTCTAGCATTGGATCTTGTCGAGGAATTCCGTCCGGCCATTGCCGACCGGTTCGCACTGACTTTGGTCAATACCGGGAAGATTAAACCATCCCAGTTTGAGATTCGTGAGAATGGCGGAGTCTTCCTTTCCGATGAGGGTCGTAAAACCGTGCTTGCCGCATGGCAGAAACGCAAGCAAGAGACGATTACTCATCCATTTTTTAAGGAAAAGCTACAGTGGGGGTTGGTTCCTCATGCGCAGGCGCTGTTGTTGAGCCGTGCCATTCGCGGAGATTTAGATGCATATCCACCATTTATGTGGAAGTGATGCAATCGTAGAAAATGTGCATAGGAAAACAATAGCCTGGCAGAAACGAGATGAATGATGATGGTTGTTGTAACTTACGATGTCAACACGGAAACATCAGCAGGCAAACGACGATTGCGGAATGTCGCTAAAATCTGCATGAAGTACGGCCAGCGTGTGCAGAACAGTGTTTTCGAATGCTTAGTTACGCCGTCCGATTATCTATTGCTGAAGCATGATTTGTCGGCGATTATGGATGAGACATGTGACAGTCTGCGCTACTACAATCTTGGATCGCGGTATTCTTCGAAGATTGAACATCATGGTGTAAAAAGACACATTCCAGTTGACGATGTGATGATGCTTTGATTGTCGACATTCAAGGCCTTCTACGAGTGCGATAAACAAGCTCTCATGAAATCTGGGATCTTTCGCACCGTCGTGATTGAATTTTTAGGAGACACTTTCGATTCTTCTTGATGGTTGATAATTACAAAGTGGACGATTATATGGCAATTGCTGAGCAGCGACGTAGCTTTTCGTGAATATGCGACTGCCTATCCGCTATAATCAGCATCGGTAATGGAAGTCCCTTTCACATGCTGGAAAGGGCTGACCATTTCCGCGGTCGCCCCCTCCCACGAGGGGCGTGGATTGAAATCAGAGGATGTCGCCGCGGCGCACGCCCGTCGTGGTCGCCCCCTCCCACGAGGGGCGTGGATTGAAATACCAAGACCCAAGCCGGCCGCCAGATCTGGCAGGTCGCCCCCTCCCACGAGGGGCGTGGATTGAAATTAGCAAGGAGAGAAGGAACAAGGTGAACCCGAAGTCGCCCCCTCCCACGAGGGGCGTGGATTGAAATGCATACTGCGCGACCATCAGATGCACACTCTCCGTCGCCCCCTCCCACGAGGGGCGTGGATTGAAATTCGTCCATCAGGGACTCCATCAGCGCCGCCGCGGGTCGCCCCCTCCCACGAGGGGCGTGGATTGAAATAAGGGACAGGTCAACACCGGCGGCACCGTCAGCGGTCGCCCCCTCCCACGAGGGGCGTGGATTGAAATGCCTCGTCTGAGACCGCATTCCGCGGCCAGTCGGTCGCCCCCTCCCACGAGGGGCGTGGATTGAAATTGCCGCCTGCTGGACGTGCCGAAGACGACGGCCAAGTCGCCCCCTCCCACGAGGGGCGTGGATTGAAATTTGGCCGTCCGCGCATTCACCGCCGTCTCGTGCAGTCGCCCCCTCCCACGAGGGGCGTGGATTGAAATACGTTCGACTCCGAGCGGCCGCCAAGGAGGCCGAGTCGCCCCCTCCCACGAGGGGCGTGGATTGAAATATGTTGGTTTCGGGGCCGATGCGGATGACCGAGTCGCCCCTCCCACGAGGGGCGTGGATTGAAATACCCACAACCGCTACACGCCCCTGCTGGACCGCGACGTCGCCCCTCCCACGAGGGGCGTGGATTG
The DNA here is from genome assembly GCF_002802905.1 of Bifidobacterium simiarum. Taxonomy (GTDB): domain Bacteria; phylum Actinomycetota; class Actinomycetes; order Actinomycetales; family Bifidobacteriaceae; genus Galliscardovia; species Galliscardovia simiarum. The sequence continues at coordinate 97,433 of NZ_PEBK01000005.1, forward strand.
AAATACCGTGCCGCTGGTCCTGCCCGCCGCCGCATACATGTCGCCCCTCCCACGAGGGGCGTGGATTGAAATACCCGCCTCACCGAAGCCTTGAACTAAGGGAGGACGTCGCCCCTCCCACGAGGGGCGTGGATTGAAATCGTGTGCAGGCGCGCTATCTCTCCGCGCCGCAAGTCGCCCCTCCCACGAGGGGCGTGGATTGAAATACGATCGGCACGTGCATGTTCGTCATGTGCGTGCTGTCGCCCCTCCCACGAGGGGCGTGGATTGAAATGAATACGCGCTCCGCCCGAAAGCCGGCGAATGATGTCGCCCCTCCCACGAGGGGCGTGGATTGAAATCCACGTTATTGCGGGAGGGAGGCCATTTTGTTGGTCGCCCCTCCCACGAGGGGCGTGGATTGAAATGGCAACGCCTTGAACCCACCACGATTGATCCGACCGTCGCCCCTCCCACGAGGGGCGTGGATTGAAATAAATGATCACTGCGATTTATCACCGTGCCCGGCAGTCGCCCCTCCCACGAGGGGCGTGGATTGAAATAGCCAGCCCACGGGGCAGCAGGCTCCCGCTCCCGTCGCCCCTCCCACGAGGGGCGTGGATTGAAATTTGGGCTGGGGTTTCGATGCGGGTTTCGAGCTGGTGTCGCCCCTCCCACGAGGGGCGTGGATTGAAATATTTCCTCGGAGGTGCAGGGGATGACGACGTGTTGTCGCCCCTCCCACGAGGGGCGTGGATTGAAATCTCTCCAATATGTGTGCAACCGGGCAGTTCGAGCGTCGCCCCTCCCACGAGGGGCGTGGATTGAAATACGCATACGTCCTGAAGCATGTCCTCGGTCTGGTCGAGTCGCCCCTCCCACGAGGGGCGTGGATTGAAATCACAGGATGTCACCACGACGTACCCCGTCCGTGCGTCGCCCCTCCCACGAGGGGCGTGGATTGAAATTGGCGGTGCCACCCCTAATCGTCAATGCCATTCCGTCGCCCCTCCCACGAGGGGCGTGGATTGAAATTCGAACGCGGCGGCCATGCGCTGCTGCTGGCCCTGGTCGCCCCTCCCACGAGGGGCGTGGATTGAAATACCCCGAACGCCCTCGCATGGCTCCGCCAGCACAGTCGCCCCTCCCACGAGGGGCGTGGATTGAAATGACTCCCGCACGGTCCACTAGGTGTTCGCGTCAACGTCGCCCCTCCCACGAGGGGCGTGGATTGAAATTCGGCCTCAACCGGTACTCGACCCCGTATGAGCGTCGCCCCTCCCACGAGGGGCGTGGATTGAAATACACTCACCGCATGGCTCAAGGCGCAGGTCATCAGGTCGCCCCTCCCACGAGGGGCGTGGATTGAAATCGTGTCTCCGGACTCCAGTTCTGGCCGCCCAGCGTCGCCCCTCCCACGAGGGGCGTGGATTGAAATTCCTTGGGTAGGTTGGGTGCCGTTTCGCACGGCGGTCGCCCCTCCCACGAGGGGCGTGGATTGAAATCATCCGGCGAGGAAGGTGGAGAGGAGTGTTAGGGCGTCGCCCCTCCCACGAGGGGCGTGGATTGAAATGTGGTGTAGCTCTTCGGGATGCCGAGATACGCAGTCGCCCCTCCCACGAGGGGCGTGGATTGAAATACCGACATGGACGTCACCATGATGACCAACCTCGTCGCCCCTCCCACGAGGGGCGTGGATTGAAATATCCAATACCTGCCCGCCGACGCGGCCCTCGTGTGTCGCCCCTCCCACGAGGGGCGTGGATTGAAATAGGCTACGAGCGGGAACCGAACGCGACGAATCCTAGTCGCCCCTCCCACGAGGGGCGTGGATTGAAATCATGTGAGTGTCACGTGGATGTCGGTGGTGCGGGTCGCCCCTCCCACGAGGGGCGTGGATTGAAATAGCCCGCAGGGCGACGACGACATCCGATTGGACGGTCGCCCCTCCCACGAGGGGCGTGGATTGAAATCGACGAATCCGGCGCCCATCTGGGATGAGATCCGGTCGCCCCTCCCACGAGGGGCGTGGATTGAAATTGGAAGCGCTGCGCCTCGTCGCTGCCGTCGGAGGTCGCCCCTCCCACGAGGGGCGTGGATTGAAATCTGCAAATCACTTCCTGACGGTCGATCATGAGGTCGTCGCCCCTCCCACGAGGGGCGTGGATTGAAATAAGGTCGCCGGTCGCATCGTCACCCGCGGCGACGTGGTCGCCCCTCCCACGAGGGGCGTGGATTGAAATCTGTACGATCTCATCGCCTCCCAGCGCGACGCCAGTCGCCCCTCCCACGAGGGGCGTGGATTGAAATGCCGACGGCCACCAGGAAACCGCACGAATCAACGGTCGCCCCTCCCACGAGGGGCGTGGATTGAAATTGAATGTCCGACAGATCATAGACGGTCTGGTCGGGTCGCCCCTCCCACGAGGGGCGTGGATTGAAATCGGCGCGTGGAAGCCGAACCCGAGAAGGCGAAGGGTCGCCCCTCCCACGAGGGGCGTGGATTGAAATTTCATGCCGATTGATCATGTGGTGGAGCCGGTCGGTCGCCCCTCCCACGAGGGGCGTGGATTGAAATTCAACGTGCCCGGCCGTCTCCGAGGCCTCGGACCGTCGCCCCTCCCACGAGGGGCGTGGATTGAAATATTGGAACACCCAATCAGGGCATGGCGTAAGCCATAGTCGCCCCTCCCACGAGGGGCGTGGATTGAAATCTGCTCAACGATCTCACGGCGCAGTTCACGCGCGTCGCCCCTCCCACGAGGGGCGTGGATTGAAATTTGATGTAGCTGAGGCCGGTGGCGTGCAGCAGGTCGCCCCTCCCACGAGGGGCGTGGATTGAAATGCCGAATTCTCCGGCCCCTTGGGCGGCCGAGGCAGTCGCCCCTCCCACGAGGGGCGTGGATTGAAATTTGCCCGGATACGATCGGCAGTATCTGGGCAGCACGTCGCCCCTCCCACGAGGGGCGTGGATTGAAATTCGTTCAGCCTCGTGATCTACTGCCCCGACCCGCGTCGCCCCTCCCACGAGGGGCGTGGATTGAAATGGTTGCCATGATCGACTCCTTTGATCGTTGGTAAGTCGCCCCTCCCACGAGGGGCGTGGATTGAAATATTTCAAGGGCAGCCAGTTGAGGACGCTGGTCGGTCGCCCCTCCCACGAGGGGCGTGGATTGAAATTGTGAGAACAGCCCCGACCGGCTCACCCCGGTGCGGTCGCCCCTCCCACGAGGGGCGTGGATTGAAATGTCAGGGCCGTCCTCGGGGCGTCCAGCAGGCGGCAGTCGCCCCTCCCACGAGGGGCGTGGATTGAAATGCTCGTGGCCGGGGGTGATCACGTCGCCCGGTTGTGTCGCCCCTCCCACGAGGGGCGTGGATTGAAATTTCTCGGCGGCGTCCGACCACTGCTTGTTCGCGTCGCCCCTCCCACGAGGGGCGTGGATTGAAATGTATCTGTGGAGGTGGTGATGAGGTCGTCGCCTGTCGCCCCTCCCACGAGGGGCGTGGATTGAAATATCGACCCCGAAAGCGTGACCATCTGGGAATCGGGTCGCCCCTCCCACGAGGGGCGTGGATTGAAATAAGGAGAAGCTGGGCAAGGCGTCCGGCTACGCCTGTCGCCCCTCCCACGAGGGGCGTGGATTGAAATCACTGCCTGCGGTTGCGCTTGTCGAGCTTCTGCCGGGTCGCCCCTCCCACGAGGGGCGTGGATTGAAATCAGTCGTGCGCCGGCCTTCTTGGCGCTTGCCCTGTCGCCCCTCCCACGAGGGGCGTGGATTGAAATCATTGGTTCCTCGTCGTCGATCAGATGCATTGCGCGTCGCCCCTCCCACGAGGGGCGTGGATTGAAATCCGAACCCGATGTGCTCGTAGGGGCCACCAAGGGGTCGCCCCTCCCACGAGGGGCGTGGATTGAAATACGTCGTCGTGCAGGCCCTCGATCACGCCGTTCGGTCGCCCCTCCCACGAGGGGCGTGGATTGAAATGCCTCGATCTGTTCCTCACGCAATTCGATCCCCGGTCGCCCCTCCCACGAGGGGCGTGGATTGAAATTTCCATGTGGTTGCTGGAATGGTGGCGGTCTTGGTCGCCCCTCCCACGAGGGGCGTGGATTGAAATACCGTCATGAACGGCAACATAGTGATCGATCAAACGTCGCCCCTCCCACGAGGGGCGTGGATTGAAATCACGCAGTCGATCGGTGTCGGGTCGCGGGGCTCGTCGCCCCTCCCACGAGGGGCGTGGATTGAAATTTGGTGCCGTGGTTGAGGTCGTCGAGCACATTGGTCGCCCCTCCCACGAGGGGCGTGGATTGAAATCTGCGGCAAGGATTCGATCGCCGCGTGGCTCGCGTCGCCCCTCCCACGAGGGGCGTGGATTGAAATCATTCCTGACCTCCTTGGTAGCTGATGATTACATGGTCGCCCCTCCCACGAGGGGCGTGGATTGAAATCAGGAGCCATCCATGAGCGACAAGCCCATCATCATGTCGCCCCTCCCACGAGGGGCGTGGATTGAAATCCGTGTAGTTCAAGGCCATGAGCGTGTTCGCCTGCGTCGCCCCTCCCACGAGGGGCGTGGATTGAAATGGGTCGTCGGTCAGCCAGCCGGTGGTCTGCCGCAGGTCGCCCCTCCCACGAGGGGCGTGGATTGAAATTTCGACATGTACGACGACGAGGACGTGCTGGACCGTCGCCCCTCCCACGAGGGGCGTGGATTGAAATTCACCGAACTCGTTAAGCTCGCTAATGTACCCGGTCGCCCCTCCCACGAGGGGCGTGGATTGAAATAATTCGCTGATCGACCGTGGCGTGTCCCGTCGCGTGTCGCCCCTCCCACGAGGGGCGTGGATTGAAATTGGAGCATTCCGCAGAGCAGGGAGGGCATATGAGTCGCCCCTCCCACGAGGGGCGTGGATTGAAATTCTCGCTTGGCAGTAATACTGCTAAGGAGGATATGTCGCCCCTCCCACGAGGGGCGTGGATTGAAATGACCAGACTCTGCAAGACCATGCATACGGCCAGGTCGCCCCTCCCACGAGGGGCGTGGATTGAAATAGCGTGTACGGGTACGCCGCATGGGGCGTCACCGTCGCCCCTCCCACGAGGGGCGTGGATTGAAATAGGCTCACGAAGTGGTCCTTGAGCGTGGAGGGGGTCGCCCCTCCCACGAGGGGCGTGGATTGAAATCACTCGTCGTCCGACGCGGTCTCGGGATCCAGGTCGCCCCTCCCGCGAGGGGCGTGGATTGAAATCACGTTGTACAAATGTTCAGGACGTGATACGCCAGTCGCCCCTCCCGCGAGGGGCGTGGCTTGAAATTTGTTGCCATAGGCTGTGTTTTGTCAAGTTGAGGTAGGCCGTTTCGGCGTTTCTTTTGGTCCGTTTGAACGGCTGGTTTTAGGCCGTTTGGGCGTTGGCCGGTCCTGTCGTTGGTTGTGTTTGGTTATTGCATGAGGGCGTGGGTCTTGCGCCAGGATTCGCCCTCGAAGCGGATCATCCGTCCGTGGTGGACGGTGCGGTCGATGATCGCGGCGGCCATGTTGGGGTCGCCGAAGATCCTGCCCCATCCACTGAACTCGATGTTGGTGGTGTAGATGATGCTCTGGGTCTCGTACGCGTTGGTGACGACCTGGAACAGGAGACGACTGCCTTCCTCGTCGATGGGCACGTAGCCGAGTTCGTCGATGATCATCAGCGGCATCCGGCCGATCAGCGCGAGCTCCTTGTCGAGCCGGTTGTCCGTTTGGGCCCTGAGGAGTCGCATGACCAGGCTCGCGGCCGTGAAGTATCGTACGGGCGTGCCCCTGCGGCACGCGTTCCTGCCGAGCGCGATGGCGAGGTGGGTCTTGCCGGTGCCGGGAGGCCCGAACAGGACGAGGTCGTCGTGGCCGGCGATGAAGTCGAGGGTCTCGAGCCGCTGCCTGCCGTAGTCGACGGGGAAGCGGACCGGGGTCCAGTCGTACCCGTCGAGTTCCTTATCGGCCGGGAACCCGGCCTGTTTGAGGAGCCGGGAGCGTTTGGAGCGTTCCCGGGATCCGATCTCGGCGTTCATCCACGATTCCATGAACTCCATCTGGCCGGGGGTGGCGTGGGCGAGCTGGTCGGCGAGGACCTGACGGGTCAGCGGCAGTCGTCTGGCCAGTCTCATGATCGTTTCGATCTTCTCGCCGGTGGACGCGCGGCGGCGTTTCGTGTCGGGCATGACGACCGGCGGGCGATGGGCTCCCATGGCTATGCCTCCTTCCCTTCCCGTTCCCGGCCGGGTTTCATGAACACGTCGTACCCGGTCAGGTCGGGCGCGGCCTGCTCGTACGGCCTCTCGCCGGCGGCGATGCGGCGGGCCATGGTGGTCAGGCTGGCCTCGTCGAGCTCGTGGCCCTGCTCGATGATGTGCTCTCCGGCCTGGACGGCGGCCTCGAACCCGGATTGGTCGCTGGCCTTGCAGATGAGCCGGAACGCGTTGCGTCTCGCCTTGGCGTCCATGTGGTCGATGGCGAGCCGGAGTTTGCCGGGAAAGTCGTCGCGGATGGTGGAATCGGGCCACGCGTTGGTCTTGCGGCCCAGTGCGGGCAGGAGCGTGGCGGGGTTGCGCACCGTGGCCGGCGCGTCCCCGTACACGCGCGGCAGTCTGGCGCAGGTGCGCCCGTCCTGGGTGCGGATCGTCACGTCGAACGCGCGCAGCCCGACGTCGAGATTCCAGCCGCGCCATGAAGGGCCGGCGAGGTAGTACTTGCCGTCGACCTGCACGCGCCCGTCCTTGTCGGCCTTCCTGGTCTCCCAGCGGATCGCGTCGTAGGGCTTGGCTGGCAGCGGCTGCATGCTCGTCTTCTCCCCGGCGAACAAATCCGCGACCGGCGCCCCCTTGCGGTAATGGGCCGCCCTGGCCATGCCGTCGCACCGCTCCAGCATGTACCGGGTCAACTGGCCGTAGGACTCCGCGTCGGGCAGGGGCACCATGATGTTGCGGCGCAGGAACCCGACCGCGTTCTCCACGCTGCCCTTCTCGTTGCCCGACTCCGGATTGCAGAACCTGACCTCGAGCCGGTAATGCGCCACGAACAGTTCGAACACCTTGACGATGCTGACCTTGTCCCATGCGACCCTATGGCCGGCGCCGGTGGCGTTGTCGAGCACCAGCGCCGGCGGGGCCATGCCAATGTGCTCGAACACCATACGCAGTCCCTGACACACGCATTCCGCGTTCTCCCCGGGCAGGGCCACGCAATAGCGCATGTTCGAATACGGGAAAGTGACCACCAGGCAATGCACGTCGACCCGGTCCCCGCCGACCACGGCCCGCGACAGGCCGAAATCGACCTGCGCCTCGCCCGGACGCCATTGCAATTCCAGGAACCCGTCCTGCGGAGGCCTGTGCTCCTCTCGCCAACGCTTCACGTACCGCTGCACCGGCGAATACGAGCCCTGGTAGCCATGCTCGGCAACGAGCCGGTCGTACACGCGTTTGGCGGTGTGCCGCTGCTTGCGCGGCATGAACCGGTCGGCCTCCAGCCATCCGTCGACCGTCGACCTGTACGGGTCGAGCTTCGACGGCCGCACGGCCGCCCGTGGCGGCTCGGGCGAGCAATCCTCCTTCCCGGCGTATTTCGCGACCGTGTCGCGGGCCACGCCCACCTCTTTCGCGATGCTTCTCCATGACATGCCATGCGCGTCAAGCACCCTGATACGTTGTTGTACGGACACCGGTACCGTCATTCCTTTCCTTTCCCGAGAAAACCAACAAGGTTTGCTTCCGACTCGGGAAACTAGTACGGCAGGACGGGCCGGTGTTCGATTCTCACCACACGCTGATATGGACTAAAAGCTGCCGCTCATTTGGAAACTTTCCACATGCACACACGGCCCACTTTCTATTGAACAGACACACCATAGGCGATGATGTACGCCTGTCCGAGGTCGCCCCTCCCGCGAGGGGCGTGGATTGAAATATCCCGACCACCACCACGCGCATGAAGGCCACCGGGTCGCCCCTCCCGCGAGGGGCGTGGATTGAAATCATTCCTGACCTCCTTGATTGGTGATTCCCATTAGTCGCCCCTCCCATGAGGGGCGTGGATTGAAATACCGTCAGGCCATACATGAGGCCGCGGACCTTGCCGTCGCCCCTCCCATGAGGGGCGTGGATTGAAATCGTGCTGAACAGTTTCCACGCAAGATAACGGCTAGGTCGCCCCTCCCGCGAGGGGCGTGGATTGAAATGGTGAGTTCTCCGACCCTGTAGAACAGGAGACGTGGTCGCCCCTCCCATGAGGGGCGTGGATTGAAATTTCACGCAGACTAACGCCCGCATCCGGTCGGAGTCGCTCCTCCCGCGAGGGGCGTGGATTGAAATTGGTTGTCCACGTAGCTGCGCTGCGTGAGCCGGGTCGCTCCTCCTGCGAGGGGCACAGATTGAAATCTGAGAAATGAATGAGGTGTCGAGCAATTATCTTCCTGTTGCTTGAGAAAGGACCTCTTAGGGCTCGATCTCTTGGAGTTTCTTTGAGGATATGCATAAGGGGTGGGTGTTTTAGGGTCAGCGTGCTTATGGATGCAGGGCATGGAATGTGGGATTGTGTGGAGTGGGGATTCCGTGCTGGGTCATGTGGGTTTTGTTGTGGGGGAGAGCGTTGGGATTCCAACGGAGATGGTTATGCGGCTGGCGGGGTTTGGCAGGGAAGGGGAATATCCATGGGAGCGGGACTCTGCGCTGCAATTAGTGGCAGAGAATGGCGTTGGTGGAGGATTGCCGTGTTCCGTGATACTGGTTTGTGGTAGGGAGTGATGGCGAATGGCGATTCTGTATGACGTGTCATGGATTGCTGTCAGGGAATGATGATGGCGGCGATCGGAGCGTTCCGTGTCGCATGCGACACCGGCGTCATGCACGTCATGCACCCACACCTATCGCACGCCGTGCATTCGCCAAACAATACTCAACCAACTCCAACCCACACCAACCCCACCCACCCCACATTGTTGGACCGCGCTGATACGCTGAACAACAGCGATTTCGCGCTTGTCATCAGTGTCATTGCGTCAGCGCCACTGCAGCAATGTCATTGCGTCAGTGTCATACGAGTGTCATAAGGAGCATTGCATTCATCATGGCTGAGAACACCGAACACCTCGCCCTGTGGGGCGGCCGCTTCACCTCCGGTCCGTCGCCCGAGCTGGCCCGACTGAGCAAGTCCACCCAGTTCGACTGGCGTCTGGCCGACGACGACATCGCCGGCTCCCGCGCCCACGCCCGCGCTCTGGGCCGCGCCGGCCTGCTCACCGACGACGAGCTGTCCCGCATGGAGGCCGCCCTCGACGAGCTGCAGCGCCGCGTCGACTCCGGCGCCTTCGCCCCCATCGAGGACGACGAGGACGAGGCCACCGCCCTGGAACGTGGCCTGCTGGAGATCGCCGGCGACGAGCTCGGCGGCAAGCTGCGCGCCGGCCGTTCCCGCAACGACCAGATCGCCTGCCTGATCCGCATGTGGCTGCGCCGCCACGCCCGCGTGATCGCCGGCGAGCTCATCGGCCTCGTCAACGCGCTGATCGCCCAGTCCGAGAAGGCCGGCCACACCGTCATGCCCGGCCGCACCCACATGCAGCACGCCCAGCCCGTCCTGCTTGCCCACCAGCTCATGGCCCACGCTTGGCCGCTGATGCGCGACATCAAGCGCCTCATCGACTGGGACAAGCGCATCAACGCCAGCCCCTACGGCTCCGGCGCGCTCGCCGGCAACACGCTCGGTCTCGACCCGGAGGCCGTGGCCCACGAGCTCGGCTTCTCCAAGGTGACCGACAACTCCATCGACGGCACCGCCGCCCGCGATCTCGTCGCCGAATTCGCGTTCATCGCCGCCATGACCGGCGTCGACATCTCCCGCCTGTCTGAGGAGATCATCATCTGGAACACGCAGGAGTTCGCCTTCGTCAAGCTTGACGACGCCTACTCCACCGGCTCCTCGATCATGCCGCAGAAGAAGAACCCCGACATCGCCGAGCTCGCCCGCGGCAAGTCCGGCCGTCTCATCGGCGACCTGACCGGCCTGCTCGCCACGCTCAAGGGCCTGCCCACCGCCTACGCGCGCGACCTGCAGGAAGACAAGGAAGCCGTGTTCGACCAGGTCGACACCCTCGAGGTGCTGCTGCCCGCCTTCACCGGCATGGTGCGCACCATGCACTTCGACGCCGACCGTCTCGAGGCCGAGGCCCCCACCGGTTTCGCCCTCGCCACCGACATCGCCGAATGGCTCGTCAAGAACGGTGTGCCGTTCCGCCACGCCCACGAGCTTTCCGGCGCCTGCGTGAAGATCGCCGAAGGCCGCGGCCAGGAGCTGTGGGACCTCACCGACGCGGACTTCGCCGACGTGTTCGCCGACTTCCTGCCCGCCGACAAGGCCCCCAAGGTTCGTGAGGTGCTCTCCAGCCGCGGTTCCGTCAACTCCCGCAACGGCAAGGGCGGCACCGCGTTCGGCCGTGTGCGCGAGCAGATCGTCGACGCCAAGGCCGAGGTCGAGGAGCTCAAGCTCTTCGCCTCCTCCACGTCCGACGGCCCCGCCTACAAGGCCCCCGAAACGCTGTAAGCAATCCATTTCCGGGATCGGCCATCCGGCCCGACACCATCCGGCCCGACACCATCCGGTCCGGACCCGCCCGACCAACCCGCCCCGCGAACGCCGCCGGCACATCATTGCCCGACGAGCCTCGTTCCCGGGGCGGGTTTTTCATTCCTGCGGACGAGTGCCGCGCCTCCGTACAGTATCTAGAATCGGACGAGTAATACGCCAACATCGTGAACGGATGGGAGCATCAAGCATCGTGGGACGTCTGCTGACCAGAAACGACATCAGAGCATTGGTCGACCATCATGGCAGGGAGATCCTGACGCACGAGCACATGCAGTTCGAACGCACCTGCTTCCAGCACGGAGCCGTCACCACCTACGCCCATTCGATCCGCGTGGCCTGCCTTGCCGTGTACTTCGCCGACCGGCTGCACCTGTGGCATCACGTCGATCTGCGCTCGCTGATCCGCGCGGCCCTGCTGCACGACTACTTTCTCTACGACTGGCATGCGTGGGACAACGGCACGCACCGCCTGCACGGCTTCACCCACGGCCACGCCGCCCTCGCCAACGCGTTGAAGGACTTCCATCTCAACGCCGTGGAACGCGACAGCATCGCCAACCACATGTTCCCGATGACCCCGCGCCCGCCGCGATACCTTGAAGGCTATCTGATCACCATGGCCGACAAGATCAGCGCCACCCGCGAAACCTTCTCGATGGCCCGGTTCTCCAAGCCGGAACTGCCGAAGCCGGAACTGCCGAAACCGCCGCGCCCGCAGCGACGAATGAAGGCCACGCAATGATCGCATCCGCATCCGCCATCACCGCATCAGCCCTGACCCTGCCCGCCATCACCCTCTTAGCCATCGCTCTCCCCACCGTCGCCATCCTGCTCGAGAAGCTGTTCCTGTGGGGCGTGCTCTACAGCTTCTGCGGCTGGGTGTACGAGACGATTCTTGTCTCCGTGCAGGAGCGCCGGTTCGTCAACCGCGGATTCCTCAACGGCCCGCTGTGCCCGATCTACGGGGCCGGCGCGGTGCTGGGCATCGTCCTGCTCACCCCGTTGCGCGGCTACCCAGTCACGATCTTCTTCGCCGGTGCGATCGGCGCCTGCCTGCTCGAATACGTGACGTCGTGGACGATGGAGAGGCTCTTCCACGCCCGCTGGTGGGACTATTCGAACTTCCGGTTCAACCTCAACGGCCGCATCTGCCTGCTCGGTGCGATCGTGTTCGGCATCGGGGGCCTGCTGATCGTGGAGGTCACGCAGCCGGTGGTGTATCGCGTGACCGACATGGTGCCGCAGCAGTGGCTGCACCTGGCCGCCGTGGTGCTGATCGTCGTCACGGCGATCGATCTGACGGTGACGGTCGTCGGCTTCAGCGGCTTCTATGAGCGCCTTGCCGAGTTCGCCGGGGAGATCAGGCAGACCGCGGGCGGATTGCGGCAGACGGCCGGTGAGCTGAGGCAGACCGCCGTCGCCGCCGTGCCGACCGCGGTCTCCGGCGCGGTATCGGGTGCGGTCTCCGGTGCCGCGGAGACCCTGTACACGGTGGCGGGCGCGGCCGGCAGCCGGATCAGTGTGGCGGGGGAGCGTCTCGGCACGGCCGTGGAACAGGTGAGAAGACTGTCCGGCACGCCGATCGCCACCGCGAACCGGATGTACGATCGCCTGTACGAAACCCTGACCGGCATGCTCAGCGGCCAGCAGAAGCGCATGATCCGTTCGTTCCCGCACCTGCGTGCCAACGGATACACCGACATCATCGTCCAGCTGCGCAAGCGGCTGACCGAGGTCCCGGCCGAATCGCAGGATACGTCCGGATTGCAGCAGACATCCGGCGATCCGCACCGATCCGACACGCGGAACGGCCGGTAGAACCTGCGGGACTGACACGCCTGAGCCCCGTCCGATCGGCCGTCGAGGTCGATATGGCCCGGTAGGGTGAACAACGATAGCGAACGGGAGCCTTTTCGGCTGAGAGGAGGCCGCGCGGCAGGTGTCGTGCGACTTCGACCGTTGACTTGATGCGGATCATGCCGCCGTAAGGATCGTGGTATCGGATGTGTGCACGCGAGGTGATTGCAGTCCTAGCGATTACAGCCCCAGCGATTGCGGACCGAGAACCCGGCGATGACGGCGGGATGGTCGGCCGAATAATCGAAGACAGCATGATTGGGTTCATGAAGGGGCGCACCACCACGGGTACGGCTTGCTTTCGTGCGCCCTTTTTTCGTATCTGGAGGAATCTATGCAGGTGAACGGGGAACAGGTCGCACTCGCCGAACCGGTGAGCGTCGCCGACTATCTGGAATCGCACGGCTACCGCGCCGAGCGCGTGGCCGTGGAGCTCGACGGGGCCATCATCCCCCGCGAGCGTCGGGCCGAGACCATGCTGCACGATCAGGCCGTCATGGAGATCGTCCAGTTCGTTCAGGGCGGCTGAGGCGCCGCGCCGTTTTCCATCCAAACCGTGTCCATCCAACCCCAATGAAGGAGCCATCATGATCCCCAATCCCGTCACCGAGGAATCCGTCGCCAACACCCCGCTGCCCCCGCAGCCGAGCGTCGTCAATCCCGTGGGCACCGCCGCCCCGACGCCCGAAGTGGTCGACAAGCCGCTGAACCTCGGCGGCCACGAGTTCGAGTCCCGGTTCATCCTCGGTTCCGGCCGCTACGATCTCAACCTCATCAAGGCCACCGTGGAGCACGCAGGCACGCAGATCGTGACGATGGCGCTGCGCCGCGCCCAGACCACGGAGAACAGCGTGCTCGACTACATTCCCGAGGGCATCACGCTGCTGCCGAACACGTCGGGCGCCCGCAACGCCGAGGAGGCGGTGCGCATCGCCCGGCTCGCCCGCGAGGTATGCCACACCGACTTCGTGAAGGTGGAGATCGAGCACGAGACCAAGTACCTGCTGCCCGACAACGCCGAAACCATCCGCGCCACCGAGATGCTGGCCAAGGAGGGTTTCGTGGTGATGCCGTACATGTTCCCCGATCCGATCGCCGCCCGCCAGCTCGAAGAGGCCGGCGCGGCCGCGGTCATGCCGCTGGGCTCGCTGATCGGCTCGAACATGGGTCTGCGCATGCGCGACTTCATCAAGATCATCATCGCCAACGCCAACGTGCCGGTGATCATCGACGCGGGCATCGGTCGTCCGAGCCAGGCGTGCGAGGCGATGGAGATGGGTGCCGACGCGGTGATGGCCTACACGGCCGTGGCCTCGGCAGGCAACATCCCGCTGATGGCCAAGGCGTTCAAGGACGCGATCGCCGCGGGCCGTGCGGCGTACCTGTCGGGACTGGGCAAGGTCACCGAGGGACAGGCCGTGCCGTCCAGCCCGACCACCGGATACCTGCACTGACCGGGTACCTGCACTGATCGGATACGGGGCCGGAACACGACACCGGAACAGCCGGAATAACCGGAATAGCCGGTGCGGCCGGAACATCACAGCGGAACGAGGAAGCGACAAGGGAAGGTCATGGGACTTTCGGACGAACAGTTGGAACGGTACGCACGTCATCTGATCCTCAAGGACGTCGGCGTGCGCGGGCAGAAGCGCCTGCTCAGGGCCCGGGTGCTGATCATCGGCGCCGGGGGACTGGGCTCGCCGGTCGGCCTGTATCTGGCGGCGGCCGGCGTGGGCACGATCGGCATCGTGGACGACGACGTGGTGGATCTGAGCAATCTGCAGCGGCAGATCATCCACACGAACGATTCGGTCGGTGTGCCGAAGGTCGAGTCCGCGGCCCGGCGGATGACCGCGCTGAACCCCGACGTGACGGTCAACGCGATCCGCGCCACGGTGGATGCCGGCAACATCGCCGATCTCATCGCCGACTATGACGTGATCGTGGATGCCACCGACAATTTCGCCGCGAAGTTCCTGATCAACGACGCCTGCGTGCTGGCCGGCAAGCCGTTCGTGCACGGCGGCGTGGTGCGGTTCGCCGGGCAGGTCATGGACTACGTGCCCGGCGAGGGACCGTGCTATCGATGCATCTTCCGCGAGATGCCGGCCGCCGGCGAGATTCCGACCTGCCGCGAAGCCGGCGTGCTCGGCGCGGCCGTGGGCGTGATCGGCAGTCTGCAGGCCGTGGAGGTGGTCAAGCTCATCACCGGCGCCGGCGATCCGCTGGTCGCCCGGATGCTCACCGCCGACATGCTGACCATGAAGATTCGCACCGTGCCGCTGCCCGAGCGGGTGCCCGACTGCCCGGTGTGCGGCGAGCGGCCGACGATCACCGCGCTCGACGCGGACAACTACGTGCAGCCGGCCTGCGCGATCTGACAGGGCGAGATCCGACAGGGAAGACAGGGAAGAAGGGAGACGAATCACAATCATGCTGATCGACGATGACGACGAGCCCGAGATCGGGCGGATGACGCCGGAGGAGTTCGCGAACCTCGACTACGGTACGGTGACGCTGCTCGACCTGCGCGAGCCGCACGAGGTGGAGGCCCACGGCATTCCCGGCGCGATCAACGTGCCGTTCGACCCGCTGCCGCATGTGCTGCGCACCGTGCCCAAGGACCGGCCGGTGGTCGTGTTCTGCCGGGAGGGCAGCTGGAGCGAGGAGGTGGCCGAGATCCTCGCGGACCGCGGCTACGAGGCGATCAACCTCGACGGCGGGTTCCAGGCCTACGAGCGGTATCTTGCCGAACGGGACGAAACGGGCGGCGAAAACCGCATGTGATGTCGTCGGAGCCGGCGCCGTCGTCCGGCACTGTCGTGATGTCCTGAGAAACTGTAGTGTTGCTGGAACCAGCGATATTCAACACAATTGAGGAGTGGTAGGGAACCCATGTCTCAGGTCAGAAACTACAAGGAAGCGGGCTTCGACTCGCTGCTTGAGGAACTTGAATGGCGAGGACTCGTCAACCAGTCGACCGACAAGGAGCGTCTGGCGCAGGCGCTGAACGGGGACCCGATCACCTATTATTGCGGGTTCGATCCCACCGCCGCGTCGCTGCACATCGGCAATCTGGTGCAGCTGATCAACATGCGTCACCTGCAGGCCGCGGGCCATCGCCCGATCGCCCTGGTCGGCGGCGCCACCGGTCTGATCGGCGATCCCCGCCAAAGCGGCGAGCGCACGCTCAACCCCAAGGAGGTCGTCGCCCAGTGGGCCGACCGTCTCAAGGCCCAGATCGGCCGCTTCCTCGAAACCGAGGGCGATTCGGCCGTGCGGTTCGTGAGCAACTACGACTGGACCGCGCAGATGAGCGTGATCGACTTCCTGCGTGACGTGGGCAAGAACTTCCGCATGGGCACCATGCTGGCCAAGGACACCGTGGCGCGTCGTCTGAACTCCGAGGAGGGCATCTCGTTCACCGAGTTCAGCTACCAGGTGCTGCAGGGCAACGACTTCCTGCACCTGTACGACGAGTACGGCTGCACGCTGGAGCTGGGCGGATCCGACCAGTGGGGCAACCTCACCTCCGGTCTCGACCTGATCCACAAGGTGCGCGGCGTGGACGTGAACGTGTTCACCAGCCCGATCATCACCGACGCGCAGGGCAAGAAGTTCGGCAAGTCCGAGGGCAACGCCGTCTGGCTCGACCCGACCATGCTCAGCCCGTACAAGTTCTACCAGTTCTGGATCAACCGTCCGGACGCGGAGATGGAGAGCCTGCTCAAGGCGTTCACCTTCCTGCCCAAGGACGAGATCGAGCGTCTGGTGGAGGAGTCGAAGACCAATCCGGGCCGTCGCGAGGCGCAGCGTACGCTGGCCTGGGAGGTCACGAGCTTCGTGCACGGCGAGCAGGCCACCCAGCAGGCCATCGACGCGGCGGGCGCGCTGTTCGGCCGCGGCGGCGATCTGGGCGGACTGGACGAGTCCACGCTCGAGGCGGCGCTGGACGGCCTGAAGGTGAACGGCGAGTTCCCGCAGGCCGCACAAGGCGATCGTCTGATCGATCTGGCGGCGGCCACCGGACTGGTGAAGTCCGCGTCCGAGGCCCGTCGCGCGATCAAGTCCGGCGGCTTGTACCTGAACAACACCCGTATCGAAAACGAAGAACAGACACTGACGGCGAGCGACTTCCTGCATGGTCGCTTCGCCCTGATCCGCCGCGGCAAGAAGAACATCGCGGCGCTTGAGGAGGCACGATGAGCGAAGAGCGTTCCAACCATTCCGAGGGCCGTTCCGGCTCCGGTCGTTCCGGCGGCTACGGCAAGGGCGGCTACAACAAGGGCCGCGGCGGCAAGTTCGGCGGCGGACGCGGCGGCTACGGCAAGGGGCGTGGCGGATTCGACCGTCGCGGCGACGGCGAGGGACGTCGCTTCCACCGTGACGGCGAGTTCCACCGCGGAAACGGCGATCGCCCGAACCGCGGCGAGGGCCAGTCAGAGGGGCGCGGCGAGAACCGTTCCGGCGGCTTCCGCAAGGATTACGGCAGGAAGCCGTACGGCGACCGCAAGTTCCATCGTGACGGCGATCGTCGTGACTTCAGGCGTGACGGTGGTTTCCGCAAGGACTTCCACAAGGACGGCGACCGCCGGTTCGACGATCGTGACGATCGTCGCGGCGAGGGTCGTCGTTTCGACCGTGACGGCGAGCGCGGCGGCTTCAAGCGTGACGGCGGATTCCGCAAGGACCGCGACTTCCATCGTGACGGCGACCGTCGTGACTTCCGCAAGGGAGGCTTCCATAAGGATGGCGAGCGCGGCGATCGTCGTGACTTCCATCGCGACGGCGAGCGCGGCGGTTTCCGCAAGGACTTCCATAAGGACGGTAGCCGTCGCTTCGATCGCGAGGATCGCGGCGGTTTCCGCAAGGACGGCGAGCGTCGTGACTTCCATCGTGACGGCGATCGCAATGATCGTCGTGACTTCAAGCGTGACGGCGGCTTCAAGAAGGACCGTGACTTCCATAAGGACGGCGGTTTCAGGAAGGACTTCCATAAGGATGGCGAGCGCGGCGAGCGTCGTGACTTCCATCGCGATGACCGCCGTGATGACCGCCGTGGCCCGCGTAACGACCGCCCGCGCAATGACCGTCCGTTCGACCGTCAGGGCGGCAACCCCCGCTACCAGCGTGACGGCGAAGGCTCCCACAGCTTCTATCAGGGCGGTCGCCGCAACTCCGACGGCACCGTGTCGTATCCTTCCCAGAACCCGTACACGGACCGTCGCCCGAACGAGCCGAAGATGCCCAAGGGTCTGGAATGGCGGATGCTGTCCAAGGACGAGAAGGAGCGTCTGCGCGGTCTGAGCAAGGAGCATGCCGAGAACATCGGTCTGCACATGCTGGCCGCCTACACGCTGGAGGAGAGCGATCCCGATCTGGCCCTCGCGCACGCCAAGTGGGTGGCCCGTCAGGCCTCCCGCATCGACATGGCCCGTGAGACCCTGGCCTTCGTGGCCTACCGTCAGCAGAACTACAAGCTGGCGCTCAAGGAGTTCCGTACCGCCTACCGCATGAACGGCTTCCTTGACTACCTGCCGTTCATCGCCGACTGCGAGCGTGGCGTCGGCCAGCCGAAGAAGGCGATCGAGATGGCCTCGCAGGATGACGTGCGCGCCCTGCGCGGCGAGTCCAAGGCCGAGATGCTGCTGGTGATCGCCGGTGCCTACGGCGATCTGGGCCTGTGGGACAAGGCGATCGAGCTCGTGCACACGCTGGGCCGTTCCAAGGGCATCTCCGGCGAGTACCGCATGCGCGCGGTGCAGGCCGAGCAGAACTTCCTCGAGCAGGCCGGTCGTCATGACGAGGCCATGAAGCTCGATGATCTGCTGGACCGTCTGGAGGACGAGTACGCCGAGGTCGACGAGGAGGACGATGACACCGTCGTCGACAACGATCTCGAGGACATCGACGACGAGCTGCTCGAAGGCCTGGGCATCGACACCGACCCGTCCCATTACCCGGATGACGAGCCGGCCGATGAGGATGCCGAGGACTCCGATCAGGAGGCCGACGAGGACGACGATGTCGATGCCGACGGCGATTCCGACGACAAGGCCGAGCCCGAGACCACGTCCGCGGTGACGCCCGAACAGATCGAGGATCACGATACCGACGAGGACAATCCCCGCAACGCCGACGACGAGACCCGCCTGCCCGCGCAGGAGGCCGAGGACGGTGCGAACGCCGACGAGGATCCCGGCGAGACGGCCGAAGCCGACGCCGAGCAGTCCGAAGAGGCGGCCGACGCCGAGCAGTCGGACGATCAGGACGCCGATCAGGATCAGGAATAGTCAGACAGCACAGACGACAAGGACAGGTACAGGTATGACTCAGTTCCTCAAGGGGACCGACCGGCCGATCAGCGAGGCCTACCGGCTGGCGCTGCTCGATCTCGACGGCGTGGTCTACCGCGGCAAGAACCCGGTGGAGCATGCCGCCGACAGCATCCGCGAGGCCGAACGGGCCGGCATGGCGATGGAGTACACGACGAACAACTCCTCGCGTTTCCAGGCCGTGGTGGCCGAGCAGCTGCGCGGATTCGGCCTTGACGTTCAGCCGTGGCAGGTCATCACCTCGTCCGTTGTGGCGGCCCGCATGGTGGCGCATCACGTTCCGGCCGGCTCGAAGGTGCTGGCCGCCGGCGCGCCCCATCTGCGCGAGGAGATCACCAAGGCCGGTCTCACGCTCGTGGACCGGGTGGAGGACGATCCGGTCGCGGTGATTCAGGGATGGTACCCGGAGATCACGTGGAACGAGCTGGCCGCCGTGGCGTTCGCCGCCCAGCGTGGCGCCATGTTCCTCGTCACCAACCGCGACCTGACCATTCCGCGCGAACTGGGCATCGCGCCGGGCTGCGGCTCGCTGGTGAACGCCGTGATCGAGGCGGTGGGCCGTCAGCCCGTGGCCTCCGCCGGCAAGCCGGAGTCCGCGATGTACGACGAGGCCCGTCAGCTGGTCGCCGACGCGCAGGCCGAGGCCGGTCACGCCGAAGTCGAACCGGTGGCCAAGGACCGCTGCATCGCCATCGGCGACCGTCTCGACACCGACATCGAGGCGGGCAACCGCGGCGGCTACGATTCGCTGGTGGTGCTCACCGGCGTGGCGAGCGCGAACTCGCTGATCGTGGCCGAGCCGATCCTGCGCCCCACCTTCATCGCCCGTGACCTGCGCGGGCTCAACGAGCCCCATCCGCAGCCGGTCAGGCAGGAGGACGGCTCGTGGCGCTGCGCCGACGCCGTCGCCCGTCTGGCCGACGGCACGCTGAACGTGGAGGGGGCCGGCGACGCCGAGGCGGCGCTGGGCAGCCTCGACGCGCTGCGCGCCGCATGCTGCGCGGTGTGGGAGGCCATGGACAATGGAACGGACGCCGATGACCTCGCCATCCCCGAATTCCATGTCTGATATCACCTCGTCGGACGTCACCGAGGCGTCCGACGTCATCGCCTCGGTCAGGACCGATCTCGCCGCCATGGACGATCGGTCCGACGAGGAACGAATCGACGCGTACCGGCAGATGCTGCGGCAGCTGCGGCGGGAGCTCGACCGTCTCGACTGACACCGTACCGGCCGACACCGAAACGACTGATGGACGAGCCTGCCACATCATCAATGGCAACGATGGGATCAATGGGAAAGGATGGCCGATGAGCCAGCGACTGGACGCCGAACTGGTCGAACGCGCGTTGGTGCAGTCGCGTTCCCGGGCCCAGCGGCTTGTCAGGGAGGGCAGGGTCACCGTCAACGGCCGGGTCGTGACCAAGCCCGCGGCCGCGGTCACCCCGTACGACGAGATCACCGTGGACAGGGGAGAGGACTACGTCTCGCGCGGCGCCTACAAGCTCGTCGGCGCGTTCGACGTGTTCTCGCCCCTCGGCCTCGTCTCCCCGCAAGGGTTGCGGTGTCTGGACATCGGCGCCTCCACCGGCGGGTTCACCGAGGTGCTGCTGCGCCGGGGTGCGACGCACGTCGTCGCCCTTGACGTCGGCCACGGCCAGCTCGCCGCCCGCATCGCCGACGACGTGCGCGTCACCGACATGAGCGGCGTCAACATCCGCGACGTCAAGGCCGACGACCTGCCCTGGCGGCCCGACATGATCGTCTCCGACGTCTCCTTCATTTCACTGACCTACGTGATCCCCGTGATCGCACGCATCGTCGCGCCGAACACGCAGATCGTGCTGCTGGTCAAGCCGCAGTTCGAGGTCGGCCGCGAGCATCTGGGCAAGAACGGCATCGTCGAGCATGAGGAATACCGCCGGGCCGCCCTCGAGAAGGTGACCGCCTGCGCCGAGGAACACGGCCTGACCGTGCGGGGCACGGCCGACAGTCCGATCTCCGGCACGCACGGCAACCACGAGTACCTGCTGTGGCTCAGCGCCTGAACGGGGTCGTGCCTGTCACCTCATCGGTTTGCCTGTCACTTATTGGCTTGCCTGTCACCTCATCCGACCGACTACGTCGGCCACCTTCCCCTCGAGGGGAAGGCAGGTGCTTTCTGATTTGGGCTTCCCCTTGAGGGGAAGCTGTCATCCGTAGGATGACTGATGAGGTGTCTGTGAGGTGTCGTGAATGAGACGCCTTCCTCAGCCGTTGATGAACTTGTCGATCTGATTCTGCGTGCCGAGCAGCACCAGCTCCGCGCCCAGCGGCATCAGCGTGTCGTTGGTGCCGTGCTGGAACTCGTGTCCGGGCACGTTCACGCCGATCACGGTCACGCCGTACTTGTCGTGCACCTGCGCCTCGGCGATGGTACGTCCCGCCACCTGCGGGGGCGTGTGGATCTTCACCACGGTGTACTCGCCCTCGATCTCGATGTAGTCGAGGAACTGTCCGGTCACCAGATGGCCGACCCTCTTGCCGGCGTCCGTCTCCGCGTTCACGATATGCCGCGCGCCGATGCGCTGCAGGATGCGCGCGTGCTCGTTCGACACCGACTTGGCCCACACGTCGCTGATGCCGGCGTCAAGCAGGTTGCCGGTCACCAGCACCGACGCCTCCACGCTGTCGCCGATGGCCACCACCGCGGCGTCGAAATCCGAGGCGCCCAGCTGCTCGACGGCGATCGGATCGGTCACGTCCGCCTCCACTGTGGGCACGGTGCCCGCCCAGCGGGCCACCAGCAGCGGATCCTTGTCCACCGCCAGCACATCCTGATCCAACGACTGCAGGGTCTGCGCCACGGAGCAGCCGAAGCGTCCCAGGCCCACCACCAGCACCGATCGATTGAATCCGTCGTTGCCCATATCCGTTCTCTCTCCTTCTGCCTTGGCGTCGTGTGCCGTCGTCTGTCGTCGCCGTCGTGTCCCACACGGCCGGACTCTTCCTACCCGACCACTATATTCCCGACCGGTCACCGATCGCCGTCCGACCACTGTCCGATCCTGTCCGATCACCGTCCGGCCGTTGCCCGGCCGCCATCCGCCCCGTCCGGCGAATGCGGTTTCCCGGTCCGTCCCCCGAATATGAAATCTGCCATACCCGACGGTGAAATATCGGGCCGAGGGGCGTCCGGCCGGCCCCGGCCGTTCCATGATGGCGGTATGGGAACCATACAGGGGAAACTGGTCGCGTCGATTCTGGCCGTGGTGCTCGTCGCGGTGGTGGGGGCCACCGGTCTGGGCGGATACCTCGGCTATCGGATGATCCGCGACGATCTGGACGATCAGGCCGATTCGACGTCGCAGAAGCTCGACGCCATCAACGAGAACATCAAGGATCAGGGCGATCTCATCAACGATTCGCTCAGCGGCGTGGATCTGGGACTGAAGGTCAACGGCATCCCCACCACCGTGGAGCTCAACCGCCGCCAGCCCACGGTCAACGCCCCGTCCCTGCACGTCGGATCGGACAACACCATCGCGCTGACGGTGCCGGTCAACGCGGTCGTCCGCGTCAACGGCACCGTCTACCGGCATCCGATGACGCTGAGGTTCGACCGGCTGTCACGCGAGGTGCGGCACAACACCACGATCACGATCACCCGTTCGACGGGCGAACAGCGCACCGTCACCATCCCCGCGCTGCCGACCGACTTCCCGAATCTGGAGCTCGGCGGACAGAACTTCACGCCGCTCCCCGGCGACTACTACGGCAGCGTGGGATCGGGCGACTCGGCCTACGTCTACCAGATAAGCACGTCGGGCAACCTGAAGTACTACCGCCGTGGCATCGACATCGACAACCTCAAGAAGGTCGTGCTCGACGGGAAGACCTACTACGCGTTCTTCGAAGCGGTGCCCGAATACAACCAGATCGAGAACTTCAGCCTCAAGTTCGGGCAGATCGTGCTCATGGACAGCCACTACCGGCAGATCAAGCGCCTCCGCCTGACCCCGACCCGCAAGCTGCCGCAGGGCGGATACTCCGAAAACCACGACTTCATCTTCCTCAGCCCCACCCACTACCTGCTGATGGCCGAGGTGTATTCGCCGATCGCCGACGGCAAGGGCAACGTCAACGAAATGCGGTCCACGTACATCCAGGAGGTGAACGACGGCAAGGTGACGTTCGAATGGCTCGGATCGGAGCACCACGAGCTCGACGACGCCTATCAGGAGCTGCTGGGCGGCAGCGAGGACTACATGCACTCCAACAGCCTCATCATCGACCCGAAGGACCACAACCTGATCATGTCGATGCGCAATCAGGACGCGGTGATCAAGATCGACCGCAACCGGGGCACCGGGGCGATCCTGTGGACGCTGGGCGGCAAGAACGACGACTTCGGGCTGTCCAAGGACCAGCGGTTCTCCCGCCAGCACTACGCCTACTTCGACAACGACCACAACCTGCTGCTGTTCGACAACGGCGTGGCCTCGAAGCACACCACGATCAAACGGTTCACGCTCGACGAGAACGCCCGCAAGGTGACCGCGTTCCGCAGCTTCGACCTCGGCGACCACTTCTCGATGTACTGCGGCAACGTGCAGCAGGTGAGCGACAGCGAATACCTGATCGGCTGGGGCATCGCCTCCACCAAGGTGATCGCCACGCTGTACGACTTCAGGCAGGGGAAGGTGCTCAGCGAACTCGTCTCCTCCAACTCGCAGACCTACCGCACGCAGTACTTCCGGTAGACGGTACTGAGTGCGGTAGGCGACGTTTCCGGCAGGCGACGTTTCCGGCAGGCGGCGACCGCCTCAGCGCTTGAGCCGGTAGTAGCGCTGGGGCTGGGGCCGGGCCGGCACGGACTCCACCAACCCCTTGGCGATCAGGGCCTTCAGCGCGTTCGCCACGGCCAGCGGGGTCAGATCGAGGTCGTGCATGATGTCCCTGACGGAGGCCGAGGGGTTCTCCTTGAGCAGGGTCACGATGTGCTGGGCCACGTTGCGGGCGCGGTCGTCCTCCGGGGGCCGGCGCCGGGGGACCGTGATGCGGAACTCGTCGATCGTGTTGCGGATCGTCGCCGGATCGCTGCCCTCCTGATTGAGCGTATGCTCGATCTGCACGTATCCGGCCCCGCCGTTCTCCAGCACGTACCCGCCGTCGGGGTATGGCGTGGAGGCCAGCAGCGCGGCGAGATACTGGTTGCGGGTCGATCCGGTGCCCGGCGTGGTCAGGGTGCTGCGCGTCACCGCGCCGAACAGGCCGCCGGGATTCGACACCTCGATGCGGTCGGTGAACACGTCCACATGCACCTGCGTGCCGCGGGCGTCGGGGGAGTAGTCGCGGTGCAGCAGCGCGTTGGTCACCACCTCGCGCAATACGGTCAGCGAATAGTCGGCTGGCCCGCCGCCGTCGAGGCTGCGGTCGTCGTCGCCGGCGCCCGTCCACTGCCGCAGCGACTCCACGGTGTCGTCGATCATCACCGGCACCGGTCCGACGATGGTCTCCGAGGCGATCAGTCGTTCACCCTCGACGAAGACCTCGGTCCGGGAGTTGCCGGGGAACACGGCGATGGTGACGTTAAGACGGGGGAAATACTTCTGCGGGTAGCGGCCCAGCGCCAGCAGTCCGGCGATGGTGGGGCGGAACGTCGTCCCCTCGGGCTCCCGGTCGAGCACGCGCAGGTCGTGCAGCATGTCGTCGTCGCCGCGCCCGGCGAACACGTGGGGGTGCAGTTCCCGCTGCCGTCGCAGCAGTCCGAGCACGAGATGGGGGTTGAGGTCGTCCAGCGTCGCATCGGGCACGGTCTCCAGATCGTAGGACGGCTGCACATGCTCCTCGATCAGCCGATCGACCTCGTAGTCGGTCATGCGCCGGTCGCCGTCGCCGGTACGGATGAACGAGCCCTTGTGCGGTCCCAGCGCGGTGATGAAGCACGGCTTGTCGCGCGGCAGCATCTCCTCGACGCGGGCGAACACCAGATTCGTGCCCTCGAACGGACAGGTGACGATCGTGGGCCGTACCGGCGGGGTCATCTTCTCGCAGGCCTGACTGAGCGCCTCCTGCATCGACCGGGCGTTGAAGCCCTCGACCGGCGTGAACCCGGCCTTTTCGGAAAGTCCGAGGATGATGTAGCCGCCGGAGCCGTTCGAGAAGGCGGACAGGGTGTCGGTGATGGACGAGGAGAGCTTGCGCTTGCACTCCTTGACCTCGCACTGCTGGGTGTCGTTGCCGATGATCCTCATCAGTTCGATGAGGGAGGCCATCTGCGCCGCGTAATCCTCGTCCATGCCAGTCGCCTCCTCGACGTCGGCCGATCCGCCGCCCGCCTTCGCCTACTTGGTCCTGTTCCGTCGCCCGCCGGACTTCTGCCTGTTCGGCTTGCCGGACTTCGGCTTGGCAGGCTGGGGCTTGGCAGGCGCGAAGACATCGAACCGGGCGATCAGCGAATCGCGCAGGGCGGGGATGCAGCCGATGCCGTAGCCGACGATGCCGCCCACCAGCACGGCCCAGGACTCGGGATCCCGGCCGCTGAGCATGAAGCCGACGAACATGATCATGAAGATCACGCCGGCCATGCTGGAGATGCGGCGCTGCCGCTCGGTCATCTCCCAGGTGCGGCGGGGGAAGGCCGCGAACCCGACGCCGATCACCGCGCAGAACAGGCCCACCAGAGCCGTGAGTGCGTATTCCATGAGTTGCCGTCCCTCCGCTGCGAATCGTCGATGGCCGCGTCGGCGGCGGCCGTGGATAATCGTCTCCAATCTTAGGCGGTGGACGGCACCCGCCCGGCGTCGGATGGGGGAATCGGCGAAAATCCTAGGGAGCGTGTATAAAAAGATATTTGTACCTAACCGTACTGCCCGGGGTCCGCATGGACGGCACACAATGCCGCCGGTCGGTCGTCGTGGCGATCCGCTAGGCAAGCAGCGGATCTGGTTTTCAAATGAAGAGAGGTTTACTCGTGAAGAGTAAGAAAATTCTCGCGGCAGTGGCTTCCATTGCCGCCATCGCGTCGCTCGCGGCCTGCGGCGGCGTGAAGGATGATGGCGCCTCCAGCGATTCGAACGCCATCACCATCGGCACCACCGACAAGATCGTCAGCCTCGATCCCGCGGGCATGTATGACAACGGCTCCTTCGCCGTGATCATCAACGTGTTCCCGTTCCTGTTCTCCCAGAACTACAACAGCTCCGAGATGAGCCCCGACATCGCCGCCGATGACGGTACCTGGAACGCCGACGGCACCGAGTTCACCGTCAAGATCAAGAGCGGCATGAAGTGGGCCAACGGCCACACGCTCGACTCCAAGGACGTGAAGTTCTCCTTCGATCGCGTCAAGAAGATCAACGACGAGAACGGCCCGTCTTCGCTGCTGGCGAACATCACCAACATCACCACCCCGGACGCCAACACCGTGGTGTTCAAGGATTCCGTGCCGTTCGACGTGACCCTGAAGCAGGTCCTCGGCTCCCCGGCCGGCCCGATCGTCGACGATGAGGTGTTCTCCGCCGACAAGCTGACCGACGCCGACACCATCGTCAAGGAGAAGGCCTTCGCCGGTCCGTACACCCTGACCTCGTTCAAGATGAACGAAGCCGCCAGCTACGCCAAGTACGACGGCTACAAGGGCCTGACCCCGGCCAAGAACAACGCCGTGCAGGTCAAGTACTTCGCCGACGCCTCCAACCTCAAGATGGCCGTCGAGCAGGGACAGGTGGACGTGGCCTACCGCACCCTGACCCCGACCGACATCGACAGCCTCAGCAAGAACGACAAGGTCAAGGTCGTCACCGGCCCCGGCGGCGAAGAGCGCTTCCTGACCTTCAACTTCAAGATCCAGCCGTACGGCGAGGCCCAGAAGGACGCCGACGCCAACAAGGCCAAGGCCGTGCGTCAGGCCGTCGCGAACCTGATCGACCGCGAGGCCATCGCCAAGAACGTGTACAAGGGCACCTACACCCCGATGTACTCCTACATCCCCACGGGCGTGACCGGCCAGGTCGAGACCTTCAAGGAGAAGTACGGCGAGAACGGCAAGCCCAGCCTCGAGAAGGCCAAGAAGGTCCTCTCCGACGCCGGCGTGAAGACCCCGATCGACCTCAAGCTCCAGTACAACGCCGAGCACTACGGTTCCTCCACCGCCGACGAGTACGCGGCCCTCAAGTCCCAGCTCGAGCAGGGCGGCCTGTTCAAGGTCGATCTGCAGCAGACCGAGTGGACCCAGTACCAGAAGGACCGCGTGGTCACCGACTCCTCCAACGGCGTGTACCCGGTCTACCAGCTCGGCTGGTACCCGGACTACTCCGACCCGGACAACTACCTGTCCCCGTTCTTCCGTGATGGCAACTTCGTCAACAACGGCTACTCGAACAAGACCATCAACGACCTGATCGTCAAGCAGGCCGGCGAGCAGGACAAGACCAAGCGTCTCGCGCTGCTCAAGCAGATCCAGGAGCTGGAGACCGAAGACCTCTCCACCATCCCGCTGCTGCAGGGTGCCCAGACCGCCGTCACCGCGAAGAACATCTCCGGTGTGACGCTGGACGCCTCGTTCCGCCTGCGCTACGCCTCGATCACCAAGTCCTGACGTCATAGCCGTCAGGTTCCGTGACCGATACTGATTTCACTGGGGATGCCGGTACTGCAAGGTGCTGGCATCCCTTTTGGCCGTAAAAGGCAGACCCATAATCCAACCAAGGAGACAAACGAGTGGAAGCGAAAGCCACCGCGGAGGCCGATGCTTCGCCCATCAAGGCGAAGCCCTCCGAAACCAAACCAAAGAAGAACAGGATATCGAGCGGATTCTTCAAGTTCGTCGTCGTCCGGTTCCTGCTCATCATCCCGACCATCTTCATCCTGGTCACCATCGTGTTCTTCGTGATGAGGGCCACGGGCGACCCCATCACCGCCGCGCTCGGCGGTCGACTCACGCCGCAGGAGCTACAGGCGAGAATCCATCAGGCCGGCTACGACCGGCCGCTGATCGTGCAGTACGCCGAATACCTCGGCGACCTGCTTCACGGTGACCTCGGCACCACGCTTACCGACAACCAGCCGGTCACCACCATCCTGACCCGTTACGGCGCCGCCACCTTCGAGCTGGCGTTCCTCGCGCTCATCATCGCCCTGATCGTCGGCATCGGCCTGGGCCGCATCGCCGCCCGCCGCCGCGATCACGCGCCCGACGCCGCCATCCGCACCTTCGCCATCCTGTGCTACGCCACCCCCGTGTTCTTCCTCGGCCTGCTCCTGAAGCTCATCTTCTCCATCTGGCTGGATTGGCTGCCGAGCTCCGGACGCAGCTCGCTCGAAAGCGAAATGCAGTTCGGCCGTCTCGTCTCGCCCACGGGCTTCTACATCATCGACGCCCTGCAGCTGGGCGACCCCGCGGTGCTGCTCGACGTGCTGCAGCACGCCATCCTGCCGGCACTGGCCCTCGGCCTGCTGACCGCCGGCGTGTTCATCCGTCTGGTGCGCACCAACGTGATCTCCACCTACACCTCCGGCTACGTGGAGGCCGCCCGCTCCCGCGGCGTGAGCGAAAAGCGCCTGCTGAGCAAGCACGCGTGGAAGCCGGCACTGATCCCGATCATCACCGTCATGGGCATGCAGATCGCCCTGATGCTCGCCGGCGCGGTGCCCACCGAAACCACCTTCGAGTGGAAGGGCCTGGGCTTCATGCTGTCCACCTACCTGAAGGCCCGCGACTTCGTGGCCGTTCAGGGCATCGTGATCCTGATCGCCATCATCGTCTCGGTGGTGAACTTCATCGTGGATGTGATTTCCGCCCTGATCGACCCGAGAGTGAGGTACTGACATGTCCGCAGCCAATGCAGCCAAGGCATCCCACGGTGCGCCCACCGTTCCCGGCGACGACCGTCTCGAGGAGCTTCGTCAGTCCACGAAGACCAGCTTCTTCGGCAAGCTCCCGATCATCAAGCAGCTGCGCATCGCCGTCGGCTGGCAGAAGGGCATGCTCGTCACCGGCCTGATCCTGTGCGGCTTCTTCCTGCTCGTCGCCATCTTCGCGCCGCTGATCGCCCCCTACGGCTACTCGCAGATCAAGGACGCCAGCGGCCAGGCCTTCCCGACCCAGGCCGCGCCGAGCGCCGAGCACATCTGGGGCACCACCGTCGGCGGCTTCGACGTGTTCAGCCGCACCGTGTGGGGCGCCCGCACCGCCGTCATCGCCATCATCGTGGCCGTGCTGTGCTCCATCTTCGTCGGCGTGCTGCTCGGTCTGGTCTCCGGCTACTTCGGCGGCTGGGTCGACCGCGTGCTCGTCGTGATCGCCGACGCCGTCTACTCCTTCCCGTCGCTGCTGCTCGCCATCCTGATGGCCATCATGATCTCCCACGGCCAGTCCGGTCTGTGGGCCGGCATCTTCTCGTCGGGCCTGTCGATCACCGTGGTCTACATCCCGCAGTACTTCCGCACCATCCGTGCCGAGGTCGTGCGCATGAAGGAATCCGCGTTCATCGAGTCCGCCCGCGTGATCGGCGCTTCCACCTGGCGCATCATGACCAAGCACCTGCTGAAGAACTCCACCCGTACGCTGCCGGTCATCCTCACGCTGAACTCCTCCGAGGCGATCCTGACCCTCGCCGGTCTGGGCTTCCTCGGCTTCGGCATCGAGCCGACCGCCGCCGCCGAATGGGGCTACGACCTCAACCGCTCGGTCTCCGACGTGACCGCCGGCATCTGGTGGACGGCCATCTTCCCCGGCGTCGCCATCGTGCTCATCGTGCTCGGCATCACGCTGGTGGGCGAGTCGCTCAACGATCTTTCCGATCCGCGACTGCGCACCCGCAAGTCCGCCGGCGAGGTCATCGGCAGCATCGAGGACACCTCGGTCGACCCGTCCACCCAGAAGGACGCGGCCGAAGTGGTGTTCACCGATCCCAACACCGGGGACGCCAACGAGGCTCCCGCCGCGAACACCGTCAACAAGGGAGACGAATCATGAGTGGAACGCAGATCCTGAACAAGGACGTCGTCGCCGAAGGCGATCTCGCCGCCATCAAGAACCTGAGCGTCTCCTTCGTCACCGACGCCGGCCCGATCAAGGCCGTGGACAAGGTGAACCTCACGATTCCGAAGAAGTCGATCGTCGGCATCGTCGGCGAATCCGGCTCCGGCAAGTCGGTGACCGCCAAGTCGATCCTCAAGCTCCTGCCCGAAACCGCCACCACCTCCGGCGCCATCTACCTCAAGAGCCGTGACGGCTCGCAGCAGATGGACGTGCTCGCCCTCAACAGCGAGCAGCTGCGCCAGATGCGCGGCGAGGAGGCTGCCATGGTGTTCCAGGAGCCGAACTCCGTGCTCAACCCGGTGTACACCATCGGCTGGCAGATCGCCGAGGGCCTGCGAGCCCACGGCATCACCGACAAGCACGAGCAGCGCGCCAAGGCCGTCGACATCCTCAAGAAGGTCGGCATCCCCGACGCCGAGACCCGCATCGACTACTACCCGCACCAGTTCTCGGGCGGCCAGAAGCAGCGCATCGTCATCGCCATGGCGCTGGTGCTCAACGCCGGCCTGATCCTGGCCGACGAGCCGACCACCGCACTGGACGTGACCGTGCAGGCCGAGATCCTCGACCTGCTGCGCATGGCCCGCGACGAGTTCGACGCCTCCGTGCTGATCATCACCCACAACATGGGTGTGATCGCCGACGTGGCCGACGACGTGATCGTGATGTACCGCGGCCATGTGGTCGAGCAGGGCAGCGTCGAGCAGATCTTCTACAGCCCGAAGGAGCCGTACACCAAGCGACTGCTATCCGCCGTGCCCCGCATCGGCCAGAAGCTGGTCGTGCGTGACGAGCAGGGCCAGATCATCGAACGCAAGACCGACTACCGCGAAGAGCCGATCGCCGTGAAGGCCCGGGGTCTGGAGATCACGTACCCCGGCCATCTCATGCAGCCGCCGTTCAAGGCTGTGCGCGGCATCGACTTCGACATCCACCGTTCCGAGGTCGTGGGCCTCGTGGGCGAGTCCGGTTCCGGCAAGTCCACCACCGGCCGCGCCATCGCCGGCCTGCAGCGCATCTCCGGCGGTTCGCTCAACGTGCTCGGCGTGGAGATGAACGGCTTCAAGGAGCGCGAGTTCAAGCCCAAGCGCGCCGACATCGGCTTCGTGTTCCAGGATCCGGGCAGCTCGTTCAACCCGCTGATGACCATCGCGCAGAACGTGGCCGAGCCGCTGCTCGTACACGGCAAGTACCATTCGCTGGCCGAGGCCCGTAAGTACGTGGAGGAGCTGCTCGAAATGGTGCAGCTGCCCAAGGCGTACATGGACCGCTTCCCGCACGAGCTCTCCGGCGGTCAGCGCCAGCGCGCCTCGCTGGCCCGCGCCCTGGCCCTCAAGCCCCCGCTGCTGATCGCCGACGAGCCGACCTCCGCGCTTGACGTGTCGGTGCAGGCCAAGGTGCTGGAGCTGTTCAAGAAGCTTCAGGTGGAGATCGGCTTCGCCTGCCTGTTCATCACCCACGATCTGGCGGTGGTCGACATGCTCGCCGACCGGATCATGGTGATGCACAAGGGCGAGATCGTCGAGCACGGCGACGCCGACCAGATCATGCGCAACCCGCGCGATCCGTACACCCGCAAGCTGCTGGCCTCGCTGCCGATCCCGGATCCGCGCGAGCAGCGCAAGCACCGTGCCCACCTGCACGAGCTGCTGGCCGCGGAGCAGGCGTGATCACACTCCGTGTGATTGCCGGTCTGATTGCCGGCTGATATCGGGCCGGTTGATTGCGGATTGATCCCGACATCCCGTCATCCTTGCTATGCCAAGGGTGGCGGGATGTTTTCGTATGGCGACCATATGGCGACGCGCCGATTAAGTTTTGCGGATTGACAAATATAGTTCGAGAGTCTTACTATATCCATGTAAGCGAAAAGCCCACCGGACGGAACCGATCGGAATCGACAGGACCGGACGCCGGGGGATAGACCAAAGGAGCTCTCATGGCACTGTGGGACATCGATAAGATTCCGTTCGTCGGCAAGGAGAAGGGCCCGAAGGAGGGCCTCGCCTTCCACTACTACGACGCCGACCGCGTCGTCGCCGGCAAGAAGATGAAGGACTGGCTGCGCTTCGGCGTCGCCTGGTGGCACACCTTCGATCAGGAGCTCGTCGATCCGTTCGGCACCGGCACCGCCCAGCGTCCGTGGTACGGCAAGTACTCCAACCCCGAGGACGAGGCTCTGGCCAAGGTGGACTACGCCTTCGAGTTCTTCACCAAGCTGGGCGTCGAGTACTTCTGCTTCCACGACCGCGACATCGCCCCCGAAGGCGACACCCTGCGCGAGACCAACAAGAACCTCGACAAGGTGGTCGACAAGATCGAGGAGAACATGAAGGCCACCGGCGTCAAGCTGCTGTGGAACACCTCCTCGCTGTTCACCAACCCCCGCTTCGTCTCCGGCGCCTCCACCTCGCCGTACGCCGACATCTACGCCTACGCCGGCGGCCAGCTGAAGCACTCCCTGGAGATCGCCAAGCGCCTCGGCGCCGAGAACTACGTGTTCTGGGGCGGCCGCGAAGGCTACGAGAACCTGTGGAACACGCAGATGAAGCGCGAGCAGGAGCACATGGCCAAGTTCTTCTATATGTGCCATGAGTACGCCAAGGAGATCGGCCTGGACGCCCAGTTCCTCATCGAGCCGAAGGCCAAGGAACCGACGATGCACCAGTACGACTTCGATGCCGCCACCGCCATCGCGTTCCTCAAGACCTACGACATCGACTTCATGAAGCTCAACCTGGAAGGCAACCACGCCAACCTGGCCGGCCACACCTACCAGCACGAGATCCGCACCGCCCGCGAAGCCGGCGTGCTCGGCTCCCTCGACGCCAACCAGGGCGACAAGCTCATCGGCTGGGACATGGACGAGTTCCCGACCGACCTGTACGAGACCTCCACCGTGATGTGGGAGGTGCTGGCCAACGGCTCCATCGGCCCCCACGGCGGCCTGAACTTCGACGCCAAGCCGCGTCGTACCTCCTTCTACGCCGAGGACCTGTTCCGCTCCCACATCGCCGGCATGGACTCCTTCGCCGCCGGTCTGCTGGTGGCCGACAAGATGCACAAGGACCACTACATCGAGGACCTGCAGGCCGAGCGCTACAGCTCCTACGAGACCGGCATCGGCGCCTCCATCGAGAACGGCACCGCCACGCTGGCCTCCCTCGAGGAGTACGCGCTGGACAAGCCGCAGTCCGAGCTGATCGCCGCCACCAAGTCCGATCACCTCGAGTCCGTCAAGGCCACGATCAACAACTACATCATCGAGGCTCTGGCCGAGGCGTGATGAGACAGTCCGGTGGACTGTCGAGTAGCCTCGGGCGGAGGGTTCCTTTGCAGGGGCCCGGAGCGAACGTGGTGCGGCCATCAGGCCGTCCGTTCTTGCGGGATCGAGGCGTGATGAGACAGTCCGGTGGACTGACAATCCGAGGGCTGACAGTCTGAGGATCGTACTTCCGTAAGGTTATTTTCAGCGGGGCATCCGGTTTTCCGGGTGCCCCGCTTTCGTATGCGCATGACGCATTCGGCGGTTTAGGCGAGTTTTGTGGTCTCCCATGGCCAAAACCGCAGGAGAATGCGGGCAAATCGGCCGAATTCGCTGATTATGCCGGCACGATCGCCGAAGAAAACCACAAAACTCGTCTATCAGTCGTCGGATCGGCGAGCAGGAGGGCAGGTGCTGTCGCGTACCATCAGCGTGGTGGGCAGGATCAGAGGATTCGAGACGGCCTTGTTGTTGCTGCGATCGATGATCATCGAGGTGGCGGCCCGGGCCATGTCCTGCAACGGCTGGCGGACGGTGGTCAGAGCCGGGCCGAGGAACGCCGAGGTGGAGACATCATCGAACCCGATGACGGAAAGATCCTCGGGAATGCGCAGGCGCAGCTGACGCGCCGCCTCGTAGACGCCCATGGCTTCAAGGTCGCTGAACGCGAAGATGGCGGTGGGGCGCTTCCGTGGGTCCTTGAGCAGCGACAAGCCATGACGGTAGCCGTCCGAGGTCTGGAAGTTGCCTTCGCGGACCAGATCGGGGTCCGGGGTCAGCCCCCGTTCCGACAGAGCGGAGGCGAATCCGTCGAACCGGGCCTTCGAGCACATCATCTCGTCCGGGCCGGTGATCACGCCGATGCGCGTATGACCGAGCGAAAGCAGGTGACGCGTGGCCAGCACCCCTCCCGTCCAGTTGTCGGCCAGTACCGACAGGGTGTCGGGGGAGGGGTCTCCCGAGGGGTCGATGGTGACGTAGGGGATCCGATACCGTTCCAGTTTGCGTTTTTCGGCGTCGGTGACGTTGGCGAACATCAGGATCACGCCCAGCGGCTGTCGGTGCAGCATTTCGTCAAGCCATGCGGAATCCGGGTGCCGACGGTCGCCGCTTTCCGTGGTGATGACGCTCAGGCCATGCTCCCTTGCCTCCGCGAGCACTCCCTGCATGATCTCGAAGCCCCAAAGACTGTCGAAGTATTGGAACACCACTTCGACCATCCTGCGGTTTCTTACGGTCGCGATCCGTTTGGTATAGCCGGCCTGACGCAGCGCCTCCTGAACGGTTTTGCGGGTCTTGCTCGCCACGTCGGTACGGCCGTTGAGTACCTTGGAGACGGTGGCCACCGATACGCCGGTCTGCCGGGCGATGTCGGCGAGCTTCGCCGTTCCCGCGGCGTTGTTGCGTTTGCGGGGTGATTCGGCCATGATGCCTCCTATCGCACCGTTTGTTTTCGATATTGCCGTATCGACTGTATCACGAAACTTTCGAAAACCGTGAATGTCGATCGTCTGGCATCGAGATATGGCTGTTTGTGTTGAAATGTATTGTCTGATATGAAATTCAGCAGGTTGGTTTGACAGATTGACTAACCGGTATTACAGTGATCGGTATCGAAAGTATTTATAAAGTTTCGATGTGTTTTCGAGATGGCGATCATCGGAATATCGTTGAGTGTTCAGTGATTGTTGACAAAGATCCAGTGCTGTTGCCTGAGGATCGACGCAATGTCGGTATTTGGCATCTCGAAAGTTTCGAAAATCATGATGGGCCGGCGGATGATTCCGGCGGCGTCGACCAAAGGAGGTTGTCATGAACGAATCTACGACGGAATGGAAGGCGGTCGTCACCGACGACGACCAGCCCAAGCTGCCGGTGCGGATCGGATCCGCGCTGGTCATCGGCGTGATCCTATGGCTGGGCGGCTATCTCGGCATCAACGCCGTGCTGCTGCCGGCCAAGGTGGTGGTACTCGATGCGGCGAACAAGACGAACATCATCGCCGTGCTCGCCACCAGCGGCATGATCGTGGCCACGTTCGCCAACATCATCTTCGGCGCGGCCTCCGATCTTACCCGGTCGCGATGGGGACGGCGCACACCGTGGATCGTCGTCGGCTCCGTCGCGTCCGCACTCAGCCTCGTCGTCGTGATGAAGGCCACCAGCGTCGCCGTGCTCGTCGTCTCCTGGTGCGTCTACCAGTTCTTCCTCAACGCCATCGTCGCTCCGCTCATCGCCGTGCTCGCCGACCGCGTGGCTCCCCGTCATCGCGGCACGCTCACCGCGTTCTACGCGTTCGGATCGGCCATCGGCCAGTACGGCGGCCAGCTCGTCGCCGCCCAGTTCCTCGACAAGGTCGACCTCGGCTTCATCGTGCTCATCGTCGCCACCCTACTGTCCGGACCCGTCGCCGCGGTGCTGCTGCGCGAACCGTCCAGCCTGAACATGCCGAAGCAGGAGTTCACCAAGGACATGATCCTCAGCCACTTCTCGCTGCCGGTGCACGGTGCGCGCGACTACTACCTCGCCCTGTTCGGCAAGTTCATGATGCAGTCCGCCTGCTACGCCGTCTCCGGATACCAGCTGTACATCCTCACCGACTACATGAACCAGGACTCCGCCAGCACCTCGCGCTACGTGTCCATCGTCTCGATGTGCATGATGGTCTCCGCCCTCGTCGTCTCCCTGATCGCCGGACCGATCTCCGACAAGATCGGCCGCCGTAAGCCCCCGGTGATCGTGGCCTCCATGCTCATCGCCATCGGCGTGTTCGTGCCGTTCGTCTCCAACGAGCCGTGGACCATCGTGGTCTACGCGGTCATCGCCGGCATCGGCGTCGGTGCCTACAACTCCGTCGATCAGGCGCTGAACGTCGAGGTGCTGCCCGATCCGGCCACCGCGGCCAAGGATCTCGGCATCCTCAACCTCGCGAACACCGGCGGCCAGATCCTCGGCCCCGTCATCGCGGCCATGGTCATCAACGCCGTGGGCTACCACCTCATCTTCCCGATCGCCGCGATCATCGCCATCATCGGCGCCGTACTGATCGGCCTGATCCGATCGGTGAAATAACGCGGCCGACGCCGCATGTCTCATCCGCGCCGAACGCAAACTCAAAACCCAGACAAAGGAGTTCACCATGACCATCACCATCGCCAACCCGGTACTTCCCGGCTTCCACCCCGATCCCTCGATGATCCGAGTGGGGGATACCTACTACATCGCCAGCTCCACCTTCGAATGGTGGCCCGGCGTGCGCATCCACGAATCAAAGGACCTCGCCCACTGGAACTACGTGGGATCCGCCCTCGACCGTGTCTCGCAGCTCGACATGCGGGGCAACCCGTCCTCGGGCGGCATCTGGGCGCCCGATCTTTCCTACGCCGACGGAAGGTTCTGGCTGATCTTCACCGACGTGAAGACCGTCAACGGCGCCTTCAAGGACTGCGTCAACTATCTGGTCACCGCCGACGACATCCGGGGACCGTGGAGCGATCCGATCCGTCTCAACGGCGTGGGCTTCGACGCCAGCCTGTTCCATGACGACGACGGGCGCAAATACCTCGTCCAGCAGACCTGGGACCATCGCGAATACCACCATGCCTTCAACGGCATCACCATCACCGAACTCGACGTGGACACCATGCGGCTCATGCCCGAGACCACGAGAACGCTGTGGGAAGGCACCGACGTGAAGGTGACCGAAGGGCCGCACCTCTACAAGATCAACGGATGGTACTACCTGTTCGCCGCGGAGGGGGGCACCCAGTACGAGCATCAGGAATCCGTGGCCCGATCGCGCACCCTTGACGCGCTCTCCTTCGAAGTGATGCCGAACAATCCGCTGATCGGCAACTACGACGCTCCCGACGGCTACCTGCAGAAGCAGGGGCACGGCGCACTGGTGGATACCCCCGCCGGCGAATGGTACTACGCCTCGCTGTGCGGTCGGCCCTGGCGGCACGAGACCGAACCGTCCCACGGGGTGCGCGGCTGGTGCACGCTGGGACGCGAAACCTCGATCCAGAAGATCGAATGGGACGCCGACGGTTGGCCCTATGTGGTCGGCGGGAGGGCCGGTACCCGGTACGTCCCCGCGCCGAAGGACGCGATCCTCACCGAAGCGCCAGAGGATCACAGCCAGCATGATGAATTCGACGCCGACGTGCTGGGACCGGACTGGAACACCCTGCGCGTGCCGTTCGACGAGCACATGGGCAGGGTCGGCGGCGGGTCGCTGACCCTGCGCGGACAGGGTTCGCTGTGCAACCTGTTCGAGCTGTCGCTGATCGCACGGCGCTGGCAGGCCTTCGACTTCGACGCCGAAACCAAGGTGTCCTTCGATCCGAAGACCTACATGGCCATGGCCGGCCTGACCAACTACTACAGCGATCTGTTCTGGTCGTGGGCGTTCGTCACCTACGACGAACGGCGTCGCACCCGCGTGATCGAAGTGGCGCAGAACGACAACGGCGACTACACCTCGTTCCTCAAGGACGACGCCATCGCCGTGCCCGACGGGGCCGACGTGTGGCTTCGCACCTGCGTGCGCACGTCGACCTACACGTACGAGTACTCCTTCGACGGCGATACCTGGCATGAGATTCCGGTGAAGCTGGATGCCAAGGTGCTCTCCGATGATTACGTGGCCCAGCGCTACGGTGGCTTCTTCACCGGCGGATTCGTCGGACTCGCCGCGGTGGACGTCTCCGGCTATGGCGAGGAGGCCGTGTTCGATCACTTCGACTACCGGGAGCTCGCGTAATCGGTGACCGGTTCGTCGGCGGGCTGGCTCCGGAGCTTCGGCTCCGGAGCCTTTTCAATAGGGCGGGCACTTTCGACGGGATAGGTGTGGCACGGAATGTCGTATTGGTTCGGTTGGGGATTCCGTGGCATGGCGCGTGGGATTGGCCTAGGTGGAATCGTTGGAAAGACAACGATGGTGGTTATGCGATGGAGGGGGATTCTGGCAGGGAAGGGGCATCTCGTCGAAAAACGCTGCTCCGTACCTCGGTTTGGTGGCAGGGAATGGCGGTGATGGGTGATCGTTGCGTTCCGTGCCATGATGCGGGACAGGGAACGGTGATGTGGGGGATTCGTGTTCCCTGCCGTGACGTCCAGACGACGAATGGCCGGCACCTCCATCTTGGGGTGCCGGCCATTCGTCGTTATGTGGTGCTGTATGTATGTCGGTCGGGTGGATTTCCCGTCACCTCATCCGACCGACGGTGTCGGCCACCTTCCCCTCGAGGGGAAGGCAACGAATCGACGGCGTCGGACCGCGCCGCGTTACCTACCGCGCCTCAGCCACGGCGGCGGGCGTAGGCCTCGTATACCTCGGGGGTGGGATCGGCGGACTCGCGGCCCTCGATCGAGATCTCCCATGCGGGCGGTTGGGCGGAGGCGTCGTCTCGCACGGCGAGGATCCATGCGGCCTGACGGGCGGCGCCGATGGCCACGTACTCGTCGGTGGCGGGCAGCGTCACGTCCATGCCGAACACGGCCGGGGCGAGCCTGCGCACGGCAGCGGACTTCGCGCCGCCGCCGATGAGCAGGATGCGGTCGATGCGGGCGCCGAGCGCGCGTACCAGTTCGATGCAGTCCCGCTGCGAGCACAGCAGGCCCTCCACGAAGGCTCGGGCCAGATTCTCGCGGGTGGTGTTCCCCAGCGTCAGTCCCTCCAGACGGGCCGTGTCGTCCGGACGGTTCGGCGTGCGCTCGCCGTCGAAGTAGGGGATCAGCGTGATGCCGCCGGCACCGGGCTCGGAGGCGAAGGCCAGTTCGGCCAGTTCGTCGTAGTCCACGCCGAGGGCGTGACGGCCGGCGTCGAGGATGCGCGAGCCGTTGATGGTGCAGGCCAGCGGCAGGAAGTGGCCGGTGCAGTCGGCGAAGCCGCTGATCGCGCCGGTGAGATCGTACACCGGGTTCTCGGCGATGGCCGCGGCCACGCCGGAGGTGCCGAGCGAAACCGACACGTCGCCCACGCTCATCGACAGGCCGAACGAGGCCATGGCGTTGTCGCCGCCGCCGGGGGCGATCAGGCAGCCGCCCTCCACGTCGCCGCCGGCGATGGCGGGATCGGCTTTCACCGCCGCCGCTTCGGCCGGGGCGAGCACCTTCGGCAGGACCACGTCGTGACGTCCCAGCACCATGTCGAGCAGATCGGTGCGGTATTCGTTGGCGGCGGCGTCGAAGTAGCTGGTGCCCGAGGCGTCGGAGCGGTCGGTGAACAAGGCGTCGAGGTGGGCGTCCTCGCCGTCGGCGACGGGGCCGTATCCGGCGATGCGCCAGCTCAGCCAGTCGTGCGGCAGGCAGATCGCGGCGATGCGCTCGGCGTTCTCGGGTTCGTTCTCGGCCACCCAGGCCACCTTGGTCAGGGTGTAGGAGGCGACGGGGGAGGAGCCCACGGCCTTCACCCAGCGCTGCTTGCCGCGGGCCTCGATCGCGTTCTCGTCGTCGCCGGCCGGCTCGTCGCCCTCGGCCGGGGCCTCGCCGAGACTGCGGATCAGCGCGGCGGCCTGCGGGGCGGATCGGGTGTCGTTCCACAGCAGGGCGTCGCGGATCACCGAGCCGTGCTCGTCGAGCAGCACCATGCCGTGCTGCTGGCCGCCCACGGCGATGGCCTCGACGTCAGCGAGACCGCCGGCCTGTTCGGCGGCTTCGAGGAAGGCCTGCCACCACGCTTCGGGGTTCACGCTGGTGCCTTCGGGGTGCTTGGCCTGGCCGAACCGGACGAGACGGCCGGTGGCCGCGTCGGTGACTCGGACCTTGCAGGACTGGGTGGAGGTGTCGACTCCCGCCACGAGCACGGGTGCGGTCGATGTGGTCATGATGGCTCCTTCGCAATGATCGGGGATGATCGGGGCATCGTTGCCGGTCGGCGTCGATGCGGGTGCTGCCATCCAGTATACTCATTTATTAGATGAAAAAACTAACCGTGGTGTGTTGCTTGCTCGTCGGAGGATGAGCGGGGGCTGAACATGGTGAAAAGTGTTGTATTCTATGGAAAGCAAGTTAGTTAGACGCAATTCCGAACCAAGTGCGAGGCTCCATGGCGGCGCTTCCCGACGGTTCGAAAGGAGCGGACGAAAGGAGTGGACGGATGGCCCGTTCGAGAAGCATCAATCAGGATGATCTGCGCAACCACAATCTTTCGGTGGTGCTCTCGGCGCTGATGCAGTCCACCGTGCCGCTCGGCCGGGCCCAGCTGGCCAAGAGCACCGGCCTGACCAAGGCCACGATGTCGCTGTTGTCCGAGATCCTGCTCAAGAACGACGTGGTGGAGCAGATCCAGCCGTTGCGCGAATCACAGAACGGACGGCCCAGCACGCCGCTGGCGTTCCGATCCGGCAAGTGGGCCGGTCTCGGCATGCAGATCAACACCGACGGCTACGGATACATCGCCGTGGATCTTACCGGCCGGACCATCGGGGAGCGATGGGTGCCGTGCGTGATGGACGACGCCGATCCCGACGAAGTCTTCGCCGCGCTTGACGAACTGGTCCGGC
The DNA here is from genome assembly GCF_002802905.1 of Bifidobacterium simiarum. Lineage (GTDB taxonomy): Bacteria > Actinomycetota > Actinomycetes > Actinomycetales > Bifidobacteriaceae > Galliscardovia > Galliscardovia simiarum. Next base: position 138,031 of record NZ_PEBK01000005.1, read on the forward strand.
CGGTCGAGGCCGATCTGCGGGACGGGGGGTATCGTCTGGTCGGCACCGGTCTGGCCCTGCCCGGACTGATCACCGCCGACCAGCGGCTGCTCAACGCGCCGAATCTGGGATGGTCGAATATGAGTCTCGACCGGTTCGACGTGGTCAGCCGCCTCGACGCCTTCGCCGACAACGAAGCGAATCTCGCCGCGATCGCCCAGATCCCCGGATACGCCACCAAGCGTCCGGACCGTCCCGGATCGCTTGGGCCTTCGGACTCCTTCCTTTACATCTCCACCGACGTCGGCGTCGGCAGCGCGTTCGTGCGGGCTGGCAACGTGGTGCGGGGGGATCATGGATTCGGTGGGGAGCTGGGCCACGTCTCGGTGGAGATGAACGGCCCGAAATGCCGGTGCGGCCGCAACGGATGCCTGGAGATGTACGCCGGACGCCGGGAGCTGGTGAAGACCGCGGGGATCGCGGAGGGCGACGCCGCGGCCCGCAGCGAATACGTGGACGAGCTGTATGCCCGTTGGCGCGGCGGCGACACCAAGGCCGTGCTAGCCATCGATCAGGCCCTCACCGCCATGGCGTCGGTGGCGGCCTCAGCCATCAACATCCTCGACGTGGACACGATCGTGCTTGGCGGATTCTGGTCGGGATTCCAGGAGGACATCTGCACGCGGCTCAGGATGCGCATCACCCCGCAGGTGTTGGCCCGCTACGTGCTCGACGTGAAGGTACTGGCCTGCCGGAGCATGGAGCATCCGGCGCTCTACGGCGCGGCCCTCACCGGTCTGCGCCGTCTGGTCGATCATCCGGTCGACTATCTGGAGATCTGACCGGGATATCCGATCCGGATGATCCGGACGGTCCGGCTACCGCAGTTCGAACAGATCCCAGTGATCGGCGAGGAAGCCGTTGACCGCCGGCACGGAACCGATGCCGTATCCCACGATCGAGGCGATGATGACGGCCCATGAGGCGGTGCCGCTGTGCATGACGTAGGTGACGGCGAGCATCACGATGAACACCATGGTGAGCACCACGGCGACCGTCATCTGCACGCGATCCATGACGGAGGCGGATCGGGGCATGGCACCCAGCATCACGCCGATGATGACGGCGATGACGGACAGCAGAACGATAACGAAAACGGGCATGCCGTCCATTGTCGCCGGGCCCTGTGACAGGGCTGCGGCGGCGGGCGGCATGCCCGTCGATAGCGCCGTGGTGCTACTGCGAATGCCGTGAACTACTACGGCTTGGCGATCCTCCGCTCGTCGGCCGGCGGGTTCTCCTCGGTGGAGAACAGCGCGCGGCCATCGCCGTTGGCGCGGAACTCACGCACGTAGCCCATGCGCTCCACCGTGGTGGCGGCCAGCGGCTGCGGCAGGTCGTCGGGGGAGAACCATCCCACGTTCAGGCTCTCGTCGTCACCGACGAACGGCTTCGCATTGCCGCCGGGGGCGAGCCGGCAGACGAACAGGTGATCCATGTACATGGCCTGATCGCCGTTGGCGTACGTGAGCATGTCGGGGGAGGACTTGACCGAGACCAGCTCCGTGGGCACGCAGTCCACGCCGGTCTCCTCCTTCACTTCGCGGATCACCGTGACGGCCGGCTCCTCGCCCGGCTCGTTGATGCCGTAGACCATCGCCCACTCGCCGGTGTCGGATCGCCTGCCGAGCAGCACGCGGCCGTCGGCGTCCTCCACGTAGGCGGAAACGCCGATCAGCCACAGCGGATCGTGGCCGATCTTCTTCCTCAGATCGAGGATGAACTGCGGGGTCGTCATCTCACTCGGCCTTTCCGGCCTTCGCCGCCTGCTCGGCCATCCAGGCCTCGACGTCGTCGGGCTGCTTCGGAATGGCCTTGCTGATCCACTCCGGACCGTTCTCGGTCATCAGCACGTCGTCCTCGATGCGGATGCCGATGCCGCGGTACTCCGGCGGCACCAGCAGATCGTTCTCCTTGAAGTAGAGTCCCGGCTCGATGGTGAACGTGATGCCCGGGGTGATCGGACGCTCCTGATACGACTCGAAGCGGGCCTGCGCGCAGTCATGCACGTCGAGGCCGAGATGATGCGCCACGCCGCAGGCCAGCCAACGGCGGTGCTGCTGGCCCTCGGGGGAGAGCGACTCCTCCACGCTCACCGGCAGGATGCCGAACTCGTGCAGCGACTCGGCGATCGAACGCATCACCGCGTCATGGATGTGGTGGTAGGTGACTCCCGGCTTGGCCGCGTCGAAACCGGCCTGCTGGGCCTTGAGCACCGCTTCGTACAGGCGGCGCTGGAACGGCGTGAACTTGCCGTTGGTCGGGAACGTACGGGTGATGTCGGCCGTGTACAGGCTGTTGACCTCCACGCCGGCGTCGATGAGCAGCAGTTCGCCGCTGTCGATGCTGCCGGTGTTGCGCACCCAGTGCAGGGTGGCGGCGTGCGCGCCGGAGGCCACGATCGTCTCATAGCCCTCGTCGTTGCCCTCCTCGCGGGCGTTGGCGTTGAAGGCGCCCTCGAGGATGCGCTCGCTGCGCGGCTTGTCGAGCGCGCGCGGCAGGGCGGCGAGCATGCGGTCGAATCCGCGGTGCGTGGCGGCCACGGCCTTGCGGATCTCGCCCACCTCGTACTCGTCCTTGACCATGCGGGCCTCGGCGGCGAACTCGTGCAGACGGTCGTCCGCGGCGCGGTTGCGGTCCGGATCGTCCCAGCCGTTCTGCTCGCGGATGGTCTCCACCTCGCCGGTGATCTCGGGATCGGCCTCGCGGATCACGCGCAGCTGCACGGCACCGTTCTCCGGGCCGACGTCCTTGCTCAGCGCGTCGTCGAGCTGGGAGATGTCGCGGGTCTCCAGTCCGGTCATCGTCCTGAACTCGGCCAGACCCGGACGGGCGCCCACCCAGTATTCGCCGTAGCCGGAACGGTAGTAGTCCTCGGTGTTCTGATCGGCGCGGGGACGCAGGTACAGCGTGGCGGTGTGCGTCTTGCCGGCCTTGGCCTCCGGGGAGTCGGGGGCGACCGGGTCGAGCACCAGCACGGCGCCGGCCTCGTAGTCCTCGCCCAGTCCCGTGTAATAGGCGAACGAGGTGTCGGCGCGGAACGCGTAGTCGCAGTCGTTGTTGCGGGCCTTGGGCTGGCCGGCCGGCAGCACGATGCGGCTGTCGGGGAAGCGCCTGCCCAGCGCCTCGAGACGGGCCGGAATGTACTTGCTGGATTCCAGCGGAGCCACGCCGGGATCCACGGCGCCCCAGCCTTCGGTCATGAACGCCTTGAACGATTCGGACTTCGGGGAGAGCGTGCGGTTCGTCACGCGCTCGCCCACCGCCTGCGCGGTCAGCTCCTCCTCGTCGGCCTCGTATCGCTTCGCCGCCTGTGTCTTGCGTGCTTCGTCGTCTGCCGACACCATGAGCTCCTTTCATGAGAACAGTCAGTAACCTCTGCTCATTGTAGGACCCGTATGCTGGTCTGACCGTTCACAAAGACGTCATTTTCCGGTTCGTCGTAAACACTGCGCCCGACTCGTCGGCGGTTGGTTCGTCGCTCACCGACCCTTGGGGTGGCCGGACCGGCCGGACTTCTCAGTCATAGTTGGGGATGACCATCATCTCAGGCTGTATATAGCAACTGATGAGGGTTCCGGTAATTCGGTCCATGTCGTCGGTGTCGAGTCGGCCGATTCTGACGGGATTGCGCTCCGTGAGATCCAGTGCGCGAATCTGTTCGACCTGCGCGTAGCCGTCGATCTGTCCGTTGCCGTCGGTGCGTTGAACCGTCGAGATGGGCAGATGCAGTTCGAAATCGCCGCGGCCATGGGAAATCGCGATGACGACGGTCAGGCTGCAGTGGCGATTGAAGTCATCGTTGCTCACGACGACGACGGGGCGTCGTTTCCTTTGCTCATGACCCTTGGCGGGATCGAGGTCGACGAGAATCACGTCGCCGTATCGCCATGCGGTCACAATTCCTCCTCGCCCACTGCGGGACCGGAGAGCTCTTCGGTCGCATGGTATTCCTCGGTCCGGTTGCGGAATACGTCGGCGAGACGCGGAACCCGAATGACCCTGACGTCGGTATGAATCGGTCGGAGCACGATGGCACCGTCCCTGACGGTCGCCTCGATGCGGGATCCGTCGGTCATGCCGACCTGTTCGCGCAGGTCCTTGGGCAAACGCACGGCTTGGGCGTTGCCCCATTTGCTCAATGTCAGTGTGGCCATATTCGTTACCTTGCCCTGTCGATGGAATGATCGATGGAATGTATATCTAAGTATATACATTATGGGGGAAGGTGACGCTGACAGCGTACGGTCACGGCGGGCGCCTAGAATGCTACGAGCATTTGTTGGTTTCCGTTGGCAAGACCCTAAGGGGCATGAAGGCGAAGTATGTCTTTCGAACATCCGAACACGGCAGGTAGGACCCTCGACGAGGTGTATCGCACGATCATGGGGCGCGCCCCCGAACACGACTTCGATCCGAAGATCGATCGCATGGCCACGATCATGGACATGCTGGGCAATCCGCAGCAGTCGTTCCGCGTGGTGCACATCACCGGTACCAACGGCAAGGGCTCCACGGCCCGCATGGTCGAATCGATCTGCCGCCACTACGGTCTGCGCACCGGCCTGTACACCTCGCCGCATGTGGAGAAGGTGACCGAGCGCATCCGCATCGACGGCCAGCAGCTCTCCGACGACGAGTTCGTCGACATCTGGGATCAGGTCAAGGATTTCATCGATCTGCTCGACGCGAAGTCCGCCGAGGTGGGCGATCCGAAGATGAGCTTCTTCGAGGTGCTCACCACCATGGCGTTCTGGGCGTTCGCCGACGCCCCCGTGGACGTGGCCGTGGTCGAGGTCGGCATGGGCGGGCTCTGGGACGCCACCAACGTGCTCGACGGCGACGCCTCGATCATCGGTCCGGTGGACATGGACCACATGCAGTGGCTGGGCGACACCGTGGAGCAGATCGCCGAGCAGAAGGCCGGCATCATCAAGTCGAACTCCACCGTGATCGTCGGTCCGCAGCCGCACGCCGAGGCGGTGCTGCCGATCATCGAACGCACCGTGCAGGAGAAGCACGCGCAGGGACTGGTGCGCGACGGCGAGGAGATGGAGGTCGTCTCCCGACAGCCCGCGGTCGGCGGACAGATCGCCACGCTGCGCACCCCCAACGGCCTGTACGAGGACGTGCCGATCTCCATGTTCGGCGAGCACCAGGCGCATAACGCGCTGGCCGCGCTGGCCGCGGCCGAAGTGGTCGTGCCGGTCAACGGCCCGCTCGACGGCGACGTGGTGGCCGAATCCCTCAGCTCCGTCAAGGTGCCCGGTCGCATCGAGGTGGTCCGCACCTCGCCGACGATCATCGTCGACGGCGGCCACAACCTCAACGCCGTGACCGCCCTGCGCGACGCCATCGAGGAGAACTTCGACTTCCAGCAGCTCGTCGGCGTGGTCTCGATGATGAAGGACAAGGACGTCGAGGAGGTGCTCGGCCTGCTCGAACCGATGCTGGAGACCATCGTCGTGACCGAGAACTCGTGGAAGAACCGCGTGATGCCGGCCGAGGATCTGGAACGGCTCGCCATCGAGGTGTTCGGCGAGGATCGCGTGATCCGCAAGGACTACCTGCCCGACGCCATCCAGACCGCCGTGGATCTGGTCGACTCCGCCGACGACACCGGTGTGGGCTACGGCCACGGCGTGCTGGTGTGCGGCAGCTTCGTCACTGCCGGAGACGCCCGTCTGCTGCTCAAGGAGCGGATGAACGAGGATCTGAAGAAGCCGAAGGCCGAGCGCGTGAGCGCCGACGGCGACGCGGACGCCGCCTGATCGGCATCGTCTGATCGACGTCGTCTGATTGACCCGGCTCGGTCGGCATGTCCGATCGGGCCGCTTGCGGGCATCCGACTCCCCAACACCCGCCTCCGACCTCCACCCCGACCCACGACACCCCCAACCTCTTATCTATGTATCTCAAGGAACTCACCCTCAAAGGCTTCAAATCCTTCGCCTCGGCCACCACATTGCGATTCGAGCCCGGCATCACCGCGGTGGTCGGTCCCAACGGTTCGGGCAAATCCAACATCGTGGACGCCTTGGCCTGGGTGATGGGCGAGCAGGGCGCCCGTAACCTGCGCGGTACCTCCATGGAGGACGTGATCTTCGCGGGCACCTCGTCGCGTCCGGCGCTCGGCCGCGCCCAGGTGAGCCTGACCATCGACAACACCGACCGTGCGCTCGACATCGACTACACGGAGGTCACGATCAGCCGCACGCTGTTCCGCAACGGCGGCTCGCAATACGCGATCAACGGTTCGCCGTGCCGTCTGCTCGACATCCAGGAACTGCTCAGCGACACCGGGCTCGGCTCGCAGATGCACGTCATCGTGGGGCAGGGACAGCTCGACCGGATCCTGCACGCCGACCCGGCCGGCCACCGCGCGTTCATCGAGGAAGCCGCCGGCATCATCAAGCACCGCCGGCGCAAGGAACGCGCCCTGCGCAAGCTCGCCGCCACCGAACGCAACCTCACGCGCCTCGACGACCTGCTCGGCGAAATCCACCGGCAGCTCGGGCCCCTCGGCCGTCAGGCGCGCATCAGCCGCCGGGCCGACGGCATCCATGTGATCATGCGCGACGCGCAGGCGCGACTGCACGCCGACGACGCGACGCGGCTCATCAACCGACGCACGCAGGTGAGGGAGGAGCTGACCGGCGTGCGGAGCGAACTGACGTCGGCGCAGCGCGAACTCGCCGACGTGAAGATCCAGATCGAACGGGCGGAGGAACAGTCGCGGCGCACGAGTCCGGCCATCGCGAGGCTTGACGAGACCTGGCATGAGATGAGCCAGTTGCAGGAACGATTCTCGGCGCTCGCCTCGCTGGCCGGGGAGCGTCGACGTTCGCTGCTCTCGCGGATCGTGACGGACACGGGACAGGACCCCGACCTACTGCTCGCCCGCGCCGACGAGCTGGCCGGGCAGGCCCGTGAACAGCACCGAACGACCGCCGAAGCGAAGACGACGCTGGACGAGGTCACCCGGCAGCGGGCCGACGAGGAGCGGCGCCTCGCCTCGCTGCGGCACACCGCCGCCGAACTGCGGGACAGCGCCCGCAAACGCGAGACGCAGGTGGCCGAGCTCAATGCCATGATCGCCCGCGAGGAAGCCCTGGAACTGGCCTGCCGCACTCGCCGGCAGGACGCCGAGACCCAGCATGCGGTGCTGATCGCCCAGCTGGACGACGCGAAGCGCATCCGTCAGGAGCTGGAGCAGGAGGCGGCCGGACACGTCGACGCCGATGACGAAGCCCTGACCGCGGCGTTGAAGGAGCAGGACGACGCCAAGGCCGTGGTTTCGGCGCTTGCGGAGCGTAGCCGGGCGATCGAGACGCGCATCGTGGCCCTGCAGGCGAAGGCCGATGCGCTCGCCGACACGCTGGAGTCACGCAGCGCCTCCGACGAGCTGGCCCGAACCGACGAGGCCGGGGTGCTCGGCCGTCTCGCCGAATTCGTGCAGGTGCGCGACGGATGGGATCAGGCCGTGGCCCGCGCGCTGGGAGCCTACGCCGAGGCGCTGGTCGTGCCGTCCGGACAGCATCTTCTGCACGCCCTGGAACTGGCCCGTGAACGGCATCTGGGCAAGGCCGTGCTGCTCAGCGCCGGCACCGATGCGACCCCGATCGCCGACAAAGCTGATACCGCCGCCGAAGCCGACATCCTCGACGAGGACCGGTGCGCCGCCTCGCTGATCCGGATCGCCGACGGCGCGGACGGTACCGACGGTACTGCCGCCCATGCCAATGCCATCGCAGGGAACACCGACCGGTCAATGGCCGAGGCCGTGGTCCGGTCGGTCCGTGCCCTGCTCGCCGACACGGCGATCGCACACAGTGCCGAGGAGGCCCAGCGGCTTACGGCGGACGGCCCCTGGCGCCGGGCGGTGACGGCGTCGGGCGAACTGTTCTGCGCCGGCGTGGCGGCCTCGGGCGGCTCGGCCCTCGTCCAGAGCGACCTGTCCCTGACCGCCCGGCGACAGCGGACCATGGAGGAGACGGCCCGTCTGCGCACAGAACTCGATGACGTGAACCGTCAGCTGCAGAAGGCGCGACGGACGGCGGAGGACGCCGCGGACCGGGTCCAGCGGGAGCGGACCGAAGCCACCGAGCGCCGGATGCGCGCCGAGCGGGCTGAAGCGGCCCTGCGCGACGCCGCGGCACGGGTGGACGGGCTCACCGGCCAGATCGACGCCCTCGAAGGCCGGATCCGCGACATCGACGAGGAACGTGCCGAACATCGGACGACGCTCGACGATCTGCACGACACCATGACGCAGGCCGAACGCCACGATCAGGACGGCATCGACTTCGACGAGCTTGCCGCCCGCGAGCAGGAGACGGAATCGGCGCTCGCCGCCGCCCGTGACCGGGAGGTTAACGCCAGACTGCAATGGACGGAATCGACCCGGACCGAGCAATCGCTGGAACGGCAGATCGCCATGCTGCGGGACAACGCCCGACAGGCCGCATTGCATCGCGAGCGGATCAGGGAACGCAACGCCCGCTATGAGGCGCAGGCGAAGACGGCCCTGACGATCGCCGACGCCGCCCGTCTGGCGGCGGATGATCTGTCACGGCGCATCAATGAGGTGGAATCCCGCCGCGCCGACGAGCGTCGGGCCGCTTCCGCGCACGGCGAGAACCTCGCCCGGCTGCGGGGACGGCGAAGCGAGATCGAACCGATTCTGGCCGCGTTGCGGGAACGCGAGCATACGCTGGACCTCGAGCGAGAACGACTGGCCGCATCCTACGATCAGCTGTCGCGCAGGATCTCCGACGATCTGGGCATGACCTGCGACGAGGTCATCGGCGGATACGGTCCCGCGCTGCCCGTGCCCGTGCTGGACGACAACGGCATGCCGGTGCCGCTTTCGGACGAGGCGGGGAACGACGACGAGCCCGAATACCGGACGGTGCCTTATGACCGTGCCGAACAGGCCGCCCGGCTGGACAAGGCGAAGCGGGATCTGGCCAGACTCGGCAAGGTCAATCCGCTGGCCACCGAGGAGTTCGAGGCCCTGCAGTCGCGCAACCGGTATCTCAACGATCAGCGGGCCGACGTGGCGAAATCACGCGAGGATCTGCTCACCCTGATCAGGCGGCTCGACGCCACGATGGTCGACGTGTTCCGTCGGGCGTTCGACGACACCGCCGCCGCGTTCGAAACCATGTTCGGCGTGCTGTTCCCCGGCGGACAGGGGTCGCTGGTGCTCGAGAACCCGGACGATCCGCTCGCCTCGGGCGTGCTGGTGCGGGCCCGCCCGGCCGGCAAGCGTGTGCGCCGGCTCAGTCTGCTCTCCGGCGGCGAACGCTCGCTGACCGCGCTGGCGTTCCTATTGGCGATCTTCACCGCCCGGCCCAGTCCGTTCTACGTGATGGACGAGGTGGAGGCCGCGCTGGACGACGTGAACCTGACCCGCCTGCTCGGGGCGTTCGAGCGTCTGCGCGAGCACGCCCAGCTCATCGTCATCACCCATCAGCAGCGCACGATGAGCATCGCCGACGCCCTGTATGGCGTGACCATGCGGGCCGACGGCGTCACCGCGGTGCTCAGCCAGCGGCTGGCCGACCGTCCGGGAGTCGATCGTCCGGCTTCCGGCGATCAGACCGGTGATTCCGACGGCGATCCCGCCGGTGATTCCGACGGTGGCCGTACCGGCGATCCGCCCGTCTGACGCGCCGACCCCCGACCGGCGTCATGCCGGCGGTTACAGTGGAGACGGGACGCGGTTCGGACCGACGAGGGTCCTCCGCCGCGTCGCCGTCATCATCCGTACCGACCATCCGTACGGATTCGCCACGGAAGGGGTGATCGAGATGTCCAGCGCGTTCGCCAAGGACATGTGGCGCACCGTCGGCCACGGGTGGAAACGCTTCGTCTCCATCATGATCATCACCGCATTGGGCGTGACCATGGCCACCGGGCTGAAGGCCTCCTGCGTGGATCTGCGCCGCAGTGCGGACCTGTTCTTCGACGGGCAGGATCTGTACGACGTCTCCGTGGTCTCCACGCTGGGTCTGACCGACGACGACGTCTCCGCGATCGGCCGGGACGTGGACGGGGTCGATCACGCGGTCGGCGTCTACGGCGAGGAGGTCGCCATCGACGTCGACGGCGGGCGATCCAAGGCGAACGTGACCGCCTTGGACGACGGCAACATGGACGAGCCGCTGGTGACCGACGGGCGTCTGCCCCGCACCGCCGACGAAGCGGTGACCACGGACAGGTATCTCAAGGACTCCGGGTCGCGGATCGGCGACACGGTGACCTTCGGCGATCCGATCGCCTCCGACGACGACATCTTCGCCCGGCATCCGTATACGATCGTCGGCACGGTGATCGATCCGGCCGACATCAACAACGCCGAGGGAGCCACCGCGTTCCGCGACAACGCCTCGTCGGCCGACTACGATTTCTTCGTCGCCCGGTCCGCGGTGAACGATTCCGCGAAGGGCGTCTACACCGCCATCCATCTCACGGTCCGGGGAGCGAAGGACGAACAGGCGTACGGCACCGCCTACACGGCGCTGATCGACCGGATGAAGACCCGTCTCGCCGGCATCCAGGACGATCGCGAACAGGCCCGCACCAAGCAGATCAGGGACGAGGCGGACGCCGACATCGATGCCGAGGAAACCAAGGCGAACCGGGAGATCGCCGACGCTCAGGCCAAGCTCGACGACGCTCAGGCCAAGCTCGACGGGCAACGCACTCTGCTCGACGGTCAGGCGGCGCAGCTCGAATCGGCCATGGGCGGCCTCACCGTGGATCAGGCCGCGGCCGCGGGCGTGGACGCCGCCGTACGGCTGCGCGACGCGCGCAACCAGCTCGACGAGGCCCAGCGGACGCTTGACGGACAGCGCCGGGAATTCGCGGCCAACCGAGACGACGCCCGGAACCGCATCGCCCGGGCCCGGCAGAAGGTCGACGACATCGAACCCGCGCAATGGTATGTGCGCGACCGCACCGCATTGGGCGGATACGCCAGCATCGACAGCGACGCCAAATCCATCGAGGCCATCGGTACGGCGTTCCCCATCCTGTTCCTGCTCGTCGCCATGTTGATCAGCCTCACCGCCATCACCCGCATGGTGGAGGAGGAGCGCGGCCTCATCGGCACGTACAAGGCGCTCGGATACCGCAAACGGGAGATCCTGCGCAAATACGTGGTCTACGCCGGACTCGCCTGTCTGCTGGGCGGGATCCTGGGAGACCTGTTCGGCTTCGTTGCCCTGCCGAAGATCATCTTCACGATCTTCGAGACCATGTATCTGCTGCCGGCGTTCACCCTGCACTTCGACTGGGTGTACGGGCTCGGTGCGGTGGCGCTGTTCGTCATGGTGGTCGTCGGATCCGCCGTCTGGGCGTGCCGGGGCGAACTGCGGCTCACCCCGGCCGCCCTCATGCGTCCCAAGGCGCCGAAGGCGGGACGGAAGATCCTGCTGGAGCGGGTGCGTCCGATCTGGAACCACATGTCGTTCCTCGGCAAGGTGACCGCCCGCAACCTGTTCCGCTACAAGTCGCGCGCCCTGATGACCATCTGCGGCATCGCCGGCTGCACGATGCTGCTGATGTGCGGATTCGCGATCAGGGATTCGGTCGTGGCACTCTCGCCCAACCAGTACGGCGGCGTCACCGCCTACGATCTCATGGCCGTCACCTCGCAGGACGACCATGCCAAGGCGATGAAGGCCCTGAAGGCCGACGACGAGGTGAGGGACGTGCTCGGCGTACGGATCGACTCGGCCACGTTGTCGTCCGCCGGGGCGGGCTCCGATTCGTCCGCTGATTCGTCCGCTGATTCGGCCTCCGGGCGTGAGGAGAACGTGCAGCTCGTCGTCGTGCCCGACGGCGCGGACCTCGGCGACTACATCCACCTGCGCGAGGCGCAAAGCGACTGGAGCGCGGCCCTGGGAGGCGGCGCCACGGTACGGCTGACGGACGACGGCGTGGCGATCACCAAGAACGCGCAGCAGATGCTCGGCCTCGACGTCGGCGGCGTCGCGCACATCAAGGACTCCGCACTGCACGGCGCGAACGCCACGGTGGACGCGGTCGTGGAGAACTATCTGGGCAATTCCGTGTTCATGACCCAGCGGCTCTACGAACGGCTGTACGGCGACTACCACGCCAACGCCATGCTGGCGCACCTCGACGGCGACTCGGCGGCGCAGATCCGGTTCTGCGACTCCCTCGCCCGCGACGACGCCTACCTTTCCGTCACATCCACCGCCGAACTGGTCCGCGACTTCACCAAGAACTTCACGTTGATCAACACCGTGGTCTACGTATTGCTCGTCCTCGCCGGGGCGCTCGCCTTCGTGGTGCTGTTCACGCTGTCCACCACCAACATCTCCGAACGCGAACGCGAGCTCGCCACCATCAAGGTGCTGGGATTCAACCGCCGCGAGGTGCGTCGCTACGTGAACCGGGAGATGATCATCCTCACGCTCATCGGCGTGGCGGTGGGGCTGCCGCTCGGCCGGCTCGCGGGGGAGGGGCTGACCATGGTGCTGCGCATGCCGAGCATCTACTTCGCCGTGTACGTGCAGTGGCCCAGCTACGTGATCTCCGGCGCGCTGTCGCTGGCGTTCGCGCTGCTCGTCACCCTCGCCACGAACCGGATGCTCGACCGCATCGACATGGTGGGCGCGCTGAAAAGCCCGGAGTGACGCCGCTCCGTGATGCCGCGCTCCGTGATGTTTCTCACAGCGCAACCTGCCGTGTGTTGTCGGCCGGCCCGGTAGGCTGGACCTTAGCAATGCAACCCCGTAACGAAAGGAACGAACCATGGCAGCTCTCACCGCTGAAATGAAGACCTTCATCAACGACAACCTCGGCTGGATCGCCACCCAGAACGAGGACGGCACCCTCGACCTCGGCCCGAAGATGTCTCTGTTCGTGCTCGACGACAACCACATCGCCTACCACGAGCGCACCGCCGGCCAGGCCTACAAGAACCTGCAGGCCAACGGCAAGCTGGTCATCGCCTTCGCCAACCTCGCCGAGAAGAAGGGCTACCGCTTCCGCGGCAACGTGGTGCTGCACTCCGACGACGCCATCTACGAGGAGCAGGTGAAGGTCGCCGAGGAGAAGGGCACCAAGAAGCCCGCCGTCATCCCGGTGCTCGAGATCACCGAGATCGAGGACCTCGCCTCCGGCCCGAACGCCGGCAAGACCATCGTCAAGGACTGATTGACACAGACTGATTGGCTGGCCTGATCGGGCTCATCGTGCAACGGGACGGTACCGTGGAATGTTCACGGTACCGTCCCGTTTTGCTAAGGCGCTTATGGTCGGAAGTGCTTGACCACCCCCAGTCTCGCCATGCTCGACAGCCCCGCCGGCCGGGGGCGAGGGTTCCTGCCTTCCCCTGTGAGGGGAAGGTGGCCGGCTTTTGCCGGTCGGATGAGGTGACTCGAATGAAGCATGGTCACGCATGGCCACGATATGGCGGCCGTGCGTCGCCGCCAGCCCCTACTCCGTCGCCCCGATCCCCATCGCCCAGTCGTGCAGGCGCTGCGCCTCGGGGGAGCGGATGACGGTGAACCGCAGCCACGAATAGCCGTTCATCACGAACAGCGGCATGTCCAGCGACTCCACGCCGGCGCGAACACGCCACGGGTAGATCCGGCGCTGCACGCACTGGATGCGAGACCGACGGGTGATCATGGTGACGAAGCTGAGCCTCCTCGCGCCGGTGACGACGATGCGGCCGTCGTCGAGCAGCGCATAGCCTTCGGCGCGCAGCTTCAGCCACCGTTTCGCGAAGACGTAGCCGCCGGCCAGCAGCGGGACGGTCAGCAGCCACAGCAGCCAGAGCACATGGAAGTACGGTTCGAACACCGGATGGCCGGCCGGGAACCTCACCTCGCCCAACGGCGTGTCAGGGCTCGGTGCATAGTAGCGGGCGATCATCAGGATGCTAGCGGTCATGACGGCGGCGACGGCCGCGGTCCAGACGAGCGGCATGACCAGCAGATAGCGTCCCAGACCGCGGGCGGTCCGCTTCACCCGGACCGGCTGCGGCCCGTGCGATTCCTCGCGCAGATCCCATTCCGGCAGCATGTCGTGCAGCGTGGCATACAGTCTGCCGTCCTCGATGACGGGCAGAATGCTGCCCCGGGCGTCGTCGTCCTCCCCGTCGCTGTCGGTGCCGGGCGTGGCCAGACCGACCTGCACCGAACTTAAATGCAGTGCGCGGCGTAGCACCGACTGTCGGATCGTGATGGCCTGCACCCGACGTACCGGAATGGTAATGGACCGGCGGGTGATCAGCCCGCGCACGATGATCAGATCGTCGCCGCGGCGCCACACTTCGAACCGGTGAAAGAGCAGCAGCGATTTGACGACGCTGACGACGAGCATCGACGCCAGCATGGCCGCCGCGACCATGATCGCGGTCATGACACTGCCCGCGGCGAACCGGTATACGGCGTATTCGGCCCTGTAGACCATGCCGGCGGGCAGCAGGTCGCGCAGATTCTGGGCGAAACCGTAGATCACGGCCAATGCGGCGAGGAACCCCAGATCGGTGAGTGCGAACAGGATCGTATCGCGGACCGAGGCGCGGAACACCAGCCGGCCGTCGTTGTGGTCCGTATCGGGAAGGCGTGTTTCGCCGTGGTCAGTCGGGCCGATGCCGTCAGCGGTTGGGGTGGGACGGCCGGCCGCCGCATCCATCGTCTGCAGTCGCAGTCGCTCCAGCTTGTCGCCCAGACCGGCCGGCACCGCGGTGAGGACGATGGCCGATCCACCGGAGGTGCCGCCGGCGTCGATCGTGACGCTGACCAGTCCGAAGGGCTTGAAGAAGAACGGCTGGCTGACATTGACCGTATGGATGTGATCGTAGGGGATGGTGGTGCGGATGGTGTTGAACACCCCGGTGACCAGCGTGATCTCGTCGTCGCCGAGACGATACCGCCGGCACGCCCAAAGGGCGATCTGCCACACGGCCATGCCCGCCACGGCCAGGGCGATGACCGTCCACACGACCTGCCGCGAGGGATGCATCCACGCGACCAGTACCAGCAGCGAGACCATGGTGCCGACCATGGAACGGGCGCGTTCGGTGATGTCGATGATCAGCGACAGCGGATGGACGCGCCTCCATCGGCCATGGACAGGTCCGTTATCCGGTCCGTTATCCGTTCCGCCCATCACACGTCGTCCTTCGAGGTGAGCACCCGGGAGCTGATCTGCTCCACGATCGCCTCCGCCGTCTCGTTCTCCAACGCGGCGATCTCATGGTCGTCCACGGCGGTGTGGATCTCCACGGCGGTCAGGCCGAACCGCCGAAGCAGCGGCCCCTGCATGGTCTCCACATGCTGCACGCGGTTGTAGGGGATCGTCGTCGTGGTGCGCAGCAGCCATCCGCGATGCAGCATCACGTCATGGTCGCCGAGCGAATACCGGTTGAACCGGTAGGCATACCGCGTCCGCAGCGGCTGCGAGGCCAGATCCGTCAGGATCAGCGCGACGGCGACGGCCGCTACGGGAAGATGCCACGGCGTCCACCATCCGACGATCCGGCAGACCACCAAAACCACGGCGCATGCCGCGACGCCGGCGAGATCCCGGCCGATCGCACGCAGCAGCCATACCCGTTTCACCGATTCGGGCAGGCTATGCCACCGTCGTTCGCTCATATGATCCCCCTTGTGACGCTCACTACAGGGTATCAGGCGGCATTTCGGTTCACTCGTTGCCGGTGCCGGAAAAAGAGTGAATCGGAACCGAACGATATCGAACGTCGAAGGGCGCTGTCATCGATGAGATGCACAGGAATCCTGTGAATGCGGACAACATTTGGTTCACTCTTTGCGGGACCCCGAAAAGAGTGAACCGCGCGGGACGGCGGTCGTTGCTAAGCTGAAGGCGGTATCGGCCGGCAAATATAGGAGACGCTCATGGCATCCAGCATCAAAGCCGTGTTTTTCGACATCGACGGCACCCTGACCAGTTTCGTCACCCATGAGGTGCCCCAATCCACCAAGGACGCGATCGAAGCGCTCAAGGCCAAGGGGATCAAGGTGTTCATCGCCACCGGCCGCGCGCCCTCGCAGATGACCATCGTCACCGAACGGCTCGGCATCACCTTCGACGGCTACATGACCATGACCGGCCAGTACTGCTTCGACGACCACGGGTTCCTCAAGAAGCACGACATCAGCAAGACCGATCTGCGGATCTTCCTCGACTATCTCGCCGCGCACCCCGAAGTCGGCGCGAACTTCGCCGAGGAGGACTACGTCTACTTCAACCAGATCACGCCGACGATCCGCGAGCAGTACGCCGGACTCGGCGCCACCGCCCCCTCGCTGGTGGTGGACGACGTGAACCGCGTGTTCGAACACCCCACCTACCAGTTCTCCGCATTCGTCGGCGAAGCCGAGGAGCAGCGGATCGTCGACCTGCTGCCGGACTGCCGGTCGGTGCGCTGGCACCCCTCGTTCTGCGACTTCATTCCCGCCGACGGCGGCAAGCCCGCCGGCATCAGGGCGTTCATGGAACTCTACGGATTCGCCCGCGAGGAGACCATGGCCTTCGGCGACGGCGGCAACGACGCTGACATGCTCGCCTACGCCGGCATCGGCGTGGCGATGGGCAACGGCGGCGACAAGGCCAAGGCCGCCGCCGACTACGTCACCGATACCGTGGACGATGACGGCATCCTCAACGCCCTGAAGCACTTCGACGTGCTGTAGGGCCTAAGGCCTCAGTGGATGCAGGCCTCGATGTTGTTGCCCTCGGGATCGTGCACGAACGCCGCGTAATACGTCGGCCCGTAGTTCGGGCGGGGTCCCGGCTCGCCGTTGTCGGTGCCTCCGGCGGCCAGCCCGGCCGCGTGGAACGCCTTGACGGACTCCTCGTCCTTCGTGCCGAACGCCACATGCATCGGCGTGGTCTCGCCGTCGGCCCGGCTCACCCACACGCTGGAGCCGTCGTCGGCGGCGAACTGCACGGCGCCCGGGAACTCCACGCCCTTCGCATAGCCGAGCGGGGTCAGCGCGGCCTCGTAGAATGCGGCCTGCCTCTCGAAATCCTTCGCCTTGATGGTCAGATGATCGATCATGATGTCTCCTTCGTCGCTGATGGAACATTCACGTCTCATTGTAGGGGCGGAACACGGCCCCTCCGGTGCCGCGGCGGCATAATGGGGAGGTCGGACAGTCATCCGCGGAAATGGGAGGGGCGCCATGCGCAAGAGCGAGGCGAAGGAACGGCCGATACTGGGGTCGAAGGTGTTCCTGTACGTGACGGAGTTCTTCTCCGGCATGGCGGTGATGGCGGCCGAACTGGGCGCGTCGCGACTGCTCGCCCCCTACTTCTCCAGCTCGCAGATCGTGTGGACCATCATCATCGGCACCATCATGATCGCGCTGGCATTGGGCGCCGTGTTCGGCGGCCGATGGGCCGACCGCAACCCGGACCCCGACCGCCTCTACCTGCGCATCCTCGCCGCGGCCGTATGGATCTCGCTGATCCCGCTGGTCGGCAAGTACGTGATCCTGCTGGTCTCCGGCCTGCTCATCGTCACCGTCTCCACGAATTTCCTCGTGATCGCCGCATTCGTCAGCTGCATGCTCATCTTCGTGCCGCCGCTGTTCCTGCTCGGCACGGTCACCCCCGGACTCAACAAATTCGCCACCGACTCGCTGGAGGACAACGCCTCCGTGGTCGGCCGGCTCTCCGCATGCAACACCGTCGGATCGATCCTCGGCACCTTCCTGCCCACCTTCGTCACCATCCCGGCCGTCGGCACCTTCGTCACCTTCCTGCTCTTCTCCGGCCTGCTGCTGCTCCTGCCGCTGATCTACTTCCTGTCCTCGCACGTCATGCGCGCGGCCAGCGTCGCGGCGATCGTCGTGTTCGTCGGCTCGGCGGTGTTCTCGCCGATGACCGGCTTCGCGTTCTGGGAACGCAACCTCGCCTACGAGGGCGAGTCGATCTACAACTACCTGCAGGTGAAGAACCTCGCCGACCGCACGATCCTGTCCACCAACGTGCTGTTCGGCGTGCAGTCGGTGACCATGAAGACCGACGGGCTCACCGGCATGTACTACGACACCGCGCTGGCCGCGCCGGCGCTCGCCGACCACGCCGATTCCGCGCTGATCCTCGGCATGGGCACCGGCACCTACGCCCGGCAGCTGAGGCGGTACTATCCGAAGATGCGCATCCAGGGCGTGGAGCTCGACGGCAAGATCACCTCGCTGGCGGGAAGGTACTTCGACGAACCGTCCGACATCCCGGTCAGCACCTACGACGGCCGCGCATGGCTCGCCGCCAGCCGTGACAAGTACGACGTGATCATGGTCGACGCGTATCAGGACATCACCATCCCGTTCCAGATGAGCTCCGACGAATTCTTCTCGATGGTGCGCCGGCATCTCAATCCGGGCGGCGTGATGGTCGTCAACATGAACATGATCTCCGACGGGCGCGGCTCGATCAACGAGGCGCTGCAGACGACGATCGCCAACGTGTTCAACGGCGCCTGCCGCGTCGGCACCACGTATACGGCCGACGTGCCCGGCACGACGAACCGCGAGCTGTTCGCCAAGGCACCCACCGAGGCGGAGACGGGGAAGTTCGCCTCTTCGGGGACATCGTGCGACGATTCATGGCGCAGGACCGGCGGCATCGCCACGGTCGGCGAGCCGGTGACCAGCACAATGCGGCGGGACGTGAAGGCCGGATCGCTGGTCTCCACGACGCTGGAGCGCACCGGCGACCAGGATCTCGCCGCCTACATGGACGGGGTCGCGGGCCGGATGCGGGCCGTACGCGACCCGTCGCCCGGCTCCGCAGACCGGTCGCTGGTCCTCACCGACGACCGGGCCCCCGTCGAGGTGCTTGGCATGAAGGCCATCGACCAGCTCATCGCCGAGGAGGCCGGCCCGTACCGGCAGATCCTGAAGGAACAGGGCATCGGCGGGCTGATGAAGTCGGTGTCGTAACGGTTCCGCCGGTTTCGCGGCTCCGGCGGGCCGGTGGCGGTCCCGATGGAGGTGCCGATGGCGGTCGGCGCGCCACGCCGGTTGCGGATCGGGAAAACCGTGGTATTATCTTCAAGGCTTGAGTAATCAAGAAAGTGGAGAAATCCCACCTGGAAGCCTTTCACGGCCTCGGGTCCAAGGCCTACAGCCTTGCCGGAACCGCCGATCGTGCGGTTCGGCGCGGGGAGAGTCCCGCAAGTCATGATCGACCTTCGATTGTGCATGGACATGCGGATGCCGTTCGTTCCCATGAGCGGATGGCGGGGCATGATGCTGTATGTTTCGGACGCAGATGGAATTTCGTCTGGCAGTAGGGAATGGAGTCATCATTAGCGCCGAACCACGTATCAACGAAGAGATTCGCGTATCGCAAGTACGCCTGATCGGCCCGAAGGGCGAGCAGGTGGGCGTCATCGCAACCTCCGTCGCGCTGAATCTGGCACGCGAGGCCAACCTCGATCTCGTCGAGGTCGCCCCGAATGCCAAGCCGCCCGTGGCCAAGCTCATTGACTACGGCAAGTTCAAGTACAACGAGAAGATCAAGGCTCGTGAGGCTCGCCGGAACCAGAGCACCGCCGAAATCAAGGAGATCCGTTTCCGCCTCAAGATCGACGATCATGACTTTGACGTCAAGAAGGGGCATGTGGAGCGATTCCTCTCCGGTGGTGACAAGGTGAAGGTCACCATCATGCTGCGTGGTCGTGAGCAGTCCCGCCCGATCGGTGGCGTCGAACTGCTACGTCGACTGGCCGACGAGGTGTCCGAGCTGGGCACCATCGAATCCCAGCCGCGTCAGGACGGCCGCAACATCATCATGGTGCTGGCCCCGAAGGGCAAGAAGGTGCACACCCAGTCCGAGCAGCGTCGTCGCGGCGCCTCCGCCCGCGCCGAGCGTCAGGCCCGTCAGGCCGCGCGTCTCGCCGCCAAGAAGGAAGCGCAGAACGCCGCCGCCGAGGAGGCAAGCGCCGACCTCAAGGCGATCGCCGAATCCCACGCCGCCGAAAAGACTTCCGCGAAGAAGACCACTCATCATAAGGAGGGCAGCAATGCCGAAGATGAAAAATAACTCCGCTCTGTCCAAGCGTGTCAAGGTTTCTGGCACGGGCAAGCTGGTGCACGCCGGTAGCGCCATGCGCCACAACCTGGAGCACAAGTCCGCTCGCAAGCGCCGCGCTCTGAAGGCCGACGGCGTGCTCGCCAAGCCGCAGGCCCAGAAGCTCAAGAAGATGCTCACCGCCTGATTTCGGCGTCACGCAATAGAAGACTTAATAGGAAAGCTGAGGAAATAACAAATGGCACGTGTGAAGCGCGCAGTCAACGCCAAGAAGAAGCGTCGCGTCGTTCTCGAGAGGGCTTCGGGCTACCGCGGCCAGCGTTCCCGCCTGTACCGCAAGGCCAAGGAACAGCTGCTGCACTCCTTCAACTACAACTTCCGCGACCGCAAGGCTCGCAAGGGTGACTTCCGCAAGCTGTGGATCCAGCGCATCAACGCCGCCGTCCGCGCCGAAGGCATCACCTACAACCGCTTCATCCAGGGCCTGCACCTCGCCGGCATCGAGCTGGATCGTCGCGCTCTCGCCGAGATCGCCATCTCCGATCCCGACACCTTCAAGACCATCGTGGAGGCCGCCAAGGCCGCTCTGCCCGAGGACGTCAACGCCCCGAAGGCCGCCTGAGCATATCGGCGAACCGATGGGTCGAACGACTCCTGTCTTGAGTGATTGAGACGATGAAGCCCCGCATCCGTGCGGGGCTTTTTTCATATGCGGCAAGCGACGGCAAAGCGATTCCGGCATGAAGACATGACGGTCATAATTGGGGGAAGACATGGGCGGTATGAATGCCACGGACGGTACGGATGCCACGGACGGTACGGATACTACGGGCGGTACGGATGCCAGGAGCGGATTCGGCGGGCTGATCGACCGGTTCCTCGCCTACATCGATGTGGAGCGGGGGCTGGCCGTATCGACCGTACGAGCCTACGAATCCGATCTGCGCCGGTATGCCGCATGGCTGACCGACCACGGCCGGCACGGCATCGCCGAGGTGACGAGGGCCGACGTCGAGGGGTTCATCGCCTCGTTGGACGGCGAATCCGCCAGAAGCCGGGCGAGGCGTCTGGCCGCCGTGCATGAGCTGCACCGGTTCGCCGTGGGGGAGGGACGTGCCGCCGCGGACGTGTCCGAAAGCGTGAAGGCGCCCAAAAGCGCGCACACCCTGCCCGACGTGCTCACCATCGACGAGGTGTCCCGCCTGCTCGACGCGGCCGCGATGGGCGGTTCGCGCGATCCGGTCGTCCTGCGCGACAAGGCGCTGCTGGAATTCATGTACGCCACGGGATGCCGCGTCTCCGAGGCGGTGGGCGCCGACCTGTCCGACATCGACCTCGACTCGCATGTGGCCCGGCTCACCGGCAAGGGGTCGAAGCAGCGGCTGGTGCCGTTGGGCTCGTACGCCTGCACGGCGATGCGCGGGTATCTGGACGGCGCCCGCACCGAGCTGATGGGCCGGGCGAAGACGAAGCCGGAGATGCGGGCCATCTTCCTCAACAAGCGCGGCCGCCGGTTGTCGCGGCAATCCGTGTGGGAGGTGGTGAAGGCCGCGGGGCAGCGCGCCGGCATCACCCGGCCGCTGCATCCGCACACCCTGCGCCATTCGTTCGCCACGCACCTGATCCAGGGCGGGGCCGACGTGCGCACCGTGCAGGAGCTGCTCGGCCACGCCTCCGTCACCACCACGCAGATCTATACGCACGTCAGCCCGCAGGTGCTGATGGAGACGTATCTGACCAGCCATCCGCGCGCCCGGTGACGGAAGTGTCTTCGTGGGGGTCAACCACAATAAAATAAACAACCAAACCCCCACCATTAAGGAAGAAGGAAAGAAGAAAAAAGAATGAAAGCACGCAAATACGTGGCAACCCTAGCCGCCCTGACAATGCTCACTGCCGTAGCCGTAGCCCCGGCAGTAGGCACAGCAGCAGAAAACGAACTACCGCAAGGATTGACAGATGCTCAACTGAACTCCTCATATGGTTTTGCCAAGTGGGTCAGTCTTAACGGAGACACTGAAGACCAGAGAGAAGATGCGAATAGAGCTATTTACAACCTATCTGCGTTTATGAAGGACGATCCCTCCTATACAAAGCTGGGTGCCGACGGTGATGCCACCAGTTTGGCGAATACCCGCAGGGCGTTGCAGGAGGACATCAAATCCAATCAGTTCCGTACGTCGTTAACGAACGAACCGTGCCGCATGGACCTGCCCGCAGGCAAGGGACGTCGATGCGACGATCCCAACAAGCGGCTTCAGGCCCAGCAACTCAATTTGCAGTTGCTCCTTGGAGAGGAGTTTATCGCCAATGCGGTGAGTGCGACAGGCGGTCACTGGGGCATTACCGATGCGCAGGGCATTGCCTGGGGCGAAGGCTACAAGATCTTCTACAACGGTGGCTCCACCGGAATCAACGAAAAAGCCAACTATGAAAAAGACATGACCGACGGCAAACTCGACGGCAAGGCCGAGGACGGATCCTCGGTCGGTGAAACAGGCCATTACGTGAACTACGTGGATGATCGATACGCGTATGCTTCGGTCGGAGTATATGGCATCGACGGATTTGTTCAGAATTACTTCCTGGGCAGCAAGGGAACGGTCACCAATGCCTATATGCCCGGCTGGGGGTTCCCGAATGATATCCTCCCCTACGAGGAGAGAGGAATAACCAATCAGGCTATGACTCTTCCCGAGAATCTTCTCTCGAAGTTCGACCAGTACACCGCCCTGCTGGATTCGACCACCACATACACGGTGTCGTTCGACAGTGCGGGCGGTACGGCGGTGGCCTCACAGTCGGTGCGTAAGAACAACAAGGCCACGCAGCCGGCCAACCCGACCCGCAATGGTTATTCGTTCACCGGATGGTACAACGGCAACACCAAGTATGATTTCTCCACTCCGGTGACCTCGGATCTGAAACTCACCGCCCGTTGGGCGAAGAACACGGTGTATCGCACCGTGAGCTTCGACTCCGCGGGAGGCACTTCGGTGCCGTCCCAGCGGGTGGTCGACGGCGCCAGGGCGGCGCAGCCGTCGGCGCCGACGCGTTCGGGTTATTCGTTTGCCGGCTGGTATGCCGGCAACACCAAGTGGGACTTCAGCAATGCTGTCACCTCGGATCTGAAGCTCACCGCCCGGTGGACGAAGAACCAGACCCCGCAGCCCACGGTGAAGCAGGTGCCGGTGTACCGTGTCTACAACCGCAACAGTGGTCTGCATCATTACACGACGAACAAGGCGGAGAACGACATGCTGGTGCGTTTGGGTTGGCGTGACGAGAACCACGGCAAATCCTCGTTCGTCACCGTGAGCAAGGACACTCCCGGCGCCCGGCCCGTGTACCGTGAGTACAACCGTCGTTCCGGTAACCATAACTGGACGCTGAACAAGGCGGAGCATGACATGCTGGTCCGCCTGGGCTGGAAGAACGAGGGCGTCGCCTGGTACACCAGCCCCAAGGGGCAGAACGTGTACCGTCTCTACAACCCGAAGCCCTACCACAAGCCGAAGAACGGTCGGGGCAACGGCGGCGGCGAACACGTGTACACCACCAGCTATGGCGAATACCTCGCCGTCATCAAGGCCGGATGGCGAGGCGAAGGCATCGCATGGCAGTCACTGTAGTCTGACCCATCGGCTCGAAATGCAGGGGCCGTCGATCATCTTCTTATGGGGTGGTCGGCGGCCCCTGTCCGTTGTCCTCTTCGGCATAATGGACGATTCGGGATTACGTCGGTATCGGTGAAAAAGACGCATAGATATGGAATCGGCGGGGTTGGCAAGCGTCTGATCCGTTTACCATAAAAATGATTTGCAACGATTTTGCAAGGTGTTTACGGCAGACGACGTATTTCGGTCGTGAAGAAACCGTGTACACGGTGGTTTTCTCAGTATGATTGAGCGTACTGGAAAAGTTTGTTCGCGGGGGAGTGGTGATGGAACATGAAGCACATGGCGAAGTCGATAACGAAGGGAATGCTACGGGGGTTGGATATCGCCACGAGCCCGAGCCCCACCATGATTCTGGAACGTCGTCGCAGGGAGCTGCGGGAGTCGGATCAGATCCACGACGCATGGGAGAGCGTAGGGCGGAGCTTAGGGCACTCGATGAGCTCATTCGCAGCGGAGACGAGCAGGCGATAGACGTCATCCTCGAACGCCGGTTCTCTGGTCCGTTGCCCTCCCCGGAGGTGCTGGCCGGGTATGGTGACATCGATCCGTCGCTGCCGGGGCGGATCGTGTCGATGGCGGAACGCCAGCTTGACGCGAACATTCGAAATGAGTCGCGGCTGACGCTGAGCGAATCAGTTTCCGTGGCAGTGGCGTCCGTGGCGGCGTCGGTGCTGCCGTGGTGCGTGTGCGTCGTGTCGATTCTGGCTGGGCAGAATGCCGCCGCCGTACTGGGCGGTGCCGCCGGCGTGGCTGTCGCCGGGGTTTCCGTGGTTCGCGCCATCCGAGGGGTCCGCGAGCCGAAGGGAGGGGAAAAGGATTCGGGTTCGCACGGTTCCTCCGGACAATAGCCACAACCGGCTATGGCCGTTTTTCTTTGTATTTTTTTGGCCGTTGCCGTTTTCTTTTTGATCTTCGTATCGTCGAAGAGCTTCCGGGATTTTTCGATGTCCTTTTGTCGTTTTCGTTTTGATGCCTTCGTAGAGCATAGGTGACATGTTGGATGGTGCATCGATCGGAAGACCGTAGAAACAACCGACCTGCCATACTGATATTCGTCACGGATTCTGGTTACTCTGTTCTGTATGCCTACTGATCTGTTGGGGCGCGAGTATGAGACCTTTCCGGCGCCCGATTCCCTCGACCGGCATGGGCCGGCCCGTATCATCGCGATGTGCAACCAGAAGGGCGGGGTCGGCAAGACCACCTCGTCGATCAACATCGCGGGAGCCCTGTGCAACTACGGGCGCAGGGTGCTGATCGTGGACTTCGACCCGCAGGGCGCGGCCTCGGTGGGTCTGGGCATCAACGCGAACGCGGTGGACGACACGATCTACACCGCCCTGTTCTCCCCGGCGATGGATCCGCATGTGGTGGTGCAGCACACCCGGTTCCCCGGGCTCGACATCATTCCCGCGAACATCGATCTGTCCGCGGCCGAGGTGCAGCTGGTCACCGAGGTGGGCCGCGAGCAGGTGCTGGCCGGCGTGCTGCGTCCGCTGAGGGACGAGTACGATCTGATCATCGTCGACTGCCAGCCGTCGCTGGGTCTGCTGACCGTGAACGCGCTGACCGCGGCCGACGGCGTGATCATCCCGGTGGCGGCCGAGTTCTTCGCGCTGCGCGGCGTGGCGCTGCTCATGCAGTCGATCGAGAAGGTCAAGACCCGCATCAACCCGTCCCTGGAGGTGGACGGCGTGCTGGTGACGATGTACACGCGCACGCTGCATTCCGAGGAGGTGATGACCCGCATCTACGAGGCGTTCCAGGAGAAGGTGTTCCACACGGTCATCACACGGTCGATCAAGCTGCCCGACGCGACGATCGCGGCGGCGCCGATCACCATGTACGCCCCGCAGCACAAGACCGCGAAGGAGTACCGCGAGGTGGCGCGCGAGATGGTGGCGCGCGGGGTGGTCGCATAGACGCGCTCGTGGCCGAACCGTCCCCCGAGGGCGGGTTCGGCGGGTTCCGGGTCGATCTGGAGGAGTATTCCGGGCCGTTCGACGTGCTGCTGGGCATGCTGGCGAACCGGAGGCTGGAGCTGACCGAGGTGTCGCTGGCCGGGATCACCGGCGAGTTCCTCGACTACATCGGCGGCATGGATCCGGCGCGTGATATGGACGAGGCCAGCGCGTTCGTCGACGTGGCGTCGGTGCTCGTGGAGGCGAAGAGCGCGGCGCTGCTGCCCGAGGACGAGACGGGGGAGCGCGACGAGCAGAGCATGGAGGCGCTGCGCGAGCGTGACCTGCTGTTCGCCCGTCTGCTGCAGTACCGGGCGTTCAAGCGGGTCGCCGTGGAGCTGCGCGGCCGGATCGAGGCCAACGCGGGATGGCATCCGCATCCGGCGTTCGTGGATGAGGCCGTAGCCGCCCGGCGGCCGGAGCCGTCGTGGACGGTGGATGCCGGCGAGCTGGCCGCGTTGGCCGCGCGGGCGATCGCCAACGCCCCGGCGCAGAAGGTGTCGGTGGGGCAGCTGCATGTGCCGCTGGTCGATCTGCGCGAGCAGGCGGCCGTGGTGCGCGACCGGCTTCGCGCGCTGGATGCCGGCGGGTCGCTGACCTTCGACGAGCTGACCCGGGACGCGGCGTCGACCATCGAGACGGTGGCGCGGTTCCTGGCCGTTCTGGCGTTCTTCCGGCAGGGCGTGGTGCAGTTCCGGCAGGACGAGCCCTACGCCGAGCTGCATGTGCGCTGGGTAAGGGACGGCGAGGGTCGGCCGGCCGAGGATGACGGCGTGACGGCCGGCGACTACGAGTGACCGAGTGGCCGGAGACGATGACCGGAATCGGATGGTCGGTACGGCGATTGTGAATGACGGAAGTGGAGGAAGCATGGCGGATTTTGACGTCGATGAGTTTCCCGGCGGGCTGAAGGCCTGCTTGGAGGCCGTGCTGATGGCGGCGGACCGGCCGTATGCCGCGGCCGATTTCGCTCGGGTGCTCGGCGTGGACGACGCCGCGGTGGAACGTGCGCTGGAGGATCTGCGGGCCGACTACGACGGCGTCGGCGGCGGCTTCGGCGGTGACGCCGGTGACGGCGGGGCCACCGCCGTCGCACCCCGCGGGTTCGAGTTGCGGCATACCGTGCGCGGATGGCGTCTGGCGACCCGTGCGGCGTTCGAACCGGTCGTGGCCGCGTTCGTCAGTGACGGGAAGGTCTCGCGTCTGTCGCAGGCGGCGTTGGAGACGCTGGCGATCATCGCCTACCAGCAGCCGGTCACGCGCGGCAGGGTGGCGGCGATCCGCGGCGTGAACTCGGATGGCGTGATCCGGTCGCTGCTGGTGCGTGGTCTGGTCGCCGAGCGGGGCGCCGACGAGGAGACCGGCGCGGCCCTGCTGGTCACCTCGGACCTGTTCCTGGAGCATCTGGGTCTTGACGATCTCGGCCAGCTGCCGGCGCTGACCCCGTTCCTGCCCGAATCCGCGCAGGTCGTCCAGTCTGTGGACACCCCCTAATCGATGTGTCGTCTCCCCCGGTTTCGGGGGAGTTGCCGATGTTTGCGCTCACAATGATGTGGCGCGGTTTTCTGCGTGATTTCTAGGGGGTATATCGGCGTAATCCCCCTACCTCGACACCCCGAGGAATCAAGGGCGTCGAAGCCCGTGCGGTATGTTTTCCATCCTTTTCCGATACATTGGAATGATCTGCTTTTCAGCGGTATCGAAAAGGAGTCGCATCATGAACGTATCGTACACCGTGGCCTCGGGGGGGGGGCTTCAGCTTCTTGGCCTGCCATCATTGACGCAGACATCGTCGTCTCGTCCGGATGGGGTCGGTGATCGCCATGGCCGGTAATGGTGAATTCACTGCCGAGGAACGTTCGTACCTCTCCTCGCTTCCCGCGGTGGCCCGGGTCACCGGCAGCAGGATCTTCTACTCCACGGAGTTTCAGGACGAATGCATGCGGCGCTACTGGAGTGGCGAGTCGCCGACCGCGATCTTCCGTGATGCGGGACTGGATCCCAAGATCATCGGGGCCAAGCGCATCGAACGGTGCATCAGGCGGTGGCGCGACGCCGAGGAGCATTCCGCCGATCTCATGGCGCGACGCCGGGAATCGCTCAGGCGGGGCAGGATCGACAGGGCCGATCAGACGCCGCGGTCACGGGCCGCGGGGGACGCGAGGATCATCGCTCTGCAGGCCAGCATCATCAGTCAGCTGGAGGAGCTTGTGGACCAGCTGGAGCAGACCCGGAAGGCCATGGAGGCCGATCGGGAGAACGGAAAGTAGTCAACGATGTCGTTTCAGGATATGCTCTCGGCGCTGCGGTCGCACTGGCGGGCGGAGCTGCTCGTCATCGTGCTGATCGTCGCGTCGATGGCCGGATGGCTCACCCTGCAGCCGCGCACCTATACGGCGGCCGCGCGCACCTACGTGAGCTTCAGCGCCGACGCGGGATCCGGCACCGATGCCGGCACCGATGCCAAGGCCTCCGGCAAGACGGCCTTGGGAACCCAGGCCGGCACCGATTCGTCGATGCAGTACCAGCCCACGGACTACGTGTCCCAGCAGCTGCAGCTGATCCCCGCGCTGGTGACCACGCCGGCCGTGCTCGACGACGTGGCGAAGACCATGAACGTCCCGTCCGAGGATCTGCGCGACGACGTTTCGGCCTACGTATCCGACAGCTACTTCATCATGATCGAGGCCAAGGGCGCCGACCCGCAGCGGGCGGCCGCCATCGCCAACGCGGTCAGCGACAGCCTGTCCGACCAGCTCGCCTCGCGCACCCGCAACACCGCGAACCTGTACATCCCCTCGCACTTAAGGCTTTCCGTGGTGGAACGGGCCGAGGCTCCGCAGCGGCCCACTTCGCCGAACGTGAAGGCGAGGATGGCCATCGGCGTCGTCGCGGCGCTGGCATGCGCCTTCTTCGTCGGCATCCTGCTGGAACTCACCGACAACAAGGTGCGCGGCGCCGCACAGATCCAGCGGATGCTCGGCATCCCGATCCTCGGCACCGTGCCGAAGTCCTCGGTGATCTCCTCGCGCTGCCCGTCGATCGTCAACGCCCCCGCGTCGATGGAGTCGGAGGCGATCCGCCGTCTCGCCCTGAACCTCACGTTCGTCACCCCCGACCGCGACGAGCTGTCGAACGTGTTCGTGGTGGCCTCGTGCGGCGCCAGCGAAGGCAAGACGTCCCTGTCCATCGAACTGGCCGCCGCGTTCGCCGAACAGGGCCGCAAGGTTCTGC
The DNA here is from genome assembly GCF_002802905.1 of Bifidobacterium simiarum. Taxonomy (GTDB): domain Bacteria; phylum Actinomycetota; class Actinomycetes; order Actinomycetales; family Bifidobacteriaceae; genus Galliscardovia; species Galliscardovia simiarum. Next base: position 167,000 of record NZ_PEBK01000005.1, read on the forward strand.
TGGTGGGCACCGACATGCGCCATCCCACCATCGCCCGACGTCTCGGCGTCGAGGAGCAGGTGGGCCTGAGCCATCTGCTCACCGGCCAGGTCGACATGGCCACCGCGGTGAGCCGGTACTGGAAGCCGAACCTGCATGTGCTGCCGGCCGGCAAGCGCGTGGCCAATCCAAGCCTGATCATCAACTCGAAGTCGATGAGTGACTTCCTGCATCTGGTGTCGAAGGAATACGACTGGGTGATCCTCGACACCGAGCCGCTGAGGGTGGCCAACGACGCCCTCGTCTTCGCCAAGGCCGGCGCCAAGATGGTGTTCGTCGTGGCCCAGGGTCTGGCCACCCGCCATCAGCTTCGTGACGTGGACCGGGAGATGGAGTCCATCGGCATCGAACCGGTGGGCGCGGTGCTGAACCTCGACCGGGTGTCGAAGTCCGAGACCCGGGCCTACGGCTCGTACTACCACGATGCCGGTCGGTCCCACTCGGCCGAACGCCCGGACGGAAAGGTGCCTGCCGCGGGCGGTGACCTGCGATGAGCGGCGACAACAGGATCCGCGTGCTGCTGATCCATGAGGCGATGGGCGGCGTCGCACGCAACGTCATCGATCTGGCGCTCGGACTGGACGCCTCCCGGTTCGACATCACGCTGATGCACGGCACGAGCCGCATGGACGAATACTTCCGCTCCCGGTACGACGAGCTGGACCATCGCGTGCGTCTCGTCGCCTGCGACGAGCTGGTGCGTGAGATCAGTCCCGTCCACGATCTGCGCGCGCTGCACGCCATCGCCGCCGTGATCGGCGAGGAGCGGCCGGACGTCGTGCACTGCCACAGCACGAAGGCCGGTGCGCTGGGCAGGATCGCGGCCCGGGCCTACGGCGTGCCGGGGATCTTCTACACGCCGCACGCCTACGCGTTCCAGTCGCCGAAGGTCCGCCCGTGGAAGCGGTCCGTCTATGCGATAGTGGAGCGCCTGCTCAGCCGTCACGCCACCACCCGCACATTCAACGTGTCCTATGGCGAGCGCGATCAGGCGCTGGACCGGCGACTGGACCGTCCCGACAAGTTCCATGTGATCGTCAACGGCATGCGGTCCGTGGCGCTGCCGACGCGATCGGCGGCACGGGCGGCGCTCGGGCTGCCGCAGGACGTGCCTTTGGTGGGCGTGGTGTCCCGGATGGTGGATCAGAAGGATCCGATGACCGCCGCCCGCATCCTGTGCCGGCTGATGGCCCGGCGGCCCCGTCTGCATGCGGCGTTCGTCGGTTCGGGTCCGTTGGAGGAGTCCGTGCGCCGGTTCTGCCTCGATCGCGGGTATGCCGGTCGCATCCGGTTCGCCGGCGAGCGGGACGACGCCGATCGCATCGTCGCCGCGTTCGACGTGTCGTTGCTCACCTCCTTGTACGAGGGGATGCCGTATTCGCTGATCGAGTCGCTGCGCGCCGGCGTGCCGGTCGTCGCCACCGACGTGGTGGGCAACGACGAGGTGGTGGTCGATGGCGTCAACGGCGCTCTGTTTCCCGCCGGGGACGTGGACCGTGGGGCCGAGGTCCTGTCCGCGATGCTGGACCGGCCGTGCGACGGGGATGCGGTGCGGGAGAGCTTTGCCCGCCGGTTCCGCCTTGATTGCATGATCTCGCGCATCGATGAGCATTACCGCAGCGTCGAAGGCGGCGTGCTGCCCGATAGATACGGCGTGCGACTGCGACGAGAGGGGGAGGTGAGCCATGCTGCCGCTCAAGGCGTGGTACCGGTTCGTCGGTGTGCTGGTCAAGGCGCTGTATCGTCTGCTGTACGGCCGGCGCATGCGCTGGGGTCGGGCGTTCCATGTGCGCGGCGGGTTCCGTGCGACCGTGGACGGCGGCGGGCGGATCGTCATCGGCGACGACGTGTTCTTCAACAACGACTGCGCCGTGCATGCGATGGGGCTGGTCCGCATCGGCGACGGCACGGCGTTCGGGGAGAACGTCCGCATCTACGATCACAATCACCGGTTCGACGATCCGGACGTCCCGATCCGGGATCGTGGGTACGACGTGGGCGAGGTGGTCGTCGGATCGCGATGCTGGATCGGCTCGAACGTCACGCTGCTCAAGGGCGCGAGGATCGGTGACGGATCCGTGGTCGGCGCGGGATGCGTGATCGACGGGGAGATTCCCGCCGGCAGCGTGGTGCGGCGCGGGTCGGCGCCGCACGTCGAGCCGTTGCGGCCATCGACGAAGTCCGAGACCGATATGCCTTCCGCCCCGCTGCGCGTGCTGGTGCTGGACACGGTGATGGACCGTGGCGGCGCCGAGACGATGGCCATGAACTATCTGCGGCATATGGATCGCCGTAAGGTCACCTACGACTTCCTCGTCAACCGCGACTACCGGGCCGCCTACGAGGATGAGATCGAATCGCTGGGCGGGCGGATCTACCGGATGTGCCCGATGTATCCGCAGTACTTCGGCCGGTACAAGCGGGAGTTCCGGCGGTTCCTGCGGGATCATCCCGAATACCGGGTGATCCACTCGAACCTCGAGGAGCGCAGCTACTTTCCGCTGCGCATCGCCGCCGAGATGGGCGTGCCGGTGCGCATCGCCCACGCCCACAACCGTCCGGTGGGCTTCGACGCCAAACTGGTGGTGCGCGAATACTTCCGTCTGCGTCTGCCACGGTACGTGACCCACATGTTCGCCTGCGGGCAGGAGGCCGGCGACTGGCTGTTCGGCCGGCGCCGCCGGGCGCGGGTGGTCCAGCAGCGCAACGCCATCGACACGGCCCGATACCGGTATGACGCCGATACGGCCGTGGCCGTGCGCGCCGAATTCGGCGTAACCGATCCGGACACCCTCGTGGTGGGGCATGTCGGCCGGTTCTTCCCGCAGAAGAACCACGACAAACTCATCGACGTGTTCGCCGAACTGCACCGGATCCGGCCGAACAGCGTGCTGTGGCTGGTTGGCGGCGGGGAAACGGACGACCGTCTGAAGAACGAGATCCGGGCCAAGGCCGCCGAACTGGGACTGACCGACGCGGTACGGTTCCTCGGCGTGAGGGACGACGTGGACCGGATCATGCAGGGCATGGACGTATTCGTGCTGCCCAGCCTGTATGAGGGACTGCCGGTCACCATGATCGAGGCGCAGGCCGCGGGACTGCCGTGCGTGATCTCCGACCGGGTGCCCGCCCAGTGCGACGTGACCGGCAACGTCACCGTCGTGCCGCTGGAGGAGTCCGCACGCCGCTGGGCGCGGGCGGTGCTCGAGCGCCGGGCGCATCCCGCCTTCGCCGACCGGGCGGAGGGTGCCGATCTGGTGAAGGGCGCCGGATACGACATCGTCGTCAACGCCCGGTGGCTGCAGGACTTCTATCTGCGGGCTCTGGAACGGGCGGAGGCATGATGCCGCACGAGATGAACACGGGCCGCCCGAGCCGACATACGGACCGACGTGCGGGCCGGCGCAAGAACCGTCGCAAGGATCGCCACATGGATCGCCGCGAATACCGCACGGTCCGCATGGCGATGGATTCGCGGTACCGCAACCTGCTGCTGGTGTCGATCCTGCCGGTGATGCTCGCCGCCAAGCTGATGGTGGCGTACCTGTTGCCACCGAAGTACTTCTACGACAACAACCGCATCCTCGGCATGGCGAACGGGGATGCCCGCACCGAGGCGTGGGGCGGCTCCTACGAGGTGGCTGCCGGTCTGTTCCGGTCCGTCAACGTCCTCGGACTCACCGGCATGGTCGAATGGTCGCTGCTGCTGGGCGTGCCGCTCACCTTCGTCACCCTGGCGCTCGTCCTGCGCGCGGACGCCCCCGACACCCTGCAGCTGCTGTTCACGCTGGCGTCGGTGGGTCTGCTCAACATCTACATCTTCACGATCGGCAAGGATGTGATCCAGTTCATGTTCTTCCTCGCCGTGTATCTGGTCATCGCCATGCCGTTCGGCGGACCGACGCTGAAGATCGTGCTCGCCGCGGCGATCCTGATGGGGGAGAGCCGGGTGTTCCGGCCGTACTACGTGCTGATCGCCGTACTGGTCATCGCCGTCTACGTCACGCTGACGCTGTTCCGATCCCGCCGCGCACTGCACGCCGGCTCGGTGGCGATGATCATCGTGCTCATGGTGGCCGAGATCTGGCTCATCCTCGCCGTGGCCAGCCGGGTGATGCCGGCCGAATACCAACAGGTGATGACGCTGCGCAGCGGATACGGTTCCGTGATGGAAGGCAACGCGGACTCGTCCACCTTCATCGCCAATCGGGTTTCCGGCGAGGGTCTGCCGACGTTCATGCTCAACTATGTGATCAACGCGGTGCGCATGATGGTGCCCGTGGAGCTGGCGATGCGCGGCGCGTACTACCTGCCGTTCTTCGTGTTCCAGACCATGGTGACCGTGTACCTCGTCAACCTGCTGCGGCAGATCAACCGGATCAACGACCCCGCCCTGACCCTGGCGCTGTGCGTGTTCCTCGGCTACGCGCTCGCCTCGTTCATCTTCGAACCGGACTTCGGCTCCTGGACCCGTCACGAGGCCGCCACCTTCCCGATCCTGCATCTGCTCGTGCTCAACCACTTCCAGCGGATCCCGCTGACCGCCGAGGAACGGATGCTGAAACGGGGTGTGGCATGAACCGGATCAATCAGGACAACCGAAGCGGCCGGGCCGACCGGAGCGTACCCGAGCTGATCGCCTCGGACTGCCGTCGGTATGCGGGGGCCGCGACGCCGTCCGCCGTCATCCGCACCTGGCTGACCCAGTGGGGGTTCCGGTACACCTGCCTGCTGCGCCGGGCCCAGTCGCATCGGCGGGGTCTCGCGCACTACTGGTACCGCTGGCGGCTGCTGCGCATGTCGCGGCGCAGCGGATACCAGATCGGCTACGGTGCCGGGATCGGCGCCGGACTGTTCATCGGCCATCGTGGCACGGTGATCGTCAACGGGCGGGCGCGTCTCGGCAGCAACGTCAATCTCGCCCCCGGGGTCGTGATCGGTCAGGAGAACCGCGGAGCCCGTAGGGGAGTGCCGGTGATCGGCAACCGGGTGTGGATCGGCGCGGGCGCGGTGATCGTCGGCGCCGTGCATATCGGCAACGACGTGCTCATCGCCCCGAATGCTTTTGTGAACGTCGACGTGCCCGACCACAGCATCGTGATCGGCAATCCGTCCCGGATCATCCACCGCGACCATGCGACCGAAGGATACTGCCAGCATCCGGTCGAACCGTCCCAGCCGGACGAGATCTTCACGGTCCGGGACGGCGGCGTGAGATCGCGGGACGGAGGCCTATGATGACCGTCCGCAACCCGCATATCGCGTTCTTCTCCGGCGACATCACCCGGTCCGGCGGCACCGAGCGGGTGGGCACGGCCATCGCCAGCGCGCTCGCCGGCAGCCATGCGCCCGGCATGCCGGCAGCCGGCGTCGCGGCATCCCGTCAGGTGTCGGTCGTCAGCCTGTTCGAGGAACATGACCGGCCCGCGTATCCGCTTGGCCCGGCCGTCGACCGGTTCGCGCTGTATTCCCGGCCCTCGCATGGTGTGTGGCGGTATCCGATCACTTGCGCCCGTCTGCTGCGGGTGGTGCGGCGCGAACGGATCGACGTGCTGATCGACATCGACGGCATCCTCGACATGTACGCCCTGCCGGTCAGAAGACTCACCGGCGTGCGGGTCGTCTCCTGGGAACATTTCAACATGATGACGAATCCCGGCGTGCCGTACCGCAGGATCACCCGGCCGTGGGCGGCCCGCAGCGCGGACGCCATCGTCACGCTCACCGAAACCGACCGCAGGATGGTCGAGCGTATGGTGGACGGACATTCGGTGGGCAAGTACGCGGTGGCCGGACGTACGGTGGGTAACCGTCGTCCGCTCGTGCGCTGCATCCCCAATCCGATGCCGGACGTCGAACCGCATATCGCATACGATGCCGATTCGCGGATCATCCTCAGCGCCGGTCGTCTGACCGCGCAGAAGGGCTTCGACCTGCTGGTCGACGTGGCCGCCCGCGTCCTGCCCGCCCGCCCCGATTGGCGATGGATGATCGCCGGCGAGGGCGAGGAGCGCGCGATGCTGGAACGGCGGATCGCGCGGGCCGGTCTCAAGGGTCGGGTGGTCCTGCTCGGCCGGACCGACGATATGGACGGGCTGTACCGACGTGCCGCCGTGTTCGTGCTCACCTCGCGCTACGAGGGTCTGCCGATGGTGCTGCTGGAGGCGAAGGCCCGCCGCCTGCCCATCGTCAGCTTCGACTGTCCGACCGGTCCGGCCGACATCGTGACCGACGGCGTCAACGGTGATCTGGTGGCCGCCGGGGACGTGCCGGCCATGGCCGCGCGTCTCGGCCGATTGCTCGACGACCCCGTCCGCAGGCGACGGTACGCCGAACACGCCCTCGATGGCGCGGCGCGATTCGACCGGGCTGCGATCATCGCCCAATGGGAACGGCTTTTGGAGGATCTGCGATGAACGAACATGAGGAACCTCTCGTCAGCGTGATCGTGCCCGTGTACAACGTGCGGCCGTATCTGAACCGGTGCCTTGCCAGCGTCGCCGGCCAGACCCATCGCCGTCTGCAGGTGGTGCTGGTCGATGACGGTTCGACGGACGGCTCCGGAAGCCTGTGCGACGAATGGGCCAAACGTGACGGCCGGTTCACTGTGCTCCATCGGCGTAATGCCGGCATCGCGGTGACGAGAAACGTCGGCATGGACGCGGCCGTGGGCGAATACGTCTGCTTTGTGGATGGCGACGACTACGCCGAGCCGACGATGGTGGCGACGATGGTGGCCGCAGCGCGGCGATCCGACGCGCAGATCGTGATGTGCGCCTACCGTACGGTGGCCTATGATCGCGGCGCCTATGCCGAGCGGTCGGCGCGCAACGGGACGGTGGATTTCACGGCTCGGGACAATCGCGCGGTTGCGGCCATGTTCGTTCCGCTTATGCGATGCGGCATGGTCAACCCCATGTGGGGCAAGCTGTTCGACCGGGATTTTCTGGACGGACACCGTGTGGACGAGGGATTCGTCGCCGGTGGCGACGGGGTGTTCATGTATCGGCTGTTCGAGCGGGCGGCACGGGTGACGGCGATCCCGGACGTGCTGTACGACTACGTCGTGCGGGAACACAGTCTCAGCGGAGGGGATTTCCATCCTGGACTATTCGGCAGCCGTGAACGCGCGTATCTCGAGCAGCACGCCATACTGGAGCGGTGGAATCGTGAGGCGATCGGTGAGCGGGATCGCGAATTCCTCCATGACGTCGACGTCTGCGTGAACAGTCTGTACGGAGGAGCCTGCACGCTGCCGGCGGCGGAGCGTCTGGCCTGTCTCCGTCGCGTGGCGGACAGTTCGGCGACAGCTCTTTGCATCGGCAGGGTCCGGCCCATCGGCGTGCGCGGCAGATTGCTGACGATGCTGCTGCATCGACGGTCGGTCGGACTGCTGCTCGGGTACGGCATGGCAGTCGGCTATGCGAAACGGCTGAGAGCCGCGGTGCGAAACGTGTCAAACGTGCGGGGCAAACGACAGCAAGGGGGACGGCGATGAGTGACGGCGATCTGGTCAGCATCATCGTTCCGGTATACGACGTGGAACCGTATCTCGACGATTGTCTGGAAAGTGTGACGGAGCAGACTTACCGGAACCTGCAGATCATTCTGGTCGATGACGGTTCCCCCGATAGTTGCCCGCGGATCTGCGACGATTGGGCCGCCCGGGATCCGCGTATCCGCGTGGTGCACCAGCGCAACGGCGGACTCTCGGCCGCCCGGAACACCGGGCTGGACGTGGTCTCCGGCCGGTACGTGACCTTCATCGACAGCGACGACGTCGTGGATCGGGGAATGATCGAGGCGCTGCTGTCGGCCATGAAGAGCCACGGAGTCGATATCGCGATCTGTGGACTGCTGGGCATCGACGAGTGCGGCGAGCATACCGTATTCCGCACGCATTATGCGACCGGGACGGTGTCCGGACGGGATGCGCTGCTCGATCTGCTGTACGGTGGCGGACGACTGCCGGACGCGGCCTGGGGTCGGATATATCGGACCGAGCTGATCCGTCGGGAACGTGCGATCCGTTTCCCCGAGGGGCTGAACAGTGAGGACTACTATTTCAACGCCATCGCCTACCATCGGGCGAATGCGGTGCATATGGACGGGCGTTGCCTATACCGGTACCGGAAGCGGGCCGGTTCGATCACGGCTTCCGGCAATGCCGCTCATCTCGCAGACCCCATGCGGATCGCCGATCTGGTGGTCAGGGATCTTCGGGCGGAGGGATACCGTGACGAACGGGCCCTGACCTACTACGGCACGCTGCGCCGGTACGACATGCTGTTCACGGCGGTATGTGGCAAGGTTCCCAGACCGGTGATTCGTGAGTATGCGGCGGAGCTGCGCCGTAGCTCCCGCAGAGTGATGCGTGACGAGGGGATTCCTCTGTTTCGTAAGGCGAAGATCTTCCTACTGGGATGGTTCCCCGAATGGTACGTGCCTCTCAATCTAATGATCGGGCGTACGATCACTATGTTTCGTCGCAAGGAAGGACGTGGGGCATGACTGCCGATGATGGGAGAATGAGCAACATGATCGTCTCCGGTTCGCGTAAGGTGCCCATCAGAATCCTGCAGTGGGGCATGCACTCCAGTCTTGGCGGCGTCGAACAGTTCATGATCGACCTGTACCGGCATATGGATCGGGATCTGGTGCAGTTCGACTTCCTTGCGGCGCATGATGCGTCGAAGCTGGCGTTCGAGGATGAGATTCTCGAACTGGGCGGGCGGGTCTTTCGCGTGCAGTATTCGCAGCGGACGTCCCCGATCAGGGCACGGACCCATATGGATCGTCTCTTCGCCGAGCATCCGGAGATCGTCGGCGTGCATGTGCATGCGAATTTTCTCTACGCCTGCCCGCTGGGCATTGCGCGACGACACGGCGTGAATCTGCGGATCCTGCATTCCCATAACTCAAGCGACGGTGATGTGCGTTCGGGGATGTTGCGGGATCTGGGTCTTACGCTGCGTAATGCGATCGCCCGCAGCCAGATCGACCGGTATCCCTCACGATATCTGGCATGTTCGGACCGTGCCGCGCAGTATATGTTTCCGGGCAAGCCGTATCTGTGGGTGAAGAACGGCATCGATATCGAGCGGTTTCGGTTCTCGCCGTCCGCTCGGCAGCGAAATAGACTCCGATACGGCATCGGCGAGCATACGGAGGTGCTGGGCTTTTGCGGACATCTGGTCGATCGCAAGAATCCGCTGTTCGCCTTGGAGGTGTTCGCCGCCTATCACCGGATGCAGCCGGACAGCGTATTGATGATGATCGGTGGCGGAGAGCTGCTCGATGCACTCAAGATGCGGGTGCATAAGCTGGCATTGCCGGAACGATCCGTCCTGTTCATGGGCGGCGGCCGTGATGACGTGCACGAGCTGTATCAGGCGATGGACGGCTTTCTGCTGACCTCGCAATACGAGGGCCTGCCCATCGTGCTGGTGGAGGCGCAGTGCGCGGGCCTGCCGTGCGTGGCCTCGCGGGAGGCGGTGACCGGTCAGGCGGCGATCACCGATCTGCTGCAGTACCGTTCGCTGGACGATGCCGCGTCGGTCTGGGCGCAGGCATTGCGTGAGGGGATCGTACGGCGAGATATCGGCAGTCGGGCCGATCGTGCGTCGTACGCCGATTGCGTGGCCGAAGCCGGATTCGATATGCGTGCCACCGCGGCGATGCTGCAGAATCTCTATCTGACCGAAGGAGGACGATCATGAACCGATGCGCCATCATCCTGCCGTACTACGGACGGTTCCCGAACTACTTCCAGCTGTTCCTCAACTCCTGCGGCACGAACGAGGACTATGACTGGCTGATCTTCACCGATGACCATGCCCCGTATGCCTACCCCGGCAACGTGACGGTCCATTACGAGACGTTCGCCGACATGCAGAACCGTGTGCGTGACGCCTTCGATTTCGCGCCTGAGCTCCACAATCCGTATAAACTCTGTGATCTCAAGCCCATGTACGGCTACCTGTTCGGCGAGTATCTGCACGGATACGAGTTCTGGGGGCACTGCGACTGCGACCTCATCTTCGGGGACCTGAGCCGGTTCATCACCGACGACATGCTTGCGCGGTACGACAAGCTGTTCCCGGTCGGCCATCTGGCGCTGTATCGCAACACCGAGGAGAACAACCGACGGTTCATGCTGCCGCTGGATGGCCGGGACCTGTATCGGGAGGTCCTCGAATCGCCTCGCGGCTTCACCTTCGACGAGAGCTATCTGCCCACCAACATCAACCGCATCTACCGGCAGCACGGCTTCCCGGTCTACATGCGGGACCGGTCCGGCAACGTGTCGTCCCGAGGCGCATCCATTCGGCTGACCCGGTATGACGAGGAGCTCGATACGTTCCTGACCGAGGAACCGATGCGAGCCGTATACGAGTGGGATCGCGGTACGCTGCGGCGCAGCTTCGTCAGGCTCGGAGCCTTCGAGCAGCAGGAACTGATGTATCTGCATTTCCAGCGCCGGAGGATGCGCGTTACCTGTGATATGGCGGCGACGCGGTTCCAGATCCTGCCCGAATCATTCGAGCCGATGTCAGTGGAACAGGTGACCAAGGCGAACTTCCGATCCCTGCGCTGGCGGCGCATGCCCGACGGCCTACGGCACCGCATCGGACTGACCGTGGGTGACCTGCGGTTCTGGTGGGGGCGTCTGCGGGCGATGATTCCCTCCCGTCTTCGAAAGGGGGATCGATGACCGACAGGCCGATACGTATTCTTCAGCAGGGCATGACCTGGGTTCGTGGTGGCGTCGAACGGTTCATCATGAACCTGTACCGAGGCATCGATCGGGATCTGGTGCAGTTCGACTTCCTGATCCCCCACGACATGCCTCCCATGGCGTATGAAGAGGAGGTCCGTGATCTGGGCGGCCGGATATTCCGGGACATCTACCCATTTCGCTGCTCCCCGTGGCATGCGGAGCGGGCGTTGCGGAGACTGTTCGCCGAACATCCGGAGATCGGCGGCGTACACATGAACGTCTGCTTCCCATACGTGTATCCGTTGGCCGTGGCAGCGCGAAGCGGAGTGAAGCTGCGGATCCTGCACTCGCATGAGGGCGACGGATTCACTCCGAACCAGCATCAGGGATGGCATGCACGGATGATCGAATGTCAGGTGCGTCGGTACCCGACCAGATACTTCGTCTGCTCGGACAATGCGGCATACCTGTTTCCGGGGGAGCCGTACACCTGGGTGAGGAACGGCATCGACACCGATCGCTTCCGATTCGACGATGCGATGCGGCATACGGTCCGTGCCCGACTCGGCATACCGGACGCGGCCCATGTGATCGGATTCTGCGGTCATCTGAACAATCGCAAGAATCCGCTGTTCGCTTTGGAGGTGTTCGCGCAGTATCGCCGGATGGAGCCGGGCAGCGTGTTCGTCGTGACCGGACAGGGCGAGCTGGAAGGCGAGCTGCGTCGCCGGATACCGGCACTGGGACTTCCCGACGATGCCGTGCGGATCCTCGGCGGGGGGCGTGCCGACATGCATGAGCTGTATCAGGCAATGGACGGGTTCGTGCTGCCGTCCACGCTTGAAGGACTGCCGTTCGTGCTGATCGAGGCGCAGTGCGCGGGTCTGCCGTGCGTCACCTCGTTGGAGGGAGTCACCCGGCAGGCGGCCATCACCGATCTGCTGCAATACCGTTCGCTGAACGATGCCGCATCGGTCTGGGCACAGACGTTGCATGACGGTATTGCGCGGCATGGCATCGGTGGCAGGGCCGATCGTGCGGCGTATGCGGCCCGCGTAGCCGAAGCCGGGTTCGACATGCGCACCACCGCGGCGATGCTGCAGAACCTCTACCTGACCGAAGGGGGACGACGGTGATCGACCGGCGGGGCGAGCGCAGGCGGTTCGTTATCAGCATGGCGGCGACGGTCATCGCGTTCCTCGTGCAGCTCGGCGTCAATTTCTTGCTCACGCCCTACATCATCGCCACGCTGGGTACGGAGGCGTACGGCTTCATCCCGCTGGTGAACAGTCTCATCGGGTACGCGGGGATCATCACCGGCGCGCTCAACGCGATGGCCGGCCGGTTCATCGGCATCGCCTACAACCGCGGCGACTATGCGAAGGCCAACGAGTACTTCAGCTCGGTGATGATCGCCGACATGGTGCTCGCCGTGGCGCTGGCCGTGCCGTATGCGCTGATCGTGATGTTTCCTTCGACGGTGATGAACGTGCCGGCCGGTCTCGTGGACGACGTGCGCCTGACCTTCCTGTTCTGCGCGATCGGCACCGAATTCTCGCTGGTCACCTCCGTATACGGCGGCGTGTACTACATCAGCGACCGCCTGGACCGCAACGCCGTGCGCAACATCGAAGGCAACGTGCTGCGCGCCGGCATCCTGCTGCTCATGTTCTGCCTGTGGAAGCCGATGGTCTGCTTCGTGGCGATCTCCATGCTGGCGCTCAACCTGTACCAGTGCGCGGCGAACGTCTACTACACGCGCAGGCTCACCCCGCAGCTCGCCGTACGCCGCTCGTCGTTCCGATGGCGTGCGGTCAGGGAACTGGTGAGCTCCGGGGTGTGGAACTCGATCGATGCCGTGAGCTATACGCTGCTCATCGCGCTCGATCTGTATCTGGCCAACCGGTTTCTCGGCGCCTTGGTCGCCGGCCAGTATTCCGTGGCGAAGACGATGCCGCAGTTCCTGACGAACGTGGCGGCGATGCTTGCCTCCGTGTTCGCTCCCGGCATCCTGCGCATGTACGCGCAGGGCCGGCGTGACGACATGGCGCGCTCGCTGGACCGCTCCATCCGCTTCATGGGCTTGATGATGGCCCTGCCCACCGGCTTTCTCATCGTCTACGGCACGGACTTCTTCCGCCTGTGGACGCCGAACGGGGATGCCGGATGGCTGCAGGCGATGAGCGTGGTGTCCCTGCTGGCGATGCTGGTCTCCGGCTGTGTGCGCTCGATGGGCAACGTGTGCACGGCGATGAACAAGGTCCGCGTGCCGTCGCTGGTGTTCCTGGTCTGCGGCGTGATCAACATCGTGACGGTGTTGCCGATGCTGATCTGGACCGATTGGGGAATCTGGTCGATCATCGTCGTATCCGCCATACTGGACGTCATCAAGAACCTGCTGATCGTGCCATGGTATGTGGCGCGCTGCATGGGCATACCGGTCAGGCGGATGCTGGTCGCCGAGGCGAGGGGGCTCATGGCGTTGCCCGTCATGCTCGCGGTGACGGCTATCTGCCACGCGTTTCTCCCCGCACGCAGCTGGGTCATGCTCGTGGCGACGGCGTTGTGCTGTGCTCTGGTGGCTTGCGTGCCCTGCGCGTTCGTGGTGCTGGACCGCGCGGAACGTACGGAGGCGAGGCGTCTGGTACGTGGATATGCGTACATGGACTGCTGAGAAAAGAGGAGTGATGAATCATGGGTGAGGTAGTGAACAAGCCGACGTATCCAGCAGAGCAGGCCAAGCGCATTGCGGTGTGCGGTCATCATGAAGCGCGAGGAGGCGCGGAAGTGGCGCTGTTCCGTATGCTGACGTTGCTGCGCCGTCGGGGATGCGACATCGTGTTCGTGACGAAGAACAACACTGACGTGATCGAGGATCTGATTCCTGAGGGCGTGACGGTGGTTCGCGTCAGCGCGGACAGCAGGTGGAGTCGTTTCCTCGGCACACTGCTCGGCAAAGGGGAGCGGCCTCGATGGTGGATGCGCGTGGTTCGCAAGACCCTGCATGTGCTGAGCGGCAAACGTCATTACTGGGCATTCGAATATGCCGGACGGCACCTGACCGGACTTCCCAAGGGTCCATTCGATGCCGTGCTGGATTTTGAGGGATACAGCTGCATCGACACCGTCATCGGCAGCCGTATCAGCGCGCCGATCAGGGCGACTTGGATCCACACCGAAGAGGTTGATCTCAGTGCTACGTATTCGTATTTTCTGCGGTATTACGATCGCATATTCTGCGTATCCCAGACGGCGCAGGTGGCTTTGTCGGCACGTTATCCAAGACTTGCCGATCGCTCCCGGATGCTCTTCACCCCAATCGATGTCGATCTGATCCGTCGTCGGTCCATGGCCGACGTGTCTCCGGAACCGCAGGGAACGGATCCGTCGGTATTCCGTATCGTGACCGTCTGTAGGCTATCGCAGGAGAAGAACCTCGAACTGAGCGTACATGTCGCCGCCACACTGCGTGATCGGGGCCTGAACTTCCTGTGGGAGGTCTTCGGTGAAGGGGTGGAGCGTACCGGGCTACAGACCTTGATCGATCGGCTGGGACTGACTGGGCGATTCGTGTTGCGTGGGGCGGTAAGCAATCCCTACCCATACATGAAGCGGGCCGACATCTACGTGCAGACTTCGAAGCATGAGGGATTCGGACTGACCGTGCAGGAGGCCAAGATCCTCGGCATTCCCGTGGTTGTCACCGACATCCCGGCATTCCGCGAGCAGATCGTCGACGGCCAAACGGGATTCCTACGTCCCGCCGATGTCGAGGCGCTCGCCGACGCCATCATCCGCCTGGCCAGACATCCCGAGGAACGGCGACGGATGGCGGAGAACCTTGCCAAGGTGGACTGGGACGGCCAACAGGATATGTCGCCGCTTTACGAGTTCTTGGGACTATGAGAGTTCGGGGTCGCGCATCCGGTTCCTCAGTATGTGCTCCACGAAGGCGACGACGGGCGACAGGTGGCATCGCGCCAGTCGCCAGCGCAGACGGGTGCCTGCAGGCAGGCGTGAGACGTCGATGCGTGGGGCAAGCGCTCGCAGCGATGACATCGTCCGCCTCGTGGTTGCGGCGGTTCCCCTATCGAGACCGGGAACTCCTCCATTGCGGAGTACGTCGTAGTGGCAGGAGACAAGCAATTCGAAGCAGTGGCATCGGATGCCCATGACAGCATCTTCCGATAGTCCGAGATCGGAAACGGACTCCAGTATCTCCTCGACGGCGGTTATGGTATCCGCTGTGACGGCCCGACGTTTGCTGCGCAGGATCGAGCCGGACCGTTCCCGATACGCGTAGACGATGTCGGGCAGGGCCGCCAGATGTGAGGATCGGGCCATGACTCGGTAGGTGGTGGCGATGTCCTCCATGAACCGTCCCTCGGGGAATCGGATATGCGGATGGTCGTTGTATGCCGACAATCTTGCTGCATAGGCCCAGGAGAAGGACTGCAGCCGATCGGTGAGGATCAGCGTGACGGCGGTCTCCCGGTCGAAAATCCTGACTGATCCGTATTGGTTATGCGATGTGCGCCTGTCGATCGGTCGGCCGTTCTCGTCGATGCGGATGAACCGGATCGTGGCCACGTCGGCATGATGGGTCTCCATGCCGCGTACCAGAATCTCCACGTATCGGTCATCGGGGATGTCGTCGGAATCCACGAAGCAGACATACGTTCCACGGGCGTGGTCAAGACCGGTGTTCCGGGCGGCGCTGAGACCCCGGTTGCCCTGATGGATCACCCTGATGCGTCCGTCTCGTCCGACGTATTCGTCGCAGATCGTTCCCGATCCGTCGGTCGACCCGTCATCCACGAGGATGATCTCCAGATTGCGATAGGTCTGTTCGATCAGACGGTCCAGACAGGCTTTGAGATATCGCCGCACGTTGTACACCGGCACGATGACGCTGACGAGATCCTGTCCCTCGTCCCGATCCGATCCAATTTGCGCTGCCATAGCCTCCATACGGTTAAGGCTAATCGGGCGTTGATATATTCAAGGGGGTGTGCGGGGCGTTCGGGGGAGGGTCCCTCCGTCCGTGGTCCGGCCCGTCAAGCCGTGTGGGTATGCTTGTGCCGGTTTGTGTGGACAACAGGTGAACCAACTGTACGTACTGAAGAATTCCGCAAGCAACGACAATCGATAGATATTTAAGAGAGGTTTCGATGGCGGTTCGTGGTGATATCCGTAATGTGGCGATCGTGGCTCATGTCGATCACGGCAAGACCACGCTGGTGAACGCGATGCTCCAGCAGTCCCATGTGTTCAACGAACGCGAAGAGGTCCCGGATCGCGTGATGGACTCCAACGATCTGGAGCGCGAGAAGGGCATCACCATCCTCGCCAAGAACACGGCCGTGGAGTACACCGGCCCGCTGGCCGCCAAGTACGGCCACCCGGAGGGCATCACCCTCAACATCATCGACACCCCCGGCCACGCCGACTTCGGCGGCGAGGTGGAGCGCGGCATCTCCATGGTCGACGGCGTCGTCCTGCTCGTGGACGCCTCCGAAGGCCCGCTGCCGCAGACCCGCTTCGTGCTGCGCAAGGCCCTCGAGGCCAAGCTGCCGGTGATCCTGTGCGTGAACAAGGTGGATCGTCCCGACGCCCGCATCGAAGAGGTCGTGGGCGAGACCTCCGACCTGCTGCTCGGCCTCGCCGACGACGTGCAGCACGAGGGCATCGATCTCGATCTCGACCAGCTGCTCGAAATGCCGGTGATCTACTGCGCCGCCAAGGCCGGCTACGCCTCCGTCAACCAGCCCGCCGACGGCGGTCTGCCCGACAACGACAACCTCGAGCCGCTGTTCGAGGCCATCATCTCCAACATCCCCGCCCCCGAATACGAGGAGGGCGCCCCGCTGCAGGCCCACGTCGCCAACATCGACTCCTCCGACTTCCTCGGCCGACTCGGCCTCGTGCGCATCTACAACGGCACGCTGGAGAAGGGCAAGACCTACGGTCTGTCCCGTGTGGACGGCTCGCTCGAGAACTTCCGCGTCTCCGAGCTGCTGCGCACTCAGGGCCTGGAGCGCACCCCCGTCGAGTCCGCGGGCCCCGGCGACATCGTGGCCGTGGCCGGCGTTAACGACATCATGATCGGCGAAACCATCGTCGACCCCAACGATCCCAAGCCGCTGCCGCTCATCCACGTGGACGACCCGGCCATCTCCATGACCTTCGGCACCAACGACTCCCCGCTGGCCGGCACCGAAGGCAAGGACCACAAGCTCACCGCCCGCATGATCAAGGACCGCCTCGACCGCGAACTTATCGGCAACGTGTCCATCAAGGTGCTGCCCACCGACCGCCCCGACGCCTGGGAGGTGCAGGGCCGCGGCGAACTGGCGCTGGCCGTGCTCGCCGAGCAGATGCGCCGCGAAGGCTACGAGCTGACCGTCGGCCGCCCGCAGGTGGTCACCAAGATCATCGACGGCAAGATCAACGAGCCGATGGAGAACACCACCATCGACGTGCCCGAGGAGTACATGGGCACCGTCACCCAGCTCATGGCCGACCGCAAGGGCCGCATGGACAACATGACCAACCACGGCTCCGGCTGGGTGCGTCTGCAGTTCACCGTGCCGTCCCGCGGTCTGATCGGCTTCCGCACCGCGCTGCTGTCCGCCACCCGCGGCACCGGCATCGCCTCCTCCATCTCCGCCGGATACGCCCCGTGGGCTGGCGAGATCACCATCCGCCAGAACGGCTCCATGGTCTCCGACCGTCAGGGCGTCGCCACCCCGTACGCCATGCAGCGTCTGCAGGCCCGCGGCAACTTCTTCGTCGAACCGCAGTCCCCGGTGTACGAGGGTCAGGTCGTCGGCGTGGCCAACAAGCCCGACGAACTCGACGTGAACATCACGCTGGCCAAGCACATGACCAACATGCGCTCCGCCACCGCCGACGTGCTCGAAACCCTCACCCCGCCGATCAAGATGAGCCTCGAGGAGTCGCTGGACTTCGCCAACGAGGACGAGTGCGTCGAGGTGACCCCCGAGGCCATTCGCGTGCGCAAGATCATCCTCAAGCGCGAGGACTGGTACAAGTGGCGCGCCAAGCAGCGCCGTCAGAACAAGAATGCCTGATCGGCATTCTTATTCAGACGGCCGTCGGCACCCGTAGGGGTGCCTCCCCTCACCTACGGGCAGTCCACTGGACTGCCCGCTTTACGGTTCGGCAGAATAAGAATGCCTGATCGGCATTCCTGTTCAGACGGCCGTCGGCACCCGTAGGGGCGCCTCGTCCTAGCCCCTCATCAGTCGGCTTCGCCGACAGCTTCCCCCGCAGGGGGAAGCCTGTTTAAACCTTCCCCTTAGGCTGAGCCCGTGATGCGGACGCCAGAGGCGTTCGTAGGGCTCAGGCGAGCCGACAGGCGAGCATTACAGTGTGGCCGTCGGCTGCCATCCGGTCGCCTCGTCGCGGCATACTGAGAGCTATGACTCACAGGGGTATGACTCAGCGGGATGGCACACGTCGAACGACGAAACGAACTCCACGGCAGCGCTCGGCATCGGTCCAGATGGACGATGCCATGCAGCGGATGCCGTGGAGTTTTCGTTTGCCTATGTGGGCCCGGATCCTGATCGCCCTGATCTCCGGCGGCGTCGTCGGCTTCGTGGGCTCCTGCGCCTACCGCATGGGCGTGCCGCAGAACATTCCCTACGGACTGGTGCTCTCATTGCTGCTGGTCGGCATCTCCGCATGGTCGGCCCGCGCGCGCAGCGGCAGCATCGGCCTCGGCTTCCATCTGGTCGCCTCGGGCGCGGTGACCTGGTTGCTCACCGAAACGGCCACCACGTCAAGGGCGATGATCATCTTCGGATACAAAAGCGACGCCTACTCGTTCATCATGCAGAAAGCCGGCGTCATCTGGCTGCTAGGCATGGTGGCCGTGCAGGTCGTGCTCGTCATGCTGCCCGACCGTCTGTTCGTCGTGCCGCCGCGGGCCGTCGTACCGGACGGGCAGGCGTCCGCCGAATCCGTGCGTCGAAACCAGCCTGCACGAAACCGGTCCGCGCACTGAAACGATCGCCCCGCATCGACGCGGTCCCGCCTATGGTGAAGAGACATCTCAGGCGATTCGGGAAAGGACAGGCATGGCCACAACGCTGCATTATCTCGGCCCGAAGGGGTCGTTCACCCATCAGGCCGCGATGGAGGCGTCCCGGCTCATCGACGGCGCGGGGGAGTGCGTCGCCGAACCGAACGTCACCGCGATCTTCGACGCCGTGCGAAACCATGAGGGCTGGGGTGTGATCGCTTGGGAGAACAACGTCGAGGGATACGTCGTCCCCAACCTCGATGCTCTCATCGACGCCGACGACATCGCCGGATTCGCCCGCGTGGGCATGGCCATCACGTTCGACGCCCTCGTCCGGCCCGACCATACGACGCTCACCACCATCTGCGCGCATCCGCACGGGCTGGCGCAATGTGCCGGATTCATCGCAGAACAGGGACTCACGGCCCGGCCCACGGCCTCCAACGCCGCGGCCTGCCGCGACATCGCCGACGACCAGATCGCGCTCGCCCCTTCCATGTGTGCGGAACTCTACGGCCTTGACACGCTGGCCTCCGGCGTACAGGACTTCGCCGGCGGCCGCACCGAATTCCTCGTCCTCGCCCCCCGCGACGATGTCCGCCGCCAGCTCGACGCCATCCGCACCGAGGACGACCGGGACTTCGAATCCATCGTGGCGTTCATCCTGCTCAACACCGGTCCCGGCGTGCTCGCCAATCTGCTCGACGTGCTGCGATACGCCGGCCTCAACATGACCAGCTTCATCTCTCGGCCGATCAAGGGCAACGACGGCACCTACAGCTTCATCGCTACGTTCGACGCCGCCCCGTGGCAGCCGCAGTTCAAGGCGGCGCTCAGCCAGGTGCTCGCCCACGGCGACTGGGTGAAGACGCTGGCCGTGTATCCGAGACGGGAACGGCCGAACCCGCCCGTCAGCGCGTGGATGCTTCCGCAGGGCGGCGTCCACCTTGACGAGACGACGACGAACCGGACCGACGATCAGGAAACCGATAGGGAACTGCTGTGGAAATGACCATCACGAACGAGAACGGAATCAACGAAGTCGGAATCAACGAAGCCGGAACCAATGAGATCGATGAGACCGGCATGAATCGCGACGACGGTCTGCCGAAGGCCGACGTCATCGCCATCGCCGGACTGGGCCTGATCGGCGGCTCTCTCGCCCGGCGTCTGACGGCCCGCGGCCGCCGCGTCATCGCATGGAACCATCGCGACGCACCGTATGCCGAAGCCCGGCGGGCCGGCATCGAATGCGTGGCGCGGGTGGAGGATCTTGCCTCGGCTAAGCCGGATGTGCTGGTGCTGTGCACGCCGCTTCGCGCCATGCCCGACGTGCTGGCCCGACTCGCCCCGGTGCTCGACGAGGCCACCACGCTTACCGACGTGGGCAGTGTCAAGGGGCAGGTGCGCGACGAGGTGAAGGCCGTGGGGTTGGACGACCGGTACGTCGGCGCCCATCCGATGGCCGGCAACGAACTGTCCGGATACGCGGCGTCCGACCCGGGACTGTACGACGACGCGCTGTGGGCCGTGACCTACGACGGGATCACCGACTACGCCCGACTGCTCACCGTGACGGAGATGATCGTACGGGGCGTGGGCAACCGCGTGATCGTGCTGGACGACGACACCCATGATCGTGCCGCCGCATTGATCTCCCACATGCCGCATGTGGTGGCCACGGCGCTGGCCAACGAACTGACCGAAACCTCCGAACGCAATATCGCGCAGGCCCTCGCCGCCGGATCATGGCGGGACATGACCCGCGTGGCGCTCACCGATCCGGATCGCACCCGCGCGATGGTGGAGGAGGACGCCGACAACGTGGCCCGGTTGCTGCGCAGCGTGAGCGCCCGGCTCGCCATGATGGCCGACGTGCTGGAGCGGGAGGGGAGCGGCGACCCCGAAGACGTGGGGCGGGCGCTGGCCGAATCGCGCGGGTTCTTCGCCGCCGCCCGGCCGTACCGCGAGTTCAAGGCCCGTCAGCGTGCTCGGGAATCCGGTACGGCCTCCGGTGCCGTTTCGGCGAACGAATCCGTTGATGCGCAGGCGCTGCGGATCAACGTGACCGAGACCGGCTGGCGGGACGAACTGCTGGAATCCGCGAAACGCGGCGAGCATATCGTCGGGATCGAATCGCCGACCACATTCGCCGTGCAGGTGCGCACGGCGCTGGTCTGAGATCCCGAGCGAGACATTCCGGCCTTACCGGCCCTGCGGTCCGTTCGCACCGGACTGTCGGGCCATGGCGGAGCGTTCCACGAGCCGCGCGTTCATCACGTCCACCGGGGGCAGGTGACGGGCGGTGTCAATGAACCGGGCGATGGTCTCCGGCGGCTCGACGCAGCCGCGGCGCATCCACAGCCACAGGACGGAGGTGGTGGCGGAGGCGATCATCTCCCTGCCGTAGACGGAGACGACGGTCGCGGTGTTCGCCGGTCCGCCGGCCTGCTGCTCGAACTCCACGGTGAGCAGTTCGGCGATGAGCTCCTTGCATTTGCTGTACAGCACCATGTCGTTGCCACTGCGGGAGATCGCATCGAAGAAGGCGTAGTCCTGCTTGATGTAGACGAGGCACTGCAGGATCGTCTCGTACTGGATCAGCTCGATCCGGCTGTTCGTCGGCGAGGCGCCGTAGCGTGCCGACGAGGTGCGGATGATGTCGGTCAGGTCCGCGTGCGCGTTGTCGATCAGCTGCTGGCACAGGTCGAACTTGTCCATGTAATGGGTGTAGAAGGTGCCGCGGTTGATGTTCGCCAGACGGGCGATGTCGCTGACGGTCATCGCGTTGAGCCCCTTCTGCTTGAGCAGGGTGATGAACGCCGTTCTGATCGCCGCTTCGGTGCGGGTGTTTCTACGCTGGGCCATGACCGCCGCCTTCCGTCTTTCGCTGACATGCCGTCGGCGGGACGGAGGTCCCCGGCCCGCCGTTGTTACGTCATCCTAGGACCGATCGGCAATCAAGTCAACACGTTGTTGGAATAAGCGGCCGCGACAGCCGTCGGACTCACAGCGTCACGCCCAGCGAAGCCAGATCCTTCCGTGCTTGCTCGGCGTCGGTGAACCGGAAGGCGTGCATGCCGACGGCGTGGGCGCCATCGATGTTCTTCGCGGTGTCGTCGAAGAACACCGACCGTTCGGGGGTCAATCCGAACCGGCTCATGGCCAGCTCGTAGATGTCGGCGTTCGGCTTGTGCAGCTTTTCGATGCCCGAGACGATCGTGCCGTCGAGCAGCTCCTCGATTTCGGGGAACTTGGCGAACGCCTTCGGGAAGGTCTGCCATCCCCAGTTGGTCAATCCCCATACGCCGAGTCCGGCGGCGTGCAGGTCCTCGAGCAGCTGCCGCATGCCGGGGATCAGACGGGGCAGGGCGTCCTCGTAGTGCTCCTGATAGTAGCGGAAGATGCCGGCCAGCTCGTCGCCGAACTCCCTGCGGTAGTCGGCCAGCACGTCGTCGAGATCCTCGCCGGCGTCGAGCCGGTCCTCGTAGCGGTAGAAGCCGCATTCGTCGTCATCCGAGCAGATGCGATCCACCACGTCCTGCGGGAACACTCCTTCGATCGCGTCCCGGCATTGCCAGTCGAACAGCACGCCGCAGAAGTCGAATATTACGTCGGTGATGGTCGCCTCGGCCATGGTCCCTCTTTCGTCGATGGTTCGTCGACTTGTCGTCGATCCGTCCGGCGCCATGAGAACGGGCGCCATAGTCATTGTATGGGATCGTGTCGCGATATGGGATCGCCGCCGAACTTCGGACGTTCGGGAATCGGCTTGAGGCGGACGATGGTCGCGGCCTCCACGGTGACCACCTCGGCGGGGCGCGATCCGTTGGCCGATTCGTCCCTGAGCACCGTCAGCGTGTCCCCGTCCCATCCGAGGACATGGCCGACGACGTCCCGGTATTTTTCGCGCCCGTCATGCTCGTCGACGCCGAGTGTGCAGCGCACGACGATGCGCGCGCCCGTGGGGATGTGTTCGGGAAGTCTCATGCGCTCCATCATAGGCGCGACCGGCGGGCATGGGCCTTCGCGGGGCGTGACCGGCCGGCACGATTCGGCGGTGCGGCCGGCATGATGCGGACGTGCGCATGGGAGGAATCGGGGGAGGACGGCGACTCACAGCCCCCTTACGGCACCTGTTCGGGTAAGTTGGGCACCGACGAACGAAATAAGGAGCGGATATGGCATTCGATTCACTGAAGAAGTCGGCGCGCAAGTTCTGGAGGGACGACATCGCCTTGGGGGACTCGGACCCACAGTTCGTAGAGCTGTTCAACCGGTTCGCCTACGACGAGGTGCTGGGCGAGCCGAACGCCAACCATCCCGATCTCACCGACGCCCGCCGGTCGATGGCCATCCTGGCCGCGCTGATCGGCTGCGGCGGCCTTGACGAATACGGCATCATGCTGTCGGTGGCGCTGAAGGGCGGCGTGACGCCCGTGCAGGTCAAGGAGATCGTCTATCAGGCGGTGCCGTATCTGGGATTCGGTCGCGTCCTGCCGTTCCTGACGGCCACCAACGACCTGTTCCAGGACCGGGACATCGCGCTGCCGGTCGAGCAGCAGGGCACCGTCGACGAATCCACCCGCAGGACGGAGGGGGAGCGGATCCGCCGGCAGGTGCTCGGCGCCGCCGACCGCCCTCCGCGCGACGAGGCGACCGGCCATATCCGGACGTGGGAGACGGACAACTGCTACGGCGACTACTACACGCGCGGCGGTCTCGACCTCGCCGATCGCGAGATGGTCACGGTGTGTCTGCTCGCGGCGCTGGGCGGATGCGAACCGCAGCTGGTCAGCCATGCCGCGGCTCGCATCAGGTCCGGCGTCGACCGCCGGTTCCTGATCGCCGTGATCTCCCAGTGCCTGCCGTACATCGGCTACCCGAGGGCGACCAACGCCCTGCGATGCGTCGACATCGCCTCGGACGCCGTCGACGCGGAGCGCGAGGCGATGCAGGGACTGGCCGAGCAGGATTCGGCTGAACAGAATTCGGCCGAGTAGCGGATGCGACCCTACCGGCGGGACGTCAGACGGTCCATCAGGGCGTCGAGCTCCTCGTCGGTGTAGTCGCGGTCGGCGTCGAGATACACGCCGTCGCCGTCATCGGCGTCGTCGTCCGGTTCGATGACGGCGTCGTCGTCGATGATGTCACCGCCGACGGGATCGTCGCCATGCGGATCGTCGTCATCCCCGCCCGCCGGCCCGTCGGGGTTGAAACCGGCTCCGGAAAGATCGTCCGGACCGATCCCGTCGTCATCATGATCGTCGTACATGCGGATCAGCAGGGCGAAGGCGTGCGGCAGCTCCTCGATGACGTCCTTTGCCGTGATCGGGTGACCGAGGGAGCCGACGAGATAGCCCGTGTGGGCCAGCATGTTCGAGACGGGCTGCATGGCCTCGAGGAAGTCGAAGGCGCTGTCCGGGTCGTAGACCACCGGACGGCGCCAGCCGGTCTGCAGCGATTCGGAGGCCAGCTGTGCGGCGAGGCCATGGAGGAACGCGCCGGTCGCGGCATGGATGCCGACCTGGTCGGGCATGATCCGCAGCGTGTCCGCGCCCTGCGCCAGCACGGCGCCCAATGTGCCGGCCAGCACGTCGCCGGCCCCGGCCGACGAAAGCCATGCGGGGCCGGATCCGGACGTGATCACGCTCGGTCCGCCTTCCTCGTCGTAGCCCACGATCACCGTGATCGCGCCCTTGAGCAATACGGTGGCCCCCGTCAGCTCCCAGGCGCGGGTGGCCCAGTGCAGCGGCTCGGCCATCACCTCGTCGGCGGTCACGTCCTCGTCCCGTTCCGAGATCAGGCGCGCCAGTTCGCCGGCATGGGGCGTGATCAGCACCTGCGGTGCACACGTCTCCGGCAGCAGGTCGAGCGCGCCGGCGTCGACCACGACGGGCGGCATGTCGGCGCTGCCCTCGGTCTGCGCGTCATAGCGGGCGAGCAGCGCCCGGATCTCACGGCGCTGCGCATCGTCGCCATGCTCGTCGGCCTCGCCGTTCGGCACGCCGGAGCCGACCACCCAGGACTGGACGTGGCCGCCGCCCATCACCGCCTCGGGCACCTCCCTGAGCACCAGATCCTCGGCCCGTGCCGGCCCGCGGTAGCGGATCATGCCCACGTTGGAGACCGCCGCCGCATGGCAGGAGAGCACGGCCGCACCCGGGTACGCCTGCGAGCCGGTGATGAGCCCCGTCACGCCGCGCGAATACTTCGAATCGGCCACATGCGGCAGCCTGATGATCTGCGCGGCGGTGCGGGAGGTCATCGCCTCCACCGCCGGCGTGAACCGCGTAGTGTCGAAGTCGAAGTCCACCAGCACCAGCTGGCCGCAGACGTAGGCGCTCGGCGGCAGCAGGGCGCACGGTTTCATCGCGCCGAACGTCGCGGTCACGTCCGCCGGAATGTACGGGCCGGGAAGGGCGCCGTCGTTCACGCCGACGCCGGAGGGCACGTCCACGGCGAGCACCAGCGGGAACGCGCCGAGGTTCTCGCCGCTCGGCAGGGCCATGGATTCGGGAAGTCCGGACTGTCGTCCCAGCTCCTCGGCGATATGCGCGGGGATACCGCGCAGCGCTCCCTGAAGCCCGATGCCGGTCATCGCGTCGATGACCAGGTGCGAGTCCTGCGCGATGTCCAATGCCTCGTCGAAGAGGTCGGCGGCCTCGTCCTCGTCGGCCGGCGCCGCATGGCCCTCGATCTCGGCGCGCGGGTCGAGCACGATCACCTCGCCTCCGGCACGGTCGAACGCGGCGAGACCCTCGGCGTGCAGGCTCCGGCCCACGGCCACGGCGGTGACCGTGGCTCCCTGGTCCGCCAGCTCGGCCGCCGCGAACAGTCCGTCGCCGCCGTTGTCGCCGCCACCCGCCAGCAGGACGATCCGCGCGTCGTCGGGGGAGACCTGCGCGCGGGCCAGCATCACGCGGGCCGACATCGCCGCGGCTGAGGCGGCCATGTGCATCAGCGGCACGCCGGAGTCGAGCAGGGGCTTCTCCATGGCACGCACGTCGTCGGAAGCGAACGCCGTCGATACGAATTCGTCGTCCAGTTCGGCATCCTCATCAAACAGCATCGACATCATCGTTTTCAGCCTTCCCGCCGGCACGTTGGGCGGATCTCGCCTGCCGGCTGTGCCCCACCATTGTCTCTCTATCCGCGGAGAAAAGCCCGCATCGACGTGGGCGGTTTGCCGGTCGCGTCGCGTATCGGCTAGGGTGGAGGCACGAATGGAGGTCGCCGTCAACATGTCGCAAGTGGTACTCAGAAGCATGCGCGCCGAGGATCTGCCGAGCATCGAGCACATCGTCGGCAGGACATGGAACTACGAGGATCAGGTGGGGGTCGCCACCGCGGTCCGGTTCGCCCGCATCGATACCTGCAACTGCCTGTCGCGCCGCACGTTCATGCGTGTGGCCGACATCGACGGCCGGATCGCCGGATTCATCGTGGCCAACGATCTGCGAGAACCGCGCCGGGACTATGCGCTGATCGCCCGGCAGATCATGACGATCGCCCGTCTCGCCCTCAGCCGTGAGGGCCGTGAGGGCCTGCGCATGTTCGCCGGCTACGAGCGCGCCGACGCCAGACTGCGGCAGGCCGCGAAGGCGGCGGGCAAACGCTACGAGGGCGAGGTGGTGCTGTTCATCGTCTCCCCGGAGTTCAAGGGGCACGGCGTCGGCCGCCGCCTGTTCGGCGCGGCCATGGACTATTTCCGCCAGCGGGGCATCGAGGACTTCTTCCTCTTCACCGACACCAGTTGCGACTTCGGCTTCTACGAGCACCGGGGACTGATCCGCCGCTGTGCCCGGAACGTGTCGTTCAGCCTCAACGGCCATGACCAGACGCTGGACATGTACATCTACGATGATGCGACATCCCATCAGCTGGAGCGATACGGCGTCGAGTGACCGCAACGATCGCAACGATGAAGTGACCGCAACGATAAAGGGCGCGCTCCCGATGGGGAGTCGCGCCCTTGACGTTCTCGGATCCGGCGTCACGCCGGAACATGGGAAGGTTACTTGGCCAGAGCCTCGTCGATGGCACCCGCAATGGTGTCGCCGTCCAGTTCCGCGGTATCGGACTTGGCCTGCAGGACCTTGCCGAACAGCTTGTCGGCCTGCTCGAACGTCAGCTCCTCGCCGGCGTTCTTCAGAGCGGCCAGCACATCCTGCACCGTCTGAGCCTTAGCGACTTCCGCGACCAATTCGCTACTTGCCATGATGAACTCCTCATTTCACAAATACTTCGTCGTCTCTCATGGAAACAACAGGAGCCAACCTGCGTCATGCCGTTTTCGCATGACCGGGGCTTTCCGGCTTTCCGGGCCTTCCCGCCAACCTCCGTAATAGCCCTTTCCCCGACCGATGTAAAGCATCGGACCACCGACGCGTCATATTGTCCCATAATGTGGAATGACTCCGGTCGGTCAGGGGTCTCACCCGCCGGGACGCGGGTTCGGGGGAACGGGAAACGGCCGGAAAGGAGTATGCTGATCCGGGCATGATATCCGGATCGGGCGTCCGGATACCGGACGGGAAGGAACGAGGATCCAATGAACGCACTGACCAAACTCATCGCCATCGCCGAGGCGCTGTGGGCCGGCCATCACGTACATCTGGCCCCCGAACCCGAGGGCGACCGTCATGGCACGGTGAATTGCACGGTGGACGGCACGGTGGGCGCCGCCGCAGGGGATGCGGGGGGAAAGGTCGCGGCGGGGGATCGCCCGCCGCTGCGCATGGCGGCCGTCGGCGATTCCATGGTGGCCGGATGCGGTGTGGACGACCAGTCCGAGGGGTTCGTCCCCGATCTGGCCCGCGTGTTCGCCGAACGTCTCGACCGGCCGGTGGCGTGGGAGGCCCACGGCCGTCTGGGAGCCACCATGCGTCGCGTGCGGTACCGTCTGCTTCCCGAGGTCGAGGGGCATCCCGATCTGCTGGTCGTCATCGCCGGATCCAACGACATCATGGCCCGGCGCAGCGTCGCGGAGTGGGAGGCGGATCTGACCGCCACGCTCGAGGAGGCGAAGGCCGTCAGCGAACACGTCGTCGTCTTCAGCTGCGGGCAGCTGTACAACAGCCCGGCATTGGGTGGCGCGCTGCGCAAAAGCCTCAGGGGCATGGTGGACGCTCAGGTGGAGGCGAGCCGTCGGATCTGCGAGCGTTACGGCGCCTGCTACGTGGACATGGCCCACGAGGACGTCAACGCCGACGACGCGGCCTTCTACGCCTCCGATCATTTCCATCCGGGGGCGTTCGGCTACCGGTATATGGCCGAACGGTCCGGCGAGCTGCTGGACGGCTGGCTCGCCGAACGGTTCCGCTGACGGCAAGTTTGGGGCAATCGGCCGGCCGGTGTCGGGAACTCAGTTCACGCCGGGGACTCAGTTCACGCCGAAGACGTTGTGGGCGAACCAGTAGCCCACGCGGATCAGTCCGCGGCCGACCGGTCCGGGCACGGTGAGCAGCGATCCGATCAGCGTATGCCGCACGGCTTGACCGGCCTCGGGCGCATGCTCGTCCAGATATCGCCACAGCTCGTCCTTGCGACGATAGTTCTCCCGGTCCTTCGAGAGCACCATGAACACCGAGTCGATGCCCATGTTGATGGTCAGGTAGTGGATCATGTACCGGTACAGGCCCTCCGGCACGGCGTCGCGTGACGGGGTGGCCAGGATCATCAGCTGCACCACGCGGATCAGCTGGTCGATGCGGCGGATCATCGTGTCCTTCTGCACCGACTGTCCCTCGCGGCCGATGAAGTAGCGGTACAGGTCCTCGTCGAGGTACATCAGCGTGCGCACCTGCGGCAGCGGGGCGTACGCGTAGATGTTGTCCACGTAGAACGTGTGTTCGGGAAGCTCGAGCCGTGCCTTCTCGCGCAGGATCTTCGTGCGGTAGGTCAGCGAATGCATGAGCAGGTTCTGGTCGGGACGGAACCGCCTCACCTCGTTCCAGCCGATCACCCGTCCGGGGGTGATCACGCCGGCGTACCGGATCGTCTGCTTGATGCGCTTGCCCTGCTTCTCGTACGTGTAGTTGGTGATCAGCAGATCGACCGGGGCGGGGGAGTCGGCCTGCCGGCGCAGCTCGGCCAGTACGTTGCGCAGGGCCACCTGATCGAGCCAGTCGTCGGCGTCCACCACCTTGACGTACATGCCGCGGGCGTTGGCCACGCCGGTGTTGACCGCGCCGCCGTGTCCCTTGTTCTCCTGATCGATCACGCGGATCTGCGGGTACCGGCCGGCGTATTCCCGGGCCAGCGCCAGCGTGCCGTCGGTGGAGCCGTCGTTGACGATGATGATCTCCACGTCGTTGAGCTGCTGCTCGATCAGCAGGGAGGAGAGGCATCGGCCCAGATAGTCCTCCACGTTGTATGAGGGGATGACGAAGGTGATCACCGTGCGCCGGGGCTGCTCGGCGCCGTCCGTCCGGGTTTCGTCGGGTCCGTCGCCTTCGGGCTGATTGGCCATTGCGTTGTTCGTATCCGTCACTGCGTTGTTCGTGTCCATCACTCATACGGTAGACCACACCGTACTCCGACACGACTAAGATGGCGCCGCGACGCATGGATGCGGTATGAATGCATGTGGCGCATACGGAAGGCGGGGCCGGCACGGCCCGCGGGGAACGGAGGCCGGGCGATCATGGACTATCGGGACGAACTCGACGCGTTCGTACGCTATCTGCGGGTGAACCGCGGGCTGAGCGAGCACACCGTCCGGGCGTATGACGGCGATGTCGCGGATTGTCTGTCCATGCTCGCCGACCGCGGCGTGCACAGTCTGCGCGACGTCGGTATCGACGATCTGCGGGTGTGGATGGCGTCGCGCTCCCGGTCCCATTCGCGTTCCTCGATGGCGCGCAAGGTGGTGTCGATCCGCGCGTTCTTCGCGTATCTGGCCGAGCACGGCATGATCGACGCCGATCCGGCGTCCGCGTTGAAGACCCCGAAGATCCCCTCCGTGCTGCCCGCCGTGCTCAGCGAGCGGCAGGCGCGTGACCTCATGGACACCGTGGATCGTGACGCGGAGTCGGATGCTTCCACGGATGCTGCCGGTGCTGTCGATCCCTCAGGCGGCTCCATTGATTCCGGTGATGGGAAACGGACTGTGAAAGGCCGGTCGGATCATGCGGTGGCGCCGGATCATGCGGCAGCCTTGGATCATGCGGTGGCCCTGCGCGACGCGGCCATCGTGGAACTGCTGTACGCCACCGGCATCCGTGTGGCGGAACTCGTCTCCCTCGACGTGGCCGACATCGACTTCTCC
Organism: Bifidobacterium simiarum; assembly: GCF_002802905.1. Classification (GTDB taxonomy): domain Bacteria; phylum Actinomycetota; class Actinomycetes; order Actinomycetales; family Bifidobacteriaceae; genus Galliscardovia; species Galliscardovia simiarum. The sequence goes on from NZ_PEBK01000005.1 coordinate 197,081, forward strand.
ACGCATACCGTGAGGGTGACGGGCAAGGGGAACAAGCAGCGCGTGGTGCCGTTCGGCGTGCCGGCCGCGAAGGCGCTCGCCGCATGGCTGGAACAGGGACGGCCGGTCGTGCCGCATGGCAGGTCGGGTGGTGTCGACAGTGGCAGGGCCGGCGGTAGCAGCGCCGACGGTGGCGGTATTGCCGGCGACGCCGCGTTCCTCGGGGTGCGGGGCGCCAGGATCAACCAGCGCGTGGTGAGGCAGGTGGTGCATCGGTCCGCGGCCCGCGCCGGCGTGCCCGACATCAGTCCCCATGCCCTGCGCCATTCGGCCGCCACCCACATGCTCGACGGCGGGGCCGATCTGCGCGAGGTGCAGGAGATGCTGGGCCATTCCTCGCTGCAGACCACGCAGCGGTACACGCACGTCTCCATCGAGCAGCTGATCGAACGCTACGATCAGGCGTTTCCCCGGGCGTAGCGGCAGGCGTGGCCGGTCGGGGAGTCCCGGGACGGGCGTTGACCCGCCGCCCGGCTACACTCGGTCCTCATGATCAGCATCACGACTTCGAATCTCAACGGCATCCGTGCGGCGAACCGCAAGAACGTGGGCGCGTGGGTGGACGCCCACACCCCGAGCGTGTGGTGCATGCAGGAGGTGCGCGCCCCGCAGAAGGACGTCGACGCCATCTTCGCCGACTTCGCGGGACGATACGTGCGCGCCGGGGCGATCGACTCGCCCGAGGGGCTCTGCCGTGAGAACGAGGTGTGCCGCGTCAAGGGCCGGGCCGGTGTGGGACTGGTCTCCTCCCTGCCCGTGGTCGCCGTCCGCCACGGGCTTCCCGGACTGGACGAGGACGTGGATTCGGGACGGTGGATCGAGACCGACGTGCGGACCCCGCAGGGCTATGAGATCACCGTGGCGAGCGTGTACGTGCATGCGGGCAACGCCGATGACGACATCAAGATGGCGCAGAAGTACCGGTTCCTCGACGCCATGCTCGTCCGGCTCGGCGAACTGCGCGACGAGGCGGCGAAGGGCGGACGGCAGGCCGTGCTGTGCGGCGACTTCAACATCGCCCACACCGAGCTCGACATCAAGAACGCGAAGGGCAACGTCAAGCACGCCGGATTCCTGCCCGCCGAACGCGCCTACGTGGACCGCTGGATCGACGAGTACGAGTTCGTCGACGTGATGCGCGACCTCGCCGGCGACATTCAAGGGCCGTACACCTGGTGGAGCCAGCGCGGCCGGGCGTTCGACAACAACGTCGGCTGGCGGCTCGACTATCAGTTCGCCACCCCCGAGCTGGCCGAAACCGCCCGCGGGTTCGTGATCGACAAGGCCCCCACCTACGATCTGCGCTGGTCCGACCACGCGCCCCTGACCATCAGCTACGACGTGTGAGGTCGGTCAGGCCACTGTCTCAGGCCGCTGCTTCACTCAGGCCACTGTCTCAGGCCGTTTCAGGCCTCTGCCCGCTTCGCTCGCGCCGGCTCCACGGCGGCGACGAAGCGGACATGCCGGTTGAGGAAGTTCACGATCAGCCCGGTGATCGCGGCGGCGACGATCGTGCCGACGCCGAGTCCGTTGAGCCGTCCGAAGAAAACGAACGAGAGCGCCGTGGCGATGACGATCAGCGAGACGTCGAAGCAGACCTTCACCGTGCCGAACCGCACCTTGGTCACCGTGGAGAAGGCACGGACGATGCCCTCGCCGGGCACCATGATGAGTCCGGGCGCCACCTCCATGCAGATGCCGAGCGCCAGGATCGTGGTGCCGAGCAGCAGTCCGATGCCGCGCAGCCACCACGCGTCGGGGGAGAACCACGTCAGCAGCGTCATGCTGCCGTCCAGCGTGGCCGCGAACCAGAACGTGACCGCCAGTTGCAGATACTGCACGGGGTGGAAGTCGCGGCGCAGCAGCGCGACCTCGATGGCGACGAAGACCGCGTTCATCACGAAGGTGGTGACGCCGAAGCTGATCCATGGGAACCGCAGCGTCACCACCCATGCGACGCTCGAGATCGGCGAGGTGCCGAGATTGCTTTTGGTGATCAGCGCGATGCCGAACGATTCGATGGCGAGTCCGGCCAGCATCGAGATCAGGCGCTTGGCGAAGTATGGCATGATCGGTTCTCCTTCAGTCCTGTTGGGTCGAGTCCTGCTGGGCCGAGTCCTGCTGGACCCTTGTGGTCTTCTTGGAATCTTCGTGGTTCTCCAGTGTGGGGTCTTCCAGTGCGTCGTCTTCCAATGCGCGGTCGTTGCGTGCGCGGTCGTTGCGTGCGCGGTCTTCGAGGTTCGCGATGACGTGTCGCAGTCCCTCGCGCAGTCTCCGGCGCGTTTTCTCGTCCATGCCGCGCATGGCGGTCTCGTCGGCGTCGTGCATGATCGCGGCGATGCGCGCGGCGTAGTCCCGGCCGGATTCGGTGAGGAACACCCGGTACGATCGCCGGTCGGTTTCGCTGACCCGGCGTCGGACCAGTCCACGCTGCTCCATGCGCCTGAGCAGTCCGGTCATCGTGGACTTGTCGAGGATGCATTCGGCGCAGATCTCCTTGGCGGTGCGTCCGTCGCGTTCGGAAAGGCATTCGATGATCTTCGGCTGGCCGGGGAGCAGACCGATCGCTCGGATCGCCGCATCGATCCTGCGGTTGGAATGGTTGAATGCGCGCAGCAGCAGGAAATGCAGTTCGTCGTCCAGCATGATTGCCTCCTTTATTCGGGCCCCATCATAGCACTTAGTTTGCATGCAAACTATATGTGGGTGAATGGGTGACCGGCTGTGCGGCCGAAGGCGAACATCCACGGCGGGACCGCGTTCGTGACGGGTGCGCAAGGCAGGTGTTAGGCTTATCACGATTGCATCGCCAAGGAAATGAGGAACCACCATGGGACTGTTCGGATTCGGCAGGAAGAAGCATCGTCAGGACGAGGCGGCCGAGAGCGCCGAGGCCGACGAGAAGGTCGAGGACGCCGCGAAGGCCGGCGCCGAGGAGACCGCCGAAGCCGAGAAGCCCGAGCCGGTCGCGCCGGGCGAGGGGGAGCGCGGCGAGAACCAGGGCCCGTGGGACGTCGACGACGAGAACGTTCCCGACTACGACGACTACCTTGACATCGGTTCGCTGTACCTGCCGTTCCTGCCCGGCATCGAACTGAGACTCAAGGCCAATCGCCAGAGCGGCCAGGTGCTGGGCGCCACGATCACGCTCGGCGATTCCAGCCTCGAGATGGAGGCGTTCGCCGCACCGAAGTCGTTCGGCCTGTGGGACGACGTGCGCTCCGACCTGCTGGAGGCCAACAAGGGGGCCCGTGAGGTCGACGGGACGTTCGGCAAGGAGCTGACCCTGCCGGTGAAGGTGGGCGACAAGACGCTCGACACCCGCATCGTCGGCGTGGACGGACCGCGCTGGATGCTGCGCGGCATCTTCTCCGGTCCCGCGGCCAAGGGCGGCGAGGAGAAGAAGACGCTCGACAAGTACTTCGCCGACGTGGTGGTCGAACGCGGCGAGGAGCCGCTCGCCCCGCGCGACATGATCCCCATGCACGCGCCCGTCAGCCCCGCCGAGCGCAGGAAGCTCGCCGAGGCCGAAGCCGCCAAGGAACAGGAGAAGAAGACCGAGATCCCCGGCAAGCCGGACGGTCCGCTCACCCCCGTGCATCAGGTGGAGCAGCAGACCACCCTGCAGCGCGGCCCGCTGTTCTCCGAGATGCGCTGACGGGTCCCCATGACGGATGACAACGACATGACGTCTGCCGATGATATGACGGACGATACAGCGGCCGACAAGGCGGACGAGAGAACGGACGGCTCCCGCCGCAGCGGCATGGCGTCGCTTGCCAACGAGGACTTCTCCGTCATCGACGCGATCGGAGGCCCTCGAGGCGTGATCGAATCCATGCTGCCCGGCGTGGTGTTCGTGGTGCTGTTCGTCGCCACGCGCGACCTGCAGATCACGGTCATGGTCGCCGCGGCGATCGCCGTCATACAGGTGGCGGTGCGGCTCGTCCAGCGCCAGTCCGTGCTCGGCGCGCTCACCGGCGTGCTGGCGGTGGGCATCTGCCTCGTCTGGGCGTGGTTCAGCCATGACGCGCGCAACTACTATCTGCCCGGCTTCCTCATCAACTCGTTCTGGATCATCGTGCTTGCCGTGTCGCTGATCGCGCGCATCCCCGGCATCGGCGTGCTCGTGGAGTTCATCCGCAACCCCGCGACCGACCACTTCCGTCAGTGGCTTGCCGCATGGCGGTCCGACCGGCAGCTGCTCAACGCCTACATGATCGTCAGCGGACTGTGGATCGGCGTGTTCGCGCTGCGATTGGGCATCCAGATCCCGATGTACCTGACCAATCACGTCGGATGGCTGGGCACGGCACGACTCATCATGGGCGTGCCCCTGTTCGCGTTGGCGATCTGGGTCTCCTGGCTCGTCATCGCCACGCCGCTGCACCGCCATCGCATCGAAGAGCGACGACGCGATCCGCAGGCCGAACGGACCGACTGACAACCGAAACCAACCGGTCCCGCAGACCGACCGACAACCAAGACCGACCGATAACCGGACTTTCAGGCGCCCGACGAAAGGAACCCATGCCCACCCCGATCACCCCATCCGCTGCGGCCACCCCGTCCGCCGCGACCACCCATCAGGTCCGCATCGAACGCTACGCCGATCAGGGCCGCTGCGTCGCCCACATCGACGGGCGTGTGGTGTTCGTCCGCTTCGCCCTGCCCGGCGAACTGGTGACCATCGCGCTGGACGAACCCCATGATCGCGACGACCGGTTCTGGACCGGCGAAGTCACGGAGGTGATCGAGCCCTCCGAGGATCGTGTGGAGCCCGCGTGGCCGCTCGCCGGACCGCTCGCCTTCGGAGGGGGAGTCGGCGGCGCCGACCTGATCCATGTGTCGGTTCCCGGACAGCGGGCATGGAAGTCGGCCACGGTGAGCGAACAGATGAAACGACTCGGCCACGTCGACGTGGAGGTGCCGGTGATCGGCGTGCCCGGCGACGACGAACGGCACGGCCTCGGATGGCGCACCCGCATCGAGATGATCGTCGACGAGAAAGGGCGTCCCTCCATGCGCCGGCGTGGCACACATGTGCGCGTGCCGATCGACGCGATGCCTCTCGCCACCGATGCGCTCAACGCCGTCGCCGAACACGAGCATGTGTGGGACGGAGGATTCGAGGCCGGCGCCCAGATCCGCGTCGCCGTGCCCGAACCGCGCGGCGGACTGACCGGCGAACCGGGCGGAAACGCTTCGCCGGATGATCGCAACTACGCCGTGCTGGTCGACGGCGAGCTGCGCGCCGGCACGCAGGCGCTCACCGAGCGGGTGACGGTCAACGACGCGAACGGCGACCCACACGAGTTCACGTACACCGTCGACGCCGGAGGCTTCTGGCAGATGCATCGCGAGGCGCCGAACGTGCTGGCGAACACGGTGCTTGATCTGGTTCGCGAATCGCTCGGCCGGGTGATCCGCCGCAACGGACGCGACATCGTACTGTGGGACCTCTACTCCGGATCCGGACTGTTCACCCTGCCGCTGGCGTCGCTGGCCGCCGAGCGGACCCGCGTGCTCAGCATCGAAGGCGCGAAGACCGCCGTGCACAACGCGCACCGCAACCTCGGCCGGGCCGGACTGGGCAACGTGGACGCCCGCACCGGCGACGTGTCCCGAACCCTGCGCGTGGTGCCGAAGCATTTCTCCCGACCCGACGTGGTCGTCCTCGACCCGCCGCGCGCCGGCGCCCGGAAGCAGGTGTGCCGTCAGATCGCCGAAGCGGGAGCCCCCGCCGTGGTCTACGTGGCCTGCGACCCCGCCAGCCTCGCCCGCGACACCGCCACGCTCGTCGGGCTGGGCTACTCGATCCGTCACATCGAGGCCCACGACATCTACCCCGACACCCACCACGTCGAAACCGTCGCCCTCTTCACCCGCTGAGCCCGAGGTAAAACGCTTGGCTCCCCCTGAGACCGCGCCCGTAGAATGGGAGACGATGGATGGGCGAATGATGAGACATGGGGCCGGACGGCGGTTCGGCAGGTCGGTTGCGGCCGTGCTGCTGACGGCGGGGATGATCATGCCGTTGGCGGGGTGCGTGCCGCAGGGCAGGGCCGTAGGCGATACCCAGGATTCCGCGGACGCGGTGGCGCATGACGGCGTCGACCGGCACGACCTCTACGTCGGGGTGGTCGGCGGTTCGAAGCCGGGCGATGACGACGTCAACCGCCGGCTCGTCGAGGCCATGGATCAGGGCGACCTCAACCCCGTGTTCCTCGCCTCCAACGGCGACGCCGGCGGTCAGCAGAAGGCCGTGGCCGATCTGCTGGAACGCAACGTGAAGGTCATCGTGATCGTGGCCGACCGGGCGACCGGCTGGGAGGAGGCGCTGGGCGAGGCACGGCAGGCCGGGATCCCGGTGGTATTGGCCGATTCGACCATCACCCCCGATGATCAGACGCTGTACGCCGCAAGATTCCATCTGCTGACCGACGGCTTGGCCGGCAACGCGTCCGGCAACGCAGCGGATAAGGCCGAGGGGGAGACCTACTACATCGCCGACGCGCTGGCGAACATCGTGGACGACGTGCCGCACGGGAAGGTGATGAACGTCCGTCTCGTGCCGCAGTGGTCATGAAGCGCAGTGGTCGTGAAGACGGAGGGCGATGCCGACGGGCCGGAAAGGGCTCGTCGAAATGGGATGCCCGGTGAAGAGCGTGTGTATATTCGCCCGGCCATGATCTCGCGTTGAAATAATGGTGGGGCATCCAACTCGAAAGGCGGCGATATCCGGTGACCCAGAAATCCGTGCCCCAGAAGTCGGTGAGCCAACAGTCCGTCACGATGACCCGACCGGCGATCATGCCCCCGATCGAGGACGACGGTCTGACGGCCCGGGAGGTCCGCGATCGGGTCTCGCAAGGCAAGGCCAACGTCACCAAGGACAAGTCGTCCCGGTCGATCGGACAGATCATCCGCGCGAACGTGTTCACGCTGTTCAACGCGATCATCGCCGTGGCCATGGTGATGGTGTTGCTCACCGGCCAGTGGCGAGACTCGGTGTTCGGCTTCGTGATCATTATCAACACCGGCATCGGCATCATCACCGAGCTCAAGGCCAAGCGCACGCTCGACCGGCTCTCGATCCTCGTGGCCTCGACGTATCTGGTCAGGCGGGACGGGCGGAACGTCGAGATCGCCCACAACCGGATCGTCCAGGATGATCTGCTGTGGATCCGCGCCGGCGAGCAGGTGCCCGCTGATCTCGAGATCACACGGACGTGGGGTCTGGAACTCGACGAATCCATGCTCACCGGGGAGTCGCGGACCGTCCGCAAGCAGGTCGGAGACACCGCGTATTCGGGTGCGACCGCGGTCTCTGGCATGGCGATCGGACGGGTGAGTGCGGTGGGGGAGCGCAGCTACGCGGCCAGGCTCGCCGCCGAAGCCAAGGTCTACAAGAAGACCCGATCCGACCTCAACGAAGGCATCAACACGATCCTCAAGTTCATGACGTTCCTCGTCGTGCCGCTGTGCGTGCTGCTGATCTGGACACAGATCAACACGGTGGGCGGATGGGATGCCGCGATCGCCACCGGACAGTGGCGTCAGGCCGTGGTCTCCGCGGTCGCCGGCGTGGTTGGCATGATCCCCGAAGGCCTCGTGCTGCTCACCTCGCTGAACTTCGCGGTGGCCGCCATGCGTCTCGCCCGGAAGAACACGCTCGTGCAGGAGCTGGAATCCGTGGAGACCCTCGCCCGCGTGGATGCGCTCAACCTCGACAAGACCGGTACGATCACCAGCGGCGGCATCGCCTTCGACCGGCTGGACACGCTCGCCGGCGTCGCTTCGCCGGCGGCCCGTCATGAGGCCGAGCAGGCGCTGTACGATCTGGCGAACGAGGAGCAGCCCAACGGCACCGGCAAGGCCATCCTCGCCGGACTGGGGGAGCGTGGCATGACGGCCGGCGAGGTCGCGGCGCGCGTGCCGTTCTCCTCGGCGCGCAAATGGAGTGCGGTGGCCCTTGATGGTGCGATCTGGTACATGGGTGCGCCCGAGGTGCTGATCTCGGCTATGGACGGCGACCATGCCGACGTGCTCGAACGGGCCAACGCCATCGCCGCCGAAGGCAGCCGCGTGGTGCTGCTCGCCAAGGCGGCGCCTGATGATATCGCCCCCGCCGGCGGTGGCTGTCATCCGCAGGATGACTGGGGGTGGCTCGTCGACGATCCCACGATCCTCCCCGACGTCGCGCCCGTTGCACTGGCCGTCTGCTCCGAACACATCCGCGACGATGCCGAACGCACCCTCGTCTGGTTCCGCGAACAGGGCGTGCGCTGCCGCATCATCTCCGGCGACAATCCCCGCACCGTCGCCGCCATCGCCGGCAAGGTTCGTCTCACCGGCGACGAAACGCCCCGGTACATGGACGCCCGCGAACTGCCGACCGGCCTCGACGAGCTCGCCGACACTCTGGAGCATGTCGACGTGCTCGGCCGTGTCCTGCCCGATCAGAAAAAGGCCATCGTACAGGCCCTGCACCGGCGGAACCACACCGTGGCCATGACCGGCGACGGCGTCAACGACACCCTGGCCCTCAAGGAGGCCGACCTCGGCATCGCCATGGGCAACGCCGCGCCCGCGGCCAAGGCCGTCGCCCAGGTGGTGCTCGTCGACTCGAAGTTCTCCCACCTGCCCGACGTCGTCGCCCGAGGCCGGCAGGTCATGGCCAACATGGAACGCGTCGCCAGCCTGTTCCTCGTTAAAACCGTCTACTCCGCCATCATCTCCCTCGGCGTCGTGCTCACCGCCATGCCCTATCCCTACCTGCCGAGGCACATCACCTACGTCGGCGCGCTCACCATCGGCATGCCCGCGTTCATCCTCGCGCTCGCACCCAACACGCGCCGGTACATCCCCGGATTCCTGAGGCGCGTCGTCGCCTTCGCCCTGCCCGGCGGCATCGCCACCGGACTGTCGGTGCTGCTCAGCGCGTGGATCGTCCCCCGCGTCATGGGCTGGGATCTCAGCCGCCCCGCCGACCTCGATTCCCTGCGCGCCACCAGCGCCATCATCCTGTTCCTCATGGGCGTCTTCGTGCTCTCCCGCGTCGCCCGACCCCTCAATTCATGGCGCGGAGGCCTCGTCATCTTCTTCGCCGCCTGCGGGGTCATCGGCATGTTCATCCCCTTCGTGGCCGGCTTCTTCGCGCTCATCATCCCCACCGGCGCCACGCTCGTCGCCACCGGCGCGGCGCTCGCCATCGCCTCCGTCATCTTCGCCGTCTGCGTATGGGGCGTCCCAAAGATCGGGCGCATTATTACACACGAAACAAAAACACGCTAGAACGGACATGTTAATGATTTCGTAAAAGATCACGGAGGTCGCATGTCCGTTCATGACGATCAGTTCACCACGTTGACGGTGGGCGACAAGACATTCGATTACTACTCGATCGCCGATCTGCCCGGCATCGATCACCTGCCCTACTCGCTCAAGGTGCTGGTGGAGAACCTCGTGCGCAACATCGACGGCGCCAACATCACCGACGAACACGTCAAGGCGCTGCTCGACTGGGATCCGAACGCCGAACCCAGCCACGAGATCCAGTTCACCCCCTCCCGCGTCGTCATGCAGGACTTCACCGGCGTGCCGTGCATCGTCGACCTCGCCACCATGCGCGACGCCGTCAAGGCCCTCGGCGGAGACCCCGAGGTCATCAACCCGCAGGTCCAGTCCGACATGGTCATCGACCACTCCGTGCAGATCGACAAGTACGGCATCGCCGACGCCGTGCAGCAGAACATGGACATCGAATACCAGCGCAACGGCGAACGCTACCAGTTCCTGCGCTGGGGACAGCAGGCCTTCCGCAACTTCCGCGTCGTGCCGCCGGGAACCGGCATCATCCACCAGGTCAACATCGAATACCTGGCCAAGGTCATCATGAGCAAGACCGAAGCCAACGGCAACACGCTCGCCTACCTCGACTCCTGCGTCGGCACCGACTCGCACACCACCACCGAAAACGGTCTCGGCGTACTCGGCTGGGGCGTCGGCGGCATCGAGGCCGAAGCCGCCATGCTCGGCCAGCCCATCTCCATGCTCGTGCCGCGCGTCGTCGGCTTCAAGCTCACCGGCTCCATCCCCGAAGGCGTCACCGCCACCGACGTGGTGCTCACCATCACCGACATGCTCCGCCAGCACGGCGTCGTCGGCAAGTTCGTCGAATTCTACGGCGAAGGCATCGCCTCCGTCCCGCTCGCCAACCGCGCCACCATCGGCAACATGAGCCCCGAATTCGGCTCCACCTGCGGCATCTTCCCCATCGACGACGTCACCCTCGACTACCTGCGCCTCACCGGCCGGTCCGAGGAGCAGGTCGCCCTCGTCGAAGCCTACGCCAAGGCCAACAAGCTGTGGGGCGACGCCAAGGACCCGAACTACGTCGAACCCCAGTACTCCGAATACATGAAGCTCGACCTCGGCGACGTCGTCCCCTCCATCGCCGGCCCGAAGCGCCCGCAGGACCGCATCAAGCTCTCCGAATCCAAGCAGACCTTCGAAGACACCCTGCCCGCCTACGAAACCGAAAAGACCGTCAAGGAGCCCGTGCCCGTCTCCACGTCCTTCCGCGGCGACTTCGACCTCAACAACGGTGACGTGGCCATCGCCTCCATCACCAGCTGCACCAACACCTCCAACCCGTCCGTCATGATCGCCGCCGGCCTCATCGCCCGCAACGCGCACGCCAAGGGCCTGAGCCCCAAGCCCTGGGTCAAGACCTCGCTCGCGCCCGGCTCCCAGGTCGTCGCCGACTACCTCAAGGCCGCGGGCCTCCAGGACGACCTTGACGCCCTCGGCTACCAGCTCGTCGGCTTCGGCTGCGCCACCTGCATCGGCAACTCCGGCCCGCTGCTGCCCGAAATCAGTGAAGCCATCAACGCCAACGACCTCACCGTCACCGCGGTCCTCTCCGGCAACCGCAACTTCGAAGGCCGCATCAGCCCCGACGTCAAGATGAACTACCTGGCCTCCCCGCCGCTCGTCATCGCCTACGCGCTCGCCGGCACCATGGACTTCGACTTCGCCACCCAGCCGCTCGGAACCGACGCCGACGGCAACGACGTCTACCTCAAGGACATCTGGCCCACCAACGAGGAAGTCGAAGCCGTCGTCTCCGGCACCGTCAACCGCGAGATGTTCCTCAAGGACTACGCCTCCGTCTTCGAAGGCGACCGCCGCTGGAAGGGCCTCGACGTGCCTGAAGGCGAACTGTTCGCCTGGGACCCCAAGTCCACCTACGTGCGCAAGCAGACCTTCTTCGACGGCATGAACGCCACGCCCGACCCGGTCAAGGACATCCACGGCGCCCGCGTGCTCGCCCTGCTCGGCGACTCCGTCACCACCGACCACATCTCCCCGGCCGGCGCGTTCAAAGCCTCCAGCCCCGCCGGCAAGTACCTCACCGAGCGCGGCGTCGAGCCCAAGAACTTCAACTCCTACGGCTCCCGCCGAGGCAACCACGAGATCATGGTCCGCGGCACCTTCGGCAACATCCGCCTCAGGAACCAGCTGCTCGCCTCCACCGGCAACGAAGTCACCCCCGGCGGCTTCACCTACGACTTCACCACCGGCAAGCCGTCCACCATCTTCGACGCCTCCCTCAACTATCAGGCCGCCGGCACCCCCCTCGTCGTCCTCGCCGGCAAGGAATACGGCACCGGATCGTCCCGCGACTGGGCCGCCAAGGGCACCCTCATGCTCGGCGTCAAAGCCGTCATCACCCGCAGCTTCGAGCGCATCCACCGCTCCAACCTCATCGGCATGGGCGTCCTCCCGCTCCAGTTCCCCGACGGCGAATCCTACGAATCCCTCGGCCTCGACGGCACCGAAACCTACGACATCGCCGGCGTCGAAAAACTCAACGACGGCGAAACCCCCAAGACCGTGCACGTCACCGCCACCCACCCCGACGGCCACACCACCGAATTCGACGCGGTCGTCCGCATCGATACCCCCGGTGAAGCGGATTATTACCGTAACGGAGGGATTCTGCAGTATGTCCTCCGCAACCTCATGGCGAAGGCGAAATGAGATGACGGAGTGTCCTCGGCGTTGCTCCTCGGTCGACGTACCTTCGTACGTCTTCCCTCGGTGCGCCTTGAGGCCACACGCGTCATCTCATTTCGGGGGATGGGGTCCTCGGCACCTCGGCAGGTTCGACGTATGCCGATACGCCTTCGCCTGCTGACGCACCGAGGGCACACGGCGTCATCTCATTTCGGGTAGTGACGGAGTGTCCTCGGCGTTGCTCCTCGGTCGACGTACCTTCGTACGCCTTCCCTCGGTGCGCCTTGAGGACACGCGCGTCATCTCATTTCGGGGGTTAGCTCCTTGACGGAATGAACGACTGTTCGATGGGTCGGAATCGAAAGGTTCCGGCCCATCGTCGTATTCGGGAACGTCCGTCATCCTCGGAAGCAAACGGTTTCTCCCGACGCGCGTCCACGTATCATGGGGACGGACATATCCGTACGAAAGAGGTTTCCATGAGCGAGAAAGCACTGATCATCGTCGACGTGCAGCCCACCTTCTGCGAAGGCGGGGAACTCGGCGTCGACGGCGGCAACGACGTGGCCGCACGCATCGCCGCCTATGTCACCGCCCACCGCGGCGACTACGCCTACATCGCCACCACGCAGGACTGGCATATCGTGCCGGGCTCCCACTTCTCGGCCGAACCCGATTTCGTGGATACCTGGCCCGAACACGGCGTGGCCGGCACCGTCAACGCGAATCTGCATCCGGCGATCAACGCGCTGGGCATCGAACACCACTTCAAGAAGGGCCAGTACTCGGCCGCCTACTCGGGCCTCGAAGGCATCGAAGACAATTCGGACCGTCAGCAGTCCCGCGCCGAAGTCCGCATCGCCACCGAGGAGGGCCATACCCTCGCCAACGCCCTGAAGGCGGCCGGCATCACCGACGTGGACGTGGTCGGCATCGCCGAATCCCACTGCGTCAAGGAGACCGCGCTCGACGCCGTGAAGCTCGGCTACCATACCCGCGTGTTCACCGACCTGACCGTCCCGGTCAGCCCCGAACTCGGCGAAGCCGCGCGCAAGGAGATGGCCGCCGCAGGAGTCCGTCTCGAACCCTCGGCGTAACCGGGATTTTCGGCGTAACCGTCTGATCCGGCTCAGTCCAGCGGCGAAGGCAGATCGGCCCGGCCCACCAGTTGGGCGATCTGCACTCGGCTCATGCACAGCTTCTCCGACGCCGACGACAGATGCGCCTTCGCCGTCCGCTCGCTGGTGAACATCCGCTCGGCGATCTCCTGATTGGTCAGTCCCTCGGCGGCCAGCAGCACCGCCTGACGTTCCCGTTCGCTCAACGTGTCCAGCAGGGCGCGCGCCTCATCCCGTCGGGTCAATGGCCGGTGCGCATGCAGATCGGCCAGCAGCTGTCGCTGACTCGCCGGATTGTACTGTGGCCGGCCCTCGCAGGCGCCGATGATGCGATCGATGATCTCCTCCGGCGCATCCGTTTTCGAAACGAACCCCTCGGCCCCGGCCTCGGCGGCCCGTTCCACCGTATCCTTGGGCGAAAGCGACGTGAGAATCAGCACATGCGGCGGATCCGGCAGACGCCGCAGCCTCGCCGTGGCCTCGATCCCATCCCCGCCCGGCATGGCGATATCCATCAGCACCACATCCGGATGTTCGGCACGTGCCTGTTCCACGGCGTCCCGGCCGTTGCCCGACGTGGAGACCACGGTGACCCGCCCGCCGGAATAGTCATTGAGAATCATCGACATCGCCTGACAGATCATCGGATCGTCATCGACGACACTCACGGTGATCGGCCGGCCAGACGCGGAACTGTCGGCGGTCATAGGGCTGCCGGCAATCACCGGGGAGACGGAAGAGGAATCGGACATACCCTCATCGTAACGATACGAACGGCAGTTTCACGTCAAGATGGAAGTCGTTCCTCGCATCGTATCCGTATTCGCAGGTGCCTCCCGCCCGCTCGACCCGCTCGCGCAGACAGGGAAGGCCGTTGCCGCCGTGATTGCCGTGATCGCCGTCGGCATTGTCGACGACGGTCTGGGTCGGTCCGGCGGTTGTACCGAAACCGGTGGCATTGGAGAACAGGATGATCACGCCGTTCGCCGGCGACGCCGAGATCTCCAGGGAGACCCGTTGCTCCGGCGCGTGCCGGCGAGCGTTCGTCAGGCCCTCCTGCACCGCGCGGAAGGCGATCTTGGCGATATCCGGATTCAGGGAGCTCAGATCACGTACGTCGATCCATGTATCCAACGTCATGCCGGCCGACCGTGCTGCATCGATGACGTCGTACAGCGCCTCGCGGGTCAGCGCGGTCTCGTCCGACGGGGCGAGCATGATCCGCGCCTCCTGCGGATGACGGAGCATGTCGATGATGCTGTGCGCCTCATCCAGCGCTCCCGCAGCCTGACGACGAATCTGCGAGGCCCGTTCCGCCAAGGCACGGGCCTTCTCCGCATGGTCTGCGTCGGAGGCGGTGTCGGATGATTCCAGCGACGAGGCGAGATGAGAGGCCTGCGCTTGCATGGCGCTCGCGTTCACCGCGATCAGCGACAGACTGTGCGCCAGCGTGTCATGGGCCTCTGCCGCCACTGCGTCGGCGAACCGCTGGATCTGCAGATCGCTGGCCAGGGTGTCGGCGCGGGACCGTTCGGCGTGCACCTTGGCGTCCGCGGTCTGGGCGATGGCCCGTGTGCGCAGGTACAGGCCGGCGAGCACCGAGGCCGCCACCGATCCGAGTCCCCAGACCACGGCGATGATCACAATCGTGCGCATGGGGGAGAGCAGCCTTGCCGGCACATCGCCCACGCCGGTGTCATGTTCGGTGAACAGCATCTTCCACAATGACGAGCCCAGAGGCCGCAGCAGATCCTTGACGTATGAGGCGGCAAGGGCGGCGGAGGCAAGAGCCGTACCCACCGCGAGCCGGCGCCGGTCGGTATCCCTGGCGACCAGTGCGCTCAGTGAGCACAGCGCGGTCAGGGAACCGAGTGGCAGCAGCACGGCGGCGATGGCGTTGACCGTCAGCACGAGCATGGGGTTGCGGTCCCGGTGCAGCAGCAGGAACGGCAGGGCGCAGCCGGCGAACAAGGCGATTGCCGCCAGCAGAAACCCCGGCGCGTCCCCGATGTCGTCGGCCAGTGCCCCGGCGAACGAAGTGTGGGCCAGATTCGCCACGATGCCAAGAGCGATCAACACGACTGACCAGAGGCGTCGCGCCGGCAGCACGATGTCGCCGTCCCCGTCACGAACGGAGAGGATCGGCTTGGCGCGAGCCTCCGACTGGTTCGACGAAGACCCCGAGGCATGCGGATACGGAGGAATCTGGAACATGATGCTTCCGAGCATACGTGGAATCCTCGTCGCATGACATCGTCCGTTCGCGCAGCGTCCCCCGCCCGATCGGGAAATCCGACATGCCCATTCGTACAGTGTCGGTGGACATCGAGCATCAGTACGTTGAAATTACCAAGTCAAAACATGACCAAGTAATCGAAGAAGAGGGATTCATCATGACTGATTCCAACGGATACTCGCCGAATGGACAGATTCCGCCGCAGGCTCCGCAGCCGCAACAGCCGCAGCAGCCCGTGGCTGCGCCCTATCAGGCTCCTCAGGAGAACCGGCGTGGAGGAAAGCCGAAGAAGCCGTTCTGGAAGAAGTGGTGGTTCTGGCTGATCGTTGTGCTGATCGTCATCGGGGCAATAGCCGGCGGTTCTGGAAACGGTTCGGGGAACGATGGTTCTTCGCCGTCCTCTTCGCAGACATCGACCGCGACAAAGTCCGATACGGCCAAGCAGCAGCAGTCGGGCGGCACCTCCAAGACAACGGGGAAGACCGTTGAACTGCAGGCCACGGCGACCGGTGAGGGCACGGTGATGTGGTTCAAGAACGGCAGCAGCAATACCGAGGAGTTCAAGGGCCAGTGGTCGAAGACCTTCACGGGTGACGAAGCCAAGGAACTGACCGGTCTGAGCGTCACCGGTGACGTCATCAATGGAGGCAACGACCAGAAGATGACCTGCAAGGTCATCGTCAACGGTGAGCAGAAGGATGCGAAGGAGGCAACGGGAACTACCGGTTCCGCGTTTTGCACCGTGCCGCTGTACTAGTTGTCGATCCCGTTCGGGGCCACCCATGTTCCGTGAGCGAACGGGGTAGCCCCGTCGGGCTATGGTGGGGGACTATGGGAATCAAAGCGACGGAACAGCCACTGGGTAAGATCTTCACCTCGGACTACCGGTTCGTGGTGCCGGCATTCCAGCGGGCGTATACATGGCAGACGGAGAACATGCGCCAGCTGGTGGAGGATCTGCGCGATGCCTCGGCCAATCCGAAGACCCCCTATTTCCTTGGATCACTGATCCTCGTGCGGGATGAGGACAATCGGTTTCAGGTGATCGACGGCCAGCAGCGTCTGGTGTCGCTGACGATCATCATCGCCGTGCTGCGCGATCTGGAAGACGATGAGGATCTCGTCGAAAGTCTTGACGACCTGATCATGGAGCATGGCGACAAGCTGCGCGGCATCAAGGCCGAACCCCGACTCCGTCTGCGGGACCGAGACGCCGAATTCTTCCGTGACAACATTCAGGCGGGCGTCGAGGCCGTGCTCGATCTGCGTGAGGCGGATCTCGCCACCAGCGCCCAGTGGAACATCAAGCTCAACACCAAGCAGGCGTACGACATGCTCGCCGACATGGAGGTCGAGGATCGTCGCCGGTTCGCCTCGTATCTGGTCAATCAGGTCACTCTGGTGATGGTGATCACTGATGATCTGGCCGGTGCCCACCGCATCTTCGACGTGATGAACATGCGCGGCGTGCCTCTCACCGCCTCCGATGTGTTCAAGGCCAAGGCGGTGGCCTCGCTGTCCAGCGCCTCACGCGACGCCTACGCCTCCCGATGGGACGACATCGTCGAACCGTTGGGCGACGATCCGCAGAAGACGGAGCAGTTCTTCCGCAGCCTGTACATGATCGTCACCTACAAGGCCGAATGCGGGCAGCTCATCACCGATTTCCAGAGCGACGTGCTCAAGTCCCGCCTGCAGGGCAGCGATGAGGTCATCGAATTCATCGACAAGGTGCTCGCCCCCTACGCCAATGCATGGCGCATGGTCGAGCGGCCGACGGAAAGCAGGCTGCCCGATGACGTCGTCGGCCGGCTCGTCGCACTCAACGACTATCCCGCCGACGACTGGAAGCCCGTGGCCATGTGGGCGCTGGCCCATTCCATCCGCAACCTCGGTGCGCTCGGCCCTGCGGCGTTCACCGGCGGCGGAGCGCATTCCCACGCACGCGGTTCGAAAGCGGACGAGACGCTCGACCTGCATGACCTCGACCGCCTCAACGGTGTGCTCGGCGCCCTGGAACGGGTCAGCGGCATCGACATGCTGAACCATCAGACGACGCTCTATCGTCGCACCCGCTTCGCCAGCGCCATCCGCGATCTCGACAAGCGACGCACATTGCAACAGATCCGCTGGTTCAACATCAGCGACGACGAACGCCGCAGGGCCCTGGCCCACCTGCGCGGCGAACTGCCGCTCAACGACGCGGTGCGACGTCTGTTGCTGATCCGCGCGAACGAGCAGCAGGACGGCGGCCGCATCACCCGCCCGCGAAGCCTGAGGGTGCTGCGACTCGTCCCGGAACATATCGGCAAGAACTCCTCGTTCGCCTCATGGCCGGAATCCGTACGCGACTACTGGGCGGAGCGCATCGGCAATCTCGTGCTCAGCCAGACCGGCGAAAAGCAGGTGGAACGGGTCGATGACTACGGCAAACGACGCGACCAGATGCTGACGCACGCCTCATCGAGGCGGTTCCCGCTCACCGCGCGTCTCGCCGACATCGCCGAACTGACTCCGAAGACCCTCGAATGGCGGCAGGACGAGACGGTCCGTCTGATCGCCGACTACTGGAACATCCGATACGACGCCGAGCACGTCGACCTGTCCCAGCTCAGCGAGGAACATCTCACCGAGGTCACCAGGATCCGCAAGCCCAGCTCCCGTCGCGTCACCATCGCCCAGGTGCTCGACGCTGGGCTGCTGGTCTCCGGGGAGACCTTCGAATGGGTGCGGCCGCGCAAGGGCGAACGCTGGGTCGCCACCATCACCGACGACGGCAAGATGCGCATGGAGGACGGCACCGAATACCCGTCCCCGACCGCGGCGGCCCGGGCGGTCGGCGGCAGCAGCGCCGGACTCAACGTGTGGAAGCGCACCTCGAACGGGCAGAAGCTCAGCGACATCTGGAAGACGTACCGTCTCAAGGAGAAGTAAGAGGAAAATCTCTCCGTCGCTCAGCCCCGGTCCCTTGCGCCGCTCCCGGTCTTCGTCCGCGTGAGGAACCGGGGAAGCCTCGCCGGCGTCTGGGCGAGCAGGGTGCCGAGGAAGATCAGCGCGCAGCCGAGATAGGCGCGCGGCGTCATCACCTCGCCGAGCAGCAGGGCGCCGCCGATCACCGAGAAGAACGATTCGAGCGACATGATCAGCGATGCGCGGGTCGGCGGCACCCACTGCTGACCCACCACCTGCAGCGTATAGGCGATGCCCACCGAACCGATGCCGGCATACACGACCGCGACCCACGCCTGCGAGGCGCCGGCCCAATCCACGTCGCCGCCGATCAGCGAGCAGACCCAGCTGATCACGGTGGTGGTGAGGAACTGGCCGAACGAGAGGATGATCGGATCAATGCCCGCGCCGAGCTCGTCAATGACGAGGATATGCACGGCGAACAGCAGGGCCGAGACCACCAGCAGACCGTCGGCCAGCGTCATCGAGCCGAATCCGTCGGTGATGCACAGGAAATAGAATCCGGCGATGGCGACCGCGACCGCCACCACGGTGAGCACGCCGATGCGCCGATGGAGGAACACGAACGCCAGCAGCGGCACGATCACGATATACAGGGCGGTGAGGAATCCGGCCCTGCCGGCGGACTTGCCATAGAGAATGCCGTACTGCTGGAAGGTGCTGGCCAGGAATAGCACGATGCCGCACAGCATGGCCACCAGCACCGTCTTCCTTGATTTCCTCGTGGACGTGGTCGCGGACTGCCCCGCGGAGACTGTCCGCTCACGGCCGTCCGGACCGGAACCGGAGGACGAACGACGATGCCTCACCAGCAGGATCGGCAGCAGGGACAGCGTGCCGAGTGTGAATCTCGTGGCGTTGAAGAAGAACGGCTTCATGCTGGTCATGCCGGAAACCTGCGAGACGAACGCAAACCCCCAGATCATGGCCGTCAGCACTAACGCGGCCATGCCGACGAGTTCCTGCCTATGCTCTGTGTTCATGGGACCAACAACGTAACGCACCCGTGTAACGGGAAGACGCGTGCTTCCATATTGCGAAAGGCCCCGGGCCGCGGACCATACGAGGTCGCGACCCGGGGCCTTTCGCCGGAACGTCGATTGGCGAAGTACCAAGCGCTAGTTGTCGGAGCTGCCGAAGATCGTCAGCAGGTTCACGAAGAAGTTGATGAAGTCAAGGTACAGGTTCAGCGCGCACAGGATCGAGACCCTGCGGATCATCACCTCGTCATGCGAGTACTGGGCGAACATCATGCGGGTGAACTGCGCGTCGTGGACGGTCAGTCCGGCGAAGATCAGCAGCGCGATCGCCGAGATCAGCATGGTCATGGCGCCGGTGGGTGCGACGAACATCATGATCACCTCGAACACGATCAGCACCAGCAGCGCAACCATAAGGATCGGACCGGCCTTGAGCATGTCGAGCTTCGTGGTCAGGCCGAACATCGTCAGGCACAGGAAGAACGCGGTCGACATGCCCAGCGCCATCACGATGCTGCCCAGCGAGTAGGTGACGAAGATCGTGCTCAGCGTGAACCCCATCAGCGCCGCATAGGCGTAGAACAGGACGCGGGCGGTGCCCGGATTCATGCTCATCACGCGCACGCCGAGGAAGATGGCCATGCCCACCTGCACGATGGTCAGTCCGATCCAGCCGATCATGCCGGTGGCCTGCAGATAGGCGAACAGCAGTCCGCTGGTCTGGGTGATGATGGCCACGACGGCGGTGACCAGCAGTCCCATGGTCATTTCGGCATACGCCTTGGTGGTGGAGACCCGCTTGGCCTTTTCGAAGGTGTCGCGCACGTAGACGGGCTGCGTGTCCATCACCGAGGCCTGACCATACTGCTGTCCGTACTGTGCCGGTCCGTATGATGCCTGACCGTATGGGGACTGTGCCTGACCGTACGGGGACTGCGGCTGTCCGTATCCCTGCGAGTAGGTGTTGCCGTACTGCTGGCCGTATGACGCCTGACCGTACGGCGTCTGCCCGTACTGATCGCCGTACTGTGGGTTCTGATAATACTGTGGATCCTGATAATACTGTGGGTTCTGATACTGCCCGTCGTTGGTATTTCGTCCGCCGGAATTCCTACCGGAACGCTGTCCGAATCCGAACGCCATCACAAGCTCCTTCATGATCGTGGCCTGCCGGGAACTTCGACATGCCTGACTTACTGCCGTCAACCGTATGGAAGGCAGCTTACGGAAACCTGAATCGTTATGCTCACAGGGGAAAGCGGTGGCGAGGATCGTGCAATCCGGGATCGGGGCCGACACCGCCATTAGGATGACAGAAGGAGACGGTCCGGCACGAACGGGCCGTAGGAGGACGGTCCCGCCGCAGTGACACGGATCATGGCTTCGGGGCCGATCATCATGACCACATGACCATCATCATGACCAAGGAGGATCGGAAGACCGATGGAATTCACCAGACTGAACAATGAGATCAAGATTCCCCGGATCGGACTGGGCGTGTTCCAGACCCCGAACGGCCTGCAGACCGAGAACGCGGTGCTGTGGGCGCTGGAGAACGGATACCGTCACATCGATACCGCGATGATCTACGGCAACGAGGCCTCGGTGGGCGCCGCGATCGCCAAGTCGGGCGTGAAGCGGAGGGACATCTTCGTCACCACGAAGCTGTGGAACGAGGACATCCGCCGACACCGAGCGAAGGAGGCCTTCGAGGAGAGCCTTGACCGTCTCGGCATGGACTACGTCGATCTGTACCTGATCCACTGGCCCGCCGACGGCTGGCAGGACGCCTGGGAGGCGATGGGCGAACTGTATACGGACCGTCGCGTGCGGGCCATCGGCGTGAGCAACTTCCAGATCCACCATCTCGAGGAGCTGGCGACGATCAGCGACATCACGCCGGCCGTCGACCAGATCGAATCCTCCCCGCAGTTCGGCAACGGCGAGGTCATCGAATACTGCCGCGCCCACGGCATCGCGGTCGAGGCATGGAGCCCGCTGGGCGGCACCGGCGGCACCCTGCTGTCCAATCCGGTGCTGACCGCGATCGGCGCGAAATACGGCAAGTCGGCGGCGCAGGTGGTGATCCGCTGGCACCTGCAGCGCGGCGTGATCGTCCTGCCGAAGTCCACGCACGAACAGCGCATCCACGAGAACATCGACGTGTTCGACTTCGAACTCTCCGACGAGGACATGGCCGCCGTCGACGCGCTGGAGACCGGTGTGCGCAACGGCAGCGACCCGGACCACTTCGACTTCTGATCCGCGGCTCCGGCCAGATGGCGGGCCGGCCGGCCCGGCGAGACCGTTGCGGACTCAGGCCTCGCCGGCGCCGATCTCGTTGTGGATCGCCTGCATTGTCGCCTCGATGCGGGAAAGCTCCTTCGCGCATTCCCGCAACGTGGCGACATGCCGTTCGCGGTCCGAGTCCTCCATGTCGTTCTTGTAGCGCAGACGGTGTTCGAGGCTGGCCCAGTAGTCCATCGCGATCGTGCGGAACTGCACCTCCACGGGGGTGGGATGCGGGCCGTCGGTGAGAAACACCGGCACCGAGTAGATCACATGGAGGCTGCGGTAGCCGTTCGGCTTGGGATGGGCGATGTAATCCTTGACCCGGATCACCTCGATGTCCGACTGTTCGGACAGCGTGTCCGCCACCTTGTACACGTCCTGCTCGTAGTTGCAGATCACGCGGATGCCGGCGATGTCGAACAGGTTCTCCCGCACCGACTCCACACTGAGCGGCAGACCGCGCTTGCGCAGCTTGCCGATGGTGGATCCGATGCTCTTCAGCCGGCACTCCATGTGATGGATCGGATTGTGCCGGTCCCGCAGCTGGAACTCGTCGTCGAGGTTTTCCAGCTTCGTGCTGATCTCCCGCATCGCGCCGGAGTACACCTGCTCGAGCTCGGCGTACTGCACGATCTGCGCGCCGTGGAAGGTTTCGGTACCCAATTCGGCGGAGACCTGCTCCATGCGGGAGCGGATCTCGGGGACGTTGAAACGCTGCTTGCGTTCGAGGATCATGAACGGCACTCCTTATCTCGGTCGCGTTGTCGGTCACCGTGGTCTGGCCTGACGGTCCGGTCCCGCCGCATTGGTCGGCGTACGGTGCCGATCCCCTGACGATTCCGGTCAATGCGCAATGGTACCAAGATCCGTCCGTGGCGGTCCGGCCCCGTCGCGGGGAGCGCGTCCGGCTAGGATGGTGACCTATGAACGAGGATATGATGACCGTCGAAGAACGCAACCCGATCCCCGCCTCCGCACTGACCGGCGAGCACGAGAATCTCAATCCCGGCCGCGGCAAGGGCGTGTACTACGTGCATACGCTCGGATGCCAGATGAACGTACATGACTCCGAACGCATCGCCGGCGTGCTCGACGCCGACGGCTACGTGGCCGCCACCGAGGAACAGGCGGCCGACAAGGACGTCGACCTGATCGTACTCAACACCTGCGCGGTGCGCGAGAACGCCGCCGAACGCATGTACGGCACGATCGGCCTGTGGGCGAACCTCAAGCGCATGCGCCCGAACCTGCAGATCGCCGTGGGCGGATGCATGGCCCAGCTCGACCGGGAGCGCATCGCCAAAAAGGCCCCATGGGTGTCCGCCGTGTTCGGCACTAAGAACATCGGCTCCCTGCCGAAGCTGCTCGACCAGAACCGCGTCAGCGGCAAGCCGCAGGTGAAGGTGCAGGAGAAACTCGACCTGTTCCCCAGCCAGCTGCCCACCGTGCGCGACTCCCGCGTCTCCTCGTGGGTGTCGATCTCCGTGGGATGCAACAACACCTGTACGTTCTGCATCGTGCCCACGACCCGCGGCAAGGAGCGCGACCGCCGTCCCGGCGACATCCTCGACGAGGTGCGCCGCTGCGTCGAAGGCGGGGCGAAGGAGGTCACGCTGCTGGGACAGAACGTGAACTCCTACGGCTACTCCATCGGCGACCGCATGGCCTTCTCCAAGCTGCTGCGCGCCTGCGGGCAGATCGAGGGGCTGGAACGCGTGCGCTTCACGTCGCCGCATCCCGCCGCGTTCACCGACGACGTGATCGCCGCCATGGCCGAGACCCCCAACGTGATGCACCAGCTGCACATGCCGCTGCAGTCCGGCTCGGACGACATTCTGCGGGCCATGCGCCGCTCCTACCGTTCCGCGAAGTTCCTAGACATCCTGCGCAAGGTGCGCGAGGCCATGCCCGACGCCCAGATCAGCACCGACATCATCGTCGGCTTCCCCGGCGAGACCGAGGAGGACTTCCAGCGCACGCTCGACGTGGTCGAGCAGGCGAGGTTCTCGTCGGCCTTCACGTTCATCTACTCGCCGAGGCCCGGCACCCCGGCGGCGAGTATGGAGCAGGTGCCGCACGACGTGGTCCAGCGCCGCTTCGAGCGGCTGGTCGCCCTGCAGGAGCGCATCACCGAGGAGAAGCTCGCGGAGTTCGAGGGGCGCGACGTCGAGGTGATGATCACCGGCACCCGCGGCAAGAAGGACGATGAGACGCACCGGGTCACCGGGCGCGAACGCACCGGCGTGCTCGTGCACATCGGCGTGCCCGAGGGCGAGCCGATGCCACAGGTCGGCGATTTCGTCACCGCCACCGTCACCCATGCGGGACGGCATAATCTCATCGCCGATCCGGATCCGAGAAAAGGGCAGACCTACCATGTCCGCCACTGAGACTTCCGTCACCGAGTCCGTCAAATCCGCCGGCCAGCGCGTCGTTTCGATCGTCGGCCCCACCGCCTCGGGCAAGACCTCGCTGGCCATCGCGCTCGCCAAGGCGTTGGAGGGCGAGGGCCAGCGGGCCGAGATCGTCAACGCCGATGCATACCAGATGTACCGCGGCATGGACATCGGCACCGCGAAGGCCACCGAGGAGGAGCGCTCGCAGGTGCCCCACCATCTGCTCGACGTGATCGAGCCGACCGAGACGATGACGGTGGCCCGGTTCCAGAAGCTGGTGCGCGACTGCATCGGCGAATTGCAGGGCAGGGGAGTGCGACCGATTCTGGTCGGCGGATCCGGCCTGTACGCCCGCGCGGCCATCGACGACATCTCGTTCCCCGGCACCGATCCCGAGGTGAGGGCCCGGCTGGAGCAGCGGGTGAAGGACGAGGGCGCCGGCGCGCTGTTCGCCGAACTGGAGCGGAAGGATCCCGAGGCCGCGGCCCGCATGGATCCGCACAATCCCCGCCGTACCGTGCGCGCGCTGGAGGTCATCGAGATCACCGGACGCCCGTATTCCGCCAGCCTGCCTCGGTACCGCTACGTCATCCCGTCCGTGCAGATCGGCCTCGATCTGCCGCGCGAGGAGCTGGACCGGCGCATCGCCATCCGCACGAAGCGGATGTTCGACGATGGCTTCGTGGACGAGGTGGAGCGTCTGCGTCCCCGTCTGGGCGTCACCGCGGCCCGCGCGCTGGGCTACCAGCAGGTCATCGATCTACTCGACGGGCTGACCGACCTCGACGAGGCGATGGCCGACGTCGCGCAGAAGACCCGCCGTCTGGCCCGCCGGCAGATGGGATGGTTCGGCAGGGATCCCCGCATCCACTGGCTCGAGGCGCTGAACCCCGGATTGCTGGACAGGGCGCGGGGCATCGTGCATCACGCCGATGCCGGCGACTACGATGCGATCGACGCCCACGCCGACGAGTACGTACAGCACCATCTGGGTGATATTGCCGCCTGAGTACCCGTCGTTGACCGGGAACGGTAAGGTAGTGCCTTGCTATGGCACAGAAATCATCGAAATCATCGTCGCGCCCGTCCTCGGGGCGCGCTTCGGGCGCACGGGGGAAGGGCGCGAAGGAATCGTCGAATCAGGACGATGCCGGACTGCTTCCCGAACTGGACACCGTATGGGGCCGGACCCTGACCTTCTTCGCCCTGATCGCTGGCGCGGTGCTGTTCTGCGCCAGCGAATGGTTCCGCGTCAGCGGACTGCTTGGCCGGGCCCTGCACGTCGTGGCCTCGAGCCTGCTGGGCATGATGAGCGTGATCCTGCCGGTGATTCTGCTGTATATCGCGATCCGGATGGTCAGCACCAACGTCCGGGCGTACGGCAATGCCCGTATGCTGACGGGACTGGGTCTGCTGGTGTGGTCGATCTGCTCGATCATCGACGCGGTGAAGCTGGGGGACTCCCAGGGATTCGACATGCAGGCGATCCAGAACGCCGGCGGCCTGCTGGGCTTTATCGTCGGATCCCCGCTTGCCTGGGGGCTGTCCGAGGCGTTCGCCATCGCGCTGTTCGTGCTGGTGGGGCTGCTGTCGTTGCTGCTGATCACCGGCGTGACGATGAACGACGTGTCCTCGTACGGTCATTCGCTGCATGAACGCATGGCGGAACGGGCCGAGGAGTCCCGATCGGAGGACTCCACGGACCGGCTGCCCAACGAGGTCCGTCTCGCGGACGGCGACGAGACCCTGACCTTCGCCGACGGCGTGCCCACGCATGACGGTGCCGATCAGGGACAGTCCGATTCCCGGCGTCCGTCGTTGCTCGAACGGATCTTCGGTCGACGTCGCGGGGGCGGTGACGCCGACGACGCCAGACTCGACCGGTACGCCGCCGACACCGCGTTCGACAAGGCCGCGTCCACGCACGGCGCCACCGCGGAGACCCCGCTGGTAGATCGCCGGCCGCGCACCGTGTCGTCCGCCGGGGGCCTGGGCGAGTACGGCCATGAGTCATCCGCCGGACAGCTTCCGGCCGTATCGGGATCGGTTCCCACGGCTTCCGGGACGGGCGGCTATCCCGACCCGTGGGCCAAGGCGCTTGACGCTCCCGCGGGCGGGAACGGCGCCCCCGCCGGTGCGAACGATGCCGACGGTGACGAGGAGCCGATTGCCTCGACGCGGCTGATGGACAATTCCGGCGCCTACGGCGTCGTGCCGAACGCGGGGGGAGCCTCTTCCCCCGCGGCTGCGGCCTCGGCACCCGTTGCGGCTTCGGTACCTGCTGCCGCTTCGGTCTCCGTCCCCGATCCCGAGTCGGGCGAATCGGCCGTCTACCATCTGCCGGATCTGGAACTGCTGGCGCACGGCAAGCCGCATGCGGCCCGCACGCCGGCCAACGACAAGGTGATCGCCGCGCTGCAATCCACGTTCCAGCAGTTCAAGGTGGACGCCAAGGTCGTCGGGTTCCTGCGGGGCCCATCGGTCACCCAGTACGAGGTCGAGCTCGGTCCGGGCGTCAAGGTGGAGAAGGTCACCAATCTGAGGCGCAACATCGCCTACGCGGTGGCCAGCTCCGACGTGCGCATCCTCTCGCCGATCCCGGGCAAGTCCGCCATCGGCATCGAGATCCCGAACGTCGACCGCGAGATCGTGCATCTGGGCGACGTACTGCGCTCCGACAAGGCCCGCAACGACCGCAATCCGATGCTCGCCGGCGTGGGCAAGGACGTCGAGGGCCATTTCGTCACCGCGGACCTCACCAAGATGCCGCATCTGCTGGTGGCCGGCGCCACCGGTTCCGGCAAGTCCAGCTTCATCAACTCGATGCTCACCTCCATCATCATGCGCGCCACCCCCGAGCAGGTGCGCCTGATCATGGTGGATCCCAAGCGCGTGGAGCTTTCCGCCTACGCGGGCATCCCTCATCTGCTCACGCCCATCATCACCGATCCGAAGAAGGCCGCGCAGGCCCTCGAATGGGTGGTCAAGGAGATGGACGCCCGATACGACGATCTGCAGTACTTCGGATTCCGCCACGTCAAGGACTTCAATGAGGCGGTGCGTGCCGGCAAGGTGCATGTGCCCGAGGGATCGAACCGCAAGGTCGCGCCCTACCCGTACCTGCTCGTGGTCGTCGACGAGATGGCCGATCTGATGATGGTCGCCAAGAACGACGTGGAAAGCTCGATCCAGCGCATCACCCAGCTGGCCCGTGCGGCCGGCGTGCATCTGGTCCTCGCCACGCAGCGACCCTCGGTCGACGTGGTCACCGGCCTGATCAAGGCCAACATCCCGTCCCGTCTGGCGTTCGCCACGTCGTCGGCCACCGATTCGAGGGTGATCCTCGACACCACGGGCGCGGAAAGCCTCATCGGCCAGGGCGATGCGCTGTTCCTGCCGATGGGCAGTGCCAAACCGCTGCGTGTGCAGGGATCGTGGGTCTCCGAATCCGAGATCCGCGCGGCCGTCGACTTCGTGCGCACCCAGCGCAAGCCCCGGTACCGCGAGGACATCGAGCAGATGGCCAAGGACGCCGACCAGAGCGCCGTCGAGCCCGACGAGGAGATCGGCGACGACATGGACGTGCTGCTGCAGGCCGCCGAACTCGTGGTCTCCTCGCAGTTCGGATCCACGTCGATGCTGCAGCGCAAGCTGCGCGTCGGCTTCGCCAAGGCCGGCCGGCTCATGGACCTGCTCGAATCACGCGGCGTGGTCGGGCCCTCGGAGGGCTCCAAGGCCCGTCAGGTGCTGGTGCAGCCGCAGGACCTGCCGCAGGTGCTGGCGTTCATCCAGGGCAAGACCGATGCGATACGTCCCGGCGATTCCGCACCGCAGGAGGCGGGGCAGTAGGGCCGGCGCAGGGTCTTCGAAGCATGGGGCGACCGCGTGCATGCCACATTGCGCATCATGCGGTCGGTGTCTATATTCGTTACGCGGTACGCTAGGTACGCGTGTCAAACAAGGAGTGACTGATGGCGGAAAAGAACAATCCGGATGAGCGTTCGAAGCCCTCGCTGCTGGAGGGATGGAACACCTCGGCCAATCTGGTGACCTATGCCCGCATCGTTCTGGTGGTGGTGTACATCGTGCTCACCGTCATGGCGGGGCCGAGCGGCAGGGACGATGTGACGCTGCGTTGGGCGTCCGCCGTGCTGTTCATCGTCGCCGCCAGCACCGACAAGGTGGATGGCTGGCTGGCCCGGCGCAACAACGAGGTCACCGAACTGGGCAAGCTCATGGATCCGATTGCCGACAAGTTGCTGATGTGCTCGGCGCTGATCCTGCTGTCGGCGTTCGGCGAGTTCACCTGGGCGTGGGCGATCACCGCGCTGTTCCTGATCCGCGAAATCGGCATCACGCTCATGCGTTTCTTCGTCATGGAGCGTCCGGGCGGCAAGGTGATCGCCGCCGCGTGGCCCGGCAAGCTCAAGACGGTGTTCCAGTCGATCGCACTGTCGATGTACATGCTGCCGGCGTGGACGCTCGGCCAGACCGTCGAGCACCCCGAATATCTGCCGGCCGCGGTGGTCAACGGCTACTATCTGGTGGCGTACGTGCTGCTGCTCGTGGCCCTCGTGCTGTGCCTGTACTCCGGCTTCGTCTACGTCAAGGGCACGTTCTTCCCCTCCCGCAAGGAGGCCTAGGATGATCGGGACCGACGCCCCCCGCCGTGCCGATAAGGATGGTTGTGCCGGCGAGGATGGTCGTGCCGACGACCGTCAGCAGATCAGGGATGGTCTGGCGGAAAGCGTGCTGGGGATCTGCCTCGACCGCCATTGGTTCATCGCCGCGTCGGAGTCCCTGACCGGTGGTCTGCTCGCCGATGCGTTCGTGCGCATTCCCGGCGCCTCCCGCGTGTTCCTCGGCTCGGCCGTCACCTACGACATCAACGCGAAGGCGGCGATCCTCGGCGTGGATGCCGCATTGCTTCGTCGCGAAGGCGCCGTGCATCCGCAGGTCGCCTGCCAGATGGCCGAGGCGACCGCCCGGCTGTACGACACACACGATGATCTTCGCCACCGTGTGGTGGGGCTGTCCACCACCGGCGTGGCCGGTCCCGGTCCCGATGGCGACAAGCCCGCCGGTCTGGTGTACGTGGGGATCTCCCTGCCCGAGGATCGTTCGTCCGAGGGGGATCCGATCGAGGAACACGACGCTGCCCGGACCACGCATGTCAGCGAACTGCATCTGCGCGGGGATCGCGAGACCGTGCGCAGGAACACCGTCGAGGCCGTGCTCCGGGAGCTGAGCGAACTGCTCGTCCGCTCGGATTCCCGGGTGTGAGCGGACGTCCGACGTAGCATCGGCGGGCCATGGTATCGCGGCATGCGGTGTGAGCTTCGTCACATTGTTGTCCGAAAGCGGAATAATCGCCGTGTCCTCCTGTTGGGAGACATAGAGAACGAGAAATCGAGCGGGGACAATCAAAGGAGTGAACATGACGACGACTGCAGCACGCTACGACCGGAAGATCGAAACTCAGGGCACTGGCGCCAAGACCGTGGTGAGCGCGCCCGACAAGGTCATCGCCCGCAACCTCACGCCCGCCCAGAAGCGCGCCGTGGCGTTCGCCCAGCAGCAGATTCTGCGTGCGCGGGCCGCGCGCAAGGCCAAGGACGATCGTCAGGCCGCGCTCAACCGCATGTGGGCGAACGCCGACAGGGAGGAGACCGAGGTCGATGCCGTGCGCCACGCCGAGCGCACCCGCATGGTGTCCGGCGAGGACGGGCAGATCTCCCTGCGCAAGGTGATCGGCGAGGTGCTGCGCAGCCTGCGCACCAAGGATCACAAGACCCTGCGTGAGGTGAGCGGCAAGGCCGGCGTCTCCCTCGGCTACCTTTCGGAGGTCGAGCGCGGACAGAAGGAGGCCAGCTCCGAACTGCTGGTGTCGATCACCCGTGCGCTCGGCGTGCCGCTTTCCGACATGCTGATGATGGTGGCCGACCGCGTGCGCGAGGTTGAGGGGCGCGACTAGGTTCGTCCTTCATGCAGGAACGCGAATTCTGGGAATTGCTTGAGGAGGTCTTCGGCCGTTCGTACGGTCGGAGCCTTTCTCATGATCAGGCACTTGCCGCGCTGGACTCCATGACGGCCGCCGAGGCCCTTGAGGCCGGGGTGGAGCCGCGTGTGGTGTGGAACGTGCTGTGCGATCAGATGGATGTGCCGGATTCCCGTCGATGGGGACGGGATCACAATGCGCCTCCGATGCCGGCCGTGTCGTGGTGAGCGCCGCGGTCGTGGTGATTGTCGCGGCGGTTTCGGACCGACCGTG
Organism: Bifidobacterium simiarum; assembly: GCF_002802905.1. Classification (GTDB taxonomy): domain Bacteria; phylum Actinomycetota; class Actinomycetes; order Actinomycetales; family Bifidobacteriaceae; genus Galliscardovia; species Galliscardovia simiarum. The sequence continues at coordinate 227,407 of NZ_PEBK01000005.1, forward strand.
GTTTCCGGACCGGTCGTGGTTTTTCGACCCGACCGTGATCCCGGGGTCGGTCATGATTTCCGGTCGGCCGTGGTTTTTCGGAGTGTCGCATGACTTCGAACAAATGTTCGGGTATAGTCGGGTGCGGATGCTGGCGATCGGTGCCGCCGCGTGGTCGTGATTGTGGACGGCGGCACGTTCATGCACATTTCCCGTACGGCTGGCGCCCGCAGTGAGGGACGGCGTACGGTGAAGGCTCCAGCGGTTACGAACGTAAGGAGACACTGATGGCACAGAAGACGACACAACAGAAGACGTCCCCGAAGAAAGATAGCGCCGAGGAACTCGCCAAGCGCCGTCAGGCGGCATTGGACACGGCGCTGGCCCAGGTGGAGAAGAGCTTCGGCAAGGGCTCGGCCATGCGTCTGGGCGACAAGCCGGTACAGGAGGTGGAGGTCATCCCCACCGGCTCCCTGGCCTTGGATCTGGCCCTTGGCATCGGCGGCCTGCCCCGCGGCCGAATCGTGGAGGTCTACGGACCGGAATCCTCCGGCAAGACGACGCTGGCCCTGCATGTGGTGGCCAATGCGCAGAAGAAGGGTGGCGTGGCAGCCTTCATCGACGCCGAGCATGCGCTTGATCCCGAATACGCGCGCAAGCTGGGCGTGGACACCGACTCCCTGATCGTCTCGCAGCCGGACAACGGCGAGCAGGCGCTGGAGATCGCCGACATGCTGATCCGTTCCGGCGCGCTTGACGTGATCGTCATCGATTCGGTCGCGGCGCTGGTGCCCAAGGCCGAGATCGAAGGTGACATGGGCGACAGCCACGTCGGTCTGCAGGCGCGTCTGATGAGTCAGGCGCTGCGCAAGATGACCGGCGCGCTCTCGCAGGCGGGTACCACCGCGATCTTCATCAACCAGCTGCGCGAGAAGATCGGCGTGTTCTTCGGCAGTCCGGAGACCACGACCGGCGGCAAGGCGCTGAAGTTCTATGCGTCGGTGCGTCTGGACATCCGACGCATCCAGACCATCAAGAACGGTGACGAGGCGGTCGGCAACCGTACCAAGGTGAAGGTCGTGAAGAACAAGATGGCCCCGCCGTTCAAGACCGCGGAGTTCGACGTGCTGTACGGCGAGGGCATCTCCACCGAGGGCTCCATCCTCGACATGGGCGTGCAGACCGACGTCATCAAGAAGTCCGGATCGTGGTTCACCTACGAGGGCGACCAGCTGGGACAGGGGCGTGAGAAGGCCCGGCAGTTCCTCAAGGACAATCCCGCCCTCGCCGATGAGATCCAGCACAAGATCAAGGTGGCGTTCGGCGTGGAGCAGCCCGACGAGATCGACGATTCGTCGTCGGACGACGCCGGGGCGCCTCAGGATACCCAGGAATCCTCCGTGGCGGCGAGCGACGTTCCCGCATCGGCCGTCCCCGCGGCCAAGCAGTGACGGTTCCGTTCGACGATGATTTCCGTAGAGGAATTCCTTCGGCGTCATCCTGTGCAGGTCGAATCCGCGCCGGACTCCGGCCCATCGGCGGATTTGGGGGTGTCGGCGGTTTTTGGGGCGTCGGCGGATCCCGATCAGCGGGACGGTTCCCGGCGTGATCGTTCCTCCCGTCGGCGTTCGGTTTCCCGGACCCCGAAAAGGGGCGGCTTCGGCGCCGGCCGGGGCACCTACGGCGAAGGGCCGGAGAACCCCGCCGACGCCGACGCCTGCAGGGAGGCCGCGCTGACCCTGCTGGATTCCGCGGCAAGGTCCTCCGGCGCGCTGGTCCAGCGTCTGAAGGCGAAGGGCTATGACGAATCCGTCGCCGAGGAGACGGTCGACCGGCTAATCGAGGTGGGGCTCGTCGATGACGAGGCCTATGCCCGCTCCATGGTGCGGTACTGCGTCGGCCGGCAACTGGGGGAGCGGGGAACGATCCGTGAGCTCACCCGCAAGGGCGTGGACGCCTCGCTTGCCGCACGGGCCGCCGAACACGCCCGGCAGGCCGGCCTGTTCACGGAGGCCGCCTATGAGCTCGGCCGTCGCGTCGCCGCGCGTACGGAGGGATTGGACCCGTCGGTGCGTCGGCGTCGTCTGTGGAGTGCCGGCGTGCGCAAGGGGCATGGTCCCGACACCATCCGTCAGGTGGCCGAGGATCTGCTGCCGTTGCACGACGAGGCATGACAGGATCGTGACGGGGCGTGGTGATGCGTGATACGCGAAAAGTAAGGGGATGAGACCTCTTATACCCCGGGTTCTGTCGCGTGTCGCCACGCGGATGGCCATCCATCTCGACCTGACGTCGCCGCCAGGCTCTAGCAGCCTACCCGAAGACACGGGCGAGCAGCCCTTGACGTCTTCTGCTTGGCCTTGCTCCCGATGAGGCTTGCCATGCGGCTCCCGTTACCGGTCGCCCGGTGGTCTCTTACACCGCCGTTTCACCCTTACCCGCGCGAAGCGGGCGGTCTGTTCTCTGTTGCGCTATCTCTCAGGTCGCCCTGGGCGGACGTTATCCGCCATCGTGCTCTGCGGAGCCCGGAAGTTCCTCAACCCGCGTCCTGTTCAGGACTTGGGTCGCGGCCATCAAGAGGTCTCGGCAAACCACCATACCAGCTCCCAGCCGACTTTCATTACGCTTTGCGGTGTTTTGTCGATGTCATTAACGCAAAACCGGGATTTCATCGGCTAGACTGGGAGACATCCTTCCGGCGATGTTGCCGAAAGGTGTCCACAGCGGCCGTTGGCCGCTCGATCAAGGAGGTCCACATGGAAATCGTCGTTACCGGACGTCACACGCAGATCAAGCAGCGCTTCCGTGATGTTACAGAGAACAAGATGAATCGTGTGACCGCAATCGCTCCCGATGCGCAGAGGGCGCAGGTCGTGGTGACGCATGAGGGCAATCCCCGTCAGGCGGATACCGCGAAGAAGGTGGAAATCACCGTTATCGCAGGTCGTACCGTCGTCCGTGCCGAGGCTTCGAGCACCGACGAGTTCAGTGCACTGGATCTGGCGCTGGACAAGCTGACCCTCCGTCTCCGTCGTTCCCGCGATCGTCGTAAGGACCATCGTCGCGGCTACACCAACCCGCAGCCCGTCGATCTCGGCGTGGTCGAACCGCCGGCCGAGCCGGAGGAGCCCGCCGAGGAGCCGAGCAACAGCCCGGCCGATGCGGTGGCCGGTGATCTCGGACCGGGCGAGTCGGTCGAGGTCCAGGTCGGCGATACCCCGATCGTCATCCGCCGCAAGCTGCACATCGCCGAGCCGATGAGCATCGACGAGGCCCTGTACGAGATGGAGCTCATCGGACACGACTTCTTCCTGTTCGTGAACAAGGAGACCAACCGTCCGTCCGTGGTCTACCACCGTCACGGATGGAGCTACGGCGTCTTCGAGATCGACACTCCGGAGAACGTCGAGAAGTCCAAGTAGTCCGCATCAGGCATTGACGCGACGCCCCGCCATGGGTCCCATGGCGGGGCGTCGTCGTTGTGGCGGTCGGCGATATCCCCCCAAAATCAAAAGGTTCGCGTAGTATGGTTGCAGTTTGTGCCCGGAAGACATACGGGCGCGCCGATATGGGACAACTGAGGAGTGACTCGTGGTAAACGTTCTGGACAAGGTCCTGCGCATTGGCGAAGGTCATCAGCTTCGTAGGCTTCAGGCCGTGGCCGTGGCGACCAACGACATGGAAGACAAGATCTCCGCTTTGTCGGACGACGAGCTGAAGGGACAGACCGCGAAGTTCAAGCAGCGTCTGGAGAACGGCGAGAAGCTCGACGATCTCATGCCGGAGGCGTTCGCCACGGTCCGGGAGGCCTCGAAGCGCACGCTGGGCATGCGCCACTTCGACGTGCAGCTCATGGGCGGCGCCGCCCTGCACTGGGGTAACATCGCCGAAATGAAGACCGGTGAGGGCAAGACCCTGGTTGCCACCCTGCCGAGCTACCTCAACGCCCTCGAGGGCAAGGGCGTGCACGTAGTCACCGTCAACGATTATCTGGCCAGCTACCAAAGCGAGCTGATGGGCCGCGTCTACCGCTTCCTCGGCATGAGCACCGGCTGCATCATCACCGACCAGAAGCCGCCGGAGCGCCGCAAGCAGTACAACGCCGACATCACCTACGGCACCAACAACGAGTTCGGCTTCGACTACCTGCGTGACAACATGGCGTGGGAGAAGGCCGATCTCGTGCAGCGCGAGCACCATTACGCCATCGTCGACGAGGTGGACTCCATCCTGATCGATGAGGCCCGAACCCCGCTGATCATCTCCGGTCCCGCTGAGGGCGACGTGACCCGCTGGTACCGTCAGTTCGCCAAGCTGGTGCCGAAGCTCAAGCGCGACGAGGACTACGAGGTCGACGAGAAGAAGAAGGTCGTCGGCATCCTCGATTCCGGCATCACCAAGGTGGAGGACTACCTCGGCATCGACAATCTGTACGAGCCGAGCAACACCGCGCTGATCGGCTACCTGAACAACGCCATCAAGGCCAAGGAGCTGTTCCTGCGCGACAAGGACTATGTGGTGCAGGGCGGCGAAGTGCTGATCGTCGACGAGCACACCGGCCGCATGCTGCCCGGCCGCCGCTACAACGAGGGCCTGCATCAGGCCATCGAGGCCAAGGAGGGCGTGGAGGTCAAGGCCGAGAACCAGACCTTCGCCACGATCACCCTGCAGAACTACTTCCGCATGTACGACAAGCTCGCGGGCATGACCGGTACCGCCGAAACCGAGGCCGCCGAGTTCATGAACACCTACAAGCTGGGCGTGCTGCCGATCCCGACGAACCGTCCGATGATCCGCGAGGACAAGGACGATCTGATCTACCGCACCAAGAAGGAGAAGCTGGCCGCCATCGTCAAGGACGTGGCCAAGCGCCATGCCAAGGGCCAGCCGGTGCTGCTCGGCACCGCCTCCGTCGAAAGCTCCGAGGTCGTCTCCTCCCTGCTGGACGTGGCCGGCATCCCGCATCAGGTGCTCAACGCCAAGCAGCATGCCAAGGAGGCCGCCGTCGTGGCCGTCGCCGGTCGCAAGGGCGCCGTGACCGTGGCCACCAACATGGCCGGTCGTGGTACCGATATCATGCTCGGCGGCAACGTCGAGTTCCTCGCCGACCAGAAGCTCAAGGCCCAGGGATTCTCCCCCGAGGACACCCCGGAGGAGTACGAGAAGCGCTGGCCCGAGACCCTCAAGGCCGTCAAGGCCCAGGTCAAGGACGAGCACGAAGAGGTCAAGAAGCTCGGCGGCCTGTACGTGCTCGGCACCGAACGCCATGAGTCCCGTCGTATCGACAACCAGCTGCGAGGCCGTTCCGGCCGTCAGGGAGACCCGGGCGAATCCCGCTTCTACCTGTCGCTCGAGGACAACCTCATGCGCCTGTTCAACACGCAGCTGGTGGCCCGCGTGATGGCCAAGGGCATGCCGACCGGCGAGCCCATCGAGTCCAAGAGCGTCTCCAAGGGCGTGCGCAATGCGCAGAAGGCCGTGGAATCGCGTAACTTCGAGATCCGCAAGAACGTGCTCAAGTACGATGACGTGATGAACAAGCAGCGTACCGTGGTATACGCCGAGCGTCAGGCCGTGCTGAAGGGCGAGAACATCGACGCCGACATCAAGCGGTTCATCTCCGACACCGTCGCCTCGTACATCAAGGGCGCCACGCAGGGCACCGACAAGCCCGCCGAATGGGATCTCGAGGGCCTGTGGAAGGCTCTGGTCCAGATCTACCCGGTGTCGCTGGAGATCGACGACGCGAAGAAGGCCATCGAGGGCGAGAAGAAGGCCGAGAAGGCCACCGAGATCCTGCACGATCTCATCGTCGCCGACGCCGACAAGCAGTATGCCGAGATCGAGAAGGTCGTCGGCGTCGAGGGCCTGCGGCAGCTCGAGCGTCGTGTGGTGCTGGCCGTGCTCGACCGCAAGTGGCGCGAGCACCTGTACGAGATGGACTACCTCAAGGACGGCATCGGCCTGCGCGGCATGGGTCAGCGCGACCCGCTCACCGAATACCAGCGCGAAGGCTACCAGATGTACAACTCCATGGTCGAGGGCATCAAGGAGGAGTCCGTCCAGCTGCTGTTCCACGTGGACATCCAGCAGGTCGCCAAGTCGCAGGACCTGAGCACCGAGTCCGACGAGGACGAGGCCGTGAGCGAAGCCACCCGCAAGATTGACGGCGCCGACGCACAGGCGGCTTCGGCCGACGAGCTGTCGACTAGTGCCCCCGCCGATCCGGACACCGAGGACGAGGATGCCGACGAAGCCGAAGTCGAGGAAGAGGAAGAGGCGGCCAAGCCCGTGCGCACCGAGATGGGCAGCGTGACCGGTCCCAAGCCGATCAGCCACGAGGATGCGAAGGTGCCCGCCAACAAGCGTCCGAAGAGCGAGGAACTGCACGCCCCCGAGGCCGATGGACGGACCTTCCCCGGCACGCCGAAGAACGCGCCGTGCCCCTGCGGCTCCGGCAAGAAGTACAAGATGTGCCACGGCAAGAACGAGAAGAAGAAGTGAGTCTGCCGCTGTAGCGGGCCGATGACGGGGTCTCCTCCCTGCGGGGGAGACCCCTTTTCGTATTGTGGACGGCTGTGCGCGATGGTTGGTCTACGCAACATGCAGCCGATACAATGGCCACGTCAATCAAGGGCGTGAATGCGCCAAGGAGGGATAACGATGGCCGAACTCACATGGAAGTCGGTATTGACCAAGCTCGTCGGGGGCGATCACCTTACCGCCGGGGAAAGCGAGTGGTTCGTCGACGACCTGATGAAGGGACAGGCCAATCCCGCCGCGGTCGGCGCGGTGCTGGCCACCCAGCAGCAGCTGGGCCTGACCGCCGAGGAGGTGTCCGGAGCCGCGAAGGCCATGGTGTCGCATGCCGTGCCGCTCAAGGTCAGCGGTGAGACCACCGACATCGTCGGCACCGGCGGCGACGGCGCCCAGACCGTGAACCTGTCGACCATGGGATCCGTGGTGGCGGCCGCCGCCGGCGTGAAGATCGTCAAGCACGGCAACCGCGCGGCATCCAGCAAGTGCGGCGCGGCCGACTGCCTCGAGGAGCTGGGCCTGCCGCTGGACCTCACCCCCGAAGCCGTGGGCGAGGTCGGCGACGAGGTGGGCATCACCTTCGCATTCGCCAAGACCTTCCACCCCGCCATGCGGTTCGTCGGACCCATCCGCGCGGCGCTGGGCATCCCGTGCGTGTTCAACGTGCTCGGACCGCTGACCAATCCGGCCAAGCCGAAGCATGTGGCCATCGGCTGCGCCAACCGGGCGATGAGCCCGATCATGGCGTCCGTGTACGCCGCCAACGGGCAGACCGGCATGGTCTACACCTCGAACGAGGGCCTCGACGAGATGGCGCCCACCGGTCCGGTCTCCGTCTGGGAGTTCCGCGACGGCACGGTGAGCGAAACCGAATTCGATCCGACCGTGGAACTGGGGCTGTCGAAGATCACCGTGGATGATCTGCGTGGCGGCGAGCCCGAGCTCAATGCGCGTCTGACCCGTGACTTCCTCGGCGGCAAGGACGTGCCGTTCCGCACGACCGCCCTGCTGAACGCCGCCTCGGCCATCGTGGCCGACGGCTCCCAGCTGCCCGACGCGAACGCGTCCCTCGCCGAGCGGTTCAGGAAGGCGTATGCCCTCGCCGAAAGCGCCGTGGACGACGGCCGGGCGCTGGCGCTGCTCGACCGCTGGATCGAAGTGGCCCAGTCCAAGCGTGCCTGATCGCTGATCCGTAGCGTTCCGTGCGTGGCCGCGGAACGCGATGATCGGAGCGGGGGTGAACGCCGAACGAATCGGCGGTCACCCCCGCTCGTCGTTTCCGCGGTGTTTCCCGTCGCGGCGCGATGTTGCGCGCGCGGGAAACAAATACCAACCGTTCGGTAGGTTTTTCGGCGTTTTGCGGCGTTCCGCTGATACAATGAAATCGTCGGTAGAACGTTCAAATCTTCATTGTTCCGCTCGAGGTCGAACGGACCGACCGGAGATTCGGCATGGCAGGAGGAAGCATGTACACGCTTGGCATCGATATCGGAGGAACCAAGATCGCGGGCGCCATCTGTGATGATGACAACAAGATCATCAGCCAGTGGCGGGAGCCCACCCCCGAGGATCCCGACGAGATCAACGCGGTGATCGTGGAGATGTACCGCAAGTCCGTGGAACTGTACGGATCGGTGCCGCGAATGGGCATCTCCGCCGCCGGCAACGTCAAGGAGGATCGTCGTACGGTGACGTTCTCCGCCAACATCGCCCAGTGGATCGACTACCCACTGGCCGATCGCATCGAGGAGCTCACCAACCACGAGTGCAAGGTCATCGTCGAGAACGACGCGAACTGCGCCGGCTGGGGTGAATATATCCTCGGTACCGGTCGCGGCAGCAAGAACATGGTCATGCTGACGGTGGGCACCGGTCTGGGCGGCGCCATCGTGATCAACGGCAAGCTCTACCGCGGGTCCTTTGGCATGGCCGCCGAGCTCGGCCATCTGCCGATGGTCTCCGACGGCGACTTCTGCGGCTGCGGCCTGCGCGGCTGCGCCGAACGGTACACCTCCGGCAACGCGCTGGAGCACTTCGCCAAGTCCGCGGTCCGCCGCATGCCGCAGAAGGCCAAGCGCCTGATGGAGCTGTGCGACGGCGACATCAACACGCTGGAAGGCAAGATGGTCTCCCAGGCGGCCCAGGAAGGCGACGAACTGGGTCTGTACGCCTTCGGCAAGATCGGCGAATGGCTGGGACGCACCATGGCGGCCATCGCCGCGGTGCTCGACCCCGATCTGTTCGTCATCGGCGGCGGCGTGGTCTCCGTCGGCGACATCCTGCTGGAGCCGGCTCGCTACAACTACGTGCGCTTCCTGCAGGCGGCCGCCTACCGTGAGCACGCCAAGGTGCTGGCGGCCACGGCCGGCGGCGACGCCGGCATGATCGGCGCGGCCGATCTCGCCCGCATCGAAGAGGACTGATCGGCCGATCGGTCCTCGCGGATCCGTACGATCCGATTCCCGGATCCGAGTCTCCGGATCCGGGTGATTAGACCCGGGTGATTAGACCCGCGCCCCGTCATCGAAGATGTCGGCGCGGGTCTCGCTATGTCCGCGGTGTCGGGCGAACAGTCCCGCCGCCCCCAACAGGGTCATCACGCCTCCCGCGGCCCCGAACAGGCTGGACAGCCCCGGCACGAACAACGCCAGCGCCAGACAGAGCACGCCGAGGACCAGCAGTGCGACGAACAGCAGCGTGGCCTTCCGCACCGAGCCGATCTCCGGATTCGGGGGAGTGAACGGCGACCCCTCATCCATCACCTCATCGACGTCCAGCCAGCTACGGCCGGTATGGTCGCGGGGCCCGGCGCCGGCGAATCCGCCTGCGTTCGGCCCGTTGCCGGCGAAGGCCTCCGACTTGAGATCGCGGACATCGAATCGTGCCTGCTTCTCGGCCTTCTTCGCGGCGCGATCGAATTTCCTCGCACTGCGCGAGCGGGCCACGTCATTGAGGTCCTCGCTGTGCGACGCCATGAAATCGGCCCATGCGGCCTCGTCGTCCGGTCGGCTTCCGTGGCCATCGGGGCCGGTATTTGAAGCGGACGGGGTTGCGTTGCTATCCTTGTTTGCGGTCATACCCAATACTGTAGCCATCAATAAGGCCAATCCGGTCTGGAGGTTTTCGTGCTCTACTGGTTCTTCGTCAAGGTGCTCGGTCCCATCGCGCGTCGCCGTCTCGGGCCCTCCGCCACGGGTGTGCGCAACATTCCCCGTACGGGAGGCGCCATCATCGCGGCGAATCATCTGGCCGTCATCGACGATGCGTTGCTGCCGCTCACCTGCCCGAGAATGATCCACTTCATGGGCAAGGCCGAATACTTCGAAGGCAAGGGCCTCAAGGGCAAGTTCAAGAAGTGGTGGTTCACCTCCGTCGGCGTGTTCCCCGTGGACCGTTCCGGCGGCTCCAAGTCGCTCGGCGCGCTCGAGCACGCCCGCGAGATCATCGAGCAGGGCCATCTGTTCGGCATCCATCTGGAGGGCACGCGCAGTCCCGACGGCCGTCTGTACCGCGGACACACCGGCGCGGCCCGTCTGGCGTTCGAAACCGGCTGCCCGATCGTCCCCGTCGCCATCATCGGATCGCGCGAACTGCAGAAGCCGGGTACCGTGATCCCGAAGAAGGGCCGTACCCGCGTCATCTATGGCACGCCGATCCCGGTGGTGAAGAAGCCCGCCGACGAGATCACCCATGAGGAGATCCGTTCGCTCACCGATCAGGTGATGGAGGAGATCCGCAAGATGAGCGGACAGGAATACGTGGACGAGTACGCCCAGACCGTGAAGAAGCGTCTGGCCGCCCAGGGCTGAACCCCTCTTCCGGATCCGATACGAAAGGCCGCCGCACAACCCGTTGAGGGAGGTGCGGCGGCCTTTCGTCATACGGCCCTGGGTTCCGGATCTCACACCACGTTGATCGTGATGGTGGTGGCGTTGCCGGACTTGTCCCTCAGCCGTACCGAGGAGCCGGCGGCCGGATTGGTGCCGGAGACCATGTCGAATACGGGATCGTTGGAGTTCGGCTTCTTCACCTGCACGTTGACCTTGACCTTGAATCCCATGCCGGTGAGCGTCTTGGTCGCATCGGCGGTGCTCTTGCCCACCAGATTCGGCACGGACGCCATCTGCGGGCCCTTGGAGATCACGACGCTGACGCTGTCCTTCCAGTGCAGCGACTCGCCGGTCTTCGCCGATGCGGAGGACACCTTGCCGGCGTCCACGCTGTCGGAGAACTCCTCGGTGAACGTCACGTTGAGATGCAGCGCCTCCAATGCGGCCTTGGCCGAGGCGCGGGTCATGCCGTTGATGTTCGGCATGGTGACCGGCATCAGCCCCTTCGAAAGCACCACGGTGACCTGCTGGTTGTGGTCGATGGTGGATCCCGGCTTCGGCGAGACGCTGATCGCCGCCCCCTCGGGCACATCCATCGAATACTGGTCGGCCGCGGCATCATGCTTCACGTTGCCGAACCCGATCTTCGAAAGCGCCGCCACGGGATCCTTGCCGTTCGCCGACGCCGAATCGGTGATGTCCGCGGGGATCGTGAGCTTCTGCACGCCCTTGGAGACCACGAACGTCATGCTTTCGCCGTGGCGCTTGCTGATCCGGTCCCCGACCTGCGCCGGCGTGGAGGAGATGATGTCGCCCTTCTTCACGGTGTCGCTGTACTGCTCGGTGCTGGAATACGGGATTCCGGATACCTTCAGCGTGCGCTCGTACGCCGCGAAATCGGCGTTCTTGAGCGAGCAGGATTCGCCCTGCGCGCAATTCACGTCGTCGGCCGCGGGCACCTCCCAGTAGCTGCCGGGGCCCAGATAGTACCACCATGCGAATCCGCCGCCGACCGAGGCCGCCAGTGCCACGACGGCGATGACGATGGCGATCGCCATGCGGTGTCGCTTCGGCTTGACGGGCACCGTCTTGCCGGCGTGGGGATGCGTGTCCGCGTCGGCCGCGGCACCGTCGGTCCGGTCCGCTGCCTTGACTGGAGTGGAGGATCTGGCCGGCGCGGAAGGGGCTGCCGAACCGGCATCGCCGTCGTCACCGGTTCCGTCGGCCTTGGTGGCTTTGACGGACGCGGTCCCGGTCCCGGCGCCTCCGGTGCGGGGCGCCGGCGGTTCGCCGATCGGCAGCAACGTGGTGGCATGATCGTCCTGATCGCCGATCCGATAGGAGAGATCGGCGGGGGAGAGCCTGTCAAGCGTTTCGCTGAGCCTGACCAATGCGGCCATGGCATCGCTCGGCCGTCGGTCGATGCTGCGGTTGGTGAGCTCCGCGATGAAATCCGATACCGGTGCGGGCAGCGACGGATGGTTGAGCCTCAGCGGGGGAATGTCCTCGTGCACGTGCTTGAACACCATGGTCACGGGATTGTCTGAAACGAACGGCACCTCGCCGGTGAGCATCTCCCAGGCGACGATGCCCACGGAGTAGAGATCGCCCTGCGGCGTGGCCTGGTTGTTCTCGATCATCTCCGGGGCCAGATACGCCGCCGTGCCCAGCAGCATGCCCGTGGTGGCCAGCGTCGCCTGGGAGGCGGCCTTGGCCAGACCGAAATCGGTGATCTGCACCCGACCCCGGTCGTTGATCATGATGTTTTCCGGCTTGATGTCACGATGCACCACGCCCACGCCGTGCGCGGCCGCCAGACCGTCGAGGATCTCGCCGACGATGCGCAGCGTCTCCCGAACGGTGAACGTGCCCTGACGGTTCATCTCATAGCGCAGGTTGACCCCGTGCACGTACTCCATCACCAGATAGTCGAGTCCCTCGTACTCGCCGGTGTCGTAGATCTGCACGATATGCGTGTTCGCGATCGCCGCGGCGGAACGGGCCTCGCGCTGGAAGCGCTGGACGAACTGATCGCGATGCGGCCCCTGGGCCAGCTGCGTATGCATGATCTTGACGGCGACCGTGCGGTCGAGACGGACGTCCCGGGCCTCGTACACCGTGGCCATGCCGCCTTCGGCGATCCTGCGCACGATCCGGTATCGGCCGTCTACCACCTTGCCGATGGGCGCTTCCGTCACTTCACTCATGTCTGCAATCCTACGTTCGAACATCATCGACGTCGTCCGACGGAACCGCCGGGCGAAATCCCTCACCGTACCGAATGCCCAGCCTAATCGTTTGCGCCCCGCGTGCGGTGGACGAGACGCCAATTATCCAACGGACATGCACAAATCCGCGCCGACGGGCCTCTAATCGCGCAGATCGGCGGGAATGAACCTCGCGCAGGCGTCGGTCATCACGGTCGCGAAGCGGTCGGGCCGACGCAGCGCACGGCGGCTGTCCTCGATCGCCTCCCGCGACTGCCGCCACAGATCGGTGATGCGCTCGCGGGATCGCTGGACGGCCCCGGTGCCGTGGAACAGGGCGATGACGCGGCGGACGTCGTCGTCATCGCGGCCGGCGGCCTCGAAGCAGCGGCGAAGATAGGCGGCGTCGTCATCCCCCGCTGCGTCGAGGGCGTCGGCGAGCAGCACGGTGCGCTTGCCTTCGCGGATGTCGCCGCCGACGGGCTTGCCGGTGACCGTGGGATCGGCGCACACGTCAAGCAGGTCGTCGGCCAGCTGGAACGCCGTGCCCAGCGGGGTGCCGATGCGCTCCGAGAGACGTCGGGCGGTGTCGTGGTCGACGCCGCAGGCCAGCAGTCCCAGTCGGATCGGCGCGATGGTGGTATAGCTGGCGGTCTTCCAGCGGAACACCGCCAGGGAATTGCTGCGCATGCTGGTCGTATCGTTCAGGTCGATGCGCTCCGCGGCGAGATCGAGGACCTGTCCGATCTCCACGTCGCGATGCATGAGCAGGAACGAATCGATGATGGCGGCGCCGTCGGGCATCCGGGACGCGGCCCCGTTGACGATCGCCACGCTGGACGTGGCCAGCAGATCGCCGAGCATGATGCCCAGACCCCCTCCCATCGAGGCGGCGAGACGCGGGGAGACGTCGTCGAAGGAACGGCGCATGGTCTCGGCCAGCGCGCGATGCGCCGAAGGCCGGCCCCGTCTCATGTCGGAGTCGTCGATGATGTCGTCGTGCACCAGGGCCGCCGTCTGGAACACCTCGATGGCGCATGCCAGATCGCGCACGTCGTCGCGTAGGGTTTCGTCGTGCAGGGTTTCGTCGTGCAGGGCGTCGAACACCGCCATCACGAGCATCGCGCGCAGACGCTTGCCGCCTTCGCTGGAGGTCAGCGCCTGCCGCAGCGTATCCGCATACACGCCGGCGCAGGCGTCGGAGCCGAGCAGGGACGGATCCGCCCCGCAGGTCTCCCGGATCAGGGTGCCGATACGACGTTCGATGGCCTCGCGTTCGATGGTTTCGCGCTCGTCGGCCGGTCGATTGATGACAGTCATACCGTCGAGACTAGCCAACCGGTGCTGACAACGGCGCGAAGAGATCTCGTGAGCGGCGACGTCGACGGGGATGTTGACGAAAATGCGACCGTCCACAACCCGTCGGGCGTTGCCGTCGCGCCGAATGCGGGAGTTATCCACATTCTTCGGCAGACGCGGGCGGAACGACCCGGATTGTGGGATAGTGGAACGGATGATGATGCGAGGTTCCCGAATGCGGATACGGCAGGGAAGGAACCATGATGGACAACGGACACCACGTCGCCGACGACGGCGACATCACGGACATGCGCAAGGAACGTGCGGCGACGACGTCGGCCACGACGGCGACGGAGGCGGCGCATGCCGGTTCGGCACGGGGGCGGGACCGGTCGGCGGGCGGGACCGCGGGCCGTCACGCGGACGACAGCGGCATCGGCGAGGCCCTGCTCGACGGGCTGAGGGACGAACTGCGCACGCAGCGGCGCGCGCATGGGCCCCGTATCGCCGACCGACGATGGTTCTGCCGCATCATCGACGATTGGGAGGATCTGCTTGCGGGGGACGTCCGCTCGGTGGACGACGAGGTGCTCGCCTCGCTGTGCGTGGGCATGGGGGAGACCATGGCCATGAGGGATGCGGTCCTGCTTTCGGTCATGACCGCGACCCGACCCGCCGATCTGATCGAACTGGTGTCGGATCCGCATTCCCCGCGGAGCGTGGCCCTGGTATGCGACACGCTGACCGACGGGTTCCGTCATGCGAGGCCTCCGCAGGACCGGACCCGAGCCATGAGGGGCATCGAGACGCTGGCGCTGGTGGCGAGCCGTGTGCCGCGTTCCTATGCCGTCCAACCGCTGACGGTGCTCGGATACATGCTGTGGTGGACGGGCAACGACGAGCCGGCGCTGGCGTGTTCGTTGCAGGCGCTGGGCATCGATCCGGACTGCACGCTGGCGGCGATCGTGGCGAATGCGGTGTCCCGCGGAGTGCATCCGTTCTGGATCGGGCGGGAGGAGCGGGAATAATCGTCCTTGGAACGTGGTTCACTCTATGAGTTGACAATTTGCTCTTGCCATAAGTGCGCCTTCATGCTATATGGCGACGTGGGCAGGACGAAACAGGAGGACAAGTTGGCCACCGAGAAGACGACGGCAACGCGCAAGAAGACACGGAGTGCAGCTGCGAAGCGTACGGTTTCCAGCGCAAACGGTTCCGACGAGGAGGAGACCACCACCGGCACCACCCGGAAGCGCGCGACGGGCAAGGCCGCCTCGAAGGGCGCATCCCGCCGGTCCTCGGCCAAGGGGACGGCCGGCAAGGCCCGCAAGTCCTCTCGTTCCGCCAAGGCGCAGGAGGAGGCCGAACTCGAGGACGAGCTGCTCGAGGACGGCGAGCTCGACCCCGATGAGGACTCCTTCGACGAGGATTCCCTCGACGACGTCGAGGACGATGGTGACGACGAGTCGGACGACGACGAGGAATCCGAGGACGAGGACGCCGACGAGGACGATGAGGAGTCCAAGCCGAAGCCTCCGGAGCAGCCCAAGGAGAAGGGCGCGTTCGTCGTCACCGATCTCGACGATGACGACAACTACACGCCGGCGGGCAACCCGAAGCGCCGCGTGATCGCCACCGGTGCCACCGCCGATCCGGTCAAGGACTATCTCAAGCAGATCGGCCGGGTCAGCCTGCTGAACGCCGAACAGGAGGTCGATCTCTCCGAGCGCATCGAGGCCGGTCTGTACGCCCAGCATCTGCTGGACACCGAAGGCGACGGCATGGACTTCAAGCGCCGCCGCGAGCTCAAGTGGGCCGCCAACGACGGACGCAAGGCCAAGGACCACCTGCTGGAGGCCAACCTGCGACTGGTGGTGTCGCTGGCCAAGCGCTACACGGGCCGCGGCATGCTGTTCCTTGACCTCATCCAGGAGGGCAACCTCGGTCTGATCCGCGCCGTGGAGAAGTTCGATTGGAAGAAGGGCTTCAAGTTCTCCACGTACGCCACCTGGTGGATCCGTCAGGCCATCACGCGAGCCATGGCCGATCAGGCGCGCACCATCCGCGTGCCCGTGCACATGGTGGAGGTCATCAACAAGCTTTCCCGTGTCCAGCGTCAGATGCTGCAGGATCTCGGCCGCGAGCCCACGCCCGATGAGCTGGCCCGCGAGCTCGACATGCCGGTCGAGAAGGTGCAGGAGGTGCAGAAGTACGGCCGTGAGCCGATCTCGCTGCACACTCCGCTCGGCGAGGACGGCGATTCCGAGTTCGGTGACCTCATCGAGGACACCGACGCCATCGCCCCGTCCGATGCCGTGGCGTTCTCGCTGCTGCAGGAGCAGTTCAAGCAGGTGCTCGAGACCCTCTCGCCGCGAGAGGCCGGCGTGATCAAGATGCGTTACGGACTGGAGGACGGCCAGCCGAAGACCCTCGACGACATCGGCCGCGTGTACGGCGTGACCCGCGAACGCATCCGTCAGATCGAATCGAAGACCATGTCGAAGCTGCGCCATCCGTCTCGTTCGCAGACCCTGCGCGACTTCCTCGACCAGTGATCGGTCGGTGACCCAGGAAAGGACCATGGCAACCAAAGAAGAATACGGCGCCAAGGATCTGGCCGTGCTCGAAGGGCTCGACGCCGTTCGCAAGCGGCCGGGCATGTACATCGGCACCACGGACAGTCAGGGGCTGATGCACTGTCTGTGGGAGATCATCGACAACGCGGTGGACGAGGCCCTGGCAGGCTTCTGTGACCGGATCGTGGTCACCCTGCACACGGACGGATCGATCACCGTGGCCGACAACGGCCGTGGCATCCCGGTGGACAAGGAGCCCAAGACCGGGCTGTCCGGCGTGGAGGTGGTGCTCACCAAGCTCCATGCCGGAGCCAAGTTCGGCAACGCCTCGTACAACGCGGTCGGCGGTCTGCACGGCGTCGGATCCTCCGTGGTCAACGCGCTGAGCGCCCGTCTGGACGTGGAGGTGGACCGCAACGGCCGGACGTACCGCATGGAGTTCCATCAGGGGCATCCGGGCGTGTACACGGACGCCGATCCCGAGCATCCCTCTCCCGACTCGCCGTTCAAGAAGACCCGCAAGCGTTCCCCCACCGAGCTGCGCGAGGTGGGCAAGGTGTCCGCGAAGACCACGGGCACGCGCATCCGCTACTGGCTCGACCCGGAGATCTTCAACAGGACCGCCGTGTTCAGCTACCAGCAGCTCATCGACCGCGTGCGCCAGACCAGTTTCCTGGTGCCGGGTCTGCGCATCGTGGTGGTGGACGAGTCGATCCCCGAGACCGGCGACGAGTCCGTGGATGACCTGCGCGAGGTGGACGGCGAATCGGCCGTCACCGCGGATCAGGAGACCGACGGATCGGTCGGATCGGGTGAGCCCGCAACGGCGGGAGAAGACGGAGAAGACGAATCGGTGCAGCCCGATTCCGCGCAGCCGTCCGACGCCGAGGCCCCGCGGCATGATCACGCCCGTGTGGAGGAGTTCCTGCATACCGGCGGCGTGGTCGATTTCGTTGATTTCCTGTCCAAGGGCGACCCGGTGTGCGACATCTGGCACATCCACGGCAGCGACACCTATCAGGAGGAGACGCAGACGGTCGACGCGAACGGCGACCTGCATGCGCAGATGGTCGAACGCAACTGCGACGTGGACATCGCCCTGCGGTGGACCAACGACTACGAGACCACGATCCGCAGCTTCGTCAACGTGGTGGCGACCCCGGGCGGCGGCACGCACGTCGACGGGTTCCTCGTCGCGCTCACCCGTCAGGTGCGCAAGGCAGTCGAGGCCAATGCCCGTAGGCTCAAGGTGAATCTGAAGGATTCCGGTACGAAGGTCGAACGCGACGACGTGATGACCGGTCTGGTGGCCGTGGTCACCGTGCGCATCGCCGAACCCCAGTTCCAGGGGCAGACCAAGGATGTGCTCGGCACCGCCCAGGTCAAGCCGATCGCCGCACGGCTCACCGACGCCCAGTTCGGCGAGATGATCACCGGATCGAAGCGCGGGTACAAGGAGCAGTCCTCCCGCGTGCTGGAGAAGATCGTCGGCGAGATGCACGCCCGCATCCAGGCCCGCAGGACCAAGGAGGTCACCCGGCGCAAGAACGCGCTGGAGTCCGCCTCCATGCCGTCGAAGCTCTCCGACTGCATGCCGGGCAATGACGACGTGGCCGAACTGTTCATCGTGGAGGGCGACTCGGCCCTCGGCACCGCCAAGGCCGCGAGGAACTCCGGCTTCCAGGCGCTGCTGCCGATCCGAGGCAAGATCCTCAACGTGCAGAAGGCCTCGGTCTCCCAGATGCTGGCCAACAAGGAATGCGGCGCCATCATCCAGGTGGTGGGCGCCGGATCCGGCGCGACGTTCGATCTTTCCCAGGCGCGGTACAACAAGATCATCATGATGACCGATGCCGACGTGGACGGCGCGCATATCCGCATCCTGCTGCTCACGCTGTTCTACCGGTACATGCGGCCGCTGATCGAGGCGGGCCATGTGTATGCCGCGGTCCCGCCGCTGCACCGCATCGCCCTGACCGGCAAGCGCAAGGGGGAGTACATCTACACGTATTCCGACGATGAGCTCGCCACCCGGCTCGACCAGCTGAGGCGGGACGGCATCGGCTTCGACGACGACATCCAGCGGTACAAGGGTCTGGGCGAGATGGACGCCGATCAGCTCGCCGACACCACGATGGATCCGCGCACGCGCATGCTGCGGCGCATCCGCATGGAGGACGCCGAGCAGGCGTCCGGCATCTTCAGCCTGCTCATGGGCGACGAGGTGCCGCCACGCAAGGCGTTCATCGTGAGCAACGCCGACGACTTCGACCGTTCGAAGATCGACACCTGACCGGTCGCCTTGACGGGAGATCGCTCATGCGGCCGGCAGAGGGCCCGGCGGTACGCATTGCGTCGTACCGCCGGGCCCTTGGTCATTTCCGGATGCGACACGGCATTTGCAAGATATGGTTTAACGTTTTACCATACAAGAGGTGCCGGAATCGACCGGCAGACCGACGGCCCGTCCCGGGCCGCGAATCCGCACGATGACCATCAAGCCGGCGTCGGGAGCACGTCGGACAACGAAGGAGTTGCCATGTCTCAGGGTACGAAAGCCAACGGTCCGCAGTCCACGGTACGGAACATCATCCTCGATTCGGATCCCGGCCACGACGATGCCGTGGCGATCCTGCTCGCACTGGGCAATCCCGCCATCAACCTGCTCGGCGTCACCACCATCGGCGGCAACCAGAGTCTCGACAAGGTGACCTACAACGCGCGTGCCGTATTGGAGAAGGCCGGCGCCACCGACATCCCGGTCCATGCCGGATGCGACCGTCCGCTGCTGCGCCCCCTGAAGGTCGCGGCCTCCGTGCACGGCGACACCGGACTGGACGGCGTCGATCTTCCGGTGCCGACCCGTCCTCTGGACGAGGGGCACGCCGTGAACTGGCTGATCGACACCATCATGGCCAGCGAGCCAAAATCGATCACGCTGGTGCCCACCGGCCCGCTGACCAACATCGCCCTGGCCGTGCGCATGGAGCCGAGGATCGTCGAACGGGTGCGCGAGGTCGTGCTCATGGGCGGCGGCTACCATGTGGGCAACTCCTCGGCGGTGGCCGAATTCAACATCCAGACCGATCCCGAGGCCGCGCACATCGTCTTCAACGAGTCCTGGCCGGTGACCATGGTCGGGCTCGACCTGACCCATCAGGCGCTGTGCACCCCCGAGGTCCAGCGCCGCATCCGCGCCGCATCCGATAACCTCGGTCCGTTCGTCAGCGGACTGATGGACTTCTTCCGCAAGGCATACGCCGCCAATCAGGACTTCGTTGACCCGCCCGTGCATGATCCCTGCACCGTGGCCTACCTCATCGACCCGAACGTGGTGCGCACCCGTCGCTGCCCGGTCGACGTGGAGACCCACGACGGACTGACGCTGGGTATGACGGTGGCCGATCTGCGCGGTCCCGAGCCGTCGGCCGAGGAATGCCATACGCAGGTGGCCACCAAGCTGGACTTCGACGGGTTCTGGAATCTGGTCGAGGACGCCATCCGACGGATCGACGGCACCCTGCCCGAAAGGGCGTGACGGCCACGGCCGCCGATCACAAAACCATCCAATCGCACATCCACTCGCAACGATGACGAAACGGTATCGAAAGGACGAATCCATGCAGGTCGAACACATCTCCAAGGAACAGGTTTTCGCCGATCTGGACCGGTGCGCGGCATCCGAGCGCACGCTGGCCGTGGTCGGCTCGATGAACGCCGACTACACGGTGACCACCGAACGGCTCCCCGGGCCGGGCGAGACGGTGAACGCGGGGCCCCTGACCGTGCTCCCCGGCGGCAAGTCGGGCAATCAGGCGGCCACCGCGGCGCGGATCGGCGCCAAGGTCCACATGCTGGGCGCCGTGGGTGACGACGCGAACGCCGATTTCCTGCTCGGCAGGCTCCGCGAGGCGGGCGTCGACGTCGGCGACGTGTTGCATGTGCCGGGTCCGAGCGGCACGACGGTGATCACCGTGGACTCCCACGGCGAGAACACCATCGTGTATTCGCCGGGATCCAACGCCAAGGTGAGCGTCGAGTACGTGGGCGGCCACAAGGACGTCATTGCCGGCGCCGCCGTGCTCGGCCTTTGTCTGGAAAGCCCGATGGACACGGTGATCGCCGCGGCGAGGATCGCCCACGAGGCCGGGGTCAAGGTGCTGGTGAACGATTCGCCGTTCGTGCCCGAACTGCCGGCCGATCTGGTGGCGAACTCCGACATCCTGCTGGTCAACGAGCATGAGATGAGCCAGCTGCTCGGCATAGACGAGCCCGCGGACGGCGACTGGGATGCCGTCGACTGGGAGGCGATCGCCGAACGGATGCGGGGATTCGGCTACGATCAGGCGGTGATCACGCTGGGCGGCGACGGCAGCGTGGTGATCGACCACGGGGTCTGCCATCGGGTGCCGCCGGTGAAGGTCCGGGCCGTGGACACCACCGGATGCGGGGACTCGTTCATGGGCACGATTCTGGCCGGACTCGCCGCGGGACTCGAACTCGTGCGGGCGGCCCATGTGGCCGCCTACGTGGCCGCCTATGCCGCGACCGGCTACGGCGCGCAGGCGTCGTACGGCACCGCGGATCAGGTCCGGGCGCTGTTCTCCTGACGGCCGTTGGCACCGATTGGAGGGCAGTGCGTGGGTAAGCGAACCACCATCAAGGACGTGGCCGCGGCGGCGGGCGTTTCCGCCACCGCGGTGTCCCTGGTACTCAACGACCGTCCGTCGCGGGTCTCCGAGGAGACCAGACGGCATATTCTCGACGTCGCCGAACGGCTGCACTATGTGCCCAATCAGGTGGCCCGCACGCTGGTGACGCAGCGATCCATGCTGCTGGCGCTGATCGTGCCGGATATCCAGAACCTGTTCTTCGCGGGGCTTGCCAAGCGGCTCGAGGAGGAATGCCAGCAGTCCGGCTATTCCCTGATCGTCGCGAACTCCGGCGATTCGCGCGAAACGGAGCACCGGCTGCTGACCCGGCTGGTCTCCCGCGGCGTCGACGGTGTGTTCCTGATCGCGGCCGGGGAAAGCTGCGGGGACGTCGAGGCGCTGCGTTCGGACGTCGAGGCATGCTCGTGCCCGGTGGTGCTGATCGACCGTCTCGTCGACGTCGACTGGTGCGACGGCGTGGGCATCGACAACCATGCGGGCGGCAGGCTCGCGGCGCAGTTCCTGATCGAAAACGGCCACCGTCGCATCGCCTGCATTTCCGGCGAGACGCGGGTGGGCAATGCGGCCGGCCGCCGCGACGGATTCGTCGAGGGGCTGGCCGAGGTCGATCTTTCGCCTGTTCTCGTGGTGGAGGGCGACTACCGGTTCGACAGCGGTCTCGATGCCGCCCCGGACATCGTCGCCTCGGGGGCCACCGCCGTGTTCTGCTGCAACGATCTGATGGCGCTGGGCCTGCTGCAGGGGCTGCACCGTCTGGGACGGTCGGTGCCCGACGACATCTCGGTGATCGGCTACGACGGCATCGCCGAGCGGTTCGGATTCGGCGCGATGCTCACCACCGTGGGGCAGAAGATCGGTTGGCTGGCGCATGAGTCGGCGGCGGTGATGCTCGATCGGATCGGCGGTTCGCCGTCGGCCGGGATCGCCTCGAGGACGATCATGCTGCCGCCTGAGCTGATCCGTCGGGGCACGGTCGCCCAGATCCCCATGCTTCCGATCGAATCCGGGGCTGAATCCAGGGCCGACGCCGAACGGGTGGAGGTCGGCTGACCCGCCAGAGGAGGCGATTCGCCCGTCCGCGGCGTACGGCATAATCGAACATATGTACGATGACTTGCGATGGTTCTCCGAACCCACTCGGGCATGGTTCTCCCGCACGTTCGGAGAGCCCACCGAAGTGCAGCGGAGGGCGTGGCCGGTCATCAGCCGGGGCGGTCACGCCCTGATGATCGCCCCGACCGGCTCCGGCAAGACGCTGTCGGCGTTTCTGTGGGCCATCGACGACCTGCTCGCCCGTGATCCGCGCGATCCGGGTGACCCGGGGAAGATGACACGGACGGCACAGCCAGCGCAGACGACGCAGACGACACGGACGGCGCAGGCGTCGCCGCGCGGGGTGAAGGTGCTGTACATTTCGCCGCTGAAGGCCCTTGGCGTGGACGTGGCGCGGAATCTGAACCGCCCGTTGAAAGGCATCGCCGAGGAATACGAGCGTGCCGGCCTGAGCGCCGCCCCGGTGAGCGTCGCCATCCGCACAGGAGACACCACCGCCCGTCAGCGGCGGGCCATCGTCTCCCATCCGCCGGACATTCTGGTCACCACGCCGGAATCGCTGTATCTCATGCTCACGTCGAAGGCGAGGGCCGTGCTGCGTACCGTGCGCACGGTGATCGTGGATGAGGTCCATGCGCTCGCCGGCACCAAGCGGGGCGCCCATCTGGCGGTCAGCCTCGAACGGCTCGATGCCCTGACCGGCCGCGATGCGCAGCGCATCGGCCTGTCCGCGACGGTCAATCCCGTAGGCGAGGTCGCCCGGTTCCTCGGCGGACGACGGGACGTGACCGTCGTGGATGCCGGCTCGTCGCCGTCGATGGATCTGCGCGTGATCGAGCCGCTGCGCGACATGCGCGACCTGTCGTCCACGGTGGTGGCGGCCGGCGGGGACGGCTTCCGCTCGGTCGCCGTGCCGTCGTCCGAGGATGGAGCGGGCTCTTCCGGGACACCGGCCGATGGCGGCCGTGGAACGTCCGGCGGATCCATCTGGCCCGTCGTGGAGCGCAGCGTGCTCGATGAGGTGCTGGCCCATCGCACCACGCTGGTGTTCGTCAACTCCCGCGGTCTGGCCGAAAAGCTCACGGCCCGGCTCAACGACCTGTACGCCGAACGGTGCGCGCACCGTGCTGAGGCCGGGACTGACCGTGCTGAGGCCGGGGGTGATCATGCGGAGGCCGGCGATCACGCCATGCCCGACGGCGATCACGCCATGTCCGACGGCGATCATGCGATGGCCTACGGCGAGCGGGGATCCGCCGAGGGAAGGTCGGGGTTTGCCGCGCATTACGATGCCGTCGTCGGCTCCTCCACCATGCTCGTCGGCTCGCATGACGGCGGCGACGTGATCGCCATGGCTCACCACGGTTCGGTCTCCAAGGACCGTCGCAAGCAGATCGAGGAGGATCTCAAGCAGGGCCGTCTGCGATGCGTGGTGGCCACCAGCAGCCTCGAACTGGGCATTGACATGGGCTCCGTCGATCTGGTCATCCAGATCGCGCCGCCGCTGTCCGTCTCCTCGGGACTGCAGCGTGTGGGCCGTGCCGATCACCGGGTCGGCGGCGTCTCCCATGCGCTGTTCTACCCGTTGACGAGGGAGCAGATCCTCGACGTGGTCGCAGGCGTCGAATGCATGGTCCAGGGGCGGATCGAACCGCTCGCCGTGCCCCGCAATCCGCTTGACGTGCTGGCCCAGCAGACCGTGGCCGCCGCGGCGATGGACGATCTCGACGCCGACGCATGGTATGCGCTCGTCAGACGTTCGGCGCCGTTCGGGGAACTGAGTCGGGACACGTTCGATTCGGTGATCGGCATGATGTCCGGCGCCTACGATTCCGAGGAGTTCAGCGCCTTCCGGCCACGGCTAGCATGGAACCGGGAGAATGGCGTCATCTCCGCGTTGCCCGGCGCACAGCGGATCGCGGTCACCAGCGGAGGAACCATTCCCGACCGAGGGCTGTACACCGTGGTGCTTCCCGAATCCGGCGCCGGCGCCGGTCCGCGACGCGTGGGGGAGCTGGACGAGGAGATGGTCTACGAATCCCGGGTCGGCGACATCATCACCTTGGGCACCTCCACATGGCAGATCCAGCAGATCACCAGGGACCGGGTGATCGTTGTCCCTGCGCCGGGGCGTACGGCCCGACTGCCGTTCTGGCACGGGGAGGGGCCCGGCAGGGACTATGCGTTCGGCGCGGCCAAGGGGCAGATCATCCGCGAACTGACGTCGGGACTGCGCGACCGCACGTACCGCACGGACCATACGGATCGCACGGACCATACGAACCGTATGGCCGGATTCGACGATCGGACCGAACGTCGGCTGCGGAAGGACGGACTGGACGGCAACGCCGTGACGAATCTCGCCACGCTGCTCGACGAGCAGCGCCGCGCCACCGGCCGGGTGCCCGATGACCGGCATCTGATCGTGGAACGATGCCGCGACGAGGACGGCGGATGGCGGGTGGTGCTGCACAGCCCCTATGGCCGCCGGGTCCACGAGCCGTGGGCGCTGGCGCTCGCGGGACGACTGTCGGGCGAATACGGGTTCGACGGGCATGTGTATGCGGCGGATGACGGCATCGTGATCCAGCTGTCGGATGACGAGGGCGCCATCGACCTGACACGGCTGCTCCGGTTCGACCCGAACGACATCCGTCACACCGTCGAACGACGGGTGGGGGAGTCGGTGCTGTTCGCCGCGCGCTTCCGCGAATGCGCCGCAAGATCCCTGTTCATGCCACGGACCGAGCCCGGCCGCCGGGTCCCGCTATGGCAGCAGCGTCTGAGGGCCGCGCAGCTCCAGCAGGTCGCCGGAACGAAGCGGGACTTCCCGCTCATGCTGGAGACCGCGCGCGAATGCCTGTGCGACGTCTATGATCTGCCTGAGTTGTGCGAAATCATGCGCGCGCTGGAATCCGGCGCCGTGACGCTGAGTGAGACGGAGACCGAGACGCCCTCGCCGTTCGCCCAGAGCATCCTGTTCGGATTCGTCGGTGAAGTGATGTATCAGTACGATCAGCCGCAGGCCGAGCGGTCCGCGCGGCTGCTGTCCATGGACCCGATGACGCTGGAGCGGCTGATCGGCGGCGCCGGCCTGACCGAGGTGCTGGACGCCCGCGCGATCCGCGAAGTGGAGGAGGAGCTCGCCCACCGCGTGTTCTGGAACACCCTCGACGAGGATGACGTGACCGGCCGGGTCGCCAGATACGCCAAGACCCACGGTCCGTTCACCGCCGACATGGCGGCAAGGGATCTGAATCTGGATGCGGAACGCGTCGTGCATGCCCTGGACGACATGTACGACAGGGGAGAGCTGCTGTCCGGCCGATTCGAGGGCGGCGACGGCGACCATGCCGACGGTGCCGATCATGCAGGTGCCGATCGCGCCGGTGCCGATCGTGCCGGTGCCGGCCCCGTCAGACAGTGGCTGCACCGGGAGGTGTTCCGCCGTATCCGTTCGCGTTCGCTGGCGAGGGCCCGCAAGGCCATACGGCCGGTATCGGTGGCCGAATACCAGCGGTTCCTGCTGGATCATCAGGGGGTCGGACCGGTCGGCGGCGAACGCTACGAAGGCGTGGACGGCCTGATGCAGGTCGTCGAGCAGCTGGAGGGCATCGCCCTGCCAGCCGGACTGTGGGAAAGCGTCGTCTTCCCCTCCCGCATCAGGGACTACCAGCCGGGCATGCTGGACGAGCTTCTGGCCTCGGGCGAGGTGATATGGGTGGGGTCGAGGCGATCCCGCGGAACCGATATCGGCAGGATCGCCTTCCACCCTTCGGATTCCGAGCTGCTCGCCGCCCCGGATTTCGTCTCGAGGGCCATGAGGGACGTTGCGGTCGGAAAGGATTCGCCGCGTCCCGTTCCGGCCGCTCGGGTTCCGGCCGCTCCGGTATCGGATACCTCGGTTTCGGACGCCGATGATGCCATGCTCCGCCTGCTGCGGTCGGGAGGCGCCTATCCCGCCCGGAAACTGAGGCCGGCGTCCATGGGGGAGACGGCCTTCGCCGCACGTCTGTGGCAACTGGTGTGGGACGGCCTCGTCACGAACAGCGGGTTCGTGGCCGTAAGGGCCCTGCTGGCGTCCCGCAGCACCGGTTCTCGGGGGAAGGCCACGTTTCGGCGCAGACGCGGCGGCGGAATGGGGATGGCGGACCCGGGACGGCGAATCCGCCCGGCGGCGAGGGACATGACGGTTGCCGGCATGTGGTCGCTTATCGCACGGCCGGAACCGGGGAACGACGGCGAGGACGCCGCGGCATGGGCGGTGGCGACGATATCGTCCCTGCTCGACCGATACGGGGTGATCGCCTCGCCGCTGCTCGATCTGACGAACGAGAGACGGGAGTTCTCCGCACTGTATCCGGTGCTCAGGCGCATGGAGGAGTCGGGCGCCCTGCTGAGGGGCATGTTCGTGGAAGGGCTGGGCGCGGCCCAGTTCGCCCGCAGGCAGACGGTGGACGCCCTGCGCGCCGCCTCGGGCTCCCCGGGATCGTCCGTGGTGGTCCTGGACGCCCTGGACCCGGCGAATCTCGCCGGATCCGTCATGCCCTGGCCCGTGACGCGGAACATGGCCGACGTCGAATCCGAAGCGGGGACGCGTCCGATCCGACGGGAAGGGGCCATGCTGGCGATGGTCGATGGCGAGGTGGTGCTCTACGCCACGCCGCGCAGCCATCATCTGCTGGTATTCGGCATGGACGCCATGACCGGAGACGCCGACGGGAACGACGTGGAGGAGCGCGTGCGACGGGCCTGCGCGGAACTCGCCCACGCCATGCGACGGCGATACCGGACCACCCAGTTCCTCGCCGACGTCAACGGATATCCGCTCACCGCACGCGGCCGGGTGCAGCAGCTGCTCCACACCGCCGGTTTCGTGCCGTCTCCCCAGGGCATGAAGCTGTATCCGTGACGGTGGCCGACCCGTAGGTTCGCGGACTATAATCCGTCGTGATGCGTATGGGGACGGCCACGTAACATGCGCATGACATTCCGGGAAGACGGATGGCAAGACGGATATGACGGATATGGTGAAATGACCGTGTGAGGAAAGGTCGGTGCCGTGGATGCAGCGAGTGTGATCAGCGAATTGGGGTACATCGGGCACAACGTCGCCGCGGCGGCCCACCTGCTGTCGAACGTGGACGATGCCGTGCTCGCCGAGACGTTTCGTCTGCTGGACGAGCGGAAGGATTCGTATTGGCGAGACATCGCGGGCGTCGAAATGCTGCGCCGGGGCATGGAGCCCGGCGGTCGTCTTCCGCGGGACGGCGGCGATCCTCGGTGAAGCCGCAGCGCTTCTGAAAGTCCGAAAGCGGGAAACGGTCCCGAACTTCGGTAAACGCTCCCAAACATTGGTAAAGCCCCTAGGCACTGTATGTTCCTAGGGGCTTATCGTGCGCCAGACAGGATTCGAACCTGCAACCTTTTGATCCGTAGTCAAATGCTCTAATCCATTGGGCTACTGGCGCAATGAAACACCTGAAGAGGATTGCTCCTCCGCAAGCTTTCGTGCGCCAGACAGGATTCGAACCTGCAACCTTTTGATCCGTAGTCAAATGCTCTAATCCATTGGGCTACTGGCGCAA
>NZ_PEBK01000005.1:255157-277040 GCF_002802905.1 Bifidobacterium simiarum
CGTGCGCCAGACAGGATTCGAACCTGCAACCTTTTGATCCGTAGTCAAATGCTCTAATCCATTGGGCTACTGGCGCAGTGCCTGAGTGCTTGATTCAGGCAACTCGGATAGAATAACCCGCTTTGCCGGTGAGAGCAAATCGGCGTGTCGCGCAGTGGTCGGCTGTGCGCTTCCGCCCTCGTAACAGGCTATCGGCGTCCAATGACGGTACTCTGGATGGGTGTTGGCGGCTCCGGCGGGAGCACGCGGATAATCCCGGAAGGAGCGATGGTGGACGGTACCCGATTCGGATGGTGGTCGAGGATTCGGCGTGTGGCGGAGTCGGATACGATATCCGGTTTGATCATGCTGGGGTTCGCCCTGGCGGGTCTGCTGCTCGCCAACGTGCCGGCCACCACGCACCTGTTCGAGGCGATCGCCGAAACGCATGTCGCGGTGCCGAGCACCAACATCGATCTGCCCATCGGCCACTGGGCGCAGGACGGTCTGCTGACCATCTTCTTCCTCGTGGTGGGTCTCGACCTCAAACAGGAGCTGACCACGGGCTCGCTGGCGAATCCGCGGGCTGCAGCGGTGCCGATGGCCTGCGCGGTCGGCGGCATGATGGTGCCTCCGGTGCTGTTCCTGCTGGTGACGTGGCTGTTTTCGACGTTCGGCCCCGCCTCCCCGGGA
The DNA here is from genome assembly GCF_002802905.1 of Bifidobacterium simiarum. Taxonomy (GTDB): domain Bacteria; phylum Actinomycetota; class Actinomycetes; order Actinomycetales; family Bifidobacteriaceae; genus Galliscardovia; species Galliscardovia simiarum. The sequence continues at coordinate 255,830 of NZ_PEBK01000005.1, forward strand.
TTCGCCATGGTGGCCTCCGGCGAGGTGCATGCCTTCGGGACCCTCGCCCAGGGGTGGGCCATCCCCACGGCCACGGACATCGCCTTCTCGCTGACGGTGCTGGCCCTGTTCGCCAAGGGGCTTCCCGGCAGCATCCGCGCGTTCCTGATGACGCTCGCCACGGTGGATGACCTGCTCGCCGTCATCGTCATCGCCCTGTTCTTCTCCTCGCTCAACGCCTGGTACTGGTTCCTCGGCATCGCCGCATGCGCCGCCGCGTGGGCGCTGCTGGTCAGAATGCGCCGCGTCCCCTGGCCGCTCGTCGCCATCGTGGGCGCGCTCGCCTGGGTCATGATGTTCGAGGCCGGCGTGCACCCCACGCTGTCCGGAGTGCTGGTCGGCCTGCTGACGCCGTCACGCGAGATGCACGGGGAGGAGACCCCCCGCGCCGAACGGTACAAGGACAAGCTGCAGCCGTTCTCGGCGCTGCTCGCGCTGCCGATCTTCGCACTGTTCGCCACCGGCGTGCATTTCAAGACGCTGAGCCTCGCGATGATGACCTCCCCCGTGGTGCTCGGCATCATCGCCGCGCTGGTGATCGGCAAGCCCGTGGGCATCATGCTGACGGCGTGGGTGACCACCCATTTCGCGGGACTGCGTCTGGCCAAGGGACTGCGTCTGCGCGATCTGTTCCCCGCGGCATGCGCCTGCGGCATCGGGTTCACGGTGTCGTTCCTCATCGCCACGCTGGCCTACGACGATCCGGAGCTCTCCGGCGAGGCCCGGTTCGGCGTGCTGGTCGCTTCGCTGATCGCCGCCCTGATCTCCGGCGTGCTGCTAAGCCATCAGGCCCGGACGTATCGGCGTCGCGCTACCGGAGACGAGCGGCAAACGGCGGTACGATGATCATCGGATAAGGAGCGATACGGTATGGCGAAGATGGTGCGCAAAAACGGCAAGAAGGCCAAGGACAAGAAAGACGGCAAGAAGTCCAAGCACGACAAGGCGGCCAAGGATCTCGGCCAGTCCCTTGACGCCGTGGCCGTCACGGATGAGACGGCGGACGACGTGACCGAGAACGGGGATGCGGCTGCGCGGGACGACGAGGCCTCGCCGCTGGGGGAGACCTACCATCGCGGTCCGGTGGTGATGCGCGGATCGATGATCCCGGACAGCACCACCATCGGCAACCTGCTGCGCAACGACGAAAGCACCGACTGGCTGCACATGGATCCGTGGAGGGTGCTGCGCATCCAGGCGGAATTCGTCGACGGCTTCGGCGCGCTCGCCGAAGTGGGCCCCGCGGTGGCCGTGTTCGGTTCGGCCCGTACCAAGCGCACGGATCCGGCATACAAGGCGGCACGCCGTATGGGACGACTGCTGGCGGAACGCGGCATCGCCACCATCACCGGGGGAGGGCCGGGCATCATGGAGGCCGCCAACCGGGGCGCCTCGCTGGCCGGCGGCACCTCCGTGGGACTGGGCATCGAGCTGCCCCACGAACAGGGCCTGAACAGCTACGTGAATCTGGGCATGACGTTCCGGTACTTCTTCGTCCGCAAGACCATGTTCGTCAAGTATTCGTCCGGCGTGATCGTCTGTCCCGGCGGGTTCGGCACGATGGACGAGATGTTCGAGGTGCTCACCCTGGTGCAGACGCACAAGGTGACCACGATGCCCGTGGTGCTGTTCGACACGGCATACTGGCGGGGACTGTTCGACTGGATCAACGGCACGCTGATCGACCGTGGCATGATCTCGCCGATCGATCCGGATCTGGTGACGCTCACCGACGATCCGGACGAGGCCGTGGAACGTGCCACCAGACTGATTTCGGAGCGTTGAGCGGGATTCCGGGGCGTTTGCTGAGCGAGCGCTACTGCTTGATCGACAGCAGCATGCCCGTGCCGATGGGGACGATGCAGGAGACGAACCGTTCGTCCTGCAGCGTCTCGTCGATCAGCTGACGCATATGCGTGGCCTTGTCCCCGTGATCGGCGGGATCCAGCAGGCCTCCCCGCGACCCCTCGACGTCCACGGCCAGCACGTCGCACATCACCAGCTCGCCGCCGACGCGCAGCAGACGGTGGGCGTGGTCGAGCGCGGACTCGTAGTTGACGTTCTCCCCGTTGATGACGATGAGATCGTAGTCGCCGGCGTTGAGACGGGGAAAGTAGACGCTGGGCTTGGCGTTGACGACGCGCAGCTTGGTGCGCACGCCGTCCTGCACGCCGGAGAAGACGCGTCGGATAAGCGACGTGCCCTGAGCCGAGGAATCCACCGTGGTGAGCTGGCCGCTGACGTCGGGATCGTTCGACTCCAGCGCCTCGAGCAGATGGGCGGACTCCACCACGGATCCCGAGCCCAGCACGATCACCGACCGGGCCTTCAGCTGTCGCGCCTGCATGGCGAGAAAACCGGCCTGAGCCGCCGACCCCTGCGTGAATCCCGCGTCGGTGCACTGTCGGCGCAGACGATGCAACGCGGGGGGCTCGGCGGCATAGGCGGTGTCCTCAATGAACTCCCAACCCTTGGCGAGATTGGTGTAATCGGTTCTGTTCATCGGTGTCCTTTGACGTTTGACGTTGTCGAAGTTTCGTGAATCCCCGTCGCCGCATGGACGGCATCAGGCGTCGGCCGTCTGCCGGGCCTTTCTGGCGGCATCGACCTTCTGGATGGTCTGCCACAGCTCCTCGCCCACGTCGATGCCCTTGGGGCAGTGCATGGAGCAGGCCCTCACCGACTGGCATGCCGAGGCGCCGTCCGAGCCCATCAGCGAGTCCAGTCGGTCATCGGCGATGGAGTCGCGGGAGTCGTTGAGGAAACGGGACACCGTGATCATGGCCGCCGGGCCGACGAACGCCTCGCCTCCCGCATACACGGGGCAGCTGCCCTCGCACACCCCGCAGGCGATGCAGTTGCTCAGCAGCTCGTATCGCGCCAGCTGCTCGGGACTCTGCAGGTATTCGAAGGCGTCGATCTTGCCGTCATCGGTGGTCTTCAGCTCCCCGGAGGCCTCGAGGTACGGGCGCAGGCGACGGATCTGGTCGAGCATGGGATCCACGTCGGCGATCAGGTCGCGCTGCGTGGGGAATCCGGGCAATGCGGCCAGATCGATGACCAGACCGGTGCCCGGTTCGAGTGCATCGAGGTCCAGGGCCTGGGCGTCGTCGTCAACGGGCTGGCCGGTGGGACGGAACCCCTCGTTCGCCGTGAAGTCGGGGGAATCGGGCTTCACCCAGTCGCGCACCTTCGCCGTGCACAGCAGCGTGGGCGTGCCGTTGATCGCCACGGCGTCGGAACCGCACATGCCATGGCCGCACGAATACCGGAACGCCAGCGACGGATCCTGCTCGCGCTTGATCATCAGCAGACAGTCCAGTACGGAATCGTTGGCGTGTACGCTGACCCGGTACTCCTGGGTCCAGCGTTTGCCGCGGACCCTCCCGGGACGGGACGACGCGCCGGAATCGCCGAACGGGGACTTCTTCGCGAAAGGACTGCCTCCGCGGCGACGCGAGGCCTTCTCCGGTTTCGGGGTGAAACGGGCGATTCTCAGCGTCACGTCAAGCATGCGATTGGCATCGGCAGTGGTCATAGGGGGCAGCTCCTCAATCATCGGTACTCACACACAGTGTAGTAGAGCGGTCGATATCGATCAGTAGGCGCGAGCCTTGGGCGGGAACGCGGTGATGACCACCGGCTGCCAGGAGAGCATCGAATCGGCGTCGATCATGGAATGCGCCAGGAACCGTTCGTCGTCGCGCTGCGGGAAATCACGGCGATACAGGGATCCGCGCGACTCCTCGCGTCCGTCGGAGGCGGTGAGCACGGCCTTGGCCAGACGCACGAGATGACGCGCCTCGAGAATGGCGGTGACCTCCTGATTGTAGGCGGCGGTGTCGCTGTGCGCATGCAGCGCCCCGGCGCGGTCGGACAGCGTGCCGGACACCTCGCGCAGGGCCTCGGTAAGGCCGTCGTGGTCGCAGCGGACGGCGGCGTACCGTTCCATGACGGCGCCGAGATCGGCCATCACGCGATACGGATTGTCATCATCCATATCGGCGGCCTGCCCGTCGTCGCCATCGGAGACGGCCGCTCCGGCGAGCAGCGAGGCGATGTCCTCGGACCGGGCCGCGGCGGCCTCGTCGACGGCGGGGGAGTCGTCGTCGCATTCCGTGGGATCAAGACCCTCGCCGAGCGCCTCGGCATAGGCGGCGGCGATCCGCGACGCCACGGCCTGACCCGCGCGGGTGCCGAACAGGCAGGCGTCGAGCAGGGAGTTGGCGCCCAGACGGTTCGCCCCATGCACGCTGACGCACGAGCACTCGCCGGCGGCGAACAGGCCGTCCACCGTTCTGCGGGCCCCGTCGACCCACTCGTAGACGTTGCCGTCGGCCATGATGGGAATGCCTCCCATCGTGTAGTGCGCGGTGGGGCGGATCGGAATCAGATCGGTCGCCGGATCCAGTCCCGCATAGTCGCGCACCGTTTCGCACACCTCCGGAAGCCGGCCCTCCAGCACGTCGTGGCCCAGCGCCCGCAGATCAAGCCACACGCAGTCCTTCGGCCCGTCCGGGTCCTTGGGATCGGCCACGCCACGGCCGGCATCCACTTCGGCCATGATGGAACGGGAGACGACGTCGCGGGCCGCCAGATCGCCATGGCCCGGCGCATAGCGGTCCATGAAATGCTCCCCGTCGGCGTTGAGCAGACGTCCGCCCTCGCCTCGGGCGGCCTCGGACAGCAGGATGCCGGTATGGGCCAGACCCGTGGGATGGAACTGCACGAATTCGACGTCCTCCAGCTGCAGTCCGGCCTCAAGCGCCAGCGACATGCCATCCCCCGTCAGATCCCAGGAGTTGGACGTGGTATGGAAGAGCCTGCCGGCGCCGCCGGTGGCCAGTAGCACGTTGCGGGACCTCACCGCATGGACCTTGCCGGAATGGGTGTCGAGCACCACCACGCCGCGGGAACGCTGTTCTCCATCATCCCCCGTCTCGACCACCAGATCGGTGACATACCATTCCTCGGCGAACTGCACGCCCGCTTTGACGCACTGCTGCCACAGGGAATGCAGGATCTGATGGCCGATGCGGTCGGCGGCGTAGGCGGTGCGGTGCACCGGCTGTTTGCCGAATTCGGCGGTATGCCCTCCGAACAGACGCTGGGCGATATGGCCGTCCTGCGTGCGGGAGAACGCCACGCCGTCATGCTCCAATCCGATCACGGTGGCGGGCGCCTGACTGGCCAGAATCTCGACCATGTCCTGATCGGCGAGCCAGTCGCTGCCCTTGATCGTGTCGAATAGATGCCAATGCCAGTCATCATGCTCCACATTGCCCAGACTGGCCGCGATGCCGCCCTCCGCGGACCCGGTGTGGGAACGCAACGGCTGCAGCTTCGAGATCACCAGGATCCTCGGCTGGACGCCCTGCTGGGCGATCTCCTCGTAGGCGGGGGATCGCAGCAGCCCCAGGGCCGCCGACAGCCCCGCGGCGCCGGCTCCGACGATTACGGCATCATACTGTTCTTCCAACTGCTTCGGACTCATAGTCCCGATTGTCCCACATGGCCTGACCTGTGACCCGTACGCCGGCTAGCGCGCGGCGCTCGCGGACCGGAGGCGGACGATGCCGTCGTCCCCCATGCGGATCATGCCCCGCGACTCCATGAGACCGAGCAGCGCGTGCAGTCCGCCGACGGACACCGTCGCCGTGGCCGGCTTCGCCGACAGATACCGCATGATCTCGTCCACGGTGGCCGGAACGTGGCGGCGTGCGCAGCTGCGGACGGCGGTGAGCACCATCGACGCCCCGCGGTCGTCCCCGTCCGATTCCCCGGCGGCCGCGGTCGTCGACGGCGCCGGATCCGCGGTCCTGACGTCCCGTTCCGCCGCCTTGTCCCGTTCCACTGGCTCGTCCCCTCCGCCCGGTTCGCAGGGCAGATGGCTAGGGTGACAGCATTCCCCGATATCCGTGGCCGAATGCAGCAGGATCGCCTTGCCCTCGTGGATCAGCCGGTTGCATCCCGTATTGAACGGCTCGTCGATGTCGCCCGGTGCGGCGTAGACTTTCCGGCTCATCTCGGCCGCCCAGGTGGCGGTGCTCAGCGCGCCGGATCGGTGACGGGCCTGCGCCACGATGATCACGTCGGACAGGGCGGCGATAATGCGGTTGCGCAGCAGGAAGCGCCGGGCCTCGGGGATGGTGCCGGGCGGCATCTCCGAAACCAGGGCGCCGCGTTCGGCCAGCATCGCGTCGAACAGGGGAAGGTTGCGCGCCGGGCCTCGATGGTCCAGACCTCCGGCGAACACCGCCACCGTGCGTCCGGCGTGGTCGGGATCGTCGCCGTTCTCACGCTCCCGTCGCGCCGCCAACGCTCCCCAATGGGCCGCGGCATCGGTGCCCATGGCCCCTCCTGAAACCAGCAGATGCCCGTCTCTCGCCGCATGAAGCCCCGCATTGCGGGCCACGAACCGTCCGTAGTCGTTGGCGTCCCGGGACCCGACCACGGCCACGGGCGCCTCGCAGCTGACCAGCGAGGACGGATCACCCATGCCCCATAGGCACAGCGGCGGCGCCCAGTCCGAGCGAATCGCCAGATCCGTGAGCTGATGGGGCCAGCAGGGCGATTCCGGCGTGATGATCCACTGGTCGTCGTCATGGGTCATCATCCCGGCCAGTGCCCCGTAATCGCCCAGAGGCAGCCGCAGCAGCCGGTCCCGCCAGCGGGTCAGGGCGTGCCGGAAACTCTCCAGCTCCTTCGGCCCCACCCGTCGGCCCCATTTCGCCGTGCCGACGATGAACAGGCGCTCCAGCATCCGGTCGTTACCGGGAAAACCCTCCCGATCGGCGCCGACCAGCCACCACGGCGGTTCGGCAAGCGTCGACCTGAGCACCAGCGTCAGCGCCTGCGTGGCGTTCTCCGCGCCCTTCAGCAGAGCGTACATCAGGGCGTCCGGTCCGTCGGTGGCGAAGGTCAGCACCGCTCTGGCCATGGCATCGCCGTTCATCGCAGTCTCGTCCTCAGTGCGATGCCCGCCGCCACGTCCCCGTCATCGGGACTGGTCCGTCCCGCCACGTCGGCAAGCGTCCATGCCAGCCGCAGCGCACGATCCGCGCCCCTCAGGGAAAGCCGTTCGCTCTTCAGCGCCTGGGAGATCAGCGTCAGCGCCGAGCGCGAGGTATTCGCGCGCAGCCATTCGCCGCTGGCCTTGGCGTTGCAATGCCACCCGTGCATGCGGTACCGTTCCGCGGCCGCCGCCCGGGCCTCGATCACCCGGTGCCGGATCCGGTCGCTTGATTCCCTCGGCTTCGATTCGTCCCCCGCGTATTCCGCCACCGGAGGCACCGTGATCTGGATGTCGATGCGATCGAGGATCGGTCCCGAAAGACGGTTCCAGTACCGGGTCCGGTCCTTGGCTGTGCAGACGCATCGTTCGCCGCTTCCCCAGCCGAATCCGCACGGGCACGGATTGGCCGCCATCACCAGCTGGAATCGTGCGGGGAAGTGCGTGGTGGCCTTCGACCGGCTGATGGACACGAATCCGGTTTCCAGCGGCTCCCTGATGGTCTGTAGCGCCCTCGTGGAGAACTCCGGAGCCTCATCCATGAACAGCACGCCGCCATGCGCCCGGGTGATCGCCCCCGGTACGGCGACGCCGCTGCCGCCTCCCACGAGGGACGGCGCCGAGGCGGTGTGGTGCGGAGCCTCGTACGGCGGCACTTCGGTGATGCCGTACGCGGGCAGCGTGCCGCACAGCGATCTGATGGACGCCACCTCCAGCTGTTCGCGTTCGTTGAGCGGCGGCATGATCGTGGGCAGGCGGGAGGCCAGCATGGTCTTCCCCGTGCCGGGCGGCCCCACCATGATCACGTGGTGTCCGCCGGCGGCCGCCACCTCCAGCGCCCATTTCGCCTGTTCCTGACCGATCACCTGATTCATGTCCGGCCGATCCCCGTCGGCCTCCACGGCCTCGTCGGGTGACCGGGAAGGAGTCCCGTGCCCGGCCGTCACGCCGTGATCGGGATCGATCCGGTACTTCGCCCTGCCGCCCATATGCTCGATGAGCTCGCCGACGTGTCGTACCGGCGTGACCTCGATGTCCGGCACCAGTGCGGCCTCCGCCATATTGGCGTAGGGCACGAACGCCCGTGAGATGCCGCTGGCCCGCGCGTGTAGCAGGATCGGCAGCAGGCCGGTCACCGGCAGCACCGTGCCGTCGAGCTTGAGCTCGCCGAGCACCAGGGTCTCCTGCAGGCAGTCATGGGGGATCGCCCCGCCGGCGCACAGGACGCTGGCGGCGATGGCCAGATCATGGCCCGCCCCTCGTTTGGGCAGGGACGCGGGGGAAAGATTGACGGTGACCCGGGTCTGCGGCCAATGGAATCCGGCGGAGGAGCATGCGGAGCGCACCCGTTCCCGGGCTTCGGACAGCGAGGCGTCGGGCAGTCCGATGATCGAGAAATACGGCAGTCCCTGCGAGATGTACGCCTGCATGGAGATGGTGAACGCCTTGAGGCCGACGAGCCCCACGGAAAGTGCCGTGCCGATCCTCATTGCAGCGCCCCCGGAATATGGGTGATCCGCGGGGCCCGGGCGCCGCCGTCCACGCTGAGCGCGATGACGTCGAACCTCGTGCCGCGGTGGCGCACATGCCTGCCGTATTCCATCAGCCATTGCGCCGCGGCCCGCCTGATCGTCATGCGCTTGTGGGCGGTCACCGCCTCCTGAGGCGGGCCGAAATGGGCGGTCCGCCTCGTTTTGACCTCCACGAACGTCAGCTGCAGGGCGGGGGAGAGCGCCACGATGTCGAGTTCGCCGTATCGGGACTGCCAATTGCGGTCGACGATCGTCCATCCGCGGCATTCCAGCCAAGCGCAGGCGTAGGCCTCGCCGACGCTGCCGAGCTGCCGTGACGTGAGATCCGGACGATGTATCTGCTGGGTGAGTTGTTGGAGTGTGTTCATGGTTCCGACTACACCACCATCGCGCCGACCGCGCCACGGTTTTCGGACGATGTGGTCGAACGTGGGTTTTCGCGGCGTCGGATGTGGACGGACTGACCATGTTTCGCGCCGAATGTGGACGATTATGCCGTTATCAACAGTCCCGGGGCGAAATTGTGCCGTCCATGCGCAGAACATGCGCAGAAGTGCGGTCGTCCGCTCTGGGCTGCGGCGGTCGGCCATACCGTGAACGGTGTGCGCAAACTGAGAAGGATGATGACCATCGGAGTGACGACACTGGTCCTGCTGGTGGTGTTCGCCCTGCTTGGACAGGCGATGGCACCATCATGGAAGGTCGAACCGTTCGAGGATCACATCGCCCTGGGATCGTCCGACGTCGCCGTGAGGGCGAACAGGCCGGTAGCCGTGCATGAAGGCGCCTATCGCGTCCGCACCGTGAACCTGACCGTCACGACGGGCGACGGGGCCCGCATCCGGGCCGTACTGCGCGAGCCGGTGAACGCGCCCTCCGATCGGCCCGCGTGCCTGTTCATCCACGGTTCCGGCACCGGTTCCGCCCACGATTTCGCGGATATCGCCTCCTCGATGGCCTCGGCCGGCATCACCACGCTGGTCCCGGAGAAACGGCTCGACGACTACTCGTGGATCCACCGGGACTACGCCCGATTCGCCGACGACTACGGACGGGCGCTGACGCTGCTGAGAAGCCGGCACGGCGTGGACCCCGCCCGAACCGGCCTGTACGCGGAATCGGAGGGCACCTGGATCGCCACGTTGATGACCGATCGCGACGAGCATATCGGATTCGCCATCCTGTCCTCGGCCCCCGTGGTCTCCGGACGCCAGCTCATGGCCATGGCCGCCAGCGCCTATCTGCAACGGGCCGGAGCGCCCGCCCAGGTGAGCGACAACGTCGCCAAGCTCATGTCGATGGATTTCGCGCCGTTCGATCTTCGATACGGCGACTTCGACGCCCGACGGTACCTGCCGTCGCTCACCATGCCCGTCCTGGTCAACTACGGGGTGCTGGACACCGCCATGCCCATCGAACAGGGAGCCGAAACCATCATCGCCGCCGCGCACCGGTCCGGCAACGACAACGTGACCGTCCGATACTTCCGAGCCAACCATCAGATGAGGGCCGGCGAAGGACTGTTCACCCCGGGACTGCCGCTCGCCGACGGATACACACACACCCTGGATGATTGGGTGAACGCCGTCGCCGCGGGCACGAAGGCCGACGGATGGGCCACCGCCCGGATCGCCGGGGTGACGCCCGACCAGCGATTCACCGCTCCCCGGTGGACGTCCTCCGGCCTGATCGGCTCGCTGGGACTGCTCTGCGCCATGACCGTCGCCGCGGTGCTCGCCCCGCTGTTGGCGGCGGTGGCGGCGCTCGCGCTCGCCGTGGGCAAGCGGTTCGGTACACGGCGTTCAGGCACGCGGCGTTCAGGCATACGGGGTTCAGATACGCGGCGCGCCGGATCGCGGCGTTTCCGATTGCGGCATGGCCGGTTCGATGCGGGGCTGGCGCGATTGCTGGTCGTATCGGGCACCGTTCCCACGCTGATCGTCCTCATGCTGCACGTCTATCTGGGCTTCGTCGGATGGAGTGCCGTGATGCTGCATGATCGGACGGCCCTGCTCGCCTTCGGCTGGGCGGCGCTTCGTATCGCCGCGCTGGGCAACATGGTGTTCGTCGCATGGCTCATCGTCCGGTGCCGGGACGAGCTACGCCGCCGCGGCACCGACGCCGCCGATCGCGGCGCAGACCCACATGACGCAGGCCCATCCGGCGACGTTCCCGGTCCTGCGATCGTGGGGCCGGGACACTGGCTGACGGCGGCGCTGGTCGTGGTGGGGGCGCTGCTGTCGCTGGCCGTCATGGCCTTCTGGGGACTGTTCGGCCTGTAGCCGGTCGGTCTGTAGCCGGTCGGTCTGTAGCCGGTTGCTGTCCTGCCCGCCGTCGCCGTGGCTACCGCGCCTGATCGACCAGACCGGTGAGCTCGCCGAGGCTGAGCTCGAAGCTCACGCCGCGCTCCTCGAAATGCGGCTGATCGCGGGTGTGACGCATGGCGGAGCGGACGAACTGCCCGGCGATGTATGCGGACCGGGCCAGGCCGAGACCCGCCATCACGGCGCCGCACAGCGCCGAGGCGAAGGCGTCACCGGTGCCGTGGATCATGTACGGCAGCTTCTCATGCGTCAGCTCGATCGCGCCCTCGCCGCCGGTTTCGGCGTTCGCCACGTAGTTGCGCAGCATGCCGTCGCCGCGGTCGATGCCCTTGAGCACCACGTTGCGGGCGCCGAGGTCCAGCAGCGCGTCCAGCCAGTCGCGGGCCTCGTCCTCGCTGAGGTTCCGACCGGGGTATTCGCGGCCGGTCAGCAGCGAGGCCTCGGTCAGGTTCGGCATCAGCACGTCCGCCCCACGGGCCAGTTCGGCGGTGGCGCGGCACAGCTCCTCGGTGTAGGTGGGATACATCCTGCCGCCGTCGCCCATCACCGGATCGACCAGACGAAGAGCCTTCGGATATTCGCGGTACAGCCGCTGGATCAGCGCCACCTGCTCGGCGGAGCCGAGGAAGCCGCTGTACACGCCGTCGAGCTCCACGCCCTCCTTGCGCCAGGCGTCAAGATAGGCGGGCAGCATGGCGGTGGTGTCGTTGAAGGTGTAGTCCTTGAACATCGTGTGCGCGCTGAACAGGGCGGTGGGCACCGGACACACGTCGCAGCCGGCCGCCGAAAGGATCGGGATCGCGGCGGTCAGCGAGCACTTGCCGTAGCCGCACATGTCGTGCACGGCGGCCACGCGGGGGATGTAGCGCGGATCGCGCTCGAACAGCGTTACGTCATCGTCGAAAGAGGTCTCATCGAAGGTGGTCATGGCATCGGCCTTTCTGTCGTCCATCGGGTCGCCGTCGCATACCCATACGCAACACAGCATATCGGCCTCCGACGTGCTCGTTTCGGCGTGTCCCGGCCTTCGGATTGCCGCTGGGACGGCCGTGTAACGCGTTATCAACCCTTTGTCGTGCAAGAGACTGCTAAAAGGCTATAAGCAACCGTAATAGCGAAAAGCCCGTTTCGGCTTGAATCAGGGGCCTTCGGGCGCATATGGTCATAACCATCAACGCAAGGACGACGGTCCGGGAATCCTCCGGAACCTCACCGAGCGAAGGCAACGACAGTAACCACACCACGATCCAAGGAGCACACCACCATGGCTGAGAAGAACAAGAACTACCGCTTCGAGACCCTGCAGCTGCACGTCGGTCAGGAGCAGGCCGATCCGGCCACCGATTCCCGCGCAGTGCCGATCTACGCCACCACCTCCTACGTCTTCCATGACTTCGACCACGCCGAGGCCCGCTTCGGACTGCAGGATCCGGGCAACATCTACGGCCGTCTGACCAACTCCACCCAGGGCGTGTTCGAGGACCGCATCGCCGCCCTCGAAGGCGGCACCGCCGGCATCGCGGTCGCCTCGGGCGCCGCGGCCGTCGAGTACGCCGTGCGCAACATCACCCAGTCCGGAGACCACATCGTCTCCTCCAAGAACATCTACGGCGGCACCTTCAACCTGCTCAAGCACACCCTGCCGCGCGACGGCATCACCACCACCTTCGTCGACCCCGAGGTCCCGCAGAACTTCGAGGACGCCATTCAGGAGAACACCAAGCTCGTCTACTTCGAGACCTTCGGCAACCCGAACGCCGACCTGCCCGACTTCGAGGCCATCTCCGAGATCGCCCACAAGCATCATCTGCCGGTCATCGTCGACAACACCTTCGCCACCCCGTACCTGTTCCGTCCGCTGGAGCACGGCGCCGACGTGGTCGTTGAGTCCGCCACCAAGTTCATCGGCGGCCACGGCACCACGCTGGGCGGCGTCGTCGTCGAGGGCGGCAAGTTCAACTGGGCCGAGGTCCCGGGCAAGTTCCCGACCCTCACCGAGCCGGATCCGTCCTACCACGGCCTGAACTTCTACGAGGCCCTGGGCGGCGCCGCGTTCGTGACCCGCATCCGTGCCATCCTGCTGCGCGACACCGGCGCCACGCTGTCCCCGTTCGCCGCGTTCCTGCTCCTGCAGGGCACCGAAACCCTCTCCCTGCGCGTCGAGCGCCATGTGCAGAACGCCCTGAAGGTCGTCGAGTACCTGCAGACCGTGCCCGAGGTGGAGTCCGTCTCCCACCCGGCCATCGAGGGACGTCGCGACCACGAGCTGTACAAGAAGTACTTCCCGAACGGCGCCGGCTCCATCTTCACCTTCGACATCAAGGGCGGCAAGGATGCGGCACGCGTGTTCATCAACAACCTGCACCTGTTCAGCCTGCTGGCCAACGTCGCCGACGTGAAGTCCCTCGTGATCCACCCGGCCTCCACCACCCACTCCCAGGAGACGCTGGAGGAGCTCGAGGATCAGGGCATCCACCAGGGCACCATCCGCCTGTCCATCGGCACCGAGAACATCGAGGACATCCTCGACGACCTCAAGGGCGGCTTCGAGGCCCTGCGCGAGTCCGGCCTCGCCAAGTGAGCCGAATGACCGAGTGATCGGTTCGGTCCGTTGGATTCCGTCGGCCGACGTCGGCGGAACGTCCGGAGCGGCCGATCATCCGGCCTGACCGATTGTTTGATCTGACCGATCATGTGATCCGATGATCCGACCGATCGATCCGGACCTGCACCGGCGTTCAGGGGGAGCGTGCCGGCGTAGGTCCATATCGATCGGGATCGGTGGGGGAAGCTTACCATCGCACATCAGCGGCGCGGGACGAACGGGCATTGCCCGCCGTCCCGCGCTTTTCTCGTTCATCGGTTCTCGTGGCCGCAGATCTCATCCACATAGTCGCGGACGAACGTCAACGCCGCTCCGATGGCGGCCTGATCATGCTGGCAGACGCTTTTGCGCACGCGGAAGTCCATGTCGTCGAAGGACTCCAACGCCTGCATGCGCAGTTTCAGATCCGCCAGATCGTCCATGGTCAGGTACTGGCCGACGTGTCCGCCGATCACGACGTCGCAGTTGAGCACCGTGCGCATGTTCTTGACGGCCAGCGCGAGATGATCGAGATACTGGTGGAAGATGCGTCGATGCGTGTACTCGTCGTCCCTGACCTGATTGAAGAACTCCTTCAGCGTCTCGTCGCGGCCCTCGACGAGCGACCTCGCCGAACAGTAGGCGTCCAGACATCCCAGCTTGCCGCAGTAGCATCGTCTGCCATCGGGGACGAGCGTCATATGCTCCACCGTGCCGTTGCGCATCCCGGCCCCCTGATGAAGACGTCCGTCGATGATCACCGCGCCGCCCAGATAATCCTCCAGATACAGGCACAGCGCGTCCCCGATGTCGGGACGCCGCCAGATCTCCTCCATTGCCGACGCAGCGGAGTCATGGACCAGAACGCATGGGCGGCTGATCTCCCGGCCGAAGGTCTCCACGGTCAGCCCCTCGTTGCCCAGCACCTTGCCGAAGACGACCCGGCGGCCGTCCTTCGAGATGATGCCCTGCATGCAGAACGCCACGCCCAGTATCGGCGATACGTCTGAAGGGGGAAGGGCTTTGACGAGCGAATCGATGAACTGGTTGACGAACTGGCAGACGCGATGATAGTAGGCGTCCCTGTGCGCATACGGAAGCCGGCCGCTGGCCCGCTTGACGCAGTTGCCGCGCAGATCTACCGCGCAGACGACCACCCCTCTGGCGGTCATATGCACGCCGACCGCCAGCCTGACGCGTTCGTTGAACGAATAGATCTGGGGTTTGCGGCCTCCGGTGGAGTGCGAGAACCCCCGGCGAATGACGAACCCCTCGCTCTCGAGATCCCCGAGATTCTGCGTGATGGTGGGCAGGCTCATGTCCAGCGTTCGCGCGAGATCGCGTTTGGAGACGCCGTCATGCCGGTAGATCTCCTCGAGCACCCGATCGCGGTTACGCCGCCTGACCTGAGCCGTCGTCACAGTCGTCATCCGGTAGCCTTTCCACTGACTCATTGTATGCGGTGGCCGCCTTGGGATCCGGCATGTGAAGTAGCATGTCGTACTAGGCAACCGGTCTTCGGAAGGGGAAGCGACATGGGCAGGCATACGGCGAAGGCGGTCCGCGAGCAGCAGGGGAGGGATACACCGCGGCGCGGCCGGACCGCGACATCCCGGACCGCGACATCGACGGTGAATGCATCAACGGTGAATACGTCGACGGTGAGCGCATCGGCGAAGTCGGCATTGGCCCCGACGCCCCAGGCCCCGGCCCCGTCGGTTCCAACCCCGGTCCGTGCGGCGACGGGAACCCCGACGCAGACCGACCCCGCCGTGGTCGCCAGAGCCATCGACCTGACCAAGACCTACGGCGACAAGGACGCCGTGGTCACGGCGCTCGACCACGTCAACGTGTCGTTCATGCGCGGCCAGATGACGGCCATCATGGGACCGTCGGGCTCCGGCAAATCCACGCTGATGCACTGCATGGCCGGACTGGACACGCCCACGTCCGGCACGGTGATCGTGGAGGGGCTCGAAGTCTCCTCGATGAACCAGCGCCAGCTGACCCGCCTGCGCCGCGAACAGATCGGCTTCATCTTCCAGAGCTTCAACCTCGTGCCCACGCTGAGCGCCGAGGAGAACATCCTGCTGCCGTTGCAGATCGCCCGCCGGCCGATAGACCGCGCATGGTTCGACCAGATGGTGCATGTGGTGGGGCTGGAAAGCCGTCTCACCCACCGACCCAGCCAGCTCTCCGGCGGACAGCAGCAGCGCGTGGCCTGCGCGAGGGCGCTGATGGCCAGGCCCAGCGTGATCTTCGCCGACGAACCAACCGGCAACCTCGACTCGCGATCCAGCCGGGAGGTGCTCGGCTTCCTGCGCGATTCGGTGCGCGACTACGGCCAGTCGATCGTGATGGTGACCCATGACCCACGGGCGGCCTCCTACGCGGACCGCGTACTGGTGCTCGCCGACGGACGCATCACCCGGGACATGAGCCACCCCACGTACGAACAGATCCTCGAGGTGTTCGCCGACGACGGGAACGCAAACGGGAACGCACATGGGGACGAATACGACGAACACGGGAACGAACGCGGCGGGGTCGAATCATGATCCGCATCGGACTGCGGGAGGCCCGCGCCCATCTGGGACGATTCGCCATGTCGATCATCGCCATCATGCTCGGCGTCTCGTTCGTCGTCGGCTCGTTCTGCTTCCGTGAAATGCTCAACAACCAGGTCGACGAAATGATGGCGTCGAACGCCGACCATGACGTCTACGTCCGCGGCTCCGAGGAAGTCAAGGACGATGACACAGTCGCGACCTCCTCCACAACCACGTACAACGACATCGACACGGACCTGACCGACACGATCAGGCAGGTCGACGGCGTACGGACCGCCACGGTCGTCTACTCCGTGTCCAGCGGCATGGTCCTGGTCGGCGAGAACGGCGACGCGGTCTCGACCATGGGCGCCCCGACCATCGCCATCGGCTTTTCCAAGGCCGCGCCGTGGCGATCGGCCACCTTCGTCAAGGGCACCTACGCCACCGGCGAACACGAGGTGGCCATCGACGAACAGACCGCCCAACGATCCGGACTGACCGTCGGGGACACCACCAAACTCGTCTACCCCGAAGGCCCGCGCGACGTGAAGGTGACCGGCATCTTCCGCACCTCCAGCAGCCAGGCCGGGGCGATCCTATTGCAGATCGACCCCGACGTGGCCCGGCAAACCGTCGAACGGACGACGGGGGAGAGCGGCAAGACCCAATCCATCGGCGTATACGGCAGCGGCAACCGCGGGGCGCCCCTCGACGCCGACCAGCAGCGGGCGCTCGCCGACGCCATCAACGACCGTCTGCCTGCCAGCGCGAAGGCCCACGCCATCACCGGCGACCAGATGCGCGACGACAACGCCAAGGCCACCAAGGACATGCTCGGCTTCATCCAGCCGCTGATCCTCATCTTCGCGGTGATCGCCCTGTTCGTCGGCTCGTTCATCATCGCCAATACGTTCTCGATGATCGTGCGGGAATCCATGCGTGGGTACGCGCTGCTACGATCGGTCGGCGCCTCGCCGGGGCAGGTGTTCTCCACGGTGATCGTGCAGGCCGTCATCCTTGGCCTGGTCGGTTCGCTCGGCGGCATCGCCTTGGGGTGGGGCGTCGTCCGGCTCATCGTGTTCGGCATGGAGCGCATGGGCACGCCGCTCAGCGGATCGGCGAACCCCACCGTCATCGACATGCTGGTCGGCCTCGTCGTCGGCATGATCGTCACGTTCGTGGGCGCGTCGCTGCCCGCCCGTCGCGCGGCCCTCGCCCCGCCGATCCAGGCGATGAACGAAACCGTCAATCCCGAGAAGCCGGTGCTGCTGCGCGGCGTGCTGGGGTCGGTGATGTGTCTGCTCGGCGTGGCGTCGTGGCTGTTCACCGTGGCGCTGGCCGACGCGGACGGCAGCGGGCCGACGCCCTGGGCCGGTCTGAACGGCATCGCCATCGGCTGGCCGCTGGGCGCCGGCGCGGCCCTGCTCGTCGTCGGCGTGATCGTCATGGGCCCGTCGCTGGTGTCGGTGGCGGGGACGGTCCTCGGATGGCTGCCGTCGAAGATCTTCCGCGTCACCGGCACCCTCGCCCGACGCAATCTCTCCCGATCCAGACGCCGTACCGCCAATACGGCGGCGGCCCTGTTCGTCGGCGTCGCCATCGTGTCATGCCTCGGCGTGGTCGCGTCCTCGGCCAAGGCCTCCGTCGCCGGCATCGTGGACACCGGGCTGAAGGCGGACTACGCCGTCCTGTCGGCCTCATCCGGCCAGCTGCCGGAAGGTGCCGTCCGTGATCTCAAGACGGTCTCCGGCGTCAAATCCACCGCCGCGAACCGGCTGGTCATCGGCGTCAAATACGACGGCGACCGCGTCAACGGCATGACCCTCGCGGTACAGCCCACGCTGTTCACCGACGTGTTCGCCCCCGTCACGAAGGCCGGCGACCCCACGGCGTCCCTGAAGAACGGGGACCTCGTGGTGGGCGAGGACGTGGCCAACGATCGCAGATGGCAGGTCGGCGACACCGTGACGGTCAGCGCGAAGAAAACCCTGATCGATCAGGCGGCCACGGCCAAGGCGCAGCAGGAGTATCAGGCCAAGGTCCAGACCGAGGTCCAGACATTGATGGCGCAGGGCAGGGTCCAGGAGGCCCAGACCCGCATGGAACAGGCCAAGCAGGTGGATCCGACGACGCTGATCCGGACCAGGACCGAGACGACCACCGAACGGGTGAAGGTCGGGGCGATCATCACCAACAACGTCTATCGCAGCTGCGTGATGGTCGGCGACGATCTGGGCGACCGGCTCGGCACGAAGCAGACCCTGTTCACCGTCCAGATGTACGTCGTGGCCAAGCCGGGCGTGGACCGGAATGCCCTGCAGCAGCGGCTGCGCAAGGTGGTGAAGCCGTACTACACGGTGTCCGTGATGAACCACGAGGAATACAAGTCCACCATGAGCTCGATGGTCGATCAGATCCTCCTGATTCTCTACGCCCTGCTGGCGCTGTCCATCGTGATTGCGGTCTTCGGCATCGTGAACACCCTGGCGCTTTCCGTATCCGAACGCACCAGGGAGATCGGCATGCTGCGGGCCATCGGCACGTCGCGGGCCCAGATCCGCGGCATGCTCGCCATCGAAGCGGCGATCATCGCCGTGTTCGGTACGGTGCTCGGTCTCGTCGTCGGTGTGGCCGCCGGCGCGGTGATCCGCAAGGTATACGAGTCGGACGGCCTTGAGACGCTGAGCATCCCGTGGGATCAGCTCGGGCTGTTCCTGCTGGTCGCCATTGTGGTCGGCCTGCTCGCCAGCGTGTCTCCCGCATCCCGTGCCCTGAAAAAGCCGGTGCTGGACGCCGTGGCCTCCGAGTAGTCCCGGGCAATCGGGCGGTTCCTGGCAATCGGGTGATTCCGAGTAGTCCCGGGTAGCGTATCCGTCCTACACTGGTGGCGGGTCGGTGCGCGGCGGCACGCCCGTCGAAGCGGGATCGCCGCGCCCGCCGAACGACTCGGAGTCGAACGACTCGTCAGGAGTGCAGAAAGGACCGCCGTCATGCCGTCTTCGTTTCATCCCCGCATCCCCGAACTGATGATGGCTTCGGGCCCATGCAGCATATACCCCCGGGTGCTTGAGGCCATGGGATGGCAGATGGTGCATCACCGCACCGACGAGTTCGTCGAGCTCATGCTCTCGGTCAGCGATGACCTGTCGAAGCTGTTCAAGACCGCGAACCGCGTGCTGCCGGTGGAGGGCGAGTCCATTCTCGGTCTGGAGATGGCCGCCGCCAATCTGGTGGAGCCGGGGGATGTGTGCATCAATCTGGCATCCGGATACTACGGGGCCGGATATGCGAAGGTGTTGCGCGGGTACGGCGGGGACGTGGTCGACGTGACGGTGCCGTACGACACCTCGGTATCCATCTCGTCGGTTCGACAGGCCCTTGACCGGCATCCGGAGGCGAAGGTGCTGGCGTTCGTGCATTCCGAAACCCCGTCGGCCTCCGAGAACCCGATGGAGGAGATCTGCCGGGAATGCCGTCGACGCGGCGTGCTGACCATCGTCGATTCGGTATCCGGCGTCGGCGGTTCGACCGTGCGGTTCGATGACTGGGGATGCGACGTCGTCGTCACCGGCACGCAGAAATGTCTGGGATCGACGCCGGGCATGTCCCTAGTGGCGGTCAGCGACCGGGCATGGGAGCGGGCCGAGCGGGTGACGCACGACACCGGTCGGTACGAACGCTCCTATCTGAGTTTCCTGCCGTGGCGGCAGTGGGTGGACCACGACTACGTGCCGTATACCCCGCCGATCTCAGCGATCTACGGGCTCAAGGCGGCCCTCGACATCATCGACGACGAGGGCGGTGTGGATGAGACCGTGCGGCGTCACGAACGGGCGGCACGGGCCATGCGCGCCGGCGTGCGGGCGATGGGGCTCGACCTGTGGGTCGATGCCGATGAGCATATGGCGAATTCGGTGACGGCCATCCGACTGCCGGACGATGTTGAGGACGGGCGGCTGCGCGGCCTGATGGACGAGCGATACGGACTGCATGTTTCGGGAGGCCTCGGTGAGGAGGCCGGCCGACTGATCCGCATCGGCCATATGGGGTACACCGCGTCGGCGCAGAAGGTGGTCGCCGCGTTGGGCGTGCTCGGATCGGCCATGATCGATCTGGGACACCCGGTGGACGTCACCGAGGGACTGGCCGCGGCCAACGCGGTGTTCGCCTAGTCGGTTGGTTGGCGTGTAGTCGGCCGGGTTACGCTTAGTCGGTCGGCTCGGGCTGCGTGGGTCGGCTCGGGTCGGCTAGTGCATCGGCTAGTACAGTTCGCGGATCTGCGCGCCGAACGGCCACAGCGCGAGCTTGGCCATTTTGAACGACTGGATGCCGAACGGGATGCCGATGATCGTGATGCAGTTCGCCAATCCGGCGACCACATAGCCCAGTGCCATCCACCATCCGACCAGCAGCACCCAGACGAGGTTGACGATCGTGGAGCCGACGCCGCCCTCGTATACCACGGTTTTGCCGAACGGGGTGAGCGTCAGCGCCGCCATCTTGAACGACTGGATGCCCAGCGGGATGCCGATGATCGTCAGACACAGCACCAGTCCGACGATCGCCCATCCGAAGGCGATCATCAGTCCGCCGAGTACCAGCCACAGAATATTGCCTAATAGTCTCATGGCTTCCACAGTAGGGAACGGCAGAGGATTGCGCCATCAGGGTTTGCCCTGATTGCCCCCTGATTTCGTCCGACGGTACGCCAGTAAGGGGCATACGTCGCCCCCGCTGGCGGGGGCTGGCGGCGGAGCCGACTGGGGTTGGCAGGGCGAAGCGTGTTTGACCACCCCCAGTCCGCCTGCCGGCGTCCAGCCCCCGCCGGCGGGGGCTCCCGGCGTCAGTCGGGTGGGGGTGGTCGGGCGAATGCGTGCTCGGCTCCTGGTGGTGTCGTTTCGGTGTCGGTGGGGTGAACGTTCCCGCATGTCCGTCGAGTATGTGGACGCTCGTTCCGTGGCGGCAACGTGTGCGGGTTATGCTGGGTGTCGGTTGCGGTTCCGGGCCCGGTGCTGGGCTCTTCGAGTGGTTTCGCGACACGCCGGCAGAGCCCTTGCGCGCGTGGGGGTTCCGGGTTGTCGCGCTCTTCTTGGTTTGCGTTTTGGGTTGGTGGCGTGTAAGTTGTTCATTCGTTGCCCGGCACGGCGGGTGGCCTCCTAGTGGTGGTT
>NZ_PEBK01000006.1 GCF_002802905.1 Bifidobacterium simiarum
TGTGATAGGCTCCGCCATCACACGCCGGAGCGGGGCCGAACGGCCATGAGTGTGTCGGGAGCCGCATGCCGCCCCGACCCCCAACAGGAACGCATGCCCCAGATAAACCACCGTCCGCTGTCCGTTGATTATCGGACCAGACGGATCTTCTTCACGTCGTCGCGGCTGGTCTCACGGTAGAGGACGAATCGGTTACCGATCACCTGCACCAGTTCGGCGTGCAGTTGCTCGGCAAGCTGTGCTCCGGCTTCCTTGGCGGTGAGTCCGGAACCGTCCTGCACGGCGCATTTGATGATCTCACGCTTTTCGATGGTCTCGTCGGCCTGCTTGACCAACGTGTCGGTGATATCGTTCTTGCCGATCATGATCAGGGGGTTGAGCTGCATGCCCAAGGTACGCAACTGCTTGATCTGGGCCTTGTTCAATGCCATCCGGTGACAACCTCGTTTTCCTTGATTTCGGGGAATACCCGCGTTCAATACGCTGAACAGCTTACCGTATCCGTTGGAATGCCGGGGAAATCATGCGTCCGAACTACCCTTGGAACCGACATTCAACATCGTCAAGCGAAAGGATGCTGACATGGTCGATGACATCGAACGGGACGGGATTCGTTCTCCCGAACTGACCCTGCACGACGCCGCGCATACGGTGATACCCCAGATCGGATTCGGAACGTTCCAGATTCCCGCCCAGGACACCCAGAGGGCCGTGGAGGAGGCCTTGGAGATCGGCTACCGGCACATCGACACCGCGGCGGCCTACTACAACGAGGAAGGCGTCGGCGCGGCGCTCAAGGCCACGGGCATGGCGGGGAAGATGTTCGTCACCACCAAGCTGCGCAACTGCGATCAGGGGTATGACGCCTCCCGGTTCGCGTTCGAGGAGTCGTTGCGCAAGCTGGGCGTGGACGCGATCGACATGTATCTGATCCACTGGCCGATGCCCCGCATCGACAAGTATCGGGAGACCTGGCGTTCGCTGCTCCGTCTGCGTGACGAGGGACTGGTCCGCGTTCCCGCGGTCAGCAACTTCCTTCCCGAACACATCGAGGCGCTGATCGAGGATTCGGGGGAGACCCCGGCGGTGAACCAGATCGAGGTCCATCCCCGGTTCTCCCGTCCCGACACCCTGCGCTACTGCGCCGAGCACGGCATCGCCGTGGAGGCGTATAGTCCGCTCGGCCATGGTTCCGACATGAACGCGCAGCCCGTGCTGGACGCGGCCGAGGCACACGGGGTGACCCCCGCCCAGGTGGTGCTGCGGTGGCATACGCAGGAGGGAAGGATCGTGATCCCGAAGTCTAAGCATGTGGAGCGTATGCGGCAGAATCTCGCCAGCGCTGGATTCGATCTGACCGAGGCCGAGCTGACCGCCATCGATGCGCTGCACAGTGACGAGGGTCGCATCAGCGCCGATCCGGTCACCTACGTGCAGTCGCAGTCGTGGGCCGATCAGAAGGCCCGCGGCAACGTGTGACCATACGATCGGCAGCATGTGACCGTGTGACCGATCATATGTGAGCGGAGTCACCATCCGGAAGGCGGATGCGGTGGGACCAAGGGTCATCCCGAGGGATGATCTCCCCTCGCGTCCGCCTTGTCGTTTCACCCCTGCGCACGATGGGGAGCCGATCCGGATTTCCGTATCGTTGGTGTCAACATCGCCCGGTGAAGGACCGGGGAAACGAGACCAAGGAGAGGAAACGCATGGGCAGGCACATGGCGGTCGCGGCAGGTATGAACCACGGGGGAGCGGGCCGAGGGGAGCTCGGGGAGACGGAGCGGGGACGGCATACCCGCGGTGCCGGTCACGATCCCGCATCGAATTCGGTACCGACCCCGGATTCCGTACCGGCCCCGCCGACTTCGCGATACGCGCCGGGCAGATCCGTGGCCATCGAAGCCATCGATCTGGTGAAGGACTACGGCGAGGGGGAGAACGTGGTCCACGCGCTGCGCGGGGTGGACGTGAGTTTCGAAAGGGGGCGGTTCACCGCCATCATGGGTCCGTCCGGTTCGGGCAAATCCACTCTTATGCATACGATGGCCGGGCTGGATACCGCCACGAGCGGCCATATCCTGCTCGACGGCACCGATCTGACCGAGATGAACGACCGGCAGCTCACCCTGCTGCGCCGTCGGAAGATCGGATTCATCTTCCAGAGCTTCAATCTGCTGCCCATGTTCACCGCCGAGCAGAACATCCTCATGCCCCTGACGTTGGCCGGGGCCAAGCCGGACCGCGCATGGCTGCGCACGCTGGTGCGCACGCTGGGCCTTGAGGAGCGTATGAACCATCGGCCCAACGAGCTGTCCGGCGGCCAGCAGCAGCGCGTGGCGATCGCCCGCGCGCTGATCACCCGGCCGAATCTGGTGTTCGCCGACGAACCCACCGGCAACCTCGATTCCGTCTCCAGCGCCGAGGTCCTGGATTTTCTCAAACGGTCGGTGCGGGAGCTGGGCCAGACCATCATCATGGTTACGCATGACGCCGTGGCGGCCTCGTACGCCGACCGTGCCATCGTCTTCGCCGACGGCAGGATCGTGGCCGACGAGCCGAATCCCGATCCCGAACGCATGAACGACCTGCTGATGCGGGAACGCCAGCGGGCCACGTCCCTCGTCGACATGACGGCCGAGTCGCCGTACCCCGTGCGCTGAGCACGACCGTTTCACACCAGCCCCCCCCCGCATCAGTTGCGGGTCCATTCACCCTGCATAAGGACCATCATGCTTTCAGTCACCATCCAACTCATGAAACGCAGCGCGAAGATGCTGATTCCGGCTGGCATCGCCGTGCTGATCGGCACGCTGTTCATCTCCTGCACGTTCCTGTTCGGCAATACCCTCAACTATTCGATGCGGCACATGCTCACGGCGAGCTTCGGCGGTGCGAACTACGCCGTCAGCCCCGACGATGGCGCGGACTACACGTCGATGCACACCGTCGGCGACTACCGGGCCGACGCGCTTTCCCGCATCGACGGCGTCAAGGGTCTGCGCGTGGACACCGGACTGCCGGTGCAGGTCAGTCACGGCGGCAGCCATTCCACCACGTTCGCCTTCCCTGCCGCCGACAATGCGGTCGTGATGCCGGTCTCGCTCACCGAGGGCTCCTGGCCGCGGCACGACGGGGAGATCGTCATCCCCGCGGATATGGCGAAGCGTCTCGCCGTGAAGGTGGGCGACTCCGTCACCGTCGACAATTCCCCCGTCTACGCCGGATCGTCGTCGGTCGGCA
This sequence comes from Bifidobacterium simiarum, assembly GCF_002802905.1. Classification (GTDB taxonomy): domain Bacteria; phylum Actinomycetota; class Actinomycetes; order Actinomycetales; family Bifidobacteriaceae; genus Galliscardovia; species Galliscardovia simiarum. The sequence goes on from NZ_PEBK01000006.1 coordinate 3,244, forward strand.
CGGTGAAGGAGAAGGTGGTCGGACTGTCCGACGACCCCAACGGCGCGTTCTCCGCCTACGGGGGAGCGGGCACGCTGAGCGAGCGGGACTTCTCCGTGCTGTACGGCACGGGAGCCGACGGATACGACCGGGTGCCGGCGAACGTCCTGTATCTGCTGGTCGAGCCATCTGCCGGCACCACCGACCAGCAGGTGATCGACGCCATCGACCGGGCGCTGCCCGCCAGAATGAAGACGATGAGCGTTAACGAGTTCGCCGACCAGCAGATGAAGCAGCTCAACAGCAACGACACCAGCATCATCACCTCGTTCATGCTCGCCTTCGGCGCACTGTCCATGTTCGTGGCCGCGCTGGTGATCGGCAACACCTTCCAGGTACTGGTGGCGCAGCGTCGCCGTACCCTCGCCCTGCTGCGCACCATCGGCGCCCAGAAGGGCCAGCTGTACCGGTCGGTGCTCACCGAGGCCGCCCTGCTGGGACTGATCGCCTCGCTGCTCGGCGTGGGGCTCGCATTCGCCGTGATGGGCGCCCTGCAGGCCTTCGGCGTGACCATGCAGGGCATCCGATTCGCCGTGGTCCCCACGCCCGAGGTGTTCTGGGTGCCGATCCTGTTCGGCGTGGCCGTCACCATGCTCGCCTCCCTCGGATCGGCCCGCCTGACCACCAGGGTCTCGCCGCTCGAGGCGCTTCGGCCCATCGAGGCGAATGACACGAAACGGGCCGGACGTCTGCGTCTGGCGATCAGCCTGATCATGATCCTCGTCGGTATCGCCTTGTCGGCGTTCGCCGTCTGGCAGAACTGGCAGCTGGACCATGACGCCGATGCGATGATCGACACCGGCGCCACGATCCTGACCATCGCCATGGCGGGCGGGGCATTGACCTTCTTGGGTCTGCTGCTGTCCGCGATCCGATGGCTGCCCGCCGTGCTCAACCTGTTCGGCCGGCTCATCGGCCGTTGCGGTCCCGCATCGACCATCGCCGCCGCCAACATCGGCAAGAACCCGCGCAGAGTGGCCGCCACCGGCACCGCGCTGCTGATCGGCGTCACCCTCGTGGCCTGCATCGGCACCGGCGCCGCCAGCGCCAAGGCCACCGCCGCCACCGCCCTCGACTCCCGGTACAGCGTCGATCTGCAGGTCACCGGCCCCGGACTCGACCGGACCGTCGTCGACCGCGTCGCCAAGGTGAAGGGCGTACGATCCGCGCAGCTCGTCGGCACGGCGTTGGCGCAGTGGGACCGTCCGAAATCCGCGGGCAATGTCTCCGCGGGCAATGCTTCCGCGTCCAAGGGCTCCGACAAGGTGATCGTGGAAGTGGTCGGCATCACCCGGGACCAGAAGAACCAGGTTCTCAACGCTTCCGGCAGCGGCTTCGACCTCGACGCGAACGGCATCGTCATGATGCGCACCATGGCCGGCCAGACCAATCCGGTCGTCGACGGCAGTACCGTGAACGTCGCCTTCGGCACCACGAACGGTGACGGCGCCATGAGGACGACAGCGACGATGCCGCTCACCGCCCACCTCGCCGACTTCCACTTCGATTCGAACTACGCCGGCACCGCACTGGTGGATCCCGCCGTGCTCGACCGATCCGGCGTGGCCGTCACCAACCAGATCTGGGTGAAAGCCGACGGCAGCGTCACCCCGGCCGACCTGTTCTCCGCCGTGCAGGACGCCGTCAGCGACAAGACCGGCGTCCAGGTCACCGGGTCCGTCGCCGAGCGCGTGCAATGGGAGCGGATGATCGACATGGCGATGATGATCCTCGTCGCCCTGCTCGCCGTGGCCGTGGTCATCGCGCTGATCGGCGTGGCCAACACCCTGTCGCTGTCGGTGATCGAACGCACCCGCGAATCGGCGACCCTGCGCGCCATCGGCATGACCCGCGGCCAGCTCCGCGGCTCGCTTGCCGTGGAGGCCCTGCTGATCTCGCTGGGCAGCGGCGTGGCCGGTCTGATCGTCGGCACGCTGTTCGGATGGATCGGCTCCGCCATCGTCTTCTCCGGTTTCGGCGCCGTGCAGTATCCGATCAACTGGGGCATGTACGCGATGATCCTCCTCGCGGGAGTGCTTGCCGCGCTGGCCGCCAGCGTCCTGCCCGCCAGACGAGCGGTGTCTACGCCGCCGGTCGAGGCGCTCGCCGAAGCGTAGGGCGCCGAACGCCGAAGTCTACGCATGCGAATGGCGCCGGTCCGTTGATCAGTCGATCACGGGCCGGCGCCATTCATGTCATCTCATGTCATCTCGGTACGGCGGTCGTCGGTCAGTCACCCGTCGGCCGCCGATCGGACATCCGTCACACCAGATGGTTCTCGTAGGCGAACACCACGGCCTGCACACGGTCGCGGGCGTTGATCTTCGCCAGAATATGCGCCACATGGGTCTTCACCGTCGGCAGGCTGATGAACAGGCGGTCGGCGATCTCCTGATTGGACAGTCCGTGTGCGATCTCCACCAGCACCTCGCGCTCGCGTTCGGTGAGCAGCTCCAGTTCGGGATCGGTGTACGCCGGCTGACCGCCGTCTCCGCCCGCCGCGGACGGGGATGCGACGCCGACGGCACCGTTGCCGGCGGCTCCGCTCATCTTCTCGATCAGCCGCTTCGTGGCCGAGGGTGCGATGATCGCATTGCCCTGATACACCGTGCGGATCGAACCGAGCAGGGTTTCGGGCTCCGTGTCCTTGAGCAGGAACCCGGAGGCTCCCGCGTTGATCGCCGCCATCACGTATTCGTCCAGATCGAACGTGGTGAGGATGATGACGCGGGTCGGGTTCTCCTTCGACGCCGTGATGCGCTTCGTCGCCTCGATGCCGTCCATGCCGGGCATGCGCACGTCCATCAGCATCACGTCCGGATGCAGTCGTTCGGCCAGCTCCACGGCCTGATTGCCGTCCGCGGCCTGACCGACGACCTCCAGGTCGGATTGGGATCCGATCACCATGACGAATCCGGCGCGTACCAATTCCTGATCGTCGGCGATGCCGACGCGAATGCTCTTCCTGTTTTCGCTCACACATCCACCTTAGCGATTTCCCCGTGGGCGACGATGGGGGAACACCCTGATTGTTCCCTGATTCTCAGTCCGCCGTTCGCTCTGCATTAGTCCGCGTCCCGGTCCGTGGATTCCCCGGTCGGCGTTTCCCGCGTACCGTGCGGGCTCTTCGATCCGAGCCGCTGACGGTCCATCGGCGCCGCGGGGGAGAGCGGCATCGTCATGGCCGCGACGTTCGCACGATCGTCGCTGAACCCGGTCTCGCGCAGCACGCCCAGCAGCTGTCGCATATGTTTGAGCGCGGCCCGTCCCTCGGCGGCGATGTCCTCGAAGGCCTTGGCGATGCGTTCCGGGGATGGATCCTCGTCCAGCATGCGCAAACCGGATTCCGTCTTGCCGCTCACCGCGCGCAGCGTGTCGGTCACCTCGCTCTGGATGTTCGCGCTGATGCGATTGCGTTCCATGTTCGCGGCCAGGATCTTCTGCTTGGCCTCCTCCTCACGCAGCGCATCCTGCCTCGCCTGCAGTACCAGCAGATTCGATTCGCGCGACCGCGACCATCGTCCGGCGGCCAGCGCGCCGAGACAGATGAGCACGATCAATGCGACGTAGACGCAGAACTCCATCAGGAACGCGTTGCGGGACATGGACAGGGACGTCGCGGGATCGGGGGAGTGGCCGGCCAGCATCGCCAGCCCCTGCAGCGGATAGTTGATGCCGTCGGTCATCAGCGTCATCTTGAACGCCACCGTGAGCGTGCCGAACAGCACCATCGGCGCCACCCAGACGATGGCCCTCCGGCTGGCATAGAGCGATACGGAGTACAGCGAGAACACGGTGACCATGGCGAGCGGGGACAGCCACGGCAGCAGCCATGATTCCATGATCATGACCAGACCGAAGGTGAAGGCGCTGGCCTGGGGGAACCGGCGTCGCCAGATCAGCGGCGCCGTGGCGGCGACATCGGCCAGCATCAGCAGCGTCTGCTGGAAGGCGGAATATTCGGAGACGGTCGATACCGCGCCGGAATTGGCCAGCAGCAGCAACAGTAGCGCATAGACGGCGTCCACCACCGTGTAGTGGCGTTCCGTCCACCGTGACAGACGTTCCACGGGGTTGGACCCGTCATCCGCCGGACGGTCCCCATCCCGCCGCTGGCTGCGGAACGAGGACCGGATCCTGCCCAGTGTTTCGATCACCAGCTGCCGGAATCCTCTGGCGGTGACGGAGCCTGCGGCGGATGCGGATTCGGCGGTGCGTGGGGACTGTGCCGTCTGTGGGGACTGTGTGGCCTGTGGGGATTGTGTCTGTCTGGATTGCGTCTGTGCGGCCGCCGTGTCGTCCGATCCCGTAGCGTATGCGGTCCGTTCGCGGTGGGTGTCGGCCGCGATCGGGGACGGGGACTCCCGCCGGTCGGCACGAGTCGAAACGAACGGCACCCGACCGGTCACCTCGAATCCTCCGCCGAGGCGCGGCCCGGCGTGCAGGGTGCCTCCCAGCGCGTCCAGTCGTTCGCGCATGCCGATCAGCCCATAGCCGGGCTTGTGACCGTCCGACGCCGCCGAGGCGCCGCGGCCGTCATCCGTCACGCCGATCCGTACGCCGGCATCGTCCCATGTCTCGTCGATGCGGACGGTGACGTCGGGGCCCGCGTATTTGCGGATGTTCGTCAGCGCCTCCTGCACCATGTGGTATACGGTCGCGGACCCGTTGACGCCCAGATCGTCCGGGCGGGGAACCCCCGAGACCGTGCGGGTCAGACGCCATGTGGGGGAGGCGCCCTGCGCCTGACGGACCAGCGCGTCGATGTTCTCGTACGTCGGGGCGTCGGGATCCTCCAGACTGCCCAGCAGACGCCGCATGTCATGCAGTGCGCGGTTGCTTTCCCGGCCGATGGTCGTCATGGTGCTGCGGGCGAGATCGATGTCGTGCGCGCCGGCGAACCGGCCCCCGTCCGCCTGCACGATGATCGTGGAGAGGGTATGCGCCACCACGTCGTGCATGTCGCGTGCGATCCGGGCGCGTTCGGCCAGCGCGGCGATGCGGGACTCCTCCTCCCGGCGCGCGGCCAGCGCGGCGTTGCGCTCCCGCATGAGCCGCACGGTACGCAGCCGCGCCTTCTGCCAGTAGGCCATGACGATGGTGGCCAGCGTCGGCGCGAACACCATCGGACAGAAGGCGGCAAGCTGACCGGTCAGCACGTCGCCGCACGGCGACCAGTCGATGCCGCCGTCGTAGGCCAGACAGGGGGCGCTGCCCGTCGCGATGCGGGTGGCGGGGTCGACGGCAAGGGAGCCGAACCCCGCGGCGATGGCGTTGACCGCGCTGGCGATCATGTCCATGCCGGCCGCCACGGCGATGAACCCGCGGGCCTGCCGGCGTTCGCAGACGACGATGACCGTATACAGATGGAACAGGGCGAACACGTCCCCGTAGACGATCGACGGGCCAGCCAGCATCTGCAGCAGGCACAGGGCCACGAACGCCATGGCCGAGGCGCGCGGGAACCGACGGCGGAACATCATCGGCACGGCGAAGCTCCACGTCCAGAAGCCGGAGAACCACGCGTACTGCGCATCGGTCATGATCATCGGCGTCGGATTGCCCGAGGGGATGATCAGACCGTCGTCGAGGATCGTGCCGCCCGCCATCATGGAGCACAGCAGGGTGAGGAACAGCGCCAGCAGGGTGTCGCCGACCATCACATGGCGTTTCGTCCACGCCGCAAGGGATCCGATTGCATTGCCGCCTATTGTTCGCACACGCACAGCGTAATGGAAACCGGCGAGAGACGCATTCCGTCGCGGGGATGATTCGACGGCAACGGCGGTCCGACCGGGGTGGGCAATGACCTGGTCGGGGTGGGCGGGGACGGTCTGATCCGCCGGCCGGTCACCGCGGCGACACATGCGGGCGGTAGAGTGACGGCCAGCATACGACAAGGAATATGACGACGATCGGAAGGAGACGCCGATGAGCGTGCTGGCCAGCAACTACGTACCGGGACTGTATGTGGAGGATCACGCGATCCGTGTGCCGTTGGACTGGCGGGGAGCCGACCCCGCCGACGTGCTGGAACGGGGACTGCCCGGCGGGGAAGACGAGACGATCAGCGTGTTCTACCGCGTGGTCACCGCGCCGGAGCACGCCCACGACGATCTGCCGCTGCTGGTCTTCCTGCAGGGCGGACCCGGCGGACAGTGCCCGCGCCCCGTCAGCCCGACCGACGACGGGTGGATCGCCGAGGCGATCAGTCACTTCCGCGTGATCCTGCCCGATCAGCGCGGCACCGGCCGGTCCTCGCGCATCGACGCGCAGACGATCGCCCGGTTCGGCTCCGACGCGCGCGCCGCCGCCGATTACCTCAAACGGTTCCTGGCCGACTCCATCGTCAGGGACTTCGAATACCTGCGGCTCAAGGAGTTCGGCGGTCGCCGATGGGTGTCGCTCGGCCAGAGCTACGGCGGATTCCTCACCCTGACCTACCTGTCGCTGTTCCCGCGCGGCCTCGCCGCCAGCTTCACCACCGGCGGCATTCCGCATGTGCCGGCCGACGCGGCCGAAGTCTACGCGCACACCTTCCCGCGCATGGCCGCCAAGACGAAGCGCTACTACGAACGCTATCCGCAGGACGTGGCGCGCGTGGCCGCGATCGCCGACCGATTGGCCGCCGGCGACGTGAGGCTGCCCAACGGGGATCCGTTCTCCGTGCGCCGCCTGCAGATGCTCGGCAGCGACTTCGGCATGAAACCCAGTTTCGAACGGCTGCACTGGCTGGTGGATCAGGCGTTCACCGGCGGCGACGGCACGGTTGCCGCGGAGTGTGCGGGGGACGGCTCGGAGACCGCGGACGTTGCGGGCGTCGCCGGTGGTGCCGTACATACGGGAGACGGTGCCGCGTCGCCGGTGACGCTGTCCACCGGATTCGCCATGAACGTGCTGGCACGCACCGCCTCCTACGAGCGTCCGCTCTACTGGCCGCTGCAGGAGTTCATCTACGCGGACGGCGAGATGGACCGGCCGATCGACTGGTCCGCCCAGCACGAACTGGAACGGCACCCCGAATTCTCGACCGACGCCCGGCCCCTGATGTTCACCGGCGAGGCGGCGTTCCCCTGGATGTTCGAGGAGGATTCGTCGCTGCGCCCGTTCCGCCCGGCCGTGGAGCTCATGATGCAGGACACCCGCTTCGGCAGGATCTACGACGAGGCGCAGCTGGCGCGCAACGAAGTGCCGCTGCAGGCCGCCGTGTACTACGACGACATGTACGTGGACTCCGGCATGCAGCTGGACACCCTCTCGCGCATCGGGCGCTCACACGCGTGGGTGACCAACGAGTTCGAACATGACGGCGTGCACGGTTCGACGGTGTTCGGCCGGCTGTACCGCGAGGCGCTGGAGCGGGGTGACCTCGAGGATGTGCTCGCCGGACGGTGACGGTGAGATGATACGGTGACTGTGCTGGGTGGCATATGGTGGCGGTGCGGATGCATGACGTGGTTGAATGACGTGCCGGGATTGTAGGCTGTAAGGCATGTCTCTAACTATCGGAATCGTCGGACTGCCGAACGTCGGCAAGTCCACCATGTTCAATGCCCTGACCCGCAACAACGTGCTGGCCGAAAACTACCCGTTCGCCACCATCGAGCCGAACACCGGCATCGTGCCGCTGCCGGACAAGCGTCTTCCCGTGCTCGCCAAGCTGGTGCACACCGAGAAGATCGTGCCCGCCACCGTCACGTTCGTCGACATCGCCGGCATCGTCAAGGGTGCTTCGGAGGGTGAGGGCCTGGGCAACAAGTTCCTCGCCAACATCCGCGAGGCCGACGCGATCTGCGAGGTCGTGCGCGCCTTCGAGGACGACGACATCGTGCACGTCAACGGCAAGGTCGATCCGGCCGACGACATCGACACCATCAACACCGAGCTGATCCTCGCCGACCTGCAGACCATCGACAACGCGCTGCCGAAGCTCGAGAAGGATCTGCGCGGCAAGAAGATCGAGCCGTCATACTTCGAGGCCGTGAAGAAGGCCAAGGAGATCCTCGAGGCCGGAGAGACCATCGACCATGCGGCCGCGGCCGGCAAGATCGACAAGGCCGACGTCTACGACCTGCACCTGCTCACCGCCAAGCCGTTCATCTACGTGTTCAACGTGGACGACGACGAGCTGCAGAACGACGACCTGAAGAAGAAGCTCACCGATTCCGTGGCCCCCGCCCCGGCCGTGTTCCTCAACGCCCAGTTCGAGGCCGACCTCACCGAACTCGACGAGGCGGACGCCCGCGAGATGCTCGAGGATGCGGGACTGACCGAATCCGGCCTCGACCAGCTGGCTCGCGTCGGCTTCGACATCCTCGGCCTGTCCACCTTCCTCACCGCCGGCGAGAAGGAGGTGCGCGCCTGGCAGATCCACAAGGGCTACACCGCCCCGCAGGCCGCCGGCGTCATCCACACCGACTTCGAGAAGGGATTCATCAAGGCCGACATCGTCTCCTACGACGACTTCGTGGCCGCCGAAGGCTCCATGACGAAGATCAAGGAGGAAGGCAAGCTCCGCCAGGAGGGCCGCGACTACGTCATGCAGGACGGCGACATCGTCGAGTTCAAGTTCAACGTGTCGAAGTGATTGCTGGGTAGCGTCGAGGGTCTTGGAATCCAAGCGATTCCAAGACCCTCGGTTATTTCGTCATGCGGAGCTTTTCAGAGGTTGTCCGATATCACGGTTTCACAATCGGCATGAACAGGACGCTGTCGTAGACGCCGCCCGTATGCACGGTGTGCCTGCCCTGATTGACGGTGGGCAGCTGTGCGTCCGGCGCCTCGTCGCTGGCGCGGGCCTCGGCCACCGGACCGCAAGCGTGTCCGCCGATTTCCAGCACCAGGGCTCTCCTTCATGCAGGAGCATATCGGTCGGCCACAATCCCAGATCGACCTGCACCGGTACGAACGGGGTAACCGGCTGCGGGTTCGTGTAGGTCATGTACGGCTCGGTCGGCGTCGATCGTTTCGTATCGAGTTCGCGGTGCGATGCGCGCAGTCGTTGTTCGCATTGTCAGAATTTCCTTAATATGCAAAACGCGGGGCGGCGGCACATAGTCCGCTCGTCCCGCGTTCCTTTGGCGGCCCTAGTATGCTGACCAGTATTGATGCTCAGTGGTTGCGGATGGCGTTGCGCAGGGGTAGGACGCTGGTGGGCGAGACGGACAGTTCGTCGAGTCCGATTTCGAGGAACGTGTCGGTCAGTTCCAGGTCCGCGCCGAGTTCGCCGCAGATGCCGCACCAGATGCCGTGGCGATGCGCGGCCTCGACGGCCATGCGGATCATGCGCAGCACGGCGGGCGAGTGCGGGTCGGCGAAGCGTCCGAGGTTCGGGTTCTGCCGGTCGCAGGCCAGCGTGTACTGGGTCAGGTCGTTGGTGCCGATGGAGAAGAAGTCGACCTCGGCGGCCAGTTCGTCGGCCATGATGACCGAGGCGGGCGTCTCGATCATGATGCCGACCTGGATGTGTTCGTTGAAGTCGATGTGCCCGCCGCGCAGCTCTGTCTTGACCTCATCGAGGATCTGCTTGGCGTCGCGCACCTCCTGGACCGAGGTGATCATGGGCAGCATGATGGCGATGTTGCCGTACACGGAGGCGCGCAGCAGGGCGCGCAATTGGACCTTGAAGATCTCCGGCCGGGTCAGGCAGATGCGGATGGCGCGGTAGCCGAGCGCGGGGTTGTCCTCGTGTTCGAGGTTGAAGTAGCCGACCTGCTTGTCCGCGCCGATGTCGAGCGTGCGGATGACGACCAGGCGGTCGCCCATCTTTTGCGCGACTTCCTTGTAGGCTTCGAACTGGAATTCCTCGGTCGGGTAGTCCTCGCTCTCCAGGTACAGGAACTCGCTGCGGAACAGGCCGATGCCTTCGGCGTCGTTGGCCAGTACGGCGGTCACGTCGGAGGGGCGGCCGATGTTGGCGTACAGGCGCACCTGCTGGCCGGACTTGGTTTCGGTGGGCTTGCCCTTGAGCTCCTGCAGCAGGCGCAGGTGTTCCTCGTACTGGGCCTTCTTGCCTTGGTATTCGGTCAGCGTGGCCTCGTCCGGGTCGACGAACACCATGCCGCTGGTGCCGTCGATCACGGCGGTGTGGCCGTCGTCGGCTGGGTCAAAGCCGTCGCCGATGCCGATGATGGCGGGCAGGCCCATCGTGCGGGCCAGGATCGCGGTGTGCGAGTTCGCGGAGCCCTTGGCGGTCACGAATCCCAGCACCTTGGCGCGGTCGAGCTGCACGGTCTCGCTGGGGGCCAAGTCCTCGGCGAGGATGATGTGGCTGTCGCCGTCGCCGTCCTGCGCCCCGCTGCCACGCCTGCCTTCGAGTACGTTGATCACGCGGCGGGAGACGTCCTTGACGTCGGCGGCGCGCGCCTGCATGTAGGAGTTGTCCATTGCTGCGAACATGGCGGCGAACTGTTCGGCGGTGCTGTTGACCGCGAACTCGGCGTTCACCCTGCTCGATGCGATCAGGTCCTCGATGCTTTCCACGTAGTCCGGATCCTGGAGCATGAGCTGGTGGGTGTCGAACAGTTCGGCCTTGCCTTCGCCGAATTCGGCGGCGGTCCTGTCGCGCAACTGCTTGAGCTGGTTGACGGCCGTATCACGGGCCGCGCGGAAGCGTTCCACCTCGGCCTTCGGGTCGTCGACCACGCGGCGTTCAACGGCGTGGTCGACGGTGTCGAGCACGCGGATCGCGCCGATGGCGATGCCGGCGGAGACTCCAACGCCTTGTATCGTTCTCATCACAGGTTCTCCTTGAGGAACTGCTCGAATTCGGCTGCGGCCTTGACCTCGTCGTTGCCCTGCACCTTGACGGTGACCTCGTCGCCCTGCTTGACGCCGAGTCCCATGACTCCGAAGATGCGCTTGGCATCCACGGATTTGCCGTCGCGGGTGACGATGATGCTCGACTGGTATTCCTGGGCCTTGGCGACCAGCAGGCCTGCGGGGCGGGCGTGCATGCCCTCGGGGTCGGATACGGTGAACGTGAATTCCTGAGACATGATGATTCCTTTATGCGTTTGATGTGTTGCGCTTGAAGCGCCTTGTATACGTGCTGTGGTTTACAGCTGTTCGCCGTTGGTGGCGATGACCTTCTGGTACCAGCCGAAGGATTTCTTGCGGCGGCGTTCGAAGGTGCCGTGGCCTTCGTCGTCGGCGTCGACGTAGATCAGGCCGTAGCGTTTCTTGAATTCGCCGGTGCCGAAGCTGACCACGTCGATGCAGCCCCACACGGTGTAGCCCATGACCTCCACGCCGTCGAGGTCGATGGCCTTGCCGACCTGTTCGATGTGGGCGCGCAGGTAGTCGATGCGGTCGTCGTCGTCGATGGTGCCGTCCGGGTTGATGGTGTCGTATGCGCCGTAGCCGTTCTCCACGATGAAGATCGGCTTGCGGTAGCGTTCGTACAGGACGCTCAGCGCGTAGCGCAGGCCGACGGGGTCGATCTGCCAGCCCCACTTGGTGGCGGGGATGTACGTGTTGCGCACCACGCCGGCGATGCCGGAGTCGAAGTCGCCGGGGGTGGAGTCGTCGGCGGACAGGGCCATCGACATGTAGTAGCTGATGGAGATGAAGTCGACAGTGCCTTCGGCGATGGCCGTCTCGTCTCCCGGCTCCATGTGCGGGGTGACATCCTCGCGGGCCCACATGTTCCTCGCGTAGTTCGGGTATTCGCCGTTGACGTACACGTCGCCGAATACGAGCCGGTCGCGCATGGCGACTTCGGCGCGCATCACGTCGTCGGGGTTGCAGGTGGCCGGGTAGATCGGCACGATGGCCAGCATGCAGCCGATCTGGAAGTCGGGGTTGATCTCGTGGCCGCGCTTGACGACCAGGGCGCTGGCGACGAACTCGTTGTGCACGGCCTGCCAGACCTTGCGCTTGCGCTCGTGGATCGTGTCCGTCTCGGAGAACCGGATACCGGAGTCGGTGTAGGCGAAGATCGGGTTGTCGAGGTTCATCTGGTTGTTGACCTCGTTGAAGGTCAGCCAGTACTTCACCTTGGTCTTGTAGCGTTCCATGACGGTGAGCGCGAACTTGACGAACAGGTCGATGAGCCTTCGGTCGGTGAACCCTCCGTATTTGAGGCTCAGGTTGAGCGGCATCTCGAAGTGCGAGAGCGTCACGACCGGTTCCATGCCCTTGGCCTTGAGGTCGTCGAACAGGTCGTCGTAGAACTTCAGTCCGGCCTCGTTGGGCTCGTCCTCCTCGCCGTTAGGGAAGATGCGCGACCAGGCGATGGAGGTGCGGAAGCATTTGAAGCCCATCTCCTGGAACAACGAATCGTCGTCGCGGAAGCGGTGGTAGTAGTCGTTGCCCCAGTGGTTCGGGTAGATCTTGCCGGTCTCGACACTGCTGGTGATCTGCCGGGGCACGCCGTGCGCGCCCGCGGTCATCACGTCGGCGATGGATACGCCCTTGCCGTCTTCGTTCCACGCACCTTCGAGCTGGTGGGCGGCCACTGCGCCGCCCCACAGAAAGTTGCTTGGGAAACCCATGTTGTGTTCCTTTTCCTGATAAGCCCTGTGGGTCAGTTGATCTTCTTGTACAGCGCGATGAGCTCGTTGACCAGCAGTTTGACGGTCTCCGCGGCCATCATCTGGTCCTCGACGTGTGTCATGAGCAGGCTGACCTCGATCTTCTCGCCGGACGCCTCGCGCTGCACGAGGGTGGTGTGCAGGTCGTGGCCTGTCGCGAAGCTCTGGTCGCCGCTCTTGATGAGCTCGTCGGCCTTGTCGTACTTGCCGGCCTTGGCCGCCTGCAATGCCTCGATGTAGTCGGATTTGGCGCTTCCCGCGGCCGTGATCATCTGGAAGCAGAGGGTCTCCCAGTCGAAGTCCTTGTTGTCTTCTGCCATTGTTACCACCCTTGGTTCGTTCGTTTGGTTGTCTGTTGGTGTCGGGTTACTTGGAGGCGATGGCGATGGCGTGTTCGAGCACCTTGTCGCCGCGCACCATGCCGTAGTCCTGCGGGTTGATGGCCTCGACTGGCTTGCCGGGCAGCAGCTTCTTGACATGGTCGAGCTCGTAGCGCACCTGTGGGCCGAGCAGCACGGCGTCGGCGTTCGCGGCCTTCTCCTCGACCTCGGAGATCGGGTAGGCGTCGATTTCGGCCTCGATACCCTTGGTCTCGGCGGCGGTACGCATCTTCTTGACCAGCATGCTGGTGGACATTCCGGCGTTGCAGCACAGTACGATCTTCATGGTGTTATTCCTTTCAATGGGCCACATCGATTGTGGGACGATTGGTTCTCTATATGCGTTGAGTTTTGATAAGGCGGGAGCCCGGTAAGGGTGGTCGCTCATACCGGGCTCCCATGATCCGATTGTCGTCAATCGGAAGAGTGGAGCCGTTCCGCCCGCAGCTCAGGCCTTAGCGGCCTCGGCGGCGGTCTGGAGATCGGCGTCGTTGGCGGCCTGCTCGGCGACCCACGCCTGGTCCTGCTTCTTGACGAACGGCAGGTAGACGACCACGGAGATCACGAGGATGATGAGCTGGATGAGCGCACCCTTCCAACCGCCCAGCAGGAAGCCGGAGATGATCACCGGGGTGGTCCACGGCACCTGGACGGCACCGAATGGAGGCATGAAACCGATGTACATCGCGCCGTAGGTGATGATCATGGCGATCAGCGGGACGACGATGAACGGGATCAGGAAGAACGGGTTGAATACGATCGGAAGACCGAAGATGACCGGCTCGTTGATGTTGAACAGGCCGGGCACGATGGACAGCTTCGACATTTCCTTCATCTGGCTCGACTTGGCCACGATCAGGCCGGCGATGAGCAGGCCGAGGGTGATGCCGGTGCCGCCGAACTTGACGAAGCAGTCGACGATCTGCGGGGTGAGGATATGGCCGCCGTCGGCAGTGGTCACGGCCTTGCCGGCATCCATGAGGGCCTGGTTGGCCACGGAGTTGGCGGTCAGCAGCGGGGCCATGATGCCCATGACGACGTTCGGGCCGTGGATGCCGCACCAGAAGAGGATGGAGATGAGCAGGGTGATGATGATCGCGCCGGCCCAGTTGTCGGTGAGGTTCTGCATCGGGGTCTGCAGGATCTTGAAGATGAGTTCGGTGAAGCTCACGCCGCCGAACAGCTGGCACAGGTGGTAGATGACGGCGGAGCCGAGCACCACGAAGAAGCCGGGGATCATGGCGGAGAACGCGTTGGACACGCCTTCGGGCACGGAGTCGGGCAGCTTGATCTTGAGGTTGTGCTTCATGCACTTGACGAACACCAGGCCGGACAGCAGGCCGACGATGATGGCGGTGATCACGCCGTTGCCGCCGGTCCACGAGGTGGAGATCGCGCCGGACACGGAGGCGGTAGTGCCTTCCTTGATCGCGTCGACGGTGCTGTGGTCGATGCTCACCGAGGACGGCGAGAGGATGAAGAAGGCGACCAGGGCCAGCAGGCCGGAGGAGATGCCATCTTCCTTCTCGTTGCGCGCGTAGGCGTAGCCGATGCCGACCGCGATGATGATGGCCAGGATGTTGAACGTGCCGGCGGACACCTGGTTCAGGCCGATGTTCCATTTATCGGTGAGCAGGTTGTTCATGAAGTCCGTGTAGCCCTCGAACGGCAGGTTCGCGAGCAGCAGGAACAGCGATCCCACCAGGGTGGCCGGCATCGTGAGCACGAAGCCGTCCTTCAGAGCGGTGACCGCCTTGGTCGTCGCGAATTTCATGAAGCCGTTGAGCAGTTTGTTGCCGAACTCCTTCATTCTCGTCCTCCTTTGGGCTGGTTGATGTCCCCGGGCCGGCGTCCCTGTTGTCGGCCCGATTCCTCTTGTTCAGTATCAAGTCATTCGAATGAATAGGCATAATCCGAATGACTTGACTACAATATACGAGTTTCATTCGGCTGCGTCAAATTCATTCGAATGATTTTTAGATACGGCGCGTCGCCTTCCTAAAGGGCGTCGCGGGGCACTGCGCGGCCCCGCGCGCACGAGGGCCTTACTTCAGGTCGGCGAAATTAAAAAACGTGGCCTTCTTATAGTGGTAATAGACCGTGCCGGCGTTGAACATGCGGCCGCTGGCCAGATAGGCGTCGTCCTCGACCACCAGGGCGGGATCCCCAGTCGACAGGCCAAGGAGGTCGGCCCGGCCATGATCCAGCTCTCGCGCGTATATCAGCTTGTCCGCAAAGCCCGTACTCAGCCCCAGATCCTCGCGAATATACGCATAGATGGAGCCGCTGGCGATCTCCTCGCTGAGGTACGGCACGAACTCCTTGAGATACAGGGCGTACTCGATGGCGAAAGGCTCGTCATCCAGCAGACGCAGGCGCGAGACGCTGTAGACCTTGGCGTCGGCGGCGCACTTGAGGCGCGCGGAATCCGCGCCCGCCTCGCGCTGCTCCAGCTTGATCAGCTTGGAGGACACGGAATGGCCGGGGAACTCCGAGGTCATGCCTCTCGTGCCGTTGATGTTGAGGCAGCCCTCACGCCTGTTCTCCCGGACGAACATGCCGCTGCCCTGCACCGGATACACATCGCCAAGCTCGGCCAGCAGAGAGATGGCGTTACGCACGCAGTACCGGGTCGCGCCGAACTGCTCCATGAGCTCGGGCTCGGTGGGCAGCTTTCCCGTGTCACGATATTTGCCCTTGTCGATCTCCACCTTGAGAATCTTCGCCAGTTCACGGTATTTCATGCACCCTCCAAAATCACATCATCCAGCCGCGCCACATCGCCGCGACACATGATGGCCATTTTATCGCATGATTCGCATTCATTCGAATATAACGTTTTCCTTCAATCCATATCCCTTCAATCCATATCCCTTTAATTCATTCGCATGAATTTTAAACGACGAAAAATAGTCATTCCCTACGACGAACAGTAGCGAGAAATGAATTCGCCACGACACATCTCCACCCGACACTGAAGTCACGATTGCCCCACACGTCGCCCGAGTAGATACACGACGATGGCAGCCGGCACGGAGACCATCATCGCGAGGAAGAGCCACCGGATGCCGACATACGCGCACAATGCCCCGCCGAGCATCGGGCCGAGAGACATCCCCAGATCAAGACCCATATAGTACAGGGCATTGGACCGCCCTTCATGACCGTGGCCACCGATCTTCACAGCGGACATCTGGGACGCCGAGCTCATCAGGCCATACGCCCCGGCCATCAGCACGGCGGCGAGCAACATGGACGGCATGCCATGCATCAACGTCAGCGCCGCGAGCGATCCGAGCATGCAGCCCGAACACAGAATAAGGAACCAGATGAAGGGAAGACGATCGAACAGATCGCGCATCAGTACGCGCATTGACAACAACGCCACGGCATACGCCGGGAAGAACAGGCCCACGTCGACCGGAAGCCGTAACGAGTCGGCATAGACGACGATGTAGGACTGCGTGGCGCAATAGGGGATGGCAAACAGCATGAACACGAGGGCAACGGGAATCACCCTGGCGCACGAGCCACGGTCGTCGCCAGGCGAGGTGTGGCGACCGGAGCGCGCCCGCGCCCCCTTTCCGCCGCGCGTCATCAGCACCGCGATTCCCATGAGCACCACCATCGCGGTCGAGACTAGGAACGATGCCCCATATCCGGCCTTTCGCTGGACCCGGATACCCACCGCGGGTCCGAACGCCATGGCCAGTGCGTTGACGGCTCCGTACAATCCCATCACCTTGCCGATATGCCCCAGCGGGACCAACGAGGACAACCACGCGGACAGGCACACGGACACGAGGGAAAAGCCAATCCCGTTGATTATCCTCGACGCAAGCAGGAACGCCGGAATCGGACAGAACGTGTATCCGAGGTTGGCGACGAGCAAAAGCGCCGCGCCAGCGATTGCGAGTCCGCGATACGGCACGCGATCAGCCACCATACCCGTCAGGGGGCGAAGGACCAGGGACACGATGTTCATCGCCCCGACGATGAGTCCGGCCATCGCGGCACTCGCGCCAATCGACCTCGCATAGCCGACGGCAAGAGGCGTCGACAGCATCGAGCCTCCCATATAGAAAAACCCGGCCAGCATGATAAGCAGCACATCGCGGCCAAACACCGATTCCCCATGCCCTCTACGCTTCACGACGATCACTCCCCGACACAAGGACACGGACACAACACCCATTGTGCAAATTCATTCGAATGAATTATACTTCGAGTGGGGACTGGACATAGTCAGGACATCGCAGTCGGCATCCCACAGGAGAACACGCGCATGAGCATATCCAAACTAGTATTTATTGATATCGACGGCACGCTGCTGGACAGCAGCCACCGCATTCCCGAATCCGCGCGAGAGGAGTGCCACCGAGCACAACAGGCCGGTCACCGACTGTTCATCTGTTCGGGCCGTGCGGCGCTGGACATCGATCCGCCGGTGCTCGAACTTGGGTTCGACGGCATCGTATCCGACGGTGGCGCATGCGCCGAACTCGATGGCGAAACCATCATCGACGAGCGCATGCCCGCCGAATCCGTCCGCATGGCAACCTCGTTCTTTGCCACACGCTCCATGCCGTATGCTTGGCACTGCCCCGACGGCATGCACGCCACCGAACGCTACCTGTACAGGCTTGGCATCTGGCGCAAACTGCTGCGGCATCCGCAGATGCGCGGTTCCTGGCACACCATCACTGACCATTCCGCCCCTCTGCCATTAGTTCGCAAAGGCACGTTCTACATTCCCGAGGACGGAAGCCTCACCGTGGAGGACGTACGACGAGAACTCTCCGGCTACGCGACCATCATCCACGGATCCATCAACTCCTCCAGCGATGACAACGGCGAGATCCTCATCCCCGGAGTGGACAAGGGCACGGCACTCATGAAAGTCTCTCAACGGCTTGGAGTTCCACTGTCCGACACGATCGCCATCGGCGACAGTGACAATGACCTTGAGATGATCCAGACCGCCGGCATCGGCGTGGCGATGGGCAACGGCACTGCGGCCGTCAAATCAGTCGCCGACATGATCGCGCCAAACGTCGACAACAACGGCCTCGCGGCGGTACTGCACCGGCTACTCCACTAACATGCCACCCTCCTCAGGAGAGAATGCTCCAGGCGGGGCTGTTCGACATACTCTCCTTCATCGGCGTGGGAACGCGGCCGTTGGGGCCAACGTAGATCGGTCCGCCGGGCAGCTGCTTGCCCTTCGGCGTGAGGGCTATCATCATGCGCAGTTTCTTCTCCAAGCCGGGGAAGACCACGTGGTACAGCACCTTGCCCTTCGCGTCCTTCTTGTACAGCTGAGCGAACAGATCCATGTCGTCGCCGGTGTCGGTGCTCATTCATAGGCGGGCGTTGAGCGGCCCATGGATTTCCATGTCCCGGGGAATCCGGTATTCGAAACGCGCGACGGCGCTCATGTCACGACTGACGGCATCGTATTCGGCGCTGGATTCCAGTGCGGCCTGTTGCTCGTTCATGGTGCCGTCCGAGGCGTTCAGGTGCAGTTCCATCGTTTCGGTCCGTACACAGGGGTAGTCGTCGGACGTGGAGAACAGGTTGTGTTTGGCTCTCACGTCAAGCCGTGAATAACGTACGCGCGGAGTCTGCTCCCAACCGTTGTCGATGCCCTTGAGATAGTGATCGAAGAAGCGACGCAGGTCGTCGCAGTTCTCCCGGGTGTCGAGATCTCCCCATTCGTGGGTGTCGTGGATGCGCAGCCATTTGTCCTTCGAACCGAGTCGTTTGAATCCGGAGAGCGTGCTGCGGGTATGGATCGGATGCGTCCAACTGGCCACCACATAGGCGGGGACGGTGACGTGTTCGAGATCGGGGATCTTGTCGGTCCAGTAGTCGTCCACGAGCGGGTGCTGTTCGAGCATACCGGTCACATCCTCGAATCGGCTCTGCCCGTACAGGAAGCCGACGATATCGATGTCATGGAACGTGCCGTTGGGGATGTCGCCGCGGCACACCACTTCGCGGTACTCGTCGGTGAGACCCTCCCACGGGGCGATCGCGGCCAGATGAGCCGGTTTGGCGGCTGCGGCGGCCCATTAGATCATGGCGAGCTGCGAATTGCCCATCATACATACCTTTCCGGTGCACCAGTCCTGGCGCGCGATGTATTCGATGGTGTCATGCACGTCCCGTCCGGCCTGGGTGCCCATGAAGTACATGTCGCCGCCGGAGTGGCCGATGCCCCGCTCGTCCACCACACAAATCGCATATCCATATATCCATACCTGCACCAATAGGCCGGGTCGGGCGATTCGAAGCGCTGCAGACCGGATACCTGATCCTTGGGGAATCCGGTGCTGGTCACATCGTAGTTGGCATTGAACGGGCCTCCACGCTTGCTGTAGGGCGAATAGACGAGAATGACCGGGGTACGGGCGTCGCCCTGCCTGCGCCACAGGTCGCCGTAGATGACCGTGCCATCGCGCAGTTCAATCGGGATGTCCTCTAGACATTCGATGTCGATCGGCAGCTTCATGGCTCCCTTGGCGTTGACGCTTCCCTCCCGATAGAGGACGGTCCGCGTCTCCAATGGAGGAATCGGAGGTTTGGCCTGATTCAATGGGTTCGCCGGTTTGAACCGGATGTCGCTCCCGTTGATATCAAGCAGCGGTGCGCTGCTGGTGGTGTCGGTCATGGTGTTCCTTTCTGTGATGGGATTTGTAATGGAGGACAGCTAATGTGATTCGGTTGGCGTGTGTCCTTTTGGACGACTGGCCGGATATTTCCTATTCGACGATAGTGTCGGTTTCGCGGTCGCGTATGAAGATCGCGATGAATGCCGCCAGCGCCAGCAGAATCGCCGCGGCGGCGATGAACGCGATTTTGTCGCCGTAGTATGCCGCTTCGAGTTCCGTGGCCTTGGGTGCGATCACGGAGGATAGCGCGGAGAACGATATGATCAGCGCGACCATGAAGGAATTGCTGATCTGGTTTGAGGTCTGGGCGGCGGCATTCGCATGACGCACGAGACTATTGCTCAACGAATTGATGCCCCATGTGTTGCAGGGCGTGATGATCAGCTGCACGCTTACCGAGCACAGGGCATAAGCGATGGCGACGACCGGCATGCTGGTGTCCATCGGCATCGTGGCAAGCAGTGCGATGCCGGCGAGGGTGCACACACTGCCTGCCCGAGCCGGGACATGCACGCCGAACCGGTCGTACAGTTTGCCGGATACCAGCGCCATCGCCACGCTGAGCAGAGCGCCGGGCAGTACGACGAGTCCGCTTATCACGGCGGATTCGCCTTTGACGATCTGAACGAACAAGGGCAGCACGGTGCCGATGCCGAGATACACGCCCTGCGTGAGTGCGATGACGGCGACGGAACTGGGAAAACCTGCGGGAGCGGAATACGCGCATGTCGAGCATGGGCTGCTCAAGCCTCAACTGGCGAACGACGAACAGCGCGATAAGAGCGACGCCGATTGCGATGAGGACGATGATAATGGTGGTATTGCTGGTCGATGCGAACGTCGACAAGCCGTACAGTATGCACAGCAGTCCGATTGACGACAGTGCCACGGACAAGGCGTCGAACGGTGTCCGGGCAGCCGTCTCCCTGGTTTCAAGCACCACCATCGCGACGCAGAGAATGATGATGCCGAGTACGCCGACGATAAGGAACAGTGCATGCCAGCCGACGGAATCGATCAACAGGCCGGACACCGTCGGACCGATCGCCGGCGCGAATCCCACCAATAGGCCGATCAGGCCCATGGCCGTCCCGCGTCGTTCGCGAGGGAAGATGAGTACGATCTCGGTCATCACCATGGGCAGCAGAATTCCCGTACATGCCGCCTGACAGACGCGGCCGACGAGCAGGACTGCGAAATTCGGCCCCCACGCGGCCAGCAGGCTTCCTGCGGAGAATATGCTCATCGCGGCGACGAACAGGCGCTTGGTCGAAAAACGTCCAAGCAGGTATGCAGACAGGGGGATGATCAACGCTTCGACCAGCGAATACGCGCTCGACAGCCACTGGGCGGTGGTCGCGTCGATGCTGAAGTCCTCCATGATGGACGGCAATGCCGGAGACAGAAACGACAGGTCGAGAATGGCGAGCACCGTGCCCGTCAACAGCACGATGACCGTAATGCGTTGTTTTCGGGTCAATCCCATAGGAGCAGGTTCCTTTCCGTCGATGGTCCGGCACTGGTTTCGGCCGTACCGCTGCAATTTGACCGTGGTTGATTATCGGTTTAATGTCTATTTAGCAACTAAAGTTGCATATCTTCAGCAGACGGAAATCGTCGCAGGGAGCATATGCGACCGATGGGTGAAAATGTCGCTTACGACATCGCCCATATGGATACGGAAACGGGGGTCACGCATGGCGGAGGATCTACGCATCGTCAAAACCCGAAAGGCGATCCGCGAGGCCTTCCTGACATTGCGGCGAACCCAGCCGTTGGAGCGGGTCAGGGTGCGCGACATCTGCGCGGAGGCTCTGATCAACAAGTCGACGTTCTACCATCACTACACCGACGTGTTCGACCTGTCGGACCAGCTTGAGGACATGGTCCTTGATGAATGCTTCGAGGCGTTTCCATACAAGGACAAGCTGCTCGCCGACCCTTTGGTCTTCCTTGGAAACGTGCCGGCGGCCATGGACACGAGAAAAGACGCCATAGACATACTGTTCCGCGGCAGGCAGGACGTGCTGTACGACAAAATAGAACGACACCTGCGGCAGTTCTATCTGATGGAAGACGCCACCGAGGAAGAGGACATCCTCCTCACCTTCGTCATCGGAGGGGCGATGTACGCCATGCGTGCGCTCGCGGCCGAAGGACCGTACAGCCGGGAATCCGTCACCGAGGTCTCGGCCCGCATCATCGGCAGGCTCGCACAACGGGAGTGAGGCGCGCCTTTCGGCGGACGACGCGATTCCCTCCGTCCCGAACTGCCGCGCCGAACATGATCGGTTTTCTGCCACAGTGAGGCGAAAAGGTCGAGTTCAAGTTCAACGTGTCGAAGTGATTGCTGGGTAGCGTCGAGGGCCTTGGAATCCAAGCGATTCCAAGGCCCTTGTCTATACTGTATTCAGTTGTTGTCGTATGGAGTCGCATCGTGATGAACACGGTGCATTGGGCGTCTGATTGGAGGAGCGGATATGACCGGTTATGTGTTGCGTCTGTATGATGTTCCGCTGCTCCGGTTCGATGCCGCGTACGGTGAAGGGCTGTTGGCCGGTAAGATCGAGGCCCGTATCCGCTGGTTCGACGAGTCGAAGCGGGCGCTGCTGCCGTTCCCGTTGGCGCCGGAACCGGACGATGCGAAGCTCACCGCTTGGCTGGAGCGGCGTACCATTCCGAAGAACCGTGAGTTCGCGGCTCAGATCCTCGCGCAGGCCGGACTGAACATCGCGGATACACTCGGTATCATCGACCTGTGCAAGGGACTGTCGGTCAACGATTCGTTCTGGGTGGAACGGGACGACGAGGATCTGAAGTTCGCAAACATCAACCTGTATGACAATCCGCTGGATGAGACGCTTGCCATCGTGGCGTACACAGGCTACACGTCGAGTGAGAAGCATGCGATCGGTTTGTCGAGCGAGTGGACGACGGACGGGCGGTTCCCGAAGGCGTGGCGGCACACAGGCAATGGATTGGAATTGTGGAAGGCCGGTTCCGAAGGCTATGTGAACGCCGGACTGGAGCCATATTCCGAGTATCTCGCCTCGCAACTGGCGCACAAGCTCGGAGTGAACGCGGTCGATTACCATATCGCCCGTTGGAAAGGCAAGCTGGCATCGGTGTGTCCATCGATGAACACAAAGGACGTGTCGTTCGTGCCGTTCTACGCGGCCACGCAGCTCGCATCGTTCCCGGAGATTCTCGCGGCTGCCCGTGCTGTGTCGGAAACATCGTTCGAGGCGATGCGCACGATGCTCGTTTTCGACGCGCTCATCGTCAACCAGGATCGTCATGCCAACAACCACGGGTTCCTACGTGACAACCATACCGGACGCATCCTCGGCCCGGCACCCCTGTTCGATCACAACATGTCGTTGTTCAAGAACGACATGCGTGCCGATTGGGAGCATGGTGCGTGGACGCCGAAGGTACTGGAGGAACGTCAGCCGTCGAATTCGCGCATGACGTTCCGAGACCAGTGTGCGGCCATCATGGGAGTCGTGCAGCATGAGATGCTGCGCAAGGCATTGGACGTCACGTTGGAGAACGATCCGACGTATCCGCTTGAGGACGGCCGCATCGAGGCATTGAACGACTATCTGCACGCCACGGCCCGCACGCTGCTCGACATCCCCGTGGTGAACGAGTCGAAGCTCGTCACCCAGCTCGACGCGTTGCGGCCCGCTATCGAACATGCGCCCGTGATTCTCAACAACAGCCTGCTTGAGGAAGAATAATCGGTCGAGTCCAGGTTCAATGGCTGCTGAATGCCGTCATTCCCCTTACTCTGCGCATCGATTCCAGAACAAAGACAGCTTCACTCTGAAGTCAAATATTTGATATAATAACGGTGCAAAAAGATAGTAAATAGCAACAAGGAGTGGCTATGAGCATGCAGATTGCCACACGGGTTGATGACGAACAGGCCGCACTGTTCAAGGAGACCACCCGACAGTTGGGCACCACCCCGGCTGATGCCTTGCGTATGTTTATCATCGCGTTTAATGATTACCGTGGGTTTCCCTATGAGGTGCGACTGCCAAGGAATGACGTGGAGCCGTTCGCATCCGAACGAGAGGCCACCGAATACGCTAGCCGTCTCGCCTTGAGGATGTCCGATGAAACGAGGTGAGATTTGGACGTTGCAGGCTGATGGCTACGACAGTAAACCTCGGCCGGTTGTCATCGTGCACAGCGACACCGTCGACCGCAAACTGCTGGGATATAAAGTCGGCGTGGTTGATGATGCATCCATGACGAATATCGGACGCCAGCTCATGCGGGTTCTAGGTTTGCTGTGACATTTTGGAACGGCTGACGGGCGTGCATCTACTTGTTACATCGTTTATGCACCCTTGAGACCGTATGGTGACGGCGTTGAGGGCCTTGGAATTCCAGTGATTCCAAGGCCTACGGTTGTATAGGGCTGATGGCCGTATGGGATGTGCGTGACATTGGCCAAAACCGATGTCAGGCCCATTCTCTCCTTGGGCAGTCAGAGAGATGGATCAGAGAAGAGCCGCGTAGCGAATGAATACGATTACGGCTTCGACGATGTTGAGAATGCTCAATGCCAACACGGCTATCGACAGCACCCAACCGCGTGGAGCGGCCTGTCTGGCTTTCTCCAAGGAAACGCCATAGGTGTTACGCGCGTTTCTGATCTGCTTGACGGCGAGAAACGAAGTGACTAGCGATGCAATCAGCAGTGCCATTGCGAGGTAGGCGTAGGCGCTCGATGAGAAGCGGCTGCAGACAACGGCCAGAGCGAACATTCCCACGCTCATCAGTGCCCATGTATCCCATTTGCCGTCCCCGATTTTCACCGTGTATGGCAGGAATGACGCCCAACTGTACTGTTCTCCCGTCACTTCGCCGGGCTTGAGGCTTTTACGGAATCCGTTCGACTTGCGATTGGCGGTGGATGACATGGTATGTGACTCACTCGTATGATTTCCGTTGCCATCATGACCAATCGATACCCGGATATTGGGCATGGTGACAGCGGGGGTCGAGACATTTGATTGCGGGGATCGGTTGTTCTTCGGTGCCGACTGTGTTTGATCGTAATTGCTCATTGTGGAATTCTCCTTCTGTGTCATTGACCCGTATGAAGCGATAAGTCCTCGCTGGCCCTGCCGGTGACTTTCGCTCGTGGAACGAAAGTCATGTCGCGGCTTAGCTATCGGAGGGATTTGGAGTCATATTGTTTGGCTCCTTGGGTGCATGTGCGAGTGTTTTGTGCAGCCGATATGTCACCATCACAAGGTGCCCAGAGTCTTGCCGACCTGTTGAGCGCATTCGCGCAGCTCCTTCTGGGAGCTATCGGTACTGCAGTGCATGCCCTCGATGCCAAGATCCTTGGACATCTGATCACTGCATTCGCTGAGCAATTCTTGTCGCTCGGTGTCGGATATGCTCGAAGACATGGAGGCTTCGCACGGGTCGGCTCTCGTCTGGCCGCATGCGCTGAGTGCAACTATCATCGTCGTGCCGGCGATCACGGCAAGAACCATACGCAACCTTTTGGTCATGTTTCTCCTTCGGTTGGATCTACGGGAATGTTGTTTGCGGTCGCTGATGACATGTCGCGTGTACGAGCAAATCGGATATGAAATAGGTTTTATGGATGATGGATGCCGTCGCCGTGGCGATGATGCTTCGTTCCTTGTCATGAGCGGACTATAGACTAAGACCACTTTTTCGGAGACGTCGACGTCTCCCCTTTTGAGGCACAGGTCTCCTATTTTTTTGCAATGATGATCGGCATACCTGTATGTACGTCACCATGTGATGCTTTGGTGTCCGATCCGCCGACCAATCAGAGACAGGAGAGCATGATGAAGAGGCTCAGCAGCAGGATCGCGGCACTGGTCTGCGTCACTATGATTTTCACCATGACCGGCTGCGGTCAGTCCAACGACTCACAGTCTGCCCAGGCCAGTGAAGAACAGATCCAGAAGGCCAAGACGCAATGGAGCAGTGCCTTGTATAAGGCCACCGACAGTCAGAATGATCTGAAAACGGCGATCACCGACGCCAACGATCTGACCCGATACGCACTCGACAGCAGCGTGTCCGAACTACAGTCGACGATCAATGCGGCGTATAAGGTCTATACCGACACCACCATCGACAGCAGCGAGCCCTCTGGCAGCGAGTCCTCTGACGCAGAAGCGTACACGACGGCCGCCGAAGAGCTCGACAAGATCGCCGACGATCTCGAGAAGCGGACCACGTCGTTGAATGCCGCTGTCGAAGCGTATAGGAAGTCACTGCCAAGCCTGTCGTACACCATCACCAGCAATGAGGGCTACACCTACGATGTGTCGATCAACGGTCTCGACATGCGCGCCTCCATCGACACGGAGCAGGGAAAGCCGGGAACGGTGACGATCGACAGCTGGGTCGCGGACACCCTGGACATCACCATCGCCAATACCACGCCGGGCAAGGAAGCACCTGTCGATTGGAGAAACCCCGACTCGTCGAATGGCGCAATAAGTTTTGGCAATTTGGTTCCGCTGTATGACACGAATCTGTGCACCACAATGGGACAGACCAACCCCCTGATCACCGATGCCACCTGCCGTTCGTACAGTATCGGGGGCAAAACCTATTGGGACTACTACGATTCCCTTTTCATGGTTATTGCGGGACAGAATAGCACGGTCAGATCCACGGCGAAATTCTCGGTGGGCGAGTCCGTCTCCGGGATGCTGGTGCTTGACGTTATCTACAACCCCAACGAGAAGACAGGCAAACTCACGAAGACCTCCAAACAGGACGTCTCCGAGCAGGTGGCGGACTCCATTCGAAAGCCCGTCGGCTGGGCTTTCATATTGAGCGTCGAAGGCGGCTCTGCCAACACGCCATACAATGCCGGTGCCAATCTGGAACGGGCGGTCAAACATGACCTGTGGGGGGATGACGACTACTACATTCTGGCCAAGACCAAAGGCCTCTGACCGGCGTTCGCAAGACGACGATGACGGTGATGCGCGAGGTATTGCCGCTTCACATCCGGGCATTCGCCCACCCTTCTGCACGATGATTGATCGTGTTCAATTTCGATGATGAGAAACGGAGAAAACAATGAAGAGAACGAACCGAATGATCGCCACGCTCATCTGTGCCATGACGATCTTCGCGATGGCCGGCTGTGGACAGTCAACCGATTCGAAGTCCGGTGCGGAAGCCTCACAGAGCACACAGGCCGCAACCGACCAGATGCGCGACGACTGGGAAAAGGCGCTGGAAACGGCAGGGGAGGCTCGAAACGAGCTGTCGTCGACTCTGAAAAATGCCAAGAGCATGATCAAGGACGCCGCATCCACAGACGATTCCGCCACACTTCAGTCGGCGATTGACAAGACACAGGAGATCTACTCGTCCACGTCGGTGGACAGTGATCGACCCGACAGCAGCGCCGCGGCATACCAGTCGGCCACGGACAAACTGAACAAGGCCACAACCACACTCACCAATCAGACCACTGCCCTGACTGAAGCGATTGCCACTTACCGCACGAAGTTGCCCGCCATGTCGTACACCGTCACCAGCAACGAGGGCTACACGTACGACATCAAGATCGCCGGCCTGAACATGTCCGCGTCGGTCGACACCACCAAGGGGGAACCCGGCAAAGTGGCGGTAGCCTACCGGGACTCCGGCGTCACGCACTTCACCATCACCAACACGACGGCGGGGAAGAAGGCGCCTCTCAACTGGGAGGACAAGGATGACAGCCTCACCGGGAACTTCGGCAGCGTGGAGCCGCTGTATTCCAAGAATCCGTGTGGCGATGCGGGTGATGACGGGGAGTGCGAATCCTACATCATCGGCGGCAAGCAGTACTGGATCCCTCCTCAGGCAACGGTTCCCATCAGAGCCGAGGAGGATAGCCCCGTCGTGGAGGCCCACCAGTTCGACGTGGACGAATCCACCGAAGGCGATAGCTGTCTGAACGAGGGCCAGTCCTGCGGAGGCTCGTTGACCATCGAACAGACGGTTTCCGATCAGATGATCGACACCCTACGCCATCCTGACGGCTGGGCGAGCCTGTACATGATCAAGGAGGGATACGCCCAGACGCCGTACAACGCCGGCGCCAACCTGGAGCGGGCGGAGAACGCCGGCTCTGGGCCGGACTACTACATCTTGGCCAAGACCGCTGGTATCTGATCCCGCGTTCCAAGACCCTGAACCTGTTTCGTTCGGGGTCTTCGCTTTTCCATCTGCGACGCGGCCGTCGGCTTCGTATCGATACGTACAATGAAGACGGCGAAAATGCAACGGCCGCGGCCTGACACGTTGTCGGTCTAGGGGGGAGACATCATGATCATTGCAGTGACCGGACATCAGCGGATTCCCGAAGAGGCCTTGCCATTCGTGTGCGCCGGCATGCGCTCCTATCTTGTCTCCCGTCTGGAAACATCGCAGTCCGACGCGACGCTGATCAGCTGTCTCGCCACCGGAGCGGATCAATTGGTGGCCTCGACCGCATTGGAACTCGGGTATCGGCTCAGGGCGATGATCCCGTCGCGCCACTACGATTCCACATTCGACGTCGACGGATTGTCCGGGTACCGGAGTCTGCTTGCGAGAGCCGATGAGACGGTCACCCTTGATTTCGACCGGCCGTGCGAGGAAGCATACATGGCCGCAGGCCTACGGCTCGTCGACGATTGCGATGAACTGCTGGCGCTCTGGGACGGATATCCGGCGGCAGGCCTCGGCGGCACCGGCGATGTTGTGGCGTATGCACGGCAGTCCGGCAGGCCGGTACATGTCGTGTGGCCCACGGGGGTGAGACACTGATGGCGACCTCGCAGTGGAAACGGCCGTCCGCCGACGACCGGACACGACGGCTGTCGGACGAATGGTATCCGGGCGAATGGCTGGAACCGGTTGAACCGGACATCATCGGACCGTTTCTCGAACGCTACATAAGCGGCATGTCGCGACGCATGGCCGCGTACCTGCGTGCCCAGGGTGTCCCGGACGATGGCACGGTCGCATCCGGAGGAGTCTCCTCGGATGACAACGGCATCGGCGGGGGAATCGTTCGTCACCCGTATGACGTCACCTTCCTCAACCTGTGCCTCATCATCGATCAGGAGCACACCTTTCCGATCGGCGAGCGCAACCTTTCCGATGGCGTTTACGAACCTGACGAGGAGACGGCCATGGAAACGGGACTGATGCTGCATCTTGAATTCGACCGGTTCGTGGATTTCATCGCCGGGCTCGACCCGCGTCTTGACCGAAGAGGATTCGTCGCCGCATTGAGTGGCGCCTACGGGTATGAGGGCGACATCGATTCGGCGGACTTCCTCGCCGTGCTCGCCGCACGTACCGCGAAACGGATGGCGTCCGAGCGGCTGAGAGCGTGGGCGGGCGCCTCCGTCCTCGGCGACGATGATTCCGTGGTTCGCAACGCTTCCGATGGCGGCAGCGCCGATGCGTGGGACCGCGTGGCACAGGCGCGCCTCATGTCATGGGGTTTTACGAATGATGATCCCACGTCGCCTCCGCACGACGGCTCTGCAAATCCCGTCGCCGCACTCGAACGGGCGCGTGACCATTGGATGCGCTGCGTAGCCGATTCAAGACGCCACATCCCGCGTGCGCGTCGTGACGTCGAGACATGGTGCGTCTGGCATACGGTGCTGGAGACCGTGTGGCGTGCCGACGAGGCGGCTTATGACGCGCGGTGGGCGGACGTTCCGCGTCCGGAACGTGATCCACAACGGTTCGATGAGGCCCGATCCGCGGTTGAGACCATCGGGCCATCCGCATTGGACGGGGCGGCGTGGAACACGCTGTTGAGGCGCATGATGACCGTCCACCGACGCGTGTCGCGCGGATACGCACAGTGGTGTGACATGATGCCTGATGAACGTGACACGGCGATGATCCTCCTGTCCGTGCGGGCCATCGCCGATGACCCCGTCTTTCTGGAGCGTGTGCTGGCCGCCGCTTGCAACACACTCACCCGCGGCGACCGTGAAACGCCGTCCGACGCGCGTGGTGCGATGCGTATGCTGCTTGCCTACGCCTGCGTGGGTCGCGTGGTGAACATGGGGGCCTCTTCCGATGCCGGAGCCGACGCAGACGGCCCGGGAACGGGCGCCATGAAGACGGACGGCGACGGGGCGGTCGGCGAATACACGTATGTGGGCCTGCGTAACGCCATCCTCGGATATGCCGGCTACGGGGGAGTGCGTCGTACGCTCGCCCCGGATGAGTATCGCGATTACCTGGCTCTCGTCTCGTCGGGCTCCCCGTCCGGTCGGCCCCGATCGTCGAGTGACGCCAGCGAATCCGGCAGGCGTGCCGTCTGGGTGTTCCCCGGCATGGCCGACCGCTACGACTCGGTGCGTGGGGAGATGTCCGCGCGGATCCGTGAGGCCATGGCCGCGGGGTTGGACATGTCGGAGTCGTTCTCCGGCGGCTCCGACATACCGGAATCATGGTGGCGGTTCCATGCGGTGGCCGACAAGGCGGTCAGTCGGTGGCTGGGAGGGGAGACCGTTCATGCGCTCGCCGTCGATGGTCACGGCCATGCGCTCGCCTACCGGTCCACGAACCCCGTGGCCGCCTATCAGGATGTCAATGCGTGGCGGCTGGGCGAAGCCTTGGAACGATACGAGGGCAGCGTTGTGTGGGGCAGCGGCAGGCGGCTCGCCGATCTGTACCGGGATCGCGGGCATCTGAGCAAAAGCGGTGGCAAAGCCATCGATCGTTCCATCCGGGATTATGCGGCGAGCGCACGCGGTGCCTTCGATGCCGTCCAGTATCTCGCAGCCGTTACGGGGCTTGGTATGATGCTCACGAAAACCGAGACGGTGGAGGTGTTCGCCCGACTCATCGACGCGTGCGACAAGGGCGGCGGCGAGCGCTTCCGCAAATCCTGCTGGACGCTGATCCGCATCGCCAAGGCGAAAAGGCTACGACTTACCGTAACCGGCGCACATGGCCGGCATGTGGGCGCCAGACTCATGGAGTTGGTATTGTCCGATCCGGAACGTCTCGCCGAGGCGGAACGCGAATTCAAGATCGCGAATCTCCGACGGGCACTCGAGACCGGGACGGATTCGCTCACCGTCGAGGAGATGGATTGGCGCGGTCTTGCCCGGATGGTCGACTCCGCCGAACACATGGTGCGGGACACCGTCCTATCGGCGTTCGCACGGCTGCGCGTTGCGGACCGCCGCTGGGCCGCTATTCGTATTGGCCCGATCGACTGTGTGGGTTCACTCATCGATCCGGAATCGGATGGCGTATGCGTGTTCCATGCCAGTAACGACGGTAACGGCGGCGACGGGGCAAACGGCAAGGAGGAATGATGACAGGCAAAACAAGCGGCGGCGCTTCCGCGACATCCCCATGGTCGGACGGCGTGCGTCGCACGTATACGCCACGGGACGTCATTGCCGGGCTCACGGGCGGATTCGATCCTGACCTTGCCTTCCGGGTACTCGATGACCCGCAGACGCTCGCCTTCGCGAACCGGTATCTGACCAGGTATCTTGCGCTTGCCGGGCATCTGCCGTATCCGTATGAGAGCCGCGTGGAACGTGAATGCCGAGAATCGACGCCGGAAGGTGATGCGGATCTCGCCGTCGCCCTCGCCGTGGGCTATGGTGTGCCCGATGCGATGTTCGATGAGCTTCAGGGAGATATCGATTGGTGGGATGGCGGTCTGACGATGGGTCCGGTCGACGCGGGTCCGTCATACGCCGATCTGTTTGCTCCGGTCCTGCTCGGCGATGGGGGAGCCGAGGGCGACGAGCGCGGCGGTACGGAGGAGCATTGGGACGTGACCTTCGTCTCTCGGCGGTGTCGAGTGCTGGTGCGTCGCGATGATGCGGGTGCGCTCACCCTGCGCGTTGACATGCCCGAAGGCGATGGCCGTCACACGCTTACGCTCCGATTCGCGGACGGCAGTGAAATGACGTTGAGCGTTGATGTGCGTCGTGGCACATGGAGGCGCGGAGGCGTGCCTGCGGACGGCGTTGGATTGCCCATCTCCGCTACGGTGAAATGATGAGGCTGACCGTGAGCCGTCAGCGTTTGTGCTGGATCTCCCAGTACAAACGGCCAAGATCGGTCAGGCGCACGAAGCCCTGTCGTCCGCTGGGTTCCTTCCGCTCGATGTCCCATTCGGCCATGCACGCCCAGAACAGGTCCGCCTCATGCGTCGAACCGTCGGTCTCGTGGATGAACGCCTCCAACAGTTTCGCATTGCGCAGGTGCTTGAACAATTCCATGTCTCGCTGAAGCCCATCCAGCTGTTCCCATGTTTCGTCGCCGGAGCGCATCACTCCGTCGCGCGCTGTGGGCGACTCGTGTTCGGGATGCACGGCGAACGCGGCATCCTTCGTAGGGAATCCTTCGAAAGCCGGCAGTGGCATGCCGTCGAATGTACGGGTGGAGGCTCGGCGGCGTGTCGTCATTGCATCGTCCGGGGCGATGCGTGCCAGCTCCTCCTCGGTGATCTGCCGGCTTGCCTCCACCTGACGCAATACGGTCGTGGTGTCGTTCCACGTGCGCAGCACCGGCTGCTGGCCGTCTTCGCCGAGATTGAGCAGCGCGCATACCGTCGAATGCAGCGAAAGCGGCGTGATGATGCCCTGCACGTCCGCGGCGGCACCCTGCATCGCGGCCATGAGCGCGCTCGTGTACATGAGATGCGTGCCGAACAGGGATTGCGAGGCCGTGTGCTCGTCGGTACTGGCGAGAATGGTCGTATTGCGAGGCCATTCCATCGTGGCGGCGACACCTGCATGGCAGCAGTCGAGGATGATGGTCATGCTGCTTGCCTGCGAGGAGCTCGCCGCGTTGCGGATGTCGCTCACACGGATGCCTCGGCGCACGGTTTCGGTTTCATCCGTTCCCTGGATGGGACCGGCGGTCTGATCGTCATCCGGGGTGAGCAGCAGCAGATCCGTGCCGTCATCGACGGGAATCGCGTGACCGGTAAAGTACAGCAGCGCATCGCCACGTCGGACCATGCGGAACAGATCATGTACGCGGTCGGTCAGTGCGTCCGCGGTCATCTCGGGATCCGTGGGGTCGAACGGGTCGGGCGTCGCATACACCCTGCCGCCGAGCAGTCGGAAGTTCGGCTGGGGCGTGCGCGGACTGTTCTCGCGGATCATCTGCGCGAACGCGTGTGCGTCGGTGCAGCAGCACCGCGGCTGCCGGCTGTCGTACGCCGCGCTTGCATACCGTCCCACGCCGATGAACAATGCCAGTCGCTGCGCCATCTCGGATCTCCTCGTTTTCCCCGTGTCCCGCCGCATGCCCGGGCATGCGAAAGCCTTCGATGCCATCATATCGGCATCGAAGGCCGGCCTCGGCATCCGCATCGCCCTTGCGTCCTCGATCAATCGGTCCCGCATATGAGTGGGAAAATGGTGCAGGGGAGTATGGCCCAGCCTGTCGAAGCGGCAGTGGAACTCAGGTCATACTCCGCTGATTGACCATACTTCGCTGATCAGTTGGATCGCTGATCAGCGGGATCCCATCTGATACTGTTGCGCGAGCTCGACGAGCGCGTCCGTCAGCACCGGAACATCGATATCGTCCCAGATCGTTTGGTATTGGCCGGCGACCCTGCCACGATGCTTGACAAACCGGTGGAAAAGCATGGTCGCGGTGTCGAGATCACCACTTAGACACGGAATCGGCTGACTGCTGACGCAGTCCTCGCAGATGCGATTTACGTCGGCGGGCTCACCCTCTGCCAGAGCATGGGCGAGTGTCTCCTGGAATGCGAAATCACGACCATATTCGGGGTACCGGGCCATATGCCGCAGTAAGCCCTGATGGTATGTGAACCAGTCTTCATCGCGAAGGGCATCGAACTCCTGAACCACCGGATTCGTGTGCTTGTCCTCGATCTGCTGCTCATACCATGTGAATATCGGCGGATATTCCCCGAACTTCCGCAGAATCCAGATCCTTGGATTCGTGGCTTGACGATAGACGAAGTGGCATAGAATATCTTCGGCAATGTCCCGGTAATCCCGATCGGTCTGTTCCAGCGTCCGCTTGTCCACCAGATCATGATGACCGTACAGATAAAGGGCGACGGCTCTTTTGCGGGCGTCACGCTGCCCTTGTCTGGCGGCTTCGCAGAGCCAGTGAATCGATTCGCTGAATTCGCTCTCCGCAGGCTGATAGATGTCGTTCTCTCCCGGAGAGAATTCCCCGGCCAGAAGTTGTGACAATATGAACTGTATGGTCTTGTCGCCGCTGCGTTTCGCCGCTTCCCGATACAGGGAAATGTGCTTCATATGAAGGCCCGGCACCGTACCGTTGGGGTCGCCGGCGGTCGGTCCGCCGACGATGTGCTGCAATAGCGCCTGTACATGATATTGCCGCTCGGCTTTTTCGTTCCATTCCCAGGCGATATCGGCGTAATGCTTCGATTCCGATTCGAGCCGGCGCACGTCATCCCCGTGCCTATCGAAGAAGGCATTCCATTCCGCTTCGGAGCGATGCCCGTATGCGGGCATATTGTATTCCTCGTAGATATTGCGAAAACCGCTATCGAACGAATCGAGAATCTCTCGCTGTTGCCGATCGCAATCCGAGGCAAGTCTGAAATACAGCTGCCCCAGACGGTATTGAGCGTCCGCGTTCCCCCGAACGGCGGCTGCATGGAATAATATGACGGCGTTGCGGCTTTCGGCGGGACGATCCGATTTCCACAATCCATCACCCAGCGCATACATGGCTTCTGCCTCGTCATGCACGATCCCGGAGCGGAGATCCATGAGTGTTTTCAGTGATCGATCCGCCTGCCGAGATTGTTCGTTCGTTTGTTCCATGGCATGGTCCAGAATGTCCTGCTCCAGAATATCCTGATCGAAGCCGAGCCTTCGTTGGGGATATGCCGCATGCAGGTCGCGGATCGTCTGGTCGGCCTGCGTGATCCCCTGCTGC
Organism: Bifidobacterium simiarum; assembly: GCF_002802905.1. Classification (GTDB taxonomy): domain Bacteria; phylum Actinomycetota; class Actinomycetes; order Actinomycetales; family Bifidobacteriaceae; genus Galliscardovia; species Galliscardovia simiarum. The sequence goes on from NZ_PEBK01000006.1 coordinate 37,834, forward strand.
AGCTGTCGATTGCGCCGCCGCGCCTGTTCTATCTTTTCCGATAAATCCCGAAGGAGGACGTCGACATCATTGCGATTGTAGCCCCAGATAGCTGTTTCAATAGTCATGTTGACCCCATTGTTCAGAGTTGATTGCCTGGCAAGTCGTATTATTCGATGGTTAGGTCGAGGTCCTTGATCGATTGCGGCAGTGTGGAATAATCGACGTTGCGCGCAGCCTGAAGTAAGGCATTGCGGGCCTCTTGATCGGTCTCTCTGCGGAGCGAATCAATACGAGCGTCGATCCTGTCGACCTCCGACTTGATGTCCCTTGATTTCACGAACGGCGTTTTGCCGCTATCGAGTTCCTGCCGGACCTGCTGAAGGCGCTCTGTTGCCCGATCATGCTCAGTCGCTTTATCCTGCTGCTCTTTTTCCAGCAGATACAGCTGGCTGTCCATGTCGTTCAGAAGCTGATCAACCGCTTTAATGTTGTATCCACCGATGGATTTGCCCAATGAATAAGGCATGGTTATCGCTCACTTTTCTCAAACCGTCGTCATTGCGGGCTGTTGTATTGGTTGTATTGGCCGATCCGCGTTGTCTCCCTCAGGAAGCCCGCGAATCAGTCAAGCGCAGAACGGCACCGGCATGATGATTGGCGGGAGAGGCTCAATCCATCTTGCCGATGCCGTATTGGATTGGATCTCCGTTAGAATTCGCGTCCGCAGTAGGGGCAGGCGGCAGTGCTCGTGTGGCTGTTGAGTGAGTAGCTGCTGTAGCAGCGGGAGCCGCAGTAGGGGCAGTCTCGGACCATGCTGCTGTCGGCACCGTATTCGCCCGGCTTGTAGTAGGTGTACATGGCCATGATGGTTTCCTCCATTCGGTCCGGGAACATGCCCGGACATATTGTTTCGACAATGAATCAGACGGAGGGAGGCGAATGCCTCAAACTGAATCCCACCATACACGAAAAAGTTGCGTCGTGTATTTCCCGTTCTATAATGATTCCGTTCCAAGCAGTTCTTGCCCCCTTCTCGTTTTCGTATCCGATTGCGCGTGTGGACGTATGGCCCACCCGTGGTCGCATAGCCACACAAGGAAGGTGAGGCGAACATGTCGGACAGCATCAATGACATCATCGGCGCGATGGGATGGGCCGAGGCGGATATCCGGTACGCCGACATTGCCGCGGCCAAATCCTATGATCCGGACCCCAAGCTGTCGATCATCAGGAAGTTCCCGGATCTCGGGGTCGCGACGTCCGTGTTCTATTCGAAGGCCGATGCGGGCCAACTGCTGCATGCCGCCAACGAATCCATGCCGGAACTGGAACTGACGAAATCCTATTGGAGCGGCGACGGTTCCATGGGATTCGGCTCCGCCGGGTCGGCGAAATACAACATGTGGGCGCTGGTCGACGGCCCGCTCGGTTCCATCCTGTTCATCACGATCAGCACGTCGGCGCTCGACGACCCGACCAACGACCGCGGCCTGCTCGCACCGACCGGCAACTGGCCGAACAAGGCCGGGGTGCCGATCCAGCACTGCATTCTCAAGGACGGCGAGATGTTCTCCGGCGTGGTCGACATACTGTCCGCCGCGGATCTCGTCAACCCGTGGAACTACCCGGGGTTCGAAGCCACGAAACGCATATCGCCGCTGGCCGGCAAGCGTTCCATCGACTGCTGCATGACGTCCGGTCAGCGCAAGGCGCTGAACGATGGCGGATGGGAGCGTCTCGACTTCGAGCTGTACCGCAAATCCTTCACCGTGACCGACCATCCGGATCGGTCGTTCATCATCTCCGTGACCCAGTTCGGACTCGACTACGCCGACGATCCGGTGCTGTGCTCGGCCACCGGCGAAGGCTTTAATGAGGACGGCATCTCCAACGCCTACAGCGGCATGTGCATGCTCGGCCCATACAGCACTCTGTTGATCAACAACATAGGCGTGGTCGTCCGGTCGTACCCGCCAGACGCCTCCTCCAACGATCTGGACGAACTCAGCCAGCAGTTCGCCGACGACCTGCTCCGCTGGGAATCATGGCGCAGTCCCTCGATGGACCCGACGTCCATGCCCGGCGACAAGCAATACGCCGCGGCCAAGATGGAACTGCTGAGGAACTACGCCATCATCGGCAGGAAAGGCGACATCGTGGGCAGAAGCGGCACCGAACAGAAGGATCTCGGCAAAGCCCTCGCACAGACGGTCGGCATGCTGAGGCACATTCCCGATCAGCAGGATATCAACCCTCTGCTCGTTCAGGGCAGCCAGATCATCATGAACGGATTGACCAAGACTCCCATAGACTTCGACGCCGTCGACCAATGGTTCGGCTTCATGAAATCGAACGGGCTGACGCCGGATCATCTCGATGGCATCGGGGATCTCAACGCAGGCATCCTGCTTCTGGAAGACGCCAGCATCCTCCTTCTGCTCCACCGGCACGAAATCGTCACCGCCAGAAACCTCATGAATCTGGCGTTGGACCGCTTCTCGACACCCGAGGGGGAACTCCGCGGATACATCAACTTCGGCATCCCCGCGATGCTGTGGATGTGCGACTATCCGGGCTTCAGGTCGATGCTGCGCAACGCACCGCTGGATTGAGACGACCGAGACAGGTCGGATTGGGAACAAACAGGATTGAAACGAAAGGAAGTTTGTCATGGGAGCATTCGACATCGACGAGCTGCGTAGGCAGCTGGGAATGGAACGAAAGGCACAGCAACCCACATCGCAACCTGCGACACAACCCGCACAAGACCCGGAGCAGGCCAAGGCGGACTGCATCGCCCGCTGCCTGCAGCTGGTGCGGGGGTTCAACGCCGAGGCGGACGCCCGTGGGCTGAAGCGGGAACGTCTGACGGTGGGCGACCTCGGCGTGTTCCGCGCTGATGACATTCCGTGGCCCACACAGCAGGAGATCTCCGGACGAATCTTCAAGAAGGTGGTCAGGGAGTGGGGCGACTTCCACACCGTCGTGTATTACCAGAGCAACCGGAATCTCCCGCAGTACAACATCGACGTGCAGTTCAGCGCCGTGATCGCCCCGGATGACAGCTGCTACATAGGCCACAAGCGGGTCGACGCAGACAGGTTCGCCTATTACCTCGCCAAGATCTGCGATTTCGACAAGGCCAAGGCGGAGGCGCTGATTGAGGCCGCGCTGCAGGGGAATCCCTGCGTCACCTACGAGTATCCGAACACGCTATGAAGTGATGCGACGGGCGGGTGTTGCGCCTGCATAGCGATGCGGAGATTCCGGCCGAGGCAACGGTCCTCGGGGTGGTGGTGTCCGGATTGTCTCCTGATGATGATTCGTGTTTGGTGCCGGCTTTGTAGACCGCGAACGCGGACGCTATGAAGATCAGGACGAAGATGACGCCTTATCGTTACCGCGAAGCATCACGCACCCAGACGCGGATGGTTCCGGCCTGTTCCGATTCGCCCAGGCTTTCTCGGATGTCCGCGGCACGGAGGGCCAGGATGCGCCACTCATCGCCTTGCGGAGCCGATTCATGCAGTATCAGCGCCAGCTGGCCGGCCGCTCGCGCCTGCAACGGAAGATTCGACAGCCGGGTTGCCTCGGCCAGCGCGCTTCGTGCGAGCGACAGGGCCTCATCCGCATCGTCCGCATGCTCCGCGATCGCAAGAGCGGCGTTGATGCGTTCCGCGGGCTCGTCCGCCTTCCGTGCGCATGCCTGCCATTGCAGGGCCTGCTGATAGGCACCGGCTTCGTCCCCCGCTTCGGCGCGGCCCATGGCCAGCAGCTCGTGAATGCGGCATTCGGCTACGATGGAGCGCAGGTCCTTGGTCGGCCGCACCCACACGTGGTCGATCGTACGTATCGTCGGCAGCGCTTCTGCCAGCGTACGTTCCAGCTGCACGGTGTCCTTTGCCTGAACGGCCTGCGCCGCCGCTTCGAACAGCAGCCGGGACACGCCGTACGCATCCAATTGACCGTCGTCGCGCAGGGCGAGCGCCTTGCGGAACATGGCCCGCGAAGCTGCCCCGGGGTTTGAATCGGACTGTCGCAGCAGCTCGGTGGCGATGGCATTGGCTCGATTCACCGATGGCGGAACGGTGAGAGGCACCGCCTGACTTCTGGCATGGTTTTTCGCACGCGCATTCTCTTCGCGCTCCCGTTCGGCGTCCTGCACGGTGAACGGGTTGCCGACGCGGTCGGACGGCATGGACAGGGCCGCCAGATATCCCATCCAGTCCCGGCCCGGGGAGACGATCCATCCGACCGATCCGTCGTCCAGCATGTGCATCGCCACGATCGTGTCATACGGCAGTGTGTCGAGGGCGGCCATGTTGCGATCGCGCACGCCCAGCACGTCCAGCAGGATCGTGATGCGTTTGCGGGACCGTTGTGCGTCCACCGGGGGCAGCAGAAAAACGCATTTGCCCAGCAGGTTCCATTCGCGCAGATGGCTGATCTCCCATGACAGGGATTCCGTTTCGCCCACGGTCATGATGATGCGGGACGCCCGGTGGGCCGTCAGACGGATCGAGTCCTGCCAGTCGTCCATGTTGAAGTAGTTTCGCACGGCCCCGGCCCGTGGCAGTTGCTCACCGGGACGGCCTACGGTAATCACGTTGCCTCGGCCGAGCAGCATAAGCGTGATCATCTCCTCGAACGGGGCTCTCGGCCACAGCAGCAGACGAAGCCCGGAATCGACGTACGGGGATGGCATGGACAGCCGATCGTCCTTGAAGGAGCGCAGATACAGCACCGTGGATTCGTTCGCCTGCATGTTGAATTGTTTGGTGGCGAACCATTCCTCGGCGCGTGCGCCTATTCGCATGATCGCGTAGGCCAGTCCCGTTGCCAGCCACATCAGGGCGCCCGCGATGACGGTCAGGGGGACGTCGTCCAGCCTCCCAATCATTGTGGATGCGTTGGAACGGCCTGCCGTGGCTACCGCGACTGTGCGCAGGCCGTCCGATGACAGATAGCATGGCAGCAGCGCCACGAACATCGGCGCCGACGCCAACAGTCGGGATAGGATGTGGATGGCCTGCTGGACGGGGGTCCTGACGGGGCGGAAGGCTCCCGTCAATGTATGCCGGGCCACCGCATCCATGCCGACGTTCGTGATCCACGGCAGCGCAAGCGCCCCTATGAGAGCTGGCGTCCATGCCGGAACTCCCGGCAGCAGCAGCATCAGTCCCAGCGCCGGTATGACGGCGAACGGCAGTAGTATGCGCAGCATCGTGGTCGCCCGCATGAACGGGAAGATACGTTCCGCGCGTCCGGCATCGACGCCTTGCAGTCCGTGTTCGGCCGCGGATGCGATTACGGCGTGGTACGGCTCGCCGCCACGGACGCGATACCGACGGTGTTCGCGGCTGCTGGCCGACCCTGTGGTGGTTATCGCATGTACGAATGCGACGATGAGCAACAATACGATGACGGCCATGCGTCGCTCCCATCCGGACCATATGGCGGTCCGATCGACGATTCATGATCAATTGTCCCATACATGCTCGGGGCGTCAGGGTCTCCGATGGCCGGATTGACGGTCAACGCACGTGCTTGACGTATGAGGTCGAATGGGAAGCGCGGTATGAACGTGCGGTCGTCGCCGGCAGTCAGGTGCCGGGCGTGCGGGCTTCTACGAGATGGGACGTTCCGAACGCGGCATACGTCGCCATGATCGTGCTACGATACCGCTTTGTCTGAGGCAGTTGCCTCCCCCTTCTTCTGTTGCATACCACACCGCATTCAGTTTTTCGTATCCGTATGCGCCCGTTTTGCGACATATCCCCCGTTGACGGATATCGCGAACGGCGCGCGATGGCATCGTGCGCTGAGGAAGGATAATAATGTCTACTTTCTTCCCCTCACCCCATCCTCAACGGGTGTCCGACGACGAGGAAGCACGATGGCTTGCGGATTATGCGCTGTCGGATAAGCGCTCCAGACCACTGCTGGTCATCACATGCCCCAAGGGCGTGTCCAAACCGGAAATCGATCCCGATCTCGTGTTCGCACTGACCGGCGACGTACTTGACATCGCCGTGTTCGGGTCCAATGCCAATGTCGGTGGAATCGATGCGTTCAACGATGCGTTGGCGAAACGCGGCCGCGCGGCCTACGGCGTCTATAATGGCGCGGTTCGTTTCTACCCGACGTTCTCCGAAGATGCCGATCATGCGCAAACCGTCGACGTGCTGCCCGAGGCGCCTTTGTATTTCGTCGATACGAAACCGCATCGCGAACATGCCATCGACGATCTGACCGGTAGACTCGTCTACGCCGGTCTGCTCGACAGCAAGCCCCGTCCCGACCTTGTTGCACAAGTGGCTCAGGGATTCAATGAACGAAACCGATACGCCAACGTGGCGGAGGGAGAGAACCGCTATCCCGCACACATCATCCGCAACGCGGACCAGACGCGAGAACTGATAGGAGTGCTGCTGTCGAAGAAGCGCATGATGCCGATTGTCGTCGTAGCCCAGTCTGATCAACGGCCGAATCCGTTCGTCGACGTCGATCTGATCTCCAACGTACTGCATGATCTCGCTCTGGTTGCGGTGCTGCGTTCCGATGAATCGGTCGCCGAATTCAAGCGGCGCATTCCCCGCCATGCCTGGGTGTTCGGCGATGCCGGCCGTGTGTTTCCCGCCGGCGTGAAATGGAATGATCCCGACTCGCCGCCGCGTCTGTTCCTGCCCAATGAGCATGTTTCCCGCATGCTGCTCACGAATCTCATGATGAAGGACGCGCTGATCAACGTCGCTGATACCCTGCGACGGCTGAGTTCCCTGAAATGACGGGAACGCCGGCATCCCCGCGCCCGCGGACGGCACTCACCGCGACGTCCTGCGGGAGATCAGTGCGACGATGCCGAGGGTGACGACGATGACCGCGGCCGCGACGGCGAAGCTGCCGGTCATCGCGGATTCATAGGCGCGGGAGGCCGTCTGCCGCATCAGGTCTCCCGCCGCGCCGGCGAGGTCGGCCGCCCGCCGGAAGTCCAGCGTCACGGAACCGGCGGTTTGCGGGTTCAGTCCGGCGGATCGTGCGAGATCGCGGAACCCCGTCGCATACAGTCCGCTTTGGACGCTGCCGAAGATCCCCACGCCGATGATGGATCCGAATTGGCGGAACACGGTCAGCAGACTGGAGCCGGCGCCGGACCGTTCGATCGGCACCCGGCCCATGGCCCAGGTCAGCATCGTCGGCTGGCCGGCCCCCAGTCCGAGTCCGGCCACGATCTGGCCGATCAGCATCGTCGATTGTTCCGCCGCTTCGCCGGGCCAGCACATGGCGGCGCCGATCGTCAGCATGCCGGCGGCCAGGCATCCCAGAGCCAGCATGCTCGTGCCGCGCGAGCCGATCCGGGAGACGATCCGGTCGTTCGCCCGCGCTCCCGCAATGGAGGCGACGACCAGCGGCATCAGCAGCATGCCGCCGACCAGCGCCCCATGACGCAGCACCGTTTCCAGATAGGCGGGCATGATGAAGATGATGCCGTACATCGAGAAGTTCAGCATCATCAGCGCCGGGGCGCATGCCGCGAACGAGGGGTCCCTCATCAGGCCGAGTTCCATCAGCGGGTTGCGGGACGTCCGGTCATGCAGCACGAATCCCGTGATCAGCATGCCGCCGATCGTCATCGGAATCCACGCGTTCGCGGCCAGTACGCCGTGCTGGGCGTTGACCAGACCGGCGGAGAACAGGGTGAATCCGGCGAACATCATCGCCACCGACGTCCACGGTATATGCAGCGGCCGGGATTTGCCCGACCCGTCCGACCCGTCCGACCCGTCCGATTCGCCCGATCCGTTCGTCGGCGGAACGTTCATGCGGATGACCATGATCACGGCGAGGAACACCACCCCGTCGAACCCGAAGATGCCGCGCCATCCCAGCGTCGCGGTGAGCACTCCGCCGACGAGCGGCCCGAACGGCACTCCCAGCGTGCCGGCTATCGCCCACGCGGTCATGGCGCGGGACAGTCCGGGGCCGCGGAACAGAATGCCAAGCAGCGCCTGCCCCATCGGGATGACCACGCCGGCTCCGGCTCCCATGATCGACCGGGAGACGAGCAGCACCGGCACGTTGCCGGACATGAGACCGATCACGGAGGCGGCGACGAACAGGCCCAGTCCGACGAGCATGGTCTTCAGATGACCGAGCCGGTCGCCCATGAATCCGGCCAGCAGCACCACGGCCGCGAACACGAGATTGTAGCTGGAGACGATCCACTGCTGCTCCGCCATGCTCGCCCCGAGCGATTCGGCGATGTTCGGCAGCGCCACGTTGAACGCCGTGGTGTTGATCATCATCACCAGTTCGGCCGCGCACAGGCAGATCAGGGAGCGGTTGAGGGTCCTTTCCTTCGCATCATGCATAAGCCAACCACCTAAGATACCAATAAGTTTCTTATAGCCGCATATGATTATAGAGAGACGTGGATAAGAAACGCCGTGGTATCTTGTAAAAAGCGGCATCATCAGATCATCTGAACACAGCACATGCCGCGTATGGAGATGACCCATGGAAGAGCACAGCGCACCGAAGCGGAAACGCCGCCGCGGCAAGGTCCTGGAAGAGGCCATTCTGGACGCCGCGTGGGAGCAGCTGTCCGCATGCAGCGCCGAGGAATTCACCTTCGACAACGTGGCCGCCAGAGCGCACACCAGCAAGCCGGTGCTGTACCGTCGATGGCCGAACCGTACGGAACTGTTCGTGGCGGCCGTAAGGCGGCATCGTGGCCGCGCCGCCATCGAGAGGCCGGACACCGGCACGCTCAGAGGCGACGTCATCTCCATTCTCCTGCAGCTCAACAGCAAACAAGCCGACGCGGTGATGGTACTGGCCAAGTTCGGCGTCTATGCCGACTGGCTCGGCGTCAGCGCGCACGAACTGTACGAACGGACCATGATGAGCGACCGGCCCAGCATCATGATGGCCATCGAAAACGCCCGGACGCGCGGCGACATCACCTGCGAGCTGCCGGAATCGCTGCTGCGCATGCCCGGGGAGCTCGGCCGCGCGATCATCCTTCGTGACATGAGGCCCCTATCCGAAGCGGATATCATCGCCACGGTCGACGAGCTGTTCCTTCCTCTCGTCGACCATTACGAGCGTCTGGCGCGGGCCACCGGCGACCGGTAACGCGTCGGGGGGTATCGGCTGGCATCGCAGTCGGAAGCCATTGCGGTCGGTGCTGCTGCGGTCGAAACCACTCCGGCCGAAAACCATGCCGGATCATCGGCGTCTTCTGACCGCCAGCGCCACGGGCAGTACGGCCGTGAATCCGAGACACATAACGGTGATGGCGGTATACAGTATCAGGGCGGCGTTATCGCCTTCCACCACGTACCGGCTCGGATCCGCCGGATCATACCGTACCGTCACGGCCTGTCCCACCTCGTATCGCGGCGGGGACGACGCCACCGAGGCCCGTTGCTCGTAGGACCGTCCGTCGACGCCATATCGGAACACCGGCGTCCAGGTATCCGAGGAATCCTCTTCGTCCGGGTCGGCCGGATTGAGGATCATCTGCGTCACGATCCCGTCGGTGATCTCGGTGCAGTCCGCACGCAGCCGCAGTTCGCCGACCAGCGTCCCGGCACTGGCCATCAGCAGGATCGCGCCGATCACGCTGAACCATCCGCAGATGATGGCCCACGACCATCGGGCCCAGAAACCACGGTCGTCTCCGCCGCCGTGGCGGGGGCGGTCCGTACCGAGGACCGTGCCTTCGGCCGATTCGGATACGTCGGAAGTCCCATGAGTGTCCGTATTGTCTGATGCCATGATTCCTGCTTTCCGAGATCTTCTGCGATACTGCATGCAGGGGACGGTACCGTGGTGAAAGGAACGGTTGATGCCAAGCGTATCAGACAGGGCATCGACGGCCGGGACGGGAAGGATCGGATGACGATGACTGCGGATCATCAGGACACCATGACGCTGATCGAGGCGATGAGGGCGCGGCACGCGGTGCGGAAGTACCTGCCCCGACCGATCGAACGGGACGTGGCCGACGCGCTGAACGAGACGATCGACGCATGCAACCGAAAGAGCGGACTCCACCTCCAACTGGTGCTGGACGAGCCTCGGACGTTCGGCGGACTGGTCGGCAGAACATCCGGCTTCTCCAACGCGAACAACTATCTGGCGGTGATCGGCCCCGACACCGACCATCTGGAATTCGACGCGGGATACTGGGGCCAGCATGTGGTGCTGCGGGCCCAGCAGCTCGGCCTGAACAGCCGCTGGGTGGCCGCCACCTACAAAAAGGTGCCGGAGGCATGGCGGGTGGACGCGGGGGAGCGGCTGCTGCTGGTGATCGCCCTTGGCTACGGCGCGAATCCGGGCAGGCCGCATCGTTCGAAGTCGCGCGACAGGGTCATGAAGGTGGCCGAGGGGCTGACGGCGCCGCAATGGTTCCTGGACGGCGTGGACGCGGCCCTGCTCGCGCCGACCGCGATGAACCAGCAGGCGTTCACGTTCACGCTCGCGGACGAGCGCACGGTCCGGCGTGCGCCTGGTTCCGGATACGGCACGAACATCGATCTGGGCATCGCCTCGTACCAGTTCGAACTCGCGGCCGGCATCGACAACTTCGACTGGGCGGACTGACGTTCCCGAATGGCGAGCCGGGTTGGTGAGCGCTCACATCGGGCGCTATCCTAAGGTTGTCCAATCTTCGCGGCGGTGAAACGGCCGCGCTCACCACAGAGGGAATACGTCCATTGAAGAAAAGTCTGCTGGCCATCGCCGCCGGAGCCTTCGTGCTCGGTGCCGCCGAATTCGTGATGATGGGCATCCTGCCCGAGGCCGCGTCCGCCACCCACGTCTCCATCCCGACCGCCGGACACTTCATCTCCGCGTATGCGATCGGCGTATGCGTGGGCGTGACCATGCTCGTGTTCGGCCGCAAGACCAGTCCGAAGCATCTGGTGATCCTGTTCATGGCCCTCGCCCTGATCGGCAATGCCATGAGCGCGGCCGCGCCGAACGCCACGGTGCTCGTCATCGCCCGATTCATCGCCGGCCTGCCGCACGGCGCGTTCTTCGGCACCGGCACGGTCATCGCGAAGGCGCTCGCCGACAAGGGGCAGGAAGGCAAGGCCGTATCCGTCATGGTCACCGGCCAGACCATCGCCAACATGTTCGGCGTCCCCGCCGGCACGCTGCTCGCCGAATACCTCGATTGGCGTCTCGCCTTCGTGATCCTCGCCCTCGGCGCGGGCCTCACCATCGTCCTCACCCTGGCATGGATGCCGCGCATCCCCGCCGTGCCGGACGCCGGTCTCGCCGGCCAGTTCCGGTTCCTTGCCAAGCCCGGTCCGTGGCTGGTGCTCGGCGCCGTGTTCGTCGGCAACTCCGGCGTGTTCTGCTGGTGGAGCTACGTCTCGCCGTGGCTGCAGAAGACCGGCGGCTACGATTCGCGGTTCGTGCCGCTGCTGATGATGCTCGCCGGCTTCGGCATGGTCGTCGGCGGACTCGCCGGCGGTCATCTGGCCGACCGATGGCTGCACTCCGTCACCGCGGCTGTCGGCCAGGCGATCTCCGCGGCCGGCCTGCTCATGGTGTTCCTCGTTCCCGGCAATCTCGTCACCTGCGCCATCCTGACGTTCTGGATCGCGTTCGGCCTGTTCTTCATCAACGGACCGCAGATGCTGCTCATGGCCGACGCGGGCAGGGGCGGCGGCGAACTGATCGGCGGCGCCGCCGTGCAGATCGGCTTCAACGGCGGCAACGCCGTCGGTTCGCTGATCGGCGGCATGGCGCTGAACGCATCCGGCATGAACTACCACGTCACCGGTCTGGCCGGTCTGCCGTTCACCGTGGCCGCGGTGCTGCTGCTGGTGGCGTTCGCCCTGCGGTTCGAGCGCAGGGAGCGGCTTGCCGGGCAGACGCTTCGGTAGCCATGCTTCGGTGGTCGTATTTCGGTGGCCATGTTTCGATGGCCGGGTGTGGCTGTGACCGGATGCGTTATGGCCGGGTGAGCTACGGTCGGCCACGTCGCACGGCCGTCGCCAGCGCCCGGATGTTGTCCGGCGTGGTGCGGCAGCATCCTCCGATGATCGAGGCGCCGGCGGCGACCCACTCCGGGGCCAGCCGGGCGAGATCCGCTCCGTCCGGATTCGGCGTCCACGTCTTGGTGTCGGGATGGTAGACGTCGCCGTTGTTCGGATAGACGATGATCGGCTTCGTCGTCGCGGCACGAAGACGTTCGATGGCGGGGGAGACCAGTTCCGGCGGCACGCAGTTCACCCCGATCGCGGCGATCCGGGGATTTTCCTCCAGCTTGGCGACGGCACGCTCGATCGCGGTGCCGTCGCACAGATGTCCGGCATCGCGCAGGCTGAACGACACCCAAGCCTCATGGTCCGGAAACTCGTCGGCCAGTAGCCCGGCCAGTGCCCGCACCTCGCCGAGGTTCGGCATCGTCTCGAAGGCGAACACGTCCACGCCGGCGTCGGCCAGCGCCCGCATGCGCGGCCGATGAAAATCCCGGTATTCGGCGTCGGCCAGCGCGTAGTCGCCCGTGTATTCACTGCCGTCCGCCAGAAACGCCCCGTACGGGCCGACGCTGCCGGCGACGATCAGCGGCCTGTCCGAGTCCGGCTCGCCGGCATGCGCCGTTCGGTATTCCTCACGCGCGGCGATGGCTTCCGTGACGGCGATCCCTATCAGCCGTTCGGACTCCTTGGTCGACAGTCCCAGCCTTTCGAACGCCGGGACATTCGCCTGATACGTATCGGTGGTGGCGATGTCCGAGCCCGCTTCGAAATAGCTGCGATGCACGTCGCGTATGGCGCCTGGTCGGTCGAGCAGCGCGGTCGCCGACCACAGCGCGTTCGCCGTGTCCACGCCGCGTTTCTCCAATTCGGTGGCCATCGCGCCGTCCGCGACGAGCGTCGGATGCGTGGCCAGTGCGTTCCCGAGAATACCGTTCATGAATGCCATCGTAGGCGCCGAGGTGGTTCGATGATGGGACTGATATCGAGTTGTGAGGCTTTGCTGTTGCGCACTTGACGGATTTCGATTGATTTCGACGGTTTTTGCGGGGTTTTAGGCCTATTTTGGGACGTTGTCGGATTTCAAAGCCTCACAACTCGCATAACGGGAACATATGAGGCAATTATCGGCGGCCGATTGGTACATTGGAGGGTGATTCGGCCGCAATGCGACGGCGCGGCCGGGAGCGGAGGAGATGAACCCATGCGGCGACCGATCATGACGAACGAGGCGTTTCTGCGCATGCCGTCCGAGCCGGCGACGCAGAACGATCTGCCGACGGGGGAGGATCTGCGGGATACGCTCGAGGCCCATGCGCGCGAATGCGTCGGCATGGCGGCCAACATGATCGGCGTGTCCAAGCGCATCATCGTCTTCGCCGACGAGCTGACCGGGCGGAACATGGTCATGTTCAATCCCGGGATCGTCGCCAAGGCGGAGCCGTATGCGGCGAGCGAGGGATGCCTGTCGCTCAAGGGGGAACGCGAAGCCACCCGGTACCGGCGCATCACCGTCTCCTACCGGGATCGCCGGTGGCGCGAGCGCACGGCAAGGTTCGAGGGATTCACCGCGCAGATCATCCAGCATGAGATCGACCATTGCGACGGCATAATGATCTGACGGATACCAAGATACGGGGGTGTGGTCATGGCGCATGACATCAGTGAGACAGGCATCGGCGAATCGGGCATCGGCGGAGCGGGCGGGTCCTCGGACTACCGGCTCCCCGAGGGATTCGAGCGCTGTTCGAAACTGCGGCCGGTGACCGCGGCGAGGACCGCGCTCGACCGGGTGCGCGCCATCGTCGACATCCTCTACTCCCCGGGCGGCTGCCCGTGGGACGGCGAGCAGACGAACCGCTCGCTGCTCAAGCCCCTGCTGGAGGAGACCTACGAGTACGTCGACGCCGTGGAGACGGGCGATCGCGACAACATGCGCGAGGAGCTGGGCGACATGCTCCTGCAGTCCGTGTTCCAGGCGCGGGTGTGCGAGTCGGACGCCGACGACCCGTTCGATATTGACGAGGTGGCCGACCGTCTGGTGGACAAGCTCATCACCCGGCATCCGCACGTCTTTGCGCCAGATGATGGGACGGAAGCCGGCGGAACCGGAGCCGATGGAACCGGCGTCGACGGCGCGTCCGAATCGTCTCGTACCGATTCGCCGCAGGAGGTGCTCGCTCTGTGGGAGCGGATGAAACAGCGGGAGAAGCACCGCCGTTCCGTGCTTGACGGCATTTCCCGGGCACAGGGGGCGTTGCCGCGGACGGCCAAGATCATGTCTCGCATCGCGAAATCGAAGCATGCGGAGGATCTGTTCGCCGTGGTCGATCGGATGACCGACGGCATGACGGAGGCGGCAGCCACGACGAAGTCCGACGCCTACGCGGACGAGATCATCGCCGCGGTACGCCGCGCGCAGCATGACGGCGTCGACGTGGAGTCCGCATTGCGCAACCGTCTGCGTGACGTCGAAGCGGCGATCACCGAGACGGAGCTGACATGGTCGGAGCGCGACGGACATCGTGACGGATACGGGGAGACGGCGACGGGTCGGACCGGTTCGGGTCGGACCGGGAATGCGGGCGGGCATGACGCTCGCGAAGCCGTAACCGTGGTGATCGCGACTCGATCCGTCGAGGACAAGGCCGGGAACGGTGCTAATGGTGCTGACGGTCATGACGGTCGGTCCCACGGCTCCGCACTGGTCAGTGCCGTGGAATCGGCGCTGCGACAGACGATCCGCCCCGAAGCGGTCATCGTGACGGACGACGGATCAGCCGACCCGGAAACGATCGGTCGGGAAACGACGGACGCGATAAACGAGCTCTCCCGTCGTGGGGAAACGGACATTCGGATCATCCGCCGAACCGACGCCAACGTCGCCGCCGCACTCAACGCGGGCATCGCCGCCGCCACAACCCCGTTCGTGCTGGTCCTCGACGGTCATGACCTGCTGAGACCGGATTTTCTGGCCAGCACCCTGCCCCTGCTGTGCGACGACGACACCGCGGTCGCCGCGTCGGGCTGGATCTCCTGCTTCGGTCTGATGGACGGCGAACTGCGTCCGGCCGGCGGAGCGCTCGCCGACTTTCTGGCCTATGACCGCTGCCCCGGGACCTGCCTGATCAGGTGGGACGACTGGCTGCGCTGCGGCGGCTACGACGACGGCATGGAGTCCAGCGAAACCAATGCCAGCAGCGGGGGATTCGAAGGCTGGGAGTTCCATCTCCGGCTGCTCGAACACGGCGGACCCCACGCGCATGTCGCCGTGGCGGAACGACCGCTGATCGACCACGAGGTGCTGCCCGGCGAATCATATGCGGCATACGCCCGTAGCCGCACCGCCGCGCTGAAGCACATCGTCGAACGGCACCGCGAATCCTACGCCGAGAACGCGGACCGCGTCGTGGCCGATCTCGACGCTCTGGCCGGCGAACGCCTGCACCTGTGGGAGAACGCCGTGCAGACCCATCCCGAACTGCGCCAGCACTCCATGCTCACCCGGGAATGCCT
The DNA here is from genome assembly GCF_002802905.1 of Bifidobacterium simiarum. GTDB lineage: Bacteria > Actinomycetota > Actinomycetes > Actinomycetales > Bifidobacteriaceae > Galliscardovia > Galliscardovia simiarum. Next base: position 53,331 of record NZ_PEBK01000006.1, read on the forward strand.
CGAACATCCCGGCTACGGCGACGGAGGCGTGGAGGCCGCCGCCCGCATCAACCGCGCCCGCTGCTCCGTCCCGTACTATGCCGCCGACGTGCCGTCGGGCAAGGTCTTCTGATCCGGGAAAGGGGAGCCGCATGAGCGAGTCGGATGCGTTGACGCTCGAGGATCTCAGACAGGGCATGGCCGTCGCAGGTCTGGTCCCCGGCCAGATCGTGACGGTGGTGGCGACCATGCCGGTCGGCGATGACGCCATCGACCTGTTCTATACGACGGCCGACGGCGGTACGGGCCGGGAGATCATCGACGCCGATACGGTCGAGCGACTCCGTATCGTGCAGTCGGAGCATGACGGGCCCCGATTCGACGCCGACCCGGACGAATTCCGTTTGGCCGCCGAGGCGTTGCGCATCAGGTACGCCGCGCTGTATGACCCGATGGCGGCGGTATACTCCTCGGACATCGATCCGCTGCCGCATCAGATTCGCGCCGTGTATGAGGACATGCTGCCGAAGGTGCCGCTGCGGTTCCTGCTGGCGGACGACCCGGGCGCGGGCAAGACCATCATGGCAGGCCTGTACGTCAAGGAGATGCTGTTGCGTTCGGCGGCCGAACGCGTGGCCATCGTCTGCCCGGGAGGATTGGCGGAGCAGTGGAGGGACGAACTCGCGCAGAAGTTCTCGCTTGATTTCGAGGTGTTCGACCCGGCGATGCGGTTCTCATCACCGTCGGGCAATCCGTTCCGGGACCATGACCGGCTTATCATCCGCATGGATCAGGTGGCTCGCAACGGCAGGCTGATGGGCATGATCGGCGAGGTGCGTTGGGACATCGCCATCGTGGACGAGGCGCATCGCATGAGCGCCCACTTCAAGAACCAGTATGGGGAGGTGGATCGCACCAATCGTTTCCGTCTGGGCGAGCGACTGGCCGAAACATCAGAAAACCTGTTGCTGATGACGGCCACGCCGCACTCCGGCAAGGAACAGGATTTCCAGCTGTTCATGTCGCTGCTGGACCGGGACCGGTTCGCCGGACGGTACAAGCCCGCGCGTCATCGCCGCACCGACACCAGGGGATTGATGCGCCGTATGGTCAAGGAGGACCTGCTCACCTTTGACGGCAGACCGTTGTTTCTCCGGCGTCGCGCGGAAACCGTGGCCTATGAGCTGTCGGCGGGCGAGGCGAGCCTGTATCGGGATGTGACGAACTACGTGCGTTCGGGGATGAACGCGGCGAACCGGCTGCTGCAGGCCGATGGCCGACGGGCCAACAGCATTGGCTTCGCTCTGACGATTCTGCAACGTCGGTTGGCTTCCAGCCCCGAGGCGATCCTCCGGTCGCTGATCCGCCGTCGTAGCCGGCTTTCGGAGCTGCGGCGTCGCATCCAGGAGAATCCCGAGGCCATCGCGACCATGTTCGAGCCGGCGGGCGACGCTCCGGTTGACCTCGACGAATATGACGACATGTGGGAGGAGACCGACGAGGGCGCTCAGGGCCGGCTTGAGCTCGAGCTTGATCAGGTGGTGGATTCCGCCACGGCAGCCCGTACCGAGCAGGAGCTCTCCGACGAGATCGACGTGCTCGACGATCTCGTGGCCAAGGCCAAGACCGTGCGCATGGCCGGTGTGGACGCGAAGTGGTCGCAGCTCGCCGACATTCTCCAGCATCATGTGCTGGACTCCGGTACGGCCGAGTCGCCGCATAAGATGATCATCTTCACCGAGCATCGGGATACGCTCTCTTATCTGGAGAACCGCGTCGCCTCGCTGCTGGGTCGGCCGGAGGCGGTGACGGTGATCCACGGCGGCATGGGTCGTGACGAACGCAAGGCCGTGCAGGAGCGGTTCGTCAGCAATCCCGAAGTCCGTATTCTGGTGGCCACGGACGCCGCCGGCGAAGGACTGAACCTCCAGCGGGCCGATCTGATGGTCAACTACGATCTGCCGTGGAATCCGAACCGCATCGAACAGCGGTTCGGACGCATCCACCGCATCGGTCAGCGGCGCACCTGCTTCCTGTGGAATCTCGTGGCGAAGAACACCCGCGAAGGCGAGGTGTACGGCAGACTGCTGGACAAGATCGAGACGATGGGCCGGGCGTATGGCGGTCGCCTGTTCAACGTGCTGGGAGAAGGCAGGGCGTTCGACGGCAAGCCGCTCAAGGATCTGATGATCCGGGCCATCCGGTATGGCGACGACCCGCGGGTGCAGGCCCAGCTCGATCAGGTCATCGACAGCAGCGTGCGGCAGGGATTGGATGAGCTGGTCAGCGAACGGTCCGCCCATCCGGAGATGTACCCTGGACTCGACGTGCGCGAGGTGCGCGAGCTCATGGAAAGGACTCGCGAACGCAAGCTCCAGCCGGGGTATGTCGCCGCGTTCTTCCTGCCGGCGTTCCAGCGGCTTGGCGGCACGGCACGTCAGCGTGAGACGAACCGTTGGGAGCTGACCCATGTGCCATCCGTCATCCGAAGGCGTGCGGAGCGGCTCGACCGTCATCGTATGGTCGCGGACGCCTATGAACGCATCACGTTCGAGTCCGGGCGAGTGCGCATTGGACACGGCAGACCGGACGCACTGCTGATCGCGCCGGGAGTGCCGTTGCTGGATGCCGTCACCGATCTCATCATCGACCGGTACGGCGAGGCATTGGATCGCGGCACCGTGTACGTGGATCGCACCGATACGCAGCCCGACGAGCCGACGCTGATGGTTGCCGCGGAACAGACCATCACGGATTCGAACGGCGATGCCGTATCCCGGCACTTCGATTACCTCCAGCTCGGAGAGCATGGCGAACCGGCGTTTTCGCAGGCGCCGCCGTATCTGGACTACGACCGGCCGCGAGATGAGGAACGAGGTGCCGTCGACCAGCTGCTGGATTCGTCGTGGCTGCACGAATCCCACGCCGATGCGATGCGTCGCATGGTGTACGAACAGGGCACCAAGCCGCGCCTCTCCGAATTGCAGGCCCGCAAGAGCGCGGAGAACGAGCATGTGCTCGCGCAGGTCAGGAGCCGTCTCAATGCGGAGATCGAGTACTGGTATGGCGAATGCAACAAGCTTCATGACGACGAACTGCATGGCAAGAAGAACCGGCGCATGACCGCCGGTCTCGCCATGAAGCGTGCCGGGGAAATGGAGGAACGGCTCAGCCAGCGGGAACGTGAACTCACCGAGGATGTGCGACTACGCGCCAGACCCGCCGTCATCCGTGGCATGGCGCTTATCGTTCCCGAACGGCTCGTCTCGCACTCGTCGCCGATGACGCAGTCCCGGCAGTTCGCCAAGGACACCGAGGAAGTGGATCGCCGTGCCGTCGCCCTGACCATGCGCACGGAACGGCTGCTGGGCCATACGCCCATGGAGATGCCGCACAACAACAAGGGATTTGACATTCGTTCCGTCGATGCGCAGGGGTACGTGCATTTCATCGAGGTCAAGGGGCGTATCGACCTGCCGGAGGCCGACACGTTCACTGTGACGGCCAACGAAGTGGCATTCGCCCAGACGCAGGGGGAGCGGCATCGGCTCGCGCTCGTCCGGGTCAGCCCCGACGGGCCGGAGCATGATGCCGTCCGATATGTGTCTCACGCATTTGACCACATCAGTCCAGCACAGTCCACCCGCTCGTTCAACGAACGATGGGCCGACTACTGGGATCGGGGCGACGTTCCAGTCGTGGCGGTTACGGGAATCCGCTGATAGGTGAGGTTGCACGTACAATAATTTCATTGAATGCTTTTGCGGATGCGGATTGGAGGGAAAGCATGTCCACCATGACATTGAACATTCCCAATGTGGATACGGCGCGATATGTCGATGCTGCGAACGCCGCTCGTGCGGCGGGCATCGATTTCGACGAGTATCTGCGTCATGTGATTGATACGTTCGCCCAGCGTGACGACATCAAGGGCAGGGTGCCGCATACGTTACCGACCGACACTGTGCTGCACACGGACGAGGATTTCGACGCGTTCGAACATGAGGTGCTAGGCGATGCTTGACGTCGCCTATTCCGCATTGGCCAAGTCTGATCTGAAAAGACTTGCACGATACCGGCGAGACTATGCTTCGGAAGTCTTGCGTATCATCCGCGAGGAATTGCGAGTGAACGGTTTCGTGTCGGACGTGTATGCACCGCATGTTCTGAATAACCCGAATGGGCATTATTCCGGATACATGGAATTCCATGCGTTCGATGACGTGCTGGTATTGTATTATTCTCCCTTTCCGAACGGATTTGTGAGGATTCAGCGGGTGTGCACACATAGAGAACTTCACGATGGTGTATTCGGGGCGGAATGGCCGCGATTCTGATCATGTATGGAATCGCATCAAAAGAAGAAAGGTACAGAGACATATGGTGACGGAGACGCCGCGTAGGAAGAAGCTGATCGAGACGGGGATTCCGTTGAAGACCATTAATAAGGAATCCGCCCGCGAGAAGTCGCTTCGTCATGGATTGCCGTCCACGCTTCACCTCTACTGGGCCCGACGTCCTCTGGCCACCACGCGGTCGATCCTGTTCGCCCAGCTGGTCGATGATCCGTCCGCGCATCCGGATAGGTTCCCCACGGTCGAGGCGCAGGACGAGGAGCGCGGCCGTCTTCATGAGCTGATGGAGCGGCTCGCCCACTGGGAGAACGTCAACGACACCAACCTGTACCGTCAGGCGCATCAGGCCATCATGGATTCCACGGGGGGGGGGATTGCGGTACTCGACCCGTTCGCGGGCGGCGGTTCGATCCCGCTCGAAGCGCAGCGACTCGGATTGGAATCGCATGCCTCTGATCTGAATCCGCTGCCGGTCATCCTCAACAAGGCACTGATCGATTTTCCGGCACGATTCCACGATAGGCCGGCCGTCAACCCCAATTACAAAGGCGATATCGGCTCCGACGCCGCCGGCATGGCCGACGACATCCGCTACTACGGCAAGCTCCTGCGCGACAAGGCATTCGCCAAGGTCGGCCACCTGTACCCCAAGGTCAAGGACGAACACGGGACCGAGCACACCGTCATCGCATGGATCTGGGCACGCACCGTCACCAACCCGAACCCGGCCAACCCGGTACAGGTGCCGCTCGTGCGCTCGTGGTGGCTCAGCAAGAAGAAGGGTCACGAGGCGTGGGTTAAGCCCATCATCGAAGACGGGAAGATCCGCTACGAGGTTCAGCACAACGCTGACGGGCCTAAGGGGAATGAAGAAGGTACCGTCAATCGTAAGGGTGGCATCTCCATAGCCGATGGTACGCCGATTGATTTCCCTTATATTCGTGAAGAAAGTCGCGCCGGACGTATGGGTGCACAGCTCATCGGCGTGGTCGCCGATGGTGGGCGCGGACGCTTGTATCTATCTCCGGACGCTCAGCAGATTGCGGTTGCGGCATGCGATAAGCCGGCCGATTATCCCAATGGCGACATTTTCGATTGGCCGGGACGCATCAACGTTTTCCGATACGGCATGACTGAATTTGCCGACCTGTTTACGAATCGGCAGTTGACGGTGCTGACGACGCTGGCGGACACTGTGGCCGAGGTGCGCGAGCAGGTGCTCAGGGACTCGCTGGCCAAGGGCATGCCGCAGGGCGAGCCGCTGGATGCGGGCGGCACCGGCGCACAGGCGTATGCGGACGCCATCAGCGTGTACTTGTCCCTCGCCGTCAGTAAGCAGACCGATTATTGTTCTAATCTTTGCAGTTGGCATACAACTGGAGAGAAAATCAATCATGTTTTCACTCGTCAAGCCATTCCAATGGCATGGGATTATACGGAGGCTAATCCGTTTTCAATTAGATCTGGTAATTATCTAGGACAAGTCAATTGGGTGGCCGAGGCCATTCAGAATGTTCCTGCCCAACCTCAAGGAGAGGCGCAGCAGGCGGATGCAGCTACGCGAGACTATGCGAACGTGGTGGTATCCACGGACCCGCCATATTATGACAACATCGGGTACTCCGACCTGTCCGACTACTTCTATGTGTGGCTTCGTCGCATGCTGAAGGATGTATTGCCGTCTACGGTGCGTACCATGCTCACGCCGAAGGCGCAGGAACTGGTCGCCAACCCATACCGTCATGGCGGGAAGGAAGGCGCGGCCGAGTTCTTCGTGGACGGGTTCAATCATGTGTTCGCGCATATCCGCGACACCGCGAATCTTGACGTGCCGATGACCGTGTACTACGCCTACAAACAGCGGGACACGAAGAACGGTGGTTCCACCGGCTGGTATGCGCTGCTTGACGGTCTCATCAAGGCTGGTTGGGAGATTACGGCTACATGGCCGGTACGCAGCGAACTTAGTAATCGTTTGATCGCCAATGGTAGTAATGCGTTAGCCTCTTCTATCGTCCTTGCCTGCCGCCCGCGTCCTGTCGACGCCCCTTCGGTGACAATGCGCATCTTCAACAGCGTGCTGCGTTCCGAGTTGACCGAGGAGCTCAGGACCCTGATGGCTTCGGGCATCGATCCGGTGGATCTGAATCAGGCGGCCATCGGCCCCGGCATCAGCGTGTACTCGCGCTATTCGCGCATCCGCGAGGCGGACGGCATCGACATGCCGGTGCAGAAGGCGTTGGAGATCATCAACCGCACCGTCGACGAGGTCATGGGTGACGCGGATGCCGATTACGACGCGGACACCCGTTTCGCCGTGAAATGGTACCAGTCGTACGGCTGGGCGCAGGAGAACACGGGCATGGCCGACCAGCTGGCCCGCTCCTGCGGCACGTCCCCCGATGCGCTGGTCCGCGGAGGCATGTTCGAGGCCTCCGGCGGCAAGTCCCGTCTGCTCACCCCCGAGGAGCTGAACGACGAGCACTGGCATCCGCTGCGGGACGACCGTGTGAGCCTGTGGGAGGCATGCATCCGCATGGCCGGCATCCTCGACGCCAAGGGCGTGGACGCCGTCGCCCCGGTCATGGCCGAAGCCGGAGAGATCATGCCGCTGGACAACATCCGCGCACTCGGATTCCGCATGTATCACGAGGCCGAGAAGCGCAAGGACACCGAAGGCGCCATCCGCTTCAACAACCTCGTCTCCATGTGGGACGACCTAGACCAGATGTCGTCCAAGGAAACCGTCGTCCGCCCCGGCGTGCAGGGCGAACTGGACATGTGATCGTTTCGGGATCAAAGGAGTTCCATCATGGCAATGAACAACAGGGATCGCGTCGGCAAGGCGTTCGACTTCCTTTCCGAAGGACTGCTGGACCCGGTCGACGACGTGATGCAGCGCGTGTACCGCACGCCGGATTGGACCGGCGCATGGGCGCTCGCCGACCAGCACAAGTACGGTACGCCGTTGCGTACGCTGAGCAAGAACGACGTGCAGGTGCAGCTGCGCGCCATCACCGAATACGGGCGCGAGTTCAACGGCATCCTCTCACGCGCTCAGCAGTCGTATGCCTCCGAGCTGCGCGAAACCCGTAACCAGTGGGCGCACAGCCAGCCGTTCACGTCGGACGAGACCATCCGAGCCCTGAGCACCATCGAACTGCTGCTGCGGGCCGTGGACGCGCCGGACTCGGCCGACGACGTGCGCGGTCTGCGCGACACCCTGCAGCGCACCGTGTACGAGGACCACACGCGCAAGGCCAGCCAGCGCAAGATCATCTCCGTGGACCCCACGCAGGGCATGAAGCCGTGGCGCGAGGTCATCACCCCGCATACGGACGTGGCCACGGGCCGGTTCACCACATCCGAATTCGCCGCGAACCTGTACGATGTGGCGATCTCGAAGACCGCGTGCGAACCGGGCAACGCGTACGGCGACCCGGTCGAATTCTACAACCGCACCTACCTGACCGAAGGCCTGCGTGACCTGCTCACCCGTGCCATCCGCCGTCTCACAGGCGACAACAGCGGCTCGCCCGTGGTGAACCTGCAGACCAACTTCGGCGGCGGCAAGACCCACTCGCTGCTCGCGCTGTATCACCTGTTCGGGGAGCGATCGGTCGTGAACCTGTCGTCCGACGTGCAGAACCTCGTCGCCGGACTCGGCGTATCGGCGTGGGATCCGGGTACGGTTCGACGTGCCGCCATCGTGGGCGACAAGCTCAACGTCGCCAAACCCAGCGTCAAGCCTGACGGCACGCAGGTGCATACCATCTGGGGCGAGCTCGCATGGCAGCTCGGCGGTGCGGAAGGCTACGCGATGGTCGCCGAAAACGACCGGGCGGGCAAACCGCCGGCCGATTCCCTCAATCAGCTGCTGCGCCGGTACAGCCCATGCCTCATCCTCATCGACGAATGGGTGTCGTATGCACGTCAGCTCGTGGGCCGTGACGATCTGCCCGCCGGCACGTTCGACGACCAGTTCACCTTTGCCCAGACGTTGACCGAGGCCGCGGCCTCGGTGCCGCACTGCATGCTCGTGGTCTCCATTCCCGCATCCGAGAACGGCGGCAAGGCCTCCAACCTGGAAGTCGGCGGCGAAAACGGTCAGGAGGCGTTGAAACGGCTGCAGATGATCGTGCGCCGCAAGGCCGACCAGTGGCGGCCCTCCACGCGCGACGAATCGTTCGAAATCGTGCGCAAGCGCCTGTTCGAGGAACCTGATGCGGAAGCGCAGGCGCAGATCGCGCTCACGGCCAAGCGGTTCGTGGACATGTATCGCGCCGACCCGAAGTCGTATCCGACCGATGCGACCGGCACGGACTACGACAAACGCATCCGCGCCTCGTACCCACTGCATCCGGAGCTGCTGGACCGCCTGTACGAGGACTGGTCGAGTCTGGAGAGCTTCCAGCGCACACGCGGCGTGCTGACGCTGGTGTCGTCCATCATCCACGAGCTGTGGGCGTCGAACGACTCCAGTCCGCTGATCCTGCCCGGCAACGTGCCGTTGGACTCCGAAACCATCTACTCGAACCTCGCCCAGTACCTGCCGGACTCGTGGAAGGCCATCATCGACACGGACGTATCCGGTTCGCAGTCCACGGCCGCGCAGATCGACAACGACCGGCCGGCGCTCGGCCAGCGCGCGCTCACCCAGCGCATCTCCCGCACCGTGTTCATGGGCTCCGCGCCACGCGCCGGCCTGCCCAACCGGGGGATCGGCGTGCAGAACGTGTGGCTGGGCACCGCCATGCCCGGCGACGTGTACGGCAACTTCGGCACCGCCGTCAGCCAGCTCGAACAGCGATCCACGTACTTCTTCGTGGAAGGCGCCACCTACCGGTACAGCCTCCAGCCGTCCATCACCAAGACCGCGCGCGACTACGCCGACCGTCTGCGCGAGGACCCGGCCAGCGTCTACAACGAAATCGTCTCCCGACTCCAGTCGGAGGGCGCATCGGGCCATCGCGGCAAGTTCCGCCGAGTCTGCGTCGCACCGGATGGCACCGACGGCATCCCGGACGTCGATCAGGTCACCCTCGTCATCATGCACCCGAAATGGGCCGTCGCCAAGGGCGAAGGCGAATCGTCCGAAGCCAAGCAGTGGGTGCGCGACGCGATCGAACATCGCGGATCGGCCCAACGCGCCAACCGCAACATGCTCGTGTTCCTCGCCGCCGACCGCAATCTGCTCGGCTTCGCCGAGGACGCAGCCAGATCCTACCTCGGTTGGAAGCGCGTGACCGAGGACGAGGTGCGGCTCAACCTCACCCGTCAGCAGGTCGAACAGGCCAGAAACGCCGTGGCAGGCTTCGACAGGACGTTGAGCGAACGCGTACGCAACGCCTACTGCTGGTGCCTCTACCCCGAACAGCTCGACCCCAGAAGCGCCTACCGACTGGCCGACATGCGCATTTCCGACAGCGGCGGCGACTCGATGGCCGAACGCACCGGCAGCCGTCTACAGGAAGAGGACGCGCTTAGCGACCACTATGCGCCCGGCACGCTCGGCTACGATATCCACCAGTATCTGGCGTCCGCATTCGTCGACGGCGTGCTGCCGGCAAAGACGGTATGGGACTGCATCACCCGGTTCCCGTACATGCAGCGTCTGGCCGACCGCGAGGTGTTCGATCACGCCATCGAGGACGTGACCAGTGCTGCGATGACCGCCGATGACCGGTTCGCCGTCGCCTCCGGCCGTTACGAAGGATCCGGCCACTTCCAGAACCTCGTCGTTCCCGGCGTGACCAACACCTCGCAGAAGGCGGTGCATGTCACCGACTCCACGCTCATCGTGGACTGGGATACGGCGATGGCCGATCTGGAGGCAACTCGTGCGGAAGAGGAAGAGAGCCGAAACTCCCACGTCGAAACCCAGACGAACGAGCTCACCGACCCCGGTTCCGAACACGAGCGACTGACCGGCCGCCGCCCGAAACATGTCAGGCCGGGTGAACAGGGGAATCGAACGGAAGAGCCTTCGGAACCGTCAGGTTGCGTGATGCCAACGGTGGCCAAAAAGACCCGCTACTACGGCACCGTCAGCCTCGATCCGGATTCGCTCAACCGTGACCTCGCCCGCATCAACGAGGGAATCCTCGACCAGCTGCGGCTCGCCGGCGCCACAATCTCCCTCAGTCTGGAGATCCTCGCCGAGGAACCCAACGGCTTCGACAAGAACGCCATCCGCATCATCGACGGCAACGCCGGAAACCTCAACTTCGGCAACTCCGGATTCGAAGAGGACTGACAGTACGCTGCGGCCGGCATCATGGTACGGCCGGCCGCAACGGCAACCGCCTAGACCGTAACCGCCTAGACTGCGACCGCCTAGAACAGTCTCGGCTGTTCCGGGCGGATGAGCGGGGCGATGAGACTGCGGTCGTGCGGGCTGGCCTCCGGCTCGGGCAGGGGTGCGACCTCGTGGAAGCGAAGGCGGCGGGAGAGGTCGGTGCCGCGCTCGCGGACCGGTTCCAGCAGGGTGTTGCCGTCGATCGTGGGGTTCAGCCATGCGGCGGTCATGTCCGCCGGCACCAGCATGGGCATGCGGTCGTGCACGGTGGACGGCCCGTCGACGGCCGGGCAGGTGACGATCGTGGCGGTGAGCCTCCACGGGCCGCCGGCGGGATCCCGCCACCACGAATACAGTCCTGCCATCGCCAGCGTGCCTGCCATCGTCAACGTGCCGTCATGGGATCCGTTGTCAGGCGAGTCGCCGGACGCATCAGTGCCATCGTGTGCATGGAAGTCGGGCGCGTGGAAGTAGAACGGGCGGCGTCCATGCCACTCGTAGTATCCGGTGGCGGGGATGATCGCCCGCATATGGCGTGTGGATTCGGCGAACGTGGGTTTGCTTCCCGCCGACTCCACGCGGGCGTTGTATGTGGGGTAGGGCAGTTCGAAGGTCATGCTGTGGCGGGGGATGAGCGACCAGTGCGCTCCGGTCAGGTACCGCCGGCCGTCCCGTCCCTGCGCCACGAGCGCGATGCGTTGCCTCGGCGCGAAATCATACGATGGCGCCGGCAGGGCGGCGGCGTCGATCCCATCGTCGTCCACGTCGAAGAGCCGGGCGGCGGCGTCCCAGTCCAGATCAAGGGCGAATCGTCGGCACATGCTCCACCTCAGTCATCGTTCGGCTGTGTCATCGTCCAACGGAACCTGCTGGTAGCCGCCTAGTCGCCGATCACGGCGTTGACGATGCCGGAGACGATCGACATGATCAGCGAGCCGAGCACCGCCCACAGGAACCCGTGGATGATCACGCCCACGTCGAACAGCGTCATCGCCAGCCATGAGGCGAGTTCCATGAGCAGCCAGTTGAGCACCAGCGCGAACAGGCCGAAGCTCAGCAGGGAGATCGGCAGGGCGATCAGATGCACGATCGGTTTGATCGACGCGTTGATGAGCGCCAGAAACAGGGCGAACGCGGCGATGCCGAGAATCGGCGGCTTGCCGACCGCCTCCATGCCGGGCAGCAGCGCCACCATCACGCCCGCCGCGATCGTCAATACCAGCCATCGGGAAAGAAATCGACTCATATCCCGATTATGCCACCGTCGATCACACCGCTCCCGATCAGGAGTGGCGGTAGGATAAGGCCGGCTGCCGGAACCACGGCTGCCAGAGTCACAGGGAGGATCCGCATATGTCACTGACCACGGCGCAACGTGCCGCCACCATCCGCGAATTCCGGGAGAATATGCGTCGTCTGGGACTGGACGCCGACGACATCGGCCGTGCGTTCCACGTCCCCGGCACCGTCATCGAGACCATCGTCAATCTGGAATCGGGCGTACTGGAATACCCGTGGATCATCCGCGGATACCTGCTCGACCGGGCCGCCGAGCAGGACGTCGAGCTCACGCCGTTCACCGCATTGCGCGGCGACCCGCACGACTATTGGTTCCTCGACGGCAGGGTGATCGACGCCGCCGTGATCGACGCCGACTCCGTCGGACGCTGACTCCGTTCGGCATTGACGCCTCGCCCGGGTCTGTCGGTTCCGCAGGGCCTGTCGGTTTTGCAGGGTCTGTCGGTTCCGGTCCCGCAGGCCATGCCGACGTATGCTAGGTTCTATACCGACGTCGGTGGCCGTGGAGGCTTACACCCCGCCGACGGTCATGGAATCGGGCGGAACGGAACGGGAAAGAGGACTGCCGTTGGGTGAGATCAGACGGGAGATGGAGCGGCTCAGACCGGTCTACGAAACGGGGGTACTCCGTCTGCTCCTGCGGCCGAATTCGATGATCTACGTGGCGTTGCTGCGCTCCGCCTTCGACCCGCTCACCGGTGAGCTGCCGAGGGAGATCCTCGAGGACCGGTTCGTCCAGGGGCTGGACGCCCTGATCGAGTCCGGTGACGTCACGCTCAGGGACGACGAGACCACGACCGACGCCGCGAGCCGGATCCTCGCCGAACTCACCCGCGAAGGCGACGGCGACTACGCGTGGCTGGCCAATTCGTTGGACGTCGCCTCGCACCGCTTCCTCTATCGGCTCACCGCACGCGCCCACCGGGCGATCGAGGCGCTCGACCGGCTCGAGGACGACACCCGTACGCTGTCCGGCGCGCAGGCCAACAGCATCATCATGGAGATCGAGCACGCCCGCATGAAGCTGACCGCCGACCCGGCCGAACGCATCGACCTGCTCACCCGGGAGATCGAGGACCGCCAACGCCAGATCGAGCGCATCCGCAGCGGCGAAACCCATCCGCAGCTGGACGGTCAGCAGGTGGAGGACATCATCGCCGTGGTGCACAACACCCTGCGCGGCGTGCCCATCGACCTGCGCGAACTCGCCCTGACCGAGCGTGACAACGGCGACATGCTGCGCCGCCGCATGCAGTCGGGCACCATGACCGTGGACGAGATCCTCACCACCTACCACGACGAATACCGCCGATCCTTCCGCGAGTCCGACAGCGGCCGGCGTTTCGAGGACGCCTTCCAGGTGATCGTCACCGACGAGGGGCGCCGGCAGATCGACGACGCCATGCGGTCCATCGCGAAGACCCCGTATCTTGCGGGCGAATCGAGGACGTTGCTCAATCAGGTCAAGGCCGAACTCGCCCGCATCTACGACGGCATCGAGGACGTGCGCCGGCAGATGCGCGTCTCCGACGAAGCCGTCAGCCGGCTCGTCCGCCAGCAGACCGACACCCGGTACCGTACGATGCTCAGCCGCCTCAACCGGCTGTTCGTCACCCTCAACACCGAAGCCAGAAACACCCCCGACGATCCGGCCACGCCATACCATACCGACGTGGGGTCGGTCCGTCTCGCCGGACTGCCCACGCGGCCCGCACGCGCCATGACTCGCAGTGCGACACCCGGCCTGACGGAGCAGGACGCCCCCGTCGGCAAGGCCCCGGACCTTACGGCCATGATCGAGATCGGCGGACCGAGACTGAAGCATATGACCGCGCTGATCGGCCGCGACCCATACGCCGTGCGCACCGACGACGGCGCCGTGGACGTGGCGGCCAGCTTCAACCGGCTGCCCGAGATGGAACGTCGGGAAAGCGAGATCATCGGCTTCCTCGGTGCACTGCACGCCAGCCGTGCCGATGCCGAACGTGCTGATACCGACTGCGGCGATGCCGGAAGAGCCGCCGCCGACACCGTCATATGGCACTGCGTCTCGATTGACGGCACCCCGCGCCTGTGGCGTACCCGGCCGATCCTCGCCACGCCCGAAACCCTCGCCGCCATCGAACAGGAAGGATGACGAACCCCATCATGACCACCGAATCAGCTGAACGGGTCGAATCAGCCGAACAGACCGAATCCGACGCCGCAGGGGCCTCCAACCCCGAAGCCCTGTTCGAAGGCGACACCAGCGACATGCCCGCCGACGCCCGCATGGCCGCCATCGCCCTCAAACGAGACCGCTACATCAGCGGGGACCTGTACGACATCGCCCGCGACAACATCGATGCCGTCACCCGATCGCTCAACGACGACCTGCTCGTCCCCGTGACCGACACCCGCTACCGCATCATGTACGCCACGCCCGTCAACGAGCCAGGACTGACGATGCGCGCGCTCAAGACCCGCGTCAGCCTCACCCGCGAGGAGGCCTCCCTGCTGGCGTTCCTGCGCATCCGCGTCCTCGAATACGACAATGTGCGTACCGAGGCCGACCAGTGGCTGGTCAGCTTCGAGGAGATCCGCGCCGCCCTGACCACGGGGGCCGGATACCTCGCCGGCCGCAACGACGAGGAGGGCGTGATGCGCAAGCTCTCGATCACCGTCTCCACGATGATCACCTACGGGTACCTCGAACGGCTGGACGACCAGGACGGCATGTACCGCATCACCCCGCTGGTGCCGGTCGTGCTGGACCGCGAACTGGCCGACCTGTGGCTCGGCGAGGCCGATCGTACGCCGGGCGGGGGAGCCGCCGATGCGGCACCACAGCAGACGATGACACCGCAGCAGACGACACAGGGGCAGCCCGCACGACGGCAGGAGGACACCGACCGATGAGACAGGACATGCAGATCGTCGCCGACCGCTGGATGCTGGAAAGCCGGCGGATCGTCAACTGGGGCTCCTATGACGGCTACCACGAATTCCGCCCCTCCACCGCCGACGCCAACCCCGTCACCCTGCTCACCGGCGCCAGCGAATCCGGCAAGTCCACGCTCGTCGACGCCCAGATCTCGCTGCTGTACCCCACGGGCACCCCGTTCAACAAGGCCTCCAACACCGGACGGTCCGAACGCAACGACTACACGTATCTGCGCGGCATGCTGGGCGTCAGCGACGGCGGGGACGCGGACCGGCCGATCTATCTGCGCGGCCGCGCCGCCGACGGCTCCCCGCAGGCCGTATGGGGCGCCATCGTGGACACCTACGTGAACCGCAACGGCGGCGAACGCCTCTCCTGCGGCAAGTTCCTCTACTGCGCCGCCGGGGACGCCCGCAACGACCTGCGTCGGCAGTACGTCGTCTCGTCCGAGCCCATCGATCCCAGGCTCATGGACGCCCATCGCGACACCCCGTTCACCGCCGCGCAGATCAGGGCCACCTACCCGGGATGCCTCACCTTCCCCAACGCCGAGGCCTTCCATGCCCACATCTGGCGCATCATGGGGCTCAGCGCCGAGGCCTGCCGCATGCTGCACCGCATCCAATCCTCCGACGCCCCCTCCCGGCTGGACGACATCTTCAAGCAGGGCGTGCTCGGCGTGCCCGAAGCCCTGACCCTCGCGCGCGCCGCCGTCGACGACTACGAACGCTACGACGAGAACTTCCACAGCATCGAGGACAAGATGCGCCGCATGGCGCTGCTGCGCGACGTGAAGGACGCCTACGGGCGCTACGAACGGGCCGACGATGACGCCGGGGCATGGGCTCGCGTGGACCCGGACTCAGAGACGGGCTTGGCGGCCATACGGGAGTGGACGCGGCGGCGCATGGCCGGAGAGGTCAGGGAGCGGATCCCCGTGGATGAGCGGGACCGTGACGAACATGCCCGCGAACTCGAGCTGGCGAGGCGCGAGGCGAAGGAACTGCAGGACCGAATCGACGAGATCGGCGTGCGGATGCGCGGCCTTGACGGTGGCGACCTGCACCGGCTGGAGACCGAGCTCGATCAGGCGAAGGACGCGGCCGCCGAGGCGCAGGCCCTGCGCGGTCGGCTCGGGGACCGGTTCCGTGCCGCCGGGCTGGACATGCCGCAGGACGGCGAATCCTGGGATCGGACAAGGCGGGAGCTGGCCGGGTCCGAGGAACGATACGCCGACGAGATGGAGCGGCTCGAACATGAGCGCGACGGCGTCATCGGCGAGCGCGGTCGGATCGAGGACCGGCTCGCGTCGCTGAGGCGGGACCGGGACCGTCAGCGGTCTCGGCGTACGCGCATCACCCAGTCGATGGACGAGTCCCGCGCCCTGCTGGCCAAGGCGGTGGGGCTGCCCGCCGAGGAGCTGCCGTATGTGGCCGAGCTCATGGACGTGCGCGAGGAGGACGAGCAGTGGCGTACCGCCATGAACGTGGCGTACGGGCAGATCGCCAGGACGATTCTGGTGGATCGCCGGCATGAGGAGGGGTTCGCCGCGAAGGTGAGCGGCATCGATCCGTCGCTGATGCCACGGCGGACGTGGACGTTCGTGGACACCGGGACGGCTGGTTTTGAGGATGCGGATGCGGTCGACGTCGGGGACGGGCATGAGGCCGATGAGGACGGCGGATGGCTGTCCGACCGGCTGCGGTATCGCGAGGACTCCCCGTTCCGCGACTGGGTGCGGACGCGTACCCGGTCCGCGCGGTTCGACGCCCGGTGCGTGGAGGCCATCGACGATGCGAACCGTGACGAACGGCAGGTGCAGCGTGACGGGCAGATCAAGTCGTCGGATCGCGGCTACCACGGTACGAAGGGCATGCACGCGATCATCGGGTTCGTGAACGAGTCGTATCTCGATCAGCTGCAGCGGCGGATCGACGAGGTCGAGGACGGGCTGCATGAGGCCGACGGCCGGTATCGCGACGTCAGGGAACGGATCGGTGCGCTCCGGGCGCGGCATGAGCTGGCCGATCGGCTGGCGTACACGACGTGGGACAAGGTGGACGAGGACGGTGCCCGCCGTCGCGTCGCCGAGCTCGCCGAACGGATCGACGAGCGTCGGGAGGATCCCGAGATGTCGCGGCTCGCCGAACAGCGGGACCGGCTGGTTCGCCGGCGTGACGAGGCGAGCCGGCGGGTCACCCGCGTCGAATCCGACCTCGACGCCACGGACGCGGCCCTGGAGGCGGCCCGGCGGTGGATGGAATCCCATGGGGCCGGTCCGGATGGGGACAAGACCGGCGATGCCGGACTGTCCGAGGAGATCGTCGGGACGATGGCGGAGGCGTATGAGCGCGGTCTTTCCGGCGTGCTGCGGTCCGAGGACCGCGCGCACGTCATCGTCGGCGTCGGCGGCACGGGGGAGACGTTCGGCGTCAGGCTCGTCGCCGGTATCGCCGATGACGTGCGCGGGCGGATCGCCTCGCTGCGGCGGGGCGCCGACGAGGCGAGGGCGTCGGTGGAGCTGCGCATGGCCTCCTATCGGGAACGGTATGCGCCGGACGACGATGCGCTGACCGACGACATCGGGGACTACCGGTTCTACCTTGATGAGCTGAACGGTCTGGAGGCCCTGGCGGCCACGGATGCCACGGACGGGGAGTACGCCAACTGCCTGGACAAGCTGCTCATGGACTTCACCCAGCTCAACCGTGCGATCGACACCGATGCCAGGGACATCGACGATCAGCTGGAGCGCATCAACGCGATGCTGGTCGGCCAGCGGTTCGGTCCGAGGCATGGCAGCCTGTCGCTGCATGCCGACGTGCGTCGTCCCGATCCGACGTTCACCGGGCAGCTCAGGCGTGTGATGAACCGGCTCGAGGCCCGTCGCCGGGGTGCCGATGAGACCGACGGTGCGGGCGATGACGGCGACGTCCGCCGGCTGTTCGCCTCCTGCGCCCCGATGATCGAACGGCTCCGTCAGGAGCTCGATCAGGTGCGTGACGCGAACGGCATCAGGAGCTACGGGGCGAGGAACCTCGATCCGCGCTGCCGGTCGTCGTTCCATGCGATCGTGCATCACGAGGACGGCCCGGACGAACGCATCTCCTCCACGGGCGGACGCTCCGGCGGCGCCCTGCAGGAGCTGACTTCGTTCGTCTACGGTGCGGCGCTGATCTATCTGCTCGGCGGCGGCATGAGCGGCCAGCCCACCTACGCCACGCTGTTTCTCGACGAGGCGCTGATCAAGGCCGACGGACGGTACACGCAGCGCGCGCTGTCGGTGCTGCCGAGGCTCGGGTTCCAGGTCATCGTCTCCGCGCCGGAAAGCAAGACCGCGGAGATCCTCGGCGTGGCCGACAGGGCGTACGTGGCCTACCGGGATCTCGACACGGGCCGCTCCTACCTGCAGGAGGCGTCGCTGGAGACGGCCGACGACGCAGCCGCCTAGCGTTCGCGAACCCTGCCTAGCGCCTGTGAGCCCGCGAGGGGTCGCCGCCGTTCATGACCGCGGCGATCCGGCGGGTCACGGCCCGGGGCAGCAGCCGTTCGGCGAGGGCGCCGGCCATGGTGGTCGGACCGTGGTAGGCGAGTGTGCGGCCCCGCATCATCGACCGGTAGGCGTATTCGGCGAGCTGCCGGGCCGTGGCCGGGCGGGTCAGGGTGAAGAAGTTGATGCCGGCCATGTGCGCGGCGGCGGCGAAGCCGGTGGTCGTGGGTCCGGGGCACACGCAGGTGACGCTCACTCCCGAACCCTTCAGCTCGTAGGCGAGCGCCTCGGAGAACGAGCGCACGTACGCCTTGGAGGCGAAGTAGGTGGCCATGTACGGGCCGGCCATCATCGAGGCGACCGACGAGACGTTGAGGATCCGCCCGCCGCCCGCCCGGCGCATGTCGCGGCCGTAGCGGTGGGCCAGTTCGGTGAGCGCCGTCACGTTTACCCGCAGCATTTCGTCGACGCGTTCGATCGGCATGTCGAGGAACGTCGACCATTCGGCGAACCCGGCGTTGTTGACCAGATACCGCACGTCAAGGCCGCGCTGCGTCGTGAAGGCGTGCAGTTTCGCGGCCGCGTCGGTCCCGCCGAGGTCTATCGCATACGATATCGCGTGTACGCCGTATTTGTCGCCGAGCCGTGCCGCCAGCCGCCTAAGCTTCGTCTCGTTGCGGGCCGTGAGCACGACATCGTGTCCATGCCGAGCGAACAGTTCCGCCAGTTCGTACCCGATGCCGCTCGAGGCACCCGTGATCAATGCGTAAGCCATGATCCCACTGTACGCGTCGCATGGCGACACGCCGTGGATGTGTACGGCGGATGAAATGATCGGTTTTCGGCGTGGCTTACCGTCCGACTGCGATAGCGTAGTGCGCTGTGAGTGAGAAGAAAGGCTTTCAGATCACGCCCGGCGTGGCGCGGGCGATGCTGGTGGTGAACGCGGCGGTATGGGGATCCGGCTATACGATCCTCAAATTCATTCAGGCGTCCATCACCACGCAGTGGATGATGGGCATCCGCATGTTCTTCGCGGCGCTGCTGCTCGGCCTGATCTCCCTGCCGAAGCTTCGCCGCATCCACCTGCGCCGGTACATCATCCCGTGCATCGCGCTGGCTGTCACCTACTGGCTGGGCTTCATGTTCCAGCTCAAGGGCCTCGAGGGCATGCCCCCGGGCCGCAATTCGTTCCTCGTGGACACCTACTGCGTGATGGTGCCGTTCCTGATCTGGGCCATCACCCGCCGGCGTCCCGGCTGGCAGCATATCGTGGCTGCGTTCGTGTGCATCGTCGGCCTCGGCTTCGTTTCGCTCAGCGGCACCGGCGGCGCCGAACTGTTCCACGTCAGCTTCTTCGACGGCATCACCATCATGTCCGCGGTGTTCTACGCGCTGAACCTGGTGATCATCGGCATGCTCGGCCGCAGCTACGACGCCGTGGGCCTGATCTTCCTCGAATTCGCGTTCTGCACGGTGCTGTTCGTCGGCGGCGCGTTCCTCACCGAGGGCATGCCGCAGGCGTCGTGGGCCACCCCCGAGATCATCGGCGGATTCGCGTATCTGGTGATCGGCTCGACGATCATCGGCCAGATGTTCCAGACCATCGCCGTGCAGAAGGTCCCTACCTCGCAGGCGTCGATCATCCTGAGTACCGAATGCATCTTCGGCGTGCTCGCCTCGATGGTGTTCTACGGCGAGCGGCTGACCTCCCACACGATGGTCGGCTTCGCGCTGATCTTCGGCGCGATCCTCCTGTCCGAACTACAATTGCCGAAGCGGCACGCGGTCAGTTCCCGAACAGATTCCTGACGTGGTCGGCGAGGCCGCCCAGATCGCCCGAATTGCCCAGCCCGTTCAGGGCCTCGGCCGCCTGCGGCAGGGCGTCGCCGACCTGAGGCAGGGCATCGGAAAGACCCGCAGCGGTATCCGTCAGCGATCCGGCGGCATCCGTCAGTGACCCAGCGGCGTCGCCCGCCGTCTGCGCCGCCGTGTCGGTGAACTGCTGCGCACCGTCGGTGAACTGCTGCGCGCCGTCGGCCAGCTGCTGGGCCGCGTCTCCCGCCTGTGCGCCTACCTCGCCCGACTGATCCTGCAGGCTCTGAAGCCCGCCTTGCAGGGAGTCCGCCGCGCCGCCGGTCACCTGATCCACCAGATCCTGAATCTGCGGCACCGCGTCCGTCACCTGCGACAGATGCTCCTGCGCCATGTCCGTGGCCCCCGAAAGGGCTCCGGCCAGCGCATCCCTGGCGAAATCGAACAGTCCCATGTCATCCCCCTTTGGCTTGGTGATATCCGTACCCTTCCCACCATACCGGCTCCCGCACGACGCCGTCGACCGCTTGAGCGACGGACGTATCCGCCATGTCGGCTCCGCACCCGCCGCGTCGCATGTCGGCTCCGGATCCGCCGCGTCACATGCCGGCGGATCCGAGGAGTAGAGTGCTACGGGGACGAACGGAGGAAGGGAGATTCGTTGCAGCAGTTCTTCATCGTGCTTGATCAGCTCATCGGCTTCGCCGTCATGCTGGTGATCGGGTTCATCTGCATCAAGGCCCACGTCTACGGGCAGAAGGCGCTGGACGGCATGTGCCAGCTGATCCTCAAGGTCGGCATCCCCACGCTGGTGTTCGCCAACGCGGTGTCGGGCACCACCCGCGACGATCTGGTCGCCTCGTTCGCCGTCATCGTCATGACCGTCGTCATGTACGCGCTGCTCATCGGCCTGTTCCGCCTGCTGGCCGTCGTCCTGCGCCTGCCGGGGGAGCGGGGCCGGATCTTTCAGGGCGGCTTCATCTTCGGCAACGCGGGATTCATCGGCCTACCGCTCGCTCTGGCGCTGTTCCCCGGCCGCGGCGCCCTGTACTTCGCCCTGATGTCGGTGGTCGACCAGTGTCTGCTGTGGACGTACGGCGTGTGGATCACCAAGCCCCTCGCGAACCGGTCCAGCCGCGCCGACGAACGGCCCGCGACCTCGTGGGGGCAGCGTCTGCTCAGCTTCGTCAGTCCCGCGCTGGTCGCGGTGTTCCTGGCGCTGGCGATCATCATCGCGGGCATCCCCGTCCCGCAGCAGGTGCTCAGCCCGCTGCACACCGTCGGCGCGGTCTCCACGCCGCTGTCGATGATCTACATCGGCGGCCTGTTCGCGCTGCGCGACTGGACGCCCATCCTGCGCAAATACGAGCTCTACGTCGGCATCGCGGTGAAGATGCTGGCCTTCCCGATCATGTTCTACTACCTGTTCACGCTGGTGCCGCCGATGCTGGGGCTGGGCCGGATCGCCCCGGACATGGTGCACATGATGACCCTGATGTCCGGTCTGCCGACGATGTCGGCCCTGGTGATGTTCGCCGAGCGTGAGCGCAACATGCCCGAATACGCCATCGGCCTCGTGCTGATCACCACGCTGGCCAGCCTGTTCACGCTCACCGCTGTTTCGTACGTGGTGTTCTGACCGCGGCCGTGCTGCCCGTGACCGCGGTGAATCCGGCTTTGCCGTCAGGTGAATTCTTGCGATCGGCCGGGTCGTGGCCGCGATCGGGCCGCGGATGCCGGTACCGTGGAACCATGCGAATGCGACGCCGGGGCCGCAGGAGGCTCCGCAGGGCGACCGTGCCGACCGATCGTACCGAACGACCGCGTCGAAGGACCGCATCGGACGACCGGCGGCCGTCGCAGTGAGCGTACCGAACAACGAAACGAGGAGCAGCGCTTATGGGAATGCCTTTGGACCTGTATGTGATCCGACACGGCGAATCGGAGGCGAACGTGATCGTCGAAGCCGGGCAGCAGGGCGACGACTCGCTGTACACGCAGGACAACGTGACCGTGCCGGACCGGTCGTGGAGGCTCACTGCCACCGGACGCAAGCAGGCCGACTGCATCGGCCGTTGGCTGGTCTCCCAGCAGCAGCTGTTCGACCGGTATCTGGTCTCGCCGTACGTGCGCACCCGCGAGACCGCCGCCACGATGGCGCTGCCCAAGGCCAAGTGGGAGGAGACGCGCGTGCTGCGCGAACGCTCGTGGGGCGAGATCAGCACCGTCACCCAGCAGGTGTTCCGCGACAACTATCCGCGCAACTGGATGTTCAAGCGCACCGACCCGCTCTACTGGCGGCCGCCGGCAGGCGAGTCGATCGCCGACGTGGCCGAGGATCGCGTGCACAACCTGCTCACCTCGCTCAACCGCCGTGCCGAGGCCGAGTCGGTGGTGGCCGTCTCCCACGGCGACTTCATGCTGGCGCTCATGCTCACCCTGGAGGACATCTCCGACGAGGAGTTCCTGCGTCGCTCCGATTCGGACGAATGGAAGATCACCAACTGCACCTGCTTCCACTATTCGCGACGCGACCCGAACACCGGCAGGACCTCGCAGCGCGTGCGCTGGGAGCAGACCGCGCGTCCGGTGCTCAACGCGCAGACCGGCCGCTGGGAGGTCAAGGTGGACGAGTGGCGCGAGTTCCAGCGGCCGATGCTGAGCAACGGCGATCTGGTGGACGTGGTGCACTCCGTGGACCCGCACCTCACCCAGTTCGCCCGCTGACGTTGAACGCTTGGGTCGAACGTTTGACGGACCATGGCGTTTGACGGACAATGGGGACGTCGCATAGCCGCATAGTCGCGGGAACACGCAGGGAAAGGACCCATCATGACCGATTCGCAGGGCAGGCGCATCGCCATCGTGACCGGAGGCGCCTCCGGCCTCGGACTCGAATTCGTCCGGCAGCTGCACGACGCCGGATGGCTCGTGGCCAACATCGACTTCAACGCCGAGGCCATGGCCGATCTGGACGGCCGGTTCGGCGAGGGGTATCTCGGCTTCGTCGGCGACGTGACGGACGAGGCGTTCACCCGCGAATCGGTCGGCCGCGTCGCCGCCGAGGGGCACATCGACCTGCTGATCAACAACGCCGGACAGCCCTCGTTCAAGACGCCGACCGCCTACGAGGCCGCCGACGTGGACAAGTGCCTCAAGGGGCTCAGGGGCATGATCCTGTGGTCGGTCGAGACGCTGAAGGCCACGGGGGAGCGGGCCGTGAAGATCGCCAACGTGATGAGCACCGCGGCCACGAGGGGCAACGCCAACGAGTCGGTGTACTGCGCGGCGAAATGGGGCGAGAAGGGATACACGAAGAGCCTGCAGGCCGCGTACAAGGGCACCGACGTGAAGATCGTCGGCGTGTATCCGGGCGGCATCGACACGGACTTCTACCGCGAGAGCCGCGACTACGTGTCGCTGGAGAAGCAGCATTCCTTCATGCGTCCCGACGAGCTGGCGCGGGTGATCCTGTTCAACCTCGTCAACGACGCGAACCTCACGGTCTCCGACATCCGCATCGAACGCAATTCGTGAGGCCCGGCGGCGGGACACGGTCCGGCGACGTGTGGCCGGTCCCGCGTGATCGGCCCCGTCCCTCTTGCCCGTCAAGGGGACGGGGCCGTCTGTTCCCGTGATGGGGTATAGTGGTCAGGTTTGCGTAGATCACGCGATGCCGATGAGACGAAAGATCACTGTGTCCCCGAATAAGACGAACCATACCAAGACGAACAACAGCAAGACGAACAACGCCAGGAAGAACGACGGCAGGACGAATGCAGGCGGCAAGGGCCGCAGGTCCGGACAGCGCGACAGGGCCGGGCGGAACGAGAGAACGAAGACGAACGTGACCGGACTCGGCGTGGCCGATGAGCCGATCATGACCGGTGCCGACATGACCGGATCCCCGTATGACGATTCGCGGAACGATTCGCATGACGACGAGCGGCCGGCCCCCACCTTCGCGCAGCTGGGCGTGCCCGGGCCGCTGGTCCGCGTGCTCGCCCGGGACGGCAAGCGGGAGGCCTTCCCGATCCAGGCCGACACCCTGCCCGATTCGCTGGCCGGCCGCGACGTGCTGGGCCGCGGCCGCACCGGCTCCGGCAAGACCCTCGCGTTCTCGATTCCGCTGGTGGCCCGCCTCGCCCAATCCCGCAGGCGGGTGAGCGCCGAACGCATCCCGCATCCGCGCGGCATGGTGCTGGCCCCCACGCGCGAGCTGGCCAACCAGATCAACGAGGTGCTCGCCCCGCTGGCGCAGGCCTACGGCATGACGACGGCCACCATCTACGGCGGCGTCAAGCAGAGCCGTCAGGAGCGCGAGCTGCGCGCCGGCGCCGAGATCATCGTGGCATGCCCCGGACGACTGGAGGACCTGCTCGGCCAGCATGTGCTGTCCCTCGAATCCGTGGAGATCGCGGTGCTCGACGAGGCCGACGAGATGGCCGACATGGGCTTCCTGCCCGCGGTGGACCGTCTGCTCGCCCAGATCGCGTTCGACTCCCAGTGCATGCTGTTCTCGGCCACGCTCGACCACGGCGTCGACGCGCTGGTCGAGAAGTTCCTCGACGATCCCAAGGAGCATGCCGTCGATTCGGCCACCGCCAGCGTGGACGAGATGACCCACCATGTGTTCGAGACCACCCATGCCGACAAGCATGAGCTGGTGCGTACGCTGGCCTCCGGCACCGGCAAGCGGATCCTGTTCACCCGCACCAAGTTCCAGGCGAAGAAGCTCGCCAAGAACCTCACGAAGAACGGCATCCCCGCCGCCGAGCTGCACGGCAACCTCAGCCAGAACCAGCGTGACCGCAATCTCGCGGCGTTCGAGTCGGGCGAGGTGCGCGTGATGGTGGCCACCGACGTGGCCGCGCGAGGCATCGACGTGTCCGGCGTGGAGCTGGTGGTGCAAGTGGAGCCCCCGGCCGACCCCAAGTCGTTCCTGCATCGTTCCGGACGTACCGCCCGCGCCGGTCACGCCGGCGACGTGGTGACGCTCGTGCTGCCCGAGCAGCGGCGCGAGACGCGCACCATGCTGCGCCGGGCGGGCATCAAGGCGAAGCCGGTGGAGGTGACCCACGATTCGCCCGAGGTGCTGGAGCTGGTGGGCCAGCGCGCCGAGAAGGTCGATCACTGGGAGCTGTCCCCGCTGAAGCCGAAGCGTTCCCATGCCGTGGGCGAGGGACGTGGCCGCGGACGGGGCCGTGCCGACCGTCATGACGCCGGACGCCACGATTCCCGTCAAGGCCAGGGCGGCAAGCGGATCCATCGCAAGCCGATCCGTGTGGTCAGCGACGAGCGCGGTGAGGACGCCAAGCGTCACGAACGTCGGATGAACGCCCGCCGGAACTCCGGTGCCGAACGTTCGCGCGGCGAGCGCAACCCCATGCAGCACCGTCGCAACAAGAGCCGCAAGCGTTCCGTGCCGTTCCGCATGGGACGCTGACGCGGCACCGGCCGGATACGGCAGGAGCGGAAATGTCACGGGGCCGGACCGACGTCATCAGTCGGTCCGGCCCCGTGGATTATGCGGTGACGGCCATGCGGTGATGATCACATGACGGTGATCAGGCGGTGATGGCCTTCACGTAGTCGGCGGCGATCCGATCCAGATCGGCGTCGGTCAGATCGGCCACGCCGGAGACGACGAACGGCTTGACCCATGTGGCCTGAATGTGGTCGGCCATGGTTTCGAACGGGCTGAGCAGCTCGTCCATGGTGTGATGGTGGCGGCCTTCGGGCGTGTAGGTGTCGGCGGGGGAACCGGTGGTGGTCACCACCTGAATCTCCTTGCCGGCCAGCGCATGCGCGTTGCCGTACGCCCAGTCGCTGGTGAGCACGGCGTCCTCCCATTGCTTGAGCAGCGCGGGCGCGGAATACCAGTAGAACGGGAATTCGAACACCAGACGGTCGGCGGCGTCCACGAGCTGCTGCTCGTGGTCCTTGTCCACATGGAAATCGGGGTAGGCGGCGTACTCGTCCACCACGGTGATCGTCTCGGCGTGACGGCGGGCCTCCTCGACGAGACGACGATTGATGCGTGAGGCGTCCTCGAGATGCGGGTGGAACACCAATACCAGCGTTGACATGACGAACCTTTCGTTGCGGGATATGACATGCACAGTCTATCGCCGCATCCGGCGGATCATGCGGGAAACGCGTACAGTCTGCCGCCGTGTCCGTCGGTGACGACGACCCTCGGCGAGGGCTTCAGGGTCAGGTCCACGGCGATCTCATGCGTGCCGTCCGCGCTGATCGACCGGTACCGGTACCGCGTGTTCTCCAGCACCGTGTGCTCGGTGTGCGCGCAGACCAGCCACGGGTGGCGGCGGCGCAGCCCGATGAGATCCTGATGCGCCCGGTAGATCGGCTCGCCGATCCGGGACAGCCGATCGGGCGAGTCGGGGAACTTCGGCCGGATGTCGTCGTCGCCGCCCAGGCATTCGCGCTTGACCCCCACGTACCCCTGCTCGTCGCCGTAGTAGATGCTGGGCGTGCCGCCCACCGTCATCAGCACGGCCAGGGCGAGCACCGCCATGTCCGGGCCGATCTCGGAAGCGATGCGGGTCACGTCATGGTTGCCGATGAACGTCTGCGGGACGAAATGGCGCAGAAACTCGTTGTGCCGGTTCAGATTCCAGTCGAGCTCGAAGAAGTTCGCGGTCTGCATGCTGTGGCGTATCGACTTCCACAGCTCGTACTGGGTGAGCGAATCCATGCCGGACTCCTCGACGATCGCTGGATAGTCGCCGTGGATCACCTCGCCGAAGATCCACGTATGCGGATGGCGGGCACGCACCTGCGGCAGCACCTCGGACCAGAAGCGCGGAGGCACGCTGTACGCGGCGTCGAGCCGCCAGCCGGAGGCGCCGCGGTCGAGCCAGTCGTTCATCACCCCGGCCACGTAGCGCACCGTCGCCGGACTGTCATGGTCGAGATCGACCAGACGGTCATGGCCTTCGAACACGTCGAGCGTCGGACGGCCCTGATCGTCCCGGCCGGCGCGGACCAGGCCACGCCACGGATCGTCCTCGGGACGAAGATCCCCCTGCGCCTCATGCAGCGCCGCGGCGACCGCCGGATGATCCCGGCCCACATGGTTGAACACGCCGTCGAGAATCAGCTGCATGCCCTTGTTCCGGCACGCCTCGGCGAGCCGGTCGAACGCGCCGTCACCACCCAGCCGCACATCCACATGCCGGTAGTCAAGCGTGTCATAGCCGTGCGTGGAGGATTCGAAGATCGGTCCCAGCAACAGGCCGGACGCCCCCAGATCACGCACGTAGTCCAGCCAGTCGATCAGCGAGTCAAGCCCCCGGTCGCCGAACCGGCGCGGGCCGGAGGGACGGATGTCGGCGCCGACGAACCCGAGCGGATACACCTGCCACCACACCCCGTGACGGACCCACAGCGGCAGATCGTCATACGACGGGTACGGTGCCGTTCCTCCGTCATGCCGGATGCCTCCGTCCGGAACCTGCGACGTGATGTCTGACGATGCGTTCATGACAGCCTCCCTGTGAACGTGACGATGACGGAATCCGGATCAGCTCCGGCGGACGAAACCGGCGGGCAGGGCCGACAAGTCAGTGGGCCGGACCCTGATCCCAGCCGGCGATCAGGAAGATCCGCGTCGGATTCGCCGGACGGACGATCCGGTCGAACAATCCGACGAACCCGGAGACGTCGCCCCGGTAGGCGAGACGCTTCGCCGCGCGATACTCGTCCGCATCGACCGGACCCCAGTCGAGATCCCAGCCGGCATCATGGGCGAGCCGGGAGGCGAATACGCGCAGCGTCATCGCATTGCCCCTGCCGAACGGGTGCAGATACCCCAGCTCGTCATAGAAATGCGCAAGCCGGCGCACGAACACCGGACGATCAAGACACTTGAGATTCCGCTCGTCCGCCAGCTCGGCGGCGATGTTGGCGGCACCCGTCTCCAGCAGCGACGCGGGGAAGAACGCCTGCGAATTGCCCGCAAGCCCATCCGTGTTCGACCCCTGCACGTCGGCGGCGGTGTCGCGCGTACGCAACTGCCCCGCATGGGCGTACACCCCGTCGAACAGCATCCGATGGATCCCCTGCAGCTCCCGCAGATCACCGGTGGGGG
This sequence comes from Bifidobacterium simiarum, assembly GCF_002802905.1. Taxonomy (GTDB): domain Bacteria; phylum Actinomycetota; class Actinomycetes; order Actinomycetales; family Bifidobacteriaceae; genus Galliscardovia; species Galliscardovia simiarum. Next base: position 81,603 of record NZ_PEBK01000006.1, read on the forward strand.
AGACCGGCCGCTCCGCAAGCAGGATGTTCCTGGCGAACACCACATCCGCGGACGTATCCAACAGGCCGCCGTCCTCGCCGGCGCACGACCCGACGACATCGTCGACGCCGATGCGACCCGACTCGTAATCCCGGGCAAGTCCCGAGGCATGATCGCCGATCATCATTGATTCAAGCGCGCAGTTCTTGGCGGCGAAGGCGACTGCGCTCATCCGTTCCGCTGGCAACATAGTTCCGATCATAGACGGTCCGCGCGCCGATCAGCGCAGCGACCACGAAAAAGGGCCCGCGGTGTCGCACACCACGGGCCCTAAGACAACGACCGGAACCCCGGACGCTACTTGGTCAGCAGAGGATCGAGCACGGCGCCGGCCTCGACCTTGTAGATCAGATACGTGTCGTCGAACGGCAGGTTGAACAGCTGACGCTTGGCGCCGAACTCCTCGCGCTCGCCGATGAAGTTGATGTTGGCGTCCTTGAACTCCGGATGATCCTTGCCGATCATCAGAGCCGCATCCCCCACGTTCGAGGTGACGCCGACCAGCGACTTGGCGCCGGTGGCCTTGTCCACGACCTTGACGACCAGAAACAGTTCCTCAGCAGATGCCATGAAGGCCTCCTCTCACTTGACGGGGCCCGCATCCGCAGGCCGATGTGAAACCCCTTCATCCTATCGTGCGATCACAACAAACCGGAACCGTAGACCGGGGCGGAACCTCAGACCAGACCGGAACCTCAGACCAGACCGGCCCGCGCCTTCAGCGTCAGCACCCGCAGCGCGGCCTGATCCACCTGTCTGGCGAACGACGGATCCCTCTCCGCCCGCTCGAGCAGACCCCGCAGAATCGGATCGACGTCATTCCCGTCGCCGATGCAGATCAGATCGCCGCCCGCCGACACGAACCGGACGCCCAGCTGATCGGTGGGAACGCTCCCCACCGCCTCGGCCGACATCGAATCCGACGTCACCACGCCCCGATACCGCAACGTCGAACGCAGATACCCGTTCACGATCCTCGAGGAGAACGCCGCCGGCTGCGTGCCGTCGATCGCGTCATACGTGGCCAGCGACATCATCACCATATCCGGCCCGGCGACCAGCGCCTGACGGAACCCCTCGACCTGCCCGCCCGCACCGGCGTCCAGCGTGGTCGTCCGGTCCGTGATGCCGTCCGCCGTGAAATCGGTGTTGCCGCTCACCGCGCCCAGACCGGGGAAATGCTTCACCACGGCCATGACCCCCGCGTCATGCATGCCATTGACGAACGCCGCGGCATGCCGGCCGTTATCCACGGCCGACAGACCGAAGTCGCGATCCAACGCCCCGATCGGAGCGTTCCACTTCCTCGATGCGGAGGCCACCGTATCGGCCACCGGAGCCAGATCGACGTTCACGCCCGCCGCCTTCAACTGACCGCCCCACGTCCGCGCCGACCCGCGCAGAGCATCGACCGTCATCCGCCCCTGCTCCACGGCGCTGGGAATGTCCGAGAACCCCGGTCCCTTCAGATGCTGGACCTGACCGCCCTCCTGATCCGCGCAGATCAGCAGACCACGGCCCTTCGGCGAGTAGCCCTGCAGGGCGGAGGAGGCCTTCGACACGCCGGCGACCCCATCCGACCAATTGCCGATCAGCAGCACCGACCCGACATGGTCGTCGGCGATCATCGACCGGATCGACGACGGATCGTCCCCGGAGAACAGCGGCACCATCATCAGCTGCCCCACCTTCTCCTCGACGCTCATGCCCGCCAACGTCCGCTCGGCACGACGCTCCGCGGAATCCGACGATCCGCCGGCCTCGGCGGACGCCGTCGGGGCCGCGCTCGCCGACGGACGGACGGCGGGCGACCGCGACGGGGAGGCAGCCGAACTCGAGGGGGAGGGGGACGGGGAGGCGGACCCTCGCGCCGACGGGGAGGCCTCCCCGCATCCGGCCGAAACCATGACCAGCGCCATACCCATGACGGTGGCCGCCATCGTGCGAACGATCCTGCGGAGGGTTCCCGAACGCATCGTATCCAAATCGTGCATATGGTCCGTGATAGCACGGGCCATGGCATATGGGCCGGCCGATGGGCCATGACGGGGTCGAGGCGACGGGGCCGGATCCGGGTGAGGGTCGGCCCTGAGAAAACCGCCGGCCGCGGCCGCCCGCGCCGATGGTACCCTTGTGGGGTGGTTCGTCAGGGAACCATGGCACAACGGAAAGGACGCGGGCATCGGTATGGCGTCATCGCAGGACGAACGTGGGCGTGAGCCCCGTCTCTCGCCGCGCAAGGCGAGGAGGGGACTGACGCTGTTCGGATCATTTCTCAGGCTGTTCAACAGGCCGACCCGCGCACTCATCGTCTCCTGCCTGATCGTGATCGTGATTGCGCTGTGCGTGATCGTGCCCAAGGGATCCGACGAACTCATGTATTCGGCCGCCACCCAGCAGATCGTCTACGATGGCGGGACGCGCCCGGCGGCACTTGGGGGCGCGCAGGACTCCGCCGGCGCCGGTCCGACCGCGGACGGCACGCCGGCGCGGGGCGTCAAACATGTCGTCTCCCCGCCCGCGGCGAACGTCTTCCGCAAGTGGCGGGAGCCAAGCGGAGGTTCCCACATCGATCTCGCCGAGGTGCGCGACCTGCACGTCCGGGTCTCGATCGCCGACCAGAAGGTCTATGTGATGAGCGACGACGACGTGGTGTACACCATGATCTGCTCGACCGGCATGGACAATTCCACGCCCCGCGGCGAATTCACCATCCAGAACCGCGGCGAGGACTTCTTCAACGAGCATGAGGACATGGGCGCGAACTACTGGGTGTCGTGGGCCAACTACGGCGAATACCTCTTCCATACCGTGCCCACCGACCGCGCCGGCCATTACATCGTCCCCGAGGCCGAGAAGCTCGGCAGGCCCGCCTCCCACGGATGCGTACGGCTCACCGTCGCCGACGCCCGCTGGCTCTACGAGCAGCTGCCGCGCGGCACCCACGTCACCATCGCCTGACGGGCGTCGCCGTTGTCGCCGAATCACGCGGATCGCGTATATCCCGGCCGATCGGGACCCTTACTGTAGGCTGGAGGCATGTCTTTCTTCGATATATTCAGCATATTCCCCGATGGTGATCCCCGGGACCCCCGCAACAGGGGTGCCCGGCGGAACGGTACCGGCAACGACGACGATCCCGTGATCCTCAACATCACCACCGACGGTGATGAGCACGGCGGCGGCTCGCACACCCCGAACGGCGGCGGCCACCGTCCCCCGAACTTCCCCCGCATCCCGCGCGCGGCGCAGGGCGGCGCCCCGATGGGCCGCGGCAACAAGATCTTCATCGGCGTCGTCGTGGCGCTGGTGATCGTCGCCGCGCTGATCTTCGGCCTCGCCAACTTCATCACCGAGGTCATGTGGTATGCGCAGCTGGGCTTCTCCAAGGTGATCTGGACCACCGTCGGCGTGCGCATCGGCCTGTGGGCCGCCTACGCGATCGTGGTCGCGCTGGTCGCCTACGTCGCCGCCATCCTCGCCATCCGCAAGCGCCCCGACTTCGCCGACGGCTCCAAGATCCGCATCAAGGACGGCGTCATGGAGATCGACTCCGGCGTCAGCTCCAAGATCGCCCGCCGCGCCGCGCTGATCATCTCCCTGCTCGTCGGACTCGTGTTCGGCTTCCAGTTCAACGCCAACTGGTCCGAGGTGCTGCTGCTGTTCAACAACCAGTCGTTCGGCACCAAGGACCCGCAGTTCGGCATCGACACCGGCTTCTACGTGTTCGTCCTGCCCGGCCTGCGACTCGTGGTCGCCGCGCTGTTCACCCTGCTGGCCATGGGCCTCGCGTTCTCCGTCATCACCCATTTCCTCATGGGCGGCATCCGACTGACCATGCCGGTGCGCGGCCAGTCCCTGTTCGACATGACCCGTCCCGCCCGCCGTCAGATCGGCGTGTGGCTGATCCTGTTCTTCCTCATCTGGGCCGTGCGCATCGGACTGGGCGTGTTCGCCACGCTCACCGAGACCGGTGACCGCATCACCGGCGCCGCCTACTCCTCGGTGCACGCCACCATCCCCGTCACCTTCGCCATGGCTGCGCTCATCGCCGTGCTCGGCGTGGTGCTCGGCGTATGGATCATGACCAGCAAGGCGCTCAACTCCGGCACCCCCGCGTCCTCGGCCGCCGAGGCCCTGCGCGCATGGCGGACCCCGGTCGTGGCCGTCGCCGTCGTGGTGATCGCCTCCATGCTGCTCACCGTCGTCTACCCGGCGCTGCTGCAGCGCTTCAAGGTCAACCCGAACGCGCAGGAACTGGAATCCACCTACATCCAGCGCAACATCGACGCCACCGTCGCCGCCTACGGCCTGACCAACGTCAAGACCGAGGAATACGACGCCACCACCGCCGCCAAGTCCGGCGCACTGGAATCCGACGCCGAGACCACCGCGCAGATCCGACTGCTCGACCCTCAGGTCGTCTCGCCCACGTTCAAGCAGCTGCAGCAGTCCAAGCAGTACTACACCTTCGCCGACACGCTCGCCGTCGACAAGTACGAGATCAACGGCGTCAGCCAGGACACGGTGATCGGCGTGCGCGACATCAACCTCGCCGGCAACGACAACCGCAACTGGGTGAACGACCACACGGTGTACACGCACGGTTACGGCGTGGTCGCCGCCTACGGCAACAAGGTGACCGCCGACGGCCAGCCGCAGTTCTTCGAGAAGGACATCCCGACCTCCGGAGCCCTCACCGATTCGCAGCACTACGAGCCGCGCATCTACTTCTCGCCGAACTCGCCCGACTACTCCATCGTCGGCGCGCCCAAGGGCACGGCGGCATGGGAGTTCGACTACCCGACCGGATCCCAGGGCGCCACCAACACGTTCACCGGCGACGGCGGCCCCCGTCTGGGCAACCTGTTCACGAGGATCCTGTACGCCATCCGCTTCGCCTCCGACCAGATCCTGTTCTCCGACCGCGTCAACGGCGAATCCCAGATCCTCTACGATCGTGATCCGCAGACCCGCGTGAGCAAGGTCGCCCCGTACCTGACACTCGACGGCCGCGTCTACCCGGCCGTGGTGGACGGCCGCGTGAAGTGGATCGTCGACGGCTACACCACCTCCGACGCCTACCCGTACTCCCAGAAGACCGACCTCGGATCGGCCACCACCGACTCCCTGACCGTCAGCTCCAACACCGTCAAGGGTCTGGGCAGCCAGGAGGCCAACTACATCCGCAATTCGGTGAAGGCCACCGTGGACGCCTACGACGGCTCCGTCGACCTGTACGCATGGGATCCGAACGATCCGGTGCTCAAGGCGTGGGAGCAGATCTTCCCGAACCAGTACAAGCCGATCTCCGAGATCTCCGGCGACCTGATGAGCCACATGCGCTACCCCGAAAGCCTGTTCAAGGTGCAGCGTTCGCTGCTCGGCCAGTACCACGTGACCAAGGCGAACCAGTTCTTCTCCGGCGAGGACTTCTGGCAGACGCCGACCGACCCCACCGAATCCAGCTCCCAGAAGGAGCAGGGCATCAAGCAGCCGCCGTACTACCTGACGATGCAGACGCCCGGCACCGACGAGCCGACCTTCTCGCTCACCTCGTCGTACATCCCCGCCGGTTCGGTGACCCGAGAGATCCTCACCGGCTTCCTCTCCGTCGACTCCGACGCGGGCAGCACCAAGGGCAAGATCGGGCCGAACTACGGTACGATACGACTGCTGGAGCTGCCGAAGAACACCAACGTGCCCGGCCCCGGCCAGGCGCAGAACAACTTCAACGCGAACGCCGACGTCTCCAAGGAGCTCAACCTGCTCGAATCCGGCAGCACCAACGTGGAGCGAGGCAATCTGCTCACCCTGCCCATCGGCGGCGGTCTGGTGTACGTGCAGCCCGTGTACGTCAAGTCGTCGGGCGCCACCAGCTACCCGCTGCTGAAGAAGGTGCTCGTGGCCTTCGGCGATCAGGTCGGTTTCGCCGATACGCTCGACGAGGCGCTGGACCAGGTGTTCGGCGGCGATTCGGGCGCCTCGGCCGGCGACGCGGCCGACAACGGCTCCTCCGGGCAGTCCGGTACGGCGGGCAAGTCCGATTCGTCGAACGCCTCGGGCTCGAACAAGTCGCAGTCGCAGTCCTCCTCGGGTTCGGCGGCCTCGAACCCGCAGCTGAGTCAGGCGCTCAAGGACGCCGGACAGGCCATGAAGGACTCCGACACGGCCATGAAGAACGGCGACTGGACCGCCTACGGCGAAGCGCAGAAGAAGCTGCAGGACGCCATCAACAAGGCCATGGAGCTCGAGGGATCCAACTGATCCGCAGCCATGCCAGCCGGACGGGCCGGTCTTCCGGTCCCGTCGGTTCCGCCGGTCACGAGGGCCGACGCCATCCGTCTATGGGCGGGGCGTCGGCCCTCGGCCGTTCCCGGGGGAGCGCGGTCAGGTGTTACCGACGTGGTATTACACTGTTCCCGTGCAGTTATTGAACGAAACGTATTCCACCGAGCGGTACGAGGGCCGCACCATCGTCATCCGCGACGCGCAGGACGACGACCTGCTCGACATCACGCGCATCTACAACATGGCGGTGGTCGTCGGCGGCAGCACCGCGGACCTGACGCCGCGCAACCTCGATCAGCGTCGCGAATGGGTGTATTCGCACAATCCGAGGAACCAGTACCCGGTGGTGGTCATCGAAGTGGACGGCAAGGTGGCGGGATTCGCCTCGCTGTCGAAATACCACTCGAGGGCCGGATACTCCGAGATCACCGAGTTCAGCTACTACGTGGACAAGGCCTACGCCCGTCAGGGTCTGGGCACCCGGCTGGTGCGCTGGCTGCTGGACGCCGCCAAGCGCATCGGATTCCGCATCGCGGTATGCGTGGTGTTCGCCGACAACGCCGGCTCCACCGCGCTGATGAACCGGTTCGGCTTCGAACGCTACGGGTACCTGCCCCGGGCATGCCGCAACGGCGACCGGTTCCTCGACGTGGCGTACTGGTACAAGGATCTCGACTAGACATCCCGGCGGCGACCGGGCATACAGCAGGCATACAACAGGCAATCAGACGACAGGCAAAGAGGACGCAGGAGGAGACAACCATGGCATCTGACTTCTGGCTGGTGGCGGGACTGGGCAACCCCGGGGCGAAATACGAGGGCACGCGGCACAACATGGGCTTCATGTGCGCCGACGTGCTCGCCGAACGGTGGTCGGTCTCGTTCTCCGACCACAAGGGACTGGCGAAGCTCGGCAAGGGCGTGATGTCGCTGGGCGGGCAGCGGGTGAAGTTCTTCCTCGCCAAGCCGCTGACGTACATGAACGCCTCCGGCAACGCCGTCGCCTCGATCAGCGCCTACTACGACATCCCGGCCGAGCACATCGTGGTGATCCATGACGACATGGACCTCGAATTCGGCAGGATCAAGGTCAAGGCCGGCGGCTCCGCGGGCGGTCACAACGGCATCAAGTCCATCGACCGGTCCCTGGGCACGCCGAAGTACGCGCGTGTGCGGCTCGGCGTCGGCCATGCCCAGCGCGGAGCCCACGCCCACGACAACACGATCAACTGGGTGCTCGGCGGATTCTCCCCGGCCCAGCGCAAGGAGCTGCCGACGTTCCTGGCCGATGGCGCGGACGCCGCGGAAACCGTGATCTTCGACGGGCTGGCCAAGGCCCAGGAGCGGTTCAATGGCCGATAACTCGATAGCCGATGGCCGCGTGCGGGAACGCGGATCGGCCGACGTGGAGGACGTCACGCTCGGCGACATCAGAAGGCGGCTGAGCCGTGACCCGGCGTTCGCCTCGCTGCTGGACGGTTCGGCCGTCCGCTCCTCGTCCACGACGGAGCCGCAGCTCACCGTGGGGGCGGTGGAGGGCATCCGGCCGGCTCTGGCCGCGGCCTTGGCCGGCGACGCCGATACGGACCGTACAGAAACGGCCGGTGCATCCGGCGGCATGGTGACGCTCGTCGTGCCCTCCGGTCGCGACGCCGAGGAGATCGCCGGGGCATTGGCCTCATGGTATGACGGCGATCCCGCGGACATCGCCGTGCTCAAGGCCTGGGAGACGCTGCCGCACGAGCGGCTCTCCCCGCGCAGCGACACCGTGGCGAGCCGCATGGCCGTGTTCCGCCGTCTTGCGCATCCCGAAGCCGGCAGCGCGATGTTCGGCCCGATCCGCCTGCTGGTCATGCCGATCCGCTCGCTGATCCAGCCGGTGGCCGCCGGACTCGGCGACGTGGAGCCGCTGGTGCTGCGTGTCGGCGAGGAGATCGCGCTGGACGTCGCGGCCTCCCGACTGGTGGAAGGCGCCTACACCCGGACGGAACTGGTGATGGACCGTGGTGAGTTCGCCGTGCGCGGCGGCATCCTCGACGTGTTTCCGCCGACGGCCGCGCACCCGGTGCGCATCGAGTTCTTCGGCGACGAGATCGACTCCATCCACGAATTCCACGCCTCCGACCAGCGCACGTACGGCGACGGGCTGGACGGCATCTGGGCCACGCCCTGCCGCGAGCTCCAGTTCACCGATGCGGTGCGCGAACGCGCCCGGTCGCTGATCGGTCGCATCCCCAACGCCGACGACATGCTCGAATCCATCGCCGGGGCCATCGCCGTGGAGGGCATGGAATCCCTCATGCCCGCGTTGGTGGACGATCTCGTGTCGGTCGGCTCGCTGCTGCCCAAGGACGCGCGGATCCTGCTGTGCGACCCGCAGCGGCTGCAGCGGGCCGCGGAGGATCTCAACAAGACCGCCGACGAATTCCTCGCGGCTAGCTGGCATGTCGCCGCATCCGGCCACGGCGCCGGCGCGCCGATCAGCTTCGACCGGGCCAGCTTCCTCGACTACGACGATGCGGTGCGCGCTCTCGTCGCCTCCGGTCGGACGGTATGGAACCTCACCTCCTTCGGCGTGGATCCCGAACGGGACGGCCATGTGCAGCTCGGCGCCGTGCCGCCCGAGGAGTTCCGCGGTTCCGAGGAGCGGGCGTCTCGGGGCATCGACGGGCTGCTCGACCGCGGACTGAACGTCACCGTCACCGCCGCGGCGAAGGGCACGCTCTCCCGTCTGCGCCGCGTGCTGGAGACCGCCACCGTGACCGGCGTGCATTACGCGCTGTCCCGGGCGGCGGACGGCTTCGTCGACGAATCGGCCGGCGTGGCGCTGCTCACCGAGCGCGACCTGACCGGCAGGGCCGGCGTCGCAGCGCAGGCCAAGACGCCGAAGCGCCGACGCAAGGCCATCGACCTGATGGAGCTGAAGGAGGGCGACTACATCGTCCACGAGCAGCATGGCATCGGCCGGTTCGTCGCCATGCAGCAGCGCATGGTCGGCGCCGGCGCGGCGAAGTCGAAGCGCGAGTATCTGGTGGTGGAATATGCGCCGAGCAAGCGCGGGGCGCCGCCGGACCGCCTGTACATCCCCACCGACCAGCTCGACAAGGTCAGCAAGTACATCGGCGCCGACGTGCCGAAGCTCAACAAGCTCGGTGGCTCCGACTGGGCGGCGACCAAGGCCAAGGCGCGCAAGCACGTCAAGGAGATCGCCCAGGATCTGGTCAGGCTCTACTCGGCCCGGCAGAGCGCGAAGGGCTTCGCGTTCAGCCCGGACACCCCGTGGCAGAAGGAGCTCGAGGACGCGTTCCCGTATCAGGAGACCGCCGACCAGCTCACCACCATCGACGAGGTGAAGGCCGACATGGAGAAGCCCGTGCCGATGGATCGTCTGATCTGCGGCGACGTGGGCTTCGGCAAGACCGAGATCGCGGTGAGGGCCGCGTTCAAGGCCGTGCAGGACTCCAAGCAGGTGGCTGTGCTCGTGCCGACGACCCTGCTGGTCCAGCAGCACTACGAGACGTTCACCGAACGGTTCGAGGGTTTCCCCGTCAACGTGGCGGCGATGAGTCGGTTCCAGACGACCAAGCAGATCAACGAGACCATCAAGGCACTGGCCGACGGCACCGTGGACGTGGTCATCGGCACGCACAAGCTGCTCAACCCGAAGATCAAGTTCAAGGACCTCGGTCTGGTCATCATCGACGAGGAGCAGCGATTCGGCGTCGAGCACAAGGAGACGCTCAAGGCGCTGCGCACCAACGTCGACGTGCTGTCCCTCTCCGCCACGCCGATCCCGCGTACGCTGGAGATGGCGATCACCGGCATCCGCGAGATGAGCACCTTGGCCACCCCGCCCGAGGACCGTCTTCCCGTGCTCACCTACGTGGGCGCCTACGAGGACGCGCAGGTCACCGCGGCCATCCGCCGCGAGCTGTTGCGCGGCGGACAGGTGTTCTACGTGCACAACCGCGTCTCCGGCATCGACAAGCTCGCCGCGCACCTCAAGGAACTGGTCCCCGAGGCGAACATCGGCGTGGCCCACGGCAAGATGGGGGAGAAGCAGCTCGACTCCGTGATCCGCGACTTCTGGCATCGCGACATCGACGTGCTGCTGTGCACCACGATCATCGAGACGGGACTCGATATCTCCAACGCGAACACGCTGATCGTCGACCACGCCGACAAGTTCGGCCTCTCCCAGCTGCACCAGCTGCGAGGCCGCGTCGGCCGCGGCAGGGAACGCGCCTATGCCTACTTCCTGTACGATCCGACGAAGACGATGACGCAGACCGCGCACGATCGTCTGGCCACCATCGCGCAGAACACGGCGCTCGGCTCCGGCTACGACGTGGCCATGAAGGATCTGGAGCTGCGCGGCACCGGCAATCTGCTCGGCGGCGAACAGTCCGGACACATCGAGGGCGTGGGCTTCGATCTTTACGTGCGTATGGTCTCCGAGGCCGTGGAGCAGGTCAAGGAGCCCGACCGGCAGGCGGAGCCGGTGTCGGTCACCATCGACATCCCGGTGAACGCCTCGATCCCCGAACGCTACATCGACTCCGACAAGCTGCGTCTGGAGGCGTATCGCAAGCTCGCCGCGGCCCGCACCGAGGACGACTTCCGGGAGATTCGCGAGGAGCTCACCGACCGCTACGGCAGGCCTCCCGAACAGCTCGACATGCTGTTCGAGGTGGCGAGGCTGCGGGCCCGGGCCCGTGCGATCGGCCTGAGCGAATTGGTGATGCAGGGGCGCAACCTGCGCGTCGGACGGTTCGACCCCCGCGAATCCGTGCAGATGCGCATCGCCCGGATCTACAAGGGCGTGCAATACCGGCCCGTCACCCACCAGTACCTGATCCCCACGCCCTTCCAGGGCTCGATGGGCTCCGGGCCGATGAGCGGCGAGGAGGTGCTGGCCTGGGTGAACCAGCTGCTCGACGACCTGACCTGGACGCCGAAGCCGCGCAAGGGCCACGCCGGCTGACCTCACGCCGGCTGACCCGGTCCGGCAACGTCCAGTCCGGCGGCGACACTGTCTGCCATGAACATCGCCGAACAGCAGACCGCAGACACCGCAGCACAGACCACCGTGACGATCCGCAGGGCCGAGGAGTCGGACATCCCCAGAATCGACGTGCTCCTCGGCCAGGTGCTGGACGTCCATCACGCCGGTCGGCCCGATCTGTTCAGGGCCCACGCCCGCAAGTACGACGACGACCAGCTCCGGGCGATCATCGCCGACGACGACCGGCCGATCTTCGTGGCCGACGTCCCCGGTCTGCCGGTGGCCGGATACGCGTTCTGCGTCTTCCAGCGGCATCCCGACGACCACATCCTCACCGACATCACCACCCTGTACGTCGACGACCTGTGCGTGGACGAGGCCGCGCGGGGCACGCACGTCGGCTCGGCGCTGTACCGCCATGTGATCGGCTTCGCGCGCGAGAGCGGATGCCACAACGTCACGCTCAATGTCTGGTCGTGCAATCCGCAGGCCATGGCGTTCTATGAGCACATGGGGCTGCGCCCGTACAAGGTGGGGATGGAGGCCCTGCTGTGACGTTCTGCCGTAACGTCCTGCCGTGACGCCCCGCTGTGAGTCGACTACGTAGGAGCGTCCATGCGGCGGGGCTACCCGACGACGCCTTCCGGCCTCCGTTTTCCCGAGGAATTCCCAAGAAATTCAGCCGTTCGTCATACGGAATTGGACGACACTTTGAGCGAAGGTCCGGGCAACGTCCATAAAACGCATTACTCTTTACTTTGTCAGCACAACATTTTGCAAAAGGAGTAGTTGTGGCAGCAATTGAAAGCGTGTACGCACGCCAGATTCTTGATTCCCGTGGCAACCCCACCGTCCTGGTCTACCTGGAGACCGAAGACGGCGCTCTGGGCAAGGGCCTGGTTCCGTCCGGCGCCTCCACCGGTGAGGCCGAAGCCTGGGAGCGTCGTGACGGCGACAAGTCCGTCTACGGCGGCAAGGGCGTTCTCGACGCCGTCAAGGCCGTCAACGAAGTCATCGCCCCGAAGGTCATCGGCATGGACGCCGCCGATCAGCGCGCTCTCGACGAGACCATGATCGAGCTCGACGGCACTCCGAACAAGGGCAAGCTGGGCGCCAACGCCATCCTGGGCGTCTCCCTGGCCGCTCTGTACGCTTCCGCCGAGTCCACCGACCAGCCGCTGTACCGCTACATCGGCGGCACCAACGGCCACATCCTGCCGGTGCCGAACATGAACATCATGAACGGCGGCGCCCACGCCGACTTCGCCACCGACATCCAGGAGTACATGATCTCCCCGTACGGCTTCGACTCCTACAGCGAGGCCCTGCGCGCCGGCGTCGAGGTCTACCACACCCTGAAGAGCGTCCTGAAGAAGGAAGGCCTGAACACCGGCCTCGGCGACGAGGGTGGCTTCGCTCCGAAGATGAAGTCCAACGAGGACTCCCTGAAGTACATCATCGACGCCATCTCCGCCGCCGGCTACGAGCCCGGCAAGCAGATTGGCATCTGCCTCGACGTGGCCTCCTCCGAGTTCTACAACAAGGAGACCGGCAAGTACCACTTCGATGGCGAGGACCGCGAGTCCGCCTACATGCTGGACTACTACGAGAACCTCATCAACGAATACCCGATCGTCTCCATCGAGGATCCGTTCCAGGAAGAGGGCTGGGACGACTGGGCGGAGATCACCCGTCGCCTCGGCGATCGCCTGCAGTTCGTCGGCGACGACCTGCTGGTGACCAACCCGAAGCGTCTGGCCAAGGGCATCGAGCTCGGCGCCGCCAACTCCCTGCTGGTCAAGCTCAACCAGATCGGTTCCGTCACCGAGACCCTGGACGCCATCGAGCTGGCCACCAAGAACGGCTTCACCTCCATGGTTTCCCACCGCTCCGGTGAGACCGAGGACACCACCATCGCCGATCTCGCCGTCGCCAAGAACACCGGCCAGATCAAGACCGGTGCCCCGGCCCGTGGCGAGCGCATCGCCAAGTACAACCGCCTGCTGGAGATCGAGGAGGAGCTCGGCTCCACCGCCCAGTACGCCGGCTACAGCGCCTTCAAGGCCTGCAAGAAGTACACCAAGTAAGATTCGTCGGCCGAGGCACTCGGCCTGAATCGGTGTGTATGGTACCCGCCGCGGTCGTTTCAGTCGTCCGCGGCGGGTATTTTCGTGTCTATGGTCAAAACAGGCGGAGTCAAGCAGAATGCGGGAAGCCGATTCGGCGGCGGATCATCCCGCGCCGGGCGGACCGGTCAGGGCCGGGACGGCGTTCGCACGGGGGAGCGGAACGGCGCTGTGGCGGGAACGAAGCCGGGGGTGAAATCGTCCCGCCGATCGTCTTCGTTCGCCCCGGTCACGTTCTTCCTCGCACTGATCATCGTGGCCCTCGGCACCATCCAGCTGGTCTCCACCTTCCACACCTATGCGTTGAATCTGGCGGAACTGAATTCCCTGCGCAATCAGGAGGCCGCACTGGTGGCCAAGAAGGCGCAGCTGGAAAACGACATCGCCCGCTGGGATGACGACGCCTACGTCACCGCGCAGGCCCGGGAACGACTGGGATTCGTCTTCCCCGGGGAGAGGTCGGTCAGGGTGTTGCACCCGGAAGTGGTGGGGGGAACCTCGGCCAAGACCAATGACCGGTCCACGGTATCGGCGGAGAACAACCAGAACCTGCCCTGGTACAAGGACATGCTGGCCTCGTTCGAGAAGGCGGACGAGCAGACCGCGAAGTCAGACGGTCAGACGTCCGCGAGCCAGACCGATGACTCGAATCAGACCGACGGAACCGGCCAGACCGGTGGAACGACCCAGACGAAATGATCGATCGTGATTGATCGGTGATCGATGCGATACCCGACCCCATGAACCAAGAACCAAGGAAGGCAATGAGCGAGAACGACATGACATCCGGCAACGAGACGACTTTGGCCGCCGGTGCGCCCGCACCGGAGCGCAGCCATACGCTTACCGACGACGACCGTGCGCTGATCGCCGAGGTACTGGAGCGGCGGCTGTCCGAGGAGCTGGATCCCGAGGACGTGGCCTTGGTCCAGCGCCAGCTCGGCAGGTTCCCGCGTGGCATGGTGGCGGTCGGCGCGCGGTGCGTGTGCGGTACCCCGCTCGCGGTGATCACCCGTCCGCTGGTGGAGGGCCGCATCCCCTTCCCCACCACCTGCTACCTGACCAGCCCGGAGGCGGTGAAGGCGGTCTCCCACGTCGAGGCGGCGGGAGACATGGCCATGTACACGAAGCAGGTGCAGGAGGACGATCAGGTGGGCGCCGCCTATGCGAGGGCCCACGCCCTGTACCTCGAGTTCCGGCATCGTCTGGCCGCCCGACTCGGCGACGACGAAAGCCACATCCTCGGCACCAGCGCCGGCGGCATGCCGGTACGTGTCAAGTGCCTGCATGCTCTGCTCGGCCAGACGCTGGTCATGGGCCGGGGTGTGAATCCCATCGGCGACGAAGTGCTCGAGCGAATCCGCGACGAATTCGATCCGACCGTCTGCCGCTGCGCGATCCGCCGCGGTACGACGGACTGAACGGCACTGCGGACTGAGCGATGTTGACGACAATAACCGAGACAACTATGACAGCGACGAAGGAGAGACGATGGCTGGCGTGAAGGTGGCGGGCATTGACTGCGGCACCAATTCGATCCGTCTGATGATCGCCACGGTTGACGATCGTGGCATGCATGTGGAGGTGCCGCGCATCATGCGCGTGGTACGGCTTGGACAGGACGTGGACAAGACCCATCGGTTCGACGATGCGGCGCTGGCCCGCACCTACGCCGCCATCGACGAGTTCGCCGAGGTGCTGGCGGAGCATCCGGTGGACGCCCTGCGGTTCGTGGCTACGTCGGCCACTAGGGACGCCGAGAACCGTGACGAGTTCGAGGACGCCGTGTTCGCCAGGCTCGGTGTCCGTCCCGACGTCATCCCCGGCTCCGAGGAGGCCGCGCTGAGCTTCCTTGGTGCGACCTCGGTGATGGAGGCCGGTCACACGGCCGACGAGCTGCCACAGGCGCCATACACGGTGATCGATCTGGGCGGGGGATCCACCGAGATGGTGATCGGTGGCGACGGGAAGGACGCCCCGATCGACCGGGTGACCGCCGCGTTCTCGATGAACATCGGATCGGTGCGCATGAGCGAGCGGCATCTGGTGTCCGATCCGCCCACCGACGAGGAGATCCGCGCCGCCGTCGAGGACATCGACGAGCATATCGACGAAGCGTTCTCCCACGTACCGGCAT
Source organism: Bifidobacterium simiarum (assembly GCF_002802905.1). Lineage (GTDB taxonomy): Bacteria > Actinomycetota > Actinomycetes > Actinomycetales > Bifidobacteriaceae > Galliscardovia > Galliscardovia simiarum. Next base: position 97,201 of record NZ_PEBK01000006.1, read on the forward strand.
GGCATACGGGCACGCTGATCGGCGTCTCCGGCACCGTGACCACGATGAGCGGCATCGCGCTCGGACTGAAGGAATACGACCGTGAGGCCGTCGACGGCGCGCGGATCGGATTCGATGAGGCGTGCGAGACCTGCGATCGAGTGCTCACCATGACCCGCGAGCAGCGTCGGGAATACCCCGTGATCCACCCCGGCCGCATCGATGTGATCGGCGGCGGCGCGCTGGTGTGGAACCGCGTACTCAGGCGCATCGGTCAGGCGGTGCTCGAGCGGGAGGGGCGCGTACTGGATTCGTACATCACCAGCGAGCACGGCCTGCTCGACGGCATCGTGCTGGATCTGGGCCGCCGTCTGCTCGGCTAGTCGTCCGTACGGCTGACGTTCAGCCGTCCAATCCATGCCATGTCCGGAGGCCTTTGGTCCACGGGCATGGCATAATTATTGTCTGTCATGTCGCGGCCGCGCTGCCGTGACGGGCCTCCATGGCGAAATTGGTATACGCATCCGACTTAAAATCGGCCGCTTCGGCTTGCGGGTTCGAGTCCCGCTGGAGGCACACTGATCTGCCGATGTCTTTCGACTGGTGGACGGCTTACCTGTTCGTTGCAAAGGTGTGCGAAGATGTGGCGCATGACTGAGAACATCGAACATACCAAGGATTCCAAGAACACCGTGGCCGCGGCCGTGCGGGCGGACAATGCCGAACGGTTCCTCGCGGTCACGCGCGGCGTGCTGGTCGCCGGCGTGATGTGCCTGTGCGAACTGGTGTCGGCCCCGCTCGTCAATTCGCTGGCCGGCGGGGCGTTCACCCTGCTGCCGTGGGCCAGCGTGGCCTGTCTGCTGTCCGTGGCGTTCGTGCTCATTCTCGGCTTCGCCTTCCTGTGGCTGGCCGAAAGTCTTTCGCGCAACTTCTCCGGCAGGGCGACGCCGGTGTGCTACGGTCTCGTGGGCATGATCTCCTATGGCATCTGGGGCGGTCTGGTCTTCCCTGCGATCATCAATTCGATCCTCAGGCCGGCCGGACTGACCGAGATCTCCGGCATGGGCAATTGGATGATTACCCTCAACTGCCTGATCATCGGCATGGTCTCCTACTCTCTGGCCTACATCTTCGCCCCGTCGATGGCGAAGAAGCGCGGCGGCGTGATCGCCATCGGCGTGGTCGTCGTGGCGGCTGCGCTGCTTGGGGCGTTCTTCCTCTGGCAGTTCTACGCCCGTCTGTACTGACCCCTGTACTGATCATCCGTACTGACCCGGATCGGACTGTTCCTGTCCGCGGCACGCGCTAGTTTTAACCGTTATATGTGCCAATGAGGCCCATGGTCTCAACGCAACGACAATACAAGGAGTGACGATGAGCGAATCTACGATGCCCAGCGTGAATGCCGAATTCGGCGCGACTCCGGCGATCGAGTTTCCGACCGAAACCGCACCCGCCGGTCTCAAGAGCGTGGAAATTGTGGAGGGCGACGGCCCGGTGGTCCGCAAGGGCGACACGGTGACCGTGAACTACCACGGCGTGGTCTGGGGCAAGCAGACGCCGTTCGACTCCAGCTTCGAGCGCCACCAGCCCGCCAGCTTCGGCATCGGCGTGGGACAGGTCATCAAGGGTTGGGACCAGACCGTCCCCGGCCATAACGTCGGCTCCCGTCTCGTCGTCTCGATCCCGCCGGAGTACGGCTACGGTTCGCGCGGCGTTCCGCAGGCCGGCATCGGCGGCGGCGATACGCTGGTGTTCGTCATCGACATCATCTCCACGCGCTGAGCGATCCCGGGAATCCGGGAACCGTCATGACGTATGATGTGGGACCGGCGGCATGAGCACCGTTCTGTGACGGGCATGTGCCGCCGGTCTCGCTGTAACCGTCAGTTGCGCAAACCAGCAAGTTCACAACCATTAGCAATGTGTTCGGGCCGTGCGGGCCCGACGATGAGGAGGTCTACCATGGCCGAAGAGAAGGCCCTGCTGCTCACGCAGGAAGCATACGACAAGCTCCAGGCGGAGCTGAAGTGGCGTGAGGGCGAATACCGCGACGAGATCATCGAGAAGGTGGCCGCCGCCCGTGCCGAAGGCGATCTGAGCGAGAACGGCGGATATCAGGCCGCCCGCGAGGCCCAGCGCAAGAACCAGGGCCGTATCGACGAGCTGACCGTGAAGCTGCGCTCCGCCAAGATCCTGAGCGCCCCCGATGCCGGCAAGGTCGGCAACGGCTCCGTGGTGACCCTGGACGTCATGGGCAACGAGATGGTGTACGTGCTGGGCTCCCGCGATCTTTCCGTGGCGACCGACTACGACATCATCAGCCCCGAATCCCCGATCGGCGCCGCCATCATGGGCGCCAACGCCGGCGACTCCGTGAGCTACAAGGCTCCCAACGGTCGCGAGATTCAGGTCACGATCAAGGATTCGAAGCCGCTGACCGCCTGATCGGCGACGTGACGCGTCGCATGGCGTAACGCATCACGTATCGGGTGGTGCCATGCATCGAGGGGCTCCCGCCGTCATGACGGGAGCCCCTCGCGTACGTGTCGGACCGTATACCGGACCGTGTCGGACCGTATCGGCCGCAATCGTGCCGGTGGGGGAATGCTAGACGGTCTGCATCAGTGCGACCGCGACGAAGTAGATCGCGACCATGTGGCAGGCGTACCCGGCGACGGTGCCGCAGTGGAAGATCTCGTGGAAGCCGAACACCTTCGGCCACGGATCGGGCCGGCGCAGCGCATAGACGATGGCGCCGGCGATGTAGCAGGCGCCACCGGCCCCCAGCAGGATCACGACGACCGGTCCGGCATAGGGGGAGGTCCAAAACAGGCCGAGATAGGCCACGCCGGAGACGCCGAAGATGATGTAGACGATGGTGTACAGCCATCGGGGGGCGTTGATCCACACGACGTGGATGATCAGCGCGATGGTGGTGCACACCCAGATGCTCGTCAGGATGAAGTCTCGCCAGAACGGGTTCAGGGCGAAGGAGACCGGCGTATAGGTGCCGGCGATCAGTAGGAAGATGTTGACGTGGTCGATTCTGCGCAGCACGTCGGTGACTTTCGGCGACCAGTCGCCCAGATGGTAGGCGGCGGAATTGCCGAACAGGATCAGCGAGCATGTCATGAACACCGCGCACGCCCATTTGAGCAGCACGGTGGGGGAGATGCAGATCAGCACGATGCCCGCGGCCAGGGCCAGCGGGGTGGCGACGGCGTGGATCCATCCGCGCATCAGGGGCTTCGGCCGTCCGTGGACGTCGAGGCGCACCTTGCGGATGCCGATGGCTCGGTCCTCGACCCGCCGCGCCCTGAGCTCGCCGCGGGCGATGATCCTGTCCGCTCGGGCCTTGGCCCTGGCGCGGATCTCCCGGGCCTTGGCCTGCTGATCCTCGAGGAACGCCCGGCGCACCGCGGCCCGCGCCTGATCGAGCTGCCTCGCACGATCCTCGGGGCCGAGCGTGGAGGGGTCCACGCCGATCAGCGATTCGTCGTCATGTGCCATGTCCGGTGTTTCCTCGTGCCCCATCACTTGCCTCTTTTCCGACGAACGACACCTAACCTACGCTACCGTAACTTACGCTACCGTAGGTTGGATGTCAACGGATGCGCCAAAGCCGCCTCGTGCCTCGCTCCGATCGGCGTTCCGACCGGGCGACACCCGTGTTGTCCGATGGTTTTTCCACTTCACCCATTAGCATAAAAGCATGGTTGATTTTTCTCATCTCGTGGCGAATAATCCGGATTTCACGGATCTGGATCGTGAATGGCTCCATCATCTGGTGGCGGACTGGCAGGTGATCGCGGACCTGAGCTTCGCGGACCTGCTGCTGGTGCTGCCCACCCCATCCGGGGAATACATCGTGGCGGGACAGTGCCGCCCCTCCACGGTGATGTCGGTCCGTCTGGACGACATGGTCGGCAAGCTCATCGAAGGGGAGGACGTCCGGGCCATCTCCAAGGCCATGGGGGAGCAGAAGATCTCCCGTCTGGACCACTACCGGGCGGTGGGCAACACCACAGTGTGCGACGTGTACGCGCCGGTTCGCCGCGAAGGCAAGGTCCTCGGCGTGGTGGTCCGCGAGACGAACATGGCCACGCGCATGCTCAACGGCCGGTATGAGTCCGAATCCATCGCCGCCGGCAAGAAGCTGTTCGAAATGATTCCGGCGGGCACGTTCCCGTACCATGACGCCATCCTCAACCAGCGTCATAACGCCCGCGTCTCCGACGGCTTCATCGTCCTGTCCGAGGACGGCGTCGTCGAATACGCCTCGCCCAACGCGATCAGCTGTTTCCGCCGTCTGGGCTCCGTCGAGGTCATGGAGGGCCAGTACCTCTCCGAGATCGGCACCGCCCTGATCCACGAGCGCGACATGCTGTCCGAGACACTGCCCCTCGTATTGTCCGGCAAGGCCGCCGTGGACTCCGAGATCAACGCCAACCGTTCCACGGTGTCGATGCGGTCCCTGCCGTTCTTCGACGGACGCGGCCGGTCGGGCGCCGTGGTGCTGTGCCGCGACGTGACCGAGGTCCGTCGCCGCGAAAAGGAACTGGAGACCAAGGACGCGGCCATCGCCGAGATCCACCACCGCGTGAAGAACAATCTGCAGGCGGTCTCCGCCCTGCTGAGGCTGCAGGCCCGCAGGACCAAGTCCCCCGAGGTCAAAAGCGAGCTGGAGGAGGCCATGCGGCGCGTGGAGACCATCGCCGTGGTGCACGAGGGCCTGAGCCAGACCGCCGACGAGATCGTGGACTTCGACAAGGTGATCTCCGACCTGCTGCGCATGAGCGTCGATCTGGCCACCAGCAAGGAACAGCACATCCACATCTCGTACCTGGGCAAGTTCGGCATGATGCCCGCCCAGGACGCCACGCCGCTGTCGCTGGTGCTCACCGAGCTGGTCACCAATGCGGTGGAGCATGGCTTCCAGGGCCGTACCGAAGGCAACGTGTGGATCTCCGTGGGCCGTGGCGGCAACAACCTCAACGTGGTCGTGGAGGACGACGGCATCGGCTACACGTCGGAATCCGATCAGGGCATGGCCCGTTCCAGCGGTTCGGGACTGGGCACGCAGATCATCAACACCTTCGTGACCAACGACTTCGGCGGATCCGTGCGCTGGGAGCCCCGACGCGACGGCGGCACGCGCGTGGTGCTTGACATGAAGCTTCGCGCGGCGAAGTAGCGAAGCGGTGAAGCGGCGGAGCCGGCCGTGGCCGCCGGACCAGGTCAATAGAACAGGCCGATGAAAAAGGCTCCGGGATGATCGAGTGATCGTCCCGGAGCCTTTCCGTACGGACTCCTACTGCGTGCCTGATGCCTAGCGCGCTGATGTATGCGAGATCAGGTGTATGCGAGATCAGGCCTGCATCTGCAGGGCGGCGGAGCGGCGGGCGCGCATCGCGCGACGCTTCAGGGCGCGACGCTCATCCTCGCTCAGGCCTCCCCAGACGCCATAGTCCTGATTGGTGTCCATCGCGCACTTGAGGCACGCATCGATGACCTTGCAGGTGCGGCATACGGCCTTGGCCTCTTCGATCTGCTGGTATGCGGCGCCGGTGTTGCCCACGGGGAAAAACAGCTCGGGGTCCTTGTCTCGACAGGCCGCCTTGGCACGCCAATCGTATGCACTGCTCATGGTATTCCTCGATCCGATGTTGGCTACAGATATCTCAACTATGAGCAAACCATGAATGGCTCGACATTTCAAGGGTTATTGTGGGTTATTACGCTTTTAGATGCTGGATTCGCCATATCGGCTCTCCCCGGACGCACTGGATGATCATGGACCGGCCCCGCGAAAGCAGTACGGCGCGGCCCGCCGTGGCGATGTCGGTGTCGGTGAGCGAGGCGAGGATCGTCATCGGTATGCCGGCCATCATGTCGATCGCACGGTCGCCGGTGGGGAAGATGATCCTCACCCCGCAGTGTTCGGGGAACCGCAGATGACGGCACGACCCGAGCGAGAAGACCACGACGTGATGCGGATCCCTCAGCGCCGAACGGAACTCGTCGGCACAATTCCCGGTGCTCAGCGGGTCGATCAGCGCATCGGCGTCATCGACCAGCCAGAACCGTCTGCGGATCCTTCCCGGTGACACGGATCCTTGCGACACGGGTCCCTGTGACGTGGTCTCCCGCGAACCGACCGACGGTTCGGTGTTCCGAACGTCCGGGGCCGGCCGGTCGAACGGTCCGGACGGTGTCCTGCCGGTGGCGCGGAACGGCAGTCCGGACCGGGCGAGACGATCCGCGATGACGCCGAGCAGCGTGCTCTTACCCCGTCCGTCGGCGCCGACGACGGCGATATTGCCCTGATCCAATGGCAACAGGCAGGGCGACAGACGCACTCCGGTATCCTCCAGGCCGATGCACAGGGCTTCCGGCGTTCCGGACGCGATACGGACGACGGGAGCCCGATCGGGAGGCAGCGTTCTCGGCAGCGGCGCGGAGAACAGCGGAGGGGGCGGTTCCAGCCCGAGAAACCGCGTGGCCCTCGCGCACCCGGTCACCAGCGCTTCGGCGCGACGGGGCGAGGCGCAGCGGAACCTCACACGTCGTTCGCCGTCGAAGGAGTAGGCCACGCCGGGCTGTTGCGGACTGATCAGCGCCGCGCGGGAGTCGCCGATCAGCTCGGCCGACTGCAGCGGATCCCTTACCCGCAGACAGATGTTCAGCCCGATGTTCGCCTTCATGTCGGTGGTGACCTGCCCCATCGGATTCTGCGTGCACACCACCAGATGCATGCCGAGCGATCGGCCCAGCGAGGCCAACGACACCAGCCGGTCCATGTAATCCGGCAGCTGGTTGCGCAGCGCGTGGAATTCGTCGATCACCACCATCAGCCGAGCCGGAGGATCCTCAAGCTCGTCGACGGAGGCCGCGTGCCGTGCCGCGGCCAGATGCTCACGGCGTTTGAGCTCCGTTTCGATGACACGCAGCGCCCTGACGGCATGGGAGATGTCGAGATCGGAGACGAACCCGACCGTATGCGGCAGACGGTGCAGCACGCGGAACGCCGATCCTCCCTTGAAGTCCAGAAACACGAAGTTCAGCCTGTTCGGCGGCACGCGGCAGGCCATCGACAGACACCAGGATTCCAGCAGCACGGATTTGCCGGAACCGGTGGTGCCGGCGACCAGGGCGTGCGGTCCCGATCCCGGCAGATCGACGTCGTAGCGTTCCCGATCGGTCATGCCGATGGGAACCGTCCAGCACGACGATGCGTCGTCCGCGTCATGCCAGCGTCGGACGATACCGCGCCAGACGTCGGTCGCGGTCGCCGTGTTGAGACCGAGCAATGATTCGAGATCGGCGGTGGGGATCTCTGCCGCATGGTGGTCGGCCGAGTCCTCCCGGGATTGGCTTGCGGCTGCGGAAGCGGGGGAGTCTGGGGAGTCCGCGGCGGGGTGCCCGTAATCGGGGGCGTGACGCTGCGACAGCAGCATGGCGAGTGCCGAGGCCACGCATCCGATGAATCCGGGGATGATGAGCCCCGCGAACGTCCATCGGCCCTCGACCGCCATCATGGCCAGCAGCATCAGCTGTCCCACTGCCGGGGCGATCATGGCGATGACGAACAGCGAGGCGCCGGAGGCATGCCGTGGACGGGCCCGCTCCGGATCCGATCCGACCGGACCTTCCGCATGATTGCCGTTGCCGCGACGGTTGCCGGGGTCATGTCCACGGCGGCGCGACGGTCTGAATACTGAGGTCATGTCTCGAGTGTGCGATCAACCGACCCGTCCGGTCAAGCCGATCCGGCGAATGTGGATAAGTCAGCGGCCGTCCACAGCCGTGAGCGGGCTCTTCGGTCTCACAGACCGCCGACGGTGCCGGGATCGTGGGTGCCGCTCTGCAGCTGCTGGAACAGAGTGGTGTTGCGGGTGCCGTCAAGCAGAATGCACGAACCGATGCCGGAGGCGGGACGATAGTCGATGTCCGTGTAGTACAGGGTGCCGGTCACGCCGGAGGAGCCGGAGGCTGCCTTGAACGCCAAGGCCATCTGGGCGATGTCGAAGGCCCCGGTCTTCTCGTCCACGGTCAGCGTGGACAGACCGGCCTCGGCGAGCTTCTTGGTCTTCGCGGGGTTGAGCAGCACCTGCGGGGACGTGGCCTTCTTGGCGACGGCGGCCAGCACCTGACGCTGGCGCTTCGCACGGCCGATGTCGCCGGTGGGGTCGGAATAGCGCATGCGGGAGAACGCCAGTGCGGTGGCGCCGTCGGCCTGATGGCATCCGGCCTTCCAGTTCAGCCCGGAGAGCACGTCGTTGACGGTGCGGTCATAGCACAGCTCCACGCCGTCGATCGCGTCGACCACCTTTTCCACGCCGCCGAAGCCGACCTGTACCACATGGTCGATCTTCATGCCGGTGATGCTCTCCACCTGAGAGGTCAGGGCCTTGTATCCGATCTGCGAGGCCACCGCGTTGATCTTCATGTCCTGGCCGTTGATGTTCACGAAGGAGTCGCGCGGGATCGAGATCAGCGAGCTATGGCCGGTCTTCGGCTTGGTCAGTACGAGGATGGAGTCGGTTCGGGAGCCGGGGATGTCCTTGGAGGAGCCGGTGCCGGCGGTGCCGTCACGCTGGTCGGAGCCGAGGATCAGCCACGTCGAGGCGGGGGTATCGGCCATGGAGGTCAGCATGTTCTTGTGGGTCAGCTGTCCATTGACCCAGCTGACCAGACTGAAGGTCAGCAGGATGAGCACGGCCACGATGGCCGCGAGCACCGCCAGCAGACGATGCCTGATCCGCTTCGGCGATACGGCGATGGCGCCGCGCCTGCCGGATCGGGAAGGACGCGGGGACGGGCCGGAGGCGCCGAAGGCGTGCTGGGAGAAGGATGCGGGACGGTGGCCGCCCATGCCGGAGGACGGGACGCTGGCCGTCCGCAGGCTTTCGGAGCGTGGCTCGCCGATCGTGGTATGGTGCCGTCCCGCAGTGGTGCGGGCGGCGGACTGGCCTGCGGAGGCGGGGGAGAAGCTCGGAGGCTGGGTGCCGAAGGATTCCTGCGGCGTGCGGGCGGAGGACCGCCTGGCCGGAGCGCCCTTCGGTTCAAAGGTCTGGGGAATCGGCTGCGCGCCCGCCGCCGGCTTCGGCGCCGATGGGCGGCGTCGCGGTGCGCCTGAGGGGATGAAACTCGGTGGATTGCTCCCTGACATGCCGTCAAGAGGCTCCTGAGCCATACTGCCCCTCCTTGTCGTTCGGTCCTTGCTTCAGTAGACTATGACGCATTTTTGCGGAATCGATGCCGAATCCGTCCATTCCTTCTCAGGAACAGCACAGTTGGGATTCCCTCGAGGGGGAAATCCCTCATGTTCCGTGGCGTTCGCCAAGCGAGGAGGTGAACTTTATCACCGCCGTCTCAAAAATACGGTAGCGACACCCAAGAGACTTGACAAATATTGAACAACAAGTGTGTAATTTAGCAGGCCGGGTTGGCTCGGCCATGGATCTAGTCGTTTGGGAGGTTGCGGCATGTGGGGAGTGTTCGACGAGTCCCGAACGGACGGACGGACGAATTCCTCCCACGACGGCAAAAGCGCCAAAAGCAGCGGTGAGGCCCTGCTGGAGCTGTGGGGGCTGTTCGATCCCGATGAGGACCTTTCCTGGCAGCATAAGGCGCTGTGCGCGCAGACCGATCCCGAGGCGTTCTTTCCGGAGAAGGGCGGTTCCACCCGCGAGGCCAAGAAGGTGTGCGCCCGGTGCGAGGTGCGCGAGCAGTGCCTGCAGTGGGCGATCGACCATGATGAGCGTTTCGGCATTTGGGGAGGCATGAGCGAGCGCGAACGGCGGCGCTACAAGAAGGAGCATGGTAAAGAACAGGCGTAGACGAGGCGCGGCGCGATCCGTGATCGACCCCATTGTCTTACAGTGGAAAGGATGAATTCCGTTATACCTGTCATGAATGAGACCCAGAACGTACAGGAGATGGTCTCCGCCGCGATCCGTGGCCATCGGATGTCCCCGGGGCAGACGGTGGAGCCGACGGTGGTCGCACTGATCAGCGTCGAGGACGATCTCCGGTTTTTCCCCGCCACGCTGTCGGCGGTCCTCGACCAGACCGTGGTGCCCGGCATCATCGTGGTTGCAGATTGCACCGATGCCACGCAGTCTCCGGTCCACGGCGTGATCGAGCTTCCCGCCTCGGGTGTTCTGGGAACGGATGACTGGGTTCGCGTCAACCCGGATGCGGGCAGCAGCATCGACGTTCAGGTGGTGAGGGCCAAGGGGTCCTCGTCGTTCGGCGACGCCATCCATCGCGCCTTGGATCAGGTGAGTCTTCCCGCCCGCACGCGTGCGCTGTGGCTGCTGCATGACGATTCGCGGCCCGCCGACGCCCGATGCCTGGAGAATCTGCTGGAGGCGTGGAGGAACGCGCCGACGGCGTCGGTGCTGGGATGCAAGCAGCGTGCATGGTCCGGCGACGCCCTGCATGACGTCGGCCGCTATGCCACGATGCGTCACGGCGTCGCCTCGCTGGTCGTCGATGGGGAACCGGATCAGGAGCAGTACGATTCCCGGCAGGACGTGTTCATGGTCGATCTCGCCGGGGCTGTGGTTTCGTTGCAGACGTGGCGCGAGCTCGGCGGCATCACCCGGTCCATGGGAACGTTCGGGCAGTCCGCCGACTTCTGCCGCAGGGTCTGCCTCTCCGGCGGCAGGGTGGTGGTGGTTCCCCGCAGCGTCATGGCCCATCGGCGCGCCCGGTTCGAGGGGCTGCGTACCCGCAACGGCCATCCCGTAGGGGAGGGGCTCGGTCCGGCGAATCATTACGCGGCGAAGGTGGATGCCCGCGAACGGTACCGGATCACCGACATCCCCGGCGCTCTCTGGCTTCCGCTGTGGCTGTGGCGCCTGCTGGTCTCCGTGGTGCTGTTCTTCGCCCTGCTTGCCGGAAAGCGTCCCTATGAGGGGGCGTGCGAGCTCGGGGCGCCATGGCGTGCGCTGGTATGGCTTCCGTCGGCCTTCGGCGCGCGTCGACGCGTGACGAAGCAGACGAAGACGACGTTGCGGCAGCTGTCGGTGCTGGTGGCCCGGCGCGATCAGATCTCGCGCTGGCGCGAACGATCGGAGGCGTTCTCCAACGCCAAGGACGTGCCGCTGCTCAGCCCGCTTGCCGTGGAACACCTGCGTGTGCAGCGCCGACGTCGTCTGATGTGGGCGCTGGCGATGGCGTTGCTCGCGCTGGCCGCCGGACTGGCGTCGAATTTCACGGTGCTGCGTGCGGCGTTCTCCGGCGCGGGACTGCATTCCGCCACGTTGGCGCCGTCCTCCGCGTCGCTGCGTCAGGTGTTCGAGTCGGCGACGAGCCTGTACTCCTACGGCAACGGACTCGGCGCGTGGGCGCCGCCGGCGCCGTTCCTGCTGGTGCTGCTCGCGGCGTGCGCACTGACCGCCGGGCACGTCGCCCAGGCCATCGCGCTGATCGTGTTCCTTGCGGCGCCGCTGTCCGCGCTGTCGTTCTGGGCCCTGGCCGGCATCTTCACCCGATCGAATCCCGTGCGCGTGGCGTGCGGCCTGCTGTGGTGCGTGCTGGGCGGCCTGATGGGTCTGTACGCGCAGGGCAATCTTCCCATGCTCATGGTCATGGTGTTCCTGCCGGCCGGCATGGCGTTCGTCTTCCGTGCGGTGGGCATGTACCAGACCGAGGACGTGATCTCCCCGCGGGCCTCCGTGCAGTCGGCCGCGCTCTCCTCGCTGTGCCTGGCCGTGGTCTGCGCTTCGGAGCCGCAGCTGGTCCTGCCGCTGCTGGTGGTGTTCGTCGCGTTCATGATCCTCGTACGGTCCCATCGGCTCATGCTGCTGCTCATCCCGGTGCCGGGCGCGTTCATGCTGGCGCCCACGCTGATGAACATCGTGACGAACCCCGGCAACGGGTCGTACCGTCAACTGTTCGGCGACGTCATGATCCCCGATGCTCAGGTGAACGGCACCGTCTCCGCCGCGAATCTGTTCGACGTGATCCGGCGTGCCATCGGTCTGGGCTCCTCCTCCGGCCTTTCCGGTGTGGGCTTCGCCGCCGTGGCGGCGGATCCGATGACATGGCTGCTGGAAGCGAGCGTCGCGGTGCTGCTCGTCTTCGCGGTCGCCGCCCTGTTCCTGCCGTTCGCGCTGCGCGTCTCGCGCATGATGTGGGTCATCGTGGTTTCGGGTGCGGCCGTGGCCGTCATCGCATCCCGCGTGGCGATCGCGCCGGGATCCACGGCGTCGGTGGCGGGCACCGTGCTCCCCGGCGTCGCCTTCATGATGCTTGGTCTGCTGGCCTGCACCTGCGTGGTGGCCGGCCGCGCCGCACACCCGTTCAGCCCGCTCGTCAGAAGGTCGCAGGGCGATACCTCCGCCCGGATCGAGCAGCGTCAGCGTCGTCACTACGCCCGACGCAACCTGATCATCGTGGCACGCGCCCTGCTGGTGCTGCTGCTGGTGTCGTGCATCGCGCTGTGGGGCGCCGTCTGCGGCGTGCGTGCCCAGCGTGGCGAACACCTCGACACCCAGCAGGTCGAACTGCCGCTGATCGCGCAGGACTTCCTCTCGGCGAGTCCGCGACACCGCATTCTGGCCCTGAGCGCACGGTCGTCGACCTCCGTCGACTATGCCGTGATGCGCACCGCGCGAGGGGATCTGATCGACGCATCCCCGGCGATCAACGTGATGCGTACCGTCGAGCCGATGAGCAAGAACGAGAAGACCCTTGCCGACAGCAGCGCCCGGCTGCTGCTCAACAACGACGACGAGGCCATTTCCGCATTGACCAAGCTGGGTATCGGCGGAATCTACGTGCCGTACGCCGAGGATTCCGCGACCAGCACGCTGGTGTCGAACATTCTGGCCAGCAGCGGCACCCAGAGCGTGGTCAGCAATGATTCGGGGACCTATGTGCGTCTGACCGTCGCCGACGCCAACGATCAGGGATTCGACGACGGCGTGCGACGAACGGCGTTGGGGAACCCCTGGCGCAGGGCGTGGGTGGCGTGCATGGCGGTGGTGATCGTCCTGTACTGCATCGTCGCCTTCCCGAGATTCCATAGATACGAGGTGGGAGCATGAGCACAGGTACACGTCGCGAACATCGGGCGAACGGCTCCGGATCCCGCGTTCGCTCCGCAGGCAAGATCGTGATGTCGGCGGTCACCGTCATCGGACTCGTCGGCGCCTTCGCATTGCTGGGAACCGACCTGCTGCCCGCATCCACTGATCGGGGTTCGATCGAAGGCGGTCATTCGGCGAAGGTCGGTCAGACCGTGCTGCAGTCGTACTGCCCGGCCCGTATGCGACTGGCCGACACCGGCTCCTACGGGGATTCCGAGTATCAGGTCTCCGAAGGCAACAACACCGGTCGGACGATGTTCGCGGCCTTCGGATCGGTCTACGATTCCGACATCGCCCGTCTTGACGGCAGCCATGCCCAGAAGACGCAGTCGGTGGATCTTACCGATACGACCAAGGCGTTCGTCCATGCCAGCAATTCCACCGATCAGGCGCTGGTCCAGACCACGCGCATGCTGGACATGAGCCAGGGCTCCGGATCCGCCGCCTCGACGGTGTCATGGGCCACCGAAGGCGATCTCAAGGGGGTGTCGGCGACGCGCTGCGTCACCCCGCAGCTGTCGCAGTCGTTCCTGCTGCCTTCCACGCAGACGGGATGGACCCATCAGATGGTGCTGGCCAATCCTTCGGACAAGTCCACATCGGTGAGGATCTCCGCATGGGGCGCGAGCAACGGCAGGAGCATCGCACTGGCCACCGACAGCACGGTGACCGTGGCCGGCCAGTCCGAGACGATGGTGAATCTCTCCGCGGCGGCGCCGGATGAGCGTGCGGTCTACGTGTCGGTCGTCAGCGAGACTACGGCCGTGGCCGCGGTCGTCAGGACGGTCCATATGGACGGCCTGACGTCGAAGGGCTCCGACTTCGCCACGCCGCTGGCCGACGCCGACAGGCGGATCATCCTGCCCGGCATGCAGTCCGGGGCGACCGCGACCGTCGACCTGTTCTCCGGGAAGGACGCCTCCGCGACGCTGTCGTGGATCACCCGCGGCGGGCTGAAGGAAGCCAAGAAGACCACGATCAAGGCCAACACCGTTGGGAGGGTTTCCCTGGGCGAGGTCCCGGCGAACACCGTGGGCGTCCTGGTCGAATCGGATGACGCCATCCGCGCCGCGGCGATCTGTGACCTCAATGGTTCGGGCGATTCGCAGTCGGACTTCTCCCTGATCAACGGCGTGACCTCGACCAGGATCAGCGGACTCGTTTTCCCGCAGGGTGTGAAGGCCACGCTGAATCTGGTCAACACCGCCGACAAGGACGCCGCCGTCACGCTCGTGGGGTACAAGGAGGACGGCTCCCGCGCCGGCGAAAAGGACCTTACCGTTCCCGCACGGTCCGGCATCTGGCTCCAGCCGTCGGACGTGGCCTCATCGATCGCCGCCATGACGATGAGCGATGCGAGCGGCAGCGTGGCATGGGGCGGACTCGTCCACGTCGCCGATGTGGACAATGCCAAGGTGAGGGGCATCGCGTTCCTTGAACCGACCAGCCTCATGCCGGTGCAGGCCACCGTCCGTACCACCCAGTCCCTCAACGTCGTTCGCTGATCAGCGCATTCGGTTAGAAGCCCCAGTCCGGGTCAATATCTTCGGGATGCTTGCCGGTCAGGTCGGCGAGCCGGGCGACGATCTCGTCGCGGATGATGAACTGCATGTCGATGCGGTCGCGGGCGCGCTGCTCGATCGGCTTGCGGTACAGCACGATTCGCGCGGGAATGCCGTGGTTGGCGGGGAAGCTCTGCGACAGCGCGACCCTGCGGGACTCCCACGACACCGGCGCCGACGCGGGGACGTCCTCCACCGCGCACTGCACGTCCCTGAGCAGTTCCGGCCATGCCGCGTTGAGCCGCTTGAGCTGGGCCACCACCATGCCGTCGAAGGCGCCCGACTTGGTCCGGTATCGGGGCAGCCTGATGCCGAATGTGGCCTGACGCAGGCCGCGGCCGTGCTTGTTGCGGTAGACCTTGCGCTCCCAGGGCAGTGCCGAGGGCTTGGAAAAAACGAGGTTGGCGTTGTGGGATTCTCGGGTCATGCCTTCCAGAGTAACGCAGGGGAAGACACGACGGGTGTTCCACGGCGAAACCGGTTGTGGCATGTGCGATAATGCAAGGACAGCGCACGTGTCATAAGGAGTTGTGAATGGACCCCGTCATCATTCATCAGTGGGATTCCGTGGACTGGCGGGAGCTGATCACGCGGATCGACGCGATCGGCTTCGATCTCGATACCACCTTGGCGATCTCCAAGCAGCCGATGACCGATGAGATGGCCGAGGCGTTCTCCGCCCTCACCAGACGAATGCCGTGCGCGGTGGTGTCCGGAGGCAAATACCAGCTGTTCGAGCGGCAGATCCTCTCCCGGATCGGGGACATGGCCGATCGGACCAATCTGCATCTCATGCCCACCAGCGGCACCCGCTATTATGCGTGGGACGGTACGGCATGGCGGTGCCGGTATGCGCATGACCTCGATCCCGCCGACCGTGACGCCGCGATCGCCTCCCTGACCAGACACGCCAAGGAGCTCGGCCTGTGGCTGGCCGACGATCAGGTCCGGGGGGAGCGGATTGAGGATCGCGGCAGCCAGATCACCTTCTCCGCCCTCGGCCAGATGGCCACTCCCGCGGCCAAGGAGGCGTGGGATCCGGACCGCAGGAAGAAGAACGCCCTCGCCGCCGCGGTGGCCGCCGACCTGCCGCAGCTGACGGTCCGGTCAGGAGGCTCCACCAGCGTGGACGTGGTGGCCAAGGGCATCGACAAGTCCTATGCCATCCGCAGGCTCTCCGGATTGCTGGATGTTCCGGTGGCGAGGATCGGGTTCGTGGGGGACCGGATGGATCCGGATGGCAATGATTATCCCGCCGCGGCGGCGGGCACGTTCGCGGTACATGTCACTCGACCGCAGGACACGCTGAACGTGATCCATGGACTGCTTGACGCGTTTTCGACTGGTCTCGGAGCATGAACGGATCCGCGTCCTCCGTCGTGCGGCATGTGCCGCGTCCCGTGGCCTCGCTGTGCCGGGGGATACGCGACGTCATGCTGCCGCGGGGATGCGCGGGATGTGACATGCCGGACGAGACCCTGTGCCCGTCATGCCGCGGACTGTTCTCCCAATGCGTGGTCAGGCCGATGCCGGCCTCCCTGTTCGCACTTCGTGGCATCTGCGCATGCGCGACGTATCGCGGTCCGGTGCGGCGGGCGATCCTGCAGTGGAAGGACCATGGCGACGAGGAGATCACCCGTGACCTGTGCGCGGCGTTGCGCGCCTGCGTGCGAAACAGCGGCGTCGGCCGGGCGCTGGGATCCTGTGACCGTGTGCTGGTGGTGCCGGTGCCGTCATCCCCGGCGTCGATGAGACGGCGCGGCCGCCGGCATACGCTGCCGCTGGCCACGGCCGTATCGGAGCAGCTGGTGGCCGACGGCGTGAACGCCGAAGTCGAGTCGGCACTGAACATCCGGGGAGTGCGGTCGAAGTCCGTGCAGCAGATCGGCGCCGCGCAGCGTTCGGGACGACTTGCCGATCATCTCGAGGTCCGTTCCCGGTACGCCTACGCCGCCGATTCGGGAACGGATGCCGTGGGGACGACTGTCTCGGGAACGACTGCGGTGATCCTCGTCGACGACATCGTCACCACCGGCTCCACGCTGCGGCAGTGCGCGAAGGTGCTGAAGGCCGTCGGGCTGCCCGTGGCCACGGCGTTCTCCCTCGCGCAGGTGCCGGACTGACGACTCTGATCGTTCGGGAACGGGGGTCATTCGTCCTCGGTGATGTGATACTTGGGCAGCGTGATCTCGAAGTTCGCACCCCGCTCGTCGGGAACCACCCTGACGGTGCCGCCATGCAATCCGGCGGCCCAGCGGGCGATGGACAATCCGAGGCCGGTGCCTCCCGAGCCGGTTCCCGGCCGTCCGGTGCCCTTGACGTACCGGCGGAAGATCAGGCTTCTGGCCTCCTCGGGGATCTGCGAGCCGTAGTTCACCACGTTGGTCACCACGGTGCCGTTCGCCTCGTCCTCATGGGTCTCGATCAGTACCGAAGTGCCGTCGGGGGAGTGCTTGAGCGCGTTGGCGATGATGTTCGTGAACAGTTGCCGCAGCCGGTTGGGATCGCCTTCCATGCGCAGATCCTTCGGCACGTTGACGTGGATGTCGTGGGCATGTCCACCGTCGGCGAGCTCCAGCGGCTTGACCGTCTCGTCCATGAAGTCGGCGAAGTCGAAGATCTCGATCTCCAGGCTGGCGGCGCCGGCCTCCACGCGCGACATGTCGAGCAGGAACGCGATGAGGTCGGAAAGCTTGTGCGTCTGATCCAGAATGCCTTCCAGATTCGCCGGCGTGGGCTCCACGACGCCGTCGGCCATGTTCTCCACCAGCGCCTGCAGCGCCGAAACCGGCGTGCGCAGCTCGTGGCTGACATTGGCCACCATGTCGCGGCGCATCTGGTCGGCGTGCTCGAGCTCTTCGGCCATCTCGTTGAAGGATCGCGCCAGCTGGCCGATCTCATCGCGCGAATCCGTGGCGGTCTTCACCCGAACGGTGTAGTCGCCGTCGGCCATGGCCTTGGCGGCATCCCTCATCTGCCGCAATGGGGCGGTGAGCCCGTGGGAGAACAGGTAGGTGAACCCCAGCGCCACGATCATCGACAATGGCATCGCCAGCCAGCCGCTCCATCCCCATTTGAGGAACTGCCATGCGAGGATGAAGGCGATGGACGACGCCACGACGATCAGCACGCTCAGCTCGGCCTTCAGCGAGGAGAACACGCCGATCGGCCGGCTGTCCTTCATGGCCTGATGGTGTCTGGCGAAGGCGTTCGTTGCCAGTTTGGCTTTCGTCGTGCTTTTCCTCGGCTTGCCGGATTGCTTCGAAGGCTGCATGGCGATGTCACTTGGATTCCGGCGGCTCGAACGCATAGCCGACGCCGTGCACGGTGCGGATCAGTGCCGGGCCGAGCTTGTGCCGCAGCGCCTTGACGTGGGAGTCCACGGTGCGGGTGCCCGAGGCGTCGACCCAGTCCCAGACCTCCTCGAGCAGCTTCTCGCGGGTGAGTACGGACTTGGGACGCCGCGCCAGCGTGGCCAGCAGATCGAATTCGGTGGGGGTCAGATGCACTTCGGTGCCGTCCAGCGTGACGATGCGCTGCGCCGGATCGATCACCAGCGAGCCGAAGTCGAGGAGCTTCTCGTTCTCCGAGTTCTTGGCGATCACCTTCGCCCGTTCCACGCGCCGCAGCAGCGCCTTGCACCGCGCGATGAGCTCGCGCATGGAGAACGGCTTGGTCATGTAGTCGTCGGCGCCGGCACCGAGCCCGATCACCTTGTCGGCCTCGTCGTCACGGGCGGTGAGGATCATCACCGGGACGGGACGGGCCGCCACGATGCGCTTGGTGGCCTCCAGGCCATCCATCACGGGAAGCATGATGTCCATGATCACCAGATCCGGTTTGAGTTGTGCGGCGGCCTGCACGGCGCTGGCTCCGTCGCCCGCCACCCTGGCGTTCCATCCTTCCGCGGTGAGTCGCTGGGCGATGGCCGTGGCGAGCGTGGGCTCGTCCTCCACGACGAGAATAGTGCGCTGCGCGGTCCGTGAATCCATGCTGTTCATACCGATATGTGCCTTTGCCTAGTCGTCAATATCTCAAATATCCCATGATATCTCAAATATCCCATTCATCATACGTAAGGCCCCGGAATGATCCGGGGCCTTACGGTTCAGTGATGAAGGGACTTCACTACTTCGCGGGCTTTACTTCGCGGGCTTCTCGGGCTTGAGGTAGATGGCGCCCAGAGCCGGAACCGTGATCTTCACCGAGTACGGGCGGGAGTGGTATTCGCCCTCCTCGGCCACGATGTCGGTGTTGGCGATGCCGGAGCCGCCGTACTCCTCGGCGTCGGTGTTGAGGATCTCGGTCCACCGGCCGCCGGACGGCAGCGGCACCTGATAGTCCTGCCAGGCGGAGCCGGAGAAGTTGACCACCACGACGATCGGGTTGCCTTCCTTGTCCAGACGCATGTACGCCAGCACGTTGTGGTCGGCGTCGTCGCTGGTGAGCCACTGGAAGCCCGCGGGATCGAAGTCGAGGCTCCACAGCGCGGGGTTCTCGCGGTACACCTTGTTGAGGTCGCGCACGAGCTTCTGCACGCCCTGATGGTCGGGCCAGTTCAACGCATCCCAGTCGACGGAGGAGCTGTAGTTCCATTCGCCGTACTGGGCGATCTCGTTGCCCATGAAGGTGAGCTTCTTGCCCGGGTGGCTCCACTGGTAGGCGAACAGGTTGCGCACGCCGGCATAGCGCTGCCAGTCGTCGCCCGGCATCTTGCCGAACAGCGCGCCCTTGCCGTAGACGACCTCGTCGTGGCTGATGGGCAGCACGTAGTGCTCGGAGTAGGCGTACATCATCGAGAACGTGATCTCGCCGTGATGCCACTTGCGGTTGATGGGCGCCTCATGCAGGTACTCGAGGGTGTCGTGCATCCAGCCCATGTTCCACTTGAGGCCGAATCCGAGTCCGCCGCCGTCGGTGGGGGCGGTGACTCCCGGCCATGCGGTGGACTCCTCGGCGATCATCATGATGCCGGGGTTGCGGCGGTAGGCGGTGGAGGTGGCCTCCTTGAGGAAGTCGATGGCCTCGAGGTTCTCACGGCCGCCGTACTTGTTCGGACGCCACTGGCCGTTCTCGCGGCTGTAGTCGAGGTAGAGCATCGAGGAGACGGCGTCGACGCGCAGGCCGTCGACGTGGAACTCGTCCAGCCAGTAGCAGGCGTTGGCGACGAGGAAGTTGCGCACCTCGTTGCGGCCGAAGTTGAACACGTAGGTGCCCCAGTCGGGGTGCTCGCCGCGCAGCGGATCGGGATCCTCGTACAGCGGGGTGCCGTCGAACCGGGCGAGGGCGAAGTCGTCCTTCGGGAAGTGGGCGGGCACCCAGTCCATGATCACGCCGATGCCGGCCTGATGGAAGGCGTCGATGAGGACCTTGAGGTCGTCCGGCTTGCCCAGTCGGGACTGCGGGGCGTAGTAGCCGGTCACCTGATAGCCCCAGGAACCGGTGAAGGGGTGCTCGGCCAGCGGCATGAACTCCACATGGGTGAAGCCCATCTTCTTGACGTACGGCACGAGCTCCTCGGCGAGCTTGGCGTAGTCCATGCCGAGCTTCCAGCTGCCGGCGTGGACCTCGTAGATGCTGATCGGGCCTTCGTGCGGATCGGTGGAGCGTCGGTGGTCCATCCACTCCTCGTCATGCCACTCGTGCTTGGAATCGACCACGATGGAGGCGGTCTCCGGCGGGATCTGGTGCAGGCGCTCCATGGGGTCGGCCTTCTGCTTCCATTCGCCGTTGGCGTTGAGGATCTCGTACTTGTAGCGTTCGCCCGCGCCCACGCCGGGGATGAAGATCTCCCAGATGCCGGAGGAGCCTAGTTCGCGCATCGCGTACTGACGGCCGCCCCAGGAGTCGAAGTCGCCGACCACGCGCACGGCGCGCGCATTGGGGGCCCATACGGCGAACGAGGTGCCGCTGATCGTGTTCTTCGACGAGCCGTCGGGCTCTCCCATCACGTCGTCGTAGGTGTGCACATGGGCGCCGAGGACCTCCCACAGGCGCTCGTGGCGTCCCTCGCCGAAGAGATACATGTCCATCTCTCCCACGGTGGGCAGGTAGCGGTAGGGATCGTCCTCGAGGACCTCCTTGCCGTCCTCGTATTCGGTGAGCACGCGGTAGGAGGGCACGGCGGGGCCGTCGGCGGTCTGCGCGGCCGGGATGACCGAGGTGAATACCCCGTTCCATTCGTGCTGGGAGGAGAACGAGCCGTCGGGGGTGATGATGGTCACGGTGCGTGCCAGCGGCTTGAGGACGCGGACGGTGACGTAGCCATCGTCCGGCGCGGGGTGAAGATGCCCACCGAGAACGGTGTGCGGATCGTAGTAAACGCCATTGCTTGCGGCATCCAAAGCGGAGTGATCGACGCTGATCGGCTGGGGGATGCTCTTCTCTGTTGTTGTAGCCATATAACGAGTTTACGTATTGAACGGTCAAAAACCGTCCAACGGCGTGCCGAATATCGGAAAATCCCGTGTTTTCCGCGTGTCTTCCGTTGGTTTTCCGTCGTGTTCCGCCGTCATGTCCCCGGGTGTGGCGGCATGTCGGCGCATTCCCGTCGTCGGGCGTCGGCTTGTGACCGAGTCCGTCGGGGGGGCGGAACACTGCCTTTTCGCCCGGTGAAAACGCGGGGCCGATGTCCATCCCATATGCAAGGATAAGTTGTCTTTTTCTATCATTGGAGGGGCTTCTTTCATGACTTATCAGGTTGGCGATACCGTTGTCTACCCGCGCCATGGCGCGGCTCGCGTCGAGGAGATCACCGAGCGTGAGATGGGCGGTGTCAAGCGCACCTATCTCAAGCTGTCCGTGCTGTCGTCCGATGGTCTCGTCATTCAGATTCCCGCGGAGAACGTGCAGAAGGTGGGCGTGCGCGACATCGTGGACGCCAAGGCCGTCGCCAAGGTGTTCGAGATCCTGCGCACCCCGATCGTCGAGGAGAAGACCAACTGGTCCCGTCGGTACAAGCTCAACGTCGAGAAGATCGCCACCGGTGACGTGAACAAGGTCGCCGAGGTGGTTCGCGATCTCGCCCAGCGCGACGATGACGAGCATGGTCTTTCCGCCGGTGAGAAGCGCATGCTCACCAAGGCGCGCAACATTCTGGTCTCCGAGATTTCGCTGAGCGAAAAACTCAGTGAGGAGGAGACTCAGCGCCTGCTCGACGTGAATCTGGGATACGAGGAGCCGAAGCCGGGGGACGACAAGCACCACACCAAGGCCCCCAAGGAGGCCGCCAGCGAGACGCTGAACCGCATCGAGGCCGAGGCGAAGGCGGCCAAGGAGAAGAAGAAGGCCTCCCGCAGGAAGTGAACGATCCGAACGGCGTGATCGGCGAGAACGTGACCGATGAGAATATGACGAGCGCTCCCGCGGGCGTCCCCGCGATGCGTCTGGGACAGGGCTTCGACGCCCACCGGTTCGCCGCGGCCGATTCGGACCGCGAACTGTGGCTGGCCTGCATGCGATGGACCGACGACGAGGCCCGCGGCGTCCGCGGTCTGGAGGGGGATTCCGACGGGGACGTGGCCGCCCATGCGGTGATCGACGCCGTGATGTCCGCGTGCGGGCTGGGCGACATCGGCACGCTGTTCGGCGTCGGATCCGATTCGTCGGGCGCCGGCAGGCACGGTGACGAGATGCTGCGCATGCTGGGCGAATACGTCGGCGGAAGGGGCTGGCGGATCGTCAACGCCTCCGTGACGGTGGTTGGCAATGCGCCGAGGATGAGCGCCCATCGCGATGAGGCGGTGCGCGCGATGTCCCGGGCGTTGGGGGCCCCGGTGTCGATCACCGCCACCACCACGGACGGCATGGGGTTCACCGGCGAGGGACAGGGCGTCGCCGCCATCGCTGGGGCGCTGTGCATACCGGCCGACCGGTAGAGAAGCCGACCTGTAGCGGATGGGCCGGTAGCCGTCAGCCGTCAGCCCTGGCCGTCAATCCCTAGGCCGTCAGTCTAGCCACGCTTCGTCTTCGCTGCCCGGGCGATCGCCCACATCACCGTGCTGAGCGTGACGATGACGAAGCTCGGGGGAGTGGGGAACATCGAAGAGATCACGAGCCCGCCCCAGATGCTGATCAGGCACAGCAGGCAGCTCACCACGATCGCGGCGAACGGCGATCTGGTGATCATCGACGCGGTGGCCGCGGGGGTCACCACCAGGGCGAAGATCAGCAGGGTGCCCACGGCGGGGACGGCCACGGTGATCACGCCGGCCATGATCGCCATGAACAGCACGTTCATCAGGGTGATCGGCACGCCCTTGGCCCGGGCGACCTGCTCGTCAAGCGAGCTAAAGAGCAGCGGACGATAGACGACGGCCAGCACGAGCAGCAGCACCACGTCGAATACGGCGAAACCGACGATCTGCGCATCGGTGATGGTGAGGATGGAGCCGAACAGAATCGACTGCATCTGCTGCGAGGCGCTGGAGGAGAGCCTCGCGAAGAACAGGCCGAGGCCGGTGGCGAAGGCCAGCACCGTACCGGTGGCGATCTCCCGTTCGGAGACCTTCTTACCCAGGGCACCGATGATCAACGCCCCCGCTAGCGCGAATGCGCCAAGGCCCATCGACACCGGCAGACCGAGCAGCACCGCGCCGGTGGCGCCGGGAAGCCCGATGTGGGCGAGGGCGTGGGCGGCGAACGTGGAGCGGCGGGTGATGGTGAAGTATCCCATGATGCCCGCGGCCACCGAGATCAGCAGACCGGCCTCGACGGCGTTGACCATGAACGGGGCGGTGAGCACCGACATCCATTCGGGATCGAAGGCGAATTGTACGTTCATCGTTGCGGCTCCTCCTGCCGGCGAGGCTGGTCGGGCTGGTGGGAATGATCATGCGAGTGGAAGACGGCGGCCTCGTGTACGTCATGCGTGTCCTGGCTGCGGCCCTCCGGCTCCAGACGGCGGTTCGGCGTGACGAACATGTCGCCCTGCGGGGTGGTCACCACCTCCACGCGCGTGCCGTACAGATGGGTCAGCAGGTCCGAATCCAGTACGGAGCTCATCGGCGAGTAATGGGGGTGTCCGTCCAGCAGGTAGATGGCGCCGGTGAGGATGGGCAGCAGCATGTTGAGATCGTGCGAGACGATCTGGATGCTCATGTGCCATTCGCGGTTCAGACGGGCCAGCAGCTCCACCATGGATCGCTGGCTGGCGATGTCGAGGTTGGCCAGCGGCTCGTCGAGCAGCAGCAGACGGGGCTCGCCGACCAGCGCCTGGGCGATGGCCGCGCGCTGCCGCAGTCCTCCGGACAGTTCGTTGAGTCGATAGTCCTCCTTGTGTTCGAGTCCGACGAACCGAAGCACCTGCGCGACGCGGTCCTTCTCCTCCTTCGTGACCCGGTGCAGTCCGAATTTCGTGCCGGTCAGGCCCAGCAATACCGACTGCCGGGCGGTGATGTTGGAATCGAGACCGGAGATGTAGCTCTGCGGCACGTAGCCGATCTCGGCGTTGCTCTGTCCGGCCGGTCGACCGAGCACGGTGATGGATCCGCGCGACGTGGGCACGAGACCGAGTTCGGCGTCCAGCAGCGTGGTCTTGCCGGTGCCGTTGGTGCCGACCACGGCGGTGACCGTGCCGAGGGGAATGGCGAAGTTGCCTCTGGACCAGATGACGCGGCCGCCGCGGCGCACCTCGGCGTCGCGGAGCACCACGCTTGCGGTCGCGTCCTGAGATGTTGTCATGCGTTTGCCCCAGTCATGAGGAATGCGGATCGATGGACTAATTGAGAATAGTAATCAATTTTCCATTGATCCGCATATCCGCCGTGTCACCGGGGGCGGCATGGCTTCGACCGGGCGGCGGCTATTCGGCGGTCTCCGAGCTTTCGAGCGCCTGCTCGCATGAGGAGATCAGGGAGTTCATCCAGCTCACCAGACTGGTCTGGCCTTCGGGGACCTGCTCGCTCACGTCGATCACGGGGACGTCGGACTTGTGCGCGGTGCCGGTGATGAGATTCGTCATGTCCGAGGCCTCCTGGGTGTTGTTCACCAGCAGCGAGACCTTGCGGCCCTCCAGTAGCGACTGGAACCGCTGCACGTCGGCGGGCGCCGGCTCGCTTTCGTTGGCCGTCGCCTGAAGGTAGGCCTTCGGTGTCACGTCGGTGAGCCGCAGATCGCTCATCAGGTAGTAGGCCACCGACTCCGTGGCCGCGTAGGTCGCCTTCGGATGCTTGCTCGCGAACGTGTCCATGGTGCGTTCGAGCTCGCTTTCGCTCTTCGACCAGGTGCTCAGCCGGCTGTCGAAGTAGTCCTTCTTCGCCGGACGTTCCTTGGCGAAGGCCTCGCACAGCTCCCGGGCCATGGCCTTGCGCGCGTCCTTCGAGAACCACAGGTGGGGGTTGTCCCCGTCCGCGGCGCCCACGGCCTCGGCCGCGTTGACCGTGGTCACGGATCCGGCCGCCGCCTTGACGGCCCACTCGTCGTATCCGGCGCCGTTGACCACGAGAATGTCCGACTTCGAGATCTTTGCGATGTCGCTGGTCTGCGGCTCGAAGTCATGGGCGTCCACGTTCGTGCTGCCCAGAATGGAATCGACGTTCACCTGATCGCCGCCGATCTGACGGGCCAGCAGCCCCCACTGGTTGATCGACGCGGTCACGGCGATCGGACCGTCGGAGGGGCCCGAGGACGATGCTGACGCGCCGCCGGAGCCCCCGGAGCACGCGCCGAGCGCCATCAGCGCCGTGCAGGTGATCGCGGCCGTGACGGACCTTACCATTCGAGACAACATGGACGACATCGTTACCGCCTTGGTTATGGTTGATTTGTTTTCACGATAGCCTACGATGCGGAGCGCCGGCCATCGGCATGAGGGAACGGCGACGGGCATCGACCGGATGAAAGGGACGGAAGAAGCATATGGCACTGCGTTTGGATGGCAAGGCGGCCGCGGCCTCGATCAAGGCGGATCTCGCAGCCCGGGTGGAGCGCCTCAAGGAGCAGGGGGTCAATCCCGGCCTCGGCACGCTGCTGGTGGGCCGTGACCCCGGCTCGGTGAAGTACGTGGCCGGCAAGCATCGCGACTGCGCCGAAGTGGGCATCGCGTCGATCGCCGAGGAACTTCCCGAGACGGCGTCGTTCGACGAGATCGTCGACGCCGTCCACCGGCTGAACGAGAACCCCGCCTGCACCGGATTCATCGTGCAGCTTCCGCTGCCGAAGGGCATCGACGAGAACGCGGTGATCGACGAGATCGATCCCGCCAAGGACGCCGACGGCATGCACCCCTACAATCTCGGCGAGTTGGTGCTGCATCCCCGCGGCGAGCTGACCACCCCGCTGCCGTGCACGCCCCACGGTGTCGTCGAACTGCTGGCGATGAACGGCATCGACCTGAACGGCAAGCATGTGGTGGTGCTGGGCCGCGGCATCACCATCGGCCGCACCATCGGCCTGCTGATCGGCCGCAAGGAGATCAACGCCACGGTGACCTGCTGCCATACCGGCACGAGGAACATCCATGAGCTGATGCGGCAGGCCGACGTGATCGTGGCCGCCATGGGCAGCGCGCATTTCGTCAAGCCCGAGGACGTGCGCCCCGACGCCGTGCTCGTGGACGTCGGCGTCAGCCGCGTCACCGATCCCGAAACCGGGAAGTCCCGGATCCTCGGCGACGTGGATCCGGCCGCGCGGGAGGTGTGCTACGCCTACACGCCGAACCCCGGGGGAGTGGGCCCGATGACCCGCGCCATGCTGGTGAGCAACGTCGTCGACATCGCCGAGCGTTCGCTGCGCGCATAGCCTCTCGTCTGCGTGGTCTCTATTTGCATAGTCCTCGTCCGCGTGGTACCCATTCGCATAGTCCCCGTCCGGGATCCGGTTTCCGGACGGTGACCAAGGGTGTGACGTCGGGCGGGAGTCCCGCGCGACACGCCCGAATTCCTGACGTGATATTTGGCCATGGATTCGGCTAGACTATCAATTTGTGCGTCCATAAGGCGCCCGTATAACTGAAAATCGAGTATTATCCATCCATCTATTAGAAAACCAGTACATTTACATGGCAGAGAACAACGCAGAAGTCACCAAGGTCGCCATCAACGACATCGGCACCGAAGAGGACTTCATCAAGGCAGTCGATTCCACCATCAAGAACTTCGATGATGGTGATCTGGTCGAAGGCACCGTCGTCAAGATCGATCGCGACGAGGTCCTCCTGGATATCGGCTACAAGACCGAGGGTGTGATCCCCTCCCGCGAGCTTTCCATCAAGAAGGACGTCGATCCCGATGACGTCGTCGAGGTCGGCGACACCGTCGAGGCCCTTGTCATCACCAAGGAAGACAAGGAAGGCCGTCTGATTCTGTCTAAGAAGCGTGCCCAGTACGAGCGCGCCTGGGGCGATGTCGAGAAGATCAAGGAAGCCGATGGCGTGGTCGAAGGTACCGTCATCGAAGCTGTCAAGGGTGGTCTTATCGTCGATATCGGTCTGCGCGGCTTCCTGCCCGCCTCCCTCGTCGAGATGCGCCGCGTGCGCGATCTGGCCCCGTACATCGGCCAGAAGATCCAGGCCAAGATCCTGGAGCTCGACAAGAACCGCAACAACGTGGTGCTGTCCCGTCGCCAGTACCTCGAGGAGACCCAGTCCGAAGTGCGCGAGACCTTCCTCTCGCAGCTCAAGAAGGGCCAGATCCGCGAGGGCGTCATCAGCTCCATCGTCAACTTCGGTGCATTCGTTGATCTGGGCGGCGTTGACGGCCTGATCCACGTCTCCGAGCTGTCCTGGAAGCACATCGACCACCCGTCCGAGGTCGTCAAGGTCGGTGACAAGGTCACCGTCGAGGTGCTCGACGTCGATCTCGATCGCGAGCGTATCTCCCTGTCGCTCAAGGCGACCCAGGAGGATCCGTGGCAGCGCTTCGCCCGCACCCACATCCCCGGACAGATCGTCAAGGGCAAGGTCACCAAGATCGTGCAGTTCGGTGTGTTCATCTCCGTGGATGACGGCATCGAGGGTCTGGTGCACATCTCCGAGCTGGCCAACCGCCACGTGGAGAACCCGGAGACCGTCGTCAAGCCGGGCGAAGAGGTGTTCGTCAAGGTGATCGACGTCGATCTCGAGCGTCGTCGTATCTCCCTGTCCCTCAAGCAGGCCAACGACTCCGTGGATTCCGCCTCCGAGGACTTCGATCCGGCGCTGTACGGCATGCCGGCCGAGTACGACGAGAACGGCAACTACAAGTACCCCGAGGGTTTCGACCCGGAGACCAACGAGTGGATCCCCGGCTACGAGAAGCAGCGCGAGGAGTGGGAGTCCCAGTACGCGGCCGCCCACGATCTGTGGGAGCAGCACAAGGAGTTCGTCGCCAAGGAGCTGGCGAACGCCGAGGCTTCCGCTGCGGAAGACGGTCAGGCCCCGAAGGAAGAGAAGGTCGAAGAGGTGTCCAACTACTCCTCCGAGAGCACTTCCGAGGGTACCCTCGCCGACTCCGACCAGCTGGCTGCCCTGCGCGAGCAGCTGCTCAACGAGAAGAAGTGAATCGCTTCCTCGATCGGCAGTAATTGATCATTACCGCTAAATGACATACCGGATGCGGCCGTCGACCATCGTCGACGGCCGCATTTGCATATCCGGGTCTCTCAGTCCCGTACGCTCCCGACCCGTCACGTTACGTTCCGACCCGTCACGCTCCCGATTTGCCGTGATCGGCCACGTCGGTACCCCCATCGGCACGCCGACGAGGGTAGACTGAACATCGTTTGCGGATATGCGCGTCGGGCGTCGTCGCCCGATACGCCATCGAGCCATACTGCGGATCAGATGCGGATCAGATGAGGAGCGAGGATGTTTACTCGAGTCGGTCTTACCGGAGGCATCGCGGCGGGGAAAAGCACCGTCTCCGACCGTTTCAGAAGTCTCGGCGCCTATGTGATCGATTACGACGAACTGGCCAGACAGGTCACGGCGAACGGCACCGAGGGCTTCGACCGGATCATCCGGGCGTTCGGCCGCCGGGCCCGCGGCCGTGACGGCGAGCTCAACCGACCCTGGCTGTCGGCCAACGTGTTCAACGATCCGGACAGGCTCCGGGTGCTCAACGGCATCGTGCACCCTCTGGTGTTTCGTGAGGCGGGCAAACTGGAATACCGGTGGATCGACGCGCATCCCGACCCGAAGGACGGCACCTGCCGGCTGGTGATCCACGACATCCCCCTGCTGGTGGAGACGGCCCGATGGGATTACTTCGACGCGATCATCACCGTGGAGGCCCCGGAGGACGTGCGCATCCGCCGCATGGTGCGCAATCGAGGCATGAAGCGCAGCGACGCGATCGCGCGGATCAGCAATCAGGCCACCCAGCAGCAGCGGTTCGACATCGCGGACTATGTGATCGACTCCACCAAGCCTCTCGAACAGATGTACGAGGATGTGGATAGACTGTACCGTGTTCTGACGCATCCGGCATACTGACCGGTGAGAGGGATTGGTGGTCGTTCGGACATGGGATTCGAGATTCAGCGCATCGACAAGCCGTTCGTGGTCAAGTCCCCGTACCGGCCGAGCGGCGACCAGCCGCAGGCCATCGACGAGCTCGCCCGCCGCATCGAGAACGGCGAGAACGACGTGGTGCTGATGGGCGCCACGGGCACGGGCAAGACCGCCACCACCGCATGGCTGATCGAACGGCTGCAGCGGCCCACGCTGATCCTCGAGCCGAACAAGACACTGGCGGCCCAGCTGTGCGCGGAGTTCCGCGAGCTGATGCCCGACAACGCCGTGAGCTACTTCGTCAGCTACTACGACTACTACCAGCCCGAAGCCTACATTCCGCAGACGGACACATACATCGAGAAGGACTCGAACATCAACGACGACGTGGAGCGGCTCAGGCACGCGGCCACGGCGAACCTGCTGACCCGGCGCGACTGCGTGGT
The DNA here is from genome assembly GCF_002802905.1 of Bifidobacterium simiarum. Taxonomy (GTDB): domain Bacteria; phylum Actinomycetota; class Actinomycetes; order Actinomycetales; family Bifidobacteriaceae; genus Galliscardovia; species Galliscardovia simiarum. Next base: position 126,722 of record NZ_PEBK01000006.1, read on the forward strand.
GGTGGCCACCGTCAGCTGCATCTACGGATTGGGCACCCCGGAGGAGTACGCCGGACGCATGCTGTTCCTCAAGGAGGGGCAGGAGATCAACCGCGACGACCTGCTGCGCAAATTCGTCGACATGCAGTACAAGCGCAACGACATCGCCTTCACCCGCGGCACGTTCCGCGTCCGCGGCGACACCGTCGAGATCATCCCGGTGTACGAGGAGCTGGCCATCCGCATCGAGTTCTTCGGCGATGAGATCGACCGCATCTCCACCCTGCACCCGATTACCGGCGACGAGATCGCCCACGAAAGCCAGGTGCACATCTTCCCGGCATCCCATTACGTGGCCGGTCCGGCCCGCATGGAACGGGCGCTGAAGACCATTCGTCAGGAGCTCGAGGAGCGCGTGGCGGAGCTGAAGAAGCAGGGCAAGGATCTGGAGGCGCAGCGACTGACCCAGCGCACCACCTACGATCTGGAGATGCTCACCCAGGTCGGCGTGTGTCAGGGCGTGGAGAACTATTCGCGGCACTTCGACGGCCGCGAGCCGGGGACCCCGCCGCACACCCTGCTGGACTTCTTTCCCGACGACTTCCTGCTAGTGATCGACGAATCGCATGTCACGATCCCGCAGATCGGCGCCATGTACGAAGGCGACGCCAGCCGCAAGCGCACGCTGGTGGAGCACGGCTTCCGCCTGCCCAGCGCGATGGACAACCGGCCTCTCAAGTGGGACGAGTTCCTTCAGCGCATCGGCCAGACCGTGTATCTTTCGGCCACGCCCGGCGACTACGAGCTGGGACTGTCCGACGGCGTGGTCGAGCAGATCATCCGTCCCACCGGATTGGTGGACCCGAAGATCGACGTCCGGCCGGTGAAGGGGCAGGTGGACGATCTGCTCGCCGAGATCAAGGCCCGCGTGGCGCGCAACGAGCGCGTGCTGGTTACCACGCTGACCAAGAAGATGGCCGAGGACCTCACCGACTACCTGCTGGAGCGGGACATCAAGGTGGAGTACCTGCATTCCGACGTGGACACGCTTCGCCGCGTGGAGCTGCTGCGCGAGCTGCGCGAAGGCAAGATCGACGTGATCGTGGGCATCAACCTGCTCAGGGAGGGCCTCGACCTTCCCGAGGTCTCGCTCGTGGCGATCCTCGACGCGGACAAGGAGGGCTTCCTGCGCTCCTACCGTTCGCTGATCCAGACGATCGGCCGCGCGGCGCGCAACGTGGACGGCACGGTGATCATGTACGCCGATCATCGCACCGACGCCATGCGTAAGGCCATCGAGGAGACGAACCGCCGACGGACGAAGCAGATCGAATACAATCGCGAGCACGGCATCGATCCCAAGCCGCTGATCAAGAAGATCAGCGACGTCAACGACATGCTGGCCAAGGAGGACGTGGACACCCAGACCCTGCTGGAGGGAGGCTACCGCAATGCCAACAAGGCGGGCAACTCGCACCTCGGCGTGCCGTCCCTCGACGCCGACGAGGCGCAGCGGCGGCACCGGGAGATCCTCGAGGCGGGACTGCCTGCACAGGATCTGGTGGACCTCATCCGGCAGCTTTCCGAGCAGATGCACACCGCCGCCGAGCAGCTGCAGTTCGAGCTTGCGGCGCGTCTTCGCGACGAGATCCGGGATCTGAAGAAGGAACTGCGTCAGATGACCGAAGCCGGGAAATGACCGAAGCCGGAAAATGACAGGTCTGGCAGATGACGGTCGGCAATGGACAGGGAGGACCGAATGGCCAACGACACCAACGGCACCGACGGCACCGGTGAGATCAGCGGTACCGGTGATACCAGCGTTACCGAGACCGGTTCCGGTATCGAATACGATATCGCATCCGACCGTCCGGACCGAGTCGCGGACGCGGGGACGACTGCCCGGCGGCGCCGGCAGGCGGTCGCCCAGATCGTCTTCGCGCTGGTGCTGGCCGTGGGACTGGTGCTGGCCGCCGGACTGCTGTACGACTGGAGACTGGCCCTGCTGCTGATCGTCATGATGGTGCCGGCCGTATTGGCGACCGTCGTGATCCACCGGCATCCGGAACGGACCGGCGGACGCAGCGCCTTCGGCATTACGGACGCCTCGACGCTGCTCAGGCCGTTCGCTGGCGGCCGAACCGATCCGAAGGTGGCCGATCCGCAGGGTGATGATGCCAACTCACCCCGTATGTGAGTGGGGGAGAGCGGCTTTTGCGGCCGTCGCGAACGGCGGTGAACGCGCAAGCGCTACCATCCGTCATCTTCTTTCCGTATAGTGGTGTCACATGGCTGAGACACCCCTATGGTTCATGGTTGCCACGTTTGTGGTTCTGGCAGTTTTCTTCATCGTCGATCTGGTGATCATCGGAAGACGACCGCATGTGCCGTCCACCGCGGAATGCGTGCGGCACATCGCCTTCTTCGTCGTCATGGCGCTGATCTTCGGTGGCTGCATCTGGTATTTCGCCGGTCACCAGCCGGCCATCGAGTTCTACTCCGGATGGCTCACCGAATACTCGCTGAGCATCGACAACCTGTTCGTGTTCGTCATCATCATGTCGAACTTCGCCGTCCCCAAGCAGATCCAGAAGTACGTGCTGTCCGTGGGCATCACGATCGCCCTGGTCTTCCGAGGCATCTTCATCTTGCTTGGCGCCGCGATCATCACCCGGTTCACCTGGGTGTTCTTCCTCTTCGGCGCGTTCCTGCTGTATACCGCCTTCAATCTGGCCTTCGGCAAGGACGATGACGAGGAATACCACGAGAACGCGCTGATCGGCACGTTGCGCAAGGTCATCCGCATCAGCGACGAGTACGACGGCGAGAAGCTGCGCACCACGAAGAACGGCGTCCGTCACTGGACCCCGCTGCTCGTGGTGTTCCTCGCCATCGGCACCACCGACGTGATGTTCGCCTTCGATTCGATCCCCGCCATCTTCGGTCTGACCAAGGATCCGTTCATCGTGTTCACGTCCAACGTGTTCGCGCTGCTCGGCCTTCAGCAGCTCTACTTCCTGCTGGGCGCCCTGATCGACAAGTTGGTGTACCTGCCGATCGGCCTGTCCGTGGTGCTCGGCTTCATCGGCGTCAAGCTCATCATGGAGGCCCTGCACGCCAACACGCTGCCGTTCATCAACGGCGGCCAGCCGATCCACGCCGTGCCGGAGATCCCGACCTGGCTGTCGCTGGCCGTGATCGTGGTGTCGATCGGCACGGCGGCCGTCGCCAGCGTGGCGAAGATGAAGGCGATGGAGAAGCGCGAGCAGGACTGAGAATCCCCTTGATTTCCGCGGCCGGGGCCGGTCGTCGGGGGATGCGGCGGGGTGAGCGCTCACACAACACGCCGCCTCGCTTGGCGCTCCGGTCTGGAACAGCTAGTAAACTAATCCACGGCAACAGCGGGGTATGGGATTTCCATGCCCCCACCGTCTAGAAGGAATAGGCAGGCAATATGCGTAAAGCCAAGATCGTAGATACCATCGGACCGGCTACCGAGTCTCTGGAGAACATCACCAAGCTCGTCGAGGCCGGAATGGACGTCGCTCGTCTGAATCGTTCCCACGGCACGCCCGAAGATCATCTGAAGGTCTACAACAATCTTCGCGAAGCCGGCAAGACCGTTGGTCGTAATGTCGCCGCTCTGGTTGATCTGCAGGGTCCGAAGATCCGCTGTGGCTGGTTCAAGAAGAACGCCGACGGCGAGGACAAGGTCTTCCTGAAGGTCGGTCAGGAATTCACCATCACCACCGACGACATCGAGGGCGACGAGACCATCACCTCCACCACCTTCAAGGGCCTGCCCGGCGACTGCCACCCGGGAGACCCGATCCTCATCGATGACGGCAAGGTCCGTCTCGAGGTCACCAGCGTCGAGGGCAACAACGTGCACACCAAGGTCGTCGTGGCCGGCCCCGTCTCCTCCCACAAGGGCATCAACCTGCCCGGCGTGGCCGTGAGCCTGCCCGCCCTGACCGAGAAGGACGAGGCCGATCTGCGCTGGGCCATCCGCACCGGCGCCGACATCATCGCCATGTCCTTCGTGCGCTTCGCCACCGACATCGACCGCGCCCACGAGATCATGGACGAGGAAGGCCGTCGCATCCCGATCGTCGCCAAGATCGAGAAGCCGCAGGCCCTCGAGAACCTCGAGGATATCGTCAAGGCCTTCGACGGCATCATGGCCGCCCGTGGCGACATGGCCGTCGAGTGCCCGCTGGAAGAGGTCCCGCTGGCCACCAAGCGCATCATCGAGCTGGCCCGCAAGTACGCCAAGCCCGTGATCGTGGCCACCGAGGTGCTCGGCTCCATGGTCAACTCCCCGGTGCCGTCCCGCGCCGAGGCCTCCGACTGCGCCAACGCCGTGCTTGACGGCGCCGACGCCACCATGACCTCCAACGAGACCGCCGTCGGCAAGTACCCGACCGAGACCGTGGCCACCATGTCCCGCATCTCCGAGTACGCCACTTCCCACGGCTTCGACCGCATCCCGGAGCTCAAGAACCTGGACATGTCCAAGTCCGGCGCCGTGTCCTCCGCCGCCGTGGATCTGGCCGACAAGCTCAACGCCAAGGCCATCGTGGCCTTCACCCAGACCGGTGACACCGTGCACCGCATCGCCCGCGAGCGTCCGGCCGCCCCGATCTACGGCCTGACCGCCAACGAGCACACCCAGCACTGGCTGGCCCTGAGCTGGGGCACCGAGGCCTTCCTGCTCGACAAGGACTACCATGACATGACCCGCAAGGAGGTCATGGCCCTTGCCGACTCCACGCTGAAGGCCGCCGGCAAGGTGGAGGACGGCGACCACATCGTGGTGCTGAGCTGCTCCCAGGGCGACCACAAGCCGGGCAGCACCGACTCCATCTACGTGCACACCGTCGGTGCCGGCGAGTGAGCCGATATCGAGTGAGCCGTTGATGGCATGATCGTGACGGTCCTCGGGATGATCCCGCGGACCGGATGATCGTCGGGCCCGTTCGCGTGCAGTCATAAGACACGCGGGCGGGCCTAAATCTTTGTGTGGGGGAATCAAATGGTGTACTCTCTCACAAGGAGGAAAACGCCCCGGTATCCCAATTGGTAGAGGAGACAGCCTCAAAATCTGTACAGTGTGGGTTCGAGTCCCACCCGGGGCACGGTCGGGCGGCTTCGGCTGCTTTTTCTTTGTTTGGCTCTGAATTCGCCAGGCCTGACGGCGCGCCCCTGCTTACAAAGAAGTCGGCGGCTAGCCACGAGATTTGTGATAACGAAAGGGGCTTCTCACATGGCTGATGTGGATGTTGAAGATCTGGTCGATGATCCCAAGGGTCGTACCGTGGTGGTGGCCGAGGACGAAGCCTTGATTCGTCTCGATATCGTGGAATCCCTTCGCGCCGCCGGATACGACGTGGTCGGTGAGGCCGCCAGCGGTCAGGAGGCCGTCGATCTGGTCAAGGAGCTTGAACCGGACGTCGTGGTGATGGACGTCAAGATGCCGGTGAAGGATGGCATCACGGCCGCCAAGGAGATCGCCCAGGACAATCTGGCCCCCGTGGTGATGCTGACGGCGTTCTCGCAGCAGAATCTGGTGGAGAAGGCCGCCGATGCCGGCGCCATGGCGTATGTGGTCAAGCCGTTCGTACCCGAAAAGCTGTTCCCGGCCCTCGAGGTGGCCATCAGCCGCTTCGATCAGATGAACGCCCTGCGTGACGAAGTCTCCGACATGAAGGCCCGTTTCGAGGCCCGCAAGCGCGTGGACCGTGCCAAGGGCCTGCTCATGGAGAAGATGGGCCTGAGCGAATCCGAGGCGTTCCGCTGGATCCAGAAGACCTCGATGGATCGTCGTCTGACCATGCAGGAGGTCGCGGACGCCGTCATCGATCAGGTGCAGGGCTGAGGTCGATGGCACTGTCTGCGACCAGTCTGAAACCAGCGATCGCAGACAGGCGTCTGCTGGTCGTTGACGGCCATTCACTGGCATTCAGGGCCTATTTCGCCCTGCCGGTGGAGAATTTCACCACGTCGGACGGCGTGGCCACGAACGCGGTGTGGGGCTTCGCCTCCATGCTGTCGAGGGTGATTCTGGATGAGCACCCCACGCATATCGCCGTGGCGTTCGACGTGAAAGGCGGCACGTTCCGCAATCAGCTGCTGCCGCAGTACAAGGGCACCCGTGACGCCGCCCCCGAGGATCTGCTCGCGCAGCTGCCGCTCATTCAGGACATGCTGAAGGCTCTAGGCGTGACGTATATCGAGAAGCCGGGTTTCGAAGGTGATGACGTCATCGCCACCCTCGCCACGATGGGCGAGGACGCCGGATTCGACACTCTGGTGCTTTCCGGGGACCGTGACGCCTTCCAGCTGATCGACGACAAGATCACGGTGCTGTATCCCGGCCATCATTTCAAGGATCTCAAGCACATGACTCCGGAGGCGGTGGAGGCCAAGTACAAGGTGCCGCCGCAGCGATACCCGGATCTGGCGGCGTTGCGCGGCGAGACCGCGGACAACATCCCCGGCGTGCCCGGCGTGGGCGACGGATTCGCCGCAAAGTGGATCAACCAGTTCGGTTCCCTCGACGCCATCATCGAACATGCGGACGAGATCGGGGGCAAGAAGGGCGAGGCCCTGCGCGAGAATCTCGATCAGGTCAGGCTCAACCGCAAGGTCAACGCGCTGGTGCGCGATCTCGACCTAGATACCGAAGTGCATGATCTGGTATTCGCGGGACCGGATCTGTCCGCGGTGGACAAGCTGTTCGCCCAACTGGAGTTCGGTCCGCGGACCAAGCAGCGTCTGCTCAAGGCGTTCCCGGGAGGGGAGCATACGACGGACGAACCCGTCGAGGATGCCGAGGAATGCACCATCGAGAATCCGACGATCGACGCTATCGCGTCGCGTGCGGATCTGGACGGCTGGATCTCCGAGCATCTCATCTCGACGGTGGCCGAGCGCACGATGTCGATCGGGCATCCGATGCCGATCGGGCATGCGAAGCCGGCCGAACAGGCGGCGGATGCCGACGTCTCGGCGCTGGACGATCCCTTGCAAAGCGTGCAGGGTTTCTGGACCCTCCACGCCGAAGGCACCCTGCGCCACGGGGAAAGCAAGCCGACCTCGCTGACGATCCTCGCACCGGACCACCATGCGGCGGTGCTCGCCCCGTCATTGGCGCGGGAATGCCATGAGTCGATCTCCGGATTGCTGGCGACCCGCGGAGGCTTCTGTGCGGTGCACGGCTACAAGGAGCAGATCCATCTGCTGCGCGCCCTGGGCATCACCCCTGTCCACCCGTGGTTCGACACCCAGCTTGCCGGATATCTGGTCGAATCCGACTATCATCCCGATTCCCTGGACGCCGCGGTCGCCCATTTCCTCGACGTGCAGGTGCAGGCCGAGGACGGACAGTCCTCCGCACAGGGGGAGCTGCTGCTGGACGACACCGAGTCGCAGCGGGACGCCGGCGATCTGGACCCGAACCTGACGGCCCGTCGTGCGGCATGCGTGGCCGCGCTGACCCGCAGACTGGTACCGATGATGGTCCAGCGGCACCAGTACGAGCTGATGCACACCATCGAACTGCCGGTTTCCGAGATCCTGGCGGGCATGGAGCTGCGCGGCGCCGCCGTGGACAGGGCCCGTCTGATCGACATGCGCGACCGGTTCGCCGCCGAGGCCCGCGAGGCGCAGGAGCAGGCGTGGGATGCGGCCAACAAGCGCATCAACCTGCAGAGCCCCAAGCAGCTGCAGGCCGTGCTGTTCGACGACATGAAGCTGCGCGGCACCCGCAAGACCAAGAGCGGCGGATACACCACCGACGCCTCGGCCCTGCAGGACATGGCGATCCGCAACGTCAACAACGAGCGGGCGAGCATGTTCCTCGTCTCGCTGCTGAGGTTCCGCGAGACCAACAAGCTCAAGCAGATCGTGCAGAGCCTGCTCGACGAGGTGAACGAGCACGACGGCCGGATCCACACCACGTTCGAGCAGACTGTGGCCGCCACCGGCCGACTGAGCTCCGTGGCACCGAACCTGCAGAACATCCCCAACCGGAACGTGGCCGGCAGGGAGATCCGCGGCGCGTTCGTGCCCGGGGACGGCTACGTGTCGCTGATGAGCTGCGACTACTCGCAGGTGGAGCTGCGCATCATGGCGCACTGTTCCGGCGACGAGGCGCTGATCGAGGCGTTCAGGTCGGGCGCCGACTTCCACCGCTACGTGGCGTCGCTGGTCTACGGCATTCCGATGGACGAGATCACCGGCGACCAGCGCTCCCACGTGAAGGCGATGAGCTACGGTCTGGCCTACGGGCTGAGCACCTACGGACTGGCCCAGCAGCTGAAGATCTCGCCGGCCGAGGCCGACGTGCTCAAGGACAAGTACTTCGCCACGTTCGGCAAGGTGCACGAGTATCTGGAGACCCTGGTCTCCCAGGCGCGCGAGAAGGGCTACACCGAGACGATGTTCGGCCGTCGCCGGTATTTCCCCGGACTGCGGTCCACGAACCGTCGCGTCCGTGACGCGGCCGAGCGTGGCGCGCTCAACGCGCCGATCCAGGGTACCGCCGCGGACATCATGAAGCTGGCGATGATCAAGGCCGACCGGGCGTTGCGCGACGCCGGGGTGAGGAGCCGGATCATCCTGCAGATCCACGACGAACTGGTGCTGGAGATCGCCGGGGGAGAGGCCGACCGGGTCTCCGAACTGGTGAGCCGGGCCATGGAGGACGCCGTGCGGCTCGACGTGCCGCTGGACGTCTCCACCGGCATCGGCGACGACTGGCAGCTGGCCGCGCACTGACCGGCGGTACGGCGAGGATCATCGGCACGGCGGAGCGAACGAAGGTCTCGATGAAGGTCGCGATAAGGAGGACGTATGGGTGACCCCACGGTGAGGCAGGTCGTTGACGTACTGGAAACGCTGTATCCGCTGCGATACGCGGAAAGCTGGGATGAGCCGGGACTGATCGTCGGCGATCTCGCTCATCCGGTACGCCGCGTGTACTGCGCGGTCGATCCGACGATGGCGACCGTCCGCGAGGCGATCGACTTCGGCGCCGATCTCATGATCACCCATCATCCGCTGTTCTTCCGGTCGGTGCACGCGGTCTCCGGTCTGGGCTTCCGCGGCGACATCGTCAACCGGCTGATCGGCGCCGGCTGCGCGCTGTGGGTGGGGCATACCAACGCCGATTCGGCGCATCGCGGCACGGCCCACGCCTTCGCCGACCGTCTGGGGCTCATCGACCAGACCCCGCTGGTGCCCATCGACGATCCGAAGAGCGAGCATTCCGTGGGGCTCGGCCGCATCGGCCGTCTTGCCGAACCCATGAGTCTGGCCGATCTCGCCCATCGGGTCGCCGATCTGCTGCCCGCCACGCAGATGGGGATTCAGGTGGCCGGGGACCCGGACGCCACGGTCCGTACGGTGGCCACCCTGCCCGGGTCGGGCGACTCCCTGTTCGACGAGGTGAGGGCGAGCGGCGCCGACGTGTACATCACCAGCGATCTGCGTCATCATCCGGCCACCGACGCCCGTCAGCAGGCAGTATACGAGGCCGATCTGCGTGCCCGCGGACTCATGCCCGGTCCGGGTCTGTCGGATTCGGCCATGTCGGGCCCGGCCGATGCGATCGCCCGGCCGATGCTGATCAACACGCCGCATTCGGCGATCGAACGGTCGCTGTTCCACTATCTCGTCGGCGACGTGGCTGACGCCATCGAACGGGAGACCGGCGTCCGTCTGCGGATCGAACTGTCGCGGACGAACACCGATCCCTGGACGTTCCGGCTGTAGGGCCAACGCCGGCCGGCCTTGTGGGCCGGGATCTCGTCGTGGAACCTACTCGTGCAGGCGGGAGAGCTTGAGCGGGTCGAGCACGTCGTCGAGGATCTCCCTGCGGATCCGACCCTCGTCCACGGCCACGTCATGCACGCTGCGGCCTTCGGCCAGCGCCTTCTTCGCCAGCCTCACCGCCTCCTCATAGCCCACGTACCCGTTGAGCGACGTGGCCAGCGAGGCGCTGTGCTCGGCGCGCTGACGGCCGACCGCCGCATTGACCGTGATGCCGTCCACACAGTTGGCGCGCAGCGTATCCATCGCGTGGGCGAGAATCGTCATGCCGTCGAGCAGCGCGTGCACGACCACCGGTTCGAAGGCGTTGAGCTGCAGCTGTCCGGCTTCGGCGGCGAACGCCACGGTGGTGTCCATGCCCATCACCGTGAACACGCTCTGGTTCACGCTTTCGGGGATCACCGGGTTGATCTTGCCCGGCATGATCGAGGAGCCCGCCTGACGCGCCGGGATGTGGATCTCCACGAGCCCGGCCTGCGGTCCGCTGGTGAGCAGACGGATGTCGTTGGCGATCTTGCCCAGGTGTACGGCCATGCGCTTCATCGCACTCGACGTGTCGACGAAGTCGCCCATGTCGCTGGTGGCGGCGATGGAATCCCGAGCCGCTTCCACGCCGATGCCGGACACGTACCGCAGGTGCCTGATCACGGTTTCGCGGAACCGCGGGTCGGCGCAGATGCCGGTGCCGATGGCCGTGCCGCCGAGGTTCACCGTGGAAAGCCGGCCGATCTCGGCGTTGAGGCCGCGCACGTCGTCGCACAGCACGGAATGGAACGCGCCGAACTCCTGGCCGAACGTCATCGGCACGGCGTCCTGCAGCTGGGTGCGGCCCAGCTTGACGACGTGGGCGGTGCGGTGGGACAGCGCCATGAACGACATGGCCAGTGCCTCGCCGCTGCGGATGAGCTTGCGCAGTGCGAAGATCAGGGCGAGCCGACAGGCCGCCGGATACGTGTCGTTGGTGGACTGGGACTTGTTGACGGTGTCGTTGGGGTGGATGAACCGGTAGTCGCCGCGCGGACGGCCGGCGATCTCCAGCGCCCGGTTGGCGATCACCTCGTTCACGTTCATGTTGGTGCTGGTGCCCGCGCCGCCCTGCAGCACGTCCACGGGGAACTGGTCGTCGAGACGGCCGTCGTACAGGTCGCGGCAGGCCGCGTCGATGAGCCGGCACTGCGTATGGGTGATGCCGCCCAGATCGGCGTTGGCGCGGGCGCATGCCTGCTTGACCAGCGCGTAGGCGCGGATCAGTTCGGGGTGGTGGCTGACCGGGATGCCGGAGATCGGGAAGTTCTCGATGGCGCGCTGCGTGTGGATGCCCCAGTAGGCCTTCGCCGGCACGGGCAGGGAGCCGATGCAGTCGTGCTCGATCCTGACGTCGTCGGCGCCGTTGGATCCGGCGTCGGCCGTGGTGCGTGCGGCGGCGGTCGCTCCGGCGTTCCGCGGATGCATGGTCTTGGTGGTGTCCACATCGGTCAGGGTCGCAGCGGTCATTGATAGCCTCCCGGTTGTTCGATCGGAGCCCGGTGTCTCCGGGACGATGGATGTCGGTTTCCGTGGCGTGGGTTTCCGATCCCGGTTGGGGATCCGCCTTCGAAATCAACAGTTCCCGACCATACGCACCCGCGATCTATCGCACAAGAGCACCACTTCCTTGAATTAACACAGGGAAAACCTATGGGATGTAGCGTGACCGCATACCAACGGGCACAGACCAAGCCAAGGAGGTGCATGATGGCCGCCGCTTCGATGACGCTGACGCAGGTGCAGGCGTTCTACTACGCCGCCACCCTGGGATCGTTCACCGCCGCCGCCGACTACATGGGCATGACCCAGCCCACGGTGAGCGAACTGGTGCGCAAGATCGAAACCAGCTACGGGCTGCCGCTGTTCGTGAGAGGGGGGCGTCGACTGGTCCTCACCACGGCCGGGCGCACGCTGCTGCCATGGGCGAAGCGACTGCTCGACGGCGCCCTCGTCGCACAGAACGCCCTGACCTCACTGCTCACCGGCCGGGGCGGCACGGTGTCGTTCGGCATTCTGCGCAACGCCGGATACTACGGGCTTTCCGGGCTGGCCGCGGTGTTCTGCGAAGCCCATCCGAACGTGCATCTGCGGCTCGTCGGCCAGAACTCGTTTGAAGTGGCCGACGCCGTGCGCGACGGCGAACTGGAGGCTGGACTGCTGTGTCTGCCCGTGCCGTCGGAGGGATTGGAGATCACGCCGCTGATGCGTCAGGAGATCGTATGGGCCAGCTCCAAACCCGAACGCTGCGCCCAGCCGATGCGCGTCGAGGACATTCCCGACGAGCCGCTGATCCTCTACGACGCCCACCACGGCTGGCATGATCCGTCACGCCGGCAGCTCGCCCAGCAGGCGCAGATGCACGGCATCACGCTGGAACCGATCATCGAAATCGAAACGGTAGGCGCGGCCGTCGACCTGGTGGCCCACGGACTGGGCGACACGATCCTGCCGAAGGCCGTGGCCATGGACAAGGACTTTCCACCCACCGTCCACACCACGTCGTTCGCGGACCCGATCTACGACACGTTCGCCCTGGTGACCCGCAAGGACTGGGAACTGTCGCCGATGGCCTCCTACATCGCCGACCTCGCCGTCTCCATGCTGCTCTCCACCGCCACCCCCGAAGACGTGGACCTCACCAAGACCGAAAGGCGGGATTGACGAGGAAGTGATGATGAAGACGGAGAACCCTATAATTGGAGCACCGACGTTCAGGGAATTGGCAGGTGAGTGATGAAGCCGATCAGGACCGTGGCCGAGGCGACCGCATGGCATGACGCCGCAATGGGAAGAAACGATCCCGACCTCTTCGAAGACGGTGGACGGGACGAATCGAGAAGACCCTATTTCGGCTTCTGGAATGGGGAGGACTGGGCCTCCAACTTCCACCCGGCACCGTTCGTCGTCGAATGGAAGGATGACGACGAATCGGTGAGGGAACTGCGATTCTCATGCAGCGAGCAGTGGTTCATGTTCCGCAAGGCATGGCGCTTCCATGACCGTTCCGCAATGGACGCCGTACTCCAGCCGGAACTGAAACCGTACCAGTACAAGAAGATCGGCCGCGGTGTGCGGAACTTCGACGAGAGCGTATGGAACGAGGAATCATCCGGCTACATGTTCGAGGCCCTGATGTTCAAGTTCACTCAAAATCCCGATCTTGCCAAACGACTACTGGAGACCGGAGACCAAGTGCTGGTCGAATGCTCGCCGTTCGACGTCATCTGGGGCGTGGGCCTCGGCAAGCAGACGAAGGACGGTCAGACCGACAGCCGGTGGAAGGATTCGCGCAACTGGCGCGGCAGAAACCTGCTCGGTTTCCTGCTCATGGACGTACGCGACGTGCTGAGGGCTGACCGGACGCCGTTCGAGTTCAAATACGGTCCCTTCATCGAACTGATCCCGCAATTCGACAGACCTTCGCACGAACTGTACAAGTGGGTTCGTCCCGAGTCTCGTGAAAAAGACGTAATCTCCATGGGATGTTACGCTTACGGGCCCGCGGTAGACCAGTGGTGGCATCTTATCTATACGACCCACGGGTGGGAGGACTACCACACGGTATTGGAACATGCCGATGTCGATCCGAACGAGGCCCTACGTTCCGCGGACTACTCCGTATTCGATGCCGTGCAGATCCAGGCGTTGATGACATGGCTGACACAAGCCGAACGGTTCTGTGACGGGCTCATCGCCGAGGCCTTGGACAAAGGTTGGATCCTCAACCTGCTCCGACGACTGCGCGAACTGCGAAGCTCAGCGGATTGACGATCGGTCGAGTCTGCGCTCGCAGGACTTCTCGCGAATTAATGGATTAGGACCTCAGCGGCCGCTATGCTGTTTGCCGGCCAGTCCTGCGGTCAGCCCCATGAGGCCTGCCGCCAGACCGAATCCGCCAGCCGTGATCAGGTGGCCGCCGATGGCGCCGCTCAGTGAGATCGCGCCGAACAGTGCGGCGATGATTCCGAATGTCGTTGCTCGCTTCATGATGCTTCCCCGATGATCTAGGATGGATGGAGCGGATTCCGGCTAGTTGGTTTAGCCGGAATCCGTTTTTGGTTATGGCTCGATTTTACGTATCGAAAGTCACCGGCAATCACCGGAGACTCTTCCTCTCGATGCAACCCATTCCTATCACCGGAAGGGTTCCTTCCCGTAGAAGGCCATTTGCTTGTCTCCCCACCATGCGAGGAATTGTTCGGCAGTCTCTCCGTTGTGGCCTCTGAAGCTCAAAGTGTCATCGAGGGATGATATACGTCCATTGGTTTCCTCGGCCAATGCTGCGGCGACAAGCCCATAGCCCACAGAGGGGACGGCGGGACTGCAAGAATATCGAAGGTCATACCAGAAATGACGTTGCGTGTTCATCAGCCCCAGTGTTTCCTCTGATAATGGCACGTCAAATTCATTGACATCGAGAGGCTCGCATTCACCCATCCGTGATGGGGCATAACCCTCTTGTCCATCGGACTTCACAAAGTCATCAATATCGCATTGATCAATCAGAGCGCGTTCCATCAGAGTCGGGAACGAGCCTGAACGCCATTCGCCGTTAATCGCATACGCGAAGTAAAGATCCATTTCCACATGCCACCGTGTAGATGAATCCACGCGATGCGATTCCTCGTCAGGATTGCAGAAGTAGAACGCCTTCACTTCCACGGTGCTGTCGATGCCGTACCGGTCGAGCAGCTGCTGATAGAGCTCCTGCGTGCGGCTTTGTGTTTCTTCGACCAAGGGCAGGTAATCCGTCGTCGGATACACGACAAGCGTGGTGGACATGCACTCAATCCTAGCTATGCCTTTGGAATTACGGGACCTGCGATCAGCCAGACGCGGGCAGAAGGTGGTTGGGCTTGAAATAAGAAAGCCGGAAGATACCCCTCGATTTATGTTCCAGTCTAGAAAGCTGGTCACGTGGAGTCTCCCGGCTTTTCAACTTTACCGTTTTTTGGTGGGTCGCCAGAGAGATCGAATGAGGCTGGCTGCGACTCGGGGGCTTTTCTCCGTTCGATGATTCTGGTTTCAAGGGGTCCCCTCAACGATTCCGATGCCCGTATCCTCAGAGGGCGTTTCCCGACTTGGACGGCAAGACCGGCGTTCAGGAGCTCTCCCACGTACTTTCTTGCGCTTTGCTTGGATAGTCCGATCTGGTATGCGGCATCGTCCAATGTCATGGACTTGGACGAGTCGAATATCTCCTCCTGAATCACGCCGTATAGTATCGAGGCCGCTTTCGGGGAAAGGCCGTGCTTCCGTTCGAGCCGGTCGCAGACCGCCCGGCCCTTGTCGAGTTGGTCGACTCTGGTCTCGAGTTCGTCGATCAGCTCGCTCTGGGCGTTCCCGATGAACCCGAGGACGGTGTTCACGAAAAACGTGAGCTCGCCGCAGTTCAGCTTGTCCTCCGCCTCCATGAACGCCCTGTAGTAGGCGTTCTTGTTCTCCGCGATGGTGCGGGACAGTGATAGCACCGTGGGCATGGTCAGGTCATGGTTCAGGTAGAGTGCCAAAAGGTACCGGCCGGTTCTGCCGTTGCCGTCGTAGAACGGGTGAACGTATTCGAACAGGAAGTGCGACATGATGGCCGATTGCAGGCGGGGAATCTCATCGGAGACCGCAAGATGGATCATGTCGGCGAGGAGCGCACCGATGTTGCCTTCGCCCCTGACGCCGTTGTGGATCGCGAGACCGTGCGGACCTTGTATCTCCACGTCGCCTTTCCGGAACAGCTCGCCGTCCGGCTTGTCGTTCTCGATGATTTCGTCGAGCACGACCTTGTCGTAGATATCACGGATGTCCGAGATTCCCGAAGGCAATGCGGAGTCCCTGTCGGTGAGATTCAAGTACAGCCTGGCGAATTCGCTGAACCGAGCCTTGGATTCGTTGCCTTCCTTCCGAGCCCGTTCGGCCGCATCCACGGCGTTCTGGGTTTCCTTGCGGGTGCTGCGCACGCCTTCCATCTCGTTGGTGGCGAACAGTTCTTCGCTGATGGCATGCCGTATGTAGTCCCAGCGCATGACACCGGGGATCTGGTTCCATAGCCGGGACACCCGCCGTTCCGCGAGGAGTATGCTTTCCGTGAGCATGGATGTCTCTCGTGGCGTGGCGGTGAACAGTTCACCCAACGGTGTGACGACCCCGGTCCTGAACGTGGAGTCCGCCTCGAGCCGTTGCCGGGCGAGTCTCGCATGATTGTCGAAGGCGTCGTTCGTCTTGTCGGCGTGGAATGTCCTCGCCAAACTTCTATATTTCATGTTCATTGTCCCGACTCACTTTCCTGCCTCCGCCTTTAATTATAGAAACTATAAGATAGAAAGCGAGATAAGCTAGATAGGTGCCTCTAAAGCACGACTCATATCAATACCGCAGCGGCCAATATGCGCCCCATTCGTCGCAGTTCATCTCCGAAATGTCCGCAGATGGCAGGGGATGCTGTGGAAAAGGAGCAGCATGGACGATATCATCCCTCAACCATAACGTGGACGTCATCAAACACCGCGAATCCTAGCCAGTCCGAGGAAAGTGAGAACCGTTTCAATTATGTGACGGTAAGCCAGAGCAACGGCAAGGCATCGCACTGCAAATATTTGGGATGATGGGACTTCCCACGCTTATAATCAAAGCCAATGCGGGTTTTGATCACCCGCGATAATGCCCAAAGGAGAACGAATCATGGCCGTGCTTCCGACTGCCCGGGAACCGGGCGACGGCATTGCATATCTGAGTGCGGAGAACGGTTTCACCGTGTTCGAGCACGAGGGAACGCGTATACGATTCCGGGCCCCTTATTCGTTGGAACATTACACTGCGATCAAGCATTGGGACGGGACTGGATACCTCGTCGTAGACGCGCAATACCAGCACAATGATGCCCCCGAAGAGGAGTACATCGACCTGGCTCCGATACTCACGGATCTGTACATCGATGCAGACAAATTCCTGAAGCCGATCAAGAAAGTGGAGATAGCTCATGCCTGATATTGAAGCGATCGCCAACGCTGCGACAATGATTGTAAATGGTTACGCGTTCACTAACACCATTGATGGGCATGTCAAAGTATTGAACCTTAACGCTCCGAAGTCAGCCGTGGTGCTCGACAGTACAGGTCGTGTACTGGAAACCAGCATGGACGATATGGAAGTGGGAATTGTGCAGGACTACTACCGGAATAACAGGGAGTTTATGGAGGTAAGTCATGCCTAAATACTTCCAGTTCATGGTAGCCGGGTATTACCTGTATTTCACGTCGTTCTGTGTCATTGAATGCATGCATGTGCACGCCAGCGACACCAAGCTCACCGAATCGGGTTCCGCGAAGTTTTTCGTCAAAGCCAATGGCGATACCACGCTCGAACGTCAGGGAAGACTCACTGCGAAGGAAGTCGCGATCATTCAGAAATTCATCAAGAAGAACTATCGGGAGATGTACCTCAAGTGGAAAGAGTACAGCACCGAAAACTTTTACGGACGGAACTAGCGAGTTTCAATTAGTCTGATCGCATATTAGATTCATGGACCTTGAGAGCGCTCCTTTTCTGGGGTATTGGGGTCGATCGTCTTTAACGATCGCCGTTTCGGCGTGGAATGTATTGCTATGAACAAGAGCGACGACATCCGGGGCTGCGTCGGTCACACCCTGTGCTGTGAAAATTCGGTTCGTAGATGCCGTTGATGCGGTGCATCGATGCGATGAGAGAATCTCGAGTGTGATGCGAAAAAGCGGAGAAAGACGAAAAGACGATGGGGCATTCGGTCATCGGATACCAATCCGATGGCAGCCAGCAGTGAATCATTCGATGGCGAAAACCGGAAAGAGGGCATGGCATGCGACATGACGCACAGGACGACAGACAGGGCACCGCGTCTGGCCTCACGCAGATCAGCAAATACATCAGCCTGATCCTGCGGCACAGGCCCGAGGTCATCGGCATTACGCTGGACCGACACGGATGGGCCGACGTGGACGCGCTGATCGCCGGCATCGGCAAGGAATATCCGGTGCTGGACCGCGCCATGCTGGAAGAGATCGTCCGCACCGACAACAAGCAGCGGTACTCCTTCAACGAGGACGGAACGAAAATCAGGGCGAACCAAGGCCACTCCATCCCGGTGGACGTGGAATTGCCCCAAACCGAACCGCCCCAGACGCTCTATCACGGTACCGCTCAGCGCTTCACCGCGTCCATCGAAGCGAATGGGCTGCTTCCTCAGAGCCGTTTATACGTCCATCTCTCCGCCGATGAACGGACGGCACGGAAAGTGGGCAGCCGGCACGGAAAACCCGCAATCTATCTGGTCGACGCCGCACGGATGCGACGTGCCGGTCACGTCTTCTACCGATCCGTCAACGGCGTATGGCTGACCAAAACCGTTCCCGCCCGGTATCTCCATCGGTTGCAGTGAACGATCGGGGCATTACCAGTTGTGGACATCGATTGCCTTCTTGCCCTCGTCGTTCCCAACGTTAGTGATCCGCTGACCGAAGATGCGACGGGACATGCGGCAACACATCGCCGGCGCTCGCGGACCATGTCCTCGGCCCTGATGGCGGCCTTCTGCGCTTCGGACATCTGCGACTCCTTGAGCTGTTGCAGCTCGTCGGCCGCGGCCTTGTTGTCCTTCGTGCGCTTCTCCCACTCGCGCGAGTGCGCGACGGGCTCACGGTACTTCGCCTCCCAGTCCGTGGACTGCGGTTCGCCGTGCGGCTCGCCCGCATTCTGCCGCTGGTTGGCGGTGTTGGCTTCCTCTGCCATGTGTTCCTCCTATGGATGTTGATGGGGCCCGTTCCGGGCATAAAAACCACCCGTGCGGGTGGTTGGTAACAGAAAAGCCACCCGAAGGTGGCTTAAAAATCAAACGGACTGGTCAATCCTGATTCGTGAGCGGATACTCGTCACGCGGCTTGCCATAGAAGACGCACCAGTTCAGCCAGTCTCGTAATTCCTTATCGCTGACGTATGGGCCGTCTTCCCCCATGATGAAAAACGCCGCATGGAATACATTGGCATACTCTTCGAGAAGATCGCCCAAGGACATGCTTTCGCCTTCTTCGCAGAATTCCTTGAAGAGCGTGTCATCATCCACTAAGCGCCTCCTGTATCATCTTGTCCAACAGTCTAGCCGAGTGCGGGAACCATCGCTGAATGTGCGCCCATGCCTGCGGGTTGGCGATCCGCGATGCCAGCATCTCGGCCCATGCCTCGGCCGCCCTCATTTCCCCGTATTTGAAGTATTTCTCCTCAAAGAGGGTCCTCTGGTTTCGTGGAGGATGCCAGACCCAGCCCTTGTATCCGTCATATTAGGCGAAGATCATGTCATCCATGGCGGCATCTGTTTCAGCCATTCCAACATGGACCTTCCCTCTCCTCCCCCCCCCCATTCGCGTAAGGATCTGTTTATCGGTGGGCCCATTCTCGATGGAGTTCCGCCAGTTGGAGAGCCCGGTCCGTAATATGCCGGCGTGCTCACCGACTCCGGGCCGTCCAGCGCGGAGGCGATCGCCGCCTCCGAGACGGAACTGGTCATCGAGGCGCGCAACACGTGCGACGCGTTCGGCGGCCAGCTGCGCCGCGCCGCGCAGGACATGGCCGTGTTGAACGGCACGAGCCCTGACGACGAGGCGCTGCGGCACCTGAAGGCCAACTGGCGGAACCCGGAGCGGCCCAGCCAGGCCGCGATGGCCGACGCCGTGTTGAAGCAGGTGCAGGCCATCCCGTGGCTCGCCAATTCGCGTGTGATCCTCGAGCAATTGGGCTACACGGATACGGACATCACCCGATTGCTGAGCGACAAGCGACGTGCGGAGGCCACCAATGCCCTCGACGGACTGCTGAGAGGAGGGGCGACAGGTGACCGGCAGGGAGGAACTCGACCGTCTGGTGGCCAGCCAGGCGAGGGCGGTGGAACTGGCGAGGGAGGAGCTCGCGGCGCTGTGGCGGAGGATCCGCCCGCTGGAGCCGGAGACACAGCGTGACTTGCTGCTCGACTACCTGCCCGCATTGGTCGGCAGGTACGGCGGCATGGCCGCGGCCGCTGCGGCTGATTGGTACGAGGCCACTCGCGGCGAATACGTGCCGGGATCCTATGACGCCGTGCTCGCCGACGCGTTCCCCGACGACGCCGTCCGTGCCAGCGTGAAATGGCGTGCGGGCGCGCTGTTCGAGGGGGACGAAGCCGGCATGTACCGGTTCGCCGCCGACGCCATGGACCGGTGGATCCGCTACTCCTCACGATCCACGGTCCTCGGCAACATCAGATGCGATCCCGCACGGCCGCGCTGGGCTCGAGTTCCCCAGGGCGTGTTCACCTGCTCGTTCTGCGAGATGCTCGCATCCCGCGGCTTCGACTACACCAGCAAACAGACAGCCGGTTCCGCGGGCCGGCGGTTCCACAACGACTGCGACTGCCAGATCGTGCCGGAATGGGACGCCAAAGGCGGCAAACGGGCGCGCGACGCCTACCTGTCCGGCTACGACCCCGACGCCATGCGCGAGCGGGTCGTCGAGGCCGCCGACGCCATCAGAGAGGGACGGCTCGAGGAGCGGTGGCGCAAGGACGCCAGACGTTCCGGCGTCGCCCTTGACCCGTCCTCGCCGTCGGGTGACGCCGTCGCGTTCGTCATGCGCCGCCAGCACCCCGATCTGTACGTCGACGGCGTCTATCCGGACGACAACAAACAGACCCGTGGCTCCGGCCCGCGAGGCATCGGCTCGGTCAGCTACGCCAAATGGCGTTCCCAGCGCAAACGCTTCATGTCGCGCTTCGCTGCGGAGAAACCCGATCACGGCAGGATCCCGCCCGACACCCCGCTCGAAGCGCCTAGGGACTGGCCCGACGACCTGCCTTTGCTCACCTCCGCCCGGTGGAACCACATCATCTACGGCGAATACAAGAAAAGAGAGCGAGGTAGTCCCTATCAGAGCGGGCACATGCATGGCTACGGGTGGTGGGATGCGTCAAAGAGCACCGAGTTTCCCGTAGAATGGACACCGGACGATATTCTCGACTCCATCAAAGGTGTTTTGCAGACAACGCAGTATGGGCCAAACAGCATGATCACGGGCATCTATCAGGGAATCAGCGTGAAAGTCATAATCCGTGATAGTAAAATTGCCACCGCATATCCCGTCCATGCCTAGCCGAATGGAATCCTATGGATGACGAAGCCCTATTTAACTCGCTGATCACGCTATTACGGCAGCATGGACTCGAATCAGTCGCGAACGACGCCGTTGACTGTTGGAATCATGGCGAGGAGGACGCTGGAATCGGCTTCTGTGCCAGCGTACTACTTGAACGTGGTATCAAGCCGAACCAAGATGTTTTGAGAGCCTACGGCCTGTTCGCCAGAGACTCCGCCGATGATGGTCTCGGTTTTGATGACACAGACCTGAATGTATATGAAGGTCTGAAAAATCTTTAGAAGGGGGAACGACTATGCGTCGTGATCTTGATTTGGTACGCACGATCCTGAAGACGTGTGCCGATTCCACGCAGCCGGTCAGTGCCAGTGCGTTCGTCGATGACGCGCACCCGTTCCCGCTGGTCGCCTATCATGCGAAGATCATGCAGGATGCCGGACTCATCGAAGCGAGACTTATCCGTGCCTCTGACGGGAACATCGTTCAGGCCGACATCCTGTCCCTGACTTGGGAGGGCAACGATTTTCTGGACGCGGTCCGCTCGGACACGATATGGTCGAAAACCAAACAGAAGATAGCCACGACGGTTGGTAGCGTGGCGTTCGAGCTGGTCAAGACCGTGGCGACCGGATTCGCCTCCCAGGCTTTGGGCCTATAGCCTCTATAACCATTTCTCATGTCTTTAACCACCCGCATGGGTGGTTTTTTTATGCCCGGAACGGGCCCCGTACCAACCATCAAGGAGGAATTCATGGCCGAGAACGCCGACAACGCCGACCAGAACCAGTCGCAGGACGCTCAGGAGCCGCACGGCGAGCAAAGTCCACGGACTGGGAGGCGAAGTACCGGGAGGCCGTCTCCCATTCGCGCGAGTGGGAGAAGCGTGCGAAGGACAACAAGGCCGCGGCCGACGAGCTGCAACAGCTCAAGGAATCGCGGATGAGCGAAGCGCAGAAGGCCGAAGCACGCACGGCGAAGCTCCAGAAGGAGCTCGACCAGCTCAAGGCCGAGAAGCAGGCGAACGCGTGGCGCACGCAGGTGGCCGATGAGACCGGCCTGCCCGTGAGCCTCATCGTCGGCGATTCGCTGGAATCCATGCAGGCGCACGCGAAGGCCATCGGCGAGTACGTGGAGTCCAGAATGCCCAAGAACGGCATCCCTGCGCCCACGGACGGCACCGTCCTGCCGCAGGACCCGCGTTCCAAGGGCGCGGACGACCTGCGTCACGCGTTCGAGCGCATCAACTTCTAGCCATGCCCCCCATAACCAACCACATCAATCATCCAAGCTCGAAAGGAGCGACCAATCATGGCAGA
The DNA here is from genome assembly GCF_002802905.1 of Bifidobacterium simiarum. Classification (GTDB taxonomy): domain Bacteria; phylum Actinomycetota; class Actinomycetes; order Actinomycetales; family Bifidobacteriaceae; genus Galliscardovia; species Galliscardovia simiarum. The sequence goes on from NZ_PEBK01000006.1 coordinate 149,020, forward strand.
CCCGACCATGAACCGACAGTCCGGCGGACTGGACCTGACCCCGGAGACCCAGGCGGAGATCTGGCAGACCGCCGCCTACCAGAGCGCGTTCATGCAGCTCGTCCCGCAGATCAACCTGCCCGGCAAGGGCGTGCGCGTCCCGATCATCACCGGCGACCCCGAGGCCGACTGGGTGCAGGAGGGAGCCGAGAAGCCCAAGAGCGGCGTCGGCTTCAGCAGGAAGGACATGGTGCCGTACACGATCGCCGTGATCCTGCCGTTCAGCAACCAGTTCCGCCGCGACTTCGACGCCCTGTACGCGCAGATCGTCGCCAAGGGGCCCGGCGCCATCGCCCGCAAGATCGACCAGACCATCATGGGCTTGGGCGACGTGCCGGGAGCCGACTTCGACACGCTCGCCGCCGCGCCGCAGGTGCAGCTCGGCAAGACCGTGTGGAAGAGCCTGAACGACGCGGACGACAAGGTCACCGACGCCGACGGCAGCATCACCACCGCCATGCTCGCCGACGCGAGCGTGACGTACGCCAAGCTCACTGCGGCCGCGATCACCGTGACCGCCGCCACCGCGTAAGGAGACCGTCATGGCCGACGACGATACCGACGACGTGGATCCGGGATTCACGTCGTCGGCCAGCCCGGTCACGCTGCGTCGCGTCACCTGCGCCATGGTCAGACGCGCCATGAGCGCCCCCGACTACGGGGGAGCCGACGTGACGCAGGCCAGCCAGTCCGTCGGCTAGGTGTCCATCGGACTGACCTACAGCAACCCTCTCTTACACAACATGCGCGCGTGGGGGCATTCCCTTGTTTCCGATATTTCGTCATCGTGTCGAATCGTGTCCGAGACGTTTCCCGGCGATAAAGCAAAAACCCGAAACGTCAATGGTTTCAAGGGACCTTGGTCGGGCCGGCGGGATTCGAACCCGCGACATCCTGCTCCCAAAGCAGGCGCGCTACCAAGCTGCGCTACGGCCCGGTTCGGCGAACGTGCACCATCCACCGGGCACACCTTCGCAGAACAAGATAACAGTATAACCGAGACTCGCCGACATCGGCGCATGGAGGAAAATCCGGGTCGAATTTCCGGTGAATATCAGCGTCGGGCCATATGGTGGAAGTGGGACCGGGCCCGGACGATCGCATGCGTATCGAGCCGGTCCGCAACGGGGGAGGAGGCAGCGCATGATCGACTCGTCGGTGCAGGGGCGTTCGACGGTGCAGGGACGGCACCAACAGGCGGAGACGATGGGACTGCTTTCCTGCCTGTGCTGCGCGGTGGTCTCCGGCGTGGCCATGGACGTGTACGTGCATTACGCCTCGGCCATCTGGCTGGTGTCCGGCCGCATGTTCGTCGCCTGTTCGGCCGTGGTGGCCGTCTGTGCGGTGTCCTCGTTCGTCGTGGGGTATGCGCGTCGATCCTCCTCGTGGAACCTCAGACGGGGATGGTGGGTGCCGGTCCGTCGCGGAATCGAGATCCTGTCGTTGTCCGTAGTCTACGCCGCCACCGTGTTCCTGTGCATGTACGCGCTGCTGCGCGTCGCCAACGGGGCGGTGGGCATCGAAACGCTCAGATCATATCTGCCTGCCTGCGCCGCCTGCCTGGCCGGCGTGGCCGGCTACGTCACCTTCGTGCAGGCCGACCTGCTCAACGCCAAGACCATCGCCTCGCTGCTGCCGTTCTTCGTGGTCTCCGGCGTCGCCACCGCCGGCTTCACCACCGACGATCCGTACTGGTGGCGCAACAACTTCTCCCAGCTGGGCGACCGCACCACCTTCGCGGCCCGCATGTTCAACTCCACGCTGATCCTCGCCGGAATCTGCGTGGTGATCCTCAGCTACTTCGCCGTCTCCGAACTCGTCACCACGTATCGAATGCGTCTTCGCTGGGCGTCGGACTCCGCCGAAGTGGAAATCCCTCGGTTCTGGGCGAGGACCCTGTGTCTGGCCGTGCTGCTGACGCTGTCCGGCATCTGCTTCGCCGGCGTGGGCATGTTCCGGTACACGCCGCATCCGATCCTGCACAACGTGTTCGCCCGGGGGCTGAGCGTGCCGATGGGCATCCTGATGATCGCCCTGCCGTGGCTGGCTCCCCAGCTGTCCCGGGCCATCTACGTGGTGTCCGATCTGATCGTCGCGGTGATCGCCGCGGCCGGGGTGCACTGGCTGCACGGCGGCAACACCCTGACCAACGTCGAGGCGCTGGCCTGCATTCTGTTCATGGGGTGGTTCATCGTCTTCTCCCGGCAGATCGCGGCCATGGAGGCGGACCGTGTCTACGCGCAGCTGACCGCCACCCATCCGGCGGCCGCGGCCCCGGAATCGCGGCTGTCGCCGGAGAAGTAGGGGTGGGGGCGTAGGGCCTTCAGATCAAGACCCCTCGGATCACAGGCCCCTCATCCGTCCGACGGCGTCGGACACCTTCCCCCGAGGGGGAAGGCAAGGAGAGTGACGCGCCTCATGCCATGAGGCTGGGCCGTCAGTCCATGATGCGGCGGGATCGTTTCGCGCTCATCAGCAGCAGGAAGCTGCGCGGCTGCGCGGTGATCACGAACCCGGCCTCATAGGTCAGCTCCGGTCCCTTCGGATTGAACGTGTCGGCGACCAGCGTCCACGTGGAGCCGTACTTCTCCTCGGGCAGCTTGAACACGATCGGCTCGTAGTGCGCGTTGAAGATGAGCAGGAAGTTGTTGTCGGTCATGGGCGAGCCGTACCAGTCGGTTTCGGGGATGTCCTTGCCGTTGAGGAACACCATCACCGACAGCGCGTGCGTGTTGGTCCAGTCCTCGCGGTCCATGATCTCGCCGGTATGGTCGAACCATTCCGCCTGCGGGATGCGGTCCGACGTGTCGCCCGCGGCCCGGCCGGTGAAGAACCGACGACGGTGCAGCACCGGGTGGTTGAGCCTGAGGTGGATGAACTTCTGCGTGAACTCGAGCAGGTCGCGCCGGTCCTGATCGAGCTCCCAGTCGGTCCACGAGATCTCGTTGTCCTGACAGTACGCGTTGTTGTTGCCCTGCTGGGTGCGCCCCACCTCGTCGCCGCCGCAGATCATCGGAATGCCCTGGCTGACGAGCAGCGTGGCGATGAAGTTGCGGCGCTGGCGCTGGCGCAGACAGTTCACGTCGCGGATGTCGCTGGGACCCTCGACGCCGCAGTTCCACGAACGGTTGTGCGATTCGCCGTCGCGGTTGTCCTCGCCGTTGGCCTCGTTGTGCTTGTCGTTGTAGGTCACCAGATCGTTGAGCGTGAAGCCGTCGTGCGCGGTGATGAAGTTCACCGAGGCGACGGGTCGGCGTCCGTTGGCCTGATACAGGTCAGAGCTGCCCATGAGGCGGCTGGCGAACTCGGGCAGGGTGGAGGGCTGCGAGCGCCAGAAGTCGCGCACGCAGTCGCGGTACCGGCCGTTCCATTCGGACCAGCTGGAGGGGAAGCCGCCCACCTGGTATCCGCCGGAGCCGAGATCCCACGGTTCGGCGATCAGCTTGATGTGGGAGAGCACCGGATCCTGTTCGACGATGTCGAAGAACGCGGAGAGCTTGTCGACCTCCTGGAACTGCCTCGCCAGCGTGGCCGCCAGATCGAAGCGGAAGCCGTCCACGTGCATTTCGGTCACCCAGTAGCGCAGCGAGTCGGTGATGAGCTGCAGGGCGTGCGGCGAACGCATGAGCAGCGAGTTGCCGGTGCCGGTGGTGTCGAAGTAGTGGGCGAAGTCGCCGCCGACCAGACGGTAGTAGTTGCGGTTGTCGATGCCGCGGAAGCTCAGGGTCGGGCCGCGGTGGTTGCCTTCGGCGGTGTGGTTGTACACCACGTCGAGGATCACCTCGATGCCGGCCTCGTGGTAGGCCTTGACCATCGACTTGAACTCGTTGACCTGCTCGCCGTATTCGCCCGAGCTGGAGTAGGCGTTGTGCGGGGCGAAGAAGCCGATGGTGTTGTAGCCCCAGTAGTTGCTCAGCCCCTTTTCGATGAGGAACGAGTCGTTGACGAACTGGTGGATCGGCATGAGCTCCAGCGCCGTGATGCCCAGATCCTTGAGATAGCTCACCACCGTGGGGTAGGCGAGGCCGGCGTAGGTGCCGCGGATCTCGGCGGGCACGTCCTTGCGCAGGTTCGTCATGCCGCGCACATGGGCCTCGTAGATCACCGAATCGTGGTAGGGGATGTTCGGATGCTTGTCGTTGCCCCAGTCGAAGAACGGGTTGACGACCACGGACTTCATGGTGTGGGGCGCGGAGTCCATGGTGTTGATGTCGTTGACGTTGTCCGGATCGCTGAACCGGTAGGAGTACAGGCTTTCGTCGCCGTCGACGTGGCCCTGGATGGCCTGCGCGTACGGGTCGAGCAGGAGCTTCGACGGGTTGCATCGGTGGCCGTTCGCCGGATCGTACGGTCCGTATACGCGGTATCCGTAGCGTTGTCCGGGCTGGATTCCGGGCAGGTAGTTGTGCCACACGTATGAGTTCTGTTCGGTCATCTCGATGCGGGTCTCGTGGTCGTCCGCATCGAAAAGACAGAGCTCCACTTTCTGTGCGGCTTCGGAGAACAGCGCGAAGTTAACGCCCGCGCCATCGTAGCGGGCACCCAGCGGATACATGGAACCTGGTCTGATCTGCATATCTCCAGTATCGCACCTTGTCTCGCCATCCACCGACGGCCGGTTGCCGGAACGTGAACCGTCGATGTGCCGAAGGTGAACCCCCGGACCGACCCCGTATAGCGGATCGAGGCGGATCACGGCGGATCTCGGTGGAATGATGCGGACCGGCCCGCCCGCGCTGCGCTACGATGACACCATGAACGCTACACAGGAACATCACAATACATCGCAGGCGCCCGCGGATCCGTGGCCGGCGCCGGTGGCTTCCGGCCCCCTGGACGCCACGGTCACCATCCCGGGCAGCAAGTCGCTGTCGAACCGGTATCTGATCCTCGCGGCCATGGGCTCGAAGCCGGTCACGCTGGTAGGACTGCTGCGATCCCGGGACACCGAGCTGATGATGGGCGCCCTCGAGGCGCTGGGCGTGCGCTGCGTGGCCGACGGGCACGACGGGACCACCGTGACCGTGATCCCGCCGGAGAATGGGGTCTTCTCCGGCAACGTCACGGTGTTCTGCGGTCTGGCGGGCACGGTGATGCGGTTCGTGCCGGCGCTGGCGCTGTACGCGGACGGCCCGGTGCGGTTCGACGGCGACCGTCAGGCGTACCAGCGTCCCATGGGCCCGCTGCTGGACGGTCTGGAGCAGCTGGGCGCCCGCATCGACTACGAGGGGGAGCGGGGGTATCTGCCGTTCACCCTGACCCCGCCGGATTCGCCCCAGGGCGGATTCGTGGCCATCGACTCCTCCGGATCCAGCCAGTTCATCTCCGGCCTGCTGCTCGCCGCCCCGAGGCTCGCGGCCGGACTGACGCTGACCCACACGGGCGAGCACCTGCCCAGTCTGCCGCATATCCGCATGACCATGGCCGATCTGACGTCGGCGGGCGCGCAGGTGGGCATGGACGGCCATACGTGGACGGTCGCGCACGGCGGCCTGCAGCTGCCCGGACGCGTGGTGGTGGAGCCCGATCTGTCCAATGCGGCGCCGTTCCTCGGCGCGGCCCTGATCGCCGGCGGCACGGTGCGGGTGCCGAACTGGCCCGAATCCACCACGCAGCCCGGCGGCCTTCTGCCCGGGTATCTGGAGCGGATGGGCGCGAAGGTCGCGGTGGACGAGTCCGACGACGTGCGGACGCTGTCGGTGAGCGGCAACGGCGTGATCCACGGACTGGGCGACTTCGACCTGTCGGCGGCGGGGGAGATCGCCCCGTCGCTGGCCGCACTGCTGGTGTTCGCCGATTCGCCCACCGAACTGACCGGCATCGGGCATCTGCGCGGCCATGAGACGAACCGTCTGGCCGCATTGGTCACCGAGATCGGCCGGGTCGGCGGCCGTGCCCGCGAACTGGAGGACGGTCTGGCGTTCGACCCGGTGCCGGCCGAGGATCTGCACGGCGCGGTGATGGAGACGTACGCCGACCACCGCATGGCGACGTTCGCGGCGATGCTGGGACTGCGCATCGCCGGCATCGAGGTGGTGAACGTGGCCACGACGAGGAAGACCATCCCCGATTTCACGGGACTGTGGACCGCGATGCTGGGGCGGTAAACGCCATGCCGGGTCGGTGAGACCGCCGGGCCGGTGAGACATGAAAAATCCCCTTTCAGGTTCCGTCTGGAATCCGAAAGGGGATTTTCCGTTACGTTACGGTCTTACGGCCGTGAGCGTGCGATCACCCGATGTAATAGGCGATCACTCGGCGATCACTCGCTGTAGTCGGCAGGCTCGAACACGTTGCCGTAGGAGTCCTTGCCGGCGGCGGCGATCTTCGCGGACTTGCGGGCGATGGCCAGCTCCTCGTTGGTCGGGTAGACGGCGACGATCACGGAGCTGTCGGGCGTGGAGATGACGCGCGGCTCGGAGGTGTGGACGTTGTTCTTCTCCTCGTCGAGCTTGACGCCGAACGGGGCGAGGCGGTCGATGACCATCTTGCGGATCGTGGAGGCGTTCTCGCCGACGCCGGCGGTGAAGGTGATCACGTCCACGCCGCCCATCTGGGCGGTGTAGTTGCCGATGTAGGCCACGATGCGGTGCACGTACACGTCGAGGGCCAGCTTGGCGTCCTCGTTGCCCTCGTCGGCAAGACGCATGACCTCGCGCATGTCGCCGTAGCCGGTCATGCCGGTCAGGCCGGAGCGCTTGTTGAACAGGGCGTCCAGCTCGTCCACGTTCATGTGGGCGTTGCGGATCAGGTGGAACACGACGGCCGGGTCGATGTCGCCGGTGCGGCCGCCCATGACCAGACCCTCGAGCGGGGTGAGACCCATGGAGGTGTCGATGGGCTTGCCGGAGATCTGGGCGGAGGCGGAGGCGCCGTTGCCGATGTGCAGCACGATCTGCTTGAGGCCCTCGGCCGGCTTGCCGATGAGCTCGGGCACGACGGAGCCGACGAACTCGTGGGAGGTGCCGTGGGCGCCGTAGCGGCGGATCTGGTAGCGGTCGGCGATCTCCTTGTTCAGCGCGTAGGTGCTGGCCTCCTTGGGCAGCTGGAAGAAGAAGGAGGAGTCGAACACGAAGACCTGCGGCACGTCGGGCAGCAGGGAGCGCATGACCTCGGCGCCCTTGGCCTCGGGGCCGTTGTGCAGCGGGGCGAGCACGGCGAGGTCCTTGACCTTGCCGATGGTCTTGTCGTTGACGAGGGCCGGGTTCGGGAAGATGGAGCCGCCCTGCACCACGCGGTGGCCGACGGCGATGATGCCGGACTCGTCGAGGTCCGGGCCGTACTCCTTGAAGAAGCCGAGGACGCGCTTCAGACCCTGCTCGTGGTCGTGGATCGGCTCGGTGAGCTTGTGCTTCTCACCCTTGTACTCGTGCTTGTAGTTGCCGTCGATCGGCTCGCCGATCTTCTCGACCAGACCGGACGCGATGCCTTCGCCGGTTTCGAGATCCACCAGCTGGTACTTGATCGAGCTGGAACCGGAATTGATGACAAGGACGGTTTTCGCCATTGTGGGCTTCCTCCATTGTTGTGTTTGGGGAGCGTCGTGCTCCACTTCCTTGGTAGAGATTACTCGTCGGTGGCTACATTCCGCCAATCATGGACCGGGATTTTCATCGCGTCGGATGGTTCATGGACGGATTGCGGGCGGCTGTGGGGACGGTTTGTGATCAAGGTCACAAACCGTTGCGGCGGCCGTCACGATCCTGCGCAGGCGGGACTACCGGTGGTAGAGGCCCGTGCGCTCGTACTTCGGCTCGCAGCACACGTTGATGCCCAGCCTGCGGTACAGGTCGATGTCGGTGGGGGAGATGATGACCGAGAAGAACGCGTCGCAGCCGCGAAGGCGCTCCAGCCCGTTGATCACCCGGGAGGCGACCGGACTGGTCGCGCTGGTGATCGACAGGGCGATCAGGGTCTCGTCGGAGTGCAGTCGCCGGTTCGCGCTGTTGAGGTGATCCGTCTTGAGCCGGCAGATCGGCTCGATGGCCGCGTCGTCGATCACGGTCAGTTCGTCGTCGGTGCCGGTCACCGCCTTGAGGGCGTTCATCAGCAGGGCGCTGGCGGCTCCCAGCAGGTCCCCGGTCTTTCCGGTGACCACGCGGCCGTCCGGCAGCACCATGGCTCCGGCCGGGGCCCCGGTGGCCCGTTCCTTGTCGAGCGCGGCCCCGCGCGCCGGGGAGAGATCCTCGTCCACACCGGCCTTCTTCATGATGGACCGGAGCCGCTCCACCTGCTCCAGCCCGTCGCCGGTGCGTTTGAAGGCGTCGGCGGCGGCGAAGTAGCGGCGCACGATCTCCATGCGGGACGCCTCGCGGCAGGCCTCATCGTCACTGATCGCGAAGCCGACCATGTTGACGCCCATGTCGGTGGGGCTGGCGTAGGGGCTGGACCCCATGATCCGCTCCATCATGGCCTTCAGCACGGGGAACGCCTCGACGTCGCGGTTGTAGTTGACGGTGGTCTCGCCATACGCCTCGAGGTGGAACGGGTCGATGATGTTGGCGTCGTCGAGGTCCACGGTCGCGGCCTCGTACGCGATGTTCACCGGATGGTTCAGCGGCAGGTTCCACACGGGGAAGGTCTCGTATTTGGCGTATCCGGCCCTGATGCCGCGACGGTGCTCATGGTAGAGCTGGGAGAGGCAGGTGGCGAGCTTGCCGGAGCCGGGGCCGGGGGCGGTGACGACGACGAGCGGCCGGCTGGTTTCGATGTAGTCGTTGCGGCCGTAGCCGTCGTCGGACACGATGTGCTCGATGTCGTGCGGGTATCCGGCGATCGGATAGTGCAGACGGCAGGTGATGCCGAGGCCTTCGAGACGGCGGCGGTAGGCGTCGGCGGCGCTCTGGCCGGCGTACTGGGTGAGCACCACCGAGCCGACGAGGAACCCGTGGGAGCGGAACACGTCGATCAGACGCAGCACGTCCTCGTCGTAGGTGATGCCGAGATCGCCGCGGACCTTGGCCTTCTCGATGTGGTTGGCGTTGACGGCGATGACGATCTCCACGTCGTCGGCGAGACTGCGGAGCATGCGGAACTTGACGTCGGGCTCGAACCCGGGCAGCACGCGCGAGGCATGGTAGTCGTCGAAGAGCTTGCCGCCGAATTCCAGATACAGTTTGCCGCCGAACTGCGCGATGCGCCGGCGGATGTTGTCGGCCTGCAGCTCGATGTACTTGTCGTTGTCAAATCCCTGTCGCATGGGCGGGGTCCCTTCTCGAACGGCTCGTGGTGATCTACGGATTATAGCGAAATCCCCGATCCTCCACGCGGAAGGGGCCGGGGATTGCCGGTTCCGCCGGCCGTTCCGGTGTCTGCCTGCCGGTCGGGCGGACTTCTGTCTGACAGACGGTCCCGTCCTCCGGTCAGTCGATCATCCGTCTGGTCAGGTCGCGCGGCGGTCCGGTCACCGCGGCCGCCAGAGGCAGGGCGAGCGCGACGATGCCCGTGACGAGCATCGCCTGCACCGGCCAGACCGGATCGGTGTGCAGCCACGCCCCGTCGAGGCCGATACGCCGGTTCCACGCCACATGGAACCATCCGAGCGCCAGTCCCGCCGCCATGCCGGCCGGTATGCCGGTCAGCAGGATCAGACCGGACTGGGCGAATCCCAGACGTCTGAGGAACCCGGGTGAGGCGCCCACCGCATGCATGGTGGCCATGTCCCGCCGGGTCTGCGTGCGGGCCAGCAGCAGCGAGACCGTGGTCGCCACCAGGGCGAACGCCGCCAGCAGCGCCGTAGGCAGCAGCGCGATCGGAGCGTCCCGCAGCCCGCGATACTCGGTCGTCTGCACCAGCGGATGGTCGGATCGCACGGAGGCGATCGCCCCGTCCATCGTCATGAATCCGGACATGAATCCTGATCGGGGTGCGAAATCCACGTATTCGCCGATATACCGGAACTCGGTGAATCCCAGTCCCCGTGCCGTCCGCTCGCTCATGGCCAGCGGATAGAATCCGCGGACGAACACGGCCCGCTTGGATACGATGCGGGTCGCATTGTTTCGGTCTGGCAGTCCGGACGACCATGGCGCGACGGCCAGCTCGACCCTGCCGTCGACCACCTGCGCCGCATCGTTCACCACCACGCCGCCGGCCTCGATCGTCCTGGCCATCCGTTCCGCATCCGGATAGCCGGACAGGCGCATGGCGTCGCCGCTGACGACCAGCATCTCGGTGTCGGCGTTGATCATGCTGATGCCGTGCATGGAACGGGGGTTCGCCGCGGAGAAATCCACGCAGCGTACCGGGGCGCCCGGATAGATGACGGAAGCGGTGTCCTGCCCCTGATCGTCGGAGCACTCCGGCGCCGATCGGGGCAGCAGCGCCCGGGCGACGGGCAGCCGCCGTGATTCGTTCCGCCGCATCCCCTGCCGGTCGGCACCGTAGTCGGCCTTGGGCATGGCCGCCGCATACAGAGGCTGATGCGCGCTGACCGGATATTGCCGTGCGAGCGCGTCGACGGCATCGGCGACGACCATCCGATCATAGTCGTTGCTGATCGGCACGCTGGCGCTCACGATCATGGCATGGTCGCCGACGACCGCCTCACCGGTGTTGTCGCGGGCGTTGGCGAAGGTCGATCCCACCAAGGTCAGGGAATACGACGCCATGGTCACCGTAACGAGCACCGCAGTGGCGGCCGGCACGAATCGGTGATGATGCCGGGACGCGTCACGCAACGCCAGCCGCAGCGACAGCGGCGCGTTCCCGCCCAGAACGGACGACGCGGCGGCAAGAGAGCGTACCAGTTGGATCAGGCCGACGACCGTCAGCGTGACGCAGGCGGCCAACAGCAGCATCGGCACCGTCGCAGACCCACCACGATCAAGATGGGGGATCGGCAGCGTCAGACTGGCCGCGCCGCAGGCCACGGCTCCGACGATCAGCACAGGGCCGGAAGCGTGCAGGGCGATCGTCGCCACCCGACGCCGACGGGGCGAACGAAAGGATTCGGACGGATTGTCCTTCAACGCATCCACCGGATTCAGCCGGCCGACCCTCCGAGCCGGCAACAGCGTGGCCACATAGCCGATCGCCACGGCCATCAGCAGCGTCAGACCGAGCATCGGCCACGGAAACGACCCCAGGGTCTCTCCGACGCTGATCGACCGATACCGCGGAACCACCAGCATCATGACGGCAACACCCAGCAGCGTGCCCAATACGCCGCCGATCAGGCCGATGACGATACCCTGCGAAGTGACGATGCGCCTAAGATCACGAGGCCCGGCACCGGAGGCCGCCGCCAGACCGAGCGTCCGCCGCTGCTGGTCGGCGGACACCGAAAACGCCGGCGTGACCAGACACAGCATCGTCGCGGCACCCAGCAGCGCCGCAATGCCCAAAGACACGGTCCGGTCCAGCACCACCCTCGGATCGAGCCTCACCGGATATCGGTCGCCCGCAGCCGGATACCCGTCCGTCAGCACATGACGCGACACGGCGAACGCCTGCAGGGCGTTGAGCCTTCTGACCTGACCCCACGTGATCGGACGGGCGCCCACCGCCAGATAATGCCCGTCAACACCCGCATGGTCCCGCTCCACCATCGTCGACATCCAACCGGCAAGACCCCATGCGCGACTGTCATCGTCACGGACCAGACCCGAAACACGCCACGCACGCTGGGAATCCTCGATCACGTCATCGATGCGCCCGCTGGTATCCATGTACCCCTGAAACGGGGGAGCGGTGAACGTCACCGTATCGCCCACCGCAAGACGCAGCCGATCAGCCAGCGCCGTGGACACCACGATCTCGGCACCATTCCGCGGCATCCTACCCGACGACGTCGCGGGCATCAGCCGACGCAACGCCTCGCCGCCGGCCTCGGTCATCGTGACCGTGGTGGTGGAGGCAATGGTCCGACCCGAAACGGCCACCCGGGCGCCGGCCTCGCTCTGCTCCCCGGGCCGCATGGACGTACCAGTGGTCGCCAGCAGCCTCCGCGACTGATAGAACGGCAGCAGCACGGTACCCTCAGGCAGACATCGAAGCATCTCATCCGCCGTCGCCGGCACCTGACCGACATCATCGATCCACACGCCCGACGCACCCTCGGGAAGCTGTGGGAACGGCTGATTCGACCGCGTGACCGCCGTGGCGGTGATCACGGCCTGAGCACCGGCCGGAATGGTCTCCAACGTGCGCTCGCGATTGGCCGCCACCGCCGTGGTCATGGCGATCCCCGCGATCAACGCGGTCACCGGCAGCATGATCAGCAGCACGGAGAAAACCGTACGGGCCCTATGGCGCACGGCATCACGCCACCCCATGCAAAGGACGGGACGCCAGCGGCGCAGAACCGTGATGATGACGGCCACGGGCCCGCCTGCGAATCCATGACTCTGACGTACCCGTGCCATCACGCACCCCCGATCGACGATGCATCCAACAGCATGTCCACGTCCGACGGACCCGTATCGTCGACGATACGGCCATCACGCAGGAACACCGTACGATCGGCCCACGCCGCAAACCGTGGTTCATGCGTGACCAACAGCACGGCGGCGCCGTCATCGGCCCGACGACGCAACACCTCGAGGATCGCAGTGCCGGCATGGGAATCCAACGCGCCGGTCGGCTCATCGGCCAGCAGCAGACGACGCTCACCCACCAACGCCCGGGCAATGGCCACTCGCTGCGCCTGACCGCCGGACATATCCTCGGGAAGCCGATCCGCCAACTCGGCCACACCCACCTCGTCAAGGGCACGCAACGCCGAGGCCGCGGCCCGGCGCGCGCCCCACCCATCCAACTCCAAGGGAAACTGCACGTTCTCCCGAGCCGTCAGACCGGGCAGCAGATTGAAATCCTGAAACACATAGCCGATGGAACGACGCCGCTCCGCCGCGCGCCCCGCAGCGTTCAGCGTGGCCAGATCACGTCCCTCGACAAGCACCCGGCCACCGGTGGGCGTATCCAATCCGCCGGCAAGATTCAGCAGCGTCGACTTGCCCGAACCGCTGGGACCCATGATCGCCACGAACTCGCCCGGATGCAGTACGAGATTCGCATGTAGCAGCGCCTCGACCCGTCTGGCACCCTCGCCATGGACGCGGGAAACGTCCTGCATGACAAGAACCGGCCGTACGGAGGAACCGGACGACGACTGCGAAGACGACGATTGATGAGGCGACGATTGAGAAGAGGAGGAAAAGGACGGGGCAGGTGCGGAGGAGACATCGTGCGGCTGCCCGAATCGTGAAGTGACCATGATCGTCTCGTTTCTATCCAAGTGGAGGGGATGACCGGGAGCAGAGGGAATGACCGGGAGCGGGGGAGCCGCCGTCCGGCTATATGCGCGCTCGCAGGCGGTGTTCGTCGATGGTGTCGAGCCAGCGCAGTTCGGCTTCGGTGGCGAAGATGTGGTGGTCGAGCACCAGCAGGCCGGCGATGTCGTTTTGGGGCAGGGCCCGGCGGGCGAGGGTGACGTCGTGCAGCAGTCGTTGCAGCGCTGAGCGCTGGCGTTGGATGAGTGCTGTGACGTTCACGCCCGGCGTGGACACGGCGAACGCCAGTTTCATGACCAGTTCGTCGCGGCCCCGCTGCTCGATGGTGACCGGCGTGCTCCACCATTGCGACACGGCCTCGCGGCCGGTGTCGGTCAGCCGCCATACCGCGGTCGGCTGGGTTCTGACGCGGCTGGTCGTCGCGGTGCGGGACGGTGCCGTGACGTGGCCTGTCGCATGCGGGTCGACGGCCGTCGTCGTGGCCGCGGCTTCTTTGATGGCGTCGGACGCTTCGTCCGGGCATTGCTCGATCAGGCCGTCCCGGTGCAGTCGTTGCAGGGTGGTGGAGACCTGGCCGATGTTGAGCGGCCAGGTCTCGCTGGTGGTGGCGTCGAATTCCTTCTTGAGCTGGTAGGCGCTGGCGGGGCTTCGTTGCAGCAGCGCCAGCAATGCTTCCTTGATGGCCATCGCGTTCTCCGATCGATTGGCGGATGCAGGCGGGTATTCGGTAGTGGTTACCTGATAGTGGTTACTCGGTAACCTCTTGCCTACAGGTTACCCGGTAACCATCCGATGACCCAATCGTTCGGAGGGATGACATGCCGGGGGATCGGGGATGGACTGTCGCGGATCGCGGCGTTCAACGCATGGGCATACAAAAAGGACCCGCCGCCGCGATGGCAAGCAGGTCCTTATCTTCATTTCAGTCTCGATACACCATCACTGTACGCTTCATGAAATTCGGCGATGCATGTTGAACCGATTGAGATGAAATGTCCTGATGCGTGCGGTAGCAAGGCGTGGGACATGAAGGCGTACAAAGGTACGTCGACCGAGGAGTAACGAATAGGAATGTTCGTCGCCAAGGAGTGATGTGATGACGCGTGCGGTAGCAAGGCGCGGGAGACGAAGGCGTACAAAGGTACGTCGAGTCTCCCGCAACGCGGCTAACGCTCCGTCATCACATCACTCCCATTCGATGGTTGCCGGGGGCTTGGAAGTACAATCCAGCACCACGCGGTTGATCTGGCGGCATTCGTTGGTGATGCGGGTGGAGATGGAGGCGAGGACATCGTAGGGGAGGCGGGACCAGTCGGCGGTCATGGCGTCTTCGGAGGAGACGGGGCGGAGGACGATGGGGGAGCCGTAGGTGCGTTCGTCGCCTTGGACGCCGACGGAGTGGACGTCGGCGAGGAGGACGACGGGGCACTGCCAGATGTCGCGGTCGAGGCCGGCCTTGGTGAGTTCCTCGCGGGCGATGGCGTCGGCTTCGCGGAGGAGGTCGAGGCGGTCCTTGGTGATTTCGCCGATGATGCGGATGCCGAGGCCGGGGCCGGGGAAGGGCTGGCGCCAGACGATTTCGTCGGGGAGGCCGAGTTCGGTGCCGATGGCGCGGACCTCGTCCTTGAAGAGGGTGCGCAGGGGCTCGATGAGCTGGAACTTGAGGTCCTTGGGCAGGCCGCCGACGTTGTGGTGGCTCTTGATGTTGGCTGCGCCGTCGCCGCCGCCGGATTCGACGACGTCGGGGTAGAGGGTGCCTTGGACGAGGAACTTGACTTCCTTGCCGCGGGCGCCGGCTTCTTCGAGCACCTGGCGCTGGGCCTTTTCGAAGGTGCGGATGAACTTTTCGCCGATGATCTTGCGCTTGCGTTCGGGTTCGGAGACGCCCTTGAGGGCGGTGAGGAAGTCGTCGACGGCGTCGACGGTGATGAGTCGGATGCCGGTGGCGGCGACGAAGTCGTGCTTGACCTGTTCGACTTCGCCCTTGCGGAGCAGGCCGTGGTCGACGAAGACGCAGGTGAGCTGGTCGCCGATGGCCTTGTGGACGAGGGCCGCGGCGACGGCGGAGTCGACGCCGCCGGACAGGCCGCAGATCACTTCGGCGTCGCCGACCTGTTCGCGGATCTTCCTGACCTGCTCGTCGATGATGCCGGCGGAGTCCCAGTTGTTCGGCAGTCCGGCGCAGTGGTGGAGGAAGTTTTCGATGAGGTTCTGGCCGAGCGGGGTGTGCTTGACCTCGGGGTGCCACTGCACGCCATAGAGCTTGCGGGATTCGTCGGCCATGGCGGCGACGGGGGCGCCGGCGGTGTGGGCGAGCACCTTGAAGCCTTCGGGGGCGGTGTTGACGGCGACGCCGTGGCTCATCCAGGTGTTCTGGTCGGCGGGGGAGCCTTCGAGGATGCCTTCGGCGTCGGTGATGACGGCCGGGGTCTTGCCGTATTCGCCGAGGGCGGCCTTGTCGACGTCGCCGCCGAGCTCGTGGGCCATCACCTGGAAGCCGTAGCAGATGCCGAGCACGGGGACGCCGGCGTCGAAGATCTTCCTGTCGATGCCGGGGGCGCCCGGCTCGAATACGGAGGCGGGGCCTCCGGACAGGATGATCGCCTGCGGATCCTTGGCGAGGATCTCGTCGACGGGCATGGAGTGGGGGACCAGCTCGGAATAGACGTGTGCCTCGCGCACGCGGCGTGCGATCAGCTGGGCGTACTGTGCGCCGAAGTCGACGACGAGAACCGGACCTTTGGCCATGGATAATCCTCCCGATTGATTGGATTTGCGGGGATGTATTGGATGTGTCGATTATGTCCGCCGATGGCGACATCTGGGCGTCGCATAACAATATGAAAACAACGTTGGCGCATGTTTCCGGCGGCGTCGCCGGTCGCTGATCCGGTACGGTTGCGGGCACATCTCCCCACTTCATTGTGTCCGCTTCGTTAACGACACGCCAGACGATTCGTAACAGCGCTTGCGCAGATTCGCGTGATCATTTTTTCGATTTCAATGCAAATGACGGCAACCGGAAACCGTTCATTTCCCAATGTCTCCCAGCTTTTTCACAGCCGATCCGACTTCACAAATACCGCTCTGCTATGAAAAGTTTTCCAACAAAACAGAACATCGAAACGAACATCGTCCGCGGATAAAGTCCGATCGTTCCCCTACTGTGGAAGGCAATTGGGAATGAGTTCCTATTGCACGTTCCAATTCAACGGGCACAAGGGATTCGGTCCCGAGAAAATAACCGATCGCACATACTGTGCAGAAGTACAGGAGTACACATGACGAGTCCTGTTATTGGCACCCCCTGGAAGAAGCTCAACGCTCCCGTTTCCGAGGACACCCTGGAAGCCGTTGACAAGTATTGGCGAGTCGCCAACTACCTTTCCATCGGCCAGATCTACCTCCGCAGCAACCCGCTGATGAAGGAGCCCTTCACCCGTGAGGATGTGAAGCACCGCCTGGTCGGCCACTGGGGCACCACCCCGGGCCTGAACTTCCTCATCGGCCACATCAACCGTCTGATCGCTGACCACCAGCAGAACACGGTCATCATCATGGGACCGGGCCACGGTGGCCCCGCCGGCACCTCCCAGTCCTACATCGACGGCACCTACACCGAATACTTCCCGAAGATCACCAAGGACGAAGCTGGCCTGCAGAAGTTCTTCCGCCAGTTCTCCTACCCGGGCGGCATCCCCTCCCACTACGCTCCGGAGACCCCGGGCTCCATCCATGAGGGTGGCGAGCTGGGTTACGCCCTGTCCCACGCCTACGGCGCCGTGATGAACAACCCGAGCCTGTTCGTGCCCTGCATCGTCGGCGACGGCGAGGCCGAGACCGGCCCGCTGGCCACCGGCTGGCAGTCCAACAAGCTCGTCAACCCGCGCACCGACGGCATCGTGCTGCCGATCCTGCACCTCAACGGCTACAAGATCGCCAACCCGACGATCCTCTCCCGCATCTCCGACGAGGAGCTGCACGAGTTCTTCCACGGCATGGGCTACGAGCCGTACGAGTTCGTCGCCGGCTTCGACGACGAGGACCACCTGTCGATCCACCGCCGCTTCGCCGAGCTGTTCGAGACCGTCTTCGACGAGATCTGCGACATCAAGGCCACGGCCAACACCGACGACGTGCACCGTCCGTTCTACCCGATGATCATCTTCCGCACCCCGAAGGGCTGGACCTGCCCGAAGTTCATCGACGGCAAGAAGACCGAGGGCTCCTGGCGTTCCCACCAGGTGCCGCTGGCCTCCGCCCGCGACACCGAGGAGCACTTCAACGTGCTCAAGAAGTGGCTGCAGTCCTACAAGCCCGAGGAGCTGTTCGACGACAAGGGCGCCATCCGCCCCGAGGTCACCAAGTTCATGCCGCAGGGCGAACTGCGCATCGGCGAGAACCCGAACGCCAACGGCGGCCGCATCCGCGAGGACCTGAAGCTGCCGAAGCTCGAGGACTACGAGGTCAAGGAAGTCGCCAAGTACGGCCACGGCTGGGGCCAGCTCGAGGCCACCCGTCGTCTCGGCGTGTACACCCGCGACGTCATCAAGAACAACCCGGACTCCTTCCGCATCTTCGGACCGGACGAGACCGCGTCCAACCGTCTGCAGGCCTCCTACGAGGTCACCAACAAGCAGTGGGACGCCGGCTACCTGTCGGAGCAGGTCGATGAGCACATGGCCGTCACCGGTCAGGTCGTCGAGCAGCTCTCCGAGCACCAGATGGAAGGCTTCCTGGAGGGCTACCTGCTCACCGGTCGTCACGGCATCTGGAGCTCCTACGAGTCCTTCGTGCACGTGATCGACTCCATGCTCAACCAGCACGCCAAGTGGCTCGAGGCCACCGTGCGCGAGATCCCGTGGCGCAAGCCGATCGCCTCCCTGAACCTGCTCGTCACCTCCCACGTGTGGCGTCAGGATCACAACGGCTTCTCCCACCAGGATCCGGGTGTGACCTCCCTGCTGCTGAACAAGTGCTACAACAACGATCACGTGATCGGCATCTACTTCGCCGCCGACGCCAACATGCTGCTGGCCGTGGGCGAGAAGTGCTACAAGTCCACCAACAAGATCAACGCCATCATCGCCGGCAAGCAGCCGGCCGCCACCTGGCTGACCCTCGACGAGGCTCGCGCCGAGCTCGAGAAGGGTGCCGCCGAGTGGAAGTGGGCCTCCAACGTGGACTCCAACGACGATGTCGATGTCGTGCTGGCCTCCGCCGGCGACGTCCCGACCCAGGAGATCATGGCCGCCGCCGACAAGCTGGCCGATCTGGGCATCAAGTTCAAGGTCGTCAACGTGGTTGATCTGCTGAGCCTGCAGTCCGCCAAGGACAACGACGAGGCCCTGTCCGACGAGGAGTTCTCCGAGCTCTTCACCGCCGACAAGCCCGTCCTGTTCGCCTACCACTCCTACGCCCACGACGTGCGTGGTCTGATCTACGATCGCCCGAACCACGACAACTTCAACGTCCACGGCTACGAGGAGCAGGGCTCCACCACCACCCCGTACGACATGGTTCGCGTGAACAACATCGACCGCTACGAGCTGACCGCCGAGGCCCTGCGCATGGTCGATGCTGAGAAGTACGCCGACGAGATCAAGAAGCTCGAGGACTTCCGCATCGAAGCCTTCAACTTCGCGGTCGACAACGGCTACGATCACCCGGACTACACCGACTGGGTGTGGCACGGCGTTGACGCCAACAAGGCTGGCGCCATCTCCGCCACCGCCGCCACCGCCGGCGACAACGAGTGAGATTGATCACAATCTGATTCGTTACTAGGCTCTGATCAGAGCCTGAAAAGGCCCCTTCCCGAGTTTTGGGAAGGGGCCTTTTCGTTGTCATTCCAGTCGTTCCAAGGGTTTTCCGTCGTCGATGCCATCGATTGCACGGCTTCGGGCAAATGACGGCAACAATGGTCAACAACCGTGCGAGGTCAATGCGCGAACTTAGAATGATCAATGGTTGCAATGCAATGTTGCCGCACCTCAGTCCCACCGACTGATGACCACATGCATAAGGAGTTTGACCGTGAGTCTTACCAGTGTGTACATCGCTAGCCCGGAAGCCGCCAATGGCCGCAACGTCGTCGCCTATGGCGTGATCTCCGCCCTTGCCTCCCAGTACAAGACCGGCGTGTTCCGCCCGGCCGTCTGCAAGAAGGACACCTTCACCGACGTGCTGCTCGAGGCCGCCAACGCCGGCCAGAGCCGTGAGCAGGCCGTGGGCGTGTGTCCGTGCGCCGCCCGCGAGGACAAGGAAGGCGCCCGCGGTGACATCGTCCGTAAGTACTCCGCCGCCGTCGCCGAAGTCGATCCGGAAGCCGTCGTCGTGGTCGGCACCGACAAGTCCAGCGTGTTCGATCCCGAGGCCTTCTCCTTCAACGCCGCCGTCGCCGCCGATCTCAAGGCCCCCGTCTTCCTCGCCGTCTGCGGTCTGTCCCGCGACGCCAAGCAGGTGCAGGCCACCGTCGAGGCCTGCACCAAGAGCGTCAAGGACGCCGGACAGACCGTCGCCGGCGTGTTCGTCACCGGCACCGCCGATGACAAGGCCGAAGCCGTCAAGGAGGCGCTCTCCGAGTACCCCGCCCCGGTGTGGACCGTCCCGGCCCACGACTGCGGCACCAAGGAGGAGGCCGACGCCGCCCTCGCCGACTTCGAATCCCACGCCCCCGCCGCCCAGGTGCTGGCCGCCCTGAACCAGAGCTTCGAGCAGCCCGTCACCCCGTACGCCTTCCAGACCGACCTGCTCAACAAGGCCAAGGCCGCCAAGAAGACCATCGTCCTGCCCGAGGGCGAGGAGGACCGCATCATCAAGGCCGCCGACTACCTGCTCGAGCGCGACATCGTCAACCTGATCATCGTCGGCGAGAAGGATCAGATCCTCGCCCGCGGCAAGGAGCTCGGCCTCAACTCCCTCGAGAAAGCCAGCTTCCAGTCCATGAACGACGAGGAGGTCCTCGCCCCGATGACCGAAAAGCTCTGCGAGCTTCGCGCCAAGAAGGGCATGACTCCGGAGCAGGCCCGCAAGCAGCTGACCGACGCCAGCTACTTCGGCACCATGCTCGTGGTGCTCGGCAAGGCCGACGGCCTCGTCTCCGGCTCCATCAACTCCACCGCCAACACCGTGCGTCCGGCCCTGCAGGTCATCAAGACCAAGCCCGGCCAGAAGCTCGTCTCCGGCGCGTTCCTCATGTGCTTCAAGGATCACGTGGCCGTGTTCGCCGACTGCGCCATCAACCTCAACCCGAACGCCGAGCAGCTGGCCGAGATCGCCATCCAGTCCGCCGAGACCGCCAAGGCCTTCGGCATCGACCCGAAGGTCGGCATGCTGTCCTACTCCACCCTCGGCTCCGGCAAGGGCCCGGACGTGGATCTGGTCGAGGAGGCCACCTCCATCGTCAAGCAGAACGCCCCCGACCTTGACGTCGTCGGCTCCATCCAGTTCGACGCCGCCTGGTCGCCGGTCGTGGCGGCCACCAAGGCCAAGGGCAACGACGTCGCCGGTCACGTCAACGTGTTCGTGTTCCCCGACCTGTGCGCCGGCAACATCGGCTACAAGGCCGTCCAGCGCTCCTCCGGCGCCCTGGCCATCGGCCCGGTGCTGCAGGGCCTGAACAAGCCGGTGAACGATCTGTCCCGCGGCGCCAACGTCGAGGACATCATCAACACCGTGGCACTGACCGCCGTCACCGCCCAGTGATGATCCGATCGTCCGCCATCGCCGTGTGACGCGAAGAGTCACACGCGAAAGGGCCACGGTGTGAAAGCCGTGGCCCTTTTTCTGTTCCCGGGTGGTTCAATGGTGATGACATATGGCGATCGGCATATACGGCGATCGGCGCACGATGATGGCATGAGCCGGACCGGTATGATCCATGTCCGTAAGGAGCGAATGATGACGGATGACGAACGGAACACGCGGCAGAGCATACGGCAGTGGGAGGAGCAGACGGCGCTGGTGACCGGCGCCGGTCAGGGTATCGGACGTGCCATCGCCCTCGCCCTGGCCGGCAAGGGCGTACGCGTCGCGGTGAACGACATCAACGCCGACACCGCACGCGACACCGTCTCCGTGATCGCCGAGCGTGGGGGAGAGGCGATGCCGGTCGTCGGCGACGTCGCCGACGACGAGGTGGTGGCCGGCATCCATCAGGTCATCGCCGACCGATGGGGAGGTGCGGACATCCTCGTCAACAACGCGGGCATCATCCTCACCCAGCCGCTGCAGGAGGTCACCCCGGAGCAGTGGGACCGCATCCTTGCGGTGAACCTCAGGGCCCAGTTCCTCAACATCATCCACGCGGCGCCGCACATGGCCGACAACGGATACGGCCGCATCGTCAACATCTCGTCGATCGCGGCGAAGCACGGCGGCGGATACCTCGGCAACGTGGCCTACGGCGCCTCCAAGGCCGGCGTCGCCACGCTCACCCGCGGTGCGGCCCGTGAATACGCGCCGCAGGGCATCACCGTCAACGCGATCATGCCCGGCCTCACCCACACGCCGATGACCGACTCGATGAGCGACGAGAAGCGTGCGGCGATCATCTCGGGCATGCGGATCAAGCGCGCGGCCGAGCCGGAGGAGATCGCCCGCGCGGTGCTGTTCCTCGCCGCCCCCGAGGCCGGCTTCATCACCGGTGAGACCATCGACGTCGACGGCGGCGCCTCGTTGGACTGACGGACTGACCTGGACCGTCGACGTCACTTGCCATCGACGGTCACTTGCCGGTCACTTGCCGTACTTGTAGAAGCCCTCGCCGGCGTTGATGCCGGTCTTGCCTTCGTCGATGTACCGCTTGAGCAGTGCGGCCACCTTGCCCTGCACGCTGTCCGGATCCTTGGCGCGCGGATCCAGCATGCCGATGTTGTAGGCGGTGGTCAGTCCTACGACGTCGAGGATGCGGAACGGGCCGAGGGGTGCTCCGGTGGCCAGCATCCACGTCTTGTCGATGGTCTCCACGTCGGCCACGTCGGTGGCCAGCAGCGCCTCGGCCGCGCTGAGGAACGGCACGAGCAGGCTGTTGAGGATGTAGCCCGGCTGCTCCTTGTGCAGCTTGAGCGGGATCATGCCGATCCGCTCCGCGAACTCGACCACGGCATCGTATACGACGGGGTCGGTGCCGGGGTGTCCCATGATCTCGGCCGTGTTGTTGCGCCAGATCTCGTTGGCGAAATGCAGCGCCAGATACCGTTCGGGGCGCCCGGTGTACTCGGCGAACGCGCTGGGCAGCATCGTGGAGGAGTTCGTGACGATCACGGTCTTCTCGGGCAGATGCTTCGCCATCTCGGTGTAGAAGGCGATCTTGTCTTGCGGGTTCTCGGAGATCGATTCGATCACCAGATCGGCGTCGGCTGCAGCCTCCTCGTAGCTCGTCGTGTATACGATGCCGTCATGGGCCTGCTGCGCCCGGGCCTTGAGCCCGTCGAGCTGCTCCGGCGTCGCGTCCTTTGGGGCGAGTCCGCGGCAGTAGGCGGCGGGGTTCGTCTTCATCGCCTCGAGCGTGCCCTGGTAGATGCCGAGCAGACGATCGAACTTCGGCTTCGCGCGGCCGATCGAGGCCTCGCTTCTGAGCCATACCGTCACGTCGAACCCCTTGTAGGCGCACTGATAGGCGATCTGGCTTCCCAGCACGCCGCCTCCGGCGACGACGACCTTCCTGACGTCCATATCCATAACTCCTTTGTGTGTGGATGGGCTCCGGCCGGGAGCGGTCATCGATGATCGCGCGGATCCGCCCGAAGCGTTACAACGCCCATAGTAACCGGTCGGACCCCGAACGGCGGGAACCGGTTGCCGGTATTTGGCATGATCCGCGCGACATGGGTCCGCGAAACCGTCCGAGGGCATGAAAAATCCCCTCCGGAACCGTGCCGGAGGGGATCGTATGACGGGGGATCGGATGACGGGGTGCGACGTGGATTTCCGTCACTGATGCCCGGGTGTCACATGTTCCTGGCCGTCACTTGCTTTCGGCGTCGTCCGCGGTCTGCCCGTCGCCGTCGGATTCCCTGGGCGCGGAGAGGAAGTGGTCCTCGCTCGGCAGCACGGCGTTGAGGATCACGGCCACCACGAAGGCCACGGCGATGCAGTTCGAGGCGAAGATCTGCTGGAACAGGGCCGGGAAGTGCACGAAGATGTCGCTCACCTGGGTGAAGCCGATGCCGATGGTGAGGCTGAGCGCCGCGATGGTGATGTTGCGCTGCGAGTAGCCCGCCTCGGAGATCATCTGGAAGCCGGAGAGGATGATGTTGCCGAACATCATGATCGTGCATCCGCCGAGTACGGCCTGCGGCAGCGAGTTGAACACCTCGGCGATGGCCGGCACGAAGCTGGCGAGGATCAGGATTACGCCGCCGGAGAGGATCACCTTGCGGTTGACGACCTTGGTCATGGCCACTAGGCCGATGTTCTGCGCGAAGCTGGTCAGCGGCAGGCAGCCGAACAGGCCGGAGACCGAGGAGATCAGGCCGTCGCCGGCGATGGCGCCCGCGGTCTCGCGTTCGGTGGGCAGACGGTCGAGGCCGACCTTGGTGAGGGCCGCGGTGTCGCCGAGCACCTCCACGGAGGAGACCACGTACAGCAGGCCGATCGAGATGATCGCGCCCCAGTCGAACTCGGGACGGAACGGCATGAACTGCGGCACGGAGACGATGGCGAGATGGCTGAAGCCGGAGAAGTCGACCTTGCCCATGGCGATGGCGGTCACGTAGCCGACGACGAGGCCGAACAGCACGGACAGCTGCTTGGCGGTGCCCTTCATCAGCAGCTGGAACGCGAGGCAGGCGACCAGCGAGACCAGACCGAGCGTGAGGTTCTGCCAGCTGCCGAAGTCCTTGGCGCCGCTGCCGCCGCCGAAGCTGGTGGCGCCCACGGTGAGCAGGGAGAAGCCGATCGACGTGACCACGATGGCCGAGACGATCGGCGGGACGAACCGGCGCCAGTACCGGGCCGTCAGGCCCAGCGCCAGCTCGAGCAGGCCGCCGACCATGACCGCGCCCACCACGGCGCCGTAGCCCTTGTCGGCGCAGATCGCGACGGCGGCCGCCACGTAGGTGAACGAGATGCCGGTGACCATCGGCAGTCGCGAGCCGATGCGCCATGCGCCGTACAGCTGCAGGCAGGTGCCGAGGCCCGCCACCAGCAGGCCGGCCTGGATCACGGCCGCCGACTGCTCGGCGCTCATCTTCGCCGCGGAGGCGACGATGAAGATCGGGGCGAGATTCGCCACGAACATGGCCATCACATGCTGCAGGCCGAACGGGATGCCCCTCCAGAACGATACCGGCGCGTCCAGCGAGGTCAGTGCCTCGACCGAAATGCCGGTTGTTGACTTCTTCTGCTTCTCAGTTTCCAATGCGATTCCCTTTTTCGCGTTGCTTCCTTGATCTGTCGTTCCCCGTGCGTACGGCATGGGCGGTCATCGGCCGTATCGGCCCGTATCCGCCGCGGACGCACGAAGGTCCCGCCCGACGTCTCTCAAACCGTCGGACAGGACCCTAATCATACCGGCATGGCCGGTTGCGTGGCTCAGGCGCGGAATTCGATGTCGCCGGTGTCCGGGTCCATCGATTCGACGATCGCCAGCGAATCGACGTCGTAGCCGCGTTCGCGTAGCCGGTCGCCACCGCCCATGTAGCCCTTCTCCACGGCAATGCCGATGCCCTCGACGGTGGCGCCGGCCTTGTCGCAGATGTCGAGCAGACCACCCAGCGCCTTGCCGTTGGCGAGGAAGTCGTCGATGATCAGCACGTGATCGTCCGCGGACAGGAACTTCTTCGCCACGATCACCGGGAACTCACGCTGCTTGGTGAACGAGTAGATGGTGGTCACGTACTGCTCGCCCTCGAGGTTGATCGACTGCGCCTTCTTGGCGAACACCACCGGCACGTCGCCGAAGTGACGGGCGGCCGAACAGGCGATACCGATGCCGGAGGCCTCGATCGTGAGGATCTTGTTGATCGGACGGTCCCTGAAATGCTCGGCCCATTCGGCGCCCATGCGGTCGAACAGGGCCACGTCGCACTGATGGTTGAGAAACGTGTCCACCTTGAGCACGTCACCCGCCTTGACGGTGCCTTCTTCGCGGATTCGGTCTTCGAGTTCTTTCATGTTCACCTCGCTGTAGGGAAAACGGATGGGCTGTTCGCCTGTATGACTACGTAGCTTACGCGTCGCAAGGGATCGGCGTGCGGGATCGGCTTCGGTCGCCGTCCCGCTCACTCCAGCAGCGCCTCGGCGGTGGCCTGATCGGTCACCATCGCGGAGATCAGCCCGCCGACCAGACAGGCGCGGATGGCGGGCACCTTGAGCGGCCCCCACGCCACGCCGATCACCAGGGGGATGCGCTTGAGCCGTTCGATGTCGATGGAGATCGTCCGCCGGCACAGCTCGGTGCGCACGTGGTTGCCGTCTCGGTCGATGTGGTGGCCACAGATATGGCCCACCACGCCGTGTTCGAGCAGTTCGGCGGCCTTGCGCTGGTCGATGTAGGCGTCGAAGATGTGGCCGGAGCGCACCTTGGTGACCGCGCCCACGCCGACGATGGCCACGTCCGCGCCGTCGCCGAGCGCCAGCGCCGTGGCGATCTGCGGCTCCCGGCGCATGGCGTCCGCCAGTTCGGGGTTCGACAGGATCATCGGCACCGGCAGCGTGGTGAACGTGCCGCCGATGCGCTGGGCGAGCATGCGGCAGATGTCGGGGGAGTCGGTCATCGTGTTCTCCGGGCTGAGCGTGCCGATCATCTGCGCCACGTTCGCCTTCGGCCAGTCGCACACCGGCACCTCGCGCACCGTCGCGGCCACGGCGCCGCCGTTGGAGACGGTGATCAGCGAATCGGGCGCGCAGTTCTCGGCGAACAGCGCCGCCGCATACCGCGGGACGATCTGCTTCGGATCCTCGCCGGGGGCCACTTCGGCCACGCGGGCGTACCTGAGGCCGTAGCGCTTTCTGAGGCGGTCCTCGAGCACCCTCATGCGTTCCAGCGCGTGTCCGATGGTGATGTGCACGACGCCGAGTTCGCGCGACTCCTTGAGCAGGCGGGAGACGGTGGGACGGGAGTAGCCGATGTCGCGGGCGATCTCGGCCTGCGTCATGTTGTCGAGATAGTAGTCGCGGGCCACCTTGAGGATCAGATCGATGTGCCTGCGGGAGCTGGACGTGGCCAGAGAAGTGTCGTCGTTGAACATATGTTCATGCTACCGCTCTTTCGTGGTGTTTGGCAATGGTGTTTTGCGGCCTGATCTTCAGTGAAGAGTAAGGGTTTATGGAATATTAACGTCGTGAACGACGGTTCAGGTGAACATGTGTTCATGGGGTGGGTGGAATCCGCGGCGTGTCGTCCGTAGATTATGAATTGTCAAAGCCAAGGACATCACCAAGGGCAAACACACCAAGGACAAAGGAGTACCACCATGTCATTCGCACGCACCATCTTCGGCGACGTCGATCCCAGCACCCTCGGCGTGGTCGACTGCCACGACCACCTGATCCGCGTCGGCGCCGGCGAGGTCTACATCGACGGCGACCACCAGCTCGACTCCGTCGAGAAGGCCATCGAGGAGGGCGGCTACTTCGCCGAGGCCTCCAAGAAGTGGAGCCCCAACGGCGGCACCGTGGTCGACATGTGCCCGATCAACTGCGGCCGCGACCTCAACAAGCTGGCCGAGGTCACCAAGGCCGTCGACGGTCTGCAGGTCATCGCCGCCACCGGCTTCCACCGCGAGCACGTCTACCTCGAGACCCAGTCCCACTGGATCAACCGCTACAGCGTCGACAAGGTCGCCGAACTGGTCATCGCCGACATCCGCGAAGGCATCGACAAGAACGACTACTCCGGCCCGATCGTCGAGCGCACCCCGTACAAGGCCGGCGTGATCAAGGTCGGCACCGCGTACGGCAAGATCACCAAGTTCGAGCGCAAGTGCATGGAGGCCGCCGCCATCGCCGCCATCGAGACCGGCTGCCCGATCAACACGCACACCACGTACGGCACCTGCGGCCTCGAGCAGGTCGAGGGCTTCCTCGAGCTGGGCGTGCCCGCCGACCAGATCGCCATCGGCCACATCCAGCGCAACGCCGACGTCTACTACCTCGAGCAGATCCTCAAGCTCGGCGTGTACCTCGAGATCGACGGCACCAACCGCATCAAGTACCAGCCCGACTCCAACCGCATGATGGAGCTGCGCGCCTTCTACGAGGACGGCTTCGCCGACCGCATTCTGCTGGGCACCGACTCCGGCAAGCGCGGCTACCAGAAGGCCTACGGCGCCACCTCCGGCGTGGACTACAACCCGGCCGTCGACGGCCCGCGCATGGTCGACGAGGGCTTCGACCGCGAATACATCGACAAGCTGCTCATGAAAAACGCCCAGGAGTTCTTCACCTTCAAGAAGGAGGGCTGATCCAAGATGGCGGAAGCAACCGAGAAGCTCGCGCAGCCCAGGCTCC
Organism: Bifidobacterium simiarum; assembly: GCF_002802905.1. Taxonomy (GTDB): domain Bacteria; phylum Actinomycetota; class Actinomycetes; order Actinomycetales; family Bifidobacteriaceae; genus Galliscardovia; species Galliscardovia simiarum. Next base: position 176,748 of record NZ_PEBK01000006.1, read on the forward strand.
AGATCGCGCTCGACACCACCGACATGCCGAGCGCCCTGCGCCCCCTCAACGCCGCGATCGACCAGATCGACGTGATCGAATGCGGCACCATCCTCATCATCGCCGAAGGCCTCAGGGCCGTGCGTGAGATCCGCGCCCTGTACCCGGACAAGACGATCCTGGCCGACGTGCGCATCGCCGAGGCCGGCGCCCTCATCGCCCGCAACTGCTTCGAGGCCGGCGCCAACTGGGTGTCCGTCGTGGCCGGCGCCTCCCTGACCACCGTGGAGCAGGTCGTCAAGGTCGCCGACGAGTTCGGCGGCGAGGTGCAGATCGAGCTCGGCGAGGACTACGACGCCGACAAGGCCCGCAAGTGGAAGGAACTCGGCGCCAAGCACGTCATCGTCCACCGCTCGCGCGACGCCGAGGCCGCCGGAACCCTCAAGTGGGGCGAGGACGACGTCGAGCGCATCAGGGAGCTGCATGCCATGGGCTTCACCGTCACCGTCACCGGCGGCGTGAACGTCAGGGACATCCCGTTCTTCGAAGGTGCCCCGGTCGGCGTGATCATCTCGGGACGCGGCATCGTCAAGGCGGACGACCCACTGGCCGCGGCCACCGAACTGAAGAACACCATCAGGACCGTCTGGCCTGAGTAGTCCGGCCTGAGTAGTCCGGCCCGAACGGGACCGCGGAGTCCGAGTCCGCCGGCAGGCCAACGGGGGAGTGCCGGCGGACTCCCGATCCCATCTCATGCGATCCACATGACCACCGGGATCCATCAGCCCCATCCGAAAACCCAACCCATCCGAAACGCAACGTGGGCGTTCCCCTGCCCGGGAACGCCCACGACGAAAATCCTCATCCAATAAGAATTCTCAACGACGATTATAGTCACAAGGAAGTGCGCCATGAATGCCTCCGAACCCAAGTACGACCTGTCCACCATCGGCGAAGGCCAGATCCGCTTCACCGTCGAACGCGGCGAGCGCCTGATGTTCACCCGATCCGTCCACATGAACCCCGCCTGCTCCGAAGCCAACGTCGCCGGCCTGCTCAGCCAGCTCGGCCGCCAGACCCTGTGGACCAGCTCCCTGCCCGAGGGCGACCTCGGCGACTACATCCTCGCCGAATACCGTTCCGTCGGCGTGCACATGGACACCATGGTCCGTCGCCCCGGCGGCCGCACCGCCCTGTACTTCATGGAGCCCGGCGAATACCCGATGCCCGCCAACGTGATCTACGACCGCGAATGGACCACCTTCCGCGCCACCGGCATCGACGACTACGACTGGGACGAGATCCTCAACGCCAAGGTCATCTTCCTCACCGGCATCACCGCCGCCCTGACCGACACCACCGCCGAAGTGGTGCGCTACGCCGCCGACGAGGCCGTTCGCCGAGGGGTGGAGGTGATCCTCGACGTGAACTTCCGGCGTAAGCTGTGGAGCGGCGAAAAGGCTCGGGAGGTGCTCGAACCCATCGCCAAGGAGGCAACCGTGCTGTTCTGCTCCATCGCCGACGCGGAGAAGGTGTTCGGCATCACCGGCAGTCCCGAGGAGGTGACCGCCGAGCTGAAGAACCGGTTCGGCTGCAAGTACATCGTCTCCACCAACCACACCGAAGGCCCCTACCTGCGCGGCGACGAGGGCTTCTACCCGTACCACACCACGCCGGTGAACGTCATCGACCGTCCCGGCGCCGGCGACTCCTTCGTCTCCGCCACCATCCACGGCTACCTGTCTGGCAGCATCCGCGACGGCGTCAAGTGGGGCCAGTACGCCTCCAAGGTGGCGCTCACCCACAAGGGCGATCTGACCCGAGTCCGCCCCGGCGAGCTGAACATCCCGCTCGGCACCGACATCGACCGCTGAGCCGGAAGGGGAACATAGCATGTCCAACGCAAACGACGCCGCGCAGGCCCGGAGCCTGACCGCCTACGAGCAGATCGACTCCAGGCCCCTGAGCGGCCACCAGAAAAGCATCATCGGCCTGGTGATCGCCGGCAACATCTCCGAGTTCTTCGACATGTTCCTCGTCGGATTCGTCGTCTCCCTGCTCACCAGCGCATGGCAGCTGACCGGCATGGAGGCCGGCGTGATCCTCGCCTGCTCCGGCCTCGGCACCGTGATCGGATCGATCATGTGGGGCCGTCTCGCCGACCGGTTCGGCCGCAAGCACGCCTTCCAGTGGTGCGTGATCTGCTTCGTCGTGTTCACCATCCTCTCCGTGTTCCTGCCCGACCGTGCCTGGGTGCTGCTCGCCCTGCTGAGGGTCGGCGTGGGCATCGGCGTCGGCGGACTCAACATCACCTCCATCCCGTACGTCCAGGAGTTCGTGCCCACCAAGCACCGCGGCATGCTCTCCGGCCTCGCCTCCGTGTTCATCCCGCTCGGCCTGCTGCTCGGCTCCGTCGCCCAGAGCGCCATCGGCGAGCATTGGCGCATCCTCCTCGCCCTCGGCGCCGTGCCCGTGCTCCTGCTCATCTGGCTGCACGCCGTACCCGAATCCCCGCGCTTCTACCAGACCAAGGGCCAGGATGACAAGGCCCGCGAAGCCCTCGCCTGGGCCATGGAGATCCCCGTCGACCAGGTCGGCGCTCTGCCCGTCGTCGAACGGCAGCAGAAGGTCAGCTACTCCGTGCTGTTCAGCCGTCACCTCAAGTCCCTGCTTATCGTCAGCATCGGCTCGTTCTGCTTCATCATGGGCAGCTTCGCCATCCAGTCCTGGGGCCAGACCCTCATGAAGGACGCCTTCGGCTTCTCCACCCAGATGGTCGCCTACCTGTTCATGGGCGTCTCCGTCGCCGACTGCATCGGCCGCTTCGGCTCCGCCTGGCTCGCCGACGTGATCGGCCGGCGCTGGACCATGTTCATCTTCGGCATCATCGGCGCCGCCGGCTGCTTCTACGCCGCGTTCTTCCACGACTCCGGCTGGCAGTTCTACATCGCCGTGCTCGTCATCATGACCTTCGCGGACGGCGTGTTCGGCATCCTCAACGCCTTCGGCGGCGAACAGTTCCCCAACGACGTGCGCTCCACCGGCCTCGGCCTCGGCTACGGCATCGGCGCCACCGCCAAGATCATCGGCCCCGCCTTCATGGGCATGCTCGTCGGCGGCGACTTCGTCTCCCAGAACATCGACATCACCGTGATCACCACCGCCTTCACCTTCTTCGGCGTCTGCCTGATCATCGGCGCGATCACCTACCTGTTCGCCCAGGAGACCAAGGGCAAGGACCTCGAAAGCCTCTGACCCGGATCGAGACCGACTCGACCATCGAGACCGTCTCAATCACCCAGACCGGCCGGCCGGCGCGGCTCCCGCAACCTCCAGCGGGCCGCGCCGGTCCGGCCCCGCATACCCAAAACACCCGGAAACCCCAAACCATCCGGAACCATCCCGGACGGCCGGACGATTCGCCAACCGTCCGGACCGCCACCGCACACCACACCCAAAGGACCCCATCATGACCGTCAACGCCGTCGGCATCTACGAAAAGGCACTCCCCACCGGACTGAGCTGGGAGGAGACCTTCGACCTCGTCCACGAACTCGGCTTCAACTTCCTCGAATTCTCCGTCGACGAAAGCGACGAACGCCTCGCCCGCCTCGACTGGACCGAACGGGAACGCGCCGACTTCCGCAACGCCATGTGGAAGACCGGCAGCCGCATCAACACCCTCATGCTCTCCGGCCACCGCCGCTTCCCCCTCGGCTCCGCCGACCCCGCCATCCGAGCCAAGGCCCTCGACATGATGGCCAAGGCCATCGACCTCGCCGTCGACCTCGGCGTACGCAACATCCAGATGGCCGGCTACGACGTCTACTACGAGCCGAAAACCGAATCCAGCCGCGAATGGTTCATCGAAAACCTCAAGACCTGCGTGGAGATGGCCGCCAAGAAAATGGTCATGCTCTCCATCGAAACCATGGACGACCCCTTCCTCAACTCCCTGAGCAAGGTCGACTACCTCAAGACTCAGATCCACAGCCCGTTCCTCCAGGCCTACCCCGACGTCGGCAACCTCACCGCATGGCCCGAAAACGACGTGGCGCACGAGATCGAATCCAACATCGACAGCATCGTCGCCGTGCACCTCAAGGACACCAAGCCCGTCACCCCAGACTTCCCCGGACAGTTCAAGGAAGTCCCCTTCGGCGACGGCACCGTCGACTTCGAGGCCGTGCTCCGCCTCTTCCACCGACTCGGATACAACGGCAGCTACACCGTGGAGATGTGGACCAGCAAGGCCGAGGACCCCATCGCCGAAGTGAAGAAGGCCAAGGCCTACTTCGACGGTCTGTTCGAACGGGTCGGCATCGTCCAGGAACCCATCCTGAGCCGCGCGGCGTGATCGCATGATGGAGCGTCCGCGGCGTTGCGGAGGACTCGACGTGCCCTCGCACGCCTTCGTCCTCCGCGCCTTGCGGACGCACGCATCATGCGATCACGCACGGGAGTTCGCCGCGTCATGAAACGAACTCCACATGCAACCCACGAAATTTCATGAAACACCGATGGAAAGGAAGCAAACATGGCTACTCTCGCTGATTACGGTCCCGAGGTCCGTGCGGAGGTCAAGCAGGTTCGTGAGGTCGTCTCGAACCTGCATCAGCAGCTGATCAAGTGGAATCTGGTCGTGTGGACGGCGGGCAATGTGTCGCAGCGTCTGCATACGGCGGATCTGTTCGTGATCAAGCCGTCGGGTCTGCGCTACGAGTACCTGACCCCGTCGAGCATGGTCGTGGTGGATCTGGACGGCAACGTGGTCGACGGCGCCGAGGCCCCGTCCTCGGATACCGCGTCGCACGCGTACATCTACCGGAACATGCCGGACGTGTACGGCGTGGTGCACACGCATTCGACGTACGCGACCGCGTGGGCGGCGACGGGCCAGAACATCCCGTGCGGTCTGACGATGATGGGCGACGAGTTCGGCGGCCCGGTGCCGGTGGGTCCGTTCCGTCTGATCGGCTCCGAGGCGATCGGCAAGGGCGTGGTGGAGACGCTGAAGAGGTATCCGAAGTCGCCTGCGGTGCTGATGCAGAACCATGGTCCGTTCACGATCGGCAAGGACGCGGAGGGTGCGGTCAAGGCCGCGGCCATGACCGAGGAGGTCGCGCACACGATGTGGGCGGCGCGTCAGCTGGGCGACATCATCGAGATCGACCAGTCCGACATCGATAAGCTCAACGACCGCTACCAGAACGTCTACGGCCAGCACTGATCTGACGGAGCGTCCGCGGCGTTGCAGGCAACTCGACGTACCTTCGTACGCCTTCGTTGCCTGCGCCTTGCGGCCGCACGCGTCAGATCAGCGCTGATGCGTCGCTGGCTTGATGACACACGCATCACGTCAGCGCTGATGCGTCGCTGGTGCGAAGGTTCTGCCTTCCCCTTTGAGGGGAAGGTGGCCGGCTTTGCCGGTCGGATGAGGTGATGAGCGACGTGTCGTCCGGTCACCTCATCAGTCGGCTGCCGCCGACAGCTTCCCCTTAGGCTGAGCCCGTTAAGAAAACGCTGGTGGCGTTTTTAGGGCTCAGGCGAGCCGACAGGCGAGCTCACGGAACGTGGCCGCCGGCCGTCCTTTCTTGCCCGAAAACCGAGGGTGATATCGAACAAATGTTCGATATCTGTTTCGGTGTCTCGGCGTACACTGAGGCCATGCTTTCCGTCAATGAGCGAACCCGCGCCTGCCGCGAACTGATGGACGACGTCACCGGATACATCGTCGGATACTGGGAGGATGCCGCGGAGGGGCACCCATACCATGCGATCCATCATCCGGGTCGCACCGCACGGGACATGGCCTCCGACTACATGACCGAACGCTACCGCGACTGGCTGGAGTGCATGCGGCAGGAGGATCCCGCGAAATTCGAACGATATGCGGCACTGGGGAAGTGCGCCGATCCGGTCGAGTCCGCCATGGACGCCTGCGATCGCATGTTCGACCGCATCTGGCCGCGCACGTCGGACGACGATCCGAATAGATAGTCCGGCCGATGATCGACACCAACGTGTTCCTCAACGTCATACTGGCGCGCAAATCGATCATCTGTCACCCTTAAGCAAGGGGCGGATTCCTACCTGGGTTAACTCACTGGTGTCTGGGCCGCCCTTTTTCTTTGACGAATTCCCCTACGCCGGGAGGCTCCACCCCTCGGATTACGCTGATGACCATGAGCACGTTCGCAGTGGAACCGACACCCGTCATGGAATTCAGCACATTGCTGTACCTGCCCGACTCCGCAACATATCGCCAGCTGCTTCGCGACGGCCGACGGCTCTACGAATGCGCGGAACTACGCAACATCATCAACCGCAACGGCCTATGGACCGCCGACATCGTCGACCCCGTCAACGGGAAACCCCGATACTCGGTCACGGTCCGATCCGACGGCGAAACCATCACCGCCATGTCCTGCACCTGCGCCGACCCGCTGCGAAAGCAATCCCGGCCTTCCCGGTGCGTCCACGTCTGCGCCCTGTGCTTCATGCTGTTCTACCGGCACCGATACCGGTCGTCATCAGACGACATCACCATTCCCCGTGAAACCACGTCGATCGTCGAATGGTATCTGTCGAAACGGCTGAATTCCCAAATCCCATACGACACCGATGCCGTACGCACCATGGCGGACGGACTGGAAATCCTCACGGACTTCAGGGACGACAACTGGGACGTATGGCTGGGCAACCGTCATTTCCACACGCTCCTCGGCAACTGCATGCCCACCGTCGAGGAAAGCACCGACATCACCACCGAATCATGGCCCAACCCGGATGCCCCCGACCTTGACGCCACGCTCCCGCACGGATGGCTCACCCTGCTCGAAGCCGCCTACGAACGCCTCCGCGACACCAGGCATCTCATACGCCTCTACGCCCTGTACCTCATCCAAGGCAAGGACCCCACCGACTGCCGCTACGTCGACCGGCTACGCTGGATGCTCTCCGGCAACCGCGAGCGGGAAGCGCAACTGAACACCCTCATCGACGACATCACCCGGCACTACCAGCCACGGGAAGACAACCAACGCCGGCCCATTCCCAATCCCGCGTACGAGCATCTCCTCAGAGTCTTCGAACGCTCCGACGACGCCGTCACCTACTGCAACGCCATCCACGACGTCGACCGCCACTGCATCCAACGGCTCGAAGCGACCATCAGCCTCGACCACCCCGAATACGCCGGGTCACTGCGCCGGATCGCCAACGACTGGAAACAACGCTACGACAGCAGGCTCGACTACGACATTGCACATTTCACCTACAGGGCGGAAAAAATCGCGCCGGCCCTCTTCGCCAACGGATACCACGACCCCATCATCGACGACTGCACCACACTCATGACCGCCTCCGCACGCGGGTCAAAAGCCGCCTTCAGAATCACCCTGAGGAAACGATTCCACGACACGGCACGAGCCACCATCTGCCGGGACCTCATCGAAGCCGTCCGAAACACCCTCACCATGGACGACCTCGACAGGGAACTCAGCGCCATCCTCCGCCGCACCTACGACGGCATCGCCCCACACACCAACCCCATCGCCACAACGTTCTTCACCGAAGACGACGTACGACTCATCACCCCACCACTGGACGACGCGACCCTGCAACGGGAACAGCCGCAGGACTTCCGCGAAGCACTGCAATGCCTAAGCGAAATCGACACGGTAACGCTCACCGGCGACTACGACACCGACCACAACGCCATACGCCAACACCTCATCGAACAGAACGAACAACGCAAGACACAAGCCCACGCCAACGGCATCGCATCCCGAATCCACGCACAACATCACGGAAGCGAACCCAACGGAAGCGAACCCAACGGAAGCGAGGGGAGCGAGAAAGCCGACATCGAACGACTCCGACAGCGACTCAACCACAGACTGCAAACCCTATACGGCAGCCGATACACACTGGACGGCACCGCCATCGACGTGAACGGCCTCTTCGACGAACCCGTCACCGTCGGACAGCGCACGAAATGGCGAAGCCTGACCATTGGACAGATCGGCGTATGCGCCGCAGCCACCGTCCTCCTCCACCGGGAATGCCACGACCCACAGCTGACAGCCCAACTGTCGAAGAGCCTGGCGAACAAGAGACTGGCCACGGCAATCGGCGACGTGCTCGCCGACATGCTCGAGGCGAGGACCATGCCTGGCGGACCGGATGACCGGGCCGGCGACGATCCCACGGTCGATGGTGCGGCTGACCGTGCCGTTGACAATGCGATAGGGGAGAGTCTGCGAATGCTGCGGGAACAGGCTCCCGACCGTCAGGATCCCACGGGAACCGTATCGGGTGAGGAGGGGGAGTCGGATACGTCGGACGAGAACGACTGCCGTATCCGTCCGGACCGTCGCATCGCCCTGAAGACCCTGTCCGGTCTTCTGGAACACCTCAACCCCGGTTTCCAAGCGCCCCGCGTCGACGACCTCGACCAAGCCGAGCAATATGTGATGGACAGCATGCTCGAATTCGGAGACCTTGACGGTTTCGAAACCGAAAACCAAGCCGAAGACCTGCCCGAGGAACAGCCAAGCGAGGAGGGGAAGCGCATCATCCTGGGCCTGACGATCCTCGCCGCCAGCATGCCGGACCGTGTGATCCCGCTCTTCGACGACACCCCGCTCCCATGCCCCAGACTCGTATCGGCACTCATGAACAGCATCGAGGAAACCCACGCCACGCTGATCCAAGCCCGCAACGACAACGATGCGAACGACGACTATGCCGAGCAGGAGTCACTGTCCGACACCATCAACCTCCTCCTGCACCTGCTTCGCCAAGCCCACCGCCGACTGCGGGAACGGTTTGCTCCTCAAGCCGTTCTCCAATGCCAGTGATTGCGACGGAGGCAGCTCCCTCATAAGCTGTTGCACGATTTGCGTCGTCTCCTCACCAGCCTCCTCCGGCGTGATGATCGCATGATCGAGATCGTGCTGCACCCGGGCAAGCCGCTTCTTCGCAGCCTGCATGAACATCTCGAGACGTCGCGCCTCCTCCTGCTTGGCCGCGAACTCGTCACTGGTCATGGTCACCGACTCATCTGGCACGATCTCACCTTCGATGATCTCCCCATCGGTATCCGAACCATCGGCTGAAGTCTTCGTCATAACCGTCGATTCACCGTCACGCGAGTCCGTTTCCGTCCTACGGGCAACCCAGACATTGCTGACGTACGACTTTGCCTTGCCCGCGAACCCGATCAGTCGTTCTCCCGCATGACGAACGGTCCGACGCAGAGAGGCCCGCACCCGCGGATCATTCAGGATCTGTACGAAAACCTCTCCGATCATCATGCCAATCGCCTCGGCCATGGGATGCGGCTCGTCCCGAACATTCCTCTGATCGTCTCGTCCGTCGACGTACTCATCGGCATGCATATACCGATCTCCTCCGACGGACGGCCGAACCGGCGGAACATCCGCATCCGCCGGCTCCTCCTCAGCTTCCCCGAACAGGATGTCAGGCTGCCTGATCAGACGACCATACTCATCACGAATCCCCTTATCGGAGTGATACCGGCCGTTGACGGCATCCTCCCGCGCCTGCCGGTTACGCCACCGCACCCGCTCAGTCGTCTCGAAAGGCCGATCATCATCGATATTCCCATTCCCCATAGGAATCAGTGTATCGGCAAAAAGGAGAGCGTGGCGACATAGCATATTGGGCGGATTTGCGCCGGGGGGGTGACTCCGATATGCTCATTACGGTAATCGCTGCGATGAAGGAGCCAAGGGAAATCAGATGGATATGCAAAATATTGAAGTAGGGAACCTGACCGTTTCGATTCCGGTGGAATATGCTCGACTGAACCGCATGCCCGATGATCCACCGCAAATGGTGGCTTACGCAACACAGACGGAACAGGCTGACTGCGTGATGTTCCTCCAGCCGATACCAGCGGAACACGCCATGCCATTCAATGACGAACGAGCGGTCATCAACGGGATCCATCAGAGTCTGGCCGATGATCAGGGTCTGATCGAGGTCGTCAGTGGCACCACCGACGCCAAGCGCAACGTCATCTGGAGCATCGTCAAAACAGTCTCTCGGACCGAAGGCGCACAATACGGGCTGACGCTGCATCTGGCCTATCCGGAATCCGTGCTGCAGGTACAGGCATTCGCCAACGAAACCGGAATCACCGGCATGCGTGACGCACAGATCTACGAGCTTGCACGGAAACGGGGACGGGTCGACGAACAGGGAAGAGGCTGGACGCGAGACCCGTACGATGACGATTACCGCAGAGGCATACTCATGAACCTCTCCGAAGACGATCAATTCGACGACGCATTCCCGGACCATCCGCTTTCAGTGATCCGACGACTGGCCGGTATGCTCATCGGTTACAACTAACAAACGGAGCGGATTCCTACCGGGGCTATGTCACCGGTATCTGGGCCGCTCCTTTTCTTTCGAGCTGATTTTCTCTCTCGGTTTGACCGCATCAATCAGGGTAAGGGAAATTCATTAACCTTTTCCCTCCCCAATGACTACTCGTCCACCTGATGCTTGCGCGGACGACCACCGCCCACACCACGACCAGGACGAGACGCGTTCCACGCGTCAATGGTCTCCGGCAACCAGCCACGAGTCCTGCCAATCAGCGCATCAGGCTCAGGCAGCCGATATCCCTTCGACGCGGGATTGACGATACCAAGGCGCTCGCCGATTTCCTTGAGACTGAGAAACTTCTTGTGAGACAGATCCTGAAACGATGTGGCTTCCTCCCACGCCACTTCGGGAGCGACATCGACGTCCCCGTCGCCCCATACAACAGTACCGTCTTCGGCCCGCGCCGTAGCGAACACCTTTGGATCCCTAAGACACGCATAGGCCGGATACTGAAAATACTTGGCCATATCAAGCAGACCAGAAAATCCATCACTGAACCGAACCGCCACATGATAATGATCAAGAGGCACGGCGTCAGTGACAAGAATCACGTCATCACTCAAACGAAACTCCTTTATCAAGAAAAACTTTTACGGAGACGAGCAGTCTCATACTGACCACATATCGCAAAAGAATGGATAATGACAATGATAGTCAGAACGCCGAAACCATCTAGACCAGACAATCATTAATACCCGATTCGCATACTGGTCGTGGATAATTCCAAAGCATTCCAATCGCGCTCGCAGTCAAGTCATAGTCTCATCTGGAGAAAGTTCACTGGCCCTGTTCTCGAGAAATCCCGGTGAACGAGAAGAGACTATGCGGGCGGTAGGTTGCGATAGCATGCGGATGTACATGGTTTAGAGCATGGAGGCTTTGATATGTCTACGCTGACCGTCACCGTGCTGCGCAACAACGAGCCCGTGTATTCCATCATCAACGAACACGATTACCGCCATTTCCGTGAATTGGAGGATGAGGCCAAGGAGCTGCGCAATGCGGATGCTCGACGTCAGACGTTGAACGGAGAATACACGCATTCCTTTAAGTCCGTCGATGACATGGACGAGTATTTCGATGCGCTCTGAACTGTTGGGCATTGAGATCATTCACTAACCGGGCAGTGGAGCGGATTCCGGGAACGACATATCGACGGCGATTGGGCGTTCGTCTACATTCATCGACGAAGACCGGTTGATGCTCGTCCTGTCCCGCACTGGTATGCACGATGAACTCTATTCGTCGAAGACTCGAAAACCTTTATAAGAAGATACGAAGAGCAGGCAGATACGATTTTGGAAGCTGAAGTGCATCCCCGCCGACTACGTGGGCCTGACCAGCCTCGGCGTGAGCATCCTGCTCGGCGTCATCGGGGCGTCGCACAAGCCGTCTACACCTTGGTGAATCAAGCGTTCGGCGGCAAGCTCAGCAAAGACAGTGAAGCCGAATACACTCAATGATTTAAGCCCGTCTCGTGTTGCCATGCACGAGACGGGCTTTTTCTTGTGTGGGAACCAACCTGAAGGTTATTTAGTATCCATCCCGAATCCCTTGTTCACAGGATCATCGGTTTTTCTTCGGCGGGTCGACGGAGTTGGTCCGATGCTGGTTGATTCAGGAAGGCAAGCTGGTGTTGTCAGTTCCATCCGCCGACGAGTTCGAGGCAGCAGTGGCCCGTCACCGGGCGCCCCCGGTAGGTGCCGACCACCTTGCTCGCGCCTTCGTATTTGCGGCCGGAGGGGTTCGGCGAGGCGATTTCCTGTTCGTCCATGATGGACGTGACGGTGAGTTTCGCTTCCCATTCGGGGATGGAGACGGTCCATCCGGTCGGATATTTCATGCCTGTCGTGGGACTTTCCCACACGTTGAAGGAGTCGTCGACCATCGGATCCACGCCGGTAAAGGATTGGGTGCCGTCTTGGTGCAGGACGCTGGCCCAGCAGTGTTCGTTGCCGGTGGCCAGTTCGGTTACGCCCCACAGGCTGATTACGTCGGGGTCGTTGTCGAAGCAGAGGTTCATCCACAGCCATTTGCAGTTGTAGCCGTCCTTGAGGCTTCTGCCTTTGGGCATGCCGGCGAACTGACGGTCCATCCATACCATGCCCTCCACCTCGTGGCGCTGGCCGTCGAGAGTGATGACGCCTTTGGCTGCCATGTGCGGGAACGAGTATTGGTAGTTGGGCACTCCGGCGATCTGGAAGTAGCCGGTGCCGAGGCTGTAAAGCGGGTATCCGGTGCCGTGCAGGTCGAGATGGATGGATCCGTTCGTCATGGCCGATGCGATGCGCATGTCGTCGAGGTCGCCTTCGATGACGTCCTTGTCGGTGTGGATGTGCAGTCCCTGCCCTGCGACCTGTCCTCGCCTGACCTTGTAGAAGCGGTCTTCGTGGCGGTAGATGTGCCCGGTCTCGTCGGTGATGGACAGCACGCTGTTGATCATGCGTACCGGCAGGTATTTGGAGAACTGCAGGACGCTGACGTGGTACATGAAGTCAAGGGTGTGGCCGCCCGTCTCGAAATGACCGACCCAGAACCATGAGTTGCCGGCTTTGTCGGTGCGTATGAATGTGTCTTGGATGGGATCCACCAGCGGTTCGGTGCCGTGGTGGAAGGTGCGGATGTTGTGGGTCAGCGAGTTGTTCGTGGTGTTCATCATGTCTCGTTTCGTTTTGGTTCTGTGTTGTCTGTTGATGCGTTGTCGTTTCGGTCACTGTCCGACGAGAGTCCGTTTCGTCGTGCCTCGGTGCGTTCGAGTCGCCAGAAGCGCCGTGATGAGGGCGGCCGCGAGGATGACCGCGATGGCGGCGAATGCCAGCGTCGAGCCGAGTATGGATTGCGCGTGTCCGGTGGCGGTGGGCGCGAGGGTGGTGGACAGCGCGGAGATGGATACGATGAGGGCTGTGCCCATCGAGGAGGCGATCTGTCCGACGGTGTTGGTCACGCTTTGCGCGTGTCCGATGTTTTCGTTGTCGAGCGCGTTGATGCCCCAGGTGTTCACCGGGGTCATGGCGAACATGAGTCCCGTGTAGAGCACGGTGTAGGCGCATGCCGTGAGGATGACCGAGGCGTCCGCGCCGAGCAGAGCCATGAGCACGCCGCCGATGGTCATGACCGTCAGGCCGGGCAGGGCGACCTTGCGGATGCCGTATTTGTCGAACATGCGGCCCGAGACGATGCCGCAGCATGCGCCGATGAGGGCGCCGGGAAGCATGGCGAGCCCGCTGGCGGTGGCGGATGCGCCGAGCACGGTCTGGATGAACATCGGCACCATGACGTTGCAACCCATGAGGGCCGCCTGCATGCATGCCACGATGATCACCGAATGCGCGTAGGTGCGGTTGGCGAGGATTCCGACGCGCAGCATCGGTTCCTTCGCCTTGAGCTGTCGGCGCACGAACACGGCCACGAGCAGCACGCCGACGACGATCAGCGAGACGGTGAGCATCATGTTGCCGGTGGACGTGAACGTGGACAGCCCGTACAACAGGCATGCCAGGCCGACCGAGGAGAGCAGCACGGAGACGGGGTCGAACGCACCCGGTTGGAAGCCGTCGAAGTTACGCAGGTAGACGGCGGCCAACGCGATGACGATCAGCGAGACTGCCGCCATGATGACGAACAGCGTGCGCCAGCCGAACGAGTCGATGATCACGCCGGAGACGGACGGGCCGAGCGCCGGGGCGAAGCCGACGACGAGTCCTGTGATGCCCATTGCCGTACCGCGGCTTTCCTTGGGGAACACGAGCAGGATCACCGCGGTGACCATCGGCATGATCGCGCCGGTGCACAGGGCCTGCAGTACCCGGCCGACCATGAGCAGGGGGAAGGTCGACGCGAATGCGGCGACGAGACTGCCGGCCGCGAACAATGAGATGCAGCCGATGAACAGCCTGCGGGTGGAGAAGCGCCCCATGAGGAACGCGGCGAGCGGGATGACCATCGCCTCGACCAGAGAATAGCCGCTGGACAGCCACTGAACGGTGGTGGAATCCACCCCGAGGTCCTTCATGATGGACGGCAGCGCCGGCGTGACCACCGACATGTTGAGTACGGCCAGCAATGTGCCCATGAGCAGCACGATGACCATGATCCATTGTTTTCTGTTGATGCCAAGTTTCACAATAACACTCCGATAAACAATAGTTATTGATTATTCAACGAGCATCAATTATTATCGAAATGCAACGGACGGCAACCACCGATATGCGACATTTCTCGCTTATTCGACGATTCGCCTGAATCGTCGAACAACCCACGGCTTATGGGACGGAGAGGGAATGACGCTACCGGCAGAACGAAAGGAGCATGGTGACCGATCTGCGCATCATCAAAACCCGCAAGGCAATCCGCGAGGCGTTCCTGCGCCTACGGGCATCGGGAGTTCCGGTCTCGAAGGTCAAGGTCAAGGACATCTGCGACCTTGCGCTCGTCAACCCGAGCACGTTCTACAAGCATTACCTCGACGTATACGACCTCAACGACAAGCTTGAGGACGAAACCATCGACGCGATGCTGGAGCATTACCCCGACAAGGACAAGATCCTGTCCGATCCGCCCGCATTCCTCAATGGCTGGAGACCGGCCATCGACAGCCAGATCGACGATCTGCGCGTCCTGTTCGCAGGCCGCCCCGAAGCCATGTTCCGCAAAATCGAATCGACGCTCGTCGAACGTTACTCCGCCCGAGCATCGAACGAGCGCGAGCGCATCGCCGCCGTCTTCTCCATCGCCGGGGCCCTCCACTCGCTTGGCCTGCTCAAGCTGGAAGGCGGACAAAGCGACGACGAGATCATCGCGGCGGTCGTCGAAAACCTCAACGCCATCGCCGCTCGGATCCCCGACGGACGATAACGAACACCCCCCTATACGAATCAACGGCATCATCACACGGATACTCTTTAATCATCTAGTCGATCATCATGGAACAGATAACAGAACGTCATCTCATCCCCTCGTCGGCATCGCGATTCGCCGCATCGATACTGACCGCGCTGGTCTTCGTCGTCGCGCTGAATCTGCGAGCCCCGCTCACATCCGTCGGCCCGCTGCTGCCACGGATAGGGGCGTCCGAACATCTCAACGCGACGATGTAGGGTCTGCTCGGCTCGTTGCCTATCCTCGCGTTCGCCGCCGTCTCCCCGATGGCGCACCGGGTCGCCGGACGCATCGGCATCGAACGCACCGTGCTGGCCGCGATGGTGTTCCTGACGCTCGGCATTGTGATCCGTTCGGCATGCGGCACCATCGGACTGTAGGCCGGCACGTTCGTCATCGGTTGCTCGATCGCGGTGGGCAACGTTCTGGTGCCGGCCATAGTCAAACGCGATTACCCCGGTCACGCATCACTTGCCACCGGCATGTACTCCGCATACATGACCGGCATGGCCGCGTTCGCCTCGGCTGTGACATTGCCCCTGTCCGATGCACCGTGCGCCCCTACATCGGCCGTGCGATCCTCGTGCTCGATTGGGAAGGCTACCATAACGCCACATGGGGCAACTCCAACTGGGAGCGCGTCTTCGTCAACAGGGTCCACGAGAGGACCGGCGTATGGCCGCTCGTCTACACATCCGCCGCCTACCTGTACCAGATCCCGGCCGACGTGCGCAGCCATTGCGGATTGTGGGTCGCCCAGTACGCCAACAACAACGCCACCGGCTACCAGACGCGGCCGTGGAACTACGGGCGATATGGCGAGGCCATGCGCCAGTACACCAGCAACGGCCGCATTGCAGGTTATGCGGGGCCGCTGGATCTGAACTACTTCCGCGGCACCACCGCGCAGTGGAACAAGTACGCCAATCCCGGCAACACCACAGTCACGCCCGCGCCGACGCCGCAACCGCAGCCCGCGCCGCAACCGTCTCGGCCGAACACGGGCAGCGGGTACAGCGTGGTGGTGCGTTCCGGCGACACCATCAGCGGCATCGCCGCACGAACCGGCTTGTGGCCCGTGACCGCATGGAGCGTGCCTTCTGGCAACATCCACCGCATCTGGCCCGGCCAGACCGTCACCTACCGCGGCAACGGCACGCCAACCGCGAGCGCTGGCACCGGCACGCGGATCCACGTCGTGAGAAGCGGCGAGACGCTGAGCGGGATCTTCGGCGCTTCCGGATGGCAGCGCGTCGCACAGCTTAACGGATTACGGAATCCGAACTTGATCTACCCCGGACAGCAGCTGCGCTACTAGACGCGTACTGTCCGTCTGCGGCCTTCGGCACCGCGCCGGAGGCCGCCGCTTCCATACCCAAACCAACCTAAGGAGAAGATTCATGGATATTTCCGCAGCGACCACCCTCGCCGCCGGCATCGTCGCCCTCGTCGCTCCCGCCTTGGTGCAGGCGTTCAAGAAGTACATCCCCGCCGACTACGTGGGGCTGACCAGCCTCGGCGTGAGCATCCTGCTCGGCGTCATCGCCATCTCCGCCACCAACGGCTTCCACGGCTACGGCTGGGGCATCATCCTGACCGGCGTCATCGGCGTCGCACAAGCCGTCTACACGCTCGTGAACCAAGCGCTCAGCGGCAAGCTCAGCAAGGATGAGCTGCCGTCTGAGTAAGAAGAGTAAGGGGCTGTCGGACACAGTTTAGAGCGTCTGTCAGCCCCTTACTTCTTGCTTCGCTAATCGAGGCCCAGATTCTTTAACGTTGGAAGATCTTTTACCTCTGTGATGAAGTCGGCGAAAAGGATCGTGTTCCTCTGGACATCTTCGGAGTGTGTATCTCGGATGCTCTTTGGCATGACAAGGCGCAAATTCTTGTCCATCATCTGCTTGTTCTGTTTGGATGAGATTCCAGAAGGCGTAATGGTGAAGAGGTGCTTCTCACTAATCCTGTCGGCCTCGTCCAATACCTGACGCCACCGGTCCTTGGTGCTTGTTTTGAGGGCAAGCATACGAAGGTTGGAAGAGGGGTATCGGCCATCAGCATATTCTTCAACGCCAGGGAAAAGGAAGTCCGGCTTTTTGCTCTCTTCAGTCACCGCTTGCGGCGTAAAACGGATGCCTCGCTCGTTAAGAATGCGCTGCACATGCTGTTCAAGGCTGGTGCCGGCACGACTGACACGTCGATTTCGGGCATGCTTGTAGAACTTGGTGAACTGAGGCACGTCTATCTTCCCATCCTTGGAAACGAAAGGCGTCGCCTCGTACTCGTGCTGGATGATGGCTTCCTCCAGCACACTGAACAAGTGGTATTCGCGCTCGTAATAGGCCAATACGACTTCATCCGGGTTATCGGTTTTCGGGTCTACATCCGTCAAGGAATCCTCCGCGTACTGTGCGAACTCGCGTCCCGTTGGGAAGCTGTAGTTCCATCTGTGGAGCATGTCTTCCAGAAGAAGAGCATCCTTCTGCTGCGGCTCGAAACCAAGCAACGTCAGCAATTGAATCGCAAAGACATCCACGGATGCCTTCGTCTGGTCGTATACACTGAACCTGCCGTCAAGATTCTTAATGCCGAAGAGCCAGCGCATCTCCGCATCAACGCTGCTGCTGGCAGCCGCAATCGCCAATAGCAGACGTCCGTCCTTCATATACCCGCAGTACAGTGTGTCGCCGGCTGAAGCCAGTCTCATCGGCACACAAGCCTGATAGTACAAGCGCCATTCCGCGCTTCGGGTCGGATTATTACGTCTGGTGTCATACCAGCTCGTAAAGATGTCTTCCGTAACAGGATCATCGTCGTCGGACAGATACATGGCGACGGTGGGAATGCCGTTGCCATCCGAAGCCTTTCGATCGACGTCTCCCAAGACCGGCAGCATGGCCTTGGTGACGCCGCCTATCTCATGCTGATTGCTGCGCTCTGGATCAACATCCACGCGCTGAAGCTCCTTGGATGCGACCTTTTCGATGTAGTCCCCGAGCAACCCATAGTTAGACATGGGCTCATTTTACCCAACGGGTGCGTCGACGTCGATTGTTAGTAGTAAAGTAGTATAGTATTACTACTGTAAGGAGTCTGACCATGACGGAACCCCGACATTCGCATGAAGACGCCAGCGACGACCCGTGGGAGACCACATCTCTGAAGATGCGGCGGAGTACTCGACGGGCCGTGAAAATCTATGCCGCCGAGCATGACATGACCATGCAGAGCGTTCTAGAAGAGGCGCTCCTGCGGCTTCTTTCTGAGAAATAGGGGCTGGAGGCTGTAAGATGACCCATCGTGCAAATTCAAGCAAAGGAGACACTAAGGTGACGCAAGGCAACAGCCCCACCTTCATCGAGCTGTTCGCGGGATGCGGCGGCCTGAGCCTTGGCCTGCGCTCGGCCGGTTTCCGGGAAGTGATGGCGAACGAGCTTTCCTCCATGCCCGCCGAGACCTTCGCTTTGAACCTGATGAACGTCGATATGCGTTCCTCCGAGTTCCAGCAAACCGAGCCGAAGGATCGCAAGGTCCTGTGGATTGACTCGTCTTCGGATGACGTTTCGGAACGACTTGTGGACAATCCGTTCGAGCGTCCCGAAACCAACATGGCGGAATTGTCAGGCATTGACGACTTCGAGGGCCGCCTGATTGTCGGCGACATCCGTCGCCTGAACGCATTCATCGAGGACCGTGGCAGCGCTCTGGTGCACGGCGAGGTGGATTTGGTGTCAGGTGGTCCGCCATGCCAAAGCTTCTCTCTTGCCGGTCGCCGTGAGTTCGGCAACCAGCGCAACCAGCTGCCGTGGGAGTTCGCCAAATTCGTCGATGTGCAGCGCCCCCGCATGG
This sequence comes from Bifidobacterium simiarum, assembly GCF_002802905.1. Classification (GTDB taxonomy): domain Bacteria; phylum Actinomycetota; class Actinomycetes; order Actinomycetales; family Bifidobacteriaceae; genus Galliscardovia; species Galliscardovia simiarum. The sequence continues at coordinate 195,873 of NZ_PEBK01000006.1, forward strand.
TACTGCTTGAGAACGTCGAAGGAATCCTTCGTCCTTTCAAGCTGGACAGTACCACCTATTATGCATGGTTCGAGGTGTGCAAGGCCTTCGCGAACATCGGATACGCCACCTGCCCGATGCTGGTGAACGCACGCCTCGCCGGCGTGGCTCAGAACCGTCCGCGTTTCATCATGCTTGCGATTCGCGAAGACCTTGTCTCCAACCTCAGCGAGGACATCGCCCCATGGTTCGCTCAGGGAGTGCGGCTGATTGAAGCAGTCAAGAGCGAGGATCCCGCATACGACAAGAACGAGTGGCGGTATTGGGACCTGACTGACGAAGCTGACGCCTCCAGAGCGGAAGTTTCCGTGTTCGCTCCGCTGGTCGCGTTCAGGGATCCAGCCAAGCAGCATACGGTATACGATGCCATCCGCGACCTTCAGGACGTGGATGCTCCGGCGCGCAGTAAATACGTCAAGGAACTCAACTCCGTGCTGGGCGACTACCTTGAGGGCGGGAACCCGAAGATGCAGAACCTTCGTCATCCGAACAGTACACCCAAGGTGCAGGCTCGGTTCCGCGTGTATCAGGTCATCGCCAACTCGCCCAAGCAAGTGGGTGATGAAATCAAGAAGATTATGCGCGGGCAGAAGACCGACATCTCGGACGCTACCTATCAGGCGCTACTGAAGCGTGACCTTCTGGAGTACGGGAACGGTCTGCCGACCGACCATGGATCAATGGTCGATTATCTTGCCGGTATGAAGACGCGCAAGTTCTCGCAACGGGCACTGGTCAGTACGTTGCCGGCACCGGCGGCTTTGTCGATTCCGGATGACGTGGCCCATTACTCCGAGCCGCGCACGCTGTCGGTCAGGGAGATGGCGCGCATCCAGTCGTTCCCGGATTCGTTCGAGTTCCGAGGCATCGCCACCACGGGCGGCGCGCGCAGAAGGTATCAGGTTCCCCAATACACGCAGATCGGCAACGCCGTACCGCCGCTGCTGGGGCGCGCATTGGGGAAGGTGGTTTCTTCGATACTGTCTTCGCTTTAGAAGACGAACTCCTCAGGATCCGAGAAGAGCAACGGGAAGTTCTTCTTGTCCATCTTGAACAGGACGCCGTGATCTCGCCACTTGCCGTCAGCGTCGAAGTGAGCGGCGAGATCCAGCGTCACCTTGTCGGCTTCGAGCAGCGGCCCCAGCAGGGAGGCGTTCGGGTTCTTGGTGTGCATCACACGGACATAGCGGAAGTACTCCACTCCATCAATCATTTCGGAGGTGGCTCCCACCCAGAAGGTTTCAGGGTGCTTGGTGCGCAGTCGTTCCTTTAGCAGCTTCATCGTCCACGAAGCGACATAGCTGCGCTTGTCGCCGTCCTGATACTCCATATCAAGACGGTCGGCGTTCTCGTTGACGTCCAGAACCAGACCATAGGCATTGGGGCGGGAGACTCGGAAGGTCTCGTACAGTTGGAGACGGGCTTCGCTGGACCCGCGAGGCACCTGCACCTTTCCGTACTTTTCCACAATCTCCCTGTACTTCATGCCGACATCGGGCACCTGCGAGAACAGCGTCGAGCGGGTGGGCGTGCGCATCTTGCCGTTGCGGCTCAGTCGCGTGGCCTTGAGCTCGATGCCCATGTAGTCAGGGTTCTTGGAATTGTTGCGCTGAATGCCCAGAGCGTGCTCCAACGTATCTCCAACACCGGGGTCGCCGGGCGTGATTGAACGCTGCGGACCGTCAGCGTTGATCTTACGGATGAGGGCTAGGAGCTGCTGCTCGATGACGCTGCTCTTATCACCGCGCTGCAGGATGCTGTACGCGTAGTCCTGTTGCAGCAGCGATTCAGCGACTTCCGGATCAGAAAGGTTGAAGACGTAGATTGCCTCGTCGATGACCGTGAGCGCCAGTAGGTTGCACGGGCGGCAGTGTTTTTTGAGATCATAGAACCAGATGCGTGGGTCTCCGTGCTTTGTCGTCGGCCGGTACAGCGAGGCCTGCGTTTCCACCAACCCATCGCCCTTCACCAGAAACGCCGGGACGACGTGCTTGTTCTCGGTCCCTTGAGCCTGCTGCTGGTAATCATGTACGTGCGCGTCGTATAGGAGCTCTCGGACCGGGGCGATGGCGTCCATGATGGACTTCTTGTATCCGGTCGGCGTGGGAACAAGGAACGCTACGGGGGTGTTGAGCCGAGCGAATACCGGCGCGAACCGCTCGATTGGGGTGTCTGACATGCTGAGCATTTAGGGACCTCGCTTGCTTCATTGACGCGGTGTTGTTCCCATCATACGAGCTTCAGCCCGTAAGAGACCGGAATGACGCAGCTATGGCGTTGGTATCATGGGAGGCGCTTAGCCGGAGGCAGGATAGCGCAGGGTGTCTGATGCGGTGCTCGCTCGGATTAGGCGACGTAACTGTGTGCTGCCGTCATCCCCAAACGTGAGCATCGGCAGCTGCGGGCCATCGTCGGATGCGGAGTGAAGATTGGAGCATGTGCCATGTATGACATCTCGTTGACACATCAGTCATTACCGTCGGAGGAATACATCCGTCTGTTGGGCATTGCTATGTGCGTGTTCAGCTCAAATAATGGGTTCATCATCGAGAATGTGATTCATACTGATGCCAGTCAATCTTGGCGTGACCTTATCGATAAGGAATCCGGGCAGTTGAAGCCCGCTATCGCCGCTACGATTACCAAGGTGGCGGGAGATGACATTCAAAAGAAGTTTTCGGACATCGTGGTACGCCGTAATCGTATTATTCATGGCTTCCGTATTACGTCGAAGGCCGGGGAACAGATTCTTGGAACCAAGGACAGGAAAACACAGGAACAATTCGAGATCAGCGAAGATTATCTTCGGGAGTTCATCCGTGCCAACGATGAATTGAGTCAAATGCTTGAATGCTATAGGCAATCGATTACATGGGCTGATGTCGATTAAGGCACAATACGCTTAATAGGGTTGACAAGCACGAGCAGGATACGCAGTTTTTTGCCTGTTCGACACTGCCATCCCGACACAAGAGTTCGAGGGAATATGATGAATCTGTGGGCCTTCTTTTCCGGCATCGCATCTTGGTTCGGCAATCTGTCGGATGTTTTTAAGGCAGCTTTGATTACTGCCGTAGTCTCCTTGATCGGTATTGTCGGACAATGGTGTATTGCTTCAGGCAATAGCAAAAGAGCAGAACGAGCTGAAGAAAGGGCTGATAACGCCGAGAAACGCGCTGATGCAGCTGAGAGACGCGCTGTTGCTGCCGAGCGGCGTGAGACTGATGCAATCCGCAACAAAGAACTCTCTGACTTCGCCACGTTTTTCAAGTCATATACGATTCTGGCGACGAAGGTATTCAATACCAACCTGCGGATTGGCGAGTACCTTGCGAAACAGCTCTCGTATATGGATGCTTATGCAGAAAAAGAGGTTCCTTTTGACCAGCATTTCGTCGATGCCGTTTCTAGATTGAACGGAGCCGTTGAAAACATCAGAAGCAGTTCCTCCAAGACTCGGTATGACCTAATACAAAAACGAGATGCCGGCCTTATCATGTATCGAACGTTTTCGAAAGAAATTCAAGAAGTATTCAGTTGCGCTAATTTCTTTCCCGATGAAGTGCCGCCCCAGTTAGATTTCTTTGGTGCAACAAGAGTCTCTCCGTATGTGAAAACCATTCTTACTAACTATGATGGCCATATTTGGCAAAAGGTGCTTGAGGAGAGAGCTGATGAAAAGAACTGGGATGAATCTGAGCTACTTTGGAAGAGATTCATACAAGATAACTTCAGTATTGAAGGAATAGAGATCGTCAAGACTAAAAGTGAATTGGCGAAACGCTTTAACGCGTCAGTAGCCGCATTGAGAGACTGTATAGAGAAGGAGAATTAGGTATGGCGCATATGGCTAAAAGTGGACAGCTACATATCGGAGCCGTGGAACCGTTCCGCGCTGATCTGCTGCATCGGGACAAGCCGCAGGCGTTGAAGGTGCTTGAAGAAGCCGCGGAGGTGGTGGAAGCGTTCAAAGATTGGAACAAGCACGGACAGACCGCAGAGCAGCGCCATGATCTGATTGACGAGTGTGCTGACGTGATTCAAGCGACGGTCAATCTCATGGCCGCGATGGAGTTCACCGACGATGAGATTCATCAGGCCATCGAGGATTGCCGGGCGCGGAATGACGCACGCGGTCGCATGACACCGCGCTCCACTGACTGAAAAGGTTGGATTACTGATACTCAGTCATCCGGTAGCTTCAGCAGTTGGAATGATGCTCATCGTCGTGTCTGTAGCTCATACACGATTCAGACACGATGACCCCTGAGAACAGTGAAATCAGGGGCAATCAACGAATCTGATGAAGGTAATAGAACCGGCGTTATTACAACGAAAACGCAACTGACGAAGCTCACGATAATCAGCGAAGCGACCCTTCAAAATAACAAGGGGTTACTCAGTCATTGGGTAATCTGATCGATGAATTGTTGTCAGGTCAGAGCAGGTCAGAGCAGTTCATAGCTCGGTTGCTTCGTCCAATATCTCATCAGCCTGCCTGCGGCAGACGACTTCATCAGCAAGAGTGGACGGCCGGCGGTCGCACGTCAGCTCGCATGCCGGCTTGCCTGAGTCCTAAAAACGCCCACAGCGTTTTCTTAATGGGCTCAGCCTAAGGGGAGGGAAGCCGTAAAAGGATTGGCGGGTTCTAGTGGGGTCAATAGAGCTGATCGTGGGTTCCGGTTCTGGCGAGGATGAACTGGGTGGTTCGGACATGGTTTTCGGCTTCGCGGCGGGCCTGTGCTGAGGTGGGACTCTGACGTGTGGCGTGGAACGGCATCCCGTCGTCCACTATCGACTGGCGGAGGAACATGTTGAGTGCGGTGGATAGATCCAGTCCCATGGACTCATACAATTCGCGTGCCCTGTTCTTGAGCTCCGCATCGGTACGGAAAGTGATCGTGGTGTCGGCCATATTCGATCCTTCCACATGAATCAACAATGTAATTACTTTGTAATGCTTTGGGGGTGCGGATGTTTTTTTGGATGGCTAGGCGGCCAGTCCAAGGTGTTTGCGGTATTGCACCGGACTCATCCAGCC
>NZ_PEBK01000007.1:0-48029 GCF_002802905.1 Bifidobacterium simiarum
AAACCATGCTTGCGGGCGACATCGGGGATCTCCTTGATCGCACCGCGACCGAAGTACGCCGTCTGATTGAAAATCATCCTGTAGACCATCGTATTCTCCTTTGAGTGGTTGGTCATTCGTCGGATTTGCCGCATCCCACAGTGGATTCGACAACCGGTATTCATCGTACCGCCGATTTGATCGTTAAACTGTGAGCGTTCCCAAAATGTTGCGAGAATCCCGATAAGTGGGATGTGCGAGATCGGCCGAATGAGCCGCGACACTGCCGAAGCGCGGAATCACGCCACACCACGCCGTCACCGACAATGCCGCGCGCCCACGGATGGGCACATATTGGGATCGGTCGCACATCCCGAGCACATCCCATGTCCTCCCCGACTACCGGTATGAGACCAGTTCGTCCAGTGACTTGCGCTTCGCGTGCTTGGCCGACGGTTCGGTGTCGTCGGCCGGGTACCCGAGGTCCAGCATGGCCACGATCTCCTCCCCGTCCGGCACCGCAAACGCCTTTCGGGCCTTGTCCGGGTCAAACGCGTTGACCCAGCAGCTCGCCAGACCGGCGTCCGTGGCGGCCAGCATCATATGGGTCAAGGCGATGGAGGCGTCCTCCACACCGGACCCGTATCGACCACCGGGATAGGTATAGACGTCGTTGCGGGCGAACGTGACCAGCAGCACCACAGGGGCGCCATACCGGCATTCGGTCAGGGCGTCGACCGTGGCCAGACCGTCGTCGGAACGGATGACTGTGATGTGCTGTTCCTGCTGATCCACCGAGGTCGGCGCGATCCTACCCGCGTCGAGAATGCGCTCGAGCACCGGCTGCTCGACCTGCCGGTCGTCATACTTGCGGCATGCGTAACGGTTTCTGATGACTTCGTTGAATTCCATGGCGAATCCCCCAATCGACGGCCGCACGATGTTCGCGACCCCAATGCGGCACTATAATCCGTTAAATCGAAGGAAGATAACAAAAAAACCCGCGGAGTATTCCGCGGGTTGATGGTGGCTCCGAACGGCGTCGATCCGTTGACCTCACGATTTTCAGTCGTACGCTCTACCAACTGAGCTACAGAGCCAAGGGCGAACGGTTTGAAAAAAACCCGGCGAACCGGGCTGATCAATCCATTCAAGCGACTCCGACCGGACTTGAACCGGCGACCTCCGCCGTGACAGGGCGGCGCTCTAACCAACTGAGCTACGGAGCCATTTCCGCTGCGATCTCAAAACCGCAACGAATGAATATATTACTCGAAATCAAGAACAACGCAAGTCCAATCACACAATCGCTGTTTCGGGCGTGTCGCAACAGTCTCCAATCCTTGCAAAATCAAGCTTTTCAACCAATGCCACACCCCCTTCACGCAGGGGTGTCGCAACCGCGATCCGTGCGCTATACTGAAGATGTTCGAAAAAGTAACAAAAACGAGCACAAACGAACACTCGATGTGCGGGTGCCTGCGGCCAAGGAAGTGCCGCATCCCATGCGCACGACCCTGCCCACGGCTCGTTGCTATCAGAAAGGTGTGAGATGACAGTTCTGGTTACCGGAGGTTGCGGTTACATCGGCGCCCATGTGGTCCACGCGCTTCATCAGGCCGGAGAAAACGTAGTCGTGGTGGATGATCTGAGCTATGGCAAGCCCACCCGCATCGAAGGCTCCCGTCTGTACGGCATGGATATCTCCGCGCCGGGCGCCGGCGAGCGCCTCGCCGAGATCCTCGACGCCGAGGACGTCGACGCCGTCATCCACTTCGCCGCCCGCAAGCAGGTCGGCGAATCCGTGGAGAAGCCGCTGTGGTACTACCAGCAGAACATCGGCGGCATGCTCAACGTGCTCACCGGCATGAGCGAATCGAAGAAGACCCGCAAGCTCGTCTTCTCCTCCTCCGCCGCCACCTACGGCGTGCCGCCGGTCGACGTGGTGCCCGAGGACGTCGTGCCGATGCTGCCGATCAACCCGTACGGCCAGACCAAGCTGTTCGGCGAGTGGATGGCCCGCGCCTGCGAGGGCCGCTACGGCATCCGCTTCTGCGCCCTGCGCTACTTCAACGTGGCCGGCTGCGGCCCCGTCGAGCTCGAGGACCCGGCCATCCTCAACCTGATCCCGATGCTGCTCGACCGCCTGAAGAAGGGCAAGGCCCCGCTGATCTTCGGCGACGACTACCCGACCCCGGACGGCACCTGCGTGCGCGACTACATCCACGTCTCCGATCTGGCCGACGCGCATATCGCCGCCCTGCACTACCTCGACCGCGACGAGCGCAAGTACGACGCCTTCAACGTCGGCACCGGCGAAGGCACCTCCGTCCGTCAGATCGTCGACGAGCTCAAGAAGGTCACCGGACTGCCATTCGAGGAGCATGTGCAGGGCCGCCGCGCCGGCGATCCGCCGCACCTGATCGGCTCCCCGAAGCGCATCAACGAGGAGATGGGCTGGCACGCCAAGTACAACGTGGAGGACATCGTGGAGTCCGCGTGGAAGGCATGGCAGGCCAATCCCGAACACCATATCGACGTCGAGCATTGGAAGCAGACCGACTGATCGGCTGACAGCTCGATCGACTGATCGATCACCAGTCGCCGCAAGGCCGTCCGGCATTCGTCGGGCGGCCTTTCTTCGTCCGCCTTCGGTATCGTGGAGGTCACGAAACACCGCCGGGCAGCGAACGCACCGGCGGCATGACAGCGAACCGTATGGCAGCGAACCCGCATGACAGTGACAACGGAGGATTGATGAACGACCCGAATACCACGGCATCTGAGACCGCAACGCCCGAGACCACGAGCCCCGAGACCACCACACCCGATTGGCAGCCGGTCGAAGGCGCGATGCCGGGCACGGCGGGACCGGGACGCCGCCGGGAGCTGATGTCGTTCGTCCGCCGGTCCTCAAGGCTCGACAAGCGCCTGCAGAAGGCCTGGGACGCCTACGCATCGGAATATCTGCTCAACCTGCCGCAGTACGAGCACCGTGAGCTGTCCATCGACCCGGATTTCCGGTTCGACCATGATTTCGTCATCCGCACCTGGGGCAACGACCATCCCCTGACCGTGGAGATCGGCACCGGGCAGGGCGAGAACATCGTGGCGGCGGCGCAGACGAATCCGGACCGCAACTTCCTGGCCCTCGAGGTCTACCGCCCCGGCGTCGCGCACGCCCTGCTCAAGGCCGGCAAGTACGGTCTGTCCAATCTGCGCGTGGCCGAGGTCAACGCCCCCGATCTGATGAAGGCCGCTGAAACCGGACTGTTCGACGAGGTGTGGACGTTCTTCCCCGACCCGTGGCCCAAGACCAAGCATCATAAGCGCCGGATCGTCCAGCCCGCGCTGGCCGCCGAGGTGCATCGGGCGTTGCGGTCCGGCGGGGTGTGGCGCATCGCCACCGACATCGAGGACTATGCCCTGCATGTGCATGAGGTGATGGATGGACGGGACGATTTCGAGAACGTCGGCGGCATGACGGTGAGCCTGCCGACCGAACATGTAAGCAAGGGCACGGCCGACATGGCCGCACAGCTGCCGCACGCCGACTTCGCCGAATCGGAACGCTTCGAAGGCCGCGTGCTCACCAACTTCGAGAAGAAGGGTCTTGAGGCCGGTCGCGTGATCCACGATTTCACGTACCGGGCCGCGTAACACCGCCGGCCGATCGCGAACCGGCCGGTCGAGATCGGCCGAAATCCATGGGCGGGACCGCTCTCAGGACCGCCTGAGACCGTGCAGCATTCCGCGCGACACGCCGTATGTTGCACGGTCGGTCATTCTTCGGTATTGTCTATCGAGTTGTTCGCCCCCGTCGTCTAACGGTTAGGACATCAGACTTTCAATCTGACAACGAGAGTTCGACTCTCTCCGGGGGTACGAAGCGAAACCGTAAGGTTGAGTTTCATGAGTAGTTCACTACTTGTGGCTCCGTAGCTCAGTTGGTTAGAGCGCCGCCCTGTCACGGCGGAGGTCGCCGGTTCAAGTCCGGTCGGAGTCGCTTGAATAGTCTAGGCCCGGTTCATCCGGGTCTTCGATTATTCGCTGGCTCTGTAGCTCAGTTGGTAGAGCGTACGACTGAAAATCGTGAGGTCAACGGATCGACGCCGTTCGGAGCCACCACCAAGCCCGCCCCGTGCGGGCTTTTTTCATACATGTTTCATCCATGCCGATCATGCGCGCCATATCATACGCGTCCAGCAGACCGGACGTGGGCTCATTGGCTTGGCTCATTGGCTTCCCCCTTCGGGGGAAGCTGGCAGCCGCAGGCTGACTGATGAGGGGACAGCAACACAAGGGTTAGTCGCGTCCTGCGCGCGACTGGGGGCAGCCAAGGCAGTCTTCACTTAACCACCCCCAGTCTCGGTACTCTTCACCCTCACCTCATCCGTCTGACTTCGTCAGCCACCTTCCCCTCAAGGGGAAGGCAAAGAACAAGGGGATTAGACCGGAAAATCCATACGCCATAACGCGCTTCCGGTGGCGTCACTGCTGCAACTGGGTTTCGATCCAGTCAACGATGTAGGGGGCGACCTCCTCGATCTGGTCGATGGCCACCTCGAACTCACGCGGACCGCCGTACCAGGGATCCACCAGATCGATCTCGTCCTCGCGGCCGGGCTTCGGCTTCGGCAGGTTCGGGTCGAAGCTGCGGTACATGTGCACTTCGGCGCGCTTGCCGGCGGGCAGCTGACGTAGCAGCGCCCGCATGTGCGAAGCGGTCATCGGCAGGAACAGATCGGTCTCCTCGATCTCCTTGCGGGTGATCCGGTGTGCGAAATGATGAGCCGGCAGCTCGTATCCGCGCTCAAGCAGCACCTTGACCGCCCTGCGATCGATCGGATTGCCGTATTCCTCATCGCTTACGCCGCTGGACAGCACGCGCACCCGGTCGCCGAGCCCCCGCTCCTCGACCAGATGCCGCAGGATGATCTCCCCCATCGGGGACCGGCAGATGTTGCCGGTGCAGACGGTCATCACCGTGTACCTGTGGTCGTCGTTCCTGTGCTCGTCGGTCATACCTCACCTTTCCTTGATCGACGTCTTCCGCTCATTCAGCTTGATTCGGCCCGTTTTGGCTCATTCGGTGCAGCCCCGCTCGACGCAGACCGGTACGCTCACCGATCCACGCGCTCGTAGTTCACGAAACGGTATCCGCGGATGTCGCCCGCCTTCTCCGGCTTCATCCACCCGGTTTCGGTGGCCACCTTCCACGCGCCCTCATGCACCAGCGCGGCCAGATCGGGCGCGAACGTATCGGCGTCGAAATCCGCGTCGATCTCGGTGACGAAGGCCTTCGAGGCGAACGGCAGAGCCTGCTCAAAGATCTGCGCCCCACCGATCACCCAGATCTCGTTGCGTTCGATGCCGTCGTCGGGAATCGACTCCTGACGCGCGAGGTCCAGCGCGGCGTCGAGCGAATCCACCACGGTGGCGCCGACCGCGCGATACCGCCCATCATGGGAGATGACGATGTTGTCGCGGTTGGGCAACGGCCGGTACCGCTCCCCCAGCGACTCCCAGGTCTTCCGGCCCATCACCACGGGATGGGAGATCGTCAGACTCTTGAAATGCTTCAGATCCTCGGAAAGATGCCACGGCATCGTCCCCTCGAAACCGATCGCTCCCTCGCGACCGTCCTTCGACCGGGCCTGGGCCCAGATCAGATTCACCACGATGGGCCGAAGATCATCGTCGTGAAGATCCTCGTTCTCCCATTCCTCCTCAGAGCGCCCGGCGATACCGGGCTTGGGTTCGTGATAGCCGCTGCGGCTACTATCATGCTCCATGATGCATAACTCCTTACGCTGACAGTGTTCCTTATCGTAACCGTGAGAGAAGACGAGAGAAGACGTCCGGCAGTCCGTCAGACGGCCACGGGAGCCTTGATCGCCGGATGGTGGCGGTAGTCGATCAGCGAGAAGTCCTCGTACCGGTAGTCGAAGATCGAATCAGCCTTGCGGATCTCGATGCGCGGGTACGGATACGGCTCGCGGGAAAGCTGTTCGAGCACCTGATCGATGTGATTGTCGTAGATGTGGCAGTCGCCGCCGGTCCACACGAACTCGCCCGGCTCGAGACCGGCCTGCTGGGCCAGCATCAGGGTGAGCAACGAATACGAGGCAATGTTGAACGGCACGCCGAGGAACATGTCGCAGCTGCGCTGGTAGAGCTGGCAGCTCAGACGCCCGTCCGCCACGTAGAACTGGAACAGCGCGTGGCACGGCGGCAGGGCCATGTGCTCCACTTCGGCCGGATTCCACGCCGAGACGATCATGCGGCGGGAATCGGGATGGTTGCGGATGAGGTCGAGCACGTTCGCGATCTGATCGATGGTGTGGTTCGGGTCCTCGGGGGTCGGGGCCGGCCAGCTGCGCCACTGGACGCCGTACACCGGGCCGAGATCGCCGTTCTCGTCGGCCCATTCGTCCCAGATGTGCACGTTGTGCTCCTGCAGCCAGCGCACATTGCTCGATCCCTTGAGGAACCACAGCAGTTCGTAGGCCACGCCCTTGAAGTACACGGTCTTCGTGGTGACCAGCGGGAACGAGTCCTTGAGATCGAACCGCATCTGCTGGCCGAACAGGGAGATCGTGCCGGTGCCGGTGCGATCGGACTTCAGCGTGCCCTGCTCGAGGATTTTGCGGACCAGATCCTCGTACGGCGTGGGAATATCGGTTTCCGGACGGGCGGGGATGATGCTGCGAATGTGCGCGAGCTGCTGTTCTGTCAATGCCATGGGCACCAGTCTATCGGGGTCCATCGGCAGTGCTGGGCGATCGGCGGGGCGGGAGGATTGTCGTGACGGGAGATCGGCAGGACGGGAGATCGGCAGGACGGGAGATCGGCCGCATACTAACCGGCAGCATACGTAACCGGCAACATGGATGTGACGGACCCCATATTGCCTTGTCAGCGTACTTGGGTGGTCATGCGGGAGTTTGCGAGCGCCCATGGACTAGATTGGTAGGGGAAATACATCGTTATCGATGCATTACTAGGCACAAGGAGGCAAGCATGGGCAAGCGTATTTGGGTCGAGCGCAACAAGGACGGCTCCTGGGACGCGTTCTCGGAGGACGGCGCCCACATCAAGTTCGGCAAGGGCAAGGGCCTGTTCAACCCCGGTGATCTGATGAAGGTGGCTCTGGCCGGATGCGCCGCGCTGAGCAGCCAGTTCGCCATCGAGAACGCGCTGGGCGAGGGCAAGGGCGCGAAGATCTTCGTGGACGGCACACCCGACCAGAAGAACAACGCCTACAGCGATTTCAGCGAGGAACTGCACATCGACGCCTCCGGCGCCGGACTGCGCAAGGCGCAGGTGGATGACCTCAAGGAGCGTGTGCGTCGCCACGTCGAGAAGGGCTGCACCGTGCAGCACACCTACCAGCGTGAAACCCCGGTCGATCTCACCATCACCATCGACGAGTAGGACCTCTCATACATGTGCCCCCGCTGGCGGGGGCTGTCAGCTTTGCTGACTGGGGGTGGCCGAGTTCTTGATGATGAATTTTCATTCACCGTTACGATGAACTTGACCACCCCCAGTCCGTCTTACGACGGACAGCCCCCGCTAGCGGGGGCTCGGTGTATCATCGGCAGGCGATGCCTGCGGTTACGCCTTGTGCTCGGGATCGATCGTGGCCTCGATGGAGTGGGCGGTTTCCGGATCGGCGGTCGGCACGCTGACCTCCTGCACGCCGGAGATGTCGTCGATGGCCTTCGGGCTCACGTCGGCGGGCGAGGCCGGCACGGTGTCGAGACGGGACTCCGCGGCCTCCACGTACTTGCGCGGCACCACGTAGACCGGTCCCACCGAATGCTGCAGCAGGCCCTGGCTGGTGGAGCCGAGAATCAGACCGGTGAAGCCGCCGCGACCGCGGGAGCCGACGACGACCACGTCGTTGTTGTGGCTGGCCTCGGTCAGTGCGGTGACCGCGGAACCGGGCACCACCGACTTGGCGATCACCAGATCGGGGTAGCGCTCCTGGATCGGGGCGATACGCACGTCGAGATCCTCCAGATACGATTCCATGATGCTGTTCGCCTCGGCGCCGCCGGAGCCGCCGGACGCGAACATGCCCATGCCGCCGAAGCTCGGCACGGCGGAGAGCACCGTCAGTTGGGCTCCCCACTGGTGGGCGAAGTCGGCGGCGATGTCCAGCGCCTTGAGACCCCACTTCGATTCGTCGGAGCCGACGACCACGCGGGTGATGGTGTTGTTCAGGTGCATGAGGTTGCCGTCGTCGTCGGTGTACGGCACCACCACGATCGGGCAGTAGGCGTAGGCCGGCAGGCTGGAGCTGGTGGTGCCCAGCAGGCGTTCGGCGAGGCCGCCCTTGCCGCGGTTGCCGATGACGATCAGGTTGTAGTTGCGGGAAAGCTCAACGAATACGGAGCTCGGGTCGCCGGTGACGATCAGCGTGGCGGCCTCCACGCCCTGCTCGTCGGCGATGGCCTTGGCCTTCGACAGGATCTCCTGCGCGTCGGTGTGCGCCACGTTGTCGTCCCCCATCGCCGTGTAGGTGGCGTCGAACGATACCGCGGCATAGCTGGGCAGTGAATATGCGCAAACGATCTGCAGAGTCAGACCGGCATGCTTGGCGTAGTTCGCCGCCCACCATGTGGCCTTGTAGCTGGCATCCGAACCGTCCACACCAACAAGAATGGCTTTTTCGTTGACAGTCATGATGACCTCCCCTTGGAAAACCGTGAGCCCCGCGCCTATGCGTGGCTCTTACCTCCTAGGATAACGCCCGGAATCATGAAATGCACGTATGAAAACGCCCCAACCCGGTGTGGGGTTGGGGCGTGGAACGCATGCGATCGGGCCCATGCAACGGGCCTGAGGACTGCCGAAACGGACTAGTTCAGGGCGCCGCCGCCGATGAACGGCATGGTGCTCACGGCACGGACGGCGACTCCGCTACCGGCGGAATCGACCATCAGACCGTTGCCGATGTAGATGCCGACGTGGCCGGGATGACGTCCGGCGTAGTCGAAGAACACCAGATCGCCGTAGGCGAGCGAACCGGTGCTGTGCTTCATGTTGCCGGCGCCGCTGACCTTGGCGTACAGACCTTCCGGCGTATTGGAGTTGGTCGGCAGGCCGAGTGCGTAGTCGACCAGACCGGAGCAGGTGAACGCGGAGCTGGAGGTGCTGCCGGTCCACACGTAGCCGCTGGCACGGTAGGCGGAGCCGATCACCGACATGGCGCGACCGACGAAGGTGTTGTCGGATTCGCTCACCTCGGCGGCGCCGGAGTCCGCAGTCGCGGCCGACTCATCGGACGTGGAGTCGGTGGACGAAGACGAGGACGCGGAGGAGGACGTCGTGGATGCGCCGGTGGAGCCGGAAGCGCTCGACGTAGTGCTCTGCGCACTGCGCTCGGAGGATCGGCTGGCGGCTTCGATGTTCTGCTGGGCCTGTTCCTGAGCCTTCTTCTTGGCTTCGGCAGCGTCGCGCTCGGCCTTCGACTGGGTCTTGGGAACGTTGAGCGTCTCGATGCCGCCGTAGCTGTCATCGGTCTTCACGGAGGTGGACGTCGACTCCTTGAGCAGCGAGTCGTCACGGGTCTTCTGAGGGGTGAAGGAACGGGAGGAGGTCACCGCACCATCCTCCGCGGCGGAGGCGGTGGCCCCCGTAAACGAGATCAGCGTGCCGCTCATGGCAACCGCGGCCGCAATGGAAACAATCCTACGCATATATGTCATCGTTTCCCCACCCTACCGCACCGGAGGCGACAGGATCCGTCCGGACCGCGGATTTTTAGGGAATTTTAAGGTAAGCACGGCCATTCTGTAAGCCAGATCACATATTGCCGTCAGCAGTATGAGCCATGCGGACCGGACCGACAGGCATGGCCATGCACGGCAATGCGCAACCGCTTGCCCAGATCAGGGACCGCCACCGACGAAAAAAAGCGCCTCCGAAGAGGCGCTTGTAGACTATCGCTGTTATGGCAGCCGAAGAATCACGGCTCGAGGATCACAGCACGCGGCGGATGGCGTAGTTGCCACCGGGGAAGCCCCAGCTCACCGGGGTGAGCTGCGTGCCACGGCTCGGGTTCAGGGCGTTCATGATCATGCCGTCACCCACGTAGATGGCGGAGTGGGTGCTGTTGGCGAGGATGTCGCCGGGCTTGGCGTCGGCGAGGCTGGCGACCGGGGTGCCCACGGCGGCCTGTGCGCCGGAGCTGTGGGGCAGGCTGACGCCGAACTTGGCGAACACGTACATGAGGAAGCCGGAGCAATCCCAGCCGGACGGCGTGGATCCGCCGTACACGTAGGGAGCGCCCTGATACTGCAGTGCGGTCTCCACGACGGCCGTGGCGGTGCCGCTGGCGGGCGTGGTGGATGCGGCGGTATCGGTGACCGCGGCGGCGGACGACGAGGAAGCGGCCGCAGAGTTGGAAGACGAGGTCGTACCGGTGCCGGTACCGGTGGCGGCGCTACGAGACTGGGAGCGGCTGGCGTACGAGGACGTGGCCTGCTGCTGGGCCGCCTGCTGGGCGGCTTCCTGCGCGGCCTGCTGAGCCGCCTCGGCGGCGGCCTTGGCAGCGGCTTCGGCATCCTTCTCGGCCTTGGACTTGGTCTTCGGCACGTTCAGGCTTTCGATGCCGCCGTACTTGGTGGTGTCCTTCACGGAAGTCGAGGTCGACTCCTTGAGCAGCGCCGTGGTGCGCGACTCCTGTCCTTTGAAGGAACGCGAGGAGGTCACGACGGCAGCATCGTCCGCCATCGCGGCGGGAGCCACGAATGCGGAAAGAGAAACAACGGCGGCCGCGGCCGCGATAATCGAAACAGGCTTTGTCAGTGTCATTGGTTCACCACCATACCATCCGAACGGTAAATCGTTCGCTCACCGTCCGAAACAATCGGAATCGTCATCGGGAATTGCTACGAAAAAGCGGTTCCGAGGAACCGCCGAAAAGAACTGTCAGTAATGGATGTACTGGAAGTCGCTCACATTGGAGAACGTGCGCGAGAAGGACTTGCCGTTGTAGGTGGCACCGCATTCCGAAGTGATCACCTTGCCGTCCTTGATGGCCTCCACGATGGCCACATGGCCGTATGCGGAGCTGGCGCCTTCCTGACCGCGCTGGAAGACCATGATGTCGCCGACGCGCGGCGTGTTGTCCACCCAGTAGCCGAGCTCCTTGGCGGAGTTGGCCCAGTCCGCGCCGTTGCCGAAGTAGGAACCGACCGGCAGACCCAGCTGCTGACGGCGGGTGTAGGCCCACCAGGTGCACTGGGAGAACGCGTAGGCGTTGCCGGTGTCGCCCGAGGCATGATTCGGGTTGAATCCCTCGGGAATGCTGCCGGCGTCGCGATCCATCAGCTTGGCGACGTGGGGGTTGGCGGCCAGCGACTTCGACATCTGCGAGGTGTCGATCGTGTCGGCGGCCGAAGAGATGCTCCAATCGGCCGAGGTGTCGGCCACGGTGGTTTCGGCGGGGACGCCACGTTCCTCGGAACGGGAGACCATCACGCCGTCGCCGTTCTCCTGCGTGGAGACGTCGGATGCCGCCACGGCGTCGGCCTTGGCGATCACCGAGGTCTCGGCCTTGTCGGCCAGCGGCGTGACCTCACGGGAAACGTTGTTCGAAGCGTAGACGAAGCTCGACGCCGTGGCCGCGAGCAGGGCCAGCGAGCCGGCGGTCACGAACTGCTTCTTGTGGGCCCGCTGACGGGCGGCCTGACGGATGGCGCGACGCGTGTTCGGCGCCGCCTCGTTGAGCATCCGGGCCACTTCGGGCACCAGGGCAGCCATAGGAGCGTTGGCCTCCACCGCTGCCGCCGTGTGGGCGTCGCGCATTGCGCGGGTATGCCCCATCCTCACCACAACGGCGTTGCGCTGGGCATTGCGTGCCTTATGAGCCGCATGTCTCATTGCGAATCACTCCTTGGATATTTTTACCAAGTCGTCATCATAACCGTCTCATATTGCGACGGCAACTTGATGTAACCGATCGGAAGGTACTACCGTGTAGAGTTCGATCATCAAGCATCAAGCAGGCTTTCAGCTTTCCTCCAGATTCCCCGACGTCGTCCCCACTGGCCAAATCCGGACGAAATACAGTATTTACCAAGGAAAACTCCATCGCTCCGTCACATTTGCGCACAACATCGATCATCCGGCGCGATCGGATTTTCCCCCGGATCCCCAAAATGGAGAAGATCTCATTATTCGAGAAGATACACTGGTCTGACTACGCTCGACACCATGATCGAATCCGTGAAAATTCCCGCTTCCCTACTGCCCGAAGACGGCCGATTCGGCTGCGGTCCGAGCAAGATCCGCCCCAAGCAGGTCAAGGCCCTCGCGCAGGCCGGCACCACGCTGCTGGGCACCTCGCACCGTCAGTCGCCGGTCAAGCACGTCGTCGCCTCCATCCGCGAGGGACTGGCCGACTACTTCTCCATCCCCGACGGATGGCAGGTGGCGCTCGGCAACGGCGGCGCCAGCGCCTTCTGGGAGATGGCCTGTGCCTCGCTGATCGCCCGCAGGGGGGCCTTCGGCTCGTACGGCTCGTTCAGCGGCAAGTTCGCCGCCAGCGCGGCCAAGGCACCGTTCCTCGAAGAACCCGTTATATATAAAGGTGAATACGGCACCTGCGCGCTGCCCGAATACACCGAGGACGTCGACGTCTACGCATGGGCGCACAACGAGACATCCACCGGCGTGATGGCGCCCATCCGCCGCGTGCGCGGCAGCGTGGAGCAGGGTGCGCTCACGCTGATCGACGCGACCAGCGGCGCCGGCGGCCTTCCCGTCGACATCGCGCAGACCGACGCCTATTACTTCTCCCCGCAGAAGGTGTTCGGCTCCGACGGCGGCCTGTGGATCGCCATCCTCTCCCCCGATGCCATCGAGCGCGCCGCCACCGTGGAGCAGAGCGCCGAACTGGAGGGCGCGCGCCGCTGGGTGCCGCCGTTCCTGTCGCTCACCAAGGCACTGGAGAACTCCCGCAAGGATCAGACGCTGAACACCCCGGCCATCGGCACGCTGGTCCTGCTCGATGAGCAGGTGAAATGGCTCAACGAGCACGGCGGCCTCGACTGGGCCACGAAGCGCTGCGCCAAGTCGGCGGGCATCCTGTACTCCTGGGCCGAACAGTCCGATTACGCCACGCCGTTCGTCAAGGACACCGCGATCCGCTCGAACGTGGTCGTCACGATCGACCTCGACGAGTCGGTCAGCGCATCCGCCGTGGTGTCGGCCCTGCGCGACAACGGCATCGTGGACACCTCGGGATACCGCAAGCTGGGCCGCAACCAGCTGCGCATCGGCGTATTCCCCTCGGTCAAGCCCGACGACGTGGAGGCGCTCACCCACTGCGTGGACTACGTGGTGGAGCATCTGCACTGAACACCCAGCGATAAGCACTCAATCGCTGAGTGTTCGGTACCACTGAGCACTCAGCCCTAAGGCACCGGATTCCGATTCCGGACCGAGGACCTATATGCCGGTGGAGGCCATCAGCAGGTTTCCACCGGTTTTTTGATGCCCGATCGACTCCGACCCGCCCCCAACGCCGGTCGAATTTCCCGCGCCGGTCATATTCCCCGCGCCGGTCACGCGCAACAGACCGTCGTCGGCAGGTACGAACACGCCCTCGCCGCGACGAAGCGTCATCCGACGGACGTCGTCGGAGCGTTCCGTCTCGCAGCACAGGGAGCCGTCCACGCACACCACGATCCGCGGCCGATCCTGCGCCAGCACCGGCAGCGGCCAGTCGGCCACCCGACCGGCCTCCACATGCCCGTAGGTCAGGCTGAACTCGTCGATGCACGGATGGTACAGCGTCAGCCCCCGATGCGGGTCACACCGCGCGGGCCTCCGCGCGCCGCCTCCCCGCCGTTCACCGTCCCGGACGGTATACGGCACGACGGGAGGGACCGGCGCCGTATTCAGCGACCGGAGCAGATTGGGGACGTCACGGTGCTTGACCGTCAGCCCGGCACGCAGCACGTTGTCGGAATTCGTCATGATCTCGGCGGCCAGCCCATGGATATAGACGTGCGGCGTGCCGGGGGGAATGGACACCGACTCCCCCTCGCGCAGACGCACCGGATTCATCATCAGCAGACACAGGGCGCTGGCGTCGCCGGGAAACGCCTCCGCGGCCCGCAGCGCATTGGCCAGCATCCGCGACGTCTCCGACGCAGCCGATGCCCCGGAACGCGATCCGGAAGACGACCCAGTCGGCAGTCCGGTCCCGCCCCCGGCGACCTGCCCGGCATGGTCCCCCAACCGGGACACCGCCTCGCGCAGCACCGTCACCGTATCGACGTCGCGCCCGTACATGACCGCGAGCGCAAAGGCCCGGAACACCCGTCTCGACGTCTCCGACCATACACGGGCCGATTCGGGCATCATCCGGTCGATCACCGCCATCGTCGGCTCCGCCGTCCCGACCGCCGAACGATCGGCGGGACCGGTCATCGATCCCGACTGCAGGATGTCGGCCATCGCCCGGGCCAGCGGATGCCGTACCGATCGCAGGGCCCGGATCTGCCGGCTCACCGGCGCGAACCCTACGGAGGCGTCGAACGGTTCCAGGGCGACCACCATCTCATGCTTGCCCTGCATGTCCCTGAACGACCGGGCCGGATCGTCCTGCGGGATGCCCGCCGACTGTTCCCGGTGGAATCCACGGCGGGCTTCGAAGTCAAGGGGATGCACCTGCAGCGACAGCGGCATGCGCACCGCGATCACCTTGAGCAGGTACGGCAGGGTCGGCCCCCAGTGGCGCGAGGCGGTCTCGCCGAGCATCGGACCGGGGTCGCCACGCAGCAGATCGGCCAGCGGCATCCGCCTTGTTCCCCGCCGGGCGCTACCGACGAGGACGTCCGAGGTCATCGATCGCTGCCCGTGCGCGCTAAACCACATTTCGGCCAGCGGCTCCCCCGTCATCGCACCGACATCGATCGGGCCGTCACCTGCCGTCCCGGCCGCGCCGAACATCGTCTGCAGACGGTCATACGATCCCCATGCGTACCACTTCGGCACCGGTAGTATCGGGACCATGACTCCCCCTTGCACCTCGCCGAATCGACTGACGGACCTGACGGACCCCACACAAGGTTACCCTGAGTTGTATGGTATTGCCTATGAAATTGGCACCTATTCTCGACCCAAACGCGCGCAAGCCGGGTCCCAAGCCCGCGCAGGTCGACCTTCACAAGGTGTTCTTCATCGGCACGGCGATCTGGCTGCTGCTGGGCATCATCTGCCTGGCGCTGGTAATCGCCGGCCGTCATATGGTCAGTGCGCTGGTGGTGTGCATCGCCGGCATGATCATCGGCATCCTGCTGCTCGTCTGGGAGCATTTCAACCGCTGGAACTACCGGCGTCTGGCCAATCAGAAGCAGTGACCCCGCTTACTGGGCCAATGGCAGCACGAACGTGAACGTACTGCCCTTCTTCGGTGCGCTCCAGACCGACACCGACCCGCGGTGGGTCAGCGCCACATGCTTGACGATCGCCAGGCCCAGACCCACGCCGTCCTTGGTCCGTCCCGTCTGACCGCTGCCGCGATAGAAGCGCTCGAAGATGCGGGACTGCTCGTCCTTGGCGATGCCGCATCCCTGATCGATCACCCGCACCACCGCATGACGCCCGTCCTTGGTGGGGGCGACCGCGACGCCGACCGACGCTCTGGCCGGCGAATATTCGATGGCGTTCTGCACCAGTTTGACGAACGCGCCGCGCAACTGGTCGGCGTCGCCGTTGACCATGATGCCCTCATGCCCCTTGACCACCACACGCACCTGATCGGCCTCGGCCTCCGCGGACACCGTCTTCACGGCGGCGTTCACCTGTGCGAGCAGGTCGATCCGGTTCTCGTCGTCGGGCACGATCTTGCCCTGGGCCTTGATGAGCAGCAGCAGGTCCGACACCAGATGCCCCAGATGATCGGCGTACCCGCGCACACGGCTGGCGCCGACCAGAATGCGGTCGATGTCCACCTCGTCGTTCTCGAGGTCACGGCCGAGGATCTCCAGTTCCCGGGTCGGCTTGAGCAACTGTTCGGTCACGTTCGCCACGAAGTCGTCACGCACCTGCGCGAACCGCTTCTCCTCGCTGACGTCGTTGATCAGCACCACGACCATCGTCTTGGACATCTTACCCACCGTCACCTCAAGCCAGTTGGGCCGTGACGCGGACTCGGCGGCGTCCTCCCGCCACGATTCGTCGCCGTGCTCCCGGACCTCGGCCTCCTCCATCATCGGGCCGACGAACTGGGCGCACGTCTGGGTCACCACCTCGGCCGACCGCTTGCCGCCGTGCTGGCGGACGTCGTCGATCATGCGGGCGATCTCGTCGTTGACGATGCGGTCGTCGGCCACCACGCCGAGCCGATAGGCCACCGGACCGGTGCGCAGCACCTCGCCGTCCTCGTCCACCACCACGGAGAGCATCGGGACGAGGGAGAGCAGTCGGATGGTCTCGTAGTCCATCTCGTCGTCGTCCTCGTCGTCATCGTGTTTTCTGCGCGACCGGCGGAAGGTGAGCACCGCGCGCCAATGCGCGATGCGGTCGGTGTTGATGTATTTCGAGATATACGGGTAGCATGAGTTGTACAACCGAGTGATCAAGGCGAAGATCGCGATGATGATCATCACCCCGAAAATGGCGAGGATCATCATCGAAGCTGCATCGAGTCTGTCTGTAGGCACGTTACCCATTGTGGCACGCATCAAAGATGAACGTGCAGTGAACAAAGGGATGAACACTCAGACAACTGGGGGTTTACTCTGCGGGTCCGTTTCGGGCCGGATGCCGTCTTCACCTAGAATGGGAACGGTTGCACCCAGACTATATGGAAAGGCAATGAGAAAATGCGCGTTATTTTCAACGAGGAGCTGAAGCAGGTGGCCGACGACCTCGATCGTATGGCGCAGGAGGTGCGTACGGCGATTCTCGGTGCCGGCAAGGCACTGCTTGAGTCCGATGTTGAGGCAGCTCAGAATGTCATCGACGGCGATCTCGAGATCGACGCCCTGGAAACCAGCGTGATCAACCAGTGCGTGCAGCTGCTGGCCAAGCAGGGACCGGTCGCCACCGATCTGCGCGTGGTCGTCTCCACGCTGCGCCTGGCCTCCACCTTCGAGCGTATGGGCGATCTGGCCCGCCACGTGGCCGAGATCTCCCGCCGCACCTATCCGGAATCCGCGCTGACGCCGGAGACCCGCGGCATCTTCGAGCAGATGCAGGCGTTCCTGGATAACACCACCCAGAACCTGATCACCGCCCTGTCCACCCGCGACGAGAAGCTCGCCGAGCAGATCATCATCGACGACGACAAGCTCGACGATCTGCACCACCAGATCTTCGACATCGTCAACGGCGAGAACTGGACCGGCAACACCCAGCAGACCATCGACGTGGTCCTGCTCGGCCGGTTCTACGAGCGTTTCGGCGACCACGCCGTGTCCACCGCCCGTCGTCTGGTCTACATCGTCTCCGGCTTCGACCCTTCGAAGGAGCCGAAGGGCAAGGCTGACGCCGCCAAGGACCCGTACCTGAGCGCCAACTGATTCCACCGGCTCCGGCCATCTCATCGGTTAAGCGAAACCCTCCGCGGGCAGTGCCCGTCGGAGGGTTTTTCGTATCCGCTGCATACGCACGCTCCGGATATGACAAGGGCCGCACCCCGAATGTTCGGGAATGCGGCCCTGTGCAGATCTGACGGATCAGATCTGATCGGTCAGATCATCTGACCAACCGATCAGATCAGCCGGAAGTCATCCGGGAGGATCATCGCGATCGGCGAATCACTTGCCCTGGTTGGCGACGGCGGCGGCACCGGCGGCGGCGGCCTCCGGGTCGAGGTACTCGCCACGCGGCTTGATCGGCTTGAAGTTCTCGTCAAGCTCGTAGACCAGCGGGATGGCGGTCGGGATGTTGACCTTGGCGATCTCCTCTTCGCTCAGGCCGTCAAGCATCTTGACGATGGCGCGAAGGCTGTTGCCGTGGGCGGCGATCAGCACGGTCTTGCCGGACTTGAGCTCGGGGATGATCTCGGACTCCCAGTACGGGGTCACACGGGCCACGACGTTGGCCAGAGCCTCGGTCTCGGGGACCGGGTCGCCGGCGTAACGCGGGTCGTTGTTCTGGGAGTACTGATCGTTCGGATCGATCTCGGGCGGCGGGGTGGCGTAGGAACGACGCCACAGCATGAACTTCTCGTCGCCGAACTCCTGACGGATCTCGGACTTGTTCTTGCCCTGCAGGGCGCCGTAGTGGCGCTCGTTGAGGTGCCAGCTGCGCTTGACCGGGATCCACAGACGATCGGCGGCGTCAAGGGCGATGTTGGCGGTGTTGATGGCGCGACGCAGCAGGGAGGTGAAGACGATGTCCGGAAGGACGTTCTTCTCCTTGAGCAGCTCGCCACCGCGCTTGGCTTCGGCTTCGCCCTGCTCGGTCAGCGGGACGTCCACCCAGCCGGTGAACTGATTGGTCTTGTTCCATGCGCTCTGTCCATGACGGAGCAGTACTAGTTTGTAAGTCATACGGCTCAGTCTAGGCGACCGATGGGACGAGCGACAGGGCGGATTCCACGATATTTCAGCCCGTGGAACCGTTCGCTTGCCGTTCGGCGTCCGTTTGGTCTCCGTTTGCGATCCGTTCGCCCGGCACGTCGGTACGCAGCCGCCGGACCACCCCGCTACATCAGGAACGACAGCGTCCAATACTCGGCGGCCAGCACCAGCGAGGAGATCGTACACAGCGGCAGGGCCGGGCGGAATCGCCGACGATGCACGGCGACGATTGCGGCCGCGCACAGTCCCACGAACACGGCCAGCAGCACGATCGACGAGTAGTACATGACCGTCTGCGTGTGATACCAGGCCGTGCCGCATGACTCGACGGCATGATTCAGATCGCCGTCCGGGTATGCCACACCGCAGTCCGGCCCGAGGGCGACCACCTGCCATGCGTAGCTCGCCCGGAACAACAACAGTGTCATCGCCGCCGCACCGGCCAGTAGCACGTCGAGCAGGATCCTGCCGCCGCGCTCCCCCAGCCGCACCGGCCAGGTGCGCTTGCCGTGCCGACGGTCCTCGTCGACGTCACGCAGATTGTTGACGGTGAGCACCGACACGGCCACCAGCCCCACGGTCACGCCGCCCCAAATGCCAGAGAGCGACACCGTGCCGGTGAGGGCGAACTGCGTACCGATCGTGGCCACCAGACCGAAGAACACGAATACCGACACCTCGCCCCAGCCATGATAACCGTAGGGATGGCGGCCGCCCACGTAGAACCATCCGGCCAGCAGACAGGCCACGCCCACGAGGATGAACCACCAGTATCCGGTGAGCGCCACGACGCCGAGACCGGCCAGACAGGCCAGCGCCGCGCTCACCCCCGCGGCGATCAACACCGTTCGCGGCGGGACGCCGGAGGCGACCAGACGGGCCGGGGCCGGGCGCGATGCGTTCGCCGCCGTTCCCCCGCCGGTCTGACTGACTCCGACGGCACGTCCGACCACGCCGGCATTCCCGATCGTGCCGGCACGTCCGACCACACCGGTACGCCCCTGATCGACGCCGCGCACGCCGTCGGAGTAGTCGTTGGCGAAGTTGACTGCGATCTGGAGGAACAGCGCCACCAGTGCGCACAGCACGGATACCGCGACGAACCATCCGACGGAGGTGGAGCAGGCCCCTTGGGTCGAGGAAGCCATCGCACCGTTGACGACCGAGTTGACGGTACCGTAGGCCTCCGGACGGCCGCCGAACGTCGGGCAGGGCGGATGATCGACGTCCCCGCCCTGCGAATACGAGAAGACGCCCATCCACGATCTGGCCACGCCGATCAGCACGGGAGCGAGCGCCAGTGGCAGGGTCTGCGGACGCATGCCGCGAATCCAGGTCGAAATGCTCATGGCACCCGAATATACGAAGCGGGGCTGCTGTGCGGCCCCGACACGCTTACGGCGTGCGGTATCTGCACAGCAGCCCCACATGGTTTTAGGCCGTCCGGCAGTGGCCTATCTGCCGTCCGGCAGTGGTTTATAGGCCGTCCGGCGTTTTACGCGATGCCGTCCACCCCGCCTTCGCAAGACCATACGGGACGGCATCGCGAGTCGATCAGGAGAACGGGCGGGAGACGGCCCACGGCACGCGACCGCCCTTGAAGATGCTGTTGACGCTCACTCGCGGCACGTCGGCCTCGATCACCATATCGTTGCCGAGGTAGATCGCCACATGGCCGGGGTAGAAGATCAGATCGCCGCGCTGACGCTGGGACAGCGGCACGCGCGGGAAGCGCTTGTCTCCCGAAAGGTTGTTGGCGTCATGGCTGTGCCACGGATCGTACCAGTGGTTGTACGGATTGTATTCGGCCATGTTCATGCCGGTGGCGTACAGCGACTGCATCACCAGTCCGGCGCAGTCCACGCCGACTCCTGGGGCGAGCGCGTAATCCCACACGTACGGCGTGCCCATGTAGTCGTAGGCGCGGCTGATCATCGCCTCGATCGCATCATGGCGGCTGGCGGTGACGCTGAGCCGCGAGGGCGACGCGTAGTTCCACGGGGCCGGACGGTTGAACGTGACGCTGCGGGAGCTGACCTGGAAGTACTGCGGCTTGTTCTGCCAGCCGTACTTGTCGGTGGCGCCGTTCTTCGGGTTGAACCAGCGGCGGTACCCGTCGATCATATGGGTGCCGGAAAGCCGGGCGCCGGTGCGCTTGTCGAAGTAGCAGTACCGGTTGCCGATCTTCTGCCAGCCGGAATGGCGGTATCCGCTGCCGGATTCGAAGTAGTACCAGCTCGCGCCGATCTTCGCCTCGCCGAAGACCTTCTTGCCGTTGCGGGGATTGAAGTACATGGTCCGGCCGTTGGCGAGACGGATCCATCCGGTGCGGCGGGCGCCGGTGCGGTTGTCGAGATAGTAGACGCCACCGGCGATGCGCTGCTGGCCCTTGAGCGGCACGCCGTTTTCGATGTAGTACCACTGGCCGCCATCCTGCTGCCAGCCCACGGTGGTGGATTCCGAGCCGCGGCCGGTCGGCGTGTTCGGCTGATCGCTGTTGGTGTGTTCAGTGCTTTCGCTGCCCTTGCCGTATTCCAGTTCGGGTGTGGAGGCCGACGACGATCCTGACGATTCGGTTCCGGCGGCCGGCGTCTGCGTTGGCTGGGACTGCGTCGACTGAGACTGTGCCGACTGGGACTGCGTCGACTGAGACTGCGACGGTGACGACGACTGGGTCTGTGCGGTGTCGGTCTGTGCGGTTTCGGTCTGCGCGGTCTCGGTCTGCGTAGTGTCGGTCTGCGTAGTGTCGTTCTGTGCGGCATTACCCTGCGCGGTGTCGGCGAGCGCCGACGGCAGCAGCATCGACAATGCGCACACGGTGATCGCGGAGGCGACCGCCGCCCGTACGGCGGACCTGCCCTTCGGCCCGCGGTGAGCCCACCGACCGGTCTGGTTCTGGTGATCGTTCTGTGTTCTCATGATTCTCTGTGCTCTCATGATTCTCATCCCTTTGGCGCTCACGGATCCGGCAATTACCGTCCGGCCGCGAACATCAGCTGCACGCCGACGTTGTCGTTGACCGACCAGGTCATCGTCACGCCGTCCCATGAGGCCGATTGCAGGCCGTCATTCATGCCGGTGGCCTTGACCCGGTTCAGCACGGACTGCGGCACACGCGTTTCGCGGACCGCGCACTGGTAGGTGCGCTTGTCGGAGTCCTTGCCGGACATCAGGGTCAGCGTTTTGCCGCCGGACTCGCCTACCAAGGATTCGGTGGCGGTGGAGCCGGTGAAGTTCACATGCGGGTTGCAGGCCTGATCGGCGTGCTCCAGCAGTTTCGCGCCGGACACTGCGGCGGAGGCGGCTGACGACGATGCGGTGCCGTCGTTCGATGTGGAGGCGCTATCGGCCGTGCTGCCCGCTGCGGCCGCGTCATCCGTTGCTGCCGCGTTGTCCGCCGCCGAACCGTCCGACGACTGCGAGGTCGTCGATGCCGCGGCACCGGTCGTGCCGGACGGCGTGGCCGAGGCGGCATGGCCCGCACCGCGCGTGGCGGCGAAGGCGAATCCCATGCCCACGGCGAGCATGATGATCACGGCGGCCGCGATGATCACCGCGAGCAGGGTGCGCCTGCCCGGTCGGATGGCGGTCTCGCCGGTCGCCACGTTGCCGGTCGCCGTACTGTCGGTCGATGCGATGCCGGGCGCCACGCTGCCTGATGCGCTACTCGGCACGTTGTTCGGATTCTGGCTGCTCATGTCGCTCACCTTCTAGTACAGCGAGGTCCACGCGACGTGCTCGCCGCGCCAGCCGGCACGGACCACGGCGTTGTATTCGCTGAGGCTGGTGGTGTAGACGTGTTCGCCGCTGTTGCGGTTGTATAGGCGGTAGACGTTGCGCACGCCGGCCTTGGGCACGCGCCATGCCACGCCTTCGGCCCTCCAGCCGAGCTTGACCAGATGGTTGCGTTCGGCGAGGTTCATCGTCCACAGATGGTTGCCGTCATGCCGGTTGTACACGCGGTACACGGGCGAGCCTCCCCGGCTCACGGCCTTGAACGACACGCCTTCGTAGCGCCAGCCGAGGCGGACGAGCGAGTTCTTCTCGAATGCGCTGGTGGTGTAGTGGTGCAGGCCGGAACGGCGGTTGTACACGCGGTACACGGGCACGGCCAGCGAGGCGTCCTCGTCGTCGTAGCTGACGGCGAGCCGGGCCGGGGAACCCTGCGCGTTGACTCCGCGGGCGGTCAGGGCGATGGTGATCGTGGCATTCGCATAGCCGGCGTTGTGGAAGTAGATCCAGTTGGATTCGGTGCCGGCCGCGGCTCGGCATGCGGCACGGGAGCACAGATCGGCGGTCCGGTTGCCGAGGAAGTAGTCGCCGTAGACGCCCTGTGCGGCGCGGTGGGTCAGCCACGCGCCGAATCCGCTGGGGCCGGCCCAGGTCGGACCGCCCTTCTGATCGCCGAGGAAGCCAGCGTAGGTGTAGCTGCCGGAGGTCTCGCCGCCGCCCAGCTGACCGTAGGCGGAGATCACGAATGAGGGACGGGTGCCGCTCATCGTCTGCGCGCTGGCGATGCGGAACCGTCCGGTGTGACGCGGCGCAAGCGTGACGGTGTAGGTGCGCACGGTCTGCGTCTGGCGGCTGCCGGACGAGGTGATCAGACCGCCCTGACCGTCGGCCTGATACTGTTCGCGCATGCCGCTGCGGGCGTCGGCCGCGCCGGCGTCACGCAGGGATCCGAGCTGGCATTGTTCGCTGGCCGTGCAGTTGAAGGCTCCGGCGCCGTGACTCTTCAGGTAGTCGGCGTAGGTGGTGACGCCGGAGGCGAAATCCTTCACGGCATCCCAGGAGTTGGCGGCCGCGGAAGATCCGCCCTGCACTGACTGGCTGGATTCGCCGGACTGGGTGCCGGTCGCGGCCGTGATGTCACCGATCGCGTTGCTGGTTTCGGCGCCGGTCGCATCGGACGATCCGACCACGACACCCAACCCCTTCGACGGAAATTCGGAAGCGGTCAGATCAGACGCCGCGGCGGACGCGGTTCCGACCGTTCCGGTCGTCTCATCGGCCGACGCGATCCCGTTCGGCACCCCGAACGACAACGCCAGCGCGGCCGCACAGCATACGATGATTCCGCTTGCCACGGGGAAGCGGAGCGAACCCCTCGATATCTCACTCACACGCGAAACATACCCCCGACCCGCAGACATTGTCCGGCATGCGGATGGGGCGGTGGCGGCAGATGCGTTGCGGGACGGAAAGTCTAGAGCGAAAAGAGGAAACCCCGGCCTGGAAAACGGCACTGCCGAAGACGACCAGCACGAAGGCTACTACCATGAGCGGCAGAGAAGAACACCATTACGAAGGAGTCATGATGAGGTTCGGATTCCGCCTATTGCGGCAGGCCTCTCGCCAACCGCTATCCCATGCCATGCGCCGATCATTCGCCGGTATGGCGACGGCGGTCATGATCGTCACGATCGGCATCGGCCCGTCCACTGCGACCGCACAGACCACACAGACCGCTGCCGCCATACCGACGGTCACGGAGGTGCCGACCACAACCGTACCGGTCACGACCACGACCGGCGATGCCGCCGCGGCGACATCGGGCACGGCGATGTACCGCATGTACAACCGCAACTCCGGCGAACACTTCTACACGAGCCGGGCAGCGGAGCGCGACTATCTGGTGAAGGTCGGCTGGCGATACGAAGGCGTCGGCTGGTACGCCCCGACCACGGGCGATCCCGTCTACCGTCTGTACAACAGTCATGCCGGCGATCACCATTACACGAAGAGCGCGGCCGAACGCAATTATCTGGTGAAGGTCGGCTGGCGATACGAGGGCATCGGCTGGCGGTCGGGCGGATCGATTGCGGTGTACCGTCAGTACAACCGCCACGCCCGCAGGGGATCGCATAACTACACGACCAGCAAGGCCGAGAACGACATGCTGGTGCGGGTCGGTTGGAGGGCCGAGGGCATCGGCTGGTATGCGGCCGGTCTTGGACACGGAGCCAACGTCACGCCGGGAAGCAGCAGCAAACCGAATACCGGCAGCAACAGCAGCGGCAGCAACAGCAAACCGTCGAATCCTTCGACCAGCAAGCCGATCTCCGTGCCGTGGAACAGCACCACCCAGAAGGTCAGGCCCGGCAAGACGCTGAATCTCAACGTCGCCGGGCTCAAGGGCGCCACATGGACCAGTGCCCGTCCGCAGGCCGCCACGGTGAACCAGAACGGCGTGGTCACCGGCAAGGTCGTCGGAGAAACCACTATCATCGCCAAATTAGGGTCGCAGACGTTCTCCTGCAAGGTGATTTCCATCTACGATTACCGACTGTATCTGCTCAACGACTACGCCCATATGAACCGGGTCGATGGCATGGGCGTCTTCGCCTTCGTCAAGACCGACGATCCGGAGCCGCTTGATATCGGTTTTGACAACAGACAGTCGCCCAACGCCGGCGCTCCCGCGCAATTCGACGATATCAGCCAGCAGATCATCGAAGAGACCGTCAGCAACTATGCGAGGGTCAAAGGCGGCTATGTGTACCTCACCTACGCAACAAAGGGAGCGAATACATTTCTCCTGTCACGTGTCCGGGAGGACCAACACCAGTATTCGGCGGATCGCTTCAAACTGGCTTCGATCACCATGGATTTCGCCGACTATGACACCGCGGAGAACCAGTGGATCGACGGGCTGATCCGGGACCATACGAAACCCGGAATGACTCCGGTCGAAAAGATGAATGCCATCGCCGACTATCTTGGACCATTCGGCGACTCCGGTTTCACCTACAACCTCAGCTACATAGATGAGAATTCCCGGCAGCACGCGGCCATGCTCGCCACCGGACCGAAGATGAGCAAGCAGCCGTTCTGGCAGCGCAAGTACTGGGATTCCGCCGTCTCCCCCGGAGCGCTGGCCGACATCGCCAATCGCATCGGCGGCTGGGACGGCAAGGCCACCAGCATGTACCACAAGTACCAGTGGGGTTCCACGGACTGGCAGCGGTGGCACTCCTACGCCACCGCCACCTACCACGGCAAGGAATACCGCTGGTCGGTCTGCCCGGATGATTTCACGGGCGTGATCACTTTGCCGAAGCTGGACTTCACCAACCCCTCGTGGATGTACCCGGTGACGATGGAGAAGATGCCATCCGAGTTGAGCCATTTCTGAGCCGGACAGTCAATCGGACAGTCAAAGGCATCGATTACAACCATGATGCCTCATACGGAAGAGCCCGGGAACTCCCCTGATGCTTAGGGGAATTCCCGGGCTCTTCGGTAATCGGACTCGCTGAGTCGGCCGACCGGCCGACTGGCGGATGGCCGTTAGCGGACGGCTCTGCTGGCGGACGACGTTAGGTGGTTCTGCTGGCGGGTGGCCGTCAGCGGGTGGCGCCGTAGGAACGGAAGAAGGCGCCCATCGCGGCGATGTAGAGCACGCCGACGGTCATCACGAGGATCGCGCCGAGCTGCATGCCCATCGCATCGGAGGCCAGACCCATGAGCGGCGGGAAGATCGCACCGCCGATCAGGCCGATCATCATCAGGCCGGAGACCTCGTTCTGGCGCTGGGGCAGATGCAGCAGACCGGTGGTGAGCATGATCGAGAACACGTTCGCGTTGCCGAGGCCGACGCAGGCGAGGCCCACGTAGGCCAGCCACACCGGCATGCCCGCGACGCCGGAGAACAGCAGGAAGCACAGCGAGGACGCGGCCATGAGACCGCCGCACACGCGCAGCATGGCCTTGCGGCTGAACCGCTGCAGCAGCACCGAGCCGGACAGGCAGCCCAGGGTGCGGAACGCGAAGTACACGCTGGTGGCGCCGCCGGCCACCTCGAGGCTGAGCGAGGAGTGCTCCATGAGGATCTTCGGCGCGGTGGCGTTGATGCCCACGTCCACGCCCACATGGCAGACGATGCCGATGAAGCACAGCAGGATCACCGGGTTCTTCAGCAGCGCGAAGCAGTCGACCACGCTGGTATGACCGGCGTCGGGGGCGTTCTCGTTGATCTCGTCGAACTTAAGCATGACGAACGCGAGCACGGCCACCACCAGATAGATGGGATACAGCAGCCACCACTTGCCGAACATCATGGCGGCCCAGCCGGCGATCAGCGGCGCGATGAACGAGGCGATGGCCTTGACGAACTGGCCGAAGGTGAGCATGCCGGCGAGCTTCTCGTCATGGGCGAGGTTGCCGACCAGCGGGTTGAGGGAGACCTGCATGAACGTGTTGCCGATGCCGAGCAGGCAGAACGAGACGACGATGAAGACCAGCTGGGCGCCCTTGGCGGGGATCAGGTAGCCGATGATCGGCAGGAGGCAGCCGAGGGCGGTGATGGCGATGCTGACGAGCACCGTGTGACGGCGGCCGATGCGGTTCATCAGCATGCCGGCCGGCACGGAGAGCACCAGGAACCAGAAGAAGGTCATGGTGGTGAAGATGTTGCTCACCGAGTCGGACAGGCCGAAGTCGGACTGCACGTAGTTCGACGCGGTGCCGACCAGATCGACGAAGCCCATCACGAAGAACGACATCATGACGGGGACGAGTACGGTGAAGGGCGCGTTGCCGAGCTTGTCGGCAGCGGGTTCCCTGACCTCTTCGGAGGTCATGGTCTGAGAGGTGCTCATCGTGTGCTCTCTTTTCTGCTTTCCCGGATTCCGCGGTTTCTGCGGAATGACTGGTAGATATGACGCCGGTTGCGCCTTCAGGAACTCCAAGATGAGCAATGATCACAAGGATTTTGAAGTAACGCCCTTAATCGATTAACGGAGTTTATTAATAGAACGTTCAAACCGCAAATCGACACGCACAGGGCGGGGCAGAGGCTGGATTGGGAATGGATGAGAGGATCGCCCTGCCTCCGGCAGCCAGCTCCCGACATCTTGTGCGACATATAGCCTCATAGCGCCCCGCCGACGAGGACTGTCAGACTGGGGGCGGTCCGGCACCTATCGGATTCAACCGCCCCTCATCAGTCGGCGGGACCGACAGCTTCCCCCAGAGGGGGAAGCCCGAACACGACATTTCCCGCCTTCCCCTTGAGGGGAAGGTGGACGGCGCAAGCCGGCCGGATGAGGTGACAGGGGGGGCAAAGCAACATCCACCCACCCGTCAACCGACGGAGCCGACAGCCTCGAAGCCTTGCGCTTTGTATTCGTCAGGCCGGACACCGCGCCTCCCGGTCGGCCATATCGCCGATCCTCCAGCCATCCTATCCCCAGCTGCATGCCCAGTTCTCTCCATCCCTGATGGATTCGACTGCATATCGGCGTTTTTGCGTTCCGATCCATCAAATACCGACGATTTGCGATGGATCGGAGCGCATATCCGCACTTTTTGCAGCCCAATCCATCGGCCATCGGAGTCACGACATGAAGGAACCGCATGATTTCAACGATCTTGAAATCACGGATATCGGATTCCGATGGAGAGCACTGCAAAAATCAGGTTTTCGCACTCCGATCCATCAAATATCAGCAGATTTCGATGGAGCAGGGGCGAAAAATCGTATTTTGGCGTCGTTCTCCATCGAACGGAAACCGAGCAGGCCAGAAAGAGTAAAGAAAACCCCGCCGAAGCGGGGTGACAGGCGAGATCAACGTCCGACGCCCTCATCAGTCGGCGGGGCCGACAGCTTCCCCCAGAGGGGGAAGCCCCACAAGGATGCCGGGTCGTCCTCTCGCCTACAGGGCCAGCCTCTCGCTTAGAGAGCCAGCGGCTTGACCATCGTCTAGAGGGCCAGCGGCTTGACCAGCGGGAAGGTGATGGTTTCGCGGATCGTGGCGCCGGTCAGGGCGATGAGCAGTCGGTCGATGCCCATGCCCATGCCGCCGGCCGGGGGCATGCCCACGCCGAGGGCCTCGAGGAAGTCCTCATCGATGTCGCAGGCCTCTTCGTCGCCGGCGAGCGCGTCCTTGGCCTGGGCCACGAAGCGTTCGCGCTGCACGACCGGATCGTTGAGCTCGGAGTAGCCGGTGGCCAGCTCGAAGCCGCGCACGTAGAGATCCCACTTCTCTACCACGCCGGGCTTGGTGCGATGGCCCTTGACCAGCGGGGAGGTCTCCACCGGGAAGTCGCGCACGAAGGTCGGCTCGTAGAGCTTGTCCTCGTAGAAGTGCTCCCAGAGGTGTTCGACGAGCTTGCCGTGGTTCTCCACGTCGTCGCGCTCCACGCCGAGCTTGTCGGCGATCTCGCCCAGATGCTCCACGGAGGTGCCGGGGTTGTCGGGGCCGCCGTTGGGCACGATCTCCTCGCCGAGCGCCTCGGAGAGGGAGCCGTACATGCTCATCGTCTTCCATTCGCCGCCGAAGTCGTATTCGGTGCCGTCGAGCAGCGTCACCTTGTAGGAGCCGAACACGTCCTTGGCGGTCTTCTGCACGAGCTCCTTGACCAGCTGGCCGATGGTGTCGTACGTGCCGTAGGCCTGATACGCCTCGACCATGGTGAATTCAGGGGCGTGCGTGGCGTCGACGCCTTCGTTGCGGAAGTCGCGGTTGATCTCGAACACGCGGTCGATGCCGCCGACGAGGCAGCGCTTGAGGAACAGCTCGGGGGCGATGCGCAGGTAGAGGTCGAGGTCGAAGGCGTTCATGTGCGTGGTGAACGGACGGGCCGCGGCGCCACCGTGCACGGTCTGCAGCATCGGGGTCTCCACCTCGATGAAGTCGTGGTCGTCGAAGGTGCGGCGCAGGGAGGCCACGGCCTTGGAACGGTTGCGCACCATGTTGCGGATCTTCTCGTCCGCGATCATGCCGATGTACGGCTTGCGGGTGCGGGTGTCCTCGTTGAGCTCCTTGTGCAGGGCGGGCAGCGGCTGCAGCGCCTTGGAGGCGATGGCCCATTCGGTGGCGAACACGGAAAGCTCGCCGGTCTTGGAGGCGATGACGCGGCCACGGATGTACAGGTGGTCGCCGAGGTCGACGAGCTGCTTGAACTGCTTGAGCGAATCGGCGCCGATCTCGCGCTTGGAGACCATGCCCTGGATCTTCGTGCCGTCGCCCGCGGCGAGCTGCACGAAGCACAGGCCGCCGGCGTTGCGCAGGAACAGCACGCGTCCGGCGATGCCGACCACGTCCTCGGTCTCCTCGCCGGCTTCGAGCTTGCCGTCGTACTTGGCGCGCACCTCTTCGATGGTGGCGGTGACGTCAAGGTGCACCGGGTAGGGCGCGAGGCCGGAGTTGAGCATCAGGGCGCGCTTGGCCACGCGCATCTGCACCTGCTCGGAGTGGCCCAGCGGGCCGAATTCCTTGCCGGAGGGGTCGATGGCGTCGTCAAGGGTCGAACCGTTCTTCACGCGCTCGGTGATGGCGGCGTCCTGCCGCAGCAACATTTCGGCACGTTCGACGGTGGTCATGTGCGGGGTGGATTCCTGCTCGGTTTCGGAGGAATCGACGATGGGAGTGTTCTCGTTCGACTCAGTCATATCATCACAGTGTAGCGATGCGGCGATACAGCCCGACCGCGGCGGCAGGCCTCCCCTCCCCCACTGATTTTCAACGCGACACGCCGTATTTTTGCCAGCCGAATGAATCCGTGTATTATTTATCGAGGTTTTACGGGCTGTAGCGCAGCTTGGTAGCGCGCTTCGTTCGGGACGAAGAGGCCGCGGGTTCAAATCCCGCCAGCCCGACCAGTAAGGAGAACACCGGTTTCCGGTGTTCTCCTTTTTTCTATTCCAGAAGCAAACCAACAAACCAATCCCACACCACAACCAATCCCACACCACCACATCAACCACAATCAATCCCCACATCACCAATCAATGGAACCGCGATGAAGAAGAGTCTTATTGCACTGGCGTTCGGCGCCTTCGCGCTCGGCGCCGCCGAGTTCGTCATGATGGGCATCCTGTCGCAGGCCGCCCGCGACATGGGGGTCACGATCCCCCAGGCCGGCCATTACATCTCCGCCTACGCGATCGGCGTGTGCATCGGCACACTGATCCTGGTATTCGGCCGGCGCGTCCCGCCGAAGAAGCTCGTCATCCTGTTCATGGTGCTGGTCGTGGTGGGCAACGCCATGTCCACGTTCGCCACCGGCAACCTCATGCTCATCGTCGCCCGGTTCATCTCCGGCCTGCCGCACGGCGCGTTCTTCGGCACCGCCACGCTGATCGCCAAAACCGTGGCCGACAAGGGCAAGGAGGCGCAGGCCGTCTCCGCGATGGTCACCGGCCAGACCATCGCGAACATGCTCGGCGTGCCCGCCGGCACCATGCTCGGCGAATTCCTCTCATGGCGTCTCGCCTTCGGCGTGCTGGCCGCATGGGCCGCGGTGACCATCGTGCTCGATCTGCTGTGGATCCCGAACATCCCGGCCGTGCCCGACAAGGGTCTGGCCGGCCAGTTCGAGTTCCTGAAGAAGCGTGGGCCGTGGCTGATCCTGGCCGCGGTGTTCCTCGGCAACGGCGGCATCTTCTGCTGGTGGAGCTACGTCTCCCCGTGGCTGACCCGCGTGGGCGGCTGGTCGTCCGGCATGGTGCCCGCACTGATGATGCTCGCCGGCTTCGGCATGGTCGTCGGCGGTCTGATCGGCGGCCGGATCTGCGATTCGTGGCGGTACGCCGGCACCGCGGCCCTCGGCCAGACCATCTCCATGATCGGCCTGGTGGTCATCTTCCTCATTCCCGGCGGCCACGTCGGCACGGCGATCATGACGTTCGTGGTGGCGTTCGGCCTGTTCTTCGTCTCCTCGCCGCAGCAGCTGCTCATGGCCAACGCCGGCAAGGGCGGCGGCGAGCTGATCGGCGGCGCGACCGTGCAGGTGGCGTTCAACTTCGGCAACGCGGTCGGCTCGATGATCGGCGGCGCGGCGCTGAACGCCAGCGGCATGGACTATCACTTCACCGCACTGTCCGGCGTTCCGCTGGCCCTGATATCGGTGGTCTGCCTCGTCGTGTACTCCATGCGGCACGAATCCAACACCGGCGCGTACGAGCGCATGCGCGAGATTCAGGTCTGATCCGGATCTGATCCGGGTCTGACGCCACCCGCCGCGGCGAAATCGGAATCCTCGGAATCCTCGTGGGAGCTTCGACCGGAAAGGCAATGTGGGAAACCTCACAGGGCTTTTCCGGCCGAAGCTCCTTTCCGTATGACATAAACCGCATAGACTGAAATGCGGATTGGGCAGCGTCGACAATGAAACGAGGATCTTATGAGCAATTTCGACGTCAATGGGTTCATCAAGGGTCTGGATGCGATCTTCTCCGCACACGATGCCGCGACGAAGGCGGAACCGTATCTGCTGGAGGCTTTGCGTCACGCGCGTGAGGCCGCGGACGACGGCGCCCAGCTCACCGTGATCAACGAGCTGCTGGGCTTCTACCGTTCGCAGGGACGGCACGACGACAATCTGCCGCTGGTGAAGGAGTCGCTGGATCTGGCGAAGCGCATGGGGCTCGAGGGCAGCGACGCCTGGGCAACCACGCTGATCAACGCGGCCACCGCCACCCGCGCGGCCGGCAAGTACGACGACGCGGAGAAGCTGTACCGCGAGGCGTTGGAATCCAGCGAAAAGACGCTGGCCCCCACCGATCGCCGTCTGGCCGCGCTGCACAATAATCTGTCGATTCTCTACAGCGAGACGAACCGGTACGATCAGGCGGAGGCCGAACTGCGCGAGGCGCTGCGGATCCTGGAGTCCTCCAGCGTCAACGCGGCCGAGGACGTCGACGTGGCCTCCACGCACACGAATCTGGCGCTGATCCTGATGAACGAGAACCGCGACGACGAAGCGCTCAAGCACGCGGCCGAGGCGCTGCGCATCTACCGCCGCGGCCATCTGGAGAACAGCGCGCACTTCGCCTCGGCGCTGGCCGGGTACGCGCAGGCATGCTTCCACGCGGGCGATCTGGCGAACGCGGTGCGCGCCTACCGCAAGTCGCTGGCCGTGATCGAGGAATGCTACGGCCACAACGACTACTACACGATCACCAAGGAGAACCTCGAAGGGGCCGAGCAGGCCGCGACCAAGGCCGGCGTGCAGGTCCCGGCCGACGACGGCTCCGATTTCTGGGATGACGAAGGCTCCCGATTCGCCGACGACTCCTCCACCGCCACGAAGATCGCCGGCGCCGCGCAGTCGTTCGACTGGCATATCAAGCCCGAGGAGCAGGCGATGACCTCGTCCGCGGCACAGGCCGCACCGACGGCGTCTCCGGCTCCGGCAGCACAGCCCGCAACCGCGTCCGCACCCGACAAGCCGGCGACGACCGCACAGCCGACAACCACGCAGCCGGCGACCGCTCCCGCCCGTCCCGACATCACCGGTCTGGCGCTGGCCAAGCAGTACTGGCTCCACTGCGGCAAGCCGATGATCGCCGACCGCTACCCCGAGTATCAGGGCCGCATCGCCGCCGGTCTGGTCGGCCACGGTTCGGAATGCTACGGCTTCGACGACGCGATCTCGCAGGACCATGATTTCGGCCCGCGCTTCTGCCTATGGCTCACCGACGAGGATTACGCCAAGATCGGCGAACAGCTGCAGCACGATTACGAGACGCTGCTGCCGAAGGAGTTCATGGGGTTCACGGTGAAGGGCGCCGACTCCTCCACGCCGCGTGCGCAGGGGGCGAACCGCCGCGAGGGCGTGTTCTCCGTCGGCGACTTCTTCGAAGGCATCACCGGCTACCGCGAGGCGCCGGGCGATGACCCCGCCAAGGCGCACGAATGGCTGCTGCTGGACGAGGCCACGCTGGCCGCCGCCACGAACGGTCAGGTCTTCGCCGATCCGCTGGGCCTGTTCTCCAAGACCCGTCAGGGATTCAAGGCCATGCCCGACGACGTGCGGATCGCGTTGATCTCCCGCCGGCTGGGCATGATCTCACAGGCCGGCCAGTACAACTTCCCCCGCATGATCGAACGCGGCGACGGCGCGGCCGCATGGCTGTCGCTCGACGAGTTCGCCAAGGCGGTCTCGTCGTTCGTGTTCCTGCTCAACGAGCCGATCACCGTGGGCTACCTGCCGTACTACAAGTGGCAGTTCGCCGCGCTGCGCAAGCTCAGCCGCGGCATGTTCACCCGCCTGAGCGACGTGTGCGAGCAGCTGGAGACCATCCTGCGCCTTTCGTCGGCGGCCTGCTTCGGCGGCGCCGGGTTCGGCGAGGGCGGCAAGGGCGCGGGCCCGGCCGTGGACACCATCAACCAGACCATCGAGCACATCTGCGCCGAAGTGCTCAAGGAGATCAGGCGCGACGGGCTGACCCGCAGTGACGAGCCGTTCCTCGAATGGCAGCGGCCGTACGTGGAGGAGCACATCAGCAACCCGTGGCTGAAGAGCCTGTAAAACCACAATCACGGATTACGACGAAGACACCGCAGACGAAGACACCGCAGACATCAAGGAGACTGTCATGGCAGAAGAACAGCACGACAACGCAGCGAAACAGCCCACGGCGGACCGGCCTACGACGGACAAGGCCACGGTGGACCATGCCGCGGCCGACGACACCCACATCCTGCACCGCACGCTGTGGTACGACACCCCGGAGGACGTCAACGATCTGGCGCACAAGGCCGAGCTGGTCGTGCGGCATGAGTGGTCGCAGTTCCAGCAGGTGAACAATCAGGGAGGCCGGGCGAACTGCCAGGGCAACTGGCCGACCTTCCACCAGATGCGACTGAGCCAGTTCCTCACCTGGCGGCTTGAGATGGTCGACAGCTACGCCGAGGATCTGGACGACGCCGACGCCACCGGACGGAACCTGCTCACCGAGAAGTACGCCCGCATGATGGAGTCCACCGAGCCGGAGCGGTACCGCACCGAGCTCGAGCCGCATATGCCGAAGCTGGATCCGGAGCGGATCAAGGCGCAGGAGGCGGTGATCAAGCAGCAGGTGGCGTGGGCCCGCGACTTCCGCGAGCGCTTCCCGAAGCTCGGGCAGGCCATGCGCGTGCTCACCACCAGCGAGGACGTGATCGGCACCACGTCGTTCGAAACGTATCTGCGCGGCGAGCTGTGCACGTATTCGAACCGCACGTTCGCCATGTACGCGCAGATGATCGTGGATCTGACGAACGCCGGCGTGAATCTCACCGAGGAGACGCTGTGGCTGACCGTCTCTCTGGGCGGGTTCTCGTCCCTTGAGGAGGCCGAGGCCGCCCAGTGATGATCCCGGCGTCTGACGACCCCGTCTGGCGCCGGACGATCCCGACGGTGACTGTCCGACGGTGACTGCGAACCGGATCTCCCGGTTTCGCGGTCACCGTTTTTTCTGTCACCGTGTTCTGTTTCTGGCGGACGATCCCGTTCTGCCTGACCGCTGCATCTGCGCCACCGAGGCGAACAGCACCGACGTGGGCGAATCGTCCATGCCATCGGACAAGCGACCGGACGAGCGGCCGGAGGCGGACGGCACCGCCGTCGGAGTTTCCGTCCTGCCCGCCGCGTCATCCGTTCCGGCGATCTGCCGATACCGTCGGGCCATCGCCTCGGTCAGGTCGTCCAGGGAAATGCCCAATGTCACGGCCTCCCGTGCGATTTCGGCGACCCTCTCCCCCAGAAAGCGCATCCGGCCCTTGCCTCTCGCGCGCTGCTGCGCGCCGTCCGCCACGAACATGCCCAGACCGCGGCGCTTGACCAGCAGACCCTGATCCACCAGCAGGTTCATCCCCTTGAGTACCGTGGCCGGGTTGATCCGGTACGTCGCGGAGATCGCCGTGGTGCTGGGCACCTGCGTGCCCTCGGCGAATTCCCCGGTCAGGATCGCCGCTTCGATCTGCTCCGCCACCTGCAGGTACAGCGGCACGCCATTGTCCGTCGAAAATCGCATCGTCGTTCCTTCCGTCCTTTCGTCTTTCGTCGTTCCGTCTGTCGTCGATGCCGGCATCGTTACCTCATTACCGATGTAAGTAACCTTAGCGTAATCATGCTTTGTCCCCGATCGCGCCGCGCTCGACCACCCCCAGTCACGCTGCGCGTGCCAGCCCCCGACTCGTTGTGCGACGTGTGTTCGCAGGAGCACACTGCCACGAACAGTCCACTGGACTGTTCGTCCAGCGGGGCAAAGGCGGACCTACCAGCAAGCGCATTCTCGGCCCCCGCTGGCGGGGGCTGTCGGCGAGAGTCGACTGGGGGTGGCCGAACACCACGCACAAAGTCAACTGCGCAACCAGCATTCCGCCCAATAGGAATTTCCTATATCTGGAATAGGTATTCACAGGGAGCGGCCGTTGCCCTATGATGAGGGTGTTCATCAAATGGAGCCGTCGGCCAGCCCGCACGCCCGTCATCACAGTTGACGACCAGAGCATGCATCCATGCGAACCGTTCGGCTCATGATCAAGGGAGAACATATGTTCACCAACGAGTATCTCAAGCGCGTCTACGAGCAGGTCGAGCAGCGCGACGGCGATCAGCCCGAATTCCTGCAGGCCGTCAAGGAGGTCTTCGAAACCCTCGAGCCGGTTGTGGAGAAGCACCCGGAGTACGAGAAGAACGGCGTGCTTGAGCGCATCGTCGAGCCTGAGCGCGTGGTGAAGTTCCGCGTGGCCTGGGTGGACGACGAAGGCAAGGTGCAGGTGAACCGCGGCTACCGCGTCCAGTTCAACTCCGCGATCGGACCGTACAAGGGCGGTCTGCGCTTCCACCCGACCGTCAACGAGGGCGTCATCAAGTTCCTCGGCTTCGAGCAGATCCTGAAGAACAGCCTGACCACGCTGCCGATGGGCGGCGGCAAGGGCGGCTCCGACTTCAACCCGAAGGGCAAGTCCGACGCCGAGGTCATGCGCTTCTGCCAGGCATTCATGACCGAGCTGTGCCGTCACATCGGCCAGTTCACCGACGTTCCCGCCGGCGACATCAACGTGGGCGGCCGTGAGATCGGCTACCTGTTCGGCCAGTACAAGCGCATCCGCGACGAATACTCCGGCGTGCTCACCGGCAAGGGCCTGGAGTTCGGCGGATCGCTCGCCCGCACCGAGGCCACCGGCTACGGCGTGTGCTACTACACGCAGGAGGCCCTGCGCGTGCTGCGCAACGATTCGTTCGAGGGCAAGACCGTCGTGATCTCCGGTTCCGGCAACGTGGCCATCTACGCCGCGCAGAAGGCCGAGCAGCTGGGCGCGAAGGTCGTCACCGTCTCCGACTCCAATGGCTACGTGTATGACCCGAACGGCATCAACGTCGACGTGGTCAAGCAGATCAAGGAAGTGG
The DNA here is from genome assembly GCF_002802905.1 of Bifidobacterium simiarum. GTDB lineage: Bacteria > Actinomycetota > Actinomycetes > Actinomycetales > Bifidobacteriaceae > Galliscardovia > Galliscardovia simiarum. Next base: position 36,663 of record NZ_PEBK01000007.1, read on the forward strand.
AGCGCGGCCGCATCAAGGAGTACGCCGAGCGCGTGCCGGGTGCCGAATACCACGAGGGCTGCTCCGGCGTGTGGACCGTGAAGTGCGACATCGCGCTGCCGTGCGCCACCCAGAACGAGATCGACGAGGAGTCCGCCAAGGCGCTGGTGGCCAACGGCGTGCAGGCCGTGGTCGAGGGCGCGAACATGCCGAGCACCCCGGAGGCCATCGCCGTCTATCAGGACGCCGGCCTGCTGTACGGCCCGGCCAAGGCCGCGAACGCCGGTGGCGTGGCCGTCTCCGGTCTGGAGATGAGCCAGAACAGCTACCGTCTGAGCTGGACCTTCGAGGAGGTCGACGCCAAGCTGAAGAACATCATGGAGACCATCGTCGCCGAATCTCTGGCCGCCGCCAAGGAATACGGCCACGAGGGCGATCTGATGCTCGGCGCCAACGCCGCCGGCTTCGTCAAGGTCGCCAACGCCATGGTCGCCCAGGGCGTGCTGTGACCGTAGGCACCATCACCGCCGCCGTCACCGCCGCCGCGCGGTGATCCCACTCTAACGGTAATGGCCGGTCGCCTTCCTTTTCCCATACGGGTCGGGGAAGAAGACCGGCCATTACGTTCATCGGAACGTCCCAGCGTCCGCCGAGATCACCTATCTCCATTCTGAGGGCACATTTTGGGGGTATGCAGACACCTATCTCCATTCTGAGGGCACCTGCGCAAGTAGAACGACCGTTCACGCCACCCCACAAACCTTGAAATTCCAATAACGCCCCGACGACCATACTCGAGATCCGCCCGCCAAGCCGCCCCACAAAACGCAGATAGGTGGTTGCAGAGGCCCCAAACCGCCCCACAAAACGCAGATAGGTCCCGATAATGACGACGATCCGCGTCGAAACCGGCAATCAGCGGTCTCCCACCACGAAAGATTTTGTCCGTAAGACACCAAACGTTCAGATCGGGGATGCGAGGACGCTCGGACGAGCGAACCCCCACGATATACAGTGGTGGTATGACTCTTCGATTTCGCGGGAACGGCACGTTTCGTGTGCTGCAGATGGCCGACATCCAGGACGGGCCGAACGTCAACGAGGACACGATCCGTCTGATCCGTGAGGCGATCGACGTCACCGAACCGGATCTCATCGTACTCACCGGCGACCAGATCCGCGGATATGATCCCGCCTACATCGACACCTTCCTGCGCCGTCGCGGCGACCGGCCCGGCGAGCACATCCGCTCGGTCACGAAATTCGAGGCGAAGGTGCAGGGCATACACAGTGAGGACGTCGACCCGATCACCGCGATGAACCATACGCGCGAGAAGGTGCGCGAGACCTTCGCCTCGTTCCTCGAACCGGCGACCACCGCCGGGGTGCCGTTCGCCGCCACCTACGGCAACCATGATTTCCAGTGCGGCATCCTCGCCGACGAACAGGACGACATCTACCGCGAATTTCCCGGATGCCTCAACCCCCGGTGCGGTTCGGACGCACCGGCCACGCCGAACGAGCCGAACGCACTGAACGCACCGGCCAAGAACAGCGCCGATCCCCTCGCCTGCGAACCCGGCACGTTCGCCCTGCCGGTCGAGGCGTCGGACGGCAGCGGCCGGATCGCCATGAGCGTGATGATGGTGAATTCCGGCGACTACGCGGGCGACGGCGGCGATGAGGATGGCGAACCCGGCCCGTATCTCAACACCGAGGATCAGGAACGGAAGCACCCGATCACATTCAGCCTGTATTCGCAGCATGCCCGGACGATCGATCTGGCGGACAGCTCCGGCTACGGCACGCCCAGCCCCGAGGCCATCGCATGGCTCGGCGACGTGCAGCGGCATCTCGGCGAAAGCAACGGCGACGGCAAACCAGTTCCCGCGATCGCCTTCCAGCACATCCCCTCGCAGGAGTTCTACCAGTGCCTGCGCGAGGTGCCGGCATGGACCCCCTACGCCGTGGAGGGCACGCGCACCTTCGCCGGCAAATGCTATCTGCTCGATGAGTCCAAGTGCCGTCCCGGTTCGCTGCTCGGCGAGTCCATCGGCTGCGCCGACACGAACTGCGGCGAGGTCGAGGCGATGCGCGAGGCGGGCGGCTATTTCGCCCTGTTCGCCGGGCACGACCACAAGAACGCGTTCGTCGGCCACGTCGACGGACTCGATCTCGGCTACGCCCCCACCTGCGGATTCACATCGTACGGTCCGAAGTCCGCGTTGCGCGGCATCCGCCTGTTCACCTTCCACGAGGACGATCCCGCCGCCTACGACACCCGCATGCTCACCTGGGGCGAGCTGATCGGCGGACGCTCGGCAAACGAGGTGCGCGTCTTCGTCGGCGACCATCTCGTCACCGACGGCGCCTCCATGCGCAACGAACTGCGCAAGCCGCCGGTCCTCGCCACGCTCACCCTCACCGTCGCCGACATCGCCCACGTCCTGTGGCACAGCGTATTCAGGCGCCGGCGGTAAGCGGTTCTCCTATTCGGCGGAGCGGCGGGTGCGCCAGATGAGGTAGGCGGCGAGGGTGATGCAGTCCATGATGTCGCCGGCGGCGATCATCTCGGCGATCTCCTCCTCGGAGAGCCAGACCAGACGGGAATCCCGCGATTCGGCCGGAATGCGCCCGCCGTCGGCATCGATGGCACCGGCACCGGAAGCACCGACACCCCCGTCGACCGGCTGACCGTCGACGGCGAGCTCCACCACGGCGATCGAATCGCGAAGCTTGCAGGAATCGGCGTGCACCGACTGCAGGATCCGCCGCGAGGAGGCCCGCAACCCGGTTTCACGCAGCAGCTCCTCCTCGGCCACGGCGCCGGCGGTCATCCCCTTCATGCCCATGGACCGCGGGAACTCCCACTCGTACGAGTCGGTGGCAAACCGCCAGTGACGGGCCAGCAGCAGCTTGCCGTCACGCACGGCCACGCACACCACGCCCGGCATGCCGCCCTTCACCTGGGCGAACAGGATCGGCATGTGCTCATCAGCCGCAGAAGCCTCGTCCACGTCGGCGGACGACTCCCGGGCCTCGGGGCGGCCGGCCATGCTCACGTCGGCCTCAATCACCGTGAACCCGGACTCGTCTCCCCCTTCGAACACCACGCGCTCGTCATTGACCACGAACCCCGTCTCCAGACCGGATCGCACCGACGCCACGACATTGTCCACGTCCGCCATTCGTCATTCCTCCATATAGATCAAGTAGCAACAGATTGTTCCAGCCTATACGGTTTCCCCTTCGATCTCCAGCATGAACGGCAAAAGTCTCACCGTAGCCGATGGCCTTACACCCCCTCTTTGGGACGTCCGTGACTTTCCGTCGTCTTCACCTGATCTTCGTTTTCGCCTCGTACACTATGTACAGCTGATACGAACAAACCGACAGATCGTACCGAACAACCGTAGGAATCAACCGGATCAACAGACAGTACGACATAACAGCCCGGACCGTACCGACATACGGTACGACCATCACATATCTGGGGATGACGAATCACGATGGACACGAAACCGATCACATCACAGCCCGCAACGCCACAATCCGCAACGTCACAATCCACAACGTCACAATCCGCAACCCTTAAGCCCATGACACCGGAACATCTGACAATCAACACCGGCAGGACGACCGTGGAAACCGGCAGCCGATCCCGTCCCGGCGACCCCTCCCGTCCGATCATCGCCGATCTTTCCGATGGTCTGCTATATCTGGCGCTGGTCACCCTGCCGATCGACGGCACCTTCGCCGGCATCCAGCTGCCGTACTGGACGCCGATCGCCCCCTGGTTCTTCCTCGCCTACGCACTGGTGAACTGGCGGTATCTGCGCCTGACCGTGCGGCGGTTCCTGCCGTTCTTCCTGTTTCCGCTGCTGCTGGCGCTTACGTCGGTGTACGGGTGGCAGACCATCGCGGTCCACCCCACGGCGCTGATCAAATCGTTCCTGTCGATCGTGCTGGCGCTGGCGTGCCTGTCGTCGCTGGACATCGCCTTCCGGCAGAAGCGGCTTTCGTGGAAATCCGCGGTCACCGTGCTGGTGACGACGTACTGGGTGGCGTTCGCCACGGGAATCCTGCAGTATCTCGCGCAGGGCAACCATCTCAACTGGTATCCGGTGCGGGCGTATTTCATCGATATCCTGTATCGCCGCTACATCTGGGTGCGACCGCAGTTCCTGTTCGCCGAACCCTCGTACATCGGCATGCATCTGTTCGGCGTGCTGCTCCCCTGCTACTGGGTCACCCGCGACCGGCGACTGGCCGTGCTCGTGCCGGTGTTCGCCGTCGGCGCCATCGCCATGGGATCGGGCACGCGCATCATCATCGATTCCGTGGTCGCGCTGTTCCTGTGGCTGATCGCCTCGGTGAACTTCCGCAACCGCAAGGCCACGTGGGGGTTCATCGGCGGCATGGCGGTGATCGGCGTCGGATCGGTCGGCGCCATGTTCCTCAATCCGCGGCTCAATTCGCTGCTCACGCATGGGCTGCTGGCCGGGGACGGTTCGATGTCGGCGCGCATCTTCCACGCGCTGGCGCCGATGTGGTCGTGGCTGCATTATCCGTCGCGGTTCCTGTTCGGCTGGGGCGCCGGCAACATCGCCAACGCGGTGAAGGCCGGCTATGCGGGGGCGCGACGCTGGTATGACGCCCACGGCGGCGTTGTGGGCTGGGAGATCCGGAGCCTGGCCAATCCGCCGGCCGACACGTTCACGATGAGCCTGTATTCGAGCTTCATCACCGAATTCGGCATCCTGATGTTCGCCGTGTTCCTGCTGATGACGCTGATCCACGTCACCCGGTATCACGCCTGGAACCGCGTCACGATCGTGTGGCTGGTGCTGCTCGCCTACCTGTACATCCAGTTCGAGTCCTACGCCTTCTACGCCATCCCCCTGTTCATTTGGGCAGTGAGCAACCAGCATGAGCGTGGAAAGACGAACGAGATAACGAAGTAGGGAGGACCGCAAATTTCCGTATAGCACGACTTTGCTTGTGTTAGCAGTAAGGGCGAAACCCGTGAGTTGGGTTTCGCCCTTAGTTTGATCTGCCTTCAGAGGCTTCTACACTGAGGAGGCCAATCAGCGCTTGCGCTTCTTGCGGCCGTGGCCCTTCTTGTCGTCCTCGTAATAGTAGTAATAGTAGTTCTTCGAGTGGGTCTTCTTCGGGTCGGCGAAGTTGAACACGAAGCCGAGGATCGGCACTTCGGCGGTCTTCAGGGACTGCATGGTGTTCTGCAGCTCCTTCTTCTCGACCACGCCCTTACCGGTGACCAGCACGAGACCGCCGGCCATGCGACCGAACACCGTGGCATCGTTCGACACCGACAGCGGGGCGGTATCGATGAGCACGTAGTCGTACTGGGTGAGCGCCTGATTGACCAGCTCGGTCATGAGGTGCGAGTTGAGCAGGATGCTGGCGTTGGCCGGGCGCTTGCCGGCGGGCAGGATGTGCAGGTTCTGCTTCCAGTACTTCTGCACCACGTCCTTCGGCGTGGCCTGACCGGACAGCACATGAGAGAGGCCCACATGACCCTCGATGCCGAGCTTGTGTGCGACGGAGGGGTGGCGAAGATCGGCGTCAATGAGCAGCACGCGCTTGCCTTCCTCGGCGAGGGCCACGGCGATGTTGGAGGAGATCGTGGTCTTGCCTTCGGAAGGATCGGTGGAGGTGATGACGATCAGACGTCCGTGCTCGTTCTCGTCGGTGGTGAGGAAGGAGAGATTGGTACGGATGCGGCGAAATTCCTCGGCCTCACGACCGGCGGGCTGGGCCACGATGACCGGACGGCTTTCGTCAAGGGAACTGTTCTGGGCGATGGTGCCGAGCGAGGAGGCGTGGGTGATGGAACGCACGTCGTCGGAACTGTCGACCTTGGTGTTGAGCATGTCCTTGAGCAGTGCGGCGCCGATGCCGGCGACGACGCCGAGCACGATGGCGACAAGCATGTACAGCGGAATGTTGGGAGAACTCGGCTGGGAAGGCACGCTGGCCTTGTTCACCACGGCAAGCTGCACCGGGGACTTCTGCTTCTGCGGCGCAGTATCACTGGCTGACGCGCTTGATGTCACATAGTCGGACAGACTCTTGGCCACGGCGTTGGCGATATCCGACGACTGCTGAGCGTCCTTGCTTTCCACCGAGATATCAACCATGAACGTGTTGGTCGGATTGGACACGGTGACCATATTGGCCAGATCGTCGGCAGTGAGATTCAGACCGAGTTCGCTGATCACCGGCTCAAGCACGGCTTCGGTCTTGGCCAGCTGCGGATACGTCTGGATCTGGGTGGACAGGTAGGCGGCACCGGAATTCATGGCGGAAGAATTCTGCGTGGCATCGGCCACCGAAACGTTATAGGAGGCAAGGACCTCGGAGGTGGCAGTATATTTCGCCGGGGCGAGGAACGTATAGGCGGCGCCTGCCACAAACACCACAGCGAAGGCGACGATCGCAGTGACGATACGCCTGCGAAGCATCTGCAGAAGATCAGAAATACTCAAGACTCTTCCTTGTTCTTGGACACAGATTTATATACATCAGCAATCTAGCACACCCCGCTGATTGGCAAAGAGATCGCGAAGTACCCACACAAAACATGACCGTACAGTCCTCGCCCGGCATGACAAAGCCCCCGAACCGTACTGGTTCGGGGGCCAAGTAGCGAAGCGCCAACGCCCTTGCCTTCCCCTTGAGGGGAAGGTGTCCGGCGAAAGCCGGACGGATGAGGTGGCGGGCGAAGTCTCAATCAGCCAGTGCCCCCGCTGGCGGGGGCTGGCCGCCGCAAGGCGGACTGGGGGTGGCCAAACCGCCATGTGACGGGACTTGACCACCCCCAGTCGGCTCCGCCGACAGCCCCCGCCAGCGGGGGCGAAGGCGGAAGCTACAGCGACTTCCAGGCGACGCCCTCGCCACGCCAGCCGGCCGCGACCACCGCACGGTACTCCGCGTAGCTCGTCGTGTACACATGCTCGCCGCCACCGTTGCCGCGACCGTTCTTCGGCTTGTGGTACGGCTTCGGGTTGTACAGACGGTACACGTCCCTGCCGGTCGGCGAGGTGTACCAGGCGATGCCCTCGTCCTTCCAGCCCAGACGCACGAGCATGTCGTGCTCCGCCTTGTTCAGCGTCCAGTTGTGGTTGCCGCTCCGGCGGTTGTACTCGCGGTACACGGGCTTCGCGCCCGGGGTGTCCTTGCTCACCGTGACGAACGCGGAACCACCACGGTTCTCGTCACGCCAGCCCAAGCGCACCAGCATGTCGTTCTCCGCCTTGTTGATCGTGTAGTGATGCAGACCCGAGTTGCGGTTGTAGACACGGTACACGGGCACCTGCTTCACCGACGGCTTCGACGGCTCGGACGGCGTGGAGTTCTTCGTCCACTTGGCGGTCAGCGTGATGTTCGCCGTTACCCCGCGGTTGAAGTCCCACTTCGCGTTGCCGTAGTACCAGCCCGCGAAGGTGTAACCACTGCGCGACGGGTTCTTCGGCTGGGCGACCTTCGCGCCGTTCGCCACCTTCTGCGAGGCCACGGCCGAGCCACCGTTCGAGTTGAACGCCACCGTACGGTACACGACCGGCACCGCGTTCTTCGTCCACTGGGCGGTCAGGGTCAGGTTGGCGGTCACCGGCTTGTTGAAGTCGTACTTCGTCTTGCCGTTGTACCAGCCGGCGAACGTGTAGCCAGCACGGGTCGGGTTGGCCGGCTGAGTGGCCTTCTGGCCGTTAGCGACCTTCTGCGAAGCCACGGCCGAGCCGCCGTTGGAGTTGAACGCCACGGTACGGTAGGTCACTGGCACCGCGTTCTTCGTCCACTGGGCGGTCAGCGTGATGTTGCCGGTCACCGCACGGTTGAAGTCCCACTTCGCGTTGCCGTAGTACCAGCCGGCGAACGTGTAGCCAGCACGGGTCGGGTTGGCCGGCTGCTTCACCTTGGCACCGCTGTTCACGGACTGAGCGGCGACGGCGGAGCCACCGTTGGAGTTGAAGGCGACGGTGTAGGTGGTCACGACCGGGCCGGTACGGGTGCCGTACACCGAGATCTCGTGAAGACCCTGGTACACCTTTTCGGTCGGACGGGAAATGAGGGCGTCCTTAATACCAGTGACAGTCAGACGAACGTAGCGAGCGGAGACTGTCTGGGAAAGAACGTTCGGCATGAATCCAATGAATCGGTTATCGCCATCAGCCTTGTAAGTGTGGTAGGTCTTACCATCGAGGCTGTATTCAAGCTTGTAGTTGAATGTAGCCTGATGGTAAACATTAAGGCGCGTAGCAAAATCAATTTCCGAAACCGCCACGGGACCACCGAGATCGACGGTCACCGAGTACGGAGCCTTGGTCTCCATGGCATACGCATCAGAGTTAAGACTATCGCCATCCGTCAAGACAGAAGCACCATTTGACACGGATGTGCCAAGAGAAACCAGACGTGCAGCCTGAACGGGGACAGCGCCATACTGTGCATCAATATCCACGCCCTGATACCATCCATATGCCATGAACGTGCCATTCGCCGCAACCGGGAACTCACGCTGCACAGTTCCGAGCGACGTCCGCGGAGTACGATTTACACTGGCTCCGAAATGAATGCCTCGAGCCGTATATGTGGTTCGCGCACTTCCTTCATCCGCACGAACGCCTGCCTGCTGGGTATCGAATGTGGAAGCATTACCGATTTCCTGAGTGGCAGACCAGCCCGACAGCATGGACTTGGACCACTGGTACTTACCCTGAGACGGATTGCTCCATGCCGATCGTGACGTGAACAGGTAATACACACCGTCGCGCTTGATGACGGAAGGGGCCTCTCCCTGCTCGCCCTTGGCTGTGACGACCGTAGGAGCCGCGGCATCGATATCGGTCCAATGACCGTTCAACTTCACAATGCCGGTATCCTGCTGATTGTTGGCGGCACCGACAAGATAGGCGTCCTTGCCATCGGCAAACAACGTCACATCATGCAGATCCAAACCACCGAAATCCTTGACGGTGGCGCTGATGATCACCGGTTCGACGGCATCCATCTCCAGCAGACCGGTACCATCAGGTGCCTTGCTGCCACTGTTGGGCACAATACGCGCCGTAGCAATGCTGTTGTGCGTAACAGGGTTGATGATGTTCTGTGTAGCAGTGTTGTACTGCGCATTGTCGATCTTCCAGATCTTGCCACTCGTCGTATAGGTCGGCGTAGCAGCGGAATCGTAGCAATGCCCGGTTACTGGCTGCCCGTTATACGTCGTTGGGTACTCCCACCAAGACTTATGCTGCAAGTACACATAGGATTTACCTGATGAATCCTTGCCATTGGCCCACATGTACTTGGTCTTGTACGGGCGAGCGTTGGCGGGACAGTTCGGTGACGTGAACCAGACAGGACGCCCCTTGGAGTTCAGCGACGATGTAGCATCCGGAATATCGGATGAAAGATCGCCTCCCGGAGTCTCGCCCTTGATGTTGCTCATGGTACGGGTGATGTTCGTCGGAGTGAACGGCGTCACCACGTTGGAGGTGGCGGTGGCGTTGCTCGGCGAGGCCTTCACCTCGTAGGTGTACTTGGCGCCGACCTTCAGGCCGTAGTCATCCCAGGTGTGGCCGGTGGTGGTACCGATCTGGGTGCGGGTGGAGCCCTCGATGCGGTACACCGTGAAGGAGGTGGCTCCGCTGACGCGGCTCCAGTAGATCTTCGCGTTGTTCGCGGACTTTTCGTTCTTCAGACGGAACTCCTGCGCGGCGACCATCAGAGATCCGCTCGCCGCCGAGGCCTGGCCTTCGTCGGCCACGGTGGTCTCCGCGGCATTCGCGCCTGCAGGAATCAGGCACAGCAACATGCTTGATGCGGCAATCGCCGCGAGCATGCGCCGGCCCTTACCTTTGCTCATCAAAGGAATGCGCATATTCTCTCCTTACCGCATAGCCCGTCGGGTATAGGTGCCTCAACGTCAAGGCGACAATAACTGCTGCTCAAATGCAGAAGAAATTCCGGTCCCATACCAAATACTATGAACGGGCTAACTTGTTCATCATAACATTGACAACACCCCTCAACGGGGGTGACGCATCGATAAGGAAAAATGGTTTGACCACCACCCTATTCACCTGTGAAAAGACGCGGTGGCCAAACCATCTCTGCGACATTATCTATGTCATCAGATCAATTACCACTGCCGGCTACGCCAGTTTCCATCCCCATTTGTTGAAGTAATGGATCATCGACTGAACATGTAGCTTGAGCAGTTTGATGTTCTTATGCGATCCTTGCATCCACTTATGAGTGACCGTCGCATACGGACAGTACTCAAGCTTGGACACGGCATTCACTCTCTTGCACAGATCCGCATCCTCGAGATACAGGAAGAAATCGTCATCGAATCCGCCGAGCTTCTGATACAGCGGAGTACGAATGACCAAGAAACTTCCCTGACCGAACGGTACGTCGAAAGGCTTCGAGTAATCCATGTGCTGCAGGGTGTGATCTTTCATTCGTTTGGGGAACAGTGAAGGACATACCATACGAATTACCATGTCCAGAACGGTCAATTCCTTGCGATATGCCGCCTGCAGCTCGCCGGAGGTGGTTTCGATCCGAGGAATGCACATCCCCACATCAGGTCGCTTCTCCATGAAGTCGATGAGCTTGGAGAAAGCGTCTTCCTTCAGGATGATGTCCGGATTAACGATGGCGTGGTAATCAGAATCCAATTGGTTCAGAACGAGGTTGTGCCCACGACCAAAACCGATGTTACCGTCGGCGGAGACATACTTCACATCAGGATACGGCTCGATGAATTTGCGGAAATCACGCTGCCCGGATTCCTTATCGCTATTGTCAACGATGAAGATCTTTTTGGAAATCGTCTTCGGCGTCATCTCCTCAATGGAGGCGACGGCCTTTTTCACATCACTGAAGTCGTTATATACGACGATCGAAACGGATAGGTTCATTGTTCTTATCGTGCTTTCTTTTCCGTACATCAGTTCAACGCCGATGTCTCCATCAGGTATAAACAAATTCGCATCTATGATCGGACAAACCAATCATAGATGCGAATTGCTAATCATAGAACAGGGTCAAGCAATCAGAACCACTTACCGGGGAGCACCTGATCGTTGGCAAGACCACGCTGGAAGATCGTCTGCTTGCCACCACCGTTCAGCTGGTTGGTCACGTAGTACGTGTTACCACGACGAACGGCAAGCGTATCCTTGCCATCACCGTCCCAGTCACCCACCAGCACCTGATCATTCGGCAGGCCACGCTGGAACTTGATCTGCTGACCACCACCGTTCAGCTGGTTGGTCACGTAGTACGTGTTACCACGACGAACGGCAAGCGTATCCTTGCCATCACCGTCCCAGTCACCCACCAGCACCTGATCATTGG
>NZ_PEBK01000007.1:48035-161138 GCF_002802905.1 Bifidobacterium simiarum
CGTAGTACGTGTTACCACGACGAACGGCAAGCGTATCCTTGCCATCACCGTCCCAGTCACCCACCAGCACCTGATCATTGGCGAGACCGCGCTGGAAGACCGTCTGATTACCACCGCCATTGAGCTGGTTGGTCACGTAGTACGTGTTACCACGACGGACAGCAAGCGTGCTGATATGAGCGGCGGGAGCCTTAACCGTGATCGTCACCGTCGCGGTCTTACCGCCAGCCTGTGCGGTGATCTTCGTGGTTCCGGCCTTGACGGCCTTGACCAGACCGGCATCGGACACGGTAGCGACGGAAGTATCCGAAGACTTCCACGTCACCTTCTTATCCGTGGCATTCGCCGGCAGAACCTCAGCCTTCAGCTGCAAGGTGGTCTGAGTCTGCATCGAAGCCTTGCCGGAGACCACACCGCTGCCGGACAGAGAGATCGAAGAGACGGGAACGGCAACCGTCTTCACGGTCACGGTTCGCTTCGCGGTCGCCGTATTGCCGGCAGCATCGGAAACCGTATAGGTGAGCGTGTAGGTACCGCTCTTGGAAGTATCCACCTTGCCGCTCACCTTGATCGACTTGGTGACATCTCCATCCGTATCATCCTTCGCGGTGATACCGGCCAGAGGATCGAACACATCGCCGACGGCAATGGTGGAATCCTTGATGCCCTGGAAGGTCGGCGCCGTGACATCACCCTGACGATCGCCGTAGACGAGAATCTCATGGAGGCCCTGGAAGGCCTTTTCGTCCTTGCGAGCGATGAGATTGTCCTTGATACCGGTAATCGTCAGACGGACGTACCGCGCGGTAATCGGCTGGGAAAGCACATGAGGCACGAAACCGATATAGGTGTTGTTGTCATCGGCGACGTACGAGCTGAACGTCTTGCCATCCATGCTGTATTCGATCTTGTAGTTGAACGTGGTCTGATGGTACACGTTCAGTCTCGTGGCGAAGTCGATTTCCGAGACAGTGGTCTTGCCGCCAAGATCAACGGTGACCGCATAGGGAGGATTCTGCTCCTCCGCGTAGGCGGACGAGGTGGAGCTATCGCCATCAGTCAGTGCGGGAACGCTCTTGGAGGCCGAATCGGCGGCCGGGCGTCCGAGCGAAACCAGACGGGAGCTCTGCACCGGAACGGCGCCGTACTCAGAATCCACGTCAACACCCTGATACCAGCCGAAGGCCATGAACGTGCCATTGACCGCGATCGGGAATTCCCTCTGGATGGTTCCCAGCGGAGTGTGCGGCTTACGGTAGGCGCCGGCACCCCAGTGGATTCCCTTGGAGGTGTAGGTGGTGCGCTTCGTGCCGTAATCGGTACGGACCTTGTAATGCTGGGTATCGTACGTAGAGGTATCGCCGACCTCAAGCGTGGGCGACCAGCCGGAAAGCATCGACTTCGACCACTGGTACTTCGCCTGTGAAGGATTGTTCCAAGCGGAGCGCGACGTGGTCAGGTAATACAGTCCATCACGCTTGAATACGTAAGGAGCCTCACCCTGCTCGCCCTTGGCAGTAACCACAGGCTTGGCAGAAGAATCGACATCCGTCCACTGCTTGTTCAGCTTGACGATGCCGGTATCCTGCTGGTTGTTCGCGGCACCCACCAGATAGGCGTCGGTGCCATCGGCGAACAGGAACACGTCACGAAGATCCAGATTGCCGAAGTCCTTCACCTGATAGCTGATGACGACAGGTTCGACGGAATCCAGCTCGACGAGACCAGTGCCCGAAGGAGCGCTGCTGCCGGAGGACGGAACGATACGAGCGGCGGCAATGCTGTTGTGCGTCTGGGGATTGATCACATTGTGGTTGCCCGTGTTGTACTGAGCGTTGTCGATCTTCCAGACCTGACCCTTCGTGTTCAGCGTGGGGGTCCACTGGGAGTCGTAGCAGTGGTGGGTAACCGTCTTGCCGTTTTCGACACGATCATAGGCCCACCACGACTTGTGCTGCAGGTAGACGTAGGGCTTACCCGTGGACTTGTCGGTGGCGTTCACCCATGCGTACTTCGACTTATAGGGACGCGAATCCGCAGGGCAGTTAGGCGATGTGAACCAAGCCGGACGTCCCGCCGAATTCACCGAAGAGATGGCATCGGGCAGCTCATCGGACTCGTCGGAAGCCGGAACTTCACCCTTGATGTTGCTCATGCTGCGGGTGACATTAGTGGGAGTGAACGGAGTGACGGTATTGGAGACCGCGCTTGCGGAGCCAGGATTGGCTACTACTTCATATGCATATTTCGTGCCGACCTTCAGACCGTAGTCATCCCACGTATGGCCGATGGTGGTACCGATCTGAGTTCGAGTCGAACCTTCGATCCGGAATACGGTGAACGAACTCGCACCGCTGACGGTACTCCAGAAAATCTTGGCATTGTTTGCGGATTTCTCGCCGGAAAGGCGGAATTCCTGTGCTGCAACGGTCAGCGAACCGTTGGAAGTCGTCGCATCAGCGGCATTGGCGTTCAGCGGCATCAGACCGAACAACGTGGCGATGGCCACTGCAACGGCCATAAGGCGCCAGTGCAACCCTTTCTTCGAGGATGTCTGAAGTTTCATATACCTCACTCTTCCTTGTCATTCACTGCAGATCATCTCCAACCGATCATCATACAGGAGGCACCCCCTTGGCCATAAAAGCCAAGGAGGAACGGGCACCGATGCCATGACCGATAGCCAATCACGGTCAGATCATCCCATCGCCAGTTGAGCAGGAAGAGCGTGTTCGATGGCTCAGCGAATCCTCTTGAGGGCACCAAGCACACTGCGCAAGGTTCCGAAGTTCAGCAGACAGTAGACCACATAACCGATCAGCACGATGATGAAAGCAATAATCATGTCCAGCTTCAAGGCTACGGCGATGAACAACACGGTGAACAGGATCTCCAGCGTCTCGCCCTTGACCGAGGTTTTTACCTTGAGATCCTTAGCCAGCACATACTGAGTGATCAGATACCGCACGACCAAGGTCGCCGCGCCCGCGCCGATAACCGCATTGGGCGAGTGGAAGATCAGCAACGCAAGGAAAACCAAGCAAACGCTCAGTGCCACGGACACCAGATTGATGGCCAGAAGGAATTTCTCCTTCCTCAGCACCTTGAGATAGGTGGTACCGAGCACGTTCATCTTGCTGTCGAACACGCAGATGGGAAGAACCAGTGCAAACGCCGTCAGACTGGACCGGTATTGGGGCAGCCAATAGGACAGAATCCAGACCAGCGGGAAATAGGCCAGATACAGTGCCGGGAGAATGAGGTCCATGCAGTCCCTAGCATAGCGGTAGAAATGGATTCTCTCCTGCTGCGTACCCTGACGCAATGCCGGGAACAGCACCATGCTCACCTGAGTGATGAAGGACAGGAAGAAATTGCACATCGACAGGGAGAACGAGATTTTGCCGAATACCTCGATGCCCCACACCTGATCGATCACCACTCGTGCGACGCCCAGAATGGCCAGACTGGCCACTCCGGCGATCATCACCTTGATGCCGATTCGTATGCTGTTGGCCGTCCGTACCATGGTCTCCTTGAGACCAAGCGTTTGCGCGGCGAGGAAATCCCGGCCCTTCCAGAAGGTGTATACCAGCGAAACTGAACGCGTGATGAGGTATCCGATGACATACACCTGAAACAGCTGCTCCTTGGCGAACAGCAGGAACAGCAGGGCGATCATGAACAGGAAGCGATCAATGAACGTGGCAAGTGAGAACAGCTGCGTCTCATTGATGGCCTGAAACACGAATCCCAGATACCACGCGACATTGTTGATCAGCATCCAGATCGCGAAGGCGATGATGACGAATCGCCTGTTGGGATCCGGCTGCGTCAGGAAAGCCGGAACGCCGATGATCACGGCAAAGACCGCCTGCATCACGGTTCCGGCCAGAAACTGCGACTTAATGGACGGCTTGTCGACCTCGGACCTT
Organism: Bifidobacterium simiarum; assembly: GCF_002802905.1. Taxonomy (GTDB): domain Bacteria; phylum Actinomycetota; class Actinomycetes; order Actinomycetales; family Bifidobacteriaceae; genus Galliscardovia; species Galliscardovia simiarum. The sequence continues at coordinate 51,971 of NZ_PEBK01000007.1, forward strand.
CTCTGCCCGCCGATCAGCAAGTACACACCATCATTGAGACCCAGATGGAAAATGCCGGCATAGGTGGTGTAGAAGATGAACAGCTGCCAGTAACCGAATGCGGCGACGCCCAACACCTTCGGAACCAGCAACGTCGTCAGGCAGCTGACGAGAACGCTCGTTCCCTGGGCCAACACGGCAACGCCGAAATTCTGCAGTATCTTTTTGTAATCCATAGTCAGTGAGACATTCCCTTGACCGGTATTTACCAGAAGATGTTCTGGTCAAGAACCGGATAGAACCAATTCTCGATGAGATGCATGGTGGTCAGCGCCCAGAAATTGATTCCGCACAGGAACACCAATCCCATCGACAGCAACAGCCGTTCCCTGTCATCCTTGTTGTCATTAAGAGGTTTGAGCTCAAACTGCGAAACGAAGAACGCCGTGTATTCGAGGAACAACAGGCCACGGAAAAGTCTGTAACAGCTTGCCACATCGAAGAACAGCAGGATCAGGATCGGCAGGCAGAGATAGTTCATGCGCCGGATCAATTCCAGATACGCGATCTTCCTGTTTTCCGCCGTCAATGACGTTCGGTTGAACGCCGGCAGGGTATTCTCCGCGGTGTATCCGCGCGACGCCATGGCATACTGAACCAAAAGCACCATGGTCAGCAGCAACAGCCATGCCAGCACGACACCCCAACCCTGCGTCTTGCCGAAGTATGCGGTGGCCTTCTCTTCCGTAGTCATCGATTGGAACAGCTTGCGCATTACGCCAGTCGGAATCAGAGCCAGCGAAATCACCGTGACCGCTACCGAACAGTACCGGATATTTTTCTGATCGAACACACGGATCGCCGCAAACAGCAAGTAGAACAACGTGGAATAGTGGAACGTTCCCGCCAATATCACCAAGGCGATGTAGACCCACAGGCCGTGCTTCTTGTCCTTCAGCAAAAACCTAAGTGCGAACAGGCAAATCGACGAAGCGAAGAAGAATCGATACTGCGTGATGTTGATGATGAACGGAACGAAGAAGAACAACGCCAGCACTGCGGAAATCGATTCCGAAAAATCAAGAATGGTGGCGATGACCAGAATGATCGCCACCAGCAACAGAAAGTTCCTGAATGTCATGAATGACAGGGAGAACGATCTGAATACCTTCATCAGGAACTGATATCCGGGCTCACTCGCACCGTAGATCTTCCAGATCTGGGGATTGTCATACTGGGTCGAGAACATTCGATAATCGGAATTATCGGTATTGCCCAAACCGATAATCACCATGAAAACGACCAGAAGGCCTCCCACAAGTTTCGACTTTCTGGCGATAAGGCCAATAAAAGCGATAAAGGAGGCGAGAGCAAAAACGATCACTGTACTCCTCGGATCAGCAAGAAATTAATATCGTCCGAACATGACGAACAGACGGAACATAAGACGTTCCATCCTGCTCTGCGGATAGATGCCGGAATCGTGGATCAGCCACTTCTTCAGCGTGCGGCTTTTCCTGTATCCCGCAATCCGGGTAAAGAAGGCTTTCTGATCCTCGCTCATCAAATCTGAATAGTGATTCAGGAGAAGATCCGCCGGATTCGGGAAGTGCCCTTTGTCAAAGATCCGCTTGAGCTTACGGAACTGATTGGTGAACAGATTACCCGTATCGGAGACGTTACCACCATTGCCACCATGGATCACATGGTAGAACAGCGGTTCCGGATTGTAATAGACGTTACCGAACAGATATCCGATCAGACCGACCCAGTAGTCATGTCCCCAATTCCGGTCCAGTGGCATATCACGAATGACGACATCACGCATCCTCCGAGTCATCACCGAAGCACATCCCTGCGCGTATCCGTTCAGCACAGACCATCCGATCGATGACGGACGGGGAATCTTGTGCTGCTGGCGAGGAAGCTCATGAAGATCGTCGTCCACCTTCACCTTATTGCAGTGAACCAGACAGATATCACCACGCTGATCCTCGGGAATCATGTCGATCGAAGAGGACAGCTTCTCCGGCTTCCAGATATCATCCTGATCGGAGAACGCGTAGAAATCCGCCTCGGACGCTTGGGATAGCGCCACGAGGAAGCTTCGCCTCCAGCCGATGTTCGTTCCGCGTATGACCGACAGCCTCGGTTCGTGGGCGGCGTAGCGATTCAGTACCTCCACGGTATCGTCCGTGGAACCATCATCACGCACCAGACACTCGACGTTCACGGACTGCTGGGCGAAGATGCTGTCCAGCTGCTGCGTGAGATAGCGAGCACCGTTATAGGTGGACATCACTACGATCACATGTGGCGTGCTCATTTAGTGGAGCTCCTTAACAACGATATCCTGATGGGCAATGACAACGGAATTTGGGGGAACATCGTGCGTCACGACGGTGTTCGCACCGATGACGGAATTGTCACCGATAGTCACGCCCTTCAGCACGATGACACCCGATCCGAGCCAGCAATTGCTGCCAATCACTACGGGCTCCGCATGGATCGGCTGCTTGTTGAACGGGAGACCGTTCAACGCGAAGCCGTGGTCATGGTCATAGACCTTCACGCCTTCGCCGAAAATGGTGTAATTACCGATCGTAATGGACTCATGGCAATTGAGGCTACAGTCATTATTGAAAAAGACGTTATCGCCGATGCTGATCGCCGGCGACTTTTTCGATCTGATGTTGACGACGAATCGCCTTCTGAAGGAGACCGACCAGCCCAACTGAATCCTACCGCGCTGAAACAGTTTAAAAGAAGCGATACGCAACTTGCATCGCAGTGTCATCATTCGATCAGTCAGCATGCTTGTCTCCGCACTTGCGTAGTTTCTTGTAGAAATCGGTTCTGTAGGTGTCCAGAATGCGCTTGTTGTACTTGTGCGACAGGTCGAACTGCTTGTCGCGGGTGGCGATGGCCTTGTTCCAATGCGAATGGTATCCGGCCAGCATCAACGCATAGTCCTCGGCACTGTTTCGATCGGAGATGCACTCCTTGTCGAGCAGTTCCACCATGCCGTCGGCAGAGCTTCCGATGCACAGCAGTCCGGAGGCCATGGCTTCGATGATGCTTCGCGGCAGACCTTCCGAATACGTGGGGAACAGGAAGAACATGGACTTCTGCAGCTCCTGCTGCACCGCACGGAATCCGGACCGCCATCCGACGAAGTGGATCTCGTCGCCGACGCCCTTTTCGCGGGCCAGCTCCTCGAACTGCGGCCGCATCGGTCCGTCACCGATCAGCGTACCGTTGACCTGATATCCGCGCTGCTTGAGCAGTGCCAAGGTCTCGATGAAGATCGCATGCCCCTTGCGCAGATCCATCATCTTGCCGACGTGCGCAACGGAGATGGTATCCGGAGCCGACTCCGGCCATTCCTGCAGCGAATAGTCATCATCCGTGAGATTGATCGTGGAGTAGTGGGCGGTGAAGTACCGATCGCTCTCCCCTTCCCGAATCGCCGTGCACGGGAAATCCTGCTGCAGTACGTGTTCGGTGACGTAGGAAACGCCGTTGGCCTTGCGGCACAGTCGCTTGGTGGACGTTGTGGCGAAGAACTGCACGAACGGCTGCAGCGGCGACTTCATCGATTCACGGCTGTACGCGGTGATCGGGTTCATCGCCATCTCCACGGCGAACGGCTTGCCGGATTTGATGACCGTGTTGCCCACGCCGAGAGAGATCGGACTCGGGGCGCGCATGATCACGGCATCCGAAACCTGCAGTGCCTGCTGCAAAGCCGCCTTGATCTTGCCATGGTTCTTGACGAGACCGCCCACGCCACGGAAATCAGGCATCGGGAACAGATGCACTTCAGGGCGAGAGGAGAGCAGCAGCTTCTCCAGATTCTCCCCCGGACGGGCCTTACGGGTGCGGGCGAATACGTTCAGCTCGTCGAACGCCGACAGATACCGATCCCAGAACGTACGGTCGCACTGCACATCGGTGTAGAACGTGCCGTCATCGGCCTGAATAAAGTGCTGCTCCAGAATCACAAGCAGCTTGGAACGGGAACCCATCCACCCTCACCTTTCATGACAATGCTTGGCGGTTTCCCGCCAAGCATTCGTTTTCATACCATAGTGATCTTCAGACCGTTCCTGTATTCAGAACATTCACGGCCGGAAGACCGAATCAGCCGTAGTACTCCTTGTACCATTCTGCGAACCGGCGTAGACCGGTGCGCAGCGAGGTCTGCGGCTTGTAGCCGAAGTCCCGCTCGAGGGCGGTGGTGTCGGCGTAGGTGACCGGCACGTCGCCGGGCTGCATCGGCACCAGCTCCTTGTGCGCCTCGAAGTCGTAGTCCTCGGGCAGCACGCCGGCGCGGATCAGCTCCTCCTGGAGGATCGTCACGAAGTCGAGCAGGTTCTCCGGATGGGAGTTGCCGATGTTGTAGATCCGGTACGGCGGCAGGGGCAGGCCGTCCTCGCCGTTGACACGGTCGGGGGCCTTCTGCATCACGCGGAGCACGCCTTCGACGATGTCGTCCACGTACGTGAAGTCACGCTTGCAGTTGCCGTAGTTGAAGATCTTGATGGTCTCGCCCTTGCGCAGCTTGTTCGTGAAGCCGAAGTAGGCCATGTCGGGGCGGCCGGCCGGTCCGTACACGGTGAAGAAGCGCAGGCCGGTGGACGGGATGTTGTACAGCTTCGAGTACGCGTGGTCCAGCAGCTCGTTGGACTTCTTCGTAGCGGCGTACAGGCTGACGGGGTTGTCCACCTTGTCGTCGGTGCTGTACGGCACCTTCTTGTTCGAACCGTAGACCGAGGAGCTGGAGGCGTAGACCAGATGCTCTACGCCGGTCTTGCCGCCGTCGTAGGAGTGACGGCAGGCTTCGAGGATGTTGTAGAAGCCGATGAGGTTGGATTCGATGTACACGTCCGGGTTGGTGATCGAATACCTCACACCGGCCTGAGCCGCCAGATTCACGACGACCGACGGCTCGTAGTCGGCGAAGATCTTCTCGATGAGGGAACGATCCGCTATCGACCCCTTGACGAAGGTGAACGCGGGGAACTCCTCGAGCTCCTTGAGTCGCGCCTCCTTGATGTGCACGTCATAGTAGTGGTTCATGTTGTCGATGCCGATGACCTTGGCATCCTTGAAATCCGACAACACGCGTTTCGCCAGATTCGATCCGATAAAGCCGGCGGCGCCGGTGATCAGGATCGTCCTGTGAGACAAGTCAATAGCGGTCATTTCATCTCCAGAAGTAGTTTGCGAACATTCGTTGGCGATCGATCGCGGTGATCAGTCGCGCTTGAACAGGTCGCGGGTGAAGACCTTGTCGCTCACGTCGGCGAGGTCCTCGTTCCAGCGGTTGGCGACGATCACGTCGGCCTCGGACTTGAAGGCGGCGAGATCGTGGGTGACCTTGCTGCCGAAGAAGTCGGGGGCATCCAGCGTGGGCTCGTACACCACCACGGTGACGCCCTTGGCCTTGATGCGCTTCATCACGCCCTGGATGGAGGACTGGCGGAAGTTGTCGGAGCCGCTCTTCATGGTCAGGCGGTACACGCCCACGACCGGGGACTCCTTGCCCTCGACCTGCTTGAGCACCTCGTCGGCGATGAAGTCCTTGCGGGTACGGTTCGCCTCGACGATGGCGCCGATGAGGTTCTGCGGAACCTCGGCGTAGTTGGCGAGCAGCTGCTTGGAGTCCTTCGGCAGGCAGTAGCCGCCGTAGCCAAAGCTCGGGTTGTTGTACTGGTTGCGGATACGCGGGTCGAGGCACACGCCCTTGATGATCTCCTGGGCGGAAAGTCCACGGGCCTCGGCGTAGGTGTCGAGCTCGTTGAAGTAGGCGACGCGCAGGGCGAGGTAGGTGTTGGCGAACAGCTTGATGGCCTCGGCCTCGGTGGTGCCGACCACCAGCTCCGGGATGCCCTTGCTGCCGTCCTCGTTGGTGCGCTCGTGCTCGGCCGGGTCGGCGCCCTGAGACAGCAGGTTGGCGAAGGTGTGGGCGGCCTCGACGGCTTCGGCGTCATCGCCGGGAGCGCCGACCACGATGCGGCTCGGGTGCAGGTTGTCGTACAGGGCGTGGCCCTCGCGCAGGAACTCCGGGGAGAAGATGATGCGCTTGTCGCCCAGACGCTCGCGCAGGTCGGCGGTGTAGCCCACCGGGATGGTGGACTTGATCACGATCCAGGCGGTCGGATCCTGCTCGCGGATGGCGGCGATGGCGGCCTCGACGCTGGAGGTGTCGAAGTAGTTCTTCTTCGGATCGTAGTTGGTCGGCGTGGCCACCACGGCGAAGTCGGCGCCGGTGTAGGCCTGCTTCGGATCAAGCGTGGCCTGGAAGTTCAGGTCCATGGAGCCGTCCTGCTTGCCATCGAGGAAGCGGGTGATCTCCGTATCGACGATCGGGCTCTTGCCGTTGTTGAGCAATTCCACCTTCTCCGGCACGATGTCCAGAGCGTGCACTTCGTTGTGCTGCGAGAGCAGCAATGCCACGGACAGTCCGACATAACCGGTACCAGCAACTGCGATCTTCATAATCTCCCCCGTATTCTCCTATTCTTGAGGCACGATTACAGACAATTCGATCATAGTCGAACACCCGCCAAATGAAACCACCAGTCACAAGGTTCCCAAAACTTGGCCCACATACCCCCATCATGTGAGACGAGCGCTCGGGCGGCAGACGACGGCCATAAGGCTCCGTCATCCCCCGTAAGGAAAGGGTAAGAATGAACAATTCAGCTCCGGCATAACCCCTCCCAAAAAAAATGGCGAGGATCTTCCTCGCCTATTTGTTGAACCCGAAAGCTCGTTCGTTATTTTATCGCCTCTACCGAGCAGCCGGTGAACCATCAGTCACAAGGTTCCCAAAACTTGGCCCACATACCTCTCATGCGAGACGAGCGAGAGCCCGAAGCTCACGGGGAAAGTCAAGAAAAAAACGAAACAGCTGCCTTCGGATCGCCGGGTCAGAGACCGGGATATGTGGCGTCCGACCGTAGGCTTGGCCGAACGGCCTTGAGTGTGTCGGACGCCACATATCCCGGTCGACCACATGAAGAGTCGACTCTGTCAGACGAACTTGTCTGTCGGCTCGACTGCGCCCCAGGAACGCCACTGCCGTTCCCTTACCGGGCTCAGTCCGCGGGAAAACCGGAAACGTCTCCAACATTTATAAGGTGGCAAAACACTGTGAATGTGGGTAGGGTGACTTTTAATATGTCTTAGGCGTGCAGGTCGCACGCGACAGGAGCGGAAGACACTTGGGAGAGTCAATGGCCGGCAAACGAGACGACAGCCCCAAAGCGGACAGGAAGAAGATGGATCTGTGGTTCCCCATCGACGACGAGCCGCAGACCGCCAAGGATTCCGGAGCCGACTCCGATAAGAACGATCAAACCACAACGCAGGGCACAGCACAGGGCCAGTCACAGTCCGAGGCACAGACCGGAGCGGACCAGACCACGGCCCAGGCCAACGGCGGCACCGACAAGGCCTCCGACGCCGCCGGCAGCGGCGACAACGCCTCGCAGCCCGCGATCAAACCGCTGGCCGAAGGCGACGTGGTCAACACCCAGTGGGACATCCCTCCGATCACCTTCCCCGCACTGGTGGAGAAGACCGGCCCCAAGCACACGGCCGACGGCGCCGGCAGCGCACAGCCCAGCGCCCCCGCCCAGACCTTCGGACCGGTGATTCCCGCCGAAGACGTCACGAACGCCGGCGGTTCGCCCGCCGGTACCGATGCATCCGCCGGATCAGATGCCGAGCCCGACGAGGAGATCGGCCGTACGATCGCCTCCGCCACGCCGCATGACGGCGGCGACGATTTCGTCGACACCGCCGTGATCACCCCGCTCAACGCCGGATTCATGCCGAAGGCCGGAGCCGATGCCGCAGCAGCGTCCGCTGCGACGGCCACGACGGCTTCCGCGGCAGCATCCGCTCCGGCACAGGCCGCGGCAGGCGCGAACCCGGCCGACACCAATACCGACGCCCCGGCCGACAGCGGCAACGACATCAACGCCGATCAGCCCGAAAGCGGCGTGGAACAGCTCGCCGAGACCATCGCCGAATCGCCCGAAGAGGTGTTCGGCGACGCAGTGCATCAGCCGATCAACTCCGCCTCCACCATCAGCATGCCGGCCATCGGCACCCCGGCCGCGGCGCTCGCCTTCCCCGAGGCAGGCCCGAAGACCGAGTCCGCGACCGACAAGGCCGCGCAGGCGACCACAGCGCAGGCGACCAACACGCAGCCTGCCGAATCGCAGCCCGGCGACGCCAGTCCCGAGGCGACCATGGCGTTCAACCCGCTGGCAGATGATGCCGACGCGAACGCCGGCACCCAGAACGAGGACGCCGAGGCCACCGTCGCGTTCAACCCGAACGACGTCAACGCCGAGAGCGCCGAGAACGCCGAAGCCGACAAGTCCAAGGATCCCGCCAATGACCCCGAAGCCACCGTGGCGTTCAGCCCCGAGGACGTGAAGGCCGCGCAGGCGGCAGGTGAGGGTACCGGCACCGCCGCCGATCAGAAGGCGTCGATCTTCCCGGCCGACATGGATCCCACGGCCAACACCTTCCAGCTCGGTCAGCTGCCGCTCGCCCTGCAGCAGGCGGCGGACGACGAAGCCACCGTCGCCATGAAGCCCGGCGACATCGCCGCGGCCGGCGCGACCGCAGACGCCAACGCCAACGCCAACGGCAAGGCCGACGCCAACGGGGCATCCGCCGACGACGACCTGTTCAGCAAGCTGCCCATCCAGCCGAACGACGCCGAGCGACGTGAACGCGCCCGCAATCTCAGCTCCATTGAATCGCTGGAGCCCAAGCCCGGCGAAAAGGATCCGCTGGCCCTCGTGCCCCCGGAGGAGCAGGAGAAGAAGAAGCCGAACCGCAAGCCGATCATCATCGCGGCGATCGCCGCCGTCGTGGTGATCGCCCTGGCCGTGGCCGGCGTGATGTTCATGCGCGGTCGCAGCAATTCGAATACGGGCAACACCGCCAACACCACCGATCAGGCCCATCAGACGGCGGTAACCGCCTGCCTCGCCTCGGTGGACGACTACGACAGCGCGAAGAAATCGCTGGACTCCGCGGTCAAGGGCGTCAAGGACCAGCTCGCCATCACCTCCGATCAGGTGGCCGACGCGAACACGGTGACCACGCTGAAGAAGGCCGTGGACGCGGCGAACAAGACCGAGGCCTCGAAGAGCTGCGACGACTCCCTGAGCACCAAGGAGCTCAAGTCCAACACCAAGGACAACGCGAAGCTCACCTCCGACATGAAGAACCAGGCCCTTGCCGTGACCACCGCCGCCAAGTCGGTGACCAGCAGCAAGGATGCCAAGGACAAGACCACCACCGACAATGCGAAGCAGAACCTGCAGACCGCCGTCGACAACGCCCAGTCGCTGTTCGAAAGCAGCCGCTACAACGTGGCCGACGACCAGACGCGCGTGCAGCTGCAGATCGCGCTCGGCAACGCCAACACGCTGCTCGATCAGGACGATCCCGACCTGACCGCGGTACAGAATGCCATCAGCGCGCTCTCCACCGCCTCGGCCAACGTGGAGGCCTCGATGCAGGAGCTGCAGAACCAGAACGCCAACTCCACGCAGTCGAACGACGGCACTCAGGACGGCACGACCACCGACAACGGCAGCGACACCGGCACGACCAACGGAGGCACCACCAACAACTCCGGTTCCACCGGTTCGGGCAACTCGGGCTCCACCGGAAGCTCCAACTCCAATCAGAATTCCGGCAGCTCGAACAACAACTCGAAGCCAAGCACCAACAACAGCTCCAGCTCCAACAACTCCAACGGCGGCGGTTCCAACAGCTCCGGAGGCGAGTCCAACAATAACAACGGCACCACCGACGACAGCGATGGCACCACCGACGACGGCAGCGGCACCACCAACGGTCAGGATCCGGCCATCAAGTAGCCGACCGCCGGGTGAGTGCCATGGGCAAAGTGAACAGTCGATAAACTCGGGAACATACTTCCCCCCTTCGTCGGTTATGGATACTATGCTCTGCTAGAGAATAATTTGGATGATCATGAGGAACGAGAGCAAGAAGATTCGCACCGAGGGCCGCAACCGCCCGACGGTCACCGAATCCTCCTCTCCGAGGGGGTCATATGACTGCTGAGAACGGCAAGCCGGAGGTGCCGCCGACACCGCCAACGGAACCGAAGGCCACGAAACCTTCGAAGCCCAAGCTGTTCGGGTCCGCCGCACCCAAGAGCGCGTCGAAGAGCGCACCAAAAGGCACGCCGCGCAACGAATTCAAGTTCACGAACACGCCGTTCGAGGATTCGATCGACAGCTATCGACGCTGGGGCTTCAGGCAGACCCCCCGGTGGCGTTATCTGTTCGTGCTGAGCATGGTCGTCACCGATATCGTGGTGATGCTGATCTCCATGGTCATCGGCTTCGCGATCAACCCGCCGGCCTACAACACCGTGCTGCGCACCATGCCGATCGCCCTGTTCATCGTGATCCTGTGCGGCATCTGGCTGCTGGCGCTGATGTTCGCCGGCGCATACCAACGCCACGGCATGGCCGAAGGCTACGGCATCTACACGAAGATCATCAACGCCACGATCTTCACGATCATCCTCGCCAGCTGCATCGCCTTCATGTTCAATCTGGAGATGCCCCGCACCAGCCTGATCATCGTGCCGATCATCGCCGGCCTGATCGAAGTGGTGGCCCGCTGGCTGCTGCGCCGCTCCCTGCACCGCAACCGCCTGAAGGGCGACTGCAAGTACGCGACCGTGGTCATGGGTTCGCCCGAAGGCATCAACAAGGCCCTGCACACCATGCAGGACTACACCGCCCTCGGCTACGCGCCCATCGCCGTATGCCCGATTCAGGTGAACCCGCACGACCCGAACGTGGTCATGCACGCGCAGTACGTGCCCGACCCCACCATCGAAGGGGCCGACAAGCTCGAAGTGGTCACGCTCAACTCCCACTTCCCTCGCACCGCGGAACGCCTCGGCGCCCAGTCCGTGCTGGTGACCGACGTGCTCACCCGTGATTCGCCGCTGCTGCACGCGCTCTCGCTCGGCGTGGAGTCGCTGGGCATCGAGCTCGCCGTCTCCGTCTCCCTGGCCGACATCGGCGGTCACCGCCTGTACCTGCGCAACACCACCGAGCAGCCGGTGCTCAGCGCCAGCCTGCCGCAGTACCGCATCACCACCTACGTGGTCAAGCGCATCATGGACATCATCCTCTCCAGCATCGCGATCGTCATCAGCTCGCCGATCATGCTGGTCGTGGCGATTCTGATCAAGCTCGACGACGGCGGTCCGGTGTTCTTCACCCAGACCCGCATCGGCATGCACGGCATCCCGTTCACCATGTACAAGTTCCGGTCCATGGTCACCAACGCCGAGGAGATCAAGAAGAAGCTCGCCGAGGAATCCGGCCAGTCCGACCGCTTCATCTTCAAGCTCAAGGACGATCCGCGCATCACCAAGATCGGCAAGTTCATCCGCAAGACCTCGCTGGACGAGTTCCCGCAGTTCTTCAACGTGTTCAAGGGCGATATGTCGCTGGTCGGCCCGCGCCCCGCACTGCCCGAAGAGGTGGCCCGCTACAATTCGCTGTACGCCACCCGACTGCTCGTCAAGCCCGGCATCACCGGACCGTGGCAGGTCTCCGGCCGATCCGATCTTTCCCAGGAACAGTCCGAATACCTCGACGTCTCGTACATCGAAAACTGGTCGATCACCGGCGATCTGGCGATCCTGGCCAAGACCGTGCTCGTGGTGTTCAAGGGAACCGGTTCGTACTGATCCGGCTGATTTGTAGAGATCATGCCCGTCGTGGAGATTTCCGTCTCCCCGGCGGGCATTATTGATAGTTGGAGTTCAATGCTTCCGTACGGACGATCCGCCGGTCACCGTCACCGCACGGGCCGCGGATGATCCACGGCGAAATCCGCGGATGATCCGTACATCGGTAACAGGTAGTGAGGGGAGCGAGCATTGGCAAGACACGTTCAGGGATCGGGACGTACCGCGGGCAACGGCGGACGGTCTGCGGCACGGTCGGCGGCAGCGGCGGCGGACTGGAACGACATCATCAGTCAGCCGGAACCGTCCGCGTCACGCCGGTCGGGCGGACGACGCGGACACCGGCCGGAGCGCAAGCGGCACACCGGTCGCAATGTGGTACTGACGATCCTGCTGATTCTCGTGGTGCTGGCCGCGGTCGGCGGATTCCTCGGCCTGAGGTTCTACAAGCAGGCCCTCGAGGTCAGGGATCATGAGACCAAGGCCGTGCAGGCAGTGACCGCTCTGGCCGACCTCTCCTCGATCAAGGACACCCAGAGCCTGAACAGTGCGATCGCCGAAGCGAAGACCCACACCTCGGCCGCCAAGACGATCACCGACGGCGCGCTGTGGAAGGCCGCGTCGCTGGTGCCGGTGTACGGCGACGACGTGAAGACCGTGCGCGGCATGACCGGCGTGATGGACGCCATGGTCGGCGAGGCGCTGCCCAGCCTGAGCAACAACGTCGCCACTCTGATGAACGCGAACCTTTCCGCCGGCGACTCCCAGCTGAACCTCAAGCCCCTGCAGGACGTGCGCACCAGCTTCAGCAAGACCAACCAGCTGGTCCAGCAGCAGAAGCAGACGCTTGACGCCCTCCCCCAGCCGCACGTCGGCATGGTGAAGAGCGCATACGAGCAGAGCCGCAGCCAGTTCGACACGATCGCCGAGAAGATCGACCAGATCGACAACTCGCTGCAGTTCCTGCCGAAGTTCCTCGGCTCCGAAGGCAACCGCAACTACCTGCTCATGGCGCAGACTACGTCGGAATCCCGTTCCAGCGGCGGTCTGGTCGGCTCGCTCGGCTCGATGACCACGGCCAACGGCAAGATCACCATGGGCGACTTCCATCCGAACACCGAGTTCAACCTCAAGGGCGTGCTCACCGACGAGGAGACCAACGTGTTCAGCGAGCTGGAGGTGACCACCGATCCGCGTAACGCGCCGGTGCTGCCGAACTTCCCGCATGTGGCCGAGATCCTCAACAAGACCTGGCAGGCCTCCCCCTACGCCGGGCAGGTGGACGGCGTGATCGCCGTGGACCCGGTGTTCATCCAGCAGATGGTGAAGATCAACGGCTCCATCAAGCTGCCCGACGGCCGCGTGCTCACCGGCGACAACACCGCCGAGTTCATGCTCAACACCATCTACAAGGAGATTCCGGAAGCCCAGCAGAACGACTACTTCGAGTACATCGTGAGCACGGCCATCAGCCAGATGTTCGCGAACATGAACACCTCGAAGCTCATGCAAGTGGCCAACAGCATGGGCGATCTGGCCAGCAACCGTCACCTGTACATGTACAGCTTCCACGCCGACGAGGCGAAGAACTTCCAGGGAGCCGGACTGGCCAAGGGTACGCCGAGCAGCGAGGAGAACCCCGAGCTGGGCCTGTACGTGACCGAGATGAAGACCTCGAAGATGACGTGGTACATCCACCGCAAGACCACGATCACCCGTCAGGAGTGCAACGCCGACGGCTCGCAGACCTACCATGTGCGCGTCGCGTTCACCAACACCGTGCCTTCCTCCGACGTCAAGTCCGAGTACGAGTACATCGTCGGCAAGAACGACCACTACGGTCCGATGGGCACCGCGCACGATGCGATGCTGTTCTACGCGCCGAAGGGCGGCTCGATCTCGAACTTCACCACCAACGCCGACGAGAAGCCGAGCCAGACCACCATCGACGGCGAGACCGCGTGGCTGAGCAAGACCAACATCTCCCCCGGTTCGACCGTCTCGTACGAGTTCGACGTGAAGACCTCCACCAAGGCGAAGAGCGATCTCAAGCTCGATCAGACGCCGATGGGATGGATGGATCCCGGCGTGACCTACGACACCGCCGCCTGCGCGATCAAGCAGTAAGTGGCTCTGAGGGTGGTGGGCGGCCGTCAGGCTTCGTTTAACCACCCCCAGTCTGCCTACGGCATCCAGCTCCCGCCAGCGGGGGCACACATGCTTCGCTCCCGCTGGCGGGAGCTGTCCGACGGAGTCGGACTGAGGGTGGTCTAGTTCCCAACCGGCTCGACCACCCCCGCGGTTTCTTAGGGAAACGTATCGGAATGGTGAAGTGGCTTGGGACCGATTAGGTATCGGTAAACCCGAGCGAGTATTGTGGATGAGGTATTTTTCCACGGCATCGTCGTTGAGCATTGTTGCGTGACGTCGATTGCCGGCCACAAGAGAACACGCAACAGGAGAAGAGTATGCACAACCCCATGCACATCATGTTCGTCTGCACGGGCAACATCTGCCGCTCCCCGATGGGCGAGCTGCTGATGGCCGCATACCTGAGCAACACGTCCATCCACGTCTCCAGCGCCGGCACGCACGGTCTGCCGAGCGAGCTGATGGACAAGTCCAGTGCCAAGCTGATGCGCAGCGTGGGCATCAACCCCTACGAGTTCCGCTCCCGCCGACTGACCCCGGAGCTGGCGGAATCCGCCGACCTGATCCTGTGCTTCGAGAAGTCGCAGCGCAAGGACATCGTCACTATCGCCCCTACCGCCGTGAAGTACACGTTCCTGCTGCCGGACTTCGCCAACATGTGCGAATACTGCAAGACCAACGGACTGGTGTCGGGCCTGACGATCCAGGAGCGTCTGGAATCGGTGATCGATTCCGCCGCGATGATCCGCCCGGCCGTTCCGGAGGCCGCCGATATCGAGGATCCGCACTACAAGTCGTTCCCGAAGTTCCAGAAGGCCGCCGAACAGACGAACGCCGCGATCCGCAAGATCCTCACCAGCATGAAGAAGCACTGATTGGTGTGGGGGTGGGGGTTTGAGGCCCCTCATCCGACCGGCAGAGCCGGCCACCTTCCCCCAACATGGATTGATCAGGTAAAGGGGGAGATCCCATTGGGATCTCCCCCTTTACCTGATCAATCCACCGGTTTTTGGCAAATCCAAGCTTGAAGAGCCCATAATCGGGTCGTTAAAGCTTGGAATGACCAAAAACCGGGTTCTGACGGACGGATTACAGCTCGCCGCCTTCCACGACGATGTCGTCGGGGTTGACCTCGTCGCCGTACACCGGTTCGAGGGTCTGCTGGTAGTCCTTGTGGAAGAACTTGTCCTTGCCGAGCTTGACGATCTCGTCGTTGACGAAGTTCAGCAGCTCGGTGTTGCCCTTCTGCACGGCGGGGGCGATGGTGTCCTCGTCACCCAGCTTGGTGATGCCGACGGTGAAGCCCTTGTTGGCCTTGGCCCAGGCGAGCACCTCGGTGTTGTCGGTGGAGAACGCGTCGCCGCGGCCGTCGAGCAGCGCGTTGTAGGCGTCGGCGTACTGATCGTACTTCTGCAGCTTCACGTCCGGGTAGTTCGTGCCGAAGTAGGTCTCGGCGGTGGTGCCCTTGGCGATGATCAGCGTCTTGCCCTTGAGCTCATCGACGTTCTTGATCACCTTGCTGTCCGGGGAGACCACGCCCAGCGCCACCTTCATGTACGGCTTGGCGAAATCGACCTTCTGGGCGCGCTCGTCGGTGACGGTGAAGTTGGCGAGCACCAGATCCACCTTGTTCGAGGTCAGCACGTCCACGCGGGCGGCCGGATCCACGGAGGTGTACTTGGGGGTCACGCCGAGATCCTTGGCCAGCTGCTCGGCGAAGTAGACGTCGTAGCCCTGGTACTTGCCGTCCTTGTCCACGTAGCCGAAGGGAGCCTTGTCGGAGAAGACGGCCACCTTGAGCTCGCCGGACTTCTTGATCTCGTCGAGGCTGCGGGCCTTGGTGGCGGAGGTGTTGCCGCTGGCGGAGGCGGTGTCGCCGGCCTCGCTCGGCGTGGACGCGGACGGACCGCATGCCGCGACGGAGACCAGCATGGTCAGTGCGGCTCCTGCGGCGACGATGGCGCGCGCGGCGCGGCCGAAGAGTTTCGTGGTCATGGTTTCCCTTCTTTCTGTTCTGTTGTGTGGTTGGTTGGTGGTCTGGGGTTGGCGATTCGCGGTCAGTCGGTACCGATCAGTCACTCGTGCCGCTTGAACTGGAAGGTCCGCAGGAACTGCCAGGCGCGTTCGCTGGCCGGATCGGTGAAGAAGCGTTCGGCGTCGTCGGACTGTTCGACGATGTGGCCGCCGTCCAGCAGGACGATGCGGTCGGCGATGGCCCGGGCGAACGCCATCTCATGCGTGACGATCATCATGGTCAGTCCCTGATCGGCCAATTCGACGATCACGTCGAGCACCTCGCGCACCATCTCCGGGTCAAGGGCCGCGGTCACCTCGTCGAACAGCATGATCTCCGGGTGGAGGATCAGCGCCCGGCAGATGGCCACGCGCTGCCTCTGGCCGCCGGACAGTTCATGCGGCCAGGCGTCCTTACGATCGGCCAGTCCGACTCGTCCCAGCAGTTCCAGGGCCTCCCGCTCGGCGTCGGCCTTGGGGCGCTTCTGCACGATCGTGGGGGCCAGCGTGATGTTGCCCAGCACGGTCTTGTTCGGGAACAGATCGTAGCTCTGGAACACCATGCCGACGCGGGTGCGCAGATCGGAGCTGCGCTGCTGCCGGCCGGACTTCGCGTTGCCGGACTTTCCGCTGGCGATCACCTCGCCGTCCAAGGCGATCTCACCACCCTGGATCGGCTCCAATCCGGCGACCGTACGCAACAGCGTGGACTTGCCGGAGCCGGACGGGCCAAGCACCACGGTCACCTTGCCGGCGGGCACGGTGAGGGTGATGTCGTCGAGTACCGGGCGGTCGGCGTTGGCGTACTGCTTGACCAGATGGCTGATCTCAAGGTTCTTGCCGGACGGCTGGGCGGTTCCGGTCTGCACGGTCGGTTCGGTCTGCACGGTCGGTTCAGTCTGCTCAGTCATGAGCCCACCTCTTTTCCAGTCGGCGGGCCACGATCGACAGCGGCCAGCACACGATGAAGTACATGAAGAAGATCACGCCGTAGATCCACAGCGTGGCGGTCGGGAATTCGAAACGGTGCGCGTCGATGATCTGCTGACCGACCTTGATCACCTCCACCACGCCGAGCAGCACGGCCAGCGACGTGGTCTTGACGATGCGAGTGGCGAGGTTCACGCTCGCCGGCAGCAGACGACGCACGGCCTGCGGCAGGATCACGCGGGAGAACGTCTGCCACGGACTCAGGCCCAGCACGTACGCGGACTCATACTGACTCTTCGGAATCGATTCGAGCGCGCCGCGCACCAGATCACCGAGCTCGGCGCCGCCCCACAGCACGAAGACCAGCACGCAGGCGCCGGTGGCGTCGAGATTCCAGCCCCATGCCTGCGCGAAGCCGTAGAAGGCGATGAACAGCAGGGCGAGCTGCGGCATGATGCGGATGAAATCCAGATAGATACGCATGAGGATGCGGATCAGCGGATTGCGCAGCGTCATCAGCCAGCCGACGAGCAGACCGACCGGGACGGACAGGCCGACCGATACGCCGGCGATCCACACGGTGACCCACAGGCCCTGCAGCAGACGGGGGAAGACGCCCGGCTGGAGGAGAATCTCAGCGCCTTGCATAGTCGAACCTCCGTTCCAGCAGCGTACCGACGATGGAGATCGGCAACAGGATCACCAGATAGGTGATGATCAGCAACGTCAGTGATTCGTAGGTGTCGTAGTACATGCCGATGAGGTCCTTCGTCACGTACATCACGTCGGCGAGCGCGATGGCCGAGACCACCGACGATTCCTTGACCAGGAAGATCACGTTGGCCACGACGCCGGGGATGGCGGTGGACAGGGCCTGCGGCAGGATGATGTGGATGAACGCCTGCGCCTTGCTGAAGCCGAGCATCTGGGCGGATTCGTGCTGGATGGTCGGCACAGCCTCGAGACCGCCTCGCAGGGCTTCGGACATGTAGGAGCCGCCGAGGAAGGCGAGGCCGATGATCGCGCAGGTTTCGGCCGACCAGACGACGCCGAGCTTCGGCAGACCGAAGAACAGGAAGTACAGCTGCACGAGCAGCGGAGTGTTGCGGCTGAGTTCGATGTAGGCGCGGACGATCTGGTAGAGCACCGGGATGCGGGTGATCTCCACGGCCGCGCACAGCAGGCCGAGCACGACGGCGAGCAGGACGCCGAAGAAGCTGATGAACACGGTCATGTAGCCGGCGTTGACGAAGTAGGGGGCGTAATGGGTCATGAATGCCCAATCCATGGCTCTCCTCCTCGCGTTTCGGGGCTGGATGTCTCTCTCGTTCGTGGGCAATCATAACGGAGACGGCGGGGAGGCTTGGCGCTTGCGCTATACGAATAAGTTATAGAGGGCGTGCATGCAGGACAGTGGCTTCCCCCATTGGGGGAAGCTGGCAGCCGTAAGGCTGACTGATGAGGGACCTCGAACTCGAGCACCTCATCCGTCCGGCGTTCGCCGGCCACCTTCCCCTCAAGGGGAAGGCTCCAGTGGCAGGCTCACTCACGCCTTGCCGAGGAAGGTGAGGACGACCAGCAGTACGTTGAGGGCGATGATCAGTACGGCCACGGCGATGAAGATGGCGTGCTTGATCGGGCCGTCCGCCCATTTGCCCATGAGCTCCTTGTCGTGCGTGTAGCGCATCAGCGGGATGATGGCGAACGGGATGCCGATGGAGAGGATCACCTGGCCGACGACCAGCGCATACGTGGGGTTGGTGCTGAACCACAGGATCACCAGCGCGGGCACGAGCGTGATCACGCGGCACGCCCACATCGGGGCGTCGACGTGCAGCAGGCCGTGCATGATCTCCTGACCGGCGTAGGTGCCGACCGAGGTGCTGGACAGGCTGGAGGCGAGCAGGCCGATGGAGAAGATCGTGCCGATGACCGGGCCGAGCACCTGCACGACGGCGTGCTGGGCGCCTTCGATGGTGTCGGTGCCGGCCATGCCGTGCAGGGCGTTGGCGGCGAGGAGCAACAGGGCGAGGTTCACGCTGCCGGCGAGGAGCAGCGCCCACACCACGTCGATCTTGGTGCCGAACAGTTCGCGTTTGATGCCCGGTCGGTCGTTACGGCCTTCGTAATGATCGTTGACGAGGGTGGAATGCAGGTAGATGGCGTGGGGCATGACGGTGGCGCCGAGCATGGAGCTGGCCATGAGGACCGAGTCGGTGCCGGTGAAGTTCGGGATCAGGCCGCCGAGCACCTTGCCCGGGGCCGGCGGGTCGATGAACAGGCCGGCGATGAAGCCGAAGGTGATGACCAGCAGCAGGGCGATGATGAGCTTTTCGAAGACGCCCTGACTGGAGCCGCCCTGAAAGCGCAGCAGCACCGTGGAGATCGCGCCGATGACGCAGCCGCCGACGAACAGCGGCAGACCGAACAATAGGTTCAGGGCGATGGCACCGCCGATCACTTCGGCCAGATCGGTGGCGATGGCGATGACCTCGGCCTGGGCGAAGAACAGCAGACGGCCGCCGGGGTTCATGCGGTTGCCGAGCAGGGCGGGTAGGGACTGACCGGTGACGATGCCGAGTTTGGCGCTCTGGTATTGGATCAGCACGCTCATGGCGTTGGCGAGCACCAGCACCCAGACCAGCAGGAATCCGTATCGGGCGCCGGAGGTGATGTTGGCGGCCACGTTGCCCGGATCCACGTAGGCGACGGCGGCGACGAACGCCGGGCCGAGCAGCGCGGAGAGCTTGGCCTTCGCCCCGGTGTGGGGTGTGGCGAGCCGAGGCACGCTGTGCATGTGTTCGGTGTGCGGCCGTCCGCTGGCGGCGAGCACCTTCGCCTCCTCCGGATCGACGTGACCGGCATGATCGGTGGGCACGGTGTGCTCGGAGGATACGGTGTGATCAGTGGGCACGGTGTGATCAGCCGTATGCTCAGTGGATACGGTGTGCTCGATGTGATTGGTATTGGTGGGATCCGCGTTGGTGGAATCCGTAGTGTTCATTGCCTGAAGCCTCCCTGCGTTGTTATAGCACGCCGAAGTGTCGGGCAGCGGTTGTCTCGCTGGATTGCCGGTGAATTCGATTCCGCGGGGCTTCGTTTGACCATGGTGGATCATCGGCATGCTTCGTTTGACCACCCTCAGTCACGCTCCGCGTGCCAGCCCCCGCCAGCGGGGGCATCACATAATCCGGCTCCCGCTGGACGAACAGTCCGGTGGACCGTTCGTAGCAGTACGCCCCCTACGGGCGTACGCCGCACAAGACGTCGGGGCTGTCGGCATCAGCCGACTGGGGTAGCCGAACGACGTCTGTTCCTCCGGAGGCCATTCCTGTGGATCGGAACGCAAAACCACGATATGCAGCCGAATTCCTCAACAGCCAGTGACCTCTAATGGAGACCACTGATGGATTGGAGCGCATTTTGCGCGAAATGCAGTCCGATCCATCACAATCCGGCGATATCCGATGGAGCGGACTGCGGAAAACCCGATTGTGCAGTCCAATCCATCGGAACCCGGCCCACGTGATTTCGAGATCATTGGAATCATGCGGTTTTGGAGGACCAGTGGTCCGATGCACGATGGAGAGCAGCGCATTTCGCGCGGAATGCAGCCGAATCCATCGAAAACCGGCGATATCCGATGGAATGGAATGTAGAAACGCCGATATGCAGTCCGATCCATCGGGCCGGCGGAAAGAGATCGTGCGATGTGATGACTGGGAGTGCTGATGCTTTGCATGGTCGACTGGGAGGTGCGGCATCCGACACATTCAAGGCTGTTCGGCCAAGCCTACGGTCGGACACCACACCTCCCAGTCTCCGGCCCGGAGAATTCCGGGCTCGGGCTTCCCCCTTTGGGGGAGGCTGGCGGCGTGGGCCGACTGATGAGGGATCCCGAACATCATACGTTCCATTCCCATCTCCGGCCCAACGATTCAGCTCTCTCGTTCTTCACCCTCGATAGACGGACCGTTCGTGACAGTACGCCCCTACTGGCGTACGTCGCACAAGACGTCGGGAGCTGTCCGGCTTGCCGGACCGAGGGTGGTCGAAAGGGCAACCATGCTGGCTCGTTGCCGTGCCTCGTTCATCACCTCATCCGACCGGCATACGCCGGCCACCTTCCCCTCGAGGGGAAGGCAGGAGCAGGCACCGCCGCGCGCAATCCTCCGCCGGCCACCTTCAGACAAGAGTGGACGGCCTATGGCCGCGTCATTAATGCTCGTCTGCCGACTCGCCTGAGCCCTGCGAATGCCTCCGGCGTTCGCGTAACGGGCTCAGCCTAAGGAGAAGGCAGGAGGAATTTCACTGGGTGGGGAGGGGTTGGCTGGGGCAGTCGTGGAGGACTTTGAGCATGGCGGTTTTCTCTCGGCTGGTTACGCTCAGCCCGTATTTCGATTTCACGCCGATCTGCCGGGCCACGTACGCGCAGTCGTATTGCTTGTTCGGCGGCAGCCAGTCGGCGGCATTGGCGTCGCCCTTGTCTTCGTTGGTCGGCCCGTCCACGGCGAGCAGATTGTATGGGTCGTTGGCGAATTCGTACCGCTTGTGCGTGTTCCATGTGCTGGCGCCGGATCGCCATGCGTCGTTCAGCGCCACCACATGGTCGATCTGTACGGCCGTGCTGGTCGTCGCTCCCCTGCGGAACTGGATAGTCCTGCCGGTATACGGATCGTCCAAGGTGCCGGACTCCACCTTGCATCGTTCGGCGTTGCGATAGGTCACGTTCTTCAGGTCCCGGGCCAGGGTGTCGTTGCGGGAGTCGCATCCGTTGCCGTCCGGATCGTATTCGCGGAATCCGAAGGCGTCGCGTCGGTACTGACTGGCCGGTTTGGAGCCGTCCGCCACAGTGAGCCGGTTCAGGGCGTCGGCCGCCCCGCCGCTGGCCTGATACTGACCGGTGATCCCGCCCACGGTTTCGCTGATCTGCGGCAGCAGCAATCCCGCGCTGATCCCGATGATGATGGCGATCACGATCAGGATCAGGAAGCGTTCCAACGGCAAGGAGCCGCTGAATCGGCGTCGGCGTCTTGCCATGGCGATCAGGGCTCCTTTCGGTCAGCTGTACGAGAAGGTCATCGGATCGTGGCCGGCGCGGGTCGGTCCGTCGAGCGCGTCGATGGCCGCGTGCTCTTCGGGCGTGAGCGAGAAGTCGAACAGGCTCGCGTTCTCGATCTGACGTTCCCGGTGCGTGGACTTGGGGATGATGATCGTCCCGTTCTCGATGTGCCATCGCAGGATGATCTGGGCGTGCGACTTGCCGTGGGCTTCGGCGATGCGACGGATCACACCGTCACCGGCGTCGAGGTCGGCGCCGCGTGCCATGGGCGAGTAGGCTTCCACGGCGATGCCGTGTTCCTTGCAGAAGCTCACGACCTCGCGCTGCTGCCAAGTGGGGTGCAGTTCGATCTGGTCGACCGTCGGGTATTCGCCGGTCTCCTCATGCAGCTTCTCCAGATGCTCGGGCAGGAAGTTGCACACGCCCAGCGTGCGCACGCGCCCCTCCTCGCGCAGACGCACGAAGGCACGCCACACCTCGTCGCTGCGCCAGTCGAACGGCGTGGGCCAGTGGATCATGTACATGTCCACGTAGTCGGTCTTGAGCAGTCCGATCTGACGGTCGAACGCCTTGAGCGCGGAATCGTAGCCCTGCTCGGAGTCGCGCAGCTTGGTAGTGAGGAACAGCTCCTTGCGCCGCTCCCCGCTCGCATAGCCGGCGTTCACCAGCGCCTGGCCCACGCCGCCTTCGTTGTGGTAGCCGGCGGCGGTGTCGATATGCCGGTACCCCGCCTGAAGCGCGGATTCCACCACCGGCGCGGTATCCGCGTCGTCGATGCGCAGCACGCCGAGTCCGATCTGCGGAATACGCACCCCGTCCGACAGCGTGACCTCAGGAATCGGTCCAAATGTCATCTCATGCTCCTTCGTCGGTTCCATGGCATGTCGTCATGATCGGTCAGTTTCATGATCGATCGGTTTCATGTCCGATCAGTCAGGCATGCCCGATACCTGTCAGCCTATACCGTATTGATCGAGACGATACCGTTCAAGGCCCCATCTCAAGGCATCATCAACGCATCATCTCAACGCATTGCGGTCAGTCCCCCAACTGCGCCAGCCGGTCATAGATGTCGGAAGGCAGATGACGACTGCCGAAGCCCTTGATCTGGATTCCCTCAGGCACCCGCCGGTAAATCACTCTCATATCCGCTCTCGCCCCCTGCCGACGACGGTGCTGGAAATGATAGGAATACCAACCGGATAATCCGTATTTCAGTGCCGTCCCCTCCACATGGTCCGCGACCAGCAGCTCCAACGCATACCGCACACTGGATACGGCCTGTTTGAACTCCTGATCGTCCGGCCATACGTAGGCCAGCAGAACCACGTCATCGGCCAGCGTACCGGCATCCATCTGCACTCCCCGCACCGAGGCGATCACGGCAACCGCCTGAGACAGCAACGTTTCCGATACCGCCATCAGCGTTCTCCACCGAGAAACTCCCGAATGGCATCCGCACGTCGTCGCAGATTGTCCTGAGCCTCCCGTTCAAGCTCGTCACCGGCTTGCCAGTGCTCCCGCTCACCGCGGGCGATGAACAGCTGCTGGGTCGTGACCCGCTCGATTTCGGATTCCAGCGCATTGATGGAATCCAGCATCTCGTTCATCGCGTCGACGGACACCAGATACGCAGCCGTATCGGTACGGTCCACGATCTCCAACAGCCCCCGTTTCTTCAATGTCGATCGCCACGCACTCGATCGGGCCAGTTCGGTCAGACCGATGCGCGATCCAGGTTCCGCCGCCTCACGCAGCACTTCCGCCCGTTCCTTGACACCAGCCATCACACCTCCTGTTCCATGCCACACCGCATAACACTACAATCAATAATCACATATTGTTCTGTAATTATATACAGAACAATATGTGATTGTTATCCGTCGTGTCGGAATCATCGGACGGCATACGGCCGTCGTCAGACGATCGCAGTCACGCCCTGCTACCGGGCCGCGATGATACGGTCGGCGATGCGCATGGCGGACTGTCGATGGGAGACCATCACCACGGCGGGCGCGTGACGGCCACGGTCCGGAGCGTCTGCGGTATCGGCACCACCGGCGTCGGCCTCATCCCCGCCGTCGCCATTCACGGGCGACATGGCAAGACCGGCGATGGACCGCAGAATGATGGCCTCGTTGAGGGCGTCCAGTCGGCTCGTCGGCTCGTCGAACAGCACAAGATCGGCGTCACGCAGGAAGACGCGGGCCAGTCCGATACGCTGACGTTCACCCTCGGACAGCCGGTCCCCCAGCTCGCCGACGGGGGTATCCAGCCCCTGCGGCAGGGAGTCGACGAACTCCGCCACCGAAGCCCGCTCCAAGGCCGTGCGCAGCCGCTCGTCGTCGGCGTCCGGATCGGCGACGAGCAGATTCTCGCGGATGCTGCCGTCGAACAGATAGGTCTCCTGCGCCACCATCGTCTGCATACGGCGGCGGCGATGGGGGTCGATCCTCCGTAGATCGATCTCCTTGCTCCGGCCGTCCTCATCCCCGCCGCCGCGGACGATGACCCGGCCCTCCTGCGGATCCCAGTAGCGCATCAGCAGCTTCAGGATCGTGGACTTGCCGGTGCCGGACGGTCCCTGAATGCCCAGCACGCCACGCTCCGGCACCTCCAGCGACACGTCGTCCAGCACGAGATCCGACGCATTGCCGGTCCGGTCGTCACCGGGGCGGTCGTTCTCCTCCCGACCAGCCCGATCACCGGCCCGGCCCCGCTCCCCGTATGAGAAGCCGACGTGGTCGAGTGCCATACCGCGATAGGCCGCATCCGCTGTGCCGGTCTCCTCCACCGCGGGGGTTTCGTCCATCAGGGAGAACAGTCGTCTGGCGGCGGCGAACGTCTGGGTGAGATTGGCCGGCAGGGCGCTCAGAGCCAGCGTGGGGCCGAACGAGCTGGCGATCAGCACGACCGCGGCGATGGATGCCGGAACCCCCAGAGGATCCGGCATGGCGCACAGGATCGCGACCACGGCGGCGAGAATCGTGAACAGCTGGACGAGCAGTCCGCCAATGCCGGCGAACCGGCCGTTGACCGCGCTGAGCTTCGAACGGACCTCCGTGAGCTCGCGGGTGCGGCGGGCGATCTCCTCGATGCGGGTCGGGCCCTGCGCGAACCGGATGGTTTCGTCGATGCCGCGCATGCCGTCAAGCACATAGTCGTCCAGTTCGGCGCTCTGCCGCCTGATCCGCGGGCCGATGCCGGACACACTGCCGGCGAACAGCTTCGGGACGAGCACGCCGACCGTCAGATGCGCGGCGATCAGCACCAGCGCCATCCACGGGTTCAGCGCGGCGAGCGCGACGGCGAAGACCAGCGAGGTGATGACGGCGATCGAGACCGGGGAGATCGTGTGGGCGAAGAAGATCTCCAGCAGTTCGACGTCGGTGGTGATCAGTGCGATCAGATCGCCCTTGCCGCGGTCGGACAGGCGGGCCGGTGCCAGACGACGCAGCGCGGCGAACGCCCGGTCACGGAACAGGGCGAGCAGACGGAACGCCACGTTGTGGTTCATGTACTGCTCGGTGTAGCGCATGATGCCGCGCAGCAGCGCGCACACGACGAGTCCGGCGACGGCCGCGGGCAGTCCGATGCCCCAGACGGGGTGACCGGCGACGGCCAGCAGGGCGAAGACGCCGAAGACCGGCAGGAAGGTGGCCGAGAGATGGCCGATCGTGCCGAAGACGGTGGCGCAGACCATGAATCGGGTGAGCGGACGGGCCACGCCGAGCAGTCGGAGGATCAGCGCGCCGGTTGAGGACGGCCGGGGTGAGGACTGGTCGGTGTGGTCAGTGCGATCAGTGTGGTCAGCGTGATCGGCACGGTCGGCGGTGTGGGCAGCCCGCACCATGCGGTCGGACCGATCGGCATGGTCATCGTGATCTCGGTGACCGCCGTGCAGGTCCAGCGTTTCGACCGTCGGCGACTCGCCCGACGTCGATTCCGCCACCGTCGATGCCGACGATGTCACCGCTGCCGAGACCGACGATCGGCCGTCGAACGTCTCCACGGCGTTCTGGGTGCGGAACAGTTCGGCGTAGCGGCCGTCGGTGGCCATCAGCTCGTCATGGGTTCCGGTTTCGGTCACGGTGCCGTTGTCGAACACCACCACCTGATCGGCGTTGACGGCGTTGGCCATGCGATGCGTGATCATCAGCACGGTCTTACGGGCGGCGAGGGTCCTGATGGCGTCGAGGATCAGCGTCTCGCTTTCCGCGTCCACGTTGCTGGTCGCCTCGTCGAAGATGTAGATCGCGGAGTCGTGCAGCAGGCCGCGGGCCAACGCCAGACGCTGCTTCTGCCCGCCGGAGAGGTTGGCCGCGCCTTCGTCGATCATCAGGTCGAGGCCCTGCGGCTGCTCGCGCACCCAGTCGGCGATGTGGGCGCGGTCGAGTGCCTCCCACAGGTCGGCGTCGGTGGCGTCGGGACGGGCCATGAGCAGGTTCTCGCGCACGGTGGCGTGGAACAGGTGGCTGGACGCGGAGACGATGGTCACCTCGCGCAGGAGGGAGTCCGTCGCGCAGTCACGGAGCTCGATGGCGGTGGGAGCGGGGTCGGTATGGGCGTCGCCGGTGCGGGCGTCGTCGGTGCGGGTCGAGCCCAGCCGGAACGTCACCGAACCGTCGTAGCCGGGGAGTCGTCCGGCGAGAATGCCGGCCGCAGTGGATTTGCCGGAGCCGCTGACGCCGACGATCGCGGTCAGGCGGTGCGGGGGCACGGCGAACGAGGCGGCGTGCAGCGCCTGGGTGCCGGTGGGCTCATTGCCGACGGGGCTGGGCTCCTTGCCGGCGGGGTTGTTGCCGGCGTGATCGTCATAGCGGTACGAGACGTCGGTCAGCTCGATCGCCACGCCATCATCCGGGATCTTGGGGATGGGCCGGTCGCCGTGGGCTGGCTCGGGCAGATCAAGCAGGGCGAAGATCTTGCGGCTTGAGGTCATGCCGTTCATCGCCACATGGAAATAGGAGCCGAGCTGACGCAGCGGGATGAAGAAGTCGGCGGAGAGCAGCACGATCAGCACGCATCCGGCGAGGGACAGGCCATTCGCCCCGGGGTGCAGATACTGCGTCACGGCGACGATGATGCCGGCCGCGGTGCCGCCGTATGCCACCAGATCCATGGCGGTGAGCGAGCGCAGCTGGATCTGCAGCACGTTCATGGTCATTACACGGAATTCCTCGGCGCGACGGTTCATGCGCGTGTGGGCGCGTTCGTCGGCGTCGAAGATCTTCAGGGTTTCGAGGCCCTGCAGATCGTCGAGGAATTCGGCGCCGAGATCAGTGTACTTGCCCCAGTACTTCTTGAAGACGCGGGCGGCGCTCATGGCCACCGCGCCCACGATCAGCACGATCAGCGGCGCGCAGACCAGCAGGGTGACGGCCGCGGGCACGTTGATCGGCAGGACGACCACGAACAGGGTAATCGGCGCGAGCACCGAATAGAACAGCTGCGGCAGGAACAGTTCGAAGAAGGTCTGCACCTGTTCGACGCCTTCGCCGGCGAGCTGCACCACGTCGGCGGTGCGCACGGTGTTGGCGTATCCGGGGCCGAGGGCAAGCATCCTGCGGTACAGCTTGGTGCGCAGGGCGAGCTTGACGCGTTCGGCGGCGAGGAAGCCCAGATGGTTCGCGCCTTTCGTGGCGAGATAGCGCACGAGGAGGATCACCGCGAAGGCGACGGCATAGGCGCCGATGCGCGCGGGCGGCCAGGCCATGGTGTGCGACAGCGACGCCAGAGCATCCAGCCGGCCGAGCGGGACGCAGCCTCCGTTGCCGTGGTTGACCATGCACACCGCGGG
Source organism: Bifidobacterium simiarum (assembly GCF_002802905.1). GTDB lineage: Bacteria > Actinomycetota > Actinomycetes > Actinomycetales > Bifidobacteriaceae > Galliscardovia > Galliscardovia simiarum. Next base: position 79,688 of record NZ_PEBK01000007.1, read on the forward strand.
TATCGGCCCCTTGCCGTCGGCCGCGACCAGCAGGTCGCTGAGCATCAGCACCAGCGTGACCGCAAAGGCAATGTTGCTCAGCAGCGTCAGCCAGAGCATCAGCACCTTGCCCGCGATCAGCCGGCCGAGTCCCGGCACCAGTTGCAGCAGTCGTTTGTCGAACATGCACTCCCCAATCGTCATGCCGGGTCTTGCTTCCCGGCCCCTTGCACAGCCAACCATATCGGCCCGGAAGGCGCAATACCCCCTGTGCTGATTCACTCTTTTTCACGGCGCCGAAAGAGTGAATTGAAAAATGTTCATATGAACACCCAAACGTTCTGACGATCCTTGAAATTGCGTTGAGAATGTGTTCGTTTGCTGTGATCTGGATGATAGATTCGTTCACTCTTTTCGGGGCGCATCCAAAGAGTGAACTGATTCATCACCTATTCATCACCGTATGACCAGATACAGCAGCATGGCGGCGACGATGACGACCAGTCCGATGACGATCACCGCCACCAGACCGGCACGGATGCCGAACAGCCGCCCGTGTTTCGGCTCGTGAGGGTCGACGGCCCGGCCGCTTTCCAGCAACACGGAGAACGAGCCGAACGCCACAAGCAGCGACCCCATGAGAATCAGCACCATCAGGGCCCGGGTGGGGAACGCGAGTCCGTCGCCCAGCTGAATGGAGGCGATGACGAACGAGATGATGCCGGCGAAGAAACCGATGAATTCGAGCATGTCGATGCGCTCGTTGTCGAAGCGACGGCCGAGCTCGTCCATTTTGTCGTCGAGCTCCCGCGCGCGCTGCCGTTGCGCCGTCTGCGCGTCGTCGATGACCGTCGACAGCGAGCGCATGTTCGACAGCATGTTGCAGGTGTTGCGCGCGTCGAAGATCTCGTTCATCTCGGTCACATACGTGCTGGCCTTGATGGTGTTGGCTCCGGCATCGTTGTACCGCGCGTTCTCGACGTCGACGGCCTGCGAGAATTCGTTTTGCGCCTCGCCGTACCGCCCGAGGCAGGCGAGGATCCGCCCGTAGCTCACATGGAAGATCGGATGCCATCCGTCGCGGGGACGTTTGTCGAACGATTCCAGCAGCCCGTTCAGCGCCGCCGTATCGTCGTCGCCGGGCATCTGCCGGCCGGAGGAGATCAGCTCGCGCTCCACGCGTTCGAGGATCTGCTCGGTGTACGTGTTGAGGAATCCGATGTGATCGGGAGCGATCTCCAGGGCCCGTCGCGCGGCCTGCTCGGCGCGTACGCCGTCGCCGCCGTACAGGTGGAACATGGACAGCGCATACTGGTACAGCGCGAATTCGCCGAGGCATGCGCGCAGCAGCGGCACGAACCGTCCCCAGTAGCGCAGTCGCCGGTCGGCGTCGAATTCGCAGCGGTGGAACCATTCGAAGGCGACGAAGAACGCGGCCAGCAGCGCGGGATCGTTCTTGTGCCGGGCGCTGACGTCGAGGACGGAGTCGCTGATGTCGATGACGTCGGCCCGGGAGAACGTCTCGTGTTCGATGACGTCCTCACGTAGGTAGCGTTCGAATTCGGGGTCGTCGGGCGAGACTCCGGCGAGATGATCGTAGACGCCGCGCAACCGGTCGATCACGGCGTCGGAGACGGGGAACTCCGATCCGGCGAGTTCGCGCAGCAGGACGTCGGCACCGGGAAACGTATGATCATCGGCCATTGGGGACCTCCGCTCGAACTCATATAATCGCAATGGACGTATCGCCATTCAGTGTATCGCCGTGGGCACGGCGGCAGGACTGGCGACGCGGGTATGGCGCGGAACCGGCAAACGTCCGGCGGAAGACCGACGGCACAGGCAGACGGTCAGACAGACAGGCAATCAGATAGGCAGACCATACAGGCAGACAGGAAAGGCGGCGGCGATGAAACCCATCGTGGCGTTGATGATGCAGTATTCGGAGACCGTGCCCGGCGCGTTCGACGTCGACCCCGGTTATCTGCGGCTGCTGGAGTTCGCCGGCGCGAACGTGCTGACCGTGGACCCGTCCGACGACGACGAATACCTGCTGGCCATGCTCGATCATGCGGATGGTCTGCTGATTCCGGGCGGCAACGACATCGATCCGGCATTGTACGGCGGCAGGACGCTGCCGGGCATGGATGAGCCGGTGCCGCTGCGTGATCATGCCGAGGCAACGCTGCTGCGGGCCGCATACGAGCGGCATATGCCGTATCTGGGCGTGTGCCGCGGATTGCAGATGATGTGCGTGCTGGCGGGCGGCAACCTGTACCAGCAGATCACGGACGACGTTCCCGGGGCGATGAATCATTGGCAGCGCACGCCGTTCGACAAGCCCTCGCATGAGGTGCATGTGCTGCCCGACACTCCCCTGCATCGCATTCTCGATCGCGATACGCTGCCGGTCAACAGCGTGCATCATCAGGCGGTGCACCGGCCCGGCGAAGGCGTGAAGGTGCAGGCCACGGCCCCCGACGGCATCATCGAATCCGCGTACCGCCCCGACCGCGACTTCTTCATGGCCGTACAGTGGCATCCCGAACAGACTCCCGCCGACGAACCAAGCCAGCGTCTGGCCCGCGCTTTCGCCGCAGCCTGCAATATGTATCGCACGCGGCGGTAAGAGCGGTGAGGTGACGCCCGTACAGAATCATGAAGGTTGTACGCCCGTACAAGGCCCTACGGGGAAGTTGGTGGGGCCGCACAATGGCGGTTGCGGCCGGACCTGCGTACTCTTGATCGTGGATGATTGGTTCGCATCCGACCGGCAAGCCCATCCGGACGGAACCATCCGAAACCACGGGCGAGCAGGCGGTTCGACGACCGACCGAATGACATGACGGAATGAGGCAATCAAGGCATGATCAAGGAATACACGGCTCCCGGTGAGATCGAGGTACGTGACGACGAGACGCTGTACTCGCTGCTGACCGATCGTATCGAACGCACCGGCGAGGATACGGTGATCGCCAGCCGCAAGACCGGCCCGGGTTCGTGGGCGAACATCACGACCGGCGAATTCTACAGTCTGGTGCGCGCGGCGGCCAAGGGGTTCATGGCGTTCGGCGTGAAGAAGGGTGACGCGGTGACCCTGTTCTCCCCCACCCGCTGGGAGTGGGGCGTACTGGATTTCGCCTTGGCGGCGATCGGTGCGGTGAACGTGCCGATCTACGATACGGATTCGGCGATTCAGGCCCGCAATATTCTGTGCGATTCGTCGGTGACGATCGCCATCGCGGACAATCAGGAGCGGTTCCACCGTCTGTATTCGGTGATGGACGACTGCCCGGATCTTCGCCGTATTCTCATGCTGGATTCGAATGCGCTCGGCGCGCTTGAGGGCGTGGGCGTGACGGTGACCGACGAGGAGCTGGAAGAGCGGATCGCGTCGGTGAAGGCCGACGATCTGGCGACGATCGTCTACACGTCGGGTTCGACGGGGGCGCCAAAGGGCGTGGAGCTGACGCATCGCAACTTCCTGTCGATCGTGCGCGCCGGATTCGTGTGCATGAAGGAGATGATCTGCGACGATCATCCCCGTCTGCTGCTGTTCCTGCCGCTGGCCCACTGTTTCGCCCGGTACATCCAGTACTGTTCGATCGGTTCGGATGACGGCGTGGTGGGTTACCTGCCGGATACGCATTCGCTGCTGCCGGATCTGCGTAGCTTCAAGCCGACGTATCTGCTGGGCGTGCCGCGCGTGTTCGAGAAGGTGTACAACGCCGCCTCCCGTAAGGCGGGCATGGGCTTCAAGGGCAAGATGTTCGCCAAGGCGGCGGAGGCGGCTCGCGACTGGTCGCGTATGGAGCAGGCCGGTGAGAAGCCGACGCTGTCGCAGGTGGGCGAGCATGCGATGTACGACTCGATGGTGTATCGCACGGTCCGTGGGGCGCTTGGCCCGAACATCAAGTACGTGGCGTGCGGCGGTGCGCCGCTGAGCCCCGATCTGGCGCATTTCTTCGCCGGCATCGGTCTGCCGATGATTCAGGGTTACGGCATGACGGAGACGGCGGCGCCGTTCACGGTGACTCGCGTGGCCGACAACCGGATCGGCACGGTGGGCCAGTGCGCGCCGGGTTCGTCGGTGAGGATCGCGGACGACGGTGAGGTGCAGGTCAAGGGCGCGAACGTGTTCCGCGGCTACCATAATCTGCCGGAGAAGACCGCCGAGGCGTTCACCGAGGACGGTTGGCTGCGCACCGGCGATCTGGGTTCGCTGGACGATGACGGCACGCTGACGATCACCGGCCGTAAGAAGGACATCATCATCACGGCGGGCGGCAAGAACGTGTCGCCGATCCCGCTGGAGGAGATCATCACGAAGTGCCCGATCGTGGAGCACGCGGTGGTGGTGGGTGACGGCCGCCCGTTCATCGGCGCGCTGATCACCCTGGATCCGGAAGGATTGGAGGCGTGGCTGCCGACCCGTCGTCTGCCCGCGTCGATGCCGCTGGCCGAGGCCGCGCAGAACGATGAGGTGCGGGCGGAGATCCAGACGTATGTGGATCGGGCGAACAAGACGGTGTCGCGTGCCGAGTCGGTGCGTAAGTTCGTGGTATTGGCCGACCGGTTCACGCAGGACAACGCGTGTCTGACCCCGTCGTTGAAGGTGGTGCGCCCGAAGGTGAACACGGTGTTCGCCGACGTGATCGACCAGCAGATCTACAACGGCAAGCGGTGAGGGCTGATCGCTGATTCCCGACTGGGGCTTCCCCTTGAGGGGAAGCTGTCGTCCCGGAGGACGACTGATGAGGTGATGTGAACCATGCCCCTCATCAGTCAGCTATCGCTGACAGCTTCCCCCAACGGGGGAAGCCCGCCTTCGGCGACAGTGCGAGAACTTGATCAGTTGGGGTTTTATACGCGAAAAGGGGTATCCGATCATATCGGATACCCCTTCAGCGTCTCTGGCTCACATGCCTGATTGACACCTCATCCGACCGGCAAAGCCGGCCACCTTCCCCTCAAGGGGAAGGCAAAGAGCGCCATTCATGCAAGCAACCGGAACTGATTGACGCGTGCGGCTTCAAGGCGCGGGAGGCGAAGGCGTACGAAGGTACGTCGAGCCTCCCGCAACGCAGAAGACGCTCCGTCAATCAGTGACGGTTGTTGAGGCGGTGGTACATTTCGCTCAGCTCCAGCTCCTTCTCGAACTGGCGGGTGGTGGTGTTCTCGTCGATGACGGCGAGTTCGACACCGGCGATGCGGGCGAAGTCTTCCCAGGCTTCACGGCCGACGGAGGTGGTCATGCAGGTGTGGTGGGAGCCGCCGGCGGTGATCCAGCACTGGACGGCGGTCTTGAGGGAAGGCTGCGGCTTCCAGACGGCGCGGGCGCACGGGAGCTCCTTGAGGGAGCCCTGGGGCTCGACGACGTCGACGACGTCCATGAGGAGGCGGAAGCGTTCGCGCTCGTCGGCCATGGAGACGACGACGGCATCCTTCTTGGGGGCGCCGGAGAAGACGAGGCGGACGGGGTCGGCCTTGCCGCCGATGCCGAGCGGGTGGATTTCGAGCTTCGGCTTGGCGATGGTGCCGATGGCCGGGGAGACCTCGAGCATGTGGGAGCCCATGTCGAGCTCGTTGCCTTCGGTGAAGTTGTAGGAGTAGTCCTCCATGAGGGAGGCGCCACCTTCAAGGCCGTAGCCCATGACGGCACCGATGCGGACGAGGACGGAGGTCTTCCAGTCGCCTTCGGCGGAGAAGCCCCAACCGTACTCGGAGGGGAAGCGCTGCGGGCCGACGCCCGGGAGCTGCGGGAGAGCGCCGAGGTCTTCGAAGTTGTCGACGCCGGCGGTGCAGCCGTTGGCGCGCATCATGTTGACCATGGCGGCCTCTTCCTTGGCGGCGATGAAGAGGGAGTCGTACTTGGCGTCGAGGAGGGCCGGGTCGATGTCGTACTTGGCCTTGTAGTCCTCGATGATTTCCTTGACCTGATCGTCCTTGACGGCGTCGTAGGCGGCGACGAGCTCGTTGACGGCCCAGGTGTTGATGGAGGCGCCGAAGACGCGCTCGGCTTCGGTCTTGTCGCCTTCGGTGACGGCGACGTTACGCATGTTGTCGCCCCAGCGCATGACCTTCATGTTGTTGGAGGCGTCCCAGCCGGCGCAGGCGCGGGCCCAGGTGCCGACCTTCTCGGCGACTTCGGGGTCGGTGTAGTGGCCGACGACGATCTTGCGCGGGATGCCGAGACGGGAGACGATGTAACCGAACTCACGGTCGCCGTGGGCGGCCTGGTTCAGGTTCATGAAGTCCATGTCGATGGTCTCCCACGGGATTTCCTTGTGGTGCTGGGTGGCGAGCTGCAGCAGCGGCTTGGTGAGCACTTCGAGGCCACGGATCCACATCTTGGCCGGGGAGAAGGTGTGGCACCAGGTGATGACGCCGATGACGTTCGGGTTGGCGGAGGCTTCGACCATGAACTCCTTGACGCCGTCGGAGGACTTCAGGGTGGGCTTGAGGACGATCTTGGCCGGGATCTTGCCGGTCTTGTTCAGGTAGTCGACCATTTCACCGGAGTGAATGGCGACCTGACGCAGGGCTTCCTCACCGTAGAGGTCCTGCGAACCGACGCCGAACCAGATCTCCTTGCCCTCGAAGGGGTTTTCGAATGCCATAATTGGCTCCTTTGTTGTTTACTTCATTGTGTTTTCGGGATTACGTGTTGTTGTGGCTTCCCCGCACGGGGAAGCACCGGCAATGCCTTCCCCTTGAGGGGAAGGTGGCCGGCGAAGCCGGTCGGATGAGGTGATCGGACAATGCTTCGCGCGTCACCTCATCAGTCTGCCTCCGGCAGCCAGCTTCATCAGCAAGGGCGGACGGCCTACGGCCGCGTTCCGTCAGCTCGCCTGTCGGCTCGCCTGAGCCCTAAAAACGCCACCAGCGTTTTCTTAACGGACTCAGCCTAAGGGGAAGCGGACGGCCGGCAGCCGACTGATGAGGTGATCGGATAGTGCTTCGCGCGTCACCTCATCAGTCTGCCTTCGGCAGCCAGCTTCCCCTCAAGGGGAAGCCCAGACCTTCGCTACAGCGACGCATCTGACGCGTGCGGATTCGGGATGCCGGAGGATGAAGGCGTATAGCAATACGTCGATTCCTCCGGCAGCCCGAAGACGCACCGTCAGTGCTGGCCGTAGACGTTCTGGTAGCGGTCGTTCAGCTTATCGATGTCGGACTGGTCGATCTCGATGATGTCGCCCAGCTGACACGCCGCCCACATCGTGTGCGCGACCTCCTCGGTCATGGCGGCGGCCTTGACCGCACCCTCCGCGTCCTTGCCGATCGTGAACGGACCATGGTTCTGCATCAGCACCGCGGGAGACTTCGGATACTTCTTCAGCGTCTCCACCACGCCCTTGCCGATCGCCTCGGAGCCGATCAGACGGAACGGGCCGACCGGCACCGGCCCGCCGAACTCGTCGCCCATCATCGTCAGACCGCACGGGATGTTCTGGCCCGTCGCCGCCCACGCGGTCGCGTACGTCGAATGCGTGTGCACCACGCCGTACACGTCCGGCATGTTGCGGTAGATGTACGCGTGCGACGCGGTATCCGAGCTCGGGGCCTCGGCGCCGTCGACCACGTTGCCATCCAGATCCACCACGACCATGCTCGACGGGGTCAGGTACTCGTAGCGCAGACCCGACGGCTTGATCACGAACAGATCCGCCGTGTGCAGACGCTGCGACACGTTGCCCGCCGTCCACACGACCAGATTCCACTTGATCAGCTGCTGATGCAGGTTCGAGACGACCTCACGAACCTGCTTGACCTCCGCACGGACCTCGGGACCGTAATCAGCGAGAGTAGCCATTTGTCATTTTCCTTTCGATTGCGAACAATCTGCGAACAATCACTTGCTTTCGAGATCGATGTTGCGCACGGCGCTCTTTTCGATCGCGAGTCCGGACTGGAAGCGGGCGAAGAAGTCTTCGAAGCCTTCGACGTCCTTGGGGTCCGGGGTTTCGGTGGTGGACTGAGCGTCCTTGAAGACGCGCTGGTCGAGGTAGTCGGCCAGCGGCCACGGGGTGTGCCACAGGTAGTCGGCGAGCACGGCCATGCCCCAGGCTCCGCCTTCGGCGGCGGTGGACATGACCTTGATCGGGGTGTCGAACGCGGCGGCGAGGATCTTCTGGGCCACCTTCGGGGTGGTGAAGATGCCGCCGTGACCGACGAGGGAGTCGATCTTGACTTCCTCATCCTTGGTCATGACGTCCATGCCGATCTTGACGGGGCTGAAGGCGCTGAACAGCTGGGCGCGCATGAAGTTCGCGAGGTTCATGTGGGCTTCGGGGCTGCGGGCGAACAGCGGACGGCCTTCTTCGAGGCCGGCGAGGAATTCGCCGGAGCGGAACGGGTAGTTGAGGAGGCCTCCAGCGTTGGCGTCGGCCTGATCGCTGATGGCGAGGCGGAACAGGGTGCCGTAGAGGGCGCCGGTGTTGACGGGCTGGTCGATGGCCTTGGCGAATTCGCCGAAGAGGCCGACCCACGCGTTGAGGTCGGAGGTGAAGTTGTTGGCGTGGCTCATGCCTGCGAGGTCGCCGGCCGGGGTGGTGACGAGGTCGACTTCGGGGTGCAGGCGGGCGAGCTTCTTTTCGAGCACGACCATGGCGAAGATGGAGGTGCCGGCGGAGACGTTGCCGGTGCGCACGCGCACGGAGTTGGTGGCGACCATGCCGGTGCCGGCGTCGCCTTCCGGCGGGGCGAGCACGATGCCGGGCTGGAGGTTGCCGGACGGGTCGAGCAGCTTGGCGCCTTCGGCGGTCAGTTCTCCGGCGGGGGTGCCTGCGACGAGCGGTTCGGGCAGCAGGTCTTCGATCTTCCACGGCTGGGCGGCGATTTCGGGCAGTGCGGAGAACTTGGCGAGCAGTTCCTTCTCCCACGTGTGGGTGGTGGGGTCGATCGGGAACATGCCGGAGGCGTCGCCGACGCCGAGCACCTTCTTACCGGTGAGCTTCCAGTGCACGTAGCCGGCGAGGGTGGTGAAGTAGGCGACCTTGCCGACGTGCTCTTCCTTGTTGAGCACGGCCTGGTAGAGGTGCGCGATGCTCCAGCGCTCGGGGATGTTGTACTGGAACAGGTCGGAGAGCTTGAGGTGGGCTTCGTGGGTGTTGGTGTTCTGCCAAGTGCGGAACGGCACGAGCAGTTCGCCGTCCTTGTCGAAGGCGAGGTAGCCGTGCATCATGGCGGAGAAGCCGATGTGGCCGATGCGGGTGAGCTTTTCGCCGTAGGCCTGCTCGACGTCCCAGGCCATGGCGCCGTAGGCGCTCTGCAGGCCCTTCCAGATCTCCTCCTGCGAGTAGCTCCACAGGCCGTCTTCGAGGTGGCTGGCCCACTGGTAGTCGCCGGAGGCGATGGTGTTGTAGTTGTCGTCGATCAGCACGGCCTTGATTCGGGTGGATCCGAATTCGATGCCCAGCGAGGTCTTGCCGGCGCGAATCTTCTCTACGATTCCTGAGATATCCATCTCGGAAGCATCACTCATGCGTTTACTCCTTTGATCGGTCTTCGGGCGACGCGAAATGCAATCGCCACCGTTAGTGCCAACGTCATCGTTGCGCCTTCGCCAACCCCTTGCGGAGCGTGCGGGCGTCTCGTCGGAATCACAGATTGTGAACGCTCACATTCTGGTTACCATCGTACATCCCGACACCCGCACGACGCAACGAAAACCCGGATTTTTCCGTCACGTTATTCAATTGTTATATGCACGGTCATTCATCCGGCCTATGACCGACGTCGATCGCCGACCGGCATCCGGCCCATGACCGGAGTCGAACACGCCGATCCCCGCACGACCCCGGCGACTACCGCGCGGCCTCGGCGGTGGAATCGCGCACGACCATCCGCGCCCGCGACACCTTCACGCCGTGGATGACGGGCAGCTCGTCGAGCGACGGCGAGCCGGCACCGTCCGCACCATTTGCACCGTCCGCACCGGCGACACCGTTCCCGCCGGCGCCCGATCCCTTCACGGCCGACGTCGCCGGAATCCGGCCGTCGGCGCCCAGCTGGGCGAACAGCGCGGTCATCGCCGCCACGCCGAGACCGGAGAAATCCGGGTGGATCGTGGTCATCGGCGGAATGGAGTTGCACACGGCCGGCATGTCGTCGAATCCGATGAGGCTCACGTCCTGCGGCACGCGGATCCCATGCTCGAACAGGGCGCGGTTGACGCCCATGGCCTGCAGGTCGTTGGCCGCCACGATCGCCGTGGGCAGATCCCGCTTCGGATCGTCCAGCGAATCGAGATAGGCGTTGAACGTGTCGTAGGCCAGCGACGACCCCCAGTCGGTCAGATCGATCACCTGCGTATCAAGCCCGGCCTTGGCGCTCTCCTCCAGCCATGCGATCCGGCGGGTCTCGGCGTCACGCCACTCGGACGGCCCCGCCAGATACAGTGCGCGACGATGACCCAGCGACGACAGATGACGGACGATGTCTCGCATGGCGCTCCACTGGTCGATGCCAAGGACGGCGATGGTCGGATCCTTGGCCGTATACGGCTCCACGTCCACCGCGCCGTGTGAGGAGGTGAGGATCACGCGCGGCACGCGAAGACGGGCCTTGAGCGCGGCCTCGACCATCGGGTCGGTGGGCGCGACGAACACGAACGCCTCCACGCCCTGATCGAGACAGGCGTTCGCCACCTGCTCGAACGCCTCCTGCGTGTACTCGTGATCGTTCATGATGGCGATCGACACGTACAGCCCGTGCTTGCGGGCCATGTCCTCGATGGAACTGATGGTGGACAACGGACCGAAGTAGCTCATGCCTCCTGCGATCAGCGCGATCGTACGGGTGCGGTTGGTGGCGAGCGCGCGGGCGGCGCCGGACGGCCGGTAGCCGAGTTCGTCGATGGCGGCCTGCACCTTGGCCCGGGTGGCCGGCGAGACGTTCGGCGAATGGTTGATCACCCTGGAAACGGTCTGATGGGAAACACCTGCGGCCTTGGCCACTTCGAAGATCGATACACGCTTACCGGTCATAGTCACTACTCCTTGCACATCATCCGACCCGATCCCCCGCACCCGGAAACCGTGCGACAGCCACTGTCGTCCGGCGACCCTCAGTCCCCATTCGCCCATCGGTCGGTCTCTACGGACCGGATGATCGCGGTGATCATTGGAAACATGGTGCTGTTAGCGTTCACAGATCGGACCGTCCCATCTTATCGGACGTTGTCGCCGTCCGACAATTCGATGTCGGACCGTGTCGGGGCGGACGACCGATCATCACCGGGCCGTCGACCGATCATCACCGGGCCGTCACCCATCGGGCCATCAATGGAAACACCGGCGCCCTATTACGGACGGTGTGGCAGTATTGGTGGGGTTGTCGATCGGGAGGAGTGTCATATGCCGGGTTTGCTGAGTGCCATGCAAGGATTCTGCGTGATCGGCATCGTGATCGCCGTGGGGTACGTGGCCGCCCGTATGCGCATCGGCGGGCCGAGCGCCCAGATGGTGCTGAACAAGTTCAGCTTCTTCGTCTCCAGCCCGTGTCTGATGTTCGCGATCCTGTCCAAGGAGCCGATCTTCGAGATCTTCCATTCCTCGATCATCGTGGCGTTCTTCTCCGCGTTCCTGGTCGGCGTGGTGTTCCTGATCCTCAACCGGCTGTTCTTCCACATGGGTGCGGCCGACGCAACCATCGGCGCGCTGAACTCGCTGTACCTCAATTCCAACAACATCGGCCTGCCGATCGCCACCTATATTCTCGGCAATCCGGCGCTGGTCGCCCCGATCCTGGTGATGCAGCAGGCCATCTTCACGCCGGTCGGCCTCACCGTGCTCGACGTGACCACCAAGGGCAAGGTGACGGTGAAGGAGATCGCCAAGCAGCCGCTGCACCAGCCGCTGCTGATCGGCTCGCTGGCCGGCATCCTCGTCTCGGCGATCACCGCGAAGATCGGCTACTTCCCGGTGCCGAAGTTCATCTTCGACCCGATCGACATGATCGGCGACTCCGCGGTGCCGATGATCCTCATGGCGTTCGGCATGTCGCTGCACGGCACGCGGCCGATGCAGCAGAAGGGCGACCGCACCGCCACCATCACCGTGGCCGTGCTGAAGAACATCGTCATGCCGGTGATCGCGTTCCTGCTCGCCTACTTCGTGATGGGCTTCCGCGGCGCCACGCTGTACGCCTGCGTGGTACTCGCCGCCCTGCCGACCGGCCAGAACGTGTATAACTACGCGGCCCGGTACAACGTGGGCCTCACCTTCGCGCGCGACGGCATCCTACTGAGCACCATGACCTCGCCGATTTTCATCGCCATCGTCGCGTTTTTGCTCAGCTGAGGATGCTGAGGATTTGGGCCGAGCCCTATCCAAAAGCAACACGACTAGGGCCCGCTGGCGGGATTTCGCCGGCGATGGATTCGACCGCAAAATCGCGGTTTTCACGCCCCGATCCGTCGAACACCGGACGATCTCGATGGAGCGACCGCAAAATCGCGGTTTTCGCACTACAATCCATCACCGGATCGAGACACGGGACCGAAGAACCGCATGATTTCAACGATCCGGAAATCACGAAAACCGGATTGCGATGGATTCGACCGCAAAATCGCGTATTCTGCACTCCAATCCATCGAATATCGGCGAATCCCGATGGATCGGACCGCAAAAACCGGATTCTTACACTCCGATCCATCGAAGCGCGGCGATAAGCCCCGGCTAAACTGCGCTTTCGGATCATCTCATCCAAACCGGCATCCGCTGCTCACGGCGGGAATCACAACAACAACCACAACAAAAAAAGCGGAGCCGTTGGCACGGCCCCGCTTTGTCAGCGCAGGAATCAGAAGTAATATGCGCCGGCGATCATGACGACATCGCCGGCGTATGACAGCAGGTCTTCAATCACATGAGGCTCTTGTAGATGGTGAGGATGTCCTCCTCCGTCGCCTTCCTCGGGTTGCCCGGCGTGCACACGTCATTAAACGCGTCATGCGCCAGCGGCGCCAGATCCGCCTCCGTGGCGCCCACCTCGGAAATCTTCGTCGGGTTCTTCAGATCCACGGTCAGCTGATGCACCGCCTGCACGGCCGCGTCACGCGCCTCCTCCAACGGCATCGCGTACGCGTCCTTCACGCCGAACGCGTCGGCGATGTCGCGGTACTTCTCGCCCGTGTAGTCCTTGTTGTAGTCCATCACCGGGGCCAGCAGGATGCCGTTCGCCACGCCGTGCGCGGCGCCCAGGCGCCCGCCCAGCGGATGCGCCATGCCGTGTACCAGTCCCAGGCCCACGTTCGAATACGCCATGCCCGTGATGTACGAGCTGTACGCCATCTGCTCGCCCGCCGGTACGTCGCCCTCGGCCGACTTGGCGAGATTCGCGGCGGTCATGCGGATCGACTGCAGCGACAGCGCGTCCGACAGGCTCCACGCGCCCGGGGTGATGTAGCCCTCGATGGCGTGGGTCAGCGCGTCCAGGCCCGTCGCGACCTTCAGGCCCCGGGGCATGCCGTCGGTCAGGTCCGGGTCCACGAACGCGACGATCGGGATGTCGTGCGGGTCCACGGCCACGAACTTGCGCTTGTTCGGGGTATCGGTGATCACGTAGTTGATGGTGGTCTCCGACGCGGTGCCGGCGGTGGTGGGCACGCCGAAGATCGGCACGGAGGGGTTCTTCGTGTCCGCCACGCCCTCAAGGGAGAGCACGTCGCCGAACTCCGGGTTCGCGGTCACGATGCCGATGCCCTTGCACGTATCCTGCGGCGAGCCGCCGCCCAGACCGATCAGGAAGTCCGCGCCCGACGCCTTGAACCGCAGCACGCCGTCCTGGATGCACTCCACCGGCGGGTTCGGCTTCACGTTCGTGAACACCTCGTACGGCAGACCCGCGGCGTCCAGCACATCGAACACCTTCTGGGCGGTACCGACCTTGGGATCGGCCAGCACCGGGTCCGTCACCACGAACGCCTTCCTGAAGCCATGCTTCCTCGCGACCTCGGGGATCTCCTTGATCGCGCCGCGACCGAAGTACGCCGTCTGGTTGAAAATCATCCTGTAGACCATTGTTTTTGCTCCTTGTTGAGTGATGTGTCTGATTGATATTGACGAAATAATGGATCAGAGCAGTGCCTGAATCTTGGCGTACTGATCCTCGGTGAGCTGCACGGCGGGCTCGCGGATCAGCGTGCTGATCGGCAGACCCTTGGCCTTCACGGCACCCTTGATCGCGGCGATGAACAGATCGGCGCAATCATAGATAGCCATAAGGTGGCTGATGCGTTCGGCGGCCTCGATCGCCGTGGCGTAATCACCGGAGACGTACGCCTTGTTGAGCTTGGCGAAGGTTTCCGGCTCCACGTTGGTCAGTCCGCAGATCACGCCGGCGCCGCCGGAGACGCGGTTGACGAGATAGTACTCGTCGAATCCGGAGAACACGGCGAAGTCCGGCTTGATCCCGCTCACCGCGCGGATGACCTTGCGGGTGTGGCTGATCGTATCGACCGTGTCCTTGATGCCCACGATCGTCGGGTATTCGGAGGCCAGTTCGGCCACCAGTTCGGGGGTCAGATCCGAACCGGTACGCGGCGGGAAGTTGTAGAGAATGACCGGCAGATCGGTCGCACCGGCGACCGCGCCGAAGTATGCCTTCGCAGCTCCCGGGGTAGGACCGAAGTAATACGGGGAGACGACGACCAACGCATCCACGCCGCTCTTCTCCGCAGCCTTGGCGAAGTCAATGACCTTGTCGAGATTCGTGTCGCCCACGCCGGCGAATACCTTGATGCGACCGGCCACATGCTTGGCGACGAAGTCGACGGCCTGCTTCTTCACCTCCAGAGGGAAGGCGTAGAACTCGCCGATGCTGCCGAACACCAGCACCCCGTCGACACCGGCTTCGATGAGATGGTCGAGATGCCGTCCCCACAGGTCGTAGTCAATGTTGCCATCATCGTCGGTGATGGTGATCGATGGGCAGATCACACCGGAGAATACGGTTGCGCTATTGGTCATGGTTTCCCTTTCCTTGTGATGGAATCGCCGGGGCGGGTGGGGGTTGATGCCGCACCCGCCCGACGACGTGTGACTACAGTTCGATGCCGTAGGCCCGAACCGCGTTGTTCATGAAGAAGTCCTCGTCCTCGCCGAAGGTGTCGAGCATGAGCTGGAAGTGCGTGGCGAACGTGGAGTTGAGTTCCACGACCGGCCAGTTCGAGCTGTACAGCACCTTCTTCGGGCCGAACGTGTCACGGACGAACTTCACGATGTCGGGGTCGACGGGATTGTCGCCGGAGACCTTGATGTACGAGTTCGGCAGGGCGGCCAGATCGGTCAGCGCCTGCTTCGTGGTCTCATCAAGGCCGGGGGCGTTGCCGAGATGGTCCAGAATCACCGTGACCTCGGGCACCTGAGCGAAGACCTCGGCCATGTCGGGCAGCTCCTCGCCGCGGTTGCACAGTTCGAACGGCATGCCCTTGGCCGCCATCGCGCGCAGTCCCTCGATGAACGAGGGCTCGAGACAGCGACCGCGGGGCTCGGAGTCCACGTGCAGCGGCTCGCGGATGCCATCGGCGTTGATCGGCACGCGCATGGTCGGGCTGAGTGTCACTCGCAGCATGCGCTTGAGGATCTTCGGGGACTTGTTCTCATACAGCAGGCGATCCTCCTGCTCGTGGTCGGCCGCGTCGACCTCCACGTACACGCCGCCGAGGAAGTTCACGCCGAACTTCGCGTATTCGGCCTCGAGATCCTCGATGGTGTACTTGTTCTGCAGCTTGGGCAGACCGGCCAGCCAGGGCAGGTTCTGCACAGCCGGGTCCCAGATGTGGAAGTGGGAGTCCACTACGTTCAGTGTCATGTCAATGTCCTTCTGATTGTCCGGAACAAGCCGGAACGAACGAATATGGTGTGATCGATCGGAGGATCGGATCCCGTCCGATCGGTTCGAAGTGGATCGGACGGGCCAGAAGGAAAGGAAACCGGCCCGCCCGAAAATCATCGATCAGGCCTCCTTCAGACCGATCTTGGAGCCCCAGAAGGCATACCAGGCGAGGTACAGGAATCCGGGGACCGTAACCAGCAGGGCGATCTCGATGCCGGCGGCGTCCTGGATGACGCCGAGCAGCAGCGGGATGAGGGCCGCGCCGACGATGCTCATCACCAGTGCGGAGGATCCGGTCTTGGCCGCGGAGCCCTTGATCCCCTTCAGCGTCAGCGAGAAGATCGTCGGGTAGCCGATGGAGATGAACAGGTAGGCCACGAGGAAGGCGATGACGGAGATCTTGCCCAGTCCGAGGAACACCACGAACATGAGCGCGGCGCTGATAGTCATGTATACGCCGAGGATCTTCGCCGGATCGAACTTGGCCATGAGCGGCGTGGTGACGAAACGGCCGATGGTGAACAGCAGGGAGAGGATCGACAGCATGGTCGCGGCCAGGCCGGCGGTCACGCCCGGACCCCAATGCTTCAGCGCATAGGCGGAGAACATGGCCATGCCGGCGACCTGCAAACCGATGAAGATGAATTCGGCGAGCACGCCGAGCGCGAAGTAGGGGCGCTTGAGCAGTCCGAAGAACGAGGCGTCGCCGCTGGCACCGGATTCGGCCTCCTCCTCGTCGCCCGGAGGCGTCGGCAGCTTGAAGAACGCGAATACGAGCAGCACGACGACCAGCACGATGCCGATGACGATGTAGATGTGCTGGGTATCGCTGAGGAACTTGGTCTTGGCCTCATCGAATCCTTCTTTTCCGGGTGCGATGGTCTGCGAGAGGATCTGTGCGAGGATCAGCGGACCGACGATGTTGCCCACACCGTTGAAGCTCTGGGCCATGTTCAGACGGAACGACTCGCCCTTCTCGTTGCCGAGCTTGGTGATGTACGGGTTGCAGTTGGTCTCCAGCGACGCGGCACCGAGGGCGATCACGAACATGGCGAACAGGAACAGGCCGTAGCTGGCGTTGCTGGTGGCCGGGATCACGATGAACGAACCCACCGCGAACAGGAACAGGCCGGAGATCACGCCTCCCTTGTAGCCGAACCGTTTGGCGATGATGCCGGCCGGGATGGCCATGACGAAGTAGGCGCCGTAGTAGGCCACCTGCAGCAGCGACGATTCCGTACTGCTCAATTCCATATAGTTGCCGAACGGCGAGTTCAGTGCGTTGACGAGATTCATCGTCAGACCCCAGATGAAGAACAGCGAGGTGACCAGCACGATGGCGATCATCGCCTTGGAACCTGTGGTATTCTTCTCCGGAGCGGCAACATTCGTAGTGGATGTCATCATCGACTCCTTAAATTTCTTCTATGCAAGCATGAAATGATTGGATGTTTTCGTCTCTGAAAACGACTTCATCGGCCCCTGACCCAATTTCGGGGCCGATGAAGCCACTCAACGATCACGGAAAGGCAACAGCGACGATCGTTGGGAATAGGCACGCCTTGCGGCGTGGGACTCGGCTCCGGAATATCACCGATGCCGAAGATCGGTTCGATCAGCTCAGGGCACGGTCGAGGTGGACGTAGCCGCCGTCGACGAACACCCACTGACCGGTGGTGTGCGAGGAACGGTCGGACAGCAGGAAGGCGGCCTCGTTGCCGATTTCCTCGGTGGTGGTCATGCGGTGTTCCAGCGGGATCTTGTCGGTGATGACCTTGAGTCGCGCCTGCTGCTCCTCCTCGGAGCCGAAGGTCTTGATCCAGTCGGCGTACAGCGGAGTCCAGCATTCGGAGACGACGATGGCGTTCACGCGCACGCGATCCTTGACCAGCGCGGCGGCCCATTCACGGGTCAGACCCAGAATCGCACCCTTGGCGGCGGCGTAGGCACTGGTCTTGCCCTGACCGGTGAGCGCGGTCTTGGAGGTGATGTTCACCACGGCGCCATGGCTCTCCTTGAGATAGCCGACCGCGGCATGGACCAGCTCGTAGTAATGGGTGAGGTTACCGTGGATGGACTTCTCGAACTCCTGCCACGACGTGGTCTCCAAGGCCTTGTTATCGTTGACGCCGGCGTTGTTGACGATGCCGTCGATATGCCCGTACTTCTTGTAGGTCTCTTCGACGATGGGGGCGATCTTGTCGGTGTCGTTGAGGTCGAGGATGTGGATGTCGTATCCCTTGCTGATGGGCTCGATCTCTTTCTTGTACTCTTCGACGACGTTGGCGCTGCGGTCGAGAATCACCGTGGTGGCGCCTTCGCGGGCCAGCTGGAACGTGATGCCCTTGCCGATGCCCTTGAGACCGCCGGTGATGATGAATACCTTGCCTTCGAGATGCAGATCCATGGGAACTTCCTTGTCCTTCCTTATTCTGCGTTTAATGGGTACGCCATTAACAAGCAGCGTTGATTGTTGATTGTTGATACTTTGCATTGCCATGCCGGTCGGAGCCGGCGGGTTCAGTTATCGATATTCAGTTATGGAAAACTTGGGGCGGGACCGCCGTCCGCAATCGTTTCGGAAGAATGACGGCGGTCCCACGTCTGGTGTCCGGAGTCGACGGATCACCCCTTGTACAGGTACTTCTCCGCGGTCTCCAGCGTCATTTCGGTGCCGTTGCCCGGCGCGGTCGGAGCGACATAGTTGCCGTTCTTGATCACCGTGGGGTGCACGAAGTGCTCGTGCTGGTTGTCCACGTACTCGATCATGCGACCGTCCATCGTGCCCGAAACGGCCACGTAGTCGAACATCGCGAAGTGGCACACCGCCTCGCACAGTCCCACGCCGCCGGCGTGCGGGCACACGGGCTTGTTGAACTTCTTCGCCAGCAGGTATTCAAGCACGATCTCCTGAGGTCCGGCCACACGGGTGGCGTCGATCTGCATGATGCCGAAGGCGTTGGCCTGCAGATACTGCTTGTACAGGATGCGGCTCTGCATTTGCTCACCGGTGGCCACCTTAATCGGGTTGATGGCGCGGGCGATGGTCGCGTGTCCGATCACGTCGTCCGGGCTGGTGGGTTCCTCGACCCAAGCCAGATCGAACTCATGGAAGCGGTTGATCCATTCAATGGCGGTGGGCACGTCCCACACCTGATTCGCGTCGACGGCCAGACGCACGTCCGGGCCGATGGCCTCGCGGGCCAAAGCCAGACGCCGCAGATCGTCGTCCACGTTCTGTCCGACCTTGAGCTTGATCTGCTTGAAGCCCTTGACCTGCGACTCCTCCTTGGCCAGGGCCACCATCTTCTCATCGGAGTAGCCGAGCCAGCCGGCCGCGGTGGAATAACCCGGGTATCCGACCTTGAGCAGGTTCTCGATGCGCTCGGCCTTGCCCTTCTGTCCTTCCTTGAGGATCTCGACGGCCTCCTCGGGGCGCAGGGCATCGGTCATGTAGCGGAAGTCCAGCGTGGAGACCAGTTCCTCGGGCTCCATCTCGGCGAGCAGACGCCACAGCGGCTTGCCGGCGCGCTTGGCCTTGATGTCCCACAGGGCCGAAAGCACCGCGCCGATGGCCATATGCTCCACGCCCTTCTCCGGACCAAGCCAGCGTAGCTGGGAATCATGGACGAAAAGGTTCCACGCCTTCTTCATGTCGTCCAGCAGCGGCTCGACCTCCATGCCGATCAGTCGGTCGCCCATGGATTCGATGGCCTTGCACACCACGTCGTTGCCGCGGCCGATCGTGAACACGAAACCGATGCCCTTGACGCCATCGTCGGCATCGGTGTGGATCTCCACGTAGGCGGACGAATAGTCCGGATCCGGGTTCATGGCGTCCGAACCCGACAGGGTGTTCGACGTCGGGAAACGGAAATCGAACGTCTTCACTGCGGTAAATCTGCTCATTGGAATGGCTCCTTCGCCTGTACGGTTCGCTTGTTTTGTGAAGCACTTCACACTATACACGCTTTTTTCGAAATTTGCGCCGTTTCTTGCGAAATTTACTGAACAATTTTAATGTTGCGTTTTCTTCAGGCCGATACAATGAAAACGCGTCCGCACGGACGCGACATCACAACGAGAGGGAAACCATTGGCTTCGTCGGAACGTAAGATCCTCGTATCGGACATCGCGCGCATGTGCGGGGTGTCCATCACCACCGTATCCAAGGTCATCAACGGTCGCGGGGACGTCTCCGACAAGACCCGCGAAAAGATCGAAAAAGTCCTTGACGAAGTCGGGTTCTCCAAGCCGCTGTCCAGCACGAAGATCACCAACACCATCGAAATCGTGATGACGCATATGGCCAACAACGGCACCATCGCCATCACCCGGGCCTGCGCGTTCCAGGTCAAGGACAAGCCCATCGGCATCACCATCACCGAGGTCGGCGAAGGCGACGAGGGAACCGACAACGCCCTGATGGGACTGCTCGACCGCAATCCGCTCGGCGTCATCATCATGATGAGCGCGGTTTCGGACCACGCCAAGAATCTGCTGGTCTCACGCAGCATTCCGTTCGTCATCCTCGATCCGATCGAAGAAGTGGAGGACCGGTACTGCACCGTCGGCATCGACAACTGGTCCGCGGGATTCAACGCCACGAATCATCTGCTGAGGCTCGGCCACCGCAACATCGGCACGCTCACCGGACCGAAGAACACACAGTCATCGCTGGCCAGATTCGCCGGATATACGGCCGCCATGAGCAACGCGGGTCTGGCATGGGAGGATCTGCCCACGGCGAGGGGCGACTATCAGGCGGAACCTGCGTACCACGCAGCCTGCGAACTGCTGGATCGACCGGACCGTCCCACCGCCATCTTCGCCTTCAACGATCTTTCCGCGGTATGCGTCTACAAGGCCGCGCACGAGCGGAACATCCGGATTCCCGAGGATCTTTCGGTCGTCGGATTCGACAACGTCTATCCGTCGAAATACATGGCCCCCGCGCTGACCACCATCGATCAGCCGTTCGACCTGATGGCGAAGAAGGCCATCGACATGATCCTCGAGGCGCGAGAGCATGACGGCAAGGTGTCGGAACCGCATATCGTCCTGCCGGCAAAACTCATCATTCGAGACAGCACGGCGGTACCGACGGGTGCTTCGGCCGCTCCCGACGATATCGATATCTAAATTTTTTCGCCATTAATCACGAAAATAACTATCGAACGGCAACAATCCGGATCACCAATACGATCGGTACACCCGCCCCTCAGGCGCCGAGCGTGCCGATCGGAATGACGTAGATACCGTCATCGCGTCGATAGGCGAACTCGCCGATGCCGACAAGCACGGCGAGGAACTCGGGCTCTCGCGTTCTGGCGGCAGGATTGCCCAGCAATTTCGCCCGCATGCGGTTCAGATTCGTCGCCGCCGTAGGGACTTTGTCCTCACTGGTCTTGATCTCGATGCCTGCCCAACGTCCATCAGCCAGCTCTATGATCACGTCGCATTCCAGATCGGAATCGTCATGATAGTACCGAACGGGTTCCATGCCAACATCAGGCAACGCACGCGCGTACACCAGCAGATCGCGTATGCATAGGTTCTCAAACAGGAATCCGAATGTCTGCCAATCCTCCAGCATCGCCTGCGGATTCATGCCCAAAACGGAGGCGGCAATGGACGGGTCCGCAAAATATCGACGCGGCTTGGTCCTCAACCGCTTCGGATCACGAGCGGCAGGCACCCATCCCGGCACGCTATCGATCAAAAACATGTCCTCAAACATGGCGACGTACTCGGATACCATCCGATCGGAGATCAAATCGTCAAGATTCTCCTCCGTGCCATACATGTCACAACGAAGAGTCCTATATGTGACCGACTGACCGAGATTACGAGCAAGTGAGGCCAACAGTCGTCTGCCCACATCCGCGCTCTTGCCTTGCTTGGGTACGCTCTCGGTCAAAGTAAGCCGAATGTATTCTCGAATAAGCGTCTGCGCATCCGAAACGTCCATTCCCAGACTTTCCGGCCATCCCCCTCGACACACGGCATCGAATATCGCACGAGTATCGGTAGGAGATTTTGCGGCCTGAAACCTGTGCTCGAACAGACCGGAAAGACTGACCTCTCCCGAAGACAACCCTGATTCGGACAGGGTCATGGGATTCATGCGGATACGTCCGATTCTGCCGGCGCCACTGTGATGGGGAGTTCGATCGTGCAAGGGCGTAGATGAGCCGGTCAGAATCCATTGCCCCTTGGTGGACGGATTGTCGTCCACACCGTGCCGCACCTCATCCCAGATGGCCGGAGCCAACTGCCATTCATCAATGACATGCGGAACATCCCCAATCAGCATCAGGGACGGATCGGCTGAAGCAGCCGCGAGATTATTTCCACGATCCACATAGGTAATGCTGGAAGCGTGCGCCCGAGCCGACCATGTCTTGCCGCACCACTTGGTCCCCGTAATCTCGACCGCGCCGAAAATGCGCATATAACGTTCGATCTGCGCATCCACGATACGCGGACGATACTCAGCCGGAGCAACGCCGACGCCACTTCTCTCAGCCATATACGCTGCCGTTCCTTACCTGAAATATCACTATTACCAAAATCCGAATGGTTCAGCTACCAAAATCCGAATTCCTCAACAACAATAATCCGAATATTTCAGCTACCAAAATCCGAATGG
Organism: Bifidobacterium simiarum; assembly: GCF_002802905.1. Classification (GTDB taxonomy): domain Bacteria; phylum Actinomycetota; class Actinomycetes; order Actinomycetales; family Bifidobacteriaceae; genus Galliscardovia; species Galliscardovia simiarum. Next base: position 102,162 of record NZ_PEBK01000007.1, read on the forward strand.
TTCAGCTACCAGAATCCGAATTGGCAATGGCAAAGGTAGGTACTCAGCCCTCGAGTCAAACCGCACCACAGGATGGAATCCCAAGACCCCTCATCAGACGGCCATACGGCCGCCAGCTTCCCCCGGCGGGGGAAGCCAAACAACGGGCCCCCGCTGGCGTGGGCTCCCGGCGCAAGCCGGGTGGGGTGGCCGAACGAAGACCGCTTGACCACCCCCAGTCGGCTCCGCCGACAGCCCCCGACGTCTTGTGCGACGTACGCCCGTGAGGGCGTACTGCCACGAACAGTCCACCGGACTGTTCGTCCAGCGGGGGCAAAATCATGTTCCCAACCTCTTATGCGAAACGTGTTCCCGCCGGATGGACGGTCCGGTGGACCGTCCATAGCAGCATGGCCCCACGGCCATGCGTCGCACAACACGTCGGGAGCTGGACGCCGACAGACGGACTGAGGGTGGCACACCAGAGCCCGCCGAAAACGCACCACTCAGAACGTCTGGCGGCTGATCTTGCGCAGGCGCTCCTCGAAGCGGGGCCAGTCGGTTTTCATGGCGGTGAGCAGCGGGAGCTTGCCGACCTCGTCGATCGGCACCCACGTCACCTCAAGGCTTTCGTCGTCATTGGCATGCGGCTGCACCTCATGCCCGGGCTTTTCGAACGCGAACACCGTGGTGTAGCCCCACGGGCCGTGGTCCTCCATGTACGAACCGACCACGTCGATGTCGCGCGGACGGATGTTCGCTTCCTCGAAGCTTTCTCGCAGCGCACCCTCCAGCGGGCTCTCGCCGTCGGCGGTCGCGCCTCCCGGAATGCCCCACTTGCCGCCTTCGGCACTCCACAGCGCGCGATGCTGCATGAGCACATGCGTCACCTCGCCGGTTTCGGGGTTACGCCTGGCCAGCAGCACGCCGGAGGCGCCGTTGAGTCCCCAGTGCTTGTGCCCGCAGGCGCAGTCAATGAACCCGTCGCCGGGCTGGTGCACGTTCTCCTTGGGCGGCGTGGCCCCGATCGACTTCAACACGGACACCGGAATGCTGTGCTCCTGCTGCTCTTCGCGGTCCATGTTCCACAGATCGGTCCAGTCGATGTCCAGCTCCTCGACCAGCTGACGGGCCAGCGGCAGGCTCAGGCCGATGATGCCGCTCGGGTCACCTTCGATGCGGTCGATGAACGCGCCGCCGAACCCGTCGAGCGTGAACGATCCGGCCACTTCCAGCGGCTCGCCGGTGGCGATGTAACGCTCGATCATGTCGTCGGAGAAATCGCAGAACGTCACTTCGGCGTGGCTGGCGCGGCTCACCATGCGGCCGGTGGCGGCGTCGATCACGCAATGACCGGTCCACAGGGTGCCGGTGCGTCCGCGCATCATCCGCAGACGCTCGCGCGCATGATCCTCGGTATGCGGCTTGCCGTAGGGCACGCCGTCGAGCTCGAACATCGAATCGCAGCCGATGATCAGTGGCCCGACCTTGGCGTCGGTCAGTCCCTCATGCTCCTCGATGGCCTCGTGCACCGACTTGACCTCGGCCACCGTGCCGAATCCGTCGGTCAGCGGGTACGAAACGTGCATTTCGCCGGTCGCCTGCGCGGCGGCGGCCGAAATCTCCATGTATTCGCGGTAGACGGCCGCGGCCTTCGCCCGGGCCAGCAGCGGCACGCGATCCTCGGTGGTCATCTCGTCCACGGCAATGCCGCGCTGCGCGGCAGTACTGGCCACCACGGCCGCCTCATCGACGTGCGAGACGCGAATGGTGGCGCGGATTCCCGCATGGAACAGCACGTCGCGGCGCGCCTTGGACTTCGACGCGAGAATCAGTGGAATGGACATGGAACGACTTTCTTCAAACGTATCGGGTATGTACGGTATGCGAACTAACCACCGTAGCAGATGGTCACACCAACCGAACGGTCCAACTATACCGACCGAACGGTCTGACCATACCGACCATACCGACCACACCGACCACACCGACCAGATCAGCCGGTCCGACCCCGGCGGATCAGACGCGGGCTGAGGTCAGCACCCCTCCGCCTCGTACAGCACGCCGCTACGGTCGATCGCCGGGTGCAGCATCCGCCAGTGCCCGCCGGCGAGCCAGCGCGAATCCAGCAGATCGCGCAACGCGGCGGAATCGTCGCCGTCGTGCAGCACGAGCACGCAGGGGCCGGCGCCGGAGATCGTGGAGGCGTAGCCGTTGGCGCGCAGGAAGGTCATTAGCTCCCAGGACTGCGGCATCAGCGAACTGCGGTACCGCTGGTGGAGCGTGTCGGCGGTGGCGGAGAACAGCATGGCGTTGACGTCGCGGCCGTGATCGGCGGCCATCGCCGCGGGCAGCAGGGCCACGCGGGAGACGTTGAACACGGCGTCGGTGCGGGGCACGTCGGTCGGCAGGGCGTGACGGGCCTCCTCAGTGGAGAGCTTGAAGTCGGGCACGAACACCCAGGCGTTGATCCGCTCGCCCACCCGGTAGTTCACCGTGTGGTATCCGCCCTTGAACGGTTCGGCCGATCCGGGGAACGACGCCGTACCGTCCGTTGGGGAGACCACGGTGCGGGCCTTGAGCACGGGAGAGTCGATGACCGGGACCTCGCGGGACGGCTCGAAATCCCAGGAGACGGTCATGCCGCCGTAGACGGCCGGGGCCACGTTGTCGGGATGGCCTTCGATGTGCGCGGCGAGATCGAAGATGAAGTCGCGTGCCTCGTCGCCCAGCCCCGCGAACGCGGCCGCGGCGGAGACGCCGGCGACGATCGCCTCGGCCGACGATCCCATGCCGCGCTCCTGCGGAATGCGGTTGATCGCGGTCAGCCGTACGCCGGTCTGCGGCAGTCCGATCTCCTCCATCGCCCGGCGGAGGGATCGGATCACCAGATGACGATCGTCACGCGGCAGCGTGGTCTCGCCCTCGCCGTGGATTTCGATCTCGACGTCGCTGCTCGGCAGCAGTTCGAAATGCAGTTCGTCGCGCACGTCCAGCGCCAGTCCCACGGCGTCGAAGCCGGGTCCGAGATTGGCGCTGGTGGCGGGAACGGTAACCTTCACGGCATCGGTGGCGAACTTCATGCTTCTGTGACTCTCCTCTTGTCTTCGCGTACCGTCTGCGGTCAGTGTGTGCTGCGGTTTTGCCGTCTTTGCTGCGGTCAGTCGAGCACGCGCAGGATGGTGACCTCGTCGGTGGTGAAATCGAGCTGCTTGACGGCTTCGACGGCCTCGCGCAGCGTGCTCTCCTCGCACAGATGGGTGACCAGACGCAGCTGCTGCAGTTCGCCGCTGTATCCGGGCTCGTGCAGGGTGGGCTTGAGATCCTGGTTCACGCCGTTGATCGACAGGCCGCGCTTGGCGAACTCCTCGGCGATGGCCGCGAGCACGCCCGGCTTGTCGTGGATCACGAAACGCACGGCGAAGGCGGACTTGCCCACGCCCAGCGGGGCCTTCGGCAGGTTCGCGTACATCGGGATCACCGGGCCGACGCAACCGTGGGTGATGTGACGGGCCTCGGTCACCACGTCGCCGACCACGGCGGAGGCGGTGGGGGCGCCGCCGGCACCGCGACCGTAGAACATCAGGTCGTCGGCGGCCTCGGCCTTGACGAACACGGCGTTGAAGCTGCCGTGCACGCTGGCGAGCGGGTGCTCGTTCGGGATCAGCGCCGGGTACACGCGGGTGGAGATGCCGGCCTCGGTGTTCTCGCACACGGCGAGCAGCTTGATGACCTTGTTCTCGGCGGTGGCGGCGGCGATGTCGTCGGCGGTGATCTGGGTGATGCCCTCGACGGCCACGTCGTCGATGCGCACGTCGGTGTGGAAGGCGAGGGACGACATGATCGCGGCCTTGTTGGCGGCGTCCTCGCCCTCGATGTCGCCGGTCGGATCGGCTTCGGCGTAGCCCTTGGCCTGCGCGTCCTTGAGTGCCACGTCGAAGTCGAGGCCCTTGGTGGTCATCTCGTCGAGGATGTAGTTGGTGGTGCCGTTGACGATGCCCATGATGCTGGTGATCTTGTCGCCGACCATGGATTCGCGCAGGGGGCGGACGATCGGAATCGCACCGGCCACGGCGGCCTCGAAGTAGAAGTCGACGTGATGGGCTTCGGCGGCCGCGTAGATCTCGGGGCCGTACTTGGCGATCAGCGCCTTGTTCGCGGTGACCACGGAGGCACCGGATTCGATGGCCTTCATCACGAAGGTGTAGGCCGCGGTGGTGCCGCCGATCAGCTCGATCACGATGTCCGCCTTGGTGCACAGACCGGCGGTGTCGGTGGTGAGCAGCGACTTGTCGATCCACGGGACGTTGACCTCGCTGGGGTCGAGGCAGGCCACGCCGACGAGCTCGAGCGGACGGCCGATGCGCTGGGCCAGCTCCTCCTGCTGCTCCACGATCAGACGGGCGGTGGCGGAACCCACCGTTCCGGCTCCCAGCAGTGCCACGCGAATGGGGGTCACGTTCTCTACCGCGTTCTCTACCATGTGTGCGTCCTTCCCGACGACGATGCCTTATGTCTCGATGTGTCTCGATCCTGACGGACGGGACCGCCCATGCGCAGTGTCATACGGATAGGCGTCCCGCCCGCAAAAATACAACCTCATTCATCCTACGGTCGTAAAGCGACAGGCAGGATAACGGCGACCGTTAATCTTTCCCGGCTTCCCCTTGAGGGGAAGCTGTCAGCGATGGTAACGGCCCGATCCCCGGCTTCCCCTTGAGGGGAAGCTGTCAGCGGCAGCTGACTGATGAGGTGACCGCGAATCCTCTCCGACCGTCACCTCATCCGTCCGGCTTCGCCGGCCACCTTCCCCTCGAGGGGAAGGCAAAGAGGTTTCTGCCCCCGATCCGGTCAGTCCTGATCGAGGTCGAGCAGGTCGTCGATGGTCTGGCGACGCAGCATCACGCTCGCACCCTCCTCGCTCACCGCAACCACGGCGGGGATCAGCGCCTGATTGTAGTTGCTCGCCATGGTGCGGCCGTACGCGCCGGTGACCGGTACGGCCAGCACGTCGCCGCGACACAGATCACGCGGCAGACGCACCTCGTGCACCACGATGTCGCCCGACTCGCAGTGCATGCCCACCACGCGGGCGAGCATGGTCTCGTCGGAACCGTGGCGGTTCGCCAGACGGGCCGTGTAGTCGGCTCCGTACAGTGCCGGGCGGATGTTGTCGCTCATGCCGCCGTCGACGGAGACGTACACGCGTTCGTCGATCGGATTGCCCGCGGAATCCTTGGCATCATTGAGATGCACCGGCTTGATCGTGCCGACGCGGTACAGGGTCACGCCCGCGGGGGCGACGATGTAGCGGCCGGGCTCGAAGCTGATGGCTGGGGCCGGCATACCGAGCGCGCGGTTGACGGCGGTGACCGCGTCGCCGAGTCGGCGCAGCTCGACGTCGATGTCCATCGAATCCTCGCCGTCGGTGTAGGCGACGGAGTAGCCGCCGCCGAGATCGACCTCGGGCAGCGTGTAGGCGTCGGTGGCGTAGAAGGTGCGGCGCAGCAGCATCATGCGCTTGGCGGCCTGGATGAAGGCGTTCGCGTCATGGATGTTGGAGCCGATGTGGGAGTGGATGCCCACCAGTTCCAGATCGTCGGAACGGGAGAGGATGTCCTTGAGGACGGCGATGGCCGGACCGGAGGCCACGGCGTTGAACGCGGGCAGCAGGGCCTTGTCTGCGTCGGAGGCGTCGTCGTGCAGGGCGTACGGGGAGTTCTGGCCGATCTTCGGCTCGCTCTCGTCCGCAGACTTTGCGCCCGAGCTCCCGCCGGCGGGAGCTGTCGGCACCGCCGACTGAGGGTGGTCGAACTCCGTATCAGTCGGATGATCCAGCGATCCCAGCGTTTCCAGCACGTCAAGCACGGAGGCGTCGGCTCCGGCGGGCAGCAGCGGCACGCCGAACTTCTGATCCTCATGGGCGGTGGAGATGTATTCGTGGCCGCCGGCGTGGATGCCGGAGGTCACGCGCAGCATCACCCGCGCGCGCTTGCCGAGCCGATGCGCGATCTCGGCGATACGGGCCGGTTCTCCCGGCTCGTCCACCACGATCTTCGCGAATCCCTGTTCGACGGCGAGCGCGATCTCCTCGTCGGACTTGTTGTTGCCGTGCAATACCAGACGGCGGCCGGGGGCTCCGGCGGCGAGCGCGATGCGCATCTCCCCCATCGTGCAGGTGTCCACCAGCATGCCGGCGTCGATCACCTCGCGCACGACGCGCTTGGAGAGGAACGCTTTGCCGGCGAAGCTCACATGGGTGGTGGCGTTGCCGAACGCCTCGGCCGCGGCGCGCACGAAGTGGCGGGCGCGGTCGTTCACCTCGTCGGTGTCGATGAGGTAGAGCGGGGAGCCGAACTCCTCGAGCAGGCTTTCGGCGGTGCGGCCGTGGAAGGTGATCGCTCCGTCGCCGTCGATGGCAGTGGCCTTGGGCCAGATCGGTGAAATGGCCATGATCACATCTTCTCCGGGGCGGTGACGGCGAGCAGGGCGAGGCCGTTGGCGATGACCTGCTTGGCGGCGTCGTTGAGCTTGAGTCGGGCGGCGGCGCGGGCCGGTTCGGGGTTCTTGGCGATCTCCAGGACCTTGCGGTCCGCTTCGGGCAGGGCCTGCTCGGCGTCGGTGAGGGCCATCGGCACCACGCGCTCGGCGGCGTACCACTTGTGGTAGCGGCCGGCGAGGTCCTCGAGGTAGTGGGCCACGCGATGCGGTTCGCGACCGTCTCCGGCCTGCGACAGCATGCTCGGGTACTGGGCGAGCGCGGCGAGCAGATCGCCGTCGGCCTCGGTGTCGAGCAGGGCGAGATCGGCGCCTTCGGTGGTGACTCCGGCCGCGGCGGCGTTGCGGTCCACGTTGCAGGAGCGGGCGTGCGCGTACTGCACGTAGTACAACGGGTTCTCGTTGGTGTGGCTGGCGAGCAGGTTGAGGTCGATGTCGACGCTCTGGTTGTAGTCGGTGCGGGCCAGCGAGTAGCGGGCGGCGTCCACGCCGACGGCCTCGACGAGGTCCTCGAGCGTAACGACGTTGCCGGCGCGCTTGCTCATGCGCACGGGCTTGCCGTCCTTCATCACGTTGACCAGCTGGCCGATGAGGATCTGCATGTTCTCGCCGGGCTTGTCGCCGAACGCGGCGCACATGGCCATCATGCGGCCGATGTAGCCGTGGTGGTCGGCGCCGAGCATGTAGATCGCGGTGTCGGCCGGGTTCACGGTGCGGTGGCGCTTGTTCCAGTAGTAGGCGATGTCGGCGGCGAAGTAGGCGTACTCGCCGTTGGACTTGATGATCACGCGGTCCTTGTCGTCGCCGTGCTTGGTGGAGGCGAACCAGGTGGCGCCGTCCTTCTCGAAGATGTCGCCGCGCTGGCGCAGCTCCTCGATGGCGCGGGTCACTTCGCCGTCCTGGTAGAGGCTGTTCTCGTGGAACCACACGTCGAAGTTCACGCGGAATTCCTTCATGGACTTCTGGATCTCGTCGAACATCATCGGCACGGCGCGCTTGCGGAACTCCTCGCGCAGCTCGGAATCGCCTTCGCCCAGCGGGTTGCCGTCCTTGTCGACGCCGCCGTCCACGCGTTCGAGGGCGTTGAGGTCGACGCCGTCGGCCGCCGCCTCCTTGACCACGCGTTCGGTGATCTCCTCGATGTAGGCGCCCTTGTAGCCGTCGGCCGGGGTCTCCTCGCCGGCCCATGCGGCCACGAGGGACTTGGCGAAGCGGTTGATCTGCTCGCCGTGATCGTTGAAGTAGTATTCGCGCACCACGTTGGCGCCGTTGGCCTCGAGCACGCGGGCCATGGAGTCGCCCACCGCGGCCCAGCGGGTGCCGCCGATGTGGATCGGACCGGTGGGGTTGGCGGAGACGAATTCGAGGTTCAGGGTCTTGCCGGCCAGATGGTCGTTAAAGCCGAACGAGTCGCCGGCGGCGAGCACGGCGTCCACCACCGCGGCCGAGGAGGCGGAGTCGAGGGTGATGTTGATGAAGCCGGGGCCGGCGACCTCGACGGACTTCACGCCTTCGGACTTCGGCAGCTCCTTGGCGAACAGTTCGGCCAGATCACGCGGCTTCATGCCGGCCTTCTTGGCCAGCTGCATGGCGATGTTGGTGGCCCAGTCGCCGTGCGCGCGATCCTTCGGGCGCATCACGGCGATCTTCTCGGCCGGGGGGATGAGATCGCGGGTCAGGGAGCCGGCCATTTCGGAGGAGACCAGCTCTTGGGCAATTTCGTAGATCAGAACACTAAGCGCTTCAGGACTCATTCTCCCAAGTCTACCGACGGCACTGACACTACGGCCTGCCTCCCCGCCGCTTCCGCCACGCCTCGCGGGCGTAGTGGAATCCGTAGCACAGCGCCACGAACGGGATCATGTAGTACAGCGTGCTGCGCTGCGAGGGGTCGAGCACCACGAGCACGAGGGCGAGCACGCACATCACGATCGCCGCCCACGGTACGAACGGATACCCGGGCGCCTTGTATCCCAGCTCGTCCACGGTGTGCCCCTCGGCCAGCCACTGCCGGCGGAACCGGATCTGGCAGACGGCCACCGACGCCCACACCACGATCGTCGCCAGACCGGAGACGGCCACCAGCGCCAGGTACACGGTGCTTGCGGCGATCACCGACGAGAGCAGGGCGAGCAGGCTGCCGGCCATGCTCACCATCACGGCGAACACCGGCACGCCGCGGAAGTTGGTCTTGGCGAGCCGCATCGGCAGCATCCGTTCCTTGGCCAGCGACCATACCATGCGCGAGCACACGTACAGGCCGGAGTTGGCGGCCGAGAGCACGGCGGTGAGCACCACGAAGTTCATCACGTCGCCGGCGAACGGCATGCCGATCGACTGGAACACCAGCACGAACGGACTGGTCTCGACGCCGGACTTGTGCCAGGGGATCAGTGCGGCCATCACGGCGATGGAGCCGATGAAGAAGATCGCGAGACGCAGCACCGTGGTGTGCACGGCCTTGGGGATCGCGGTGCCGGGGTCGCGGGTCTCCCCGGCGGCCACGCCGACGACCTCGGTGCCGGAGAACGCGAACACCACGGTGAGCAGTGTGGAGAAGATCGGCGCGATGCCGTTGGGCAGCAGACCGTCGGCCGTGAAGTTGCCGAACAGGGGCGCGTGATCGTATCCGGCGATCGGGATCGCGCCGAAGATGGCGAGCAGACCGATGACGATGAACGCCACGATGGCGAACACCTTGATCGAGGCGAACCAGAACTCCGATTCGCCGTACAGTCGTACGGACAGGATGTTCAGCGCGAAGACGACCGCGATGAACACCGCGCTCCACACCCATGCGGGACTGCCGGGGAACCAGCGTTGCATGAGGAGTCCCGCCGCGGTGAATTCTGAGGCGAGCGCCACCGCCCAGTTGAGCCAGTAGAGAATCGCGATGGTGAACGCGGTGCCGGGGCCGATGAATCGGTTGGCGTACAGGTGGAAGCTGCCGGCGTACGGCATGGCCACGGAGAGTTCGCCGAGGCACAGCATCACGAAGTAGACGAGCATCGATCCGATGGCGTAGGCGAGGATCGCGCCGAGCGGACCGGCCTGCTGGATCGTGTATCCGGAACTCAAAAACAGGCCCGTGCCGATCACGCCACCGAGCGAGATCATGGTCAGATGGCGAGATTCCATCTTGCGTTCGAGACCGATCTCCTCGGTATTCGCGGCCGTGCCGCCGTTGTTCGCCTCACTCATGCCTGCTCAATCCGTTGTGTGTTGTCCGTGTGTTGTGTGTTGTCCGTGCTATCCGTTGTCTGTGCCGTCCGCGCTATCCGTCGTCCGTTGATCCGTCGATTCGGGCATGGTCATAGCGATCGCGACGATTGCCGACTCTCTATCGTACCGGAGGACGATCGGTCAGCCGGCGAGCGCAGCGATGGCGTAGGAGAGAAAGATCGCGAGGAAGGCGACGGTGGCCACGGAGGCGACCAGTCCGACGACGAAGGCGATCGCGAACAGCGGATCGTGGCGATGGGCGCGGCCGAGCCGCACGCAGCCGGTCAGGATCGCGGCGGCCACGACGGTAAGCGCAAACATCAGCACGAGGAACATGATTGCCATTGTAGGCCGCGGAAACGGGAAGGACGGTGTTCGCAACGGGTTTCGGCAATCCTCGCCGAGTCGGCGCGAACCACCGCGTCGCGTATTCCGATCGCACCCCCTTGTGCCTAAGATGGCAGGGAGAGCAAGAACAACAATGAGGTAAGTGAGGCTCATCATGACATCACATCGCTCACGCCGCCTGCTGGCCTTCGTGGTCGCGATCTTCTCCATGCTGGCGCTGGGGTTGACCGTCGATTCCGCGAGCGCGGCCACCGTCGGCGGACAACAGCCCATGTACCGTCTGTACAATCCGAACAGCGGCGAGCATTTCTACACCGCAAGCAATGCCGAGAGCTTTAGATTGCAACGGTTCGGCTGGAAGTACGAGGGCATCGGCTGGGTGGCACCGACGTCCGGCCGCAACGTCTACCGTCTGTACAACCGTCACGCCGGCGATCACCATTACACGATGAGCGTGGCCGAGCGCAACATGCTGATCGCCAAGGGATGGAAGTATGAGGGCGTCGGCTGGAAGTCCGGCGGCAGCGTGCCGGTGTACCGCCAGTACAACCGTCGCGCGAAGAAGGCCGGCGCGCACAACTACACCACCAACAAGGCGGAGAACAATATGCTGGTGCGTGCCGGCTGGAAGGCCGAGGGCATCGGCTGGTACGCCACGGCCCATGACATCAACACCTGCGCCCCGGTGCAGGGAGTGTACACGAGCCGTGCGGGACGGAAGGTGTCTGTGGCAACGAACTGCACGATTACCGAGAACGGCAAGCGTTACCGTCAGATCAATGTCGTCACCTCCGGAGGCGCGGTGATGAACCACATGAACACGAAGGGCGTCTTCGAGATCACCCTCGATCCGAATGCCAATGGCTGGGGTGGCAACGTCCATGTGTATTCGCTGTATCCGAGGGGCGTGAAAGCCGGGTTCCAAGGAGTGCGTGAGGATGTGAGCCGCAATCGTCTGGTGCAGCACTCCGGCGGTCCGTTCTACTACGACGCCACCAACTACGGCTACTTCATGCAGACCGCGTATTTCAAGTGACCAGTCGGGTGATCGGATAATCAGCCGATTGACTGATTGATCGGCTGATCGTTCCTCGGTGATCCCGATCGGTGGCTCAGATCGGCGAGCCCGATCACCCGTCACCGAAACCGATTGACCCCGTCGGATGCAATATCCGGCGGGGTCAATGCGTTGTCAGCGTCAATCAGTCGACGTCGTTGGAGACGGCGATGGCGTCGATCTCCACGAGGGCGCCCTTGGGGATGTCGTTGCCGCCGAAGGCCACGCGGGCGGGCTTCACGGAGCCGATGAACACCTTGGCGTACTCGGCGTCCACCTCCTTGAAGTCGTCGACGTTCTTCAGGTAGATCGTGGCGCGGGCGATGTTCTCGATGGCGCTGCCGGAGGCGTCGAGGATGTTCTTGATGTTCTTCAGCGCCTGCGCGGCCTGTTCGCCGGCGGTCGGTCCGGCCAGTTCGCCGGTCGCCGGGTCGATGCCCAGCTGACCGGAGACGAAGACGAATCCGTTCGCCTTCACGGCCTGGCTGTAGGCGCCCAGTGCGGCGGGGGCGTAGGCGGTGGCCACCTCTTCCAGCTTGTCGCTCATGATTGTTCCCTTCTGTGTGTTCCGCATGGCGGTGTTCTGCCGATATTTGGATATACCACCGATTATCGGCCGGCGTCTCCGGTTCGCAGCCGCTTTGCCCGGTATTCGGCCGATTAGTGGATTATTTCCCACTATCAGACGTCGAGAAGAGTCTTTTTACCCATCTGAAGCTCCTCAGAACAAGCTATCTTCGTTCTGAGGGCAGATTTGAGCGGTCTGCAACCATCTATCTCCATTATGTGGGGCTTATTCGCATTGATACTGCGAGTATGGGCGTTGCAATTCCAAGGCTCATACATGGCGAACGCCGCTATAAAGGCCCCAAGAATGGAGTTAGGTGTCTGCAAGTAGGCAAAAACTGCCCCAAGAACGGAGATAGCTCCCATCACGGCCGAAAATCAAGGTATTATGAAGGTAACTTCACATGAAGCGAACTTCATATTACTGATTGCCGTCAACTGCCGTCACTCATTGCGATGCGGGAGGTGAACCGATGAAGACCAGAGTCCGTGAATACCGCAAGGCCGCGGGCATGACGCAGCAGCAGCTGGCCGACGCCGTGTTCGTCTCCTCCCGAACGATCATCTCCATCGAGAAGGGGCAGTACAATCCCTCGCTCATGCTCGCCTACCGCATGGCCCGGGTGTTCGGCGTCAGCGTCGAGGAGCTGTGCCTGCTGGAGGAGAACCGCAGGATCGAGGACGGCGAGCCGCCGGCCGAGCCGCCAGTGGAAACCGGCGAGCCGACCGCCGCAGTCATCGAGGACGAAGGCAAGGAGGCCCGATCATGACCGTCATCAACCGCAAGGCGCGCAATCGCGCGATCAGCTACTTCGTCATCGCGGCGCTGAATGTCGCCGCCGCGCTCACCACCGACCCCGAAGCGGCGACGAACATGCTCGCTGGCAGGGCGTTCAACTGGATCCTCGCGGCCACGTTCGCCGTGTACGGCGCGCTGGCGCTGGCGAGCGCGTTTTCGCCGAAGATGGCATTGGCCTCCGGGGAGATGGCTCCCGTGGATGAACGCGACCGCTACATCATCATGAAATCCAACAGCATGACGCTTAAAGCACTGGAAGGCATCAACGTGGCGATCGCCCTCGTGCTGATGGCCGTCTACCTGTTCGTCACGCCCAACGTCACGGTCGGCGTGATCTGCCTGTGCTGCCTGGGATTCGTAATGCTCTGCGCCGTCCTCCGCATGAGCTTCGCCCTGTACTGCCAGCGCGAGTAGCGATCCAAGCCCAGCAATGTCCCCTGAAGGCCCCCTACGACGCAAAAAGGCGGAATTCCACGTCCTGAACACATTGGAATTCCGCCATGCTGGTGGGCTCGATGGGATTCGAACCCACGACCTTCTGTTCCGGAGACAGACGCTCTATCCACTGAGCTACGAACCCGAGCCGCCGTTTGCGAGGCAGACCTCGCGAAACATGCACCACACTAGTTTACACGCCATCCGGACCAAAACGCGGCATACGTGCGGAAAAACCTTCCGCGACCGCCGATTTTCGTTGCAAAGACGCCAAAAATCGCCGGTATGCAAGTACGATGGTGTTATGTCTGACGAATTCGAATATGAACGACGCTTCTTCTGCCGGGAGTTCCCGGCGGAATACGATGATGGGGATGCGCCGCTCCTGATCGTGCAGAACTACTACGTGCATCAGGACGGTTTCGCGCTGCGCGTCCGCATGCAGGCCCACGGCGTGAGAATCCCGATGACCGCCGAAACCGACGGGCTGACCACACTGCTCAACCACCGCGACGCCTTCGACGAGGCGTTCGTGACGGTTCAGGGCACGGCGGTGGGCGGCACACGGTATGAGGCTGCCCGGTCGATCGACCCGAACATCGCGCTGGAGCTCATGTTGCGCGGCGGCGTGCCGATCGTGAAGAACCGGTTCAGCGTGTGGCTGGACGAGGATGGATGGAACATCGACGTGTTCGGCGCGAACAATGCGCCGCTGATCGTCGCGGAGGTGGAGCGCAGCAGCCCGGTGACGAATCTGGTGATCCCTGAATTCTGCACGTCGGAGGTCACGGATGATCGCCGCTTCTACAACGACGGTCTGGCGTCGGAGGCGTTCGTCACCTGGAAGGACGCGTATTTCAAGGAGCTGGAGGAGTTCGGCCCGCAGTTCTCGCAGCTGTTCGGCAAGAACCGCAGGCGCAGCAGTCAGGCGTTGTGAAGCACTGAACTAGTACATCAGCGTGGCGAGACGGCGACGGGCGCGGGCGACGCGCTGGTCGGTCGGCTCGGGGATGGCGAAGTATTCGAGCAGACGCTGGCGGACGGGCTCCACGTCGGCCTTGTGCCCGGAGAGGAAGTCGAGCAGACGGCCGAAGGCGTCCTCGATCTGTCCGCCGATCATGTCGATGTCGGCGACGGCGAGCTGGGCGTTCACGTCGTCGGGGTTGGCGGCGGCGGTTTCGCGTACGACGCGCACGTCGGCGTCGGCGGAGCGGGCGAGCAGCAGGGCCTTGGAGCGTTCGCGGGCGGCCAGCGTATCGTTCGGATCGGCTTCGACGAGACGGGCGTATTCGGCGGCCGCACCGGCGTAATCGCCGTCCGCGGCAAGCTGATGCGCCTTCTGGTGGGCGACCGGGATTTCGGGCTCGGCTGCGGTGCCGGCTGCGGCATCGTCGGACTGGGGTGCGCCGGCGCCTTCCACGTAGGGTGCGGTGCCGGTGACGCCGGCCTGCTGGGCCATCTGGATGATCTGCGGAATCAGGGTTTCGGTGATCTGCTGCATTTCGGCGGCGCCGGGCACGCCCTGCAGAATCGGCATCGGCCGGCCGCCGATCAGACCGTACAGTGCGGGAGCGCCCTGGGCCTGCAGCGCCTGCGCGATGGTGGGGTTCTTGGCGATGTCGATGCGGGAGAGCTGGATCTTGCCTTCGAGCTTGTTGACGGCTTCGCCGAGCTTGCGGGCGATGTCGAAGCAGCGGTCGTCGGTGGGCACCCACAGCAGCAGGAGGATCGGGAAGGTGGCGGAGGTCTGCACCATCGACTGGAAGGTGGACTCGTCGGTGTCGATGACGTAGCCGCCCGCGGCGGGGGCCCCGCCGGCCTGACCGGCTTCGGCGTCCACCTTGTGCTTGAGCGATTCGAGATCGACGGCCCCGGCGAGTGAGAGACCGGGGTTGAACTTCTGTTCTGCCATGTGCGATACCTCCTGATGATCTAGCAATACAGACTACCCGCAGCCGGGAATAGTCCGCGAAAGAATCAACGCCCCGCGAACAGATGGCGCAATGCCACGAACGGTGCGCAGGCTCCCGCTGGATGGACAGTCCAGTGGACTGTCCATAGCAGCATGGCCCCAACGGGCCATGCGTCGCACAACACGACGGGAGCTGGACGCCGGCAGGCGGACTGAGGGTGGTCAAGCGGTACGACGTTCAGTCACCCCAACATCGATCTGACATGAGGCTCTCGCACCAAACCTCGTTCGACCACCCCCAGTCCGCTATCGCGGCCAGCCCCCGCCAGCGGGGGCACAGAGAGCTATCGGCTCAGCCTAAGGGGAAGGCAAGAGTGGATGTATACCCCGAGCCGTGGAAGCTCAGTAACGCGTGCGGCTTCGGTCGGGCAGGAGACGAAGGCGTACAAAGGTACGTCGACCCTCTAACCCGTGAAAACGCGATAACGCGTGCGGATTTGCGACGATGGAAAGTGAAGACGTATTCACATACGTCGAACTTTCCACCCCCGAACCGTGGAAGCTCAGTAACGCGTGCGGATTCGGTCGGGCCGGAGGCGAAGGCGTACGAGGGTACGTCGAGTCTCAGGCCCGGCCGAAGACGCTCCGTTACTGAGCTTCCACCTTGATTGGCTGGCGCTCGGCGCCGACAGCTTGTATCTTCCCGTTGGACGCCTTGGTGGGGATGTAGAGGGCGATGACGTTGACGTAGGTGACTTTCATGGTGCTGGTGGCTTTGCCGTTGCCGAAGAGGGCTTTTTCGGCGTCGGAGGCGGGGAGGGATTCGCGGCCTTCGCCGGCGGAGCGGGTCCAGGCGGAGTTGATTTGGGCGACGACGAGGTCACCGCCGTTGGCGGCTCGCATGACCTTGATCTGGTCGGATTGGGGGGTGAAGGTCTGGGATTGGGTGCCTTTGTTGTCGGCGATGCCTTTTTGGACGGTGGCGGTGAGGGTGGCGAGGTCCTTGCGGAGCTGGTCGTCTTCGAATTGGCTGGCGTATTTGCTGGAGGAGCCGTTTTGGAGGAGGTCGGCGTAGTGGGCGACGGCGTCGGCGGGGGTGGCGACGAGGCCGGTGTCTTTGAGGGTGCCCATGGAGGAGCCGATCTTGGGGATTTCGAAGGCGGGGAGCTGGGCGCCTTGGAAGAGTCGGGCGACGCCCCAGAGCTTGTAATTGCTGCGGGCGGAGTCCTGGTTGAGGACGAGGAGTCGCTGGGACTGCTGGTCGTCGGTGGTGGTGGTGATGGTGAAGACGGATCGGGGCCAGCTGGAGTCGGTGGGGATGACGGTCTGGCTGATCTTGCTGGGGATGGTGCTGTGGGGGTCGTTCTTTTTGGTGGCCTTGGCGATGGTGAGCTGGCTGGCACGAACGGCGAGTTCGGGGCCTTCGACGCGGGCGGAGAGCGACTTGACGTCTTTGCTCTGGTCGGTGGCGTTGAGCACCTTGAGGATTTCGCCGCGGATCTTCTTTTCCTGGCTTTCGCTGATCACGGGGGATGCGGAGGCCGAGGCGGTGGGGGTGGCCACCTTGGGGACGCGCTCGTCGCAGGCGGCGAGGGGAATGAGCATGGCTGCCGAGATGGCGGCTGCTGCGATTCGTGCGATTGTGGACGTGCTCATCACTTGGCCTCCTTGTCGGCGTCGTCGGTGTGGGTTTCGTGGGCGGAATCGTCATCCACGGGTCCGGATTCCGCTACGGAGTCGGCTGTGGTCGCGGCATTGGCCGCGCTTTCGGCACGCAGTCGGGCGAAGTATTCTTCGAGCTCGTTGCTGCTGACGGTGGGGGTGCTCTGCTGGAGCAGGTTGACGGAGGTGGCGTCGGAGACTTCGGGCTCGTTCGTCTGGGTTTCGACGGCTTCCTGGGCCCGGCGGGTGTGGCCGGTGTGGCTGTGCCGACGTCGGCGGCTGCGTCCGCTGGGGGCGGGGGGCTCGGATCCGGGTCGCATCCACGCGGGCGGTTCGGTCGGTTCGGGTTCGGGTGCCGCGGCTACGGCGACCGGCGTGGATTCGACGGTTCGCGCCTTG
This sequence comes from Bifidobacterium simiarum, assembly GCF_002802905.1. GTDB lineage: Bacteria > Actinomycetota > Actinomycetes > Actinomycetales > Bifidobacteriaceae > Galliscardovia > Galliscardovia simiarum. Next base: position 119,040 of record NZ_PEBK01000007.1, read on the forward strand.
CGGTTGCGGCGGCGATGCTGCTCGACCGCGAACAGGGATGCGGTGAGGATGGCCATGACGGCGAGGAGTCCGCCGACGAAGAAGCAGGGGGTGGCGAAGTCGGGCACCTTGGCTCGGGTCCATGCCATGTCGACGGTGCCGGTCGGGTTTTCGCTGCCGGATCCGAGGTCGACCAGCACGACCTTGTCGTCGCCGGAGTCCTTCCATTTCAGGGTTGCGGAGCCCTTGCCGCACTGGACGGCGTACCACATGTCGGACTGCTGGAATGCGATTTCGACCTTGTTGGCGTCGCCGGCGGTGGTGCCGTCCGCGGTTTCGGTGGAGAACGTCTTCCAGGTGTCGAGTCCGGTGACTCGCGTGTAGTGCTGGTTGGCCAGCCATCCCGCGGCGTCGCGCGGCGAGGCGACGGCGATGCAGACCGAGGACGCTGCCGAGGTATCGGCCTTGACGCTCACCGTGTTGTCGGCGAGCGCGAGCACGCCGGGGTCGGTGACGGTGTATCGGGTGGAGACCTTGCTGGAGACGGAGACGTTGGGGTTCGGCTTCCAGATGGTCATGTTCAGCCAGCCGAGCACGATCGCCGCGACGGCGAGCAGGGCGAGCGCCGGGGTGACGATGCCGCGCATCACCATGACGTGACGGCGGTGACGGCGTGCGCGCTCTTCGGAGTGCTGGTCGTCGTGATCGTGGTGCCGACGGTGGAAGATCGCGTGATGCCAGTCGGGGGCATTGTCAGCCGGCTTGAAATTGTCTTCCGGCTTGAAAGTGTCCGTCGGCTTGAAGACGACGGTGGTCTCCCCGGCCGATTCCGCGGCGGTCTCCCCTGTGCCGGTCTTATCCGCGGCGTCGTGGTCGGAGTCCGCGCCGTTGGCGGTCCTGCCGGCCGGATCGTGCTTCGTCGTTTCGGACGTGGCGGCGTCGGTTTTTGCCAGAACGTTCTGATGAATGGTCACTCGCGGACCGCCGTGCGGTGGCGCGGGTACGTCGGATGTGCCGCTCATGGCGCGGACGGCCTCCCCCACGCCGTCGAGCACCATGGTCTCGTTGTCGGAACCGTCGAAGTCGTCGTCCACCGAAGGCATATCCAACACCACATGGTCCGGTTCAACGGGCTTCAGCGGAGGCATGTCGAACAGCGCCGGCTCTTCGCGATCCTCGTCCGCGCCGCGCTGTGCCCCTTGGGCTTCCTGCTGATTCTTCGGATTGATTTCACTCATATTGCCCACCATTTTACATTCCCCTATGCACGCCCGTCCCGATCGGGGCCCCGCCGACGGCCGGATCGTGCGCCCGGGGAGGTCAGCTTATCCCGTTAGAGTAAGGGCTATGCATATGAGTCCAAGCAATGTCGGGCGCGCCGTGCGCCGTACTCTCGCCCTCGCCTGCGTGGCCGCGATGGGCCTTTCCCTTGCCGCATGCGGCGGCAGTTCCTCCAGCTCCAGTTCCTCCAGCTCGTCCAGCTCCTCCTCGTCCTCGCTGGCCAAGATGACCGGCATCACCGCCACGGGCGAGCTCGGCAAGAAGCCGACGGTCACGTTCAAGACCCCGTTCGAGGTGAAGAACAACAGCTATCAGATCCTGCAGGATGGCAATGGCGAGAAGATCGCGGACGGCGATCGCGTGTGCACCCAGCAGATGATCATCAACGCCACCGACGGCAAGCAGCTGATGAACACCTGGGACAAGAACACACCGGACTGCACGCTGGTGGTCAACAGCAAGCAGATCGACGCCTCCTTCTACAACCTGTTCAAGGGCATGAAGCTCAACACCACGATCGCGCTGGGCATCAACACCGGTTCCTCGTCCACGTCGGGTTCGTCGGCGAGCGCCTCGGCTTCCTCCACCCAGCAGCAGTACATCAACGTGGTCACCGTGGTGTCGAAATCGAAGGCCGCGACCCGCGCGTCCGGCGACAAGGTGGCGAACATCCCGTCGAATCTGCCGAAGGTGACGTTGGCCAAGAACGGCAAGCCGTCGCTTGATCTCAACGGATACAAGGCCGGCAACAAGCTGGTGGTGCAGACGCTGATCAAGGGCAAGGGCGCGACCGTGAAGTCCACCAACACCGTCGAGGCGCATTACACCGGCTGGCTGGCGTCGAACGGCAAGCAGTTCGATTCCTCCTGGGATCGCGGCGCCCCGTCCGATTTCTCGCTCAGCGAGGTGATCGCCGGATGGACGCAGGGTCTCGCCGGTCAGACGGTCGGCTCCCAGGTCCTGCTGATCATCCCGCCGGATTTGGGATACGGTTCGACCGAGAAGAGCGGCATCCCGGCGAATTCCACGCTGATTTTCGTGGTGGATATTCTGGCCGCCTACTGATCGCTGATCGCCCGGCAATGGAGCGTCATGGACTGAGCGGAGGATTCGACGTACCCCCGTACGCTTTCATCCTCCGCTCGGCCCATGCCACACGCATTGCCTGACGATCAGGCCCGAGAGCATAGCGATTATTGATGAAGCTCCCGCACGGATTGCGGGGGCTTCATCGTATTGGATGCGTCGCTTGACCACCCTCAGTCCGCCTACCGGCGTCCAGCTCCCGTCGTGTTGTGCGACGCATGGCCCGTTGGGGCCATGCTGCTATGGACAGTCCACCGGACTGTCCATCCAGCGGGAGCATGTGCGTCTTTGCCCCCACTGACGGGGCTGTCAGCGGAGCTGACTGGGGATGGTCACACGACAATAGCGCACTCGTCACCTCATCCGACCGGCATCCGCCGGCCACCTTCCCCTCAAGGGGAAGGCAAGGCAGAATACGGGCTCCCATCGGCGGAACGAAGGTACTGTACTCTGCCCACGACGCAGATGATCGTCGGATCATGCATGTGGCATTCGAGGATCGGAAGGCGAAGGCGTACGGGGGTACGTCGAGTCTTCAGATCGTCGAATGACACTCCATGATCCGGCGATCAGAAGAGGCGGAGTTCGTCGGAATCCTGCCCCTTCATCTCGTCGTAGTCGAGGATCAGGCATTCGAAGCCGCGGTCTTTGGCGAGCACCTGCGCCTGGGGGCTGATGGTCTGTGCGGCGAAGATGCCGCGGACGGGGGCGAGCAGGGGGTCGCGGTTGAGCAGCTCGCAGTATCGGGTGAGCTGTTCGACGCCGTCGATGCCGCCGTGGCGTTTGATTTCGATGGCGACGTGTCGGCCGTCGGCGTCCGTGGCCATGATGTCGACCGGGCCGATCGCGGTGGGGTATTCGCGACGGACCAGTTTGGCTCCCTCGCCGATGCGTTCGATCTGCTCGGCCAGATACCGCTGGAGATGATCCTCCACGCCGTCCTTGCGCAGACCGGGGTCGATGCCGAGATCATAGGTCTGGTCGGAGTAGACGTGGTAGAGGGAGACGACGAGGACGTCGGAGGTCTTGTCGGCGCTGACCCGCAGGGTCTTGACCGGCTGCGGTTCGGCCACGGTTTCGGGATCGGACGACGTCTCCCCGGTGGTATCGGCCTGATCTGCCCGATCCGCCAAATCGGTCTCCCTGAGCGTGCAGGGCGCGGCCATCCAGTTGAGCGGCTTGTACGATCCCAGTTCGGAGAAGATCAGGCAGCTCTGGTCGGCCTTGATCAGGATGACCCTTTTCGCCTGAGGCAGGGAGGCGTTGAGACGGCCGGAGTATTCGGCGGAACAGTCGGCGACGATAATACGCATAGGCACCCAGCCTATCAGATGGCCTGCGAGGCGCCGTATCGGCAAACCTGAGGATGCCCTGTCCGCGACCTACCGAGGTCTGACCGGACCTATCTGCGTTCTTAGGGCAGATTCAGGGGCATTGCAGACACCTATCTGCGTTCTTTGGGGCTGATAAGAAGCGTAACCAGAAGTATCCTCCTTGAAATAGCAACGACGATACCGGGAATTCCGTCATCAAACGACCCTCAGAATGAAGATAGGTGTCTGCAGGACAGCCAAATATGCCCTCAGAATGGAGATAGGTCGTAATCTGCCGGCAAGGATCGCATCTCACCTCCGATGACCACGGCTCACCGACCGCCGGATATGAAAAGGCCCCGAAGCGATCCGAGGATCGCCGCAGGGCCAATAGAAAGGAAACCGTACCGATTACTCGGCGGTAGCGGAAAGGTCGGTCTCTTCGCAGGTCTCAACCGCAACGACGAGCTTGTTCTCGTCGAAGGCGATGAATCCGTCGGTGACGTTGAATCCCAGCTTGTTGCCGCTGGGCTCGGTCACCTTGACCAGACCGTTCTTGGTGGCGGTCATCACCGGCTCGTGGTCGGCGAGGATTCCCATGGAACCCTCGGAAGCCGGCAGGGAGACCTCCACCGCCGCGCCCGACCACACAGGGCGGTCGGCCGCAACGATGTTCACGCTGAAAGTGGGCTTGTCGGCCATCAGGCTGCAAACTCCTTCTGCATGTTGTGCCACTTCTCCTCGAGGTCGTCGATGCCGCCGATGCCGGAGAACGCCTGCTCCGGAACGTCGTCATACACGCCGTCGCAGATGCGCTTGAAGGCCTCGACGGTCTCGTCCTTCGGCACGTAGGAGCCGGGACGGCCGGTGAACTTCTCGGCCACGTAGAAGTTCTGACCAAGGAACTGCTCGATCTTGCGGGCACGGTTGACGGTGGTCTTGTCTTCCTCGCCGAGCTCGTCGATACCGATCAGGGCGATGATGTCCTGCAACTCCTTGTTACGCTGCAGAATCGCCTTGACGCGGTTGGCGGTCTCGTAGTGCTCCTTGCCCACGTAGCGCGGGTCGAGGATTCGCGAGGTGGAGGCCAGCGGATCCACTGCCGGGTAGATGCCCTTCGAAGCGATCTCACGGGAAAGCTCGGTGGTGGCGTCCAGGTGGGCGAACGTGGTCGCAGGTGCCGGGTCGGTGTAATCATCGGCCGGCACATAGATGGCCTGCAGCGAGGTGATCGAGTGACCACGGGTCGAGGTGATTCGCTCCTGCAGGGCGCCCATCTCATCGGCCAGGTTCGGCTGGTAACCCACGGCGGAAGGCATACGGCCCAGCAGGGTCGACACCTCGGAACCGGCCTGGGTGAAGCGGAAGATGTTGTCGATGAACAGCAGCACGTCCTGGTTCTGCACGTCGCGGAAGTACTCGGCCATGGTCAGAGCGGTCAGCGGCACGCGCAGACGCGTTCCCGGGGGCTCATCCATCTGGCCGAAGACCAGTGCGGTCTTCTCCAGCACGCCGGCCTCGTCCATTTCGCCGATCAGATCGTTACCCTCACGGGTACGCTCGCCGACGCCGGCGAACACCGACACACCACCGTGGTTCTGGGCGACTCGCTGAATCATTTCCTGAATCAGCACCGTCTTGCCCACGCCTGCACCACCGAACAGACCGATCTTGCCACCCTGCACGTACGGGGTGAGCAGATCGATGACCTTGATGCCGGTCTCGAACATCTGGGTCTTGGACTCCAGCTGATCGAATGCGGGCGGGTTGCGGTGGATGGGCCAACGCTCGGTCACGGTGACGGTCTCGTCGGGCTTCTTGTTGAGGATTCGGCCGGACACGTCGAACACGTGACCCTTGGTCACGTCGCCGACCGGCACCTCGATCGGGCCGCCGGTGTCTTCCACGACGGCGCCACGAACCAGACCATCGGTCGGCTTCAGGGCGACGGCGCGCACGATGGAATCACCAAGGTGCTGCTCGACCTCAAGCATGATCTTGTGGCTGGCTTCGCCTTCGATATTGCCGGCGGCGCTGATCTCCACGGTCAGTGCGTTGTAGATATCGGGCAGGTGACCCACCGGAAACTCAATATCAATAACCGAGCCCTGGACACGAACAACGCGGCCTTGCGACGCTGCCTGGGCATCAGCCTGAGCAGCAGTTGCCGCGGCTACATTTTCTTCTGCCATGGCACTCCTATTCTTTCTCATTGTTCAGCGCGTCGGCGCTGCCGATGATTTCGGTAAGTTCCTGAGTAATGGCGGCCTGACGCGTCGCGTTGAGCTTGCGCGTCAGCTCGTCGATCAGGCTGCGTGCGTTGTCGGTGGCGGTGTGCATGGCGTTCTGCCTGCTTGCCGTCTCGGATGCCGCCGCAGTGAGCAGGCATTCGTGGATACGCGACTGCACGTACTTCGGAAGGACGCGATCGAGGACCTCGTCACGACTGGGCTCGAAGGTGTACAGCGGGCGGGCGGCCGGGACCTCGGGATCCTTGGCCTTCTCGCCCTCGACCTTCACGATCTCCACAGGCAGCATCCGCAGGATGCGCACCTTCTGCACCACCATGTTGATGAACTCGGTGAATACAATGTAGAGCTCGCTCACGCCGCCTTCGTCAGCCGGCTTCATGTATGCGTCCAGCAAGGCATCGGAGATCTTCTCGGCGACTTCAACGCCGGGGGCATCCGAATTGCCTTCCCATGTCGCGGCGACGTCGCGGCCACGGTACTTGTAGTACGTGACGCCACGTCGGCCGTATACAAAAAGCTCGGGCTTCTTGCCCTGGTCATCAAGCCTGCTCAGCAGCCCCTCGGTCTCTCGGATGATCGAGGACGTGTAGGGGCCGGCCATGCCTCGATCCGCCGTGAGGGCGAGGACGGCCACACGCGGGTTGTCCTCGTTCTTCCTCACGATCGGATGCGAGATCTGGGTGTGCTGGGCGAGAGCCTGGACGGCATCGTAAATCGCATCGGAGTAAGGCTTCGCGGCCAGGGCCACGTCGCGGGCCTTGGCGATGCGCGATGACGCGATCATTTCCTGCGCGTTGAAGATCTTCTCCAGCGACGACGTGGAATTGATGCGTGCCTTGTATGCGAGCTGCGATGCCATGGTTTACTCCTCGTCCGCCTTATCGTTGGCAGCTGCCGCCGCGTTGCGCGCGACGAGCTTCTCCTGCTCGATCGGAGCGGGCTGCTCGACGGTTTCCTTCTTGTCGGACACGAGCGGGGTGCCATCGTGCTGGACGAAGGTCTTACGGAACTCCTCGACGGCCGCTTCCAGGGCCTTCTCGGTCTCATCCGTGAAGTTTTCGGTTTCGCGGATGGTGGTGAGAATGTCGGTGTTGTGGTCGAGGTAGTCCAGCAGACCCTGCTCGAACGGCAGGACGTCCTGCAGATCGAGATCGTCGAGCTTGCCGTGGGTACCCGCCCACACCGAGACGACCTGCTGCTCCATGGAGTACGGCGAGTACTGGGGCTGCTTGAGCAGCTCCATCAGTCGCGCACCACGGGTCAGCTGGGCCTTCGATGCGGCATCCAGATCGGAGGCGAACATGGCGAAGGATTCCAGGGAGCGGTACTGGGCCAGCGAGATCTTCAGCGTACCGGCGACCTTCTTCAGCGCCTTGGTCTGGGCCGCGCCACCGACTCGGGACACGGAGATACCGACGTCCACGGCGGGGCGCTGGTTGGCGTTGAACAGGTCGGACTGCAGGAAGATCTGGCCGTCCGTGATGGAGATGACGTTGGTGGGGATGTAGGCCGAGACGTCGTTCGCCTTGGTCTCGATGATCGGCAGGCCCGTCATCGAGCCGCCGCCGAGATCGTCGGACACCTTCGCGCAGCGTTCGAGCAGACGCGAATGCAGGTAGAACACATCACCCGGGTAGGCCTCACGCCCCGGCGGGCGACGCAGCAGCAGCGAGATCGAGCGGTAGGCCTCGGCCTGCTTCGACAGATCGTCGAACACGATCAGGACGTGCTTGCCGTGGTACATCCAGTGCTGGCCGATGGCCGAGCCGGTGTACGGGGCGATGTACTTGAAGCCAGCGGAATCGGAAGCCGGGGAGGCCACGATCGTCGTGTACTCCATGGCGCCGGCCTCTTCGAGGGCCTGACGCACGGAGGCGATGGTGGAGCCCTTCTGGCCGATGGCCACGTAGATGCAGCGGACCTGCTTCTTCGGGTCTCCGGATTCCCAGTTGGCCTTCTGGTTGATGATGGTATCGATCGCGATGGCGGTCTTACCGGTCTGGCGGTCGCCGATGATGAGCTGACGCTGACCACGGCCGATCGGGGTCATGGCGTCGATCGCCTTGATGCCGGTGGCCAGAGGCTCGTCCACAGGGTGACGGTGCATCACATCGGGGGCCTGCGCCTCCAGAATACGACGACCTTCGCTCTTGATCTCACCCAGGCCGTCGATCGGCTTGCCCAGCGGGTCGACGGTGCGACCGAGGTAGCCGTCGCCGACCGGCACGGACAGCACTTCGCCCGTACGGCGGACTTCCTGGCCTTCCTCGATGCCTGCGAAGTCGCCGAGGACCACCACGCCGATTTCGCGAGCATCCAGGTTGAAGGCCAGACCGAGCGTGCCGTCCTCAAAGGTCAGCAGCTCGTTGGCCATGCAGCCGGGGAGACCCTCCACGTGCGCGATGCCGTCGCCAGCGGTCTTGACGTAGCCGACCTCCTGGGCCGGGGCGTCAGACGGCTTGTAGGACTCGACGAACTGGTCGAGCGCCTGGCGTATCGCCGCGGGATCGATGGTCAATTCTGCCATTGATCACTCCTTTTGTTTATTGTCTATACGAGAACGTTCGTAGGGCGTGCGTCGCGGGCCGAAGCCTTACGCGACCGCGCGCTTGAGGTTCTGCAGTTGCGCCGCAACGGTGTTGTCGGTGACTTCCGAACCGACCTGGATGCGCATGCCTCCAAGTACCCTCGGATCGACCACACAGTTGACGTACACGTTCCGGTTCAGCTTGCGCCGGTAGGCGTTCTTGATCCGAACGATCTGCTCGTCCTTCAGCGGCACCGCGCTGGTCACCGTCACCATGGACCGGCCACGGTGTTCGGTGATCATGTCGATCACCCAGTTGATGGTCGACAGATACCGGCGGTTGCGAAGGTTGCGCGTCGCGTGCTCGGCCAGATCAAGGGTGATCTGATCGAGCGGCTGGCCCTTGAGCAGCGTGTCGAGGAACTTGACTCGCTGTTCGGGCTCGGCGTGCGGATCGGACAGACGCTGGCGAACCACGGGAAGGTTCAGCAGCGCCGAATGCAGATCGGCGAGCTGGAACGACACCTGGGCGGTGACGCCGCGGGCGTCGGCGTTGGCGAGCAATGCGTCGATGGCCACGTCCTCGACGGCGTCGGCGATGTGCTCGGGCCGGCTCCAACGGCGGGATGCCACGGCCTGGGCGACCTCGAGGGTCAGCGGATCGACATGGCCATCGAGGATGGTCGTGATCAGCTTCACCTTGTCGTCGGCGCTGCGGGCCGGGTCGGTGAGCGAACGCTCCAGCTGACGGTTGCCGTCGAGCAGTTCCGCGAGGTCGAACAGCTCATCGCCGATCGCCTTCGCATCCGTGCCCTTGGCCGCCAGCTTGTCAAAGAACGCGCTGCGCACGGCCTTCACCGAGCTCAATGAAGTCTCTCCATGCATCGAAAGTTCACCTCCTGCCCTTTGCGTACCCGTCTTGTACCGTACTGGCCATAATCACTTGGCCTTTCCGGCGGAATCCTTGTCGATGTCCTCGATCATGGAGTCGAGCATCGAGGTCTGCACATCGGCGTCCTGCAGCTTGCTGCCGAGGATCTTGCCGGCCAGGGCCGTTGCCAGAGCACCGACCTCGCCCTTCAAGCTCACCAGCGCCTGCTGCTGCTGGGATTCGATGGACTTCTGGGCATTCGCCGTGATCTGCGCGGCATCCGCCTCGGCCTTCACGCGGGCGTCGGCGATGATGTGCGAAGCTTCGGTACGGGCATCGTCGCGGATCTTGGCCGCGTCAACACGGGCGGTGTTGAGCTGATCCTCGTACTTCTTCTTGGCGGCGTCGGCATCGGCCTGAGCCTTCTCGGCCTTGGCGATGCCACCCTCGATCTTTGCGGCCCTCTCGTCGAAGATCGCCTGGAACTTCGGCAGGAAGAACTTGTAGAAGAACACGGCGACGACGACCAGAACGACGGCCGACCAGAAGATGTCGTAGGTCTCCGGAATGAACAGCTTCACGCCATCCACTGCCTGGGTCTCCATATCCGCCTCCTTTCAACTTCCTTGTGTAATTCGGATAATGGTGGGAATACCGTTATTCGATTTAGCGGAAGATGAAGCCGGCGATGAAGCCCAGCAGGGCAAGGAACTCAACCAGACCGAAGCCCAGCCACATCAGGGTCTGGATACGGCCGCCGAGTTCGGGCTGGCGAGCAGTGGCCTCAATGGCCTTGCCGAAGATGATGCCGACGCCGACGCCAGGTCCGATAGCAGCGAGGCCATAGCCGACGGCGGACAGCGAGCCGGTCACCTCAGCGAGAGTGATGAGATCCATTGTTGTTTCCTTTCTTTTTGGGTTCGTAAGAGATACGAATCAAAATCTTTGGTTGTTCGGTTGTTCGGGGGTAAATCCTTGGGGTTCCTGTGCTTCCTCAGGGCTTCCGGTGGGTGCCCATCCGGGATGCTCCGGGGGCTCCGGGACCCGGCGGAAGTTCCGTTCTCCGTGACGATCGGTGTCGCGGGATCAGGCCTCTTCCGGGTAGCTCAGGTTGATGTACACGCACGACAGCGTGGCGAAGATGAACGCTTGCAGCGCGGCCACGAAGGCCTCGAACAGCGTCATGATGAAGCCACCGGCCAGCGTGAGCACGCCGAAGCCCGCCATCATGTTGTGCGACTCGATCAGGAAGAACTGGGTCGCCGCGAAGCACAGCGCCACGATGAGGTGGCCCGCCACCATGTTGGCGAAGAGTCGGATGGCCAGCGATGCGGGGCGGATCAGCACGATGTCGATGAGCTGCATCGGGGCCAGGATGATGTACACGGGAATCGGGACGCCCTCGGGGAGCAGCTCCTCCTTGAGGTAGGCCAGCAGACCCTTCTCACGGATGGCGGCACGCCAGTACTGGACGAACGTCCACACGGCGAACAGCAACGGCATCACGAAGGTGGCGTTGGCCGACATGTTCGCGAAGGGGATGATGCCGCACAGATTGAACACCATGATGGTGAGGAACAGCGTGGTGATCATGGGCACGTAGCGCTTGCCGCGCAGCTCTCCCATGACCTCGTACACGATGTTGTTCTGTACGAACTCGATTAGCCACTCGACGGCTCCCTGCCAGCGACCAGGAATCAGCTTGGCGCGTGCGGCGGTAATGCCGAACACCAGCAACATCACGGCGGTGGCGATGAGACGAACCATCACGATTCGGTTCATCGCAAACGGCGTGCCTGCGAAAATGATCTCTGGAGGAAGGAACTCGTCGATCTGTGGAACATGAAACTCAGCAGCCAGGGCGACGCCTGTCGTCCCCATCAACTCTGCAACGCCTGCCATAGTCCGCGCGCCTCCTCATTTCTCGAACCTGAACAAATATAGCGCGCTCCGAACGCAATTTGTGTCATCAAGATTAACTTTATGATCACAAACCATAGCCTCGTTGCGGGTACATCGTTCGCCGTTACAGAATACCCTGAAATCAGGAAAATCAAAATATCAGCGGGGTCGGTTTCGGACACGGTATCCGTTCAGCCGGAGCGGAAAAAGCGAATCTCACCATACGGACAAATCCGACGGAAAGCCAACATGATGTCGTTTCGTTTTCGCCCCAGCCGTCCCCGATCGGCCGATCAATCCCGGTCCTTCGGTTCGATCACCCCGTATCCGCATCCGTCAAAGGTGTGGAAGTCATCGCCGCGCGGACCGGCCGGACTGCGTCGATACCGCCGGTCGGTGCCGAGACGCTTCTCCGCGCGCAGCCGCGGCACCTCGGTCAGATCGTACGGCGTGGTCTGATACACCCAATTCAGCCAGTTGCGCCACAGCAGGTTGGCGTGCGACCGCCAGGCGAACAGCGGTTCCTGGGTCGGATCGTCATGCGGATAGTAGTTCGTCGGGAACGGGACGTTGTCGAGCCCGCGGGCCATGTCCCGCTCGTACTCCTCGGCCAGCGTCCACTTGCCGTACTCCCAGTGACCGAGGGCGAACACCTCGGAGAAGTCGCGGGTGGAGACCAGACCGGGACCGCTCTCCGGCCCCCAGGTGAGAATCTGCAGATCGGGATTGGACCGGATCGCCTGCTCGTCCACGTCGGCCAGACGGGAGTGCGGCTGCAGCGCGATCTCGTCGAACCCGTTGGTGATGAAGCAGTATTCGTCCTGCAGACGCTGCGGGAACACCCCGAAGATCTTCTGGTCGAGCACGTGCTTGCTCACGCCGTACCGGTAGTAGAGCGCGCCCATCGCGCCCCAGCACAGATACATGGTGGAGAAGACGTGGCTGCCCGCCCAATCGAGGATCTCCTTGAACTCGCCCCAGTAGTCCACGTCCTCGAACGGCAGATGCTCCACCGGGGCGCCGGTGACCACCAGACCGTCGTAGTAGTTGTCTTCGAAGGCGTCGAGGTTCTCGTAGAACTTGAGCAGATGATCGCGGCTGACGTGGGTAGCCTCGTGTGTGCTCGTCTTCATGAAGTCGATGTCGACCTGCAACGGGCTTTTGGAGATCAGCCGAAGCAGCTGCGTTTCGGTCTCGATCTTCTTGGGCATCAGATTGAGGATCACCAGCCGCAACGGACGGACTCGCTGCGTCTCGGCATCGGCCTTCTCCAAGGCGAAGATGCGTTCGGAATCGAGTATCGCGCGGGCCGGCAGACCCTCAGGAATCTTGATAGGCATAGTAATAATTATGTCAGCACGAGACGGAGGTGGCCACGGTCAGGCCGGCGGATCGGCCATGCGCCTTATCGATTCTGGCTATGGCGGATTATCGGCCTCATTGCGACACGCCGAAGAACGCTTGCAATAACAACGATTTTCGCCATGCGACACAAAAACGACGGTTTCGCATTTGACATGCCGGGAAATGTACGTAATATAGTTCAGGTTGTCCGAGATAAGGACCGACGCGGGGTGGAGCAGCTCGGTAGCTCGCTGGGCTCATAACCCAGAGGTCCATGGTTCAAATCCATGCCCCGCTACTAACAAAGGCTAGGAATCGCAAGGTTCCTAGCCTTTTTGTTTCTCCGGTAGTTCACTCTTTGGAGGAGGCCCGAAAAGAGTGAAGTGAAACCGAACAGTTGCGCACACCCCAGCGTCATTTCAACGATGACACAAACGACTTTCGTGTGAACCCAGACAACAACCACTTCACTCTTTTAAGAAGCCTCAAAAGAGTGAACTCGTTATCGACGATTACAGGAACAGCCACAGGTCGACGCCGACGATGAGCACCACCCAAAGCACCAGCAGCAGGATCAATTTGATCCATGCCTCCGTTTTGCTCATCGACGGTTTTTCCGTCTCGATTCTGATCAGAAGCCAACGTCGTCGTTTTCTCATGGACTCACCCTATCAGGACCGAGCCCGGCTTTTTTGGCAAATCCAAGCTTGAATGACCCGATGACGGGCTCTTCAAGCTTGGATTTGCCAAGAACCGGATTCCCCGGACCCTCTACGACCCTTACTTCGCGAAGGAGGCGGGGTTCTGGTCGAAGTGGGCGGCGCAGCCGGCACCGCAGAAGTAATAGGTCTTACCCTCATACTCGCGGGAAGCCGCGGCGGTCTCCGGGTTCACGCTCATGCCGCACACCGGGTCGACGGCCGAGCCGGCACCAGCCTCGTGATGCATGCCGTGCATGTCGTGAGATTCGGAGTGATGACGATTGAACAATGCCATGATGGTTCCTTTCATTGTGTTCATGATTGTTCCAAAACTTCCAGACCCGGCACCAGCCACGCCACCGGCACCAGCCGCGCGACGCCCGGCCTTCACCCGATACGGCCGAACCTTCGCGGGATCGAACCCGCCCAGCCGGCTCGCATTGAGCACCACCGACAGCGACGAGCAGGCCATCGCGGCCCCGGCGATCATCGGGTTGAGCAGCATGCCGGTGAGCGGATACAGCACGCCGGCGGCCACCGGAATGCCAATGCCGTTGTAGCCGAACGCGAATCCGAGATTTTGCCGAATGTTGCGCATGGCGGCGTGGGCCAGATCGATCGCGGTGACCACGCCGGTCAGGCTGCCGCCCATCAGCGTCACGTCCGCGGACTCGATGGCCACGTCGGTGCCGGTGCCGATGGCGAATCCCACGTCGGCCCGAGCCAGCGCGGGCGCATCGTTGATGCCGTCGCCCACCATCGCCACCACATGCCCTTCGGCGGCCAGTCGCGCGATTTCGTCGGCCTTGTTCCCCGGGCGCACGTCGGCCACCACCCGTTCGATGCCGACCTGCGCGGCCACTGCCTTCGCGGTGTCGGCGTTGTCACCCGTCAGCATCACCACGTCGATGCCGCGATCCCGCAGCGCATCCACCGCCTGCCGAGACGTGGGCTTCACCGTATCGGCCACGGTGATCTGCGCGGCGAGCAGCCCGTCGACGGCCACCAGCATCGGTGTCTTGCCTTCGGCGGCGAACCGGTCAAGCTGATCGAGGATCTCGTCCACGCTCTGCGGATCGTCGGGCATCTGCACGTCATATGAATCGATGAATTCCGGATTGCCCACCAGCACGTCATGGCCATCCACCCGCGCCCGCACACCCAATCCGGGCGTCGAGGCGAACTGCGAGTCCGAGGGAATCGTCACGCCACGGTCCTTCGCCCCGGCCACGATCGCCGTGGCCAGCGGATGCTCGGAATCCTGCTCGGCCGCCGCCGCAAGAGCCAGCACACCAACGCCGGAACCATCGGAACCAGCACCAGCAGAGTCAACGGAACCATCAAAACCGCCGGAATCAGAATCACCCGCAACACCATCAGCGCCGGCGGAACCAATACCAATCCCCCGCCACTGCCCATACGGCAGTACGTCCTTGAGCTCGGGACGCCCTTCGGTGACGGTGCCGGTCTTGTCGAGCACGACCACGTCCACACGCGCCGCGGTCTCCAAGGCCTCCGCCGAGCGGATCAGCACACCGTATCGGGCGGCACGTCCGGTGGCGATGGTGATCGACAGCGGCGTGGCCAGACCCAGCGCGCACGGGCAGGCGATCACCAGCACGCTCACCGCGCACACCAGCGCATACGTGATCCGCGGCTGGGGCCCGAACGCCCACCACAACGCGAACGCCCACACGGCGATCAGCACCACCGCCGGCACGAAAACCGCGGAGATGCGGTCGGCCAGACGCTGCACCGGCGCCTTCGAACTCTGAGCGGACCGCACCAGCGCCACGATCTGCGCCAGCACCGTGTCCCGTCCCACCTGGGTGGCCCGGTACCGGATCGATCCCGATCCGTTCACCGTGGCCCCGGTCACCGTATTGCCGGCGCCCTTGACCACCGGCATGGGTTCGCCGGTGATCATCGACTCGTCCACCGAGGTCTGTCCGGAGATCACCACGCCGTCCACCGGCATACGGTCTCCCGGGCGAATCACCACCACATCCCCGACGACCACCTGATCGGCGGGGATCTCCTCGATCTGACCGTTCCGTTCAACCCGGGCGGTTTTCGGCTTCAGGCCCATCAGCGACCGGATCGCGCGACCGGTGCCCAGACGGGCGCGAGTTTCGAGCACCTGACCGATCAACATCAGGGTGATAATCGTGCCGACCGCCTCGTAATACGGTTCGCGCGCCCCGACCGGCAACGCCTGCGGGGCGATCGTGACCACCAGACTGTAGAGGAACGAGGCTATGGTGCCCAGCGACACCAGCGCGTTCATCTCCGGCGCGCGGTGGCGGATCGCGGCCCAGCCGGTGGCGTAGATGGGCCGGCCCGAATACAGCATGACCGGGGCGATCAGGACCAGCTGCCACCATGGATCGAGGTGATAAAGATGGACCATCGTGGCGATGAATACGGGGATGGTGAGGACCGCGGCGACGATGAGCCGGCGGATGAGGGAATGCAGCTCCTCGAGGCGTGCCGCATCGTCGGCGTCGGCGGGATCGGTATCGACGGAATCGGCGTCGGCTGGATCGGAAGAGACGGAGTCCGCCGGAACGCCGGTATCGATGGGTAAAGAGGTATCGGCAGATCCGACAGACCCAGCAGACCTGACAGATCCGGTTTCCGCTGCGACTGCGGCAACCGCCGAATTATGTCCTGTAGCCGAATCATGGTCAGCGGCCGGATCAGGGTTGACGGCCACCGATTCGGACGGGGCCTCAGCGACCACGCTGGATTTCCCAACCACGCTGGATTTCCCAACCACGTGGAGGGTGCCGTGCAGCATGTTCATGCCGCAGGCGAAGCCGTACTCCCCCGGCTGTTGCGGGGTCAGAGTGACCGTGGTGGTGCGGAACGCCGGCAGCACCTGGTCGATGCCGAAGTCGGGGAACACCACATGCGACGAGCATTCGCCGCTTTCCTTGCGATCGAACATCAGCCGCAGCGGCACGCCGGCCTCGGCCTCGATCACCGACGGGCTGTAGCCGCCCTTGACCTCGATCACCGCCTCCTGCACTGATCCTTCGCGGCGGGCGCGGGTGGCCGATTTCGGCGCGAAGAAGAACCACAGCACCCCGACGCTGAGCACCAGCGCCGCGATCACCGCCACCGCGATATCCATCATGACCTCCCCGTTCGCCTTTCCTGCCAACCGACCTCACCATATACCCCATGGGGGTATACTCGCAAGTGTCGGTTCACCGAAGGAAAACACCGGACGGGGAGGACACCGACCGGGGGAACACCGGCCCACGCGGGCGGAACCACGAGGACGGAACCACGTCTATGAAACGAGGACATCAATGACGAACGCCACCTGCGAGCATTGCGACGTGCACGAACCGCACGAAGCTCATGAAGTGCACGAGATTCACGAGACGCACGACCAGCAAGGAGACCGCGACCAACACCGCGAATGCGATCAACACGCCGCCGGCGGGTACATCGAGGACCAGAAGAGGATCATCGCTCGGCTCAGCCGCATCGAGGGGCAGATCCGCGGCATCAAGCAGATGGCCCAGGACGGCGAATACTGCATCGACATCCTCACCCAGATCTCCGCGGCCAACAGTGCGCTGAAGTCGGTGGCGCTGATCCTGCTCGACGATCATCTCAATCACTGCGTACGGCAGGCCGCTGCCGAAGGAGGGGACGTGGCCGACGACAAGCTTGACGAGGCCAGCGCCGCCATCGCCCGACTCGTACGGTCCTGAGGCCGGCCACCCGACTCGTACGGTCCTGAGGCCGGCCACCCGAACGACCTGTCCGAGCGGTCTGTCCGACGCCGGCCACCTGACATTCCCAAGGCCGACTGTCCGATATGCGGGCACGGTAGGGGTAACACCATCAGCCCGCAGCGACGGCAAACAAAAACCAAACCCGATCACACATCAAACGCACAGAATCGCACATCCGCAAACAGCGCCCACGTTCACCGAACAGCGCCGAACGGACCCCGCAACAACCACCGAACATCCCCTGCAACGACGATGCCCCGGCCTGAAATCAGGTCGGGGCATCATGTCGAACGTCAGTCGGTCACCGGTCCAACCACCGCGAGTTTCCGATCATCGTCGATCGGAACGGGCCGCGGCTCCCATCACCGGAGACCTTCCGATCACCAGTGGTTGGCGCCGGGGCCTTCGAACTTGACGTTGAAGCCGCGCTCGTAGTGCAGGAACATGTTGGCACCGTAGCGGTCGACGTCGCGGTGGGTGAAGAGCATACGGATCGCGAAGGCAGTCTGCACGTCGTCAGGCAGGGCGCGGAAGGCCTTGTAGGCGTCCCAGCCGTCCTTGGCAACGGCCTGATCGGAAACGAAGGCGTAGCCGTAGCCGTCCTCGTTCACGTAACCCAGGAAGGGCAGGTCCCATGCGTCGTGCTCGGTCAGCGCGGCCTTGTAGTCCTCCACCTTGGAGAGCGCCTCTTCGGAAATGCCGAAGGAGCGAGCCACTTCGTTGGCGGCGGCCGTCTTGCGATCGGCATAGGCGCCGTACAGTGAGGTGTCGACGGTAATCTGCTTGTTTTCCGCCATAATCATCCTTCCCCCGCATGCTCACCACTGAGGACCATGCGTTTGTTTCAGCGATGTGCGATGTAACATGAAAATGTCACATTCATCACATCTGAGTTATCTGCAATCCACGTCTTGCGGACCGCACATAGAACACCATACCCCACTTTTTCAGGCAAATTTTGCCAGTTCATTCGCTTTTTACAGCGAATTCTTGCTTTTGTCACAAAGACACCATTGATGATCAGTTAGAACAATCAAAATGTTCGGTTTTTGTTATAATTCGTTATAAATTCGCGCTCGGAAAACCAAAAGTTTACTTTTCCATCGGCGTTTCCGGCGTGTCGCACAATCGAGTCAAAAACCGCGGCAAATCGCGTAAAAACGGTGTAAACCCTACCTCTTACAATGAGCGCTATGACTGAAATCAGCAGTAACCAAGTCACGAATTCTCCCTCCACCTCCGCTTCCGTCGATCAGGGGACGCCGACACGGAAGACCAATGGTGACAGCGCCGCCAAGAAGACTTCCGCAGCCCGAAAGACCACCCGGTCCGGACAGGGCGCCCGGAAGACCACGCGTCGCACCGCCCGCAAGACCGTCCCCCAGTCGACGGTCAAGGGCATGGCCATGTCGGCCCCCGCGCCGAGCATCCCGGTCACCGAACCCGGCCAGTTCGGTCGCATCAACGTTCTTGATGTCACCCCCAACGCCGAGGGTGGCGTGTTCCCCGCCCGCGTGGAACTCGGCGAACAGTTCCATGTCACCGCCGAGGTGTTCATCGAAGGCCGCACCAAGGTCGGCGCCACCGCCGTGCTGAAGACCTCCCGAGGCAAGATCATGCAGACCCGTCCGATGACCTGCACCAACCCCGGCCTCGACCGCTGGGAAGTGGATCTGCAAGCCGGCGAGCACTCCGACGTCAAACCATGGGAGGACGGCTTCGCCGACGTCAAGCGCCAGCTGGGCAACTGGAAGGTCGTCGTCGAGGGCTGGGAGGACACCTACGCCACATGGCTGCACGACGCCACCATCAAGGTGGGCGTGCGCGACAACGACGTGGAGAACGCGCTCGACGAGGGCGCCGAACTCCTGCTGCGCTGGGCCAAGACCCGCGACGCCGGACTCAACGCCGCCCAGAAGAAGGTGCTGCGCGACGCCGCCGAGCAGGTGCTCAACAAGGAGCTGAGCATCACCGAGCGTCTGGCCGCCGCCGACTCCCCCGAGATCCACGAGCTGCACGACACCAACCCGCTGCGCGACGGCATCAGCGCCGGACGCCCGGTGAACCTGCTGGTGCAGCGCCCGAAGTCCTCCTTCGCCGCCTGGTACCAGTTCTTCCCCCGTTCCGAAGGCGCCTACGTGGACGAGAACGGCAAGATCGTCCAGGGCACGCTCAAGACGTCCGTCTCCGGACTCGAACGCGCCAAGGCCGAGGGCTTCGACATCGTCTACCTGCCCCCGATCTTCCCGATCGGCGTGACCAACCGCAAGGGCCGCAACAACACGCTGGTGGCCGGCCCCGACGATCCGGGCTCCCCGTTCGGCATCGGCAGCGAACTCGGTGGCCACGACACCGTCGACCCGCTGCTCGGCACCATGGACGACTTCAGGGCCCTCACCGCCAAGGCGCATGAGCTCGGCCTCGAGATCGCGCTCGACTTCGCCCTGCAGTGCTCGCCCGACCACCCGTGGGTCAAGCAGCACCCGAACTGGTTCCGCCACAAGCCGGACGGCACCATCGCCTTCGCCGAGAACCCGCCGAAGAAGTATCAGGACATCTACCCGATCGACTTCAACGCCGACATGGAAGGCATCGAGAAGGAAGTCGAGCGCCTGATGGAGCTGTGGATCGACGCCGGCGTGACGATCTTCCGCGTGGACAACCCGCACACCAAGCCGGTGCGCTTCTGGCAGGACGTGATCGGCGCGGTGACCAAGCGTCACCCGGAGATCCTGTTCCTCGCCGAGGCGTTCACCCGCCCGGGCATGATGCGCGCGCTGAGCTACGCCGGATTCACCCACTCGCACTGCTACTTCCCGTGGCGCAACACCAAGGAGGAGCTGGAGGAGTACCTCAACACCACCAACTGCGACAACGGCTACTACCAGCACAACACCTTCTGGCCCACCACGCCCGACATCCTCACCGCCTACGTGCGCGACAACGGCATCGCCGGCCACGCCGTGCGCGCCGTGCTGGCCGCCATGGGCTCGCCGAACTGGGGCATCTACAACGGCTACGAACTGATCGAGAACCGTCAGCGCCCCGGCTTCGAGGAGCAGATCGACAACGAGAAGTACGAGATCAAGGTGCGCGACTGGTCCAAGGCCAAGGAGTACGGCATCGCCGAGATCCTCACCAGCCTCAACCGCATCCGCCGCGCCCACCCCGCCACGCACAGCTACCACAACCTCACCGTGCTGGACAGCGCCGACGAGAACATCCTCGCCTTCGTGCGCCACACGCCGGCCGAGTTCACCGGCACCGGCAAGCCGGACACGCTGATCGTGGTGGTGAACCTCGACGGACACAACGCCCACCAGTCGATGGTGCACCTCGAGCTGAGCGACTTCGGCATCGAAGGCGACTCGGTCGACGTGCACGACGAGCTCACCGGCCGCGACTTCACCTGGAGCTGGGACAACTACGTGTCCCTCGCCCCGTGGGCCGACGTCGCGCACGTCCTCAGCGTGAAGTACTGAGCGTGCTGCGTGTACTGCGCGGGCCTGCGCACTGAGCTGACGCACTGACGCCGGCGGAGACCAACTTCGCCGGCTGAATCACCCGAAATCCGCGATTGACGGTGCCAAATGGTCGTTTTCCAGCCGAAAAAACGACCGAAAAGCACCACGAATCGCGGATTTCGGGGTTTTAGGCCCCGAAGTCCCGCCAAAGTCGGGTCAAAGTCACGCATGCGCGGGCGGTTTGCCGGGGCATTGAGTATTCTTGGATGCGGTAACACACAATGTCAACTCGCAAAGGAGACAGACATGGCTGAGACGTTCGACGTGGTCGTTGAGATCCCCCGCGGCTCCAAGAACAAGTACGAAGTGGATCACGAGTCCGGCAAGATCCGCCTGGACCGCATCCTCTTCACCTCGATGCAGTACCCGGATGACTACGGCTACATCGACGGCACCCTGGGCGAGGACGGCGATCCGCTCGACGCTCTGGTGATGATTCCGAATTCGGTGTTCCCCGGCTGCATCGTCGAGTGCCGCGCCGTCGGCCTCTACCACATGGAGGACGAGGCCGGTGGAGACGACAAGGTGCTGTGCGTGCCCGCCGACGTCCGTTTCGACAACATCAAGGACATCGACGACGTCTCCGAGTACCACAAGGCCGAAATCAAGCACTTCTTCGAGCAGTACAAGGCTCTGGAGCCGGGCAAGGAAGTCAAGCCCGGTGACTTCTGGACCGGTGCCGCCCAGGCCGAGAAGGAGATCGTGGAGGCCCGCAAGCGCCTCGCCGACTCCGAGAAGTGAGCGACGGTGATCGATCGGGGAAATGAGTGATCGGGAATCAAAAGTCCCGTAACGATCCGATGATCCCCGACCAGTCATCCGACAGAACGCCCGCCGTGCCATACGCCGGCGGGCGTTTTGTATGCCCCACTGCCTAGAATCGAGCGAGTACCTAGGCGTAGGCGGTGATTTGGAAACCGTCGAGGCCCATCCCGTACCGTGGTTCCGCATCGATTCGGCAACCGGGGATGAACCTACATACACCATTCATGATTATCGCAGTTCTGCTTATCGCCGTATCCGTATCCATGGACGCCTTCGCCGTTTCGATCGGCAAGGGTCTTACCGTCACGAAGGTCCATCCGGTCGACGCCCTGAAGACCGGCCTGTGGTTCGGCGGATTCCAGGCTCTGTTCCCCCTGCTCGGCTATTTCGCGGCCTCCACGTTCAGCAAATACGTGATCGCGGTCGATCACTGGATCATCTTCGGTCTGCTCGCCTTCATCGGCGGCAACATGATCCGCGAGGCCTTCGAGGAAGAGGAGGAGAACGAGCGGGAGACCGCCCAGTTCGACTGGAAGCATATGCTGCCGCTGGCCGTGGCGTGCAGCATCGACGCCTTCGCCGTGGGCGTGAGCTTCGCGTTCATGAAGATCAACATCATCGCCTCGGTACTGTGCATCGGCGTGACCACCGGCCTGTTCTCCGCAGCGGGCCTGTACATCGGCCGCGTATTCGGCTCCCGTTGGCAGATGCCCGCGCAGATCGCCGGCGGCGTGGTGCTGATCCTGATCGGCGTGAAGGTGCTGCTCGAGCACATGGGTCTGCTGCCGTAAGCCGTTCCGGCCCGTCAGACCATTGCAGACCATCACAGTCAAACCGTCACGGTCAGAACACCGCGGGCCCGAAGTGCATGGCGAACGCCGCCACGAAGATGCCGTAGCCGAGCATCAGCACCGGCACCATGCCCATGCCCATCCATGAGAACGGCAGCTTGCGCGGCTTGCCGTTCCACCAGGTGATGGAGGCCGCCAGCAGGGCCACCGCCGCCGCCAGCAGCACGACGATCACCGTCACCGCCAGGGAGGTCGGCGTCTGCTCGGCATTAAGATCGCGGACCAGCGACGGCAGGAACATCCAGCACACCGCGCCCAGCGTGGACAGCGAGGCCATGAGCCCCACCGACAGCGAACGGATGAGGTGGGAGCGGTTGCGACGCATCATCTGCCGCAGGAACGAGACGAACACCATCACCCAGAACCAGATGACCAGGAAGCCCGCCCAGCGCAGGAACGTCTGGTCGGTGTAGAACTCCCCCGACGCGAGATAGCCGAATCCGACGAGGAACGTCACCGAGGCGAGCACGCGGGCGAACACCGATTCGCGGGCCTCGCCCTCGAACGGCCATCCGACCAGCATCACCATGCTGCCGCTGAGCAGCAGAAAGCCCAGACCGATCAGACCGCTGACGGTATGCGTGCCCAGCGTGAACACCGCGAACAGCAGCACCGCGTACGAGGCGATCTGCGTGACGGCCACGGAGAACCCACCATGCTTGGTCATCCCCCGCTTGAGCCACTCCTGCTCGCCCGCGCGGGGTTCCGGCGCCGGGGTCTTCTGCCAGCTTCTGAGCTTTGCCATGACATCTCCTACATCGTCATCAGTCAGAATCTCAGTATAAAGCCACGCACGTATACGAAGACCGGCGAAAGAACGGAGCCGAGGCCGCGACTTGCAGCGAAAAGACTCACGATTTGGATACATTTGCCGGAAAACGATCACAACGTCCACAACCCTGTTTAATAATGAGTGAAAATGTAACGAACAGCAGCCAATGCGACGACACAAATCGTAGATACAATAATGCAGTCGCTTGACGGAGGGCCGAGAGTCAGCATCTAAGGGGAGTTTGCAGCCGTGACAGATTTAACGTTGATGACATCCGCCGATGATCCCGCCTCCGTGCTGCCGTCGCTCGCCCTGCTTTCCCATCGCGTCCGCGTGCTGCCGATGGATGCGGCGTCGCTGGTGAAGATGCCGGAGAACACCATCCTGTTCCTCGACGCCCGCGACGATCTCGCCACCGCGAAGACCCTGTGCCGTCTGATCCATGCCTCCGGCCTGACCATGCCGATCGTGCTGATCCTCACCGAAGGCGGGTTCACCGTCGTCACCTCCCAGTGGGGCATCTCCGACGTGGTGGTGGCCAGCGCCAGCCCGGCCGAGGTCGAGGCCCGTCTGCGTCTGGTCTCCGAACGCGGCAACTCCTTCTCCTCCGGTTCGACGAACTCCACGACCAGCGAGCAGACCCAGGAGGGGCAGATCCGCTCCGGAGAACTGGTGGTGGACACCAACGGCTACACGGCCAGTCTGCGCGGCCACCCGATCGATCTGGCCTACAAGGAATTCGAGCTGCTCAAGTATCTGGTGCAGCACCCCGGCCGCGTGTTCACCCGCGCCCAGCTACTGCAGGAGGTGTGGGGCTACGACTACTACGGCGGCACCCGCACCGTCGACGTGCATATCCGTCGTCTGCGCGCCAAGCTCGGCGGCGAATACGAGCATCTGATCGGCACCGTGCGCAACGTCGGCTACCGTTTCGATCCTCCGGAAGAGGAGGAGGCCGACGACAAGGCCAAGGCCGAGGCAGCGTCCAGCAAGCCGTCGGGCACCTCGGCAAACACCGCGGCCTGATCCGGTGACCGTCATGCCGAAACCGGCCGATCACCGCAGTACCGCACCGTCCGGTAGCCAGTCCGGCAAACCATCACGCCCATCCGGCAGGAAGACGAAATCCGCCCGTCTCGCCCGCATGCACGAGGAGTATCGCATCCTGTGCGAGGAGATCCCCACCCCCGCATGCGCCCTGCACTTCTCGTCGCCGTTCGAACTGCTGGTGGCCACGATCCTCAGCGCGCAGAC
This sequence comes from Bifidobacterium simiarum, assembly GCF_002802905.1. Taxonomy (GTDB): domain Bacteria; phylum Actinomycetota; class Actinomycetes; order Actinomycetales; family Bifidobacteriaceae; genus Galliscardovia; species Galliscardovia simiarum. The sequence goes on from NZ_PEBK01000007.1 coordinate 143,214, forward strand.
CACCGACAAGCGCGTCAACACCGTCACGCCCGAACTGTTCGCCACCTACCCCACCCCCGAGGACTACGCGGACGCGAACCCCGAGGACGTGGAGCGCATCATCCGCCCGCTGGGCTTCTACCGTTCGAAAGCCAAGCATCTCATCGGTCTCGGCACCGCCCTGGCCGATCGGTTCGACTCCCGGGTGCCCGACACCATGGATCAGCTGGTGACCCTGCCCGGCGTGGGCCGCAAGACCGCGAACGTGGTGCTCGGCAACGCGTTCGGCATCCCCGGCTTCCCCGTCGACACCCATGTGATGCGGGTGACCGGCCGTCTGCGCTGGCGGACCGACTGGCGATCGAAGAAACCGGATCCGGTGAAGATCGAGAAGGCGATCTGCGCCTGCTTCCCGCCCGAGGAGTGGACCGACCTGTCCCATCGGCTGATCCTGTTCGGCCGGTCCACCTGCCATGCGCGCGGACCGCAATGCGGGGTCTGCCCGCTGGCCGCCACCTGCCCCAGCGCGGGACTGTTCGTCTGACCGGACTATCTATCTGAACGGATTGTCAGTCTGACTGGACCGTCTGCCTGACCGGACCATCCGTCTGACCGGACCGTCAATCTGACCGGACCATCCGTCTGACCGGCCGGTTTTCGACCAGCCGTGCGCATACAGTCGTACTCATGCGCAGTGTTCCAGAACCCAACCGACCCGTCACCCCCGACGCCGGTGCCGCCGATCCTGCATCGGCCGACGTCATGACCCCGGCCACTCCCCCGATGTCCCGGCGTCAGGCGCGGGAGGCCCGGGCGGCACGGCGGCAATTACAGCACGGCGGCATCAAGGCCATCGCGGTGTTTCTGGTTTCGCTGCTGATCCTCGGCACCTGCGGCCGCGTGGTCTACGGCATGATCATCGATCACCGCGCACCCCTCGATCTCGGCGGCTTCAACGCCGGCGGATCGGTGACGATCGGCGTGGTGGGAGCCCCGTCCTCCCTGGACATCCGCAAGGCCGGCACCGCCACCGACGGCACCGCCACCACCGGCGGCACGAACGGCATCAATACGGACTCCGGCAGCACCGCCGTCCAGCAGGCGCTGCTGGGCAACGTATACGAGTCCCTGCTAAGCCTCGACGAGCACAACACCGCCCAGCCGGGCGTGGCCGACTCCTATGCCGTCTCCGGCGACGGACTGACCTATACGTTCACGATCAACGCCGGCAAGACCTTCTCCAACGGCGATGCGCTCGACGCCGACGACGTGGTCTGGTCGCTGCAGCAGACCATCGGCAACCATTACGCACAGGCGGACCGTCTCACCGGACTGAAATCCGTAAAAGCGGACGGCGCGAACACCGTGACCGTGGCGCTGAGCCAGCCGAACCCCGATCTGCCGTGGCTGCTCGCCGGACCGACCGGCATCGTCTACGACAAGGACGCGAAATACAGCTACGACACCACGGCGATCGGATCCGGACCGTTCACCGTACAGTCCTGGGAGAACGGCACGTCCCTCACGCTCAAGGCCAACGGCCGGTATTGGGGGCAGAAGGCGAAGACCGGGACGGTCACACTGAAATACTATGGGGACGATACCGCGGCGGTCGCGGCGCTGGGTCGCGGGGACGTGGACGCGATCACCCCCGTGGCCGAAAGTCAGCGGACCGCATTAAGCCGAATCGACGGGGTGAGCGTACGGCAGGGAGACAGCACCCATCGGATCGTGCTCGGCTTCAACAACGGCACCGACTCCATCCTCTCCGACAAGCGATACCGGCAGGGCATCCGATATGCGATCGACCGCACGGCACTGGCGAATGCGCTGGTCGGCGGCAGCGGCGGACGGACCCTCGGCGGACCGTTCACGCCGTTGGAGCCCGGATACGAGGATCTGAACGCCCTGTTCCCGCACAGCAGCGAGAAGGCCACCGATCTTTTGGCGTACTTCTTCTACGTGAGCCACCGACGCACGCTCACCTTCGTCTATCCGAGCCGATACGGCACGCAGGTGGGCGAACTGCTCAAGCAGCAGCTGCAGCCGATGAACGTGGATCTCGACGTGAAGGCCGTGGACGACGCGACCTGGCGGCAGACCGTGCAGGAGAAGAAACAGTACGATTTCACGCTGTTCGACATGGACGACAGCCATGATCTGGCCACGCTGATGGATTCCGGGAACTTCATCGGCTACGAAAGCCCCGCGGCGCAGGCGCTGTGGGCGAGCGCGCAGAAGGCGGGGACGGCGAGCGCCTACGAGACGGCCATGAAGCGGCTGGCCCGGCAGATCTCGGACGATTCGCCGTTGGACTGGCTGTGCGAGCGTCGGCCGCTGACCGCGCAGCGCGGGGGTGTGACCGGACTGCCGGCGACGATGACCGACCGGCGTCTGCCGCTGGCGGACGTGACGAAGGGGTGATCGGGGCCGGACGGGGCTGAACCGGGGTGATCAGGGCCGAACGGGAGCGGGTCAGGGCCGATCAGGGGCGAATACCCGTTGTCACAACGCGAACCTAAACTTGCGCGTATGACTGACACCGAGAATGAAGGCATCATCAGCGCGCATCTGACCGCGCTTCCCGACAAGGTCGGCGTCGAGGGTCTTGAGGGCAAGTGGGCCAAGGAGTGGAACGATTCCCAGGTCTACAAGTTCGGCGGCACCCGCGATCGCAAGGCCGTCTACTCCATCGACACCCCGCCGCCCACCGTGAGCGGCCACCTGCATGTGGGCCATGTGTTCTCCTACACCCATACCGACGTGATCGCCCGCTACAAGCGCATGCGCGGCTACGACGTGTTCTACCCGATGGGCTGGGACGACAACGGCCTGCCCACCGAGCGCCGCGTGCAGAACTACTACGGCGTGCGCGTGGACACCTCGCTGAAGTACGATCCCGATTTCAAGCCCCCGTTCGAGGGCACCGAAGGCAAGAAGATCCAGGCCAAGGATCAGGTGCCGTGCTCCCGTCAGAACTTCATCGAGCTGTGCGAGAAGCTCACCGCCGAGGACGAGAAGCAGTTCGAGGCGCTGTGGCGTGAGCTGGGCCTGTCGATCGACTGGTCGCAGACCTACCACACCATCGGCGAGCATCCGCGCCGCGTGGCCCAGAAGGCGTTCCTGCGCAACCTCGCCCGCGGCGAGGCCTATCAGAAGGACGCCCCGGGCCTCTGGGACGTGACCTTCCAGACCGCCGTGGCCCAGGCCGAGCTGGAGAGCCGCGAGTACGACGGCTTCTACCACAAGATCGCCTTCCGCTTCGAGGACGGCACCCCGATCTACATCGAGACCACCCGTCCCGAGCTGCTGGCCGCCTGCGGCGCCCTGATCGCCCACCCGGACGATGAGCGCTACAAGCCGTACTTCGGCCAGTACGTGTACTCCCCGCTGTTCAAGGTGAAGGTGCCGATTCTGGCGCACAAGGCCGCCGAGATGGACAAGGGCGCCGGCATCGCCATGTGCTGCACCTTCGGCGACGTGACCGACGTCGAGTGGTGGCGCGACCTGAATCTGCCGACCCGTTCGATCATCCAGCGCAACGGCCGCATCGTGATGAACGTGCCGGACTGGATCACCGACGAGGGCGGCCGCGCGATCTTCGAGGAGACCGAGGGCAAGACCACGTTCACGGCCCGTAAGATCATCGTCGAGCATCTGCGCGAATCCGGCGACATGGACGGCGAGCCGAAGCCGACCAAGCGTATGACGAACTTCTACGAGAAGGGCGACAAGCCGCTGGAGATCGTCACCTCCCGTCAGTGGTACCTCAAGAACGGCGGCACCGACGAGAAGCTGAACGCCGAGCTGATCGAGCGCGGCAAGGAACTGAACTTCCACCCCGACTTCATGCGCGTGCGCTACGACAACTGGGTGCACGGCCTCAACGGCGACTGGCTGATCTCCCGCCAGCGCTTCTTCGGCGTGCCGTTCCCGCTGTGGTACCCGGTGGACGCCAACGGCGAGCCGGACTACGAGCACCCGATCACGCCGAGCGAGGACATCCTGCCGATCGATCCGACCACGGACGTGCCGGCCGGATACACCGAGGACCAGCGTGACCAGCCGAACGGCTTCACCGCCGAGAAGGACATCATGGATACGTGGGCGACCTCCTCGCTCACCCCGCAGATCGTGACCCGCTGGGAGGAGCCCGGCGAGGAGAACCAGGCGCTGCATGCCGCCACGTTCCCGATGGATCTGCGCCCGCAGGGTCAGGACATCATCCGCACCTGGCTGTTCAGCACCGTGGATCGCGCGCACCTTGAAAACAAGTGCCTGCCGTGGGCCCATGCCACGCTGTCTGGCTGGATCCTCGATCCGGACCACAAGAAGATGTCGAAGTCCAAGGGCAACGTGGTCGTGCCGAACGAGCCGCTGAAGAAGTTCGGCGCCGACGCGGTGCGCTACTGGGCCGCCGCCGCCCGACTCGGCCTCGACGCCACCTACGACGAGGGCCAGATGAAGATCGGCCGTCGTCTCGCCATCAAGCTGCTCAACGCCACGAAGTTCGCGCTGGCCATCGGCCGCGAGGACGAGAACCATCATGTGGGCGCCCCGGCCGAGGCCGTGTGGAACCCGAAGGACGTGACCGAGCCGCTGGATCGCGCCGCCATGGCCAAGATGGCCTTCGTGGTGCGCACCGCCACCGACGCCATGGAGGCCTACGAGCATTCCAAGGCGCTGGAGATCATCGAGAGCTACTTCTGGCAGTTCTGCGACGACTACATCGAGCTGGTGAAGAACCGCGCCTACGGCACCCCGGACGAGCACGGCAACGTGCCGAGCGAGAAGGCCGTGCTGTCGGCCCGCACCGCGCTGGGACTGGGCCTTGACGCCTTCGCGCGCCTGCTCGCCCCGTACCTGCCGTACGCCACCGAAGAGGTGTGGAGCTGGATGCACGCCGGCGAAGGCTCCGTGCACCGCGCCGCATGGCCGACGCCGGAACCGTACGTGGTCGCCGCCTCCGGCGTCTCCCCCGAGACGCTGGCATGGGCCGGCAAGGCCGTGGAGCAGCTGCGCAAGATCAAGTCCGAGGCGAAGGTCTCCATGAAGACCCCGATCCTCTCCGTGGCGCTGTCCGCCGCGAAGGAGGGTGTGGAGGCGATCCGCGCCTCGCTCGGCGACATCGCGCAGGCCGGTCGCGTGGTCGGCAAGTTCGATCTGGTCGAGAAGCACGCCGAGGAGGCCGCCGCCTCCGACGAGGCGGGCGATGCCGAAGCCGAGACCGTGGTGATCGAGACCAGCGAACTCGGAGAGCCGCCGGCCAAAAAGCCCAAGAAGAAGTAACGAGCAGCGGCCGGCGGCCGTCGCGTCCCGTAAGGGCCGCTCCCATCGCCTACGGGGAGTCCACTGGACTCCCCGCTTCACGGCTCAGCCGGCCAAAAAGCCCAAGAAGAAGTAACCTCTCAGCTACCGCCCCCGCCGGCGGGGGCTCCCGGCGCAGGCCGGGTGGGGGTGGTCAAACCGCGCAAGCAGTCAAACCCGACCGCCTTCAGTCCCAGCGGGAGCATGACTAGGGCATGCAGGCATGGCCATAACGAATGAAGGGAGACGCCTCATATTGGGGAGTCTCCCTTCATTCGTCTCACGCAAACACGTCAAGCACACCGGGATCTCCCCCGGCGTCGGCGATCCGCTTGTGCCGCTTCTTCGATTCGGTGACCACGAATTCGCGGTACATCTCGGCGATGTTCGTATCCAGTCCGGCGTCGATGGCGATGCGCTGCAGACGGGCGATCTGATAGTCCTCGCGCTTGTAGTCCGCCGGGGCGAATCCGGCTCCGGCCTTGAGCACACCCACCGCGGCCGTGGCCTTGAACCGTTCGGCCAGCAGGTGGATCACCGCGCCGTCGATGTTGTCGATGGTCTGCCGCAGCGCTTCGATGCGCTTCACCGCCTCGGCCACTTCGGGGTGCTTGGCGGCCTCCTCCGCGTCGATGGTGGAGGATTTCTCGGCCTCGATCTCGTCGCTGACCGACGAGGCCCGGGCGATCGCCGCGGCGCTGATCGGCGTCGTCTCGGCTGCCGACTCGGTCACGGTACCGGTCTCGGCCGCGATTCTGGCCGCCGGGGCGTCCGCTGAGGGATTCGTATTGGTCTGGGTGTCCGACGGCCGAAGCCAGTCGCTGCTTTCGGGTTCGCTCATGGTTCCTAGAATATCCCGAACCTTGGGCGATAGGTGGGATCCGACGCCGTTGTGGAATCCGACGACGTTGTGAGATCCCGGGTTCCACCCCGCCATGGGTACTGCCGGCGGTTACGGCCGACAACTACGGCCGGCGTCGCGACACCCGGCAGTAACGGCGCGGTTACGCCAGCAGTGCGGTGCGGCGGCGCTCGAGCTCGTCAAGCGCGGCCGCACCCTCGTGAATGCGGAACGTTACGCGCTTGTGCTCGCTGGCCCCGGGGGCGATGGTGTGCAGATCGCCGCGCTTCTCGTGGTAGCCGCGACCGTGCACGCTGGAGTTCGCCGGCTCGAGACCGACCACATAGTCGCCGGCCGCCACGGACTTCCACTGCATGAAGTACGGGAAGTCCGCCGTATCGAACTCCACGGAGAGACCCAGTCCCAGCTTCCGATTCATCACGGCGGCGAAGCTGCGTCCTTCCGGATCCGCGGCCAGGGTGTGGATGAAGACGCTTTCCGGCTTGTTCGGCACCGGCTCGCCGATCTCGCTCCACGGCGTCGTATCGTTGGCGGCGTCCTCGTTGCGCGGCTCGGCATGACGGCTGGGGATGATCACCTGCGCTCCCTCGGCGAGCAGCGGCCATCCGGCGTTGCAGTGGTACATCCACATCAGCGGCTCGTCACGGAATCCCTCGTTGGTCACGACGTCGTCCACGACGATCTCCGGCCTGCCGTACACGGTGGTGATGGTGCGGCGCATCACCAGATTCTCGCCGAACAGTTCGGCTTCGCGCACCTCGCCGGAGACGCTGATCACGTACTCGCCGTCGTCGGTCCAATGGGCGTCGGCGCTCACATGCTCGGCCGGCGTGGTACGGATCCGGCCGTGCATCGGGTACTCGTGCCCTTCGGGGTCGGTGTAGGGGGCGCCGATGTTTTCGAATCCGCAGGTGAAGAACAGGCCGCCCATGATGCTGCGCTGGGCTTCGGCGCCGTGGGTATCGAACGGGTTGCGGCCGTTGAGGCCGGGTTTGGAAAGGAAGGTGAGGTTTTCGCCGCGGTATTCGAGCTGGGAGACGTCGAGCGCCTTGTCGGCCATGGAGACGAACCGCATCGGCCCGTTCTTGACCTCGAACGCGCGCATGCCGCCGGCGCGCCCCTCCTCGTAGCGGATCGGCCGCACGTAGGCCATCTGCTGGATGCTGCCCACATGCGCCTGCACGGCACGGCGGGAGAGTCGTTCGGTGGCGAGGTCGGCTGCGGCGGTGGCGGTCGCAGGGGTGCCGGCGTTACCGGATACCGCGGATTCGTTGGGGTTGACGGTGATATCGCCCATGATATGCTCCAGTCCTGTTTGCGATGAGACGTACCCCGCTGATCATACGGTCACGGTACGGGCAACGATACGGTCAACGGTTCGGTCATTGGTTCGGTGTTCACGATCCATCTTATGAAACCGATTTCTTAATCCAGTCTACGCCATCGGGACCGACTCGTATCACACGAAACCGATCTGGGTCACCATCGATCTCCACAACCAAAAAATGGCGGAACCGTTCACGGGGAGGCCGTATTCGGTCTCTTCATGAACGGTTCCGCCATATTACCGGGCGGATACCGCGGACTCTCGGTCGTTCCGCGGTATCCGGATCCGGACTACTTGTTCTGCGGGATCGTGGAGGTGATCGCCGCCAGGAACTCGCGGTTCGTGGCGGTCTTCTTCAGACGCGGCACGAGGGTCTGGTAGGCCTGCTCCGGCTCCATGCCGCCGAAGAGGCGACGCAGACGGTAGATCACGGCCAGCTCGGCCGGCGGAGTGATCAGCTCCTCGCGGCGGGTGCCGGAGGCGTTGATGTCGATGGCCGGGAACAGTCGCTTGTCGGCCAGCTCGCGGCTCAGACGCAGCTCCATGTTGCCGGTGCCCTTGAACTCCTCGAAGATCACCTCGTCCATCTTGGAACCGGTCTCCACCAGCGCGGAGGAGATGATGGTGAGGCTGCCGCCGTTCTCGATGTTGCGGGCCGCGCCGAAGAACTTCTTCGGCGGGTACAGGGCCTGCGCGTCCACACCACCGGACAGGATGCGGCCGGAAGCCGGCTGGGCGATGTTGTAGGCGCGGGCGAGACGGGTCATGGAGTCGAGCAGCACGACCACGTCCTGGCCGAGCTCGACCAGACGCTTCGCACGCTCGATGGCCAGTTCGGCGACGATCGTGTGGTCGGAGGCCGGACGGTCGAAGGTGGAGGAGATCACCTCGCCCTGCACCGTACGCTCCATGTCGGTGACCTCTTCGGGTCGCTCGTCCACCAGCACCACCATGAGGTGGACCTCGGGGTTGTTGGCGGTGATCGAATTGGCGATCTGCTGCAGGGTGATGGTCTTGCCGGCCTTCGGCGGGGAGACGATCAGACCACGCTGGCCCTTGCCGATCGGGGAGACGATGTCGATCAGACGGCCGGTGAGCTTGGTCGGCTGGGTCTCCATGCGCAGACGCTCCTGCGGGTACAGCGGGGTGAGCTTGTTGAAGTGCGGACGATTCTGCGCCTCCTCGATGCTCATGCCGTTGATCGTCTCGATGGACTGCAGCGGCACGAACTTCTGACGCTGGTTGCGGCCGCCCTCGCGAGGCGGACGGGTGGTGCCCTGCACGGCATCGCCCTTACGCAGACCGTACTTCTTCACCTGACCCATGGAGACGTACACGTCGTTCGGGCCGGGCAGGTAGCCGCTGGTGCGCACGAAGGCATAGGAGTCGAGCACGTCGACGATGCCGGCCACCGGCACGAGATCCTCCTGCGGCGCATCGTCGCGCATCCGGTCGTTGCGGACGTCGCGATCGTTGCGGGCGCCGCGCAGATCACGGTCACGACGATCCCGGCGATCGTTGCGGTCATTGCGATCGTTGCGGTCGTTGCCGCGGCGATCGTTGCGATCATTGTGGTTGCGGCGGGAGAACTCGCGATCATCGTCCTGCTCGTACCGGTCGTTACGGCCTTCGCGGTCGCGGCCGGAACGGTCGAGATGACGATCGTCGTTGCGGCGCTTGCCGTTCTTGCGGTCGTTGCGATCGGCCGGACGGTCGGAACGGTCCGGCAGTGCGGCGAGGATATCGCCCAGATCGCGAACGTGCTCGTTGGTCTCCGGCTCCGGCGCGGTCTCCTTGCGGCGGCGGATGCGCGGCAGATCGAGATCCAGATCAAGCGTGCCGGTGTTGCCGTGGTTCGATCCGCGGCCGGCACCGTCATCGGTGTGCTGGGGCTTGCGGGTGCGGGTCCGGCGTGCGGGAGCCTCCTTGGGCTCGGGCAGGGCGATATCGGCGAGCGACAGCGGCTCGGCGTCGCGCTTCTGCGCCGGCTTGCGGGACGTGCGGCCGGCCGCGGGCTCGGTGGCGATCGGCAGGGGGAGATCAATCGGCAGCGAGGACTTGGCGGACTCGGTCGGCTGGGCGGACTCGGTCTTGGCGGGCTGCGACTCAGACGGCTGAGAGACGGCCGACTCGGACTGGGCGACGGCAGACTGAACGGCAGCGGGCTGAGCGGCATTGGGTTCGGCGGCCGGCTGATCCTGCGGGGCCGAGTCCTTGGCGGGCCGCGTCTTGGCGGATTGAGCCTTGGCGGACTCCGTCTTGGTGGACTTCGCGGCCGTCTTCGGCACGCGCACGGTCACGCCGGCAGGGGCCTCTCCCCCGTTGCGAGCGGCCTCGATGGTGCTGACCAACTCGCCCTTGCGCATGGTTGAGGTACCACGCAGACCCATTTGCTTGGCAAGCTCCTTGAGCTCGGCCAACTTCATAGCTGCAAGATTCTGGCTATCTGCCACGTTGTGTTGCCTTTCGTCTGACCTGCGACTCCGACCCGCAACGACGATTGAATCAATGATTCAACCACACGACCCAGAGGTGTGATCACAGGGTATTCTGACGGGATACATCTGCCGGAACGACGAGCACTACCTCGCCGCGGACATCATCTCGTCATCGAAAAATCCGAACCAAGAAGTCGTTCGGACTGCCCTAACTATACGACGAGTCGGCGACCGGTGCAATTCGGCGTGAGCCGGCATGACCGAACCGTGGACGATGATATGAGATCGTGATGTGCGGGGTGATGGGGATGTGGGTTGTCGGTGTGGTGGTGTGGGGACGGTGTGGGTAGCGGTGTGAATTGGCGGTGTGGGTGGAAGGTTAATTGGCTAACCCGCCTATCCGGCCATCGACAGATCCCCTACTTGGCCATTCCGTTCATCCCAAACCATCTATTTGGCCATTTCGTTCACGAGGACCTTGTTTTCGACTCGTTCGTGAACGCCTAGGCCAAGTAAGGGGTTTCGTGATCGGTTGGGCCAGTGAATAATGAACGGTTTGGCCAACCAATGAAGATCCGGAGATTTTCATCGAAGACCTCAGGGATTTTTCTCGAGGGGAGGACCGAGGAATCCCGAAGTCCCACACTTCCCGACGGTCCAATGGTCTGATGTATTCGACTACACATTGGAATTCGGCCGCATAGTGACGTTTTTACGCTCCAATCCAGCGGGCATCGGAAATTGCGACGGATTTCGACGAATTCGACCGCATATCGGCAATTCCACGTTCCTTGCCATCAAAGGTCAGCCGATTCTGATGGATTGCGACGCATATCGGCGTTTTTACGCTCCGATCCACCAAATATTGCCGGATTCCGATGGATTCGGCTGCAAAACCGGGATTCTGCACTGCAATCCATCGACTGCCGAAAATGCGGTACCGGGAAACCGCATGATTTCAATGATCTGAAAACCACGGTCACCGAATTGCGATGGATTGCGCTGCATATCGGCGTTTTTACGCTCCAATCCATCGAATAGCGGCACATTCCGATGGATCGGAGCGCAAAAACCGGGATTCCGCGCCCCAATCCATCAAGACAGGACTGCACCGACCGCCGCACCGCCCGACCGGCTTCCTCTTAAGCTGAGTCCGTAAAGAACATGCCGACGGCATTTTCAGGACTCAGGCGAGCGAAGGCCCGAAGCGCCTAAATCAACCTTCCCCTGTGAGGGGAAGGTGGCCGGCGAAAGCCGGTCGGATGAGGTGACGGCGAAAGCTGCGATCCAGCCCATGCCCCCGCTGCTATGGGCCATACGTCGCACAATACGTCGGGTCCGGCCGCCGCAAGGCGGACCGGAGGTGGCTGAACCGCCATGTGACGGGACTTGACCACCCCCAGTCTGCGGAGCAGACAGCCCCCGCCAGCGGGGGCAAAGTTCAGACGACGTGCGCCTTCGGGGCGCACTGCCACGAACGATCGCCGATCGTTCGTCCGGCGGGGGCGGAGTCAGAGGCTACAGGCTTTTCCATGCGATGCCTTCGCCGCGCCAGCCGGCACGCTGGACGGCGACGTACTCGCCGTAGCTCATCGTGTACACGTGCTCGCCGGAGTTGCGGTTGTACAGGCGGTACACGTTCTTGCCGGAGCTCGGTGCGTACCAGGCGACGCCCTCGTTCCTCCAGCCGAGCCTGACCAGCATGTCGTGCTCCGCCTTGTTGAGGGTCCAGTTGTGGTTGCCGGTCCTGCGGTTGTACTCGCGGTACACCGGACGGGCGCCCGGCGTGCCCTTCGACACCGTGATGAACGAGGCGGCCTTGCGGCTCTCGTCACGCCAGCCCAAGCGCACCAGCATGTCCTTCTCCGCCTTGTTCGTCGTGTAATGATGCAGACCACTACGACGGTTGTAGACACGATAGACGGGCACCTGCTTCACCGTGGGCTTCGACGGGGTCGTGTTCTTCGTCCACTTCGCGGTCAGCGTGATGTTCGCGGTGACGCCGCGGTTGAAGTCCCACTTCGCGTTGCCGTAGTACCAGCCCGCGAACGCGTAGCCCGCACGCGTCGGGTTCTTCGGCTGTGCGACCTTCGCGCCGTTCGCCACCTTCTGGGAGGCCACCTTCGAGCCGCCGTTCGAGTTGAACGCCACCGTACGGTACACCACCTGTGCGGGCGCACCCTTCATGGTGAAGCTCACACTGGCATGCAGCGTGCCCGAGGCGCCGGCCGCGTAGTCATAGGAGACCACGGCACCGGCCTTCGCGCCCGCAACGGGAGCGATCACGCCGGTGCGGGAGATCGTACCGCCCCTGACGTTCGACACCTTCGACAGATCAAACCACGGGATCAACTGCCTGAGATTCAACGAATAACCATCCACCGGAAATGCGCGCTGACCAGTCAACGATAGCTGTTCACGCTTAGGAGACTCACGATAAGCAAGCAGGCGATTATTGATTAAGCCTTGATTGCCATGCCACCCATCGAATGCTTTCAAGCTAGTCCGAGAAGCATCCACCGCATACAGCTGGCTTCCCCGCGCATCCAAAGTCTCCAACAACGCATTGTGAGAAAGATCCACAGAAGAGACTCTTGTGTTCGACATCGTCAAATACGACAACTCCGGGTTGCGCGATACATCTAGCCTGAGCAACGGATTATTATCAATACGGAAATCCGAGAGTTTCGGATTGTGCGACACATCCACAATAGACAGGCGGTTGTTTTCCACATCTAACGTGGCAAGTTGCGGATTGCGAGTGACATTCAGTGAAGACAGCTGATTATCCTCAGCAAGTAAAAAATCGATTTCAGGATTGTGCGATACATCCAAAGAAGACAAACGATTATTGCCCACAGTCAACCGACTAAGTTTCGGATTGTGCGACACATCCAATGAGGTTAGTCGATTGCTATCGACCGTTAACGTTTGAAGCTTCGGATTGTGCGACACATCCAAAGAAGACAAATGATTTCCCTCAAACTCCAGTTCCTGAAGTTCCGGGTTGCGCGACACATCCAAAGAGGACAGGGGCTTGCCGTTCGTATAAGCGGTTTTACCTGTAACACTTAACGTTTGAAGCTTCGGATTGTGCGACACATCCAAAGAAGACAACTGGGCACCTGTTAGATGCAGTTCCGTCAATTGAGCATTATGGGATACATCCAAGGAGGTTAATGCACCGCCCCCTAAAGCATTAAGACTCACAGCGGAAAGATTGGGAAACAGCTCAATGCCTTTGGCTGATTTAACATCCCCACCAAGCTCTATTTCAGTGACATCATTTCTTTCTGCAGGATCAAGGAGACCATCCATATTCTTGTCGTAATCACTGTCGCCTATGTCCTCACGAAACGCGGCGTCCGGGAAGTACTTGGCGGTGATGGGGATGTCGCCGGCGGCGGCCGAGGCACCACCGGCGGCCGATGACGCCGAAGCGGCGGCAGACCCCTTCACCCCCTCTTCCGCGGCGTTGGCCACGGCCCCCATCGGCAGGAGCATAGCCACCGACGCGACGGCGCCGATGCCGATCTTCCACAGTCTGCTCAGATACGCTGGTCTTCCAGTGCGCATAACCGATCCTTCCTTTCGGAGTTTCCCCTTTGCCCCCATGACGGAAAGCCGAATCCGCAGGTCTCGCCACCGTCACGGCAGGCCACCCGACCGCACTCGTCCGGCGTCTTCGGCGAACGGCAGCGCAGCTGCCAGTTCGAACCGGAACACGCCGTCCGAACGATCAGGCAACACCCCCTATATTCCCACTTAGCGACGACAGCCCCCCCCCGAAACGACACGGCCTCGGTCGAAACGACACAGCTTCGGCCGAAACGACACACCTTCAGACCTTCGCTCTCCTGCGAAATGACATTGAATGTGATCACGCCTAAGATCCTTGATTCACTATCGTCTTATTTTTAGTACACTAGAAATAAGGAGGCTTAACGATGACAGATTACATTGCACGCGAAAAGTTGATGACGACGCTGACGGATCATCGGAACACTCCTGAAATCAAAGTGCTGACGGGAGTCCGTCGCTGCGGCAAAAGCACGTTACTGCATCTCTATGCGCAGTCATTGCGGCAACAGGGCGTACCGGAGCGCAATATCTACCATCGTCGGTTCGACTCCTTCGACACCCCCATCGGCTATACGGCGACCGATCTGTACGACGACTTGCGGCAGGCCTTCGATACCGCGGAACCCGGTCCGTTCACCGTCCTCCTCGACGAAATCCAGGACGTGCCGGACTGGGAGCAGGTCGTTCGCCGCCTGCATACGCGCGACGATACCGACGTCTACATCACCGGCTCGAACGCGCGACTGCTGTCCGGCGAACTTGCCACATATCTGACGGGACGCTACGTCACCATCCCCGTGTATCCACTGTCCTACGACGAATACGCGACGCATATGGAGCGGAAGCACCCCGACGTCAGCGAGGAACAACGGTTCGCCGAATACATGATGTACGGCGGCATGCCGGGACTATACGCGAACGGCACCGGAAAACCGGACCGGTCCAGAGCCGGCGAGGTGCTCGACGCCGTCTACGAGTCCGTGGTGGTCAAGGACGTCGCGCGACGCTACGGCATCCGGGATCTTGCAACGCTGGAAAAACTGAGCCGATACCTGTTCGCGACGTCCGGCAATCTGTTCTCCACCAACAACGTGGTGAACACGCTCAACAGCGCCGGATTGAAGGTGACGTACGCGACCGTCGACAATCAGATCGATGCACTGGAGAAGGCGTTCATCGTCTACGGTTGCGAGCAGTCGAGAATCCGCGGCAGGCAGCTGCTCAGACCGCAGCGCAAGTACTATCCCGTCGACAACGGATTCCGCAATCTCGCCAATGGATTCAACGGAGCGGATCGCGGCGCCCAGCTCGAAGGCATCGTGTACATGGAACTGCGCAGACGGGGATGGAGCGTATCCATCGGAGCACTGCCGGGCGGCGAAATCGACTTCGTGGCCCGGAATGGTTCGGACCGCCAGTATATTCAGGTCACGCTGAACATGACGGAGGAGCACACTCGCGAGCGCGAACTGGCACCATTGCGTAGGCTCGACGACGCGTTCCCGAGACTCGTGCTCACCCTCGACCGGTTCAGCGAGGGAGTGACGCAGGAAGGCATCCGCACCATCAACGTGATGGATTGGCTGCGAGAGTAAGGCGCGCGATACGTCGAGGGGCTGTCCGGCTGTGCCGGACTGAGGGTGGCCGAACCGCCACGGAATGGGATTCAGCCACCCCCGGGCTTCCCCCTCTGGGGGAAGCTGTCGGCGAAGCCGACTGATGAGGGCGAGGACAAGTTCATGCTCCCGCCGGACGAACAGTCCAGTGGACTGTTCGTAGCAGCATGGCCACTAAGGGCCCATGCGTCGCACGATACGTCGGGAGCTGTCCGGCTGTGCCAGACTGAGGGTGGCCAAATCCCGTCACAAGGCGGTTCCACCACCCCCAGTCTGCCTTACGGCAGCCAGCCCCCGCCGGCGGGGGCGAGGGCGGAAGCTATAGCGACTTCCATGCGACGCCCTCGCCGCGCCAGCCGGCACGCTGCACGGCCACGTACTCGCCGTAGCTCATCGTGTACACATGCTCACCACTGTTGCGGCTGTACAGGCGGTACACGTTCTTGCCGCTGGACGGCGCGTACCATGCGACGCCCTCGTTTTTCCAGCCGAGGCGCACCAGCATGTCATGCTCCGCCTTGTTCAGCGTCCAGTTGTGGTTGCCGGTACGACGGTTGTACTCGCGGTACACCGGACGGGCGCCGGGCGTGTCCTTCGACACGGTGATGAACGAGGCGGCCTTGCGGCTCTCGTCACGCCAGCCCAGGCGGACCAGCATGTCCTTCTCCGCCCTGTTCGTCGTGTAGTGATGCAGACCGGACCGACGGTTGTAGACACGGTAGACGGGCACCTGCTTCACCGTGGGCTTCGACGGGGTCGCGTTCTTCGTCCACTTGGCGGTCAGCGTGATGTTCGCCGTCACCCCGCGGTTGAAGTCCCACTTCGCATTGCCGTAATACCAGCCCGCGAACGCGTAGCCGGCACGGGTCGGGTTCTTCGGCTGAGCGACCTTCGCGCCGTTGGCGACCTTCTGCGAGGCGACCTTCGAGCCGCCGTTCGAGTTGAACGCCACGGTACGGTACACCACCGGCGCGGGAGCGCCCTTCATGGTGAAGCTCACACTGGCATGCAGCGTGCCCAGTGCGCCTTTGTAGTCATAAGACACAATTGCACCAGCTTTCGCTCCCGCCGACGGAGCAATCACCCCAACAGGTGAGATTGAACCACCTTTAATATTTGACACTTTCGACATATCAAACTGAGGAATCAACTTCTTCAAATTCAGCGAACGTCCATTCACTGGATATGGCTTTTGCTTATCAAAAGTACCCATATACCATCCCGAAGGCTTTTTTCCTGAGTCGCGATAAGCAAGAAGATAGTCCCCAAATGACCCAATGCCATCAAGATCGGGATTCTGCGACACGTCTATAAAAGTCAAATGATTATTAGATGAGCCATCATACCGGTAATCATCATTACCGATCCCCAACCCCTGAAGTTGTGAATTATGCGACACATCCAACGCGGTCAATCGGTTGTTATATACACCAATATTTTGAAGGAGAGGATTACGCGACACATCCAACTTCGTCAATCGATTACCACCGGCATAGAGTTGCCGCAGATCACGATTGCGAGACAAATCCAAAGTCGTTAGATAATTTCTCTCAAGAATCAATTCCTGAATCCGCGGATTATGCGATACATCAATCTTTGAAAGCTGATTGAGAGCTAAATCCAACTTAGTCAGTTGAGGAGCTCCTGAAAGATCGACCGAAGACAGATGACCTCTACGATTGTTACGAGGATTCTTGGGATCTTCATAACCGGTCACAGTCACAGCCGATAACTTTGGATTGTGCTTAAACGTCAAAGAAGACATGTGACTTTCTTTAGCCGTAAAAGAAACGAGCTCCGAATTTTTTGACAAGTCTATAGAAGACATGGGGGTTTCAGAAATATCCAAATTTTTCAGTTTTGAATTATGGGATAAGTCTAATGAGGACAGCTTATTCCCGCTAACGTCCAATGCCGTCAATTGCAAATTATGCGTTAGGCCCAACGAACTCAGTCGATCAAACATGGCGTTCAATGTCACCAGGTTGGGCACATGAGACAAATCCAAAGAGGTTAAGGCATTAAAGGAGACATCCAATGACTCCAGTTTGGGAGTATGCGATAAATCCAATGATGTCAGGCGGTTATTGATCACGTTAAGTGTGGTCAATTGAGGATTATTTAGCTTCAGGGAAGCCAGTCCGTTGGCATTGCCCGCATCCAATTCCTTCAACTTGGAATTATGGGATACGTCCAAAGAGGACAAAGAGGTTGAGGAAACCATTAGTTTGGAAAGATTAGAGAAGAACTCGATACCTTTGGCAGATTTAACATCTGATGGAATATCCATATCGGTAACGGAATTCCTCTCAGAAAGACTGAGAACTCCATCTTCATTTTCATCGTATCCAACAACGCCACTACCGTCAGCATCAAATTCGCCCGTCATCATCTTACGGAATTCCGCATCCGGGAAATTCGTGGCGTTGATGGGGATGTCACCGGCGGCGGCCGAGGCACCACCGGCAGCCGTTGACGCCGAAGCGGCGGCAGACCCCTTCGCACCCTCCTCCGCGGCGTTGGCCACGGCCCCCATCGGCAGGAGCGTGGCCACCGACGCGACGGCGCCGATGCCGATCCTCCACAGTCTGCTCAGATACGCTGGTCTTCCAGTGCGCATAACCGATCCCTCCTTTTAGGAACGTTCCCTTCGATCCCATGACACCGGCCAAAATCCGCAAGACCGCACCGCCACGGGACGCCGCCCGACCGCACTCGTCCGACGTCTTCGGCGAACGGCAGCGCAACTGTCGCCCCGAACCGGAACACGCCGTCCGAACAATCAGGCAACACCCCCTATAATCCCACCCGGCA
>NZ_PEBK01000008.1 GCF_002802905.1 Bifidobacterium simiarum
GTCATGGTTTCCATTGTCTCAGTCGGCATGCTCATCACAGGCCCCTTTCCCGCCGGTCCCACGACCGGCGATCAAAGTCAGTTACACACTTCTTGGGACAGTCCCGTGATCGTCGTTGCGTCCATGTCCCGACCGTAGCAGGACAGGACCGGTTCGACGCGCCGTCCGCGCTGTGTGGTGCCGTTGCGCCAGATCTTGCCCGCGCGTTTGGACACCCCGACCGCGCGCGCGGCCTGCGTGTAGTTCATGCCCGCGCGCACGTGCTCGGCGTAGCGTTCCCTCCTCGCCCGGCACATCTCGCTCCGGGACGCGTACTCCCTGCCCTCGAACGTCCAGTTGCCCATCCCGGAAATCCCCTTTCGGACCGCCGGGTGTTGCAGCGACCACTGGAACCCGCACTGCCGCCGACAGCTTCCCCTTAGGCTGAGCCCGTTAAGAAAACGCTGGTAGCGTTTTTAGGGCTCAGGCGAGCCGACAGGCGAACTGACGAAGCATGGCCGCAGGCCGTCCACTCTTGCTGATGAAGGCGGACGACGCAGTCGGACGGATGAGGTGACGGACATTCAAGCAATGCAGAAGTCACGAAGATGCGCTCATAGATCAAAACCCCCGATGGGTGGATATCGTATACGCCATACGATATCCACACGTCCAGCCCGCTCACTCGGCCGCGACGGCACTCATCCGCGCCGTGTTTTCCGGTCGGGGATGAGGCCGAGGCGGTCCTGTTCGGTGATCGTTCGGATCACATGGGCCGGCACTCCGGCCACCAGCGAGCCTTCGGGCACGTCGCGGGTCACCACGGCGCCGGCGGCGATCACGCTGTTCGATCCGATCGTCACGCCGGCCACGATCGAGGCACCGCCGCACACCCACACGTTGTCTCCGATGACGACCGGCAGGGAACGCTCCCAGCCGGCGGCACGTTCCTCGGCGTCGAATGCGTGCTCGGGCGTGTAGATGCCCACGTTGGGACCGAACCATACGTTGTCGCCGATGGTCACACGGGCGCAGTCGAGGATGCAGCAGCCCACGTTGGCGTAGAAGTCATCACCGACCGAGAGATTGTAGCCGTAGTCGCAGTTGAACGGCGACTCGATCCAGCAGTTCTCGCCCACGTGACCAAGCAGTTTGCGGATGATCGCCTCCCGCTCGGCCCGTCTGGTTGGGCGCATCATGTTGAAGTCGAACAGCAGATCCTTGGCCCGCTCGCGCTCGGCGTCGAGCTCGGGATCGGAGCTGGTGTAGTACTCGCCGGCGAGCATGAGCTCCTTCATGCTGCGGATGGCGGCATTGACGGCCGGAACGTCTTGCGAAATGTTGGTGTCCATATGACGATGGTACCCTGCGATATGTACGATCGTACATATCCCGTACATATCGTGTCCGAAGCACGTCGCATAGGATGGATGACCATGAGTGGATCTTCGACGCGCCGGTTCGACCCGGAACGCAAGCAGCGGATCATCGAGGCATGTCTAGACGTGATAGCCGAACGCGGCGTCGCCGGCACCTCACACCGCGCGGTGGCGGCCGAGGCCCATGTGCCATTGGGCTCGATGACCTATCACTTCGACGGCATCGACGATCTGCTGCATCAGGCGTTCGAACGGTTCGCCGACCGTTCCGCCGCCACGCTGGCCCGACGTATGGCGCATGCCGCGAACGCCGACGAGGCATGCGAGCAGGTGGCGTTGCACATCGAACATGATCTGTTCGGTACACGGCGATCGCTGATCATCGGCCTTGAGCTTTATACGCTTGCCGCCCGGAACCCCGCATTCCGAGACATCACCGACCGTTGGATGGCGGCCAGTCGTCTCGAGCTCGAACGGTTCTTCCCGCCGGACGCGGCGATGCTGATCGACGCGATGATCGAAGGACTGATGCTTCATCGCGCCCTCGGCAAGGAATCACGTTCCCTGCAGGATCCGGCGATCATCCGCGCCGGCATCCGCCGGATCGTGACAGCGGATCAGTGAACACGGGCCCGGCACAGCGACATAACATACGGGTGGTCATGCGGGATAATGGGAGTGCCGGATTCGTCGCCATGACCACGAGCGTCAGCGGGTTCGGAGAAACGGGGAAAGGCCGATGATCATCGCCGGATTGTTCATACTGCTGATCATGCTCTACGTCGCCATGCTTGCCGTGATGACCATCGGACTGATCGCCCTTGGCGTGGGGGGTGGCATTGGCGGTCGGAGCGGGTATCGGCCTCGGTGTGGCCTTCCTGCTCGCCGTCGAGGGCGCAGCGCTGCTGGCATGGAGGGCTTGGCAGGTGCATCGGGGGAATACCGTGCCGGCATGGTGCAAACCCGTCGGCATCGTTGCCGCCGTGATCGGCGGCGTATGGTTCGTCATCGCCTGCATCCTGCTGATCACGCTGGTGACGCAGATGATCGGCCTGTTCGTCTGAAACCTGTTCGTCTGCGGTCCGTGTGTCTGGGGTCTGTTCTGTTGGTCAGTCCGGGACGGGAGGGCCGTCCACGTCCCGGACCGGACGGAATCGCCTAGGCGTGCTCAGCCGCGCAGGATCTGCGCGTACCGGTCGGCGGCGTCGGCGAGGCGCTCCTCGGTCAGGCCATCCGGCGTGCAGGCGTACACGGCGAACGGCTCCAGCCACTGCGCACCCACGTATTCGGTGGTGATGCGCATTGGGTTGAGTGTCTCGTCCATGGTGGCGCGGAACCGGCCGTCATGCCGATATTCGTCCTCGGTGCTGCCGGCGGTCACGGCGCACATGATCCTCTTGCCGGCGAGCTTGTCGCCGTCGGGGCCGTACGCCCAGCCGTAGGCGAGCACCTCGTCCTCCCACTCCTTGAGCAGCGAGGGGGAGGAATACCAGTACATGGGGAACTGCCAGACGATGCGGTCGGCCCTGAGCAGCTCCGCCTGTTCGGCCGCCACGTCGATGCGGCCGTCGGGGTAGAGCGCGTACACGTCGCGCACCGTCACTCCGTCGACGCCTCTCGCGGCTTCGGCCAGTCGCCTGTTGGCCACGGACTCGGTTTCCAAATGGGGGTGAAACACCAGCACCAGGGTGTGTTCGGCATTGTCGGTCATCATTTGCTCCTTTGCCGGATCATCGGATCATATGCTTCACTTGGCGATGATAGCCGAAACGCATGGCATCGGCCGGCTCTTCCGTGAAGGTGATGAAAGCCGGCCGATCACTGCCGATCATCGCAGCGGAACCATGGCGTCCAACGTCCACGTACCGTCCTGGACGCCGGCGTTGAATTCGCCTCCGGCATCCTCCACCGCCTTGCGGTGCAGTCCCAGTCCGCGTCCCGAACTCAGCCCCCGCATCGCCTCCGGCGCCTCGCGCACGGGATTCACCTCGGTGATGCGCACCGTGGCGTCGTCGAGTGTGACGAACACATGATAGGCGTCGTCTCCCGACGTGCAATGCCGTAGGACGTTCGCGTAGATCTCCTTCAGCAGGCCTTCGACGAGCGCTAGACGCGTGGGATCCGCCGCGATGGCATCCCCTTCCCAGCGGGTGACGCCGCGGTATCCCAGTTCATGCAGTTTGGTCTCCTCGGCGTCGGCCATCCGCTTCAGTGATGCGATGGGGTCCGAAGAGGATTCGTCTCGCCCGCCAACGGCCCCGTGCATGTCCTTCGCCTCATCGCCTGTGGGGGAGCCGCTCCCGTTCGGCTCGCCGTCCAGCAGCAGGTCGATCACCTCATGGATGCCGGCGAGCGCCGCATGCGTGCGCTGATCGATGGCGTCCATCGTCACGGCCAGCCGCGGGTTGGCATCGGCGTCGAACTGCGTGCGCGCCTGATAGGCGAGCATCACCACCTGGGATAGATCGTTGGTCACGGAATCGTGGATCATGCCGGCGAGACGTTGGTTATGCCGGGTTCTCGCCAGCCGCTCCCTGATCAGCCGCTGCTCGCGGGCGTCGGCGCGAAGTCGGTCGCGGTTCCTCGCATATGCGCCGTAGGCGACGAACGCGTACATCAGCAGCGTCGACGTCACGGCCAGCAGACACGCGACGATGGGGGAGACCGGCATCAGACTCCAATCGGCGGCCTGTGGTGAGGATTGCCGGGATGACTGCGTCGCCCCTGCGGAATCCTGCGCGAACATCGCTCCGGTGACCCCTTCGATGACGTCGACGAGCGGGTTGAGCGCACCGAACATGGCCGGGCGGAACGATCCTCCGTAAAGCAGTGCGACCGAACCGGTTTCGAATCCCATGCCGATGATCGGCGCCACGGCGGCGAACCACCTTGGCATGAGGTAGCCGATGCCGAGCAGCGCGGCGACGTACAGCGGCCAGAGGTCCGCCAAAGCATAGACCAGCGTGTATGAGCATACGATCGGCATGGCGGCCAGCAGGACCGGTCCCATGATGCGAGGCCAGCGATGCCAGATCGCCAGAGCCGCGTACGCGATGAGATAGCATACTTGCACGCCGATGGCGGAGTCGGAGCCATTCGCCATGGCGGTGACATTGCCGACCGCCAGCAGCGTCAGCATGACGAGCGCTGTCTTACCGATGAAATGCGGCTCATGCCACCATTGGCGGAAATGCTGCCATAGCGTGGCCGGTGCGGAGGAATGTTCCGTCGTGCCCGTGCGCTCGACCGTGTATTCGCTCTTACTCATCGTCATGCCCTTTCCTCGCTCATCCAGATCGCAATGGCCTGCGCCAGCGTGGCGGCCCCCAGTTTCTTCTCCGCCCTGTGGGCGTGGGTTCGGATGGTGCTGGAACTGATATGCCATTCCTTCGCCAGTCGTTCGAAGGTGTATCCGCGTGACATCATCTCCAGTACTTCGATCTCCTTGTCGGTCAGCAGGGGCAGATCCTGTGACAGGTCGGTGGCGAGACGTCGGTGGGCCGTTTCCGCGGTTTCGAACGTGATCTCGGTGTCGGATGCGCTCATCGGATCGGGTCCGGTCCCGTCGTCGTAGGTGACGGTTCCTCCGTCGGCCACGAGGCGCAGCGCCTTGGCGAGCGCCGGCATGTCGGACTTCGAGACGATGCCCTGCGCCCCGACTTCGGCCGCCGACCGTGCATAAAGGTGCAGGGGGAACGAGGTGACGGCGAGTATCGGCGTATGCGGGGTTCTCGATCGGATGCGCCGGCAGACCGTGATGCCGCTGTCGCGGCCGAGGGACATGTCCATGAGCAGCACGTTCGGTCGGGTCATCGGGTTCAGGGTGTTCCGTACCGCCGTGTTCGGCGAGTCGGTCGTCCAGAGGAACCTGCTGCCGGGCAGGAGTTTCGGCGTGATGGCCTGCAAGGCCATCAGTGTCATGGCGTCGTTGTCGACGGCGGCCAGCGTCGTGCCGCCGTCGTGGTGTTCGTGTTCGTTCATGGCTGCAACGGTAATCGTCCGGCGCGGAGTCTTCACGATGCCGTAGTCATTCGTTGACCGCGGTTGATTTCCCGGCTCTTCCAACGGCCCGACGGCCCCGGGAATGGCGGACTACCGGTGTTCGTTGAGACGGATCAGGTATTCGATGAATTCGCGGACGGCCCCGCGTCCGCCGTCCCGCCGGCACACGTAGGTCACGATGTCCATGATGCCCTGCACCGCGTCGGCCGGGCACGCGGTCACGCCGGCGAACCGCATGGCCTCGAGATCGTTGAGATCATCGCCGATATAGGCCACCTCGTCCGGGGTGAGCCCGCGTTCGGCCGTCAGGCGATGCAGCAGCGGCAGCTTGTCCTGCACGCCCTGATACAGCTCGTCGATATGCAGTTCCGCGGCTCGGTGCTCGAGGATCCGCGAATCGCGTCCCGTGATGATCATCGGGGTGATGCCGGCCGCGGGCAGCAGATGGCTGATGCCGTACCCGTCCTTGCAGTTGAACGTCTTCAGCGCCTCGCCGTCCGGCCCTATGATGATGCGCCCGTCGGTCAGCGTGCCGTCCACATCCATGACCAGCAGTCGAACGGTCATGATCATCTCCTCTCGTCGGTTTCGTCGGTGTTCTTCCGATCCGTGTTCGCCCCGCCCCGCAGCTCCGGCAGCATGACGACGAACAGCACGATGGCGATGATCATCGTGATGAGATCGGCGATGGCCTGCGAGGCGATCACCCCATCGTAACCCGCGACACGGGAGGCGACCGTCAGTACGATCACCAGCACCACGCCCTGACGGCTGATCGACAGGATGAACGCGCCCAACGCCTTGCCGGTCGACTGGAACGTGCAGGTGGTCACCATGACGACGCCCACGCACACCAGACTCAGCAGCTGTACGCGCAGCATGCCGGCACCCAGGTCGATGATATGCAGGTCGTTGATGAAGAACGCCATGAGCCGGCGGTCGAACAGGCTGAGCACCACGGTCATGACGATTGCGAACGCGGAGAGGAACAGATACGAGAACCGCAGGATCGACGCCAGACGACGCATGTTGCGCGCACCATAGTTGTAGCCGATCAGCGCCTGCGCGCCGAACGCGAACCCGACGAACACCGACACCGCGATCATCACCACCTTCAGCGCAATACCCATCGCCGCCACCGGATCATTGCCATAGCGCAGCAGATACAGGTTCACCATCACGATGCCGAAACTCTGCGTGATGTTCGTCACCGCCGAGGGAATGCCGATGACGAGAACGTCCTTCACCTCCAGCGACGAGATGTTCAGACGCCGACGCCGCACCGGCACTGGACGCTCCACGAACGCCCGGCCATACGTTTTCACGCTCGGCTTCCGCACGACCCCCGAATAGCGCATGAGCATGAGCCGCGGATCGACCGAAAGATTCGTACTGCGGAACATCAGGAACCACACCAGATAGGCGTCGGTACACACGTTCGCCAGCACCGTGGCCAACGCCGAACCGGCCGCACCCCAGCCGAACACATGAATGAACAGCGGATTGAGGATGATGTTCAGCACCGTGCCCGCGATCTGGCCGATCATCGACGGCACCGCATGGCCCTCCGTACGCAGCTGATTGACCGGCGTCATCGACATGATGATCAGCGGCGAACCGATGATGATCCACGTGTAATACGCCGACGCATGCACCCACGTCGCCTCGTTCGCACCCAGCATCGCCAGAATCGGCCCGCGGAACACCAGGCCAAGCGTCAGCACCAGCGCGCCGACCAGCAGCGAACCATAGAAGCAGAACACGCTCAGCCGCCGACCATCCGCATACCGATGCTGGCCGAACAGCCGGGAGATCACCGAACTGCCGCCCAAGCCGAAGATGTCGCCGATCGCGATCATCACCATGAACACGGGAGCCGACAGCGACACCCCCGCCACCATGTTCGCGTCACCGGTATGCGCAATGAAATACGTGTCCACCATGTTGTACACCAGCGTGACCAGCATGCTCATCACCACCGGCATCGACAGGCTGAAATACGCCCGCGGCACCGAAGCCCGCTCGAACAGCTCGCTATCCATCCCTCACCTCTGATCCCTAGTCCTATCGCGTAAATCCACCGCGTAAATCCACTGCGTAGTAAACCGCGCCAGGGTGGACAATCAGACGTGCACGCCCGTCCTTCATCGGCATTCGGCCGCACACCATATTCGCATCGGCAGGTTCCGGCATCATCCCCACGTAGAATCAGAGACACCGGAGAGTCAATAAAAGGCAGGTTGATATGAGTCTTAGGGAATTAAGAATTAAGCGCGGAATGTCCCAAGAGAAACTAGCCGAAAAGGCTGGGCTAAGCAATCGTAGCCACATAGCTAGGTATGAAACAGGGGTGCTAGACATTGAAAACATGTCTCTTGGTACGGCGCTTAAAATCTGTGACGCCTTGAAAATCTCGAATCCTCGTAAGTTGTTGGATGAGCCGCCCGATAAGCGGTAACGGTAGGGGTCTGGCTTCTTTCCGGCATCATTTATGACGAGAACGATTCCACATTCACGGTCGATAAAATAAGACGTACACAAGAAAAACAGGAGGTGCGGTATGGCAACGATAACGATCAGCGATCGGTTGATGTCGAGTCTGGAGCAGGCTGCCGCGATTAACGGCGTCACGGCCCAAGATGCGGCTAACGCATTGCTGGTGAACTATGTGGCGGCCAATCGAAACGGATTCGTTCCGAACGAGGAAACCATGAAGGCCATTACCGAGGGACAGGCCATAACGATGGGCGTTGTTCCTGACACTCTGCCGTCGTTCGGTGATGCGGATTCTCTGATGGAATATCTGGAGGGCGATGAGTGAGGTACCGGCTTAAGCCCACGGAAAAATTCAAAAGCGATTTCCGCAGGCTGAAAATGGAGCATCCCGAGATGATTCCCGAATTGAAGGAAGCGTTTCAGGAACTGATCGATGAGGGAACCTTGCCTAGCGGATACGTTCCCCATGTGCTGGGCAATCGTGGTGGACTGTACAACGGTCGTATGGACGCGCATATCTGGGAGGGCAGGGTGGATGTCGTGCTGGTGTATCAGCCTCATGCGTCCCAGCCTTCCATTCTGCTATTGCGGTGCGGTACGCATGGAGAACTGTTTCAGGGCGGATTCCATGAGCGGTGACGGTGTCGTGGAAACGGCAGAACCAGAGTCACCGGAAAATCAATAAAGGCAGGTTGAGATGAGTCTGAGAGAACTACGGTTGAAACGAGGAATGACACAAGAACAGCTAGCCGAAAAAGTTGATGGCGTGAATCGAGCGCGAATAGCCGCGTTTGAAAACAATATCCGCCCTATCGAGAACATGTCTCTTGGTACGGCGCTGCGTTTCTGTGACGCCTTGAAAATCTCGAATCCTCGTAAGCTGTTGGATGATTCCGAACCATCGAAGGAACAGGTCTCCGACCGATAACATGCTTGCGCCCTGGGCTGTTCGTTCATCCTCGACGAGCCCATAGCGGGTATGCTTGTAGCCACTAGGAAAGCGGGGTGTCAGGATGACCACTGTCAAAAGTCTGCCGGCATATGCGCAATCCGAAGCGGCTGCACGTCTCAGGGGACTGACCGTCACCGATCCGGTGAATGTCTGACCAAACCCTCGGTCGTGAGGTGCTCACAGATTCTCGATGTACCGCGTGACATCTTCCTTGATGAAAGACCTGTCGGCGTACTGTCGAAATATGACGCGCAACGCGTGTACAGAGCAGTGCTGGAAGCCAATCCGGGTATCACGTTGTAACGGTCTGAAAGAACGGAGCTACGCATGCGCATCAGCGACGACGAATTCGAACACGCCATCGAAGAGGCCCTGCAACGCATCCCGCCGCGCTTCCACCAGGCACTGAACAACATCGGCATCGCCATGGCCGACGAATCCGACGACCGAGAACTCGCCACCATGGACGACCCCGACGGCGAACTGCTCGGCCTCTACGAAGGCATACCCCTGCCGCAGCGCAGCAACGATTACGGCGGCGTCATGCCCGACATCATCACCATCTTCAAAGGCCCCCACGAACGCATCTGCCGCACCCACGAGGAACTCGTCGACCAGATCCGTAAGACCGTCATGCACGAAATCGGCCACTACTTCGGCTTCGACGACGCCACCCTCCACGCCCACGGCTACTGACCGCATGGCACCTCACGCCGGCACGCAAACGCCATCACACGCCTCTACGCCGACATCGAACTGATGTTCGAACCACACGGCACGCTGCGCTATCCTAGAGGGCGAACACAACGGAAGCCCAAGCCAAGCGAAGCAGAGGAATCGTGACCGACACGACCACACCGACCACACCACAGCACTCCACCAACACCGGCGACACCACCGCCAACACCGACGAACCCATCACCTGGCTGCACGACGGCGACCAGACCGACGGCACCCTCATCGCCGACCTCTCCCACACGCCCAACGACCGCAAGATCGTCGTCCAGGGCGCTCGCGAACACAACCTCAAGAACGTCGACCTTTCCTTCCCCCGCAACCGCATGGTCGTGTTCACCGGGCTTTCCGGCTCCGGCAAATCCTCGATGGCGTTCGACACCCTGTTCGCCGAAGGTCAGCGTCGCTACGTGGAGTCGCTGTCCGCCTACGCCCGCCAGTTCCTCGGCCAGATGGACAAGCCCGATGTCGATTTCATCGAAGGCCTGAGCCCCGCCGTCTCCATCGATCAGAAGACCACGAACCGCAATCCCCGCTCCACCGTCGGCACCATCACCGAGGTGTATGACTACCTGCGACTGCTGTTCGCCCGCACCGGCGTGCCGCACTGCCCCGAATGCGGCGAACTGGTCACGGCCCAGACCCCGCAGCAGATCGTGGACACGCTGATGGCCAGGCCGGAGCGCACCCGATTCCAGATCCTCGCCCCCGTGGTCAAGGGCCGCAAGGGCGAGTTCGTGGAGCTGATCGAGACCCTGCGTTCGGACGGCTACGCCCGAGCCCTGATCGACGGCGAGATGAGGCAGCTTTCCGACGACATCACGCTCACCAAGCAGAAGAAGCACACCATCGAGGTGGTGGTGGACCGACTGGTGGTCAAGGACGGCATGCGTCAGCGTCTCACCGATTCCGTGGAGACCGCGCTGAAGCTTACCGGCGGCACGGTGGTCGCCGACTTCGTGGACGTGGACGCCAAGGATCCGGCCCGCCGACAGCCGTTCTCCGAACACCGCAGCTGTCCCAACGGCCATCAGCTGGAGCTCGACGAGATCGAACCTCGCACCTTCTCGTTCAACGCCCCCTACGGCGCCTGCCCGGTGTGCACCGGCCTCGGCTTCAAGCTGGAGATCGACCCGGAACTGGTGATCTCCGATCCGGAGAAGTCGCTGGCCGAAGGGGTGATCGAACCGTGGTCGAACAGCAAGACCACCTCGCAGTACTACGGCCATGTGCTCGAGGGACTGGCTGACGAGATGGGCTTCTCCATGGACACCCCGTGGAAGGACCTGCCGAAGGACGTCCGTCAGGCCATCATGTACGGCCACGACTTCAAGGTGCGGGTCTCCTACCGCAACCGGTGGGGCAGGCTCCGTGAATACTCCACCGGATTCGAGGGCGTGGTGCGCACGCTCATGCGCCGGCACGACGAAACCGACTCCGATGCGATGAAGCAGTACTACGAGTCGTACATGCGCGAGGTGCCTTGCCAGGAATGCGGCGGCAAGAGGCTCAAGCCCGAGGTGCTGGCCGTGACCGTGGACGGCAGGTCCATCTTCGACGTGTGCGACATGCCCGTGCGCAGGGCGCTGGCATGGGTGAACGGGCTGAAGCTCACCGGCTCGGCCGCCATGATCGCCGGCGAGGTGCTCAAGGAGATCCGCGCCCGCCTCGGCTTCCTCAACGACGTCGGCCTCGACTACCTGACGCTGTCACGCGCCGCCGCCACATTGTCCGGCGGCGAGGCGCAGCGCATCCGTCTGGCCACCCAGATCGGCTCCGGTCTGGTCGGCGTGATGTACGTGCTCGACGAGCCGTCCATCGGCCTGCACCAGCGCGACAACGAGCGCCTGATCGAAACCCTGCACCATCTGCGCGACCTCGGCAACACCCTGATCGTGGTCGAGCATGATCAGGAGACCATCGAGGAGGCCGACTGGCTGGTCGACATCGGTCCCGGCGCGGGCGAACACGGGGGAGAGGTCGTCTACTCCGGCCCCGCGGACCATCTCGTCGACGCCAAACGGTCCATCACCGGCGACTACATCGCCGGACGCCGCGCCATCGAGGTGCCGAAGCGCCGCCGCAAGGCGAGGCGCACGAAGGCGCTCACCGTGGTGGGGGCCCGCGAGAACAACCTCAAGAACATCAGGGTGAACTTCCCGCTCGGCGTGTTCACCTGCGTCACCGGTGTCTCCGGCTCCGGCAAGTCCACGCTGGTGAACACCATCCTCTATCCGGTGCTCGCCGACAGGCTCAACGGCGCCCGCATCGTGCCGGGCAAGCACACCCGCGTGGAGGGCGTCGACCAGCTGCGCAAGGTCATCCACGTGGACCAGAACCCCATCGGCCGCACGCCCCGATCCAATCCCGCCACCTACACCGGCGTGTGGGACAAGATCCGTCAGCTGTTCGCCAAGACCCCCGAGGCTCAGGTGCGCGGCTACGGGCCGGGACGGTTCTCGTTCAACGTCAAGGGCGGGCGCTGCGAGGCCTGCCACGGCGACGGCACGCTGAAGATCGAGATGAACTTCCTGCCCGACGTGTACGTGGACTGCGAGGTGTGCCACGGCCAGCGGTACAACCGCGAGACCCTCGAGGTGAAATACAACGGCAAGACCGTGGCCGACGTGCTCAACATGCCCATCGAGGAGGCGGCCGACTTCTTCAAGGCCTACCCCTCGATCTCGCGCTACCTCAACACGCTCGTGGACGTGGGCCTCGGCTACATCCGCCTCGGCCAGCCCGCGCCGACGCTCTCCGGCGGCGAATCGCAGCGCGTGAAGCTCGCCACCGAACTGCAGAAGCGTTCCGACGGCAAGACCGTGTACATCCTCGACGAGCCGACCACCGGCCTGCATTTCGAGGACGTGCGCAAGCTGCTCGGCGTGCTGCAGAGCCTCGTGGACAAGGGCAACACCGTCATCGTGATCGAACACAACCTCGACGTGGTCAAGTCCGCCGACTGGATCATCGACCTCGGTCCGGAAGGCGGTGACGGCGGCGGCACCGTCGTCGCCGAAGGCACGCCGGAACAGGTGGCCGAGTGCGACGAGTCGTGGACCGGCCGGTTCCTCAAGCCCATGCTGGGACTGGAGTAGGCCGATGGCATCGGGAATGCTGGAACGACATTCGCCCGACGTATGGCAGAGGACCGCGGACGACATACGCAACAGGCAGGCGGCCGATGCCCTCGGTGCCGTCGGGCACGGAGATGACGGACACGGAGATGGCCCGGACAACGGCCACCGGGTCAACGCCAACGGCGCCCCGCTGCTCGGCGACTCCCGCGACCTGTTCCGCCCGAAGACCGGCGACATCCCCGCCGAACCGGGCGTCTACAAGTGGCGTGACGGCGAAGGCCGCGTGATCTACGTCGGCAAGGCGAAGAACCTGCGCAACCGGCTGACGAACTACTTCCAGCCGCTCTACCAGCTGCACCCGCGCACCCAGACCATGGTGCTCACCGCCCGCAGCCTCGAATGGACGGTCGTCGGCACCGAACTGGAGGCCCTGACGCTGGAATACACGTGGATCAAGGAATTCGATCCCCGGTTCAACGTGGTGTTCCGCGACGACAAGACCTACCCGTATCTGGCGCTGTCCATCGGCGAGGAGTATCCGCGGGTGTGGATCACGCGCAGCCGCAAACGCCGTGGCACTCGGTACTTCGGCCCCTACGCCAAGGTCTGGGACGTGCGGCAGTCGCTCGACCGACTGCTGAAAAGCTTCCCCGTACGCACCTGCACCGACAACGCGTTCCGCAAGGCGCAGATGACCGGACGCCCCTGCCTGCTCGCCTCCATCGGCAAATGCTCGGCGCCCTGCGTCGGCGGCGTCTCGGCCGAGGAGCATCGCACGATGTGTGAGCAGCTCGTCGGCGTGATGACCGGCAGGCTCGGCAAGTCATACGTCGCACAGCTCACCGCCGACATGAAGCAGGCGGCCGCCGAACTGGAGTTCGAGAAGGCGGCGCGTCTTCGCGACCAGATCCAGATGCTCGGCACGGTGATGCAGCAGAACGCCGTGGTGTTCGACGATCAGGTCGACGCCGA
Source organism: Bifidobacterium simiarum (assembly GCF_002802905.1). GTDB lineage: Bacteria > Actinomycetota > Actinomycetes > Actinomycetales > Bifidobacteriaceae > Galliscardovia > Galliscardovia simiarum. Next base: position 13,596 of record NZ_PEBK01000008.1, read on the forward strand.
CGTCTTCGGCTTCGCCACCGACGAACTGGAGTCCTCGGTCCACGCCTTCTTCGTGCGGTCCGGCTCGATCCGCGGCGAACGCAACTGGAACGTCGAGCGCGTGGAGGACGTGTCGGACGCCGATCTGATCGCCGATCTGATCACTCAGGTGTATGCGGAGGCGACGGGGGAGACCCCGGCTGCCGGCGATGCTGGAACGGCCGGCGAGACGGGCGACTCCGGAGAGACGGGCGAACAGACGGTGATCTCGACCGGCCGCGACGCGCTCGGCAGCACGCAGACCGTCACCGCCACGGACGCGAGGACGCGGGCGCAGGCCACCAGAACCCGCAACATGCGGCAGGAGCGGACCGGGCGGGCCGACCTGCTCGCCCCGATCGCGCCGGTGCCGCGGGAGGTGCTGGTGCCGATCGAGCCGAGTCGGCGAGAGGAGCTCGAACAATGGCTGACCGGTCTGCGCGGCGGCGCCGTCACCATTCGCGTGGCCGTGCGCGGCGATAAGAAGACGCTGATGGACCGGGCGGGGGAGAACGCCCGTCAGGCGCTACAGCGCAGCAAGATGAGCCGCATCAAGGACGTCGGCCTGCGCACCAAGGCCATGAACGACATCGCGAAGGCGCTGGGACTGGACCGGGCGCCGCTGCGCATCGAATGCTACGACATCTCCAACACCGTGGGCGGCATCTTCCAGGTGGCCTCCATGGTGGTGTTCGAGGACGGCGTGGCCAAGAAAAGCGAATACCGCCGGTTCGCCATCCGGGGCAAGGACGGCAAGGGGGCGGTGGACGACACCACGGCCCTGTATGAGACGCTGACCCGGCGGTTCCGCCATGGCAACATCGCCGGCGACACGGGCGAGAGCATCGACAACGAACGGAGGATCGCCAAGGCCGCGGAACAGGCTGGAGGGATCGAATCACGATCCGGCGGCGAATCCCCGCAGACCGATGCCGGGACCACGACGTGGGATGCGGCCGGTCAGGACATCGTGCAGCAGAACACGGATCACCGTCATTTCGCCTACAAGCCGAACCTCATCGTGGTCGACGGCGGCCAGCCCCAGGTGCAGGCGGCCGCACGCGCGCTGGCGGACTGCGGCGTGGACGATGTGGCGCTGTGCGGTCTCGCCAAGCGTCTCGAGGAGGTCTGGCTGCCGGACGACGACTACCCGGTCATCCTCAGACGCCAGTCCGAGGGCATGTACCTGCTGCAGCGGGTGAGGGACGAATCCCACCGGTTCGCGATCACCTACCATCGCGAGACCCGGGCCAAGGGATCGCTGCGTTCCGCGCTGGACGACATCCCCGGCGTCGGACTGGCATACCAGAAGCGGCTGCTCAAGCATTTTGGCTCGGTCAGGGCCATGCGCGAGGCCGAGGAGAAGGATTTCCTTGACGTGCCGGGAATCGGCGAGAAGAAGGCCCGCACGATCTACGAGGCCCTGCACCGGTGAGCGCAATGCGTCAGGTCCGGACCGCGTCGCGGATCGGTCCATGGGGCGGTCCGCGGACCGGATCCGGCGCGGCGGGGAGCCTCCGTTGCCGGACGGATCGGATTTGATTGTCAGGATGTGAGCGGTAGCATAAGTCAAGAGACGAAGGAGATGCACGTCATGACAGAAATCAGGCACCGTGCCGCCGTGCTGGGCAAGCCCATTTCGCATTCACTGTCGCCGTTGATCCACAACACCGCCTACAAGGCCATGGGCCTTGACGATTGGTTCTACGACAGCCACGAGGTGGATGAACTGTCCCTCGGGGATTTCATCGGCGAACTCGATCCGCGCTGGCACGGGCTGAGCCTGACCATGCCGCTGAAGAAGGCGATCATGCCCATGGGACAGACCGCCAACCGCTGGGCCGAAAAGCTCGGCGTGGCCAACACCGCGATCTTCGACTGGCGACCCGGCGCCTCCGGCCCGGGCATCCGCCTGTACAACACCGACGTGGCGGGCATCAATCTGGCGATCACCAACGCCCTGAGGAAGCACGGCAGGAACGACGACGCCACGTATGCGACGCTGCCGGCCAAGGCGCTGATCATCGGATCCGGCAACACCGCGTGCTCGGCCATCGCCGCGTGCTCCACCATGCAGATCGAACATGTGACCATCGCGGCTCGCCATGCGGACAAGGCCCATGCCATTGCCCCGCTCGCGCAGACGTTCGGCATGAGCGTTGACGTGATCTCCCTGCGGCAGATCCCGGAGATCATCGGCACCGAACGCATCGTGATCAGCACGCTGCCCTCCCACGCCGCCGACTCCACCGCCTCGGCGATCCTTCCGTACGACACCGGGGATCTCAACGGCATCCTGCTCGACGTGATCTACGACCCGCGTCCCACCCTGCTCATGCAGGCGTACCGACGCAAGGGCGGTCTGGCGATCGGCGGCGAGGAGATGCTGCTGTATCAGGCCATTCCGCAGCTGGCGTACATGACCGGCACCGATTTCGACGCCCTGCCGCCGCACCTCGACGGCACCATCCGTCTGGCGCTTCAGGAGGTGCTGTGATGACGACGAACGACGTGGAACCCAACGCTGCCGCAACGCAGACCGGCACCCCGCAGCCGGCCAACGAATTCGAGGTCCTGCTGATCACCGGCATGTCCGGCGCGGGCCGATCCCGCGCCGCGGACAGCGTGGAGGACATGGGCTGGTACGTGGTCGACAACCTGCCGCCCATCCTGCTCGTCCCGCTGGTCGACATGATGACGTCGTCCGGATCCAAGGTCCACAAGCTCGCCGCCGTCATCGACGTGCGCTCCCGCGGATACTTCGACGATCTGGCGCAGGTGTTCAGCCACCTCGACGATCTCGGCGTCAAATACCGGATCCTGTTCCTCGACGCCACCGACGACGTGCTGATCAAGCGGTACGAGTCGGTGCGCCGGCCCCACCCGCTGCAGCACGGCCGCCGTCTCATCGACGGCATCAACGAGGAGCGGACGCTGCTCGGCGGTCTCAAGGAGCGCGCCGACTTCGTGATCGACACCTCCAGCCTGAGCATCCACGAGCTGTCGACCAAACTGTACGACGCGCTGCTGGGCACCGGGCCCACCACCGTGGCCGTGCACATCTTCAGCTTCGGATTCAAGTACGGGGTGCCGCTTGACGCCGACTTCGTGGCCGACGTACGGTTCCTGCCCAATCCCTTCTGGGTGCCGCAGCTGCGCGATCTCAACGGCAACGACAAGCCAGTGGCTGACTACGTGCTTTCCAGCGACGGTGCGGCCAGATTCCTCGACTCCTACTCCGACGCCATCCTCACGGCCATCAAGGGGTATTCGCGCGAGGACAAGCACTTCGTCACCATCGCGATCGGATGCACCGGCGGCCAGCATCGTTCCGTGGCCATGAGCCACGCGCTGGCCGAACGGCTCAGGGCCCACGGTCTCAACGTCAGCGTATCGGCCCGTGAACTGCCGAAGCAGCACTGATCGGACGGCTCCCAGACCCGCCACGGCAATTCGTCTCACATCTCGAAATAATCGGGATGACCGGTGAAATAACCATTGATTTTGTCCAGCTGATTGGGTAAGCCGGAAGATCGGTGCGAAAGTGTGCCGACCTGCCGCCGATCACCCTTTTCATGCCGATATGAAGCTGTACAATTTAAAGGAGGATAGCTCTTGGCTCTGGTTGATGAGGTCAAAAGCGAACTCGCCGCTATCGATGATGAGCTGCCCGCCGCCAAGAAGGCGCAGGCAGCCGCTATGATCCGCTTCGGCGGAGGTCTTCATCTGATCCAACGTCATATCGTCGTCGAAAGCCAATTCGACTCCCTCAATGCAGCTCAATGGCTTCAGCGTACCATTCAGGAGGTCTACGGCCACGAAGCCGACCTGATCAAGGTGGCGCGCAAGACCCCTACCGGCACCGTGGAGCGGTATTCCGTCCGTGTGCTGAAGGCCGGCGGCGCCCTGGCGCTGCAGTCCGGTCTGCTCGACCGTCGCAAGCGCCCCGTGCGCGGTCTTCCCGCAGAGATCGTCTCCGGCAACATCGCCCAGATCAAGGCCGCATGGCGCGGCGCGTTCCTCGCCCACGGCGAGCTGTCCGATCCGGGCAAGGCCAGCTATCTCGAAATCGTCTGCCCCGGCTCCGAAGCCGCGCTGGCGCTGGTCGGCGCCGCACGCCGCCTCGGCATCACGGCCAAGGCCCGTCAGGTGCGCAGCTCCGAAAGGGTGACCCTGCGCGATCCCGACGTGATCGAACGCATGCTCACCCTGATGGGCGCCACGCGCACCGCTCGCGAATGGAGCGGCAAGCGCAACGATGGCGAATCCCGCGGCAAGGCGAACCGACTGGCGAACTTCGACGACGCGAACATGCGCCGTAGCGCCAAGGCCGCCGTCGAGGCCAGCGAGAAGGTGCAGAAGGCGTTCAAGATCCTCGGCGACGACGTGCCCGAGAACCTGCGCGCCGCCGGACAGCTCCGACTCGACCATCGTGACGCGAGCCTGGAGGAGCTGGGCCGTCTGGCCGATCCGCCCGTCACCAAGGACGCCATCGCCGGCCGTATCCGCCGACTGCTGCAGCTGGCCAACAAGGTCGAGAAGCAGCGGGCCGCGGAGAGCAACGAAGAGTGACTTAGTGACTTGCACAATGTGAGACGTGCAAGGTGAAACGTCCGCGCACATGCCCATGACCATGTGCGCGGACGTTTCTCATTCGACGAAATTCCCCGAGTTGCTATGGAGCTTTATCCCGCTGACAGGGTAAGATTCCAAATGGCGCACGGGACGCGGAAGGCGCGGGACGGTTCCCGCGGTCTTTCAAACGCTGCGCCGCAGCTGGAAAGGATATCAATGAAAACTCTCAAGGACCTCGGAAATCTCCAGGGTAAGCGCGTGCTGGTCCGCGCTGATTTCAACGTTCCGCTGGACGGTACGACCATTACCGACGATGGTCGCATCAAGGCCGCTCTGCCGACCATCAAGGCTCTGCGCGAGCAGGGTGCCAAGGTCATTCTGATGGCCCACCTCGGCCGTCCGAAGGGCAAGGTCGTTCCCGAGCTGAGCCTGGCCCCGGTCGCCAAGCGTCTGGGCGAGCTGCTCGGCATCGAGGTTCCACTGGCCGCCGACACCTACGGCGAGGACGCCCACGCCAAGGTCGCCGCCATGAAGGACGGCGACGTGGTGCTGCTGGAGAACGTGCGCTTCAACCCCGAAGAGACCAGCAAGAACGCCGAGGAGCGTGCCGCCTACGCCAAGAAGATCGCCGAGCTCGGCGAGGTCTTCGTCTCCGACGGCTTCGGTGTGGTCCACCGCGCCCAGGGCTCCAACTACGACGTGGCCGCCGATCTGCCGGCCGCCGCCGGTCTGCTGGTGGAGAAGGAAGTCACCGCGCTGTCCAAGGCCACCGAGAACCCGGATCGCCCGCTGACCGCAGTGCTCGGCGGCGCCAAGGTCGCCGACAAGCTCGGCGTCATCTCCAACCTGCTCGGCAAGGTCGACCGCCTGATCATCGGCGGCGGCATGGCCTACACCTTCCTCAAGGCCGAGGGCTACGAGGTCGGCAACTCCCTGCTCGACGAGAGCAACATCGAAACCGTCAAGGGCTACATGGAGACCGCCAAGAAGAACGGCGTCGAGCTCCTGCTCCCCGTCGACATCGTCGTCAACCCCGGCTTCCCGGCAGGCGACGACGCGGTCATCGACCCGAAGGTCGTGGACGCCGACGCCATCCCGGCCGACGAGGAGGGCCTCGACATCGGCCCGAAGACCCGCCAGCTCTTCCACGACAAGATCGTCGACTCCAAGACCGTCGTGTGGAACGGCCCGATGGGCGTGTTCGAGGTTCCGACCTTCGCCGAAGGCACCAAGGCCGTGGCCCAGGCTCTGGTTGACGCCACCCACGCCGGTGCGTTCACCATCGTCGGCGGCGGCGACTCCGCTTCGGCCGTGCGCAACCTCGGCTTCCCGGAGGATGGCTTCTCGCACATCTCCACCGGCGGCGGCGCCTCCCTCGAGTTCCTCGAGGGCAAGACCCTGCCCGGTCTGAGCGTGCTTGAGTAGTCGATCGCATCAACGGACTCCCGTTCGCGGCCGGACGATCCTCGCGGATCCATCCGGTCCCGGACGGGAGTCCCTTAATATGGCTGCACATATGGCCGCAAAACGACACATGGCCATATGCCGATTCGTGTGAATTCACATGGTGAACGTGGTGAAAGGACGGCCCTTGGCATCGAAACGCATTCCCATCGTCGCTGGCAACTGGAAGATGAACTTCGATCATCTGGAGGCCACGTATTTCGTGCAGAAGCTGGCGTGGACGCTACGCGACGCGCATTTCGGCTTCCGTCGTTGCGAGGTGACGCTGATGCCGCCGTTCACGTCGATCCGCAGCGTGCAGGTGCTCATCGAGGCCGACCGTCTGAAGATCACCTACGGCGCACAGGCCGTTTCGGTCACCAATCAGGGCGCGTTCACCGGCGACGTCTCCGCGGACATGCTGGCCCGACTGGGCTGTACGTATGTGCTGGTCGGTCATTCCGAACGGCGCAAGTACCATCCCGAGGATGACGCGAACATCGTCGATCAGGTGCGGGCGGTGCTCGCCGCGGGCATGAAGCCGATCCTGTGCGTGGGGGAGAGCTTCGAGGAACGCCGGCAGGGCATCGAACTGGAATACGCCGTCGGACAGGTGCAGGACGTGATCCGCGACCTCAACGACAAGGAGGCCGCGCAGATGGTGATCGCCTACGAGCCGGTGTGGGCCATCGGCACGGGCATGGTGGCCACCCCGCAGTCGGCGCAGGAGGCGGCCGCCGCGATCCGCGCCCATCTCGGCGAGGTGTATGGCGACGACGTGGCGCAGCAGGTGCGCATCCTGTACGGTGGATCGGTCAACGCATCCAACGCCACGCAGCTCATGCAGGAGGGACGGGACATCGACGGATTCCTGGTGGGCGGCGCCTCGCTGGACGCCGACGAGTTCGCGTCGATCGCTCGCCTCACCGACAAGGCCGCATCGGCCCGCCGGTAGGGGATCCGGCGGAAGGCGGAGCGAAACTGATTTTCCGGGCTATGAGGTACCCTTATCAAGGTCGAATTTCGGAGGTAACAAGTGACAATCGTCAAGATCATTCTTGAAATCATCGTGGTGATCGCCAGCGTGCTGCTCACGCTGCTCATCCTGATGCACAAGGGCAAGGGTGGCGGTCTTTCCGACATGTTTGGCGGCGGTCTCACGGCGAATGCCGGCACCTCCGGTGTGGCGGAAAAGAACCTGAACCGTCTGACGGTGATCGTGGCGCTGATCTGGGTGGCCATCATCATCGTTCTCGGTCTGATGACCAAGTACGGCATCGGCTGATCGCCGACGACCGACAACCATGAACTTGCGGAAACCCGCGGACGCTTGATGCCCGCGGGTTTTTCTTCTATCTCAGCCATCTCGAACATCGGAATCGGAAGTCGAAACACCACATGAACCAGATGATGCGCAATGACCGGAACGACCTCGATCTCGTGGTCGTCGATCTCGACGGTACCCTGCTGCACGACGGCGCCACCTTCGAGCAGCGTTTTCTGACGCAATATGCCGTCGACGCCGCGAACCGACTGCACGACGCCGGCATCCGATTCGCGGTTTCCACGGCCCGGCCGGTCAGCACCGCGAAACCGCTGGTCGACCGACTGCCCGTGGACGCCTGCGTCTACCTCAACGGTGCGCTCATCGATTTCGATCCCGGCAGCTCCGACTATGATCTGCTGACCAGCGGGAGAATCCCCGAGGACGGTCACCTGCTCAAGGTCGGGTTCTCCTCGGCTCGGGCCTGCGAGGTCTGCCGGTTCCTGCTGGAGGAGTTTCCCGGCATTCGACTCGGCATCGTCATGAACGATGTCCGATACACCAACTTCGACGTCACTGAATTCTGGAAGACCCAGACCTGGCGGATGACCAACTTCCGGGACGTACCGGACGGCGTCGCCGACAAGATCATCATCTTCCCGCAGCCGGAACAATGCCATCGACTGAGGGAGCTGATTCCGCCGGACTTCGACATCAGCATCAGCGAAGGCGTGATGTGGATGCTGATGAACCCGCTCGCCAACAAGGAGCATTCGCTGCGACTGCTGGCCGAGCGGATGGACGTACCGTTGAACCATACGGCCGCGTTCGGCGACGATCTCATCGACATCGCCATGCTGAAGGCCGCCGGTAGGGGAGTGGCGGTCGCCAACGCCAATCCCCAAGTATTGAACATCGCCGATGAAACCTGCCCCTCGAATAACGACGACGGCGTCGCCCGGTGGTTCAACGCATATCTCAACGTTTCGTTGAACCGATAGTCGGGGGCGTGAGTGTGTTCAAGGTCGTCATCGAAGATGCTGCCGATAGGTGATACCGGCGTCGGGTGTTCCCCTGACCGTTGAACTGACACTGAGTTGACTCCGGACTGATCGGGGGAGAGTCAGGAAGCTGCCTGCCTTCGGATGCGAATCTTCACTCGAGTGGCTTGGCGCATCCCGAATATTTGTAAGCTATCTTTTCTTGAGTTTTCATAAAACTAGCAAAAGTTGCTCGAGAAAAGCGGTGGGGATTCGTGCCGTTTTTTCATCGGAAACACGACGTCTATATATAAAAAGTTCAATATGTTGCGAAGGGGTGCTGGTAAGGGGGTATAAGAATGCGTCTTGAAATTGAACTTCAGGATTGTCGTTTCGTGTCATCGTGCTATGATCTGATCCAGATCCAAGGAAATTGAACTTAGGAATCGGGGCATATCGATGAGCACCGCAACCTTCGCGTCGCGATTGAACCAAGCCATGGCCCTCCGCCATATGAAACAGGTCGACTTCATTCACGCGGCGTCAACCCGTGGCGTAAAGCTCGGCAAAAGCCACATCAGTCAGTACGTCAGCGGCAAGACCACGCCGCGTCCCGACATCATGCGGTTCCTCGCCGCTACGCTGAATGTCAGCGAGGATTGGCTTGCCGCCGGAAACGGTCCTATGGAGCGGGGGTCCTCCTCCGGGTCGCAGCCCGATTCGCGGCGATCCCTCGATCTGACCGCCGACGCGTCCCCGGCATCTTCATCGTCATCCTCCCCGTCATCGTCCGCCTCATCCTCACCGATGCCTGATTCATCCTCCCCAACACCCGCCTCATCCCCGAAAGGACATCCCATGCGCCGTTTCACCAAATCCACCAAGCTCGACAACGTGCTCTACGACGTGCGAGGCCCCGTGGTCGACGAGGCGGCCCGCATGGAGGCCACCGGCACCCATGTACTCAAATTGAACATCGGCAACCCGGCGCCGTTCGGCTTCCGCACCCCGGACGAGGTCATCTACGACATGGCCCACCAGCTGCCCGAATGCGAAGGCTACTCCGCATCCAAGGGTTTGTTCTCCGCACGCAAGGCCATCATGCAGTACGCGCAGCTGAAGAACCTGCCGAACGTCTCCATCGACGACATCTATACCGGCAACGGCGTGAGCGAGCTGATCAACCTGTCGATGTCCGCCCTGCTCGACAACGGCGACGAAGTGCTCATCCCCAGCCCCGACTACCCACTGTGGACCGCCTGCGTGAATCTGGCCGGCGGCACCGCCGTGCACTACCTGTGCGATGAGCAGTCCGAATGGTATCCGGACATCGACGACATGCGGTCCAAGATCACCGACAAGACCAAGGCGATCGTGGTCATCAACCCGAACAACCCCACGGGCGCGCTCTACCCGAAGGAGGTGCTCCAGCAGATCGTCGACCTCGCCCGCGAGCACCAGCTCATGATCTTCTCCGACGAGATCTACGACCGTCTGGTCATGGACGGCCTGCAGCATGTCTCCATCGCCTCGCTGGCGCCCGACCTGTTCTGCGTGACGTTCTCCGGCCTGTCCAAGTCGCATATGATCGCCGGATACCGCGTGGGTTGGATGGTGCTCAGCGGCAACAAGAACGTGGCCAGGGACTACATCGAGGGCCTCAACATGCTCACCAACATGCGCATCTGCTCGAACGTGCCGGCTCAGTCCATCGTACAGACCGCGCTCGGCGGCCATCAGAGCGTCAACGACTACATCGTGCCCGGCGGCCGCATCTACGAACAGCGCGACTACATCTACAACGCGTTGAACTCCATTCCCGGCGTGACCGCGGTCAAGCCGAAGGCCGCGTTCTACATCTTCCCCAAGCTCGACGTGAAGAAGTTCAACATCTCCGACGACGAGCAGTTCGCCCTCGACCTGCTGCACGACGAACGCATCCTCATCACGCGCGGCGGCGGGTTCAACTGGCATGAACCTGATCACTTCCGCATCGTGTACCTGCCGCGCATCGAGGTCCTCAAGGACGCCACCGCCAAGCTCACCGACTTCCTCAGCTACTACCGGCAGTAGTAACGATGCTTGTGTCATGCACACAATAGGCATATAAAATGTGTATGGCATAAGCATCAATGGAAGGAATATCATGGCGGGAACCAAGGAACGTACCACACTCACGATCGACGCCAAGACGAAGGAAGAGGCAGCAGCCATTCTTGACGAGCTTGGCATGAGTCTGAGCACGTTTGTGGACGTGAGCCTCAAGCAGTTGGTGCGGAATCAGGGCATGCCATTTCGTCCGACGTTGGATGTCCGGACGCCTCGGCGGTTGAACCAGGAGGAAGCGCTGCGCGAAATGGCTCGTCTGGACGCGCTCACGCCTGCCGACGTACAGGCCGGTCTGGCATCGATTACCCCGGATGATGAACGACGGCTGTTGGAGGAGCGCGATGTTTAAGCTGTTCTTGGATACCAACGTGCTTTTGGATGCAGTCGGCCTACAACGCGAGGGGCATGCCTCGGCAAGGAGACTGCTGCTCGTTGACCCGCGCAAGGCGACTCTCGGCATCAGTGCCGGTAGTCTTAAGGATTTCTATTTCATTGCAGGAAGAGCAAAAGCCGGAATAGGACAGTGCGGTGGACTGGATGATGCTGAGCGACGTCGATGGATCGGTGTCTTCATGGATCTCGCTTCAGTACTTCCCGACGACGAGCATACGGCGAGTGCCGCTCTCGAATCCAACGAACCCGACTATGAAGATGGGACCAAGCGCGCCGCCGCTGAAATATGGGAAGCGGATTGGATCATCACCCGTGATTCCAGCCGTCACGCTTTCGAAAGATCAATGATTCCCACCACCACTGCAGCACGGATTATCCAACGTCTATAGCAACGACTTATGGATTGGGTGCTCAAGGACGCCAATGCCAAGCTCACAGACTTCCTCAGCTACTACCGGCAGTAAGCTCTGATCATCCTCATCACATGGCGGTAGGGAAAGATATCGGCGTACCGTAAAATCGCAGCACTCTGATAGTGAAATCAGCGGGTAAGTTCGTGCTCCATGTCACCCATAGTGGAACAATGCACCTTCAGCTTTCGGCCTCGACAGAAGGGTTAGGCCATGTCGTGTCAAAATTACCGATATACAGCTTCCAATAAGTGCATATGCGTCAAAGTAGAATCTGATGGTATTTGGTCACCTTGTACACAAGGAGAACATTCGGCTTCACATGACATTCCATATACCTGCTAAGTTTCACGCGGGAATGAGTCAACAAATGAGGGTCGAACCATTCGGGAACAATCCCATCAACTAGTAAATACTCATAAACCACGTCGAAAACAGATTCAGCATGGGGGGGGGTAACTCCGCCAACCGCTCAAGTCAGCGTCATAATCAGGGAAAACGGCATAACTAATCGCCATTCTTTACCCCGTCGATTATGCTCCGCATGTGAGCAGCAACCGCTTCACGGCTGTGAAAAACCATGACGGCATCAGGTAAATCATCGTCCTTACTTGCGTTCTCAGCGGATAGGTCACGAAGCCGTGCGCTTACTATGCGCTTGGCGCGACGTTCCTTTGCAAGCGTTGCCATACGTATCGCCTCACTTTCGCTTGTGATTTCAAGCATACCCACAACAGGTACGCCAACATAAAGAAAATCCAAGGGCGCAAGCACACTTATTCAGTATCTTTTTCTTTCGACGGCTTAACGTCGTCTAACAGCTTGCGCGGATTGGACACCCGCAAAGCGTCACAAATCTTAAGCGCGGTCCCAAGTGTCATATTGCTAACGTCGATTATCCCGTTCTCATAGTTGGCGATATTGCCGCGGCTCGAACCGGATTTGTCGGCTAGCTGTTGCTGTGTTAATCCGCGCTTCAAGCGCAATTCCCTAAGACTCATATTGCAACCTACCTTTACTAGCGCTCCGATAGGTCCGATTGTACATATCGAGAGGGCCGGAGCCCGAACGGGTCCCGGCAAAACATAGGGGCTAGCGTACATGCACGGACCACACGACGGACCAATCAACTCACAATGTCAGCACACCAGCGCTATTCAAAGTGAGAAAATAGACACGCCGAATACCTTCCGCGCAATTCACCAGTTTCCCCTACACCATATACAATCATGGTTGTATCCTCTCGATATAGATACATCCGAGGGACGTTCCCCCGAATGCCCCTCACGAACGCCACGGGTACGGCTATACCCGTGGCGTTTTTTCGTGAGAAGATGAAACACACGCGACTGATGAACCCGCGTGTGAAGTCTCAAACTCAGTGACTCTAGACAATTCCATGCCGAAAATAGAGTCTCATTAGCGACTCGGCACGGTACGTACCAGTGGGACCGGGGGCATAGGCCAAATTGTGTGCCCGGTGGTTTATCCGTGTGACATACGCCCCGCCGAACGAAATTCGCTTGGCCGTCCCGATCACGGCTCTGATACTTGGCCGACCCGTTCATCATTCGTTGGCCGAACCGATCACGAAGTCCCTTACTTGGCCCAGTCGTTCACGAACAGGCTGAAATGGGGGTCCTAGTGAACGGATTGGCCAAGCTTGGTGAAAACAGGGGAAAACATGGGAATGCCGAACTCAGAACGTCAGACGCATCTGATGCCAGACGACGTCGCCGTGCGTCGAATCGGAGATCCCCTCGTCCACGTAGCCGAATCGCGCGTAGAATCCGACGAGCCTGTCCTTACAGGTGAGCACCAGTCCCTTGCGACCAGCGGCGCGGACGTCGTCGATGACGTGCCGCATCAGCAGGCTCGCATAACCGTGATGCTGGAACTCGGGAGCGGTGTCCACGCCGAAGATCATCTGCCAGTCGCCATGCGGATCATGCTGCGAGGCGTCGTCATACATGTCATCCGTCAGATCAGGCTGGTCGGTGGCGAACCCGTTGATGAAGGAGACGATCTCGGCATCCGGCCGATCCTCCGTGCACAGCAGCCAGAAGCATTCCGGGTAGGAGGCGACGCGCGAACGGATCGCCTCGGGGCTCGCCGCCTCGGCCGCGGGGAAGCACCGTCCTTCGATGGCTGCCAGCGTCCCGGCGTCCTCCATGGTTGCGTGCCTGATGATCATGACCGTGCCTCCTGACTCTTCCCGCTCTTCCCGTTCCTCACAGGTTCCCCGGGTTCCCCAAGTTCCCCGGATTCCCCGGGCTCTCCCGAAACGTTACCGCGTTCGCCTCGAATCAGGGAATCGGCCACGCCGCAGAACATGCCGATCACGGCCGGAACCACCCATCCGAGATGGTACTTCTGCATCGGCAGCAAGGTCAGTGCCGAGTCCAGCCACGGCAGCGATCCGCCGAACACCGAGGCCAGGGAGGCGACGCAGCCGGCGAATGCGGTGACGCCCACCAGCGTCACCGTCCATGGGTACACGCGGACGAACCGCGAACCGAGGATCCGATGGGTGAGCGCGAGCAGCACCAGCACGATCGAGATCGGATACAGCGCGGACAGCACCGGTACCGACACCTTGATGATGAGGCTCAGTCCCGCGTTCGACACGATGAAGCTGAACACGGTGAACGCCACCTGCCAGGTCCGGTAGCCCACCCGGTGACCCATGACGGTGGGGAAGGTCGTGCGGAAGTACGTGGCGCAGGTGCAGATCAGGCCGGTGCACACGTTCAGGCAGGCGATGACGAACACCACGCCGAGGAACACGGTACCGCCCGTGCCGAACAGCGACGACGTGAGATTGGTCAGCACGGTCGCCCCGGTATCCGTGGCGGGGTCGATGCGCGTGATCGCGCCCGACACCGTGCCCACGTAGCTCAGCGCACCGTAGATCAGGATGAGCAGTACGCCGGTGCCGAGCCCCGCGTAGGCGGTTTCAAGCTGTACCTGCCGTTCGTCGTCGATACGCTGGGCGCGGATGTTGGCCGAGATCACGATGCCGAAATACAGGGCGGCCAGCAGATCCATGGTCTGGTAGCCGTCGAGGAAGCCCCGGGTCAGCTGATTGCCCCGATAGTCGCCCGACGGGTCGGCCGGGGTGCCGATGCCGTGGATCAGACAGGCGGCAAACAACGCCGCGATGAGCAGGATCAGCAGCGGTCCCATGAACCGTCCCAGCACCTTGGACAGCTTCTCCGGATGCTGGGCGAACAGGAACGACAGGATGAAGAACACCAGCGAGTAGGCCAGCTGCGCGCCGGCTCTGCCGCCGTCGCTGATAAGTGGCACGACCATCATCTCAAACGACGTGGTGGCCGTGCGTGGGATCGCGAAGCACGGGCCGATGGTGAGGATGATCGCCACGCCCAGCAGACGGGCGAAGCCGGGGGAGACCCGCTTGGCGAGCGAGTCGAAGCCTCCAGAGAACGTGACCGCCAGCACGCCGAGGATCGGCAGACCCACGGCGGAGACGATGAAGCCGATTGCGGCAGGGACGGTGGCGGATCCGGCCTGTGCTCCGACGAACGGCGGGAAGATCAGATTGCCCGCGCCGAAGAACATCGAAAAGAACGTGAACGTCATCACCAGACGCTGCTTTGCCGAAAACCTGCTCACCTATCGCCTCTTTCCCTCGCAGTCAACCTCCCCACTGTAGCAAGTCCGCTGATCAGGGAGGAATGGACGAAGTCCGGCGACCTGGCCGACTCCGTGCGTATCATCGTGGAAACCTCGAGGAAGGAGAACCCCATGCCGCATGTTTCGCATCGGGCACAGGAGGCGCTGTATCCCAGTGTCCGGGAGATGTTCGAACTGGCCGCCGAGGAGCCCGGCGCGATCTCGTTCGCGATAGGGGAGCCCGGTTTCGACACTCCCCGGCCGATGATCAACGCGGCGTATGAGGCGGCGGTCGCCGGCGACACCCATTACACGCCCAATCGCGGTACGGTGGCGCTTCGCGAGGCATGGTGCCGGTACCGCGCCGATCATGACGGCGTCGCCTACGATCCGGACGGTGAGATCATCGTCACCGCCGGCGGTATGGAGGCCATGTATCTGGCGCTGGTGGCGACACTCGATCCCGGCGACGACATTCTCGTACCGGATCCCGGCTACGCGAACTACTTCGGTCAGGTGCGGATGGTGGGGGCGAACGTGGTGTCGGTGCCCCTGTTTGCGGACCGGGGATTCCGTATGCGAGCCCGCGACGTCGAAGAGGCGATCACGCCGAACACCCGGGTCCTGCTGCTCAATTCCCCGTCGAACCCCACCGGCGCGATCATCGATCCCGATGAGCTGCGCGCCATCGCCGACGTCGTCGAGCGACATGATCTGTGGGTGATCAGCGACGAGGTGTATCGCGCGTTCGTCTACGATGACGGCGTGCGGTGCCTGTCCATCGCCACGATGCCCGGCATGAAGGACCGCACCATCGTCGTGGACTCCTTCTCCAAGACGTTCGCGATGACCGGCTGGCGTATCGGCTGCGCATTCGGGCCGAAGCCGATCGTCGATCAGATGACGATCATGCAGGAGAACGTCGTCTCATGCGTGCCCGGCGCCCTGCAGGCCGGCGCGGTCGCCGCGCTGGAGAACGGATCAGATATTCTGCCGACGATGAAGGCGGCGTACCGTACCAACCGTGACATGGTCGTTTCCGCCATCGCCGACATGCCGTTGGTGAGCTGCACGATGCCGGATGGGGCGTTCTATGTGCTGGTCGACGTTTCCGCCACGGGAATGGACGACCATGAGTTCGCGGTGCGACTGCTGCATGAGGGCAAGGTCGTGGTCACGCCGGCGTCCGGATTCGGCTCGCGCGGCAGGGGATTCGTGCGGATATCGTACGTGGGCACGGCCGAGGACACGGCCGAGGGCCTGCGGCGCATGAAAGCGTGGCTGTCGGCGCTGTGACCGTACCGCGGTCGGGATCGGAACGAACATACGAGTTGAAACCATACGAAAGGGGCCCGGCGCACTTCCCATGGGGAAGGAGCCGGGCCCCTTGATGATCATCGGTCATATGATGTCGGAAATCCGGATGACTCCGGGAAACCGGTCATATGACGTTCCGGGAATCTCAGGCGTTCACGCGATCGATGCCGGCCTGCACGTCGGCGAGGACGGAATCCCAGGACTTGATGAAGGCGGCGACGCCGTCGGCCTCGAGCTTGTCGGTGACGGCCTTGAAGTCGATGCCCAGATCGGCGAGCTTGTCCATGATGGCGTGGCTCTCCTCGTAGGTGCCGGCGATGGTCGGAGCGCCGTTGCCGTGGTCGGCGAGAGCGTTCAGGGTCTTCTCCGGCATGGTGTTAACGATGTGCGGGGCGACGAGCTCGTCCACGTACTTGCAGTCGGAGTAGGCCGGGTTCTTGGTGCCGGTGGAGGCCCACAGCGGACGCTGCTTCTTGGCGCCCTTGGCTTCGAGGGCGGCCCAGCGGGGATCCTCGGCGAACTTCTTCTCGAACAGCTCGTAGGCCAGACGGGCGTTGGCGACGGCGGCCTTGCCCTCGAGGGCCTTGGCCTCGTCGGAGCCGTTGGCTTCGAGCAGCTTGTCGACGGCGGTGTCCACGCGGGACACGAAGAAGGAGCCGACGGAGCCGATGTGCTTGAGATCGTGGCCGTTGGCGTCAGCCTGGGCGATGCCCTCGATGAAGGCGTCGATGACCTGCTCGTAACGCTCGAGCGAGAAGATCAGGGTGACGTTCACGGAGATGCCCTTGGCCAGGGTGGCGGTGATGGCCGGCAGACCCTCGAGGGTGGCGGGGATCTTGATCATGGCGTTGGGGCGGTTGACCTTCTCCCACAGCTCCACGGCCTGCTTCTCGGTGTTCTCGGTGTCGTGGGCCAGACGGGGATCGACCTCGATGGAGACGCGGCCGTCGACGAAATCGGTCTTCTCGGCGACTTCACGGAAGATGTCGGTAGCGTTGCGCACGTCGGTGGTGGTCAGCTCGCGGATGGCGGTCTCCACGTCGACCTTGCCGAGCTCCTTGAGCTGGGCGTCGTACGGACCGACCTGGCTCAGCGCCTTCTGGAAGATGGAGGGGTTGGTGGTCACGCCGACGACGTTCTTGTCGGCGATGAGCTCCTGCAGATTGCCGGACTCGATACGGGTGCGGGACAGATCGTCCAGCCAGATGGAAACGCCGGAATCGGACGTACGCTGAGTTGCAGCAGTCATATTCTAATCTCCTTGTTGTTGGTATCCCCGGCTTCCCCGAACGATGCGGGGAAGCCGGAAAATCTACTGATGATGCGCGTTATGCGCGGGGTGTCAGGCCTGGACTTCGGCGAGCGAGGCCTTGGCGGCTTCGACGACGTGCTCGGCGGTGATGCCCAGATCGATGAGGTTCTGAGCGCCGTCGCCCTGCAGACCGAACTGCTCGATGGAGACGGGCTTGCCGTAGGAGCCGAGGTACTTGTACCAAGGCATGGCAATGCCGGCCTCGACGGAGACACGGGCCTTGACGGCGGCCGGAAGCACGGCCTCCTTGTACTCGGCGTCCTGCTCCTCGAACCACTCGAAGGACGGCATGGAGACCACGCGGGCCTTGATGCCTTCCTCGGCGAGGGTGGCGGCGGCCTTGACGGCCAGCTGGACCTCGGAGCCGGTGGCCATGAGGATCACGTCCGGGGTGCCCTCGGTGTCGACGAGCACGTAGGCGCCCTTCTTCACGCCGTCCTTGGCCTTGGCCGCGGTCTCGGCGAGCACCGGCAGACCCTGACGGGACAGCACCATGGCGGTCGGCAGGGTGTTCTTCTTCTCGAAGAAGTAGCGGTAGGCCTCGGCGGTCTCGAAGGCGTCGGCCGGGCGGACGACCTCGAGCTGCGGCAGGGCGCGGAAGGAAGCGAGGTGCTCGACCGGCTGGTGGGTCGGGCCGTCCTCGCCGACGGCGACGGAGTCGTGGGTCCACACGTACAGGTTCGGGATCTCCATGAGGGCGGCCAGACGGACGGCGGAGCGCTCGTAGTCGGAGAACATGAAGAAGGTGCCGCCGAACGGACGGGTGTGAGAGCCGAGCAGGATGCCGTTGGTGATGCAGCCCATGGCGAACTCGCGCACGCCGAAGTGCAGCTGACGGCCGAACTCGTTGCAGACCGGCCACTGCTTGGTGGCGCACTCCTCGGGGGCGAAGGTGGCCGCACCCTTGAGATCGGTCTTGTTGGAGCCGCCGAGGTCGGCGGAGCCGCCCCACAGTTCGGGCATGACGGCGGCGATGGCGTTGAGCACGGAGCCGGAGGCGCCACGGGTGGCGACGTTCTTGCCCACCTCGAAGGTGGCTTCGAGATCGTCGAGGGCCTTGTCGAAGCCTTCCGGCAGCTCGCCGGCCTTCAGACGGTCGTACAGGGCGGCCTTGTCCGGGTTGGCGGCGCGCCAGGCCTCGTACTTCTCATCCCAGGCGGCGTGGGCGGCGAGACCGCGCTCGGCGACCTTGCGGGCGTGGGCGAGGGCCTCCTCGTCGACCTGGAAGCTCTTCTCGGGATCGTAGCCGAGCAGCTTCTTGAGGCCGGCGACGGCCTCGGCGCCCAGCTTGGAGCCGTGGGAGGACGGATCGTTGGTCTTGCCCGGGGTCGGCCAGGCGATCAGGGAGTGGACCTTGATGAGCTTCGGCTGGTCGGGGGCGGCGGCCTCGGCCTTGGCGATGACGTCGGCCAGACCCTCGATGTCCTCCTTGTAGGAGCCGTCGGGCTGGATGAAGCTGAACTCGTCGGTGTACCAGCCGTAGGCCTGGAAGCGCTTGAGCACGTCCTCGGCCAGCACCAGGTTGGTGTCGCCTTCGATCTGGATGCGGTTGGCGTCGAAGATCACGGTCAGGTTGCCGAGCTTCTGGTTGGCGGCCAGAGCGGCGGCCTCACCGGAGATGCCCTCCTCGATGTCGCCTTCGCCGCAGATGGCCCAGATCTTGTGGTAGAAGGGGGATTCTTCCTTCGGGGTCTCGGGATCGAGCAGGCCACGCTGGAAGCGTTCGCCGTAGGCGAAGCCGATGGCGGAGGCGAAGCCCTGACCGAGCGGGCCGGTGGTCATTTCGATGCCGGGGGTCAGGCCGTACTCGGGGTGACCCGGGGTGCGGGTGTCGGCGCCGCCGCGGAAGTGCTTGAGGTCGTCCAGGGTCAGGCCGTAGCCGGAGAAGTACAGCTGGACGTACTGGGTGAGGGAGGCGTGGCCGCCGGAAAGGATGAAGCGATCACGGCCTTCCCAGTTGGGATCGTTCGGATCATGCTTGATGAAATGCTGGTACAGCGTGTAGGCGATGGGAGCCAGCGAGACCGGGGAACCGGGGTGGCCGCTTCCGGCGTTCTCGACCGCATCGGCCGAAAGGACCTTGGCCATCTTGATGGCGCGCTCGTCCAGTTCAGTCTCCTTGAATTCGGTCATGAATCAACTTTCCTTCCAATCGGACGGATCCGATGCGCACGTTCCAACCCCGGAATGTGCCGTTTCGGTTGGAACGTGCGCATCGGCTTCATTTGCCCTTTTATGCTAACCCGGCACAAAGACTTCACGGCACATTTCCTCACGCTGGTTGTTAGAAAACTGTTCATGGCTGTTTATTTTTGTTCGATTAAGCCCTTGGCTAGCACTCCAGAGCGTCGAGTGCTAAAAATAGAGAAAACGCAATGATCATTGCGATGCCGCAGATGTTAGGGCTTCGCAAGCCGATGATCATGCCGCGACACGCAGAAACGCTCTCATGCCGCGGCAACCGTATCGAAGGAGGCGGACGTGGCGAACGAAAGACGCATGCTGGTGCTCCGCGCCGTCATCGAGGATTACATCCGTACGCAGGAGCCGGTGGGGTCGGGCGCACTGACCCGCGGGCACAAGCTCGGGGTCAGCTCGGCCACCGTGCGCAACGACATGGCGGCGCTGGAGGATGAGGGCTATCTGATCCAGCCGCACACCTCGGCGGGGCGCATCCCCACCGAGAAGGGATACCGGTACTTCGTGGACAAGCTCGCCACGGTGGTGCCGCTGTCCAAGGCGCAGAAGCGTGGCATCCGTTCGTTCCTCTCCGGTTCGGTGAGTCTGGACGACACGCTGAGGCGGTCGGCGCAGCTGCTCGCCCAGATCACCGGTCAGGTGGCCGTGGTGGCCTCGCCGTCATTGGCCCGGTCGGCGCTACGCCACATCGAACTGGTACCGGTCTCCACGGTCACGCTGCTCATGGTGATCATCACCGACACCGGACGGGTGGAGCAGCGCACCATCATCGTGGCGGACAGGCCGGGCGATGCCGAGATCGCCGCCATCGGCTCGCACGTCAATGCGATCAGCATGGGCAAGTCGTTGCGCAGGGCCTCGGCCGACGTGCACGCCTCGGCCCAGGAGGAGCCGGCCGGCACGTCGAGGGCGCTGATCGAGGCGATCGCCAAGGTCCTCGACGAAATGGCCACGCAGGAACGCACCAGCAACCTTTACATGGCCGGCACCTCGCAGCTGGCGCACGGCCAGTCGGCCGACATGAACGTGATCGCCCCGCTGTTCGACGCGCTCGAGGAGCAGGTGGTGCTGATGAAGCTGATGACCACGCTGAGCGAGGTGACTCAGTCGCACGGCGTGGGCATCGCGATCGGATCGGAGACGCACACCCCCGGGCTGCTCAACGCCTCCGTCGTCACCTCCGGATACGGCCAGTCGACCGCGGGGGACGAGGACGACGATGCCACCGGCTCGTCCGCGACCGGCAGCGAGCCAGTGGCGTTCGTTGGATCCATCGGCCCCACCCACATGGACTACGCGACCACGATCTCCGCGGTACGCGCCGTGGCCCGGTACCTCACCGAGGTCATCGCCAATGAGGAGGACCCCGACGCCGATCCGGACGGAGCCGCATGACGGACCCGCCGCACGCCGATCCGGCCTAGGACCGGCTCTTATGGCACAATATTCGACGGACAGACCGCATACACAACACAGGAACACACAGGAAAGATCGATCAGTGGCTGACTATTACGAAGTATTGGGCGTCGACAGGAACGCCAGCGAAGAGGAGATCAAGAAGGCCTATCGCAAGATGAGCCGCAAGTACCATCCCGATATCGCCGGCCCCGAATTCGAGGACAAGTTCAAGGAGGTGAACTCCGCCTACGAGGTGCTTTCCGACACGGAGAAGCGCCGCATGTACGATCAGGGCGTCGACCCGAACAACCCCAATGCCGCGGGCGGGTTCTCCGGCGCCGCCGGCTTCGACATGGGCGACATCTTCGGCCAGTTCTTCGGTCAGGGATTCGGCGCCTCGCAGGGACCGGTGCCGCGCACCCAGCCGGGCCGCGACTCGCTGGCCAATGTCACCATCGACCTCAAGACGGCCATCTTCGGTGGCACCGCCCATGTGGACATCCGCACCATGACGCTGTGCCCGGACTGCAAGGGCAGCGGCAGCGCCGGCGGCGCGCCGACCACCTGCCCCGACTGCCACGGCCACGGATTCGTGCAGAAGGTGGTGCGCACCATGATCGGCCAGATGATGTCGTCCGCGCCCTGCGAACGATGCGAGGGACACGGCACCATCATCGAGAACCCCTGCCCGAGTTGCATGGGCCACGGCCGCGTGCGCAGCAAGCGCAACGTCGGCGTGTCGATTCCCGCGGGCATCCACGACGACACCCGTCTGCGTCTGGCCTCGCAGGGAGAGGTGGGCGAGGGCGGCGGCACCGCCGGCGATCTCTACATCGACGTGCGCGTGGAACCCGACAAGACCTTCGTGCGTGACGGCGACGACCTGCACTGCTGGATCGAGGTGCCGATGAGCTGGGCGGTGCTCGGCCATGACTTCGAGCTCGACACCTTCGACGGCAAGCGCACCATCGACATCCCCGCCGGCACGCAGCAGGACGACACCGTGCAGGTGGAGGGTCTCGGCGTGACCAAGCTGCGTTCCCCCAAGGGCGAGCGTGGCGACATCATCGCCCACATCGTGGTGCACATCCCCACCAAGCTCACCGACGATGAACGCGATCTGATCGAGCGGTTCGCCGCCAAGCATGATGACGGCGCCGCCCACAAGGTCACATCGCAGACCCGTCCCGGCAAGGCGAACGGCGGCAAGGCCAAGGGTTTCTTCGGCAAGCTCAAGGACGCCCTGAGCTGAGCGAGCGTTGACGCAAGCGGCCGTCCTCCCTTACCGAAGCAGGGGAGGACGGCCGCTTGCGTATGCCGGCACCGCTGGCTACGACCTTCCTGCCTTCCCCCATTGGAGGGGAGGGTGGCCGACGCCAGCGGTCGGATGATCTGAGGAAAGGACTATTCGACTGTCACCGCGGAGTCCGCTTCGGATCCGGAAACGGTGCCGTCGCCTTCGTCGGCATCCTCGTATTCGTCGTATTCGGCTTCCAGGGCCTTGCGCTCTCTCTCGGCGCTTTCAAGGGTGGCCCATATGGCTGTGGAGATGCACCACAGTCCTGCGGCCAAGCCATACAGGCCGGCCTTCTTCGCCTTGCCCTGCATGCCGGCCGACAGCGAGACCATCGCCGCGCCCACGCCGGACATCACGCACCAGATCGTCATATGGTCTTTGAGAAAATCAAGAACATCATCCATACGGACCAGTGTACGCGTTTCACCCATAACATCCTTTGGCGTCTTCTATGACGGCAGTGGCTCTTCATGGACCGGCCACCTTCGGACGAATCCGCATGTCGAGGGGCTGAGGTGCTAATCTCTTAGCGGCTCGATCGCTCACGTCGCTGAGGAGGGGGAACGCATGGAACAGGTGGCGCTCGAAAGCAACGCCGTATTCATCGGCATCGAATATCTGGCCACGTTCTTCTGTGGTCTGTCCGGCGGACTGGCCGCCATCCACAAGCGCTATGACCTGTTCTCCATCCTCGTGCTCTCCTGGGTCACCGCTCTCGGCGGTGGTATCACCCGAGATCTGCTGCTCGGCGCATTGCCGCCGGTCGGCATCACCGACAAGGGCTTCGTGCTCACCGCACTGGTATCGGGCATCATTGTGGCCATCGTCCATCCCGAGATCGACCACCTCAAATGGTCGATGATCACCACCGACGCGCTGGCGCTCGGCCTGTTCGCGGTCAATGGCACCGCCAAGGCGCTGGCCTATCATTCCTCCGGCATGACGGCCGTGTTCCTCGGCATGTTCACTGCGCTGGCCGGCGGCACCATCCGCGACATCCTGCTCAACGAGGTCCCGTCGATCCTGCGCGACAAGCACCTGTACGCCGTACCGTCGTTCGTCGGCTGCCTGCTCACCGTATTCGCGGCGCGGGCCACCGATCACTGGAATCTGGGGCTGAACGGGGAGATGATCCTCGACATCGTCGTCGTGATCGTCGTGTTCGCGCTGCGTATGCTGTCCGTGGTGTTCAACATCACCTTCCCGGGGGCGGTGGAACGCCGGCAGACCCATCTGCCGTCGCAGAGCCGGTATCTGAAGCGGCCGATCATCCATCCCGAAACCCCGGACGACCACGAAACCGACCGTGAAACCGACGAGGAGGAGCAGACCGATGCCGACCGCCAGCGTGCATGACGTCCCCGGAACCCGCATCACCCCCGGGGCCCGCAGAAAACTGATCATCGACACCGACTGCGGGTCCGACGACGCGATGGCCATCGCCATGGCGCTCAACGATCCGAGGTACGAGATCCTGATGTTCTCCACCGTCTCCGGCAACGTCCACGTCGATCAGGCGATCACGAACACGCTCACCACCATCGAGCATGCCGGCACCTACGAGCCGCCGGTCTATGTGGGATGCGAGTCGATGCTGCTCCGGCCGCTCGTCTACGCGCATGAGACGCACGGCGACGACGGCATGGGCGATCTCGGTCTCAGGCCCTCCCGGCTCCGTCCCGCGCCGGGCAATGGCGTGCTGCGCATGCTCGAGGAACTGCGGTCCCACGAACCGGGGGAGATCGACGTGGTGGCCCTCGGACCGCTCACCAACCTTGCCGTGGCGATCCGTCTGGATCCTCAGGCGATGGCCAGGATCGGCCGGCTGACGGTCATGGGCAGCGCCGGGCTGGGACGGGGCAACGTGACCCCGGTGGCGGAATTCAACGTCTGGCAGGATGCCGAGGCCGCGAGGATCGTACTGGAGTTCGGATTCGAGCACCTGACGTTCGTCGGCTGGGATGCGTGCCTGGGGGAGTCCATGCTCGATCCGGACGACATCCGCCGACTGCGGGAAAGCGGCCCGCTCGGCCGGTTCGCGATCGACTGCAACCGCGTGCTGATGGCGATGAACGTCGAGCGGTTCGGCGACGAGTATCTGGACATGGCGGATCCGGCGGCCATGGCGGCGGCTCTGCATCCCGAGTGCATCGCGGAATGCGACCGCTACCACTGCCAGATCGACGTGAGCGACGGCCCGAGCTACGGGTCGATGCTGGTGGACGTGAACCGGTTCGACGGGCAGCCCGCGAACGCCGCCGTGTGCAGCCGCCTGCATGCCGACCGGTACAAGCGCTACCTGTTCGCCACGCTGGGCGCGGGGGAGTGGCGGCGCGACGCATGACAACGCGGGCTCATAGCCGTTCGTTTGGCAAACGATCCGCACGATCCGCATAGCAAAAGGTCCCGAACGATCATCGGACCATTCGGGACCTTCGGACTGCTACGGAACGCAGCCGATGGCGTTCCGCGTTACAGCGAAAAACGCGAAATCACAGGGCGTTGATGGCAACGGCCAGACCGGACTTGCGGTTGGCGGCCTGGTTCTTGTGGATGACGCCACGACCGGCGGCCTTGTCCAGCTTCTGGGAGGCGACCTTGAAGGCGGCCTCGGCGGCGGCCTTGTCACCGGCGGCGATGGCTTCGCGGACCTTGCGGATGGAGGTCTTCAGTTCGCTCTTGTAGGCGACGTTGCGAAGGTGAGCCTTCTCGTTGGTCAGGACGCGCTTCTTCTGCGACTTAATGTTTGCCACTATATACTCCAAACGACGTGTGCTAAACGGACATACAAACGGAAATAATACCATGAATCCACGCCGATACACGCGTTTTCGCGGAAATTAGATGGGAGACGCTACTATATATTGGTATTTCATTTAGCCGGGGAGGACGCATTCGGTGATCGAACAGAAGAACAAGCCAGGTTTCACTGACCAGTCGCTGATTCGCAATTTCTGCATTATCGCCCATATCGATCACGGCAAGTCGACCGTGGCCGACCGTATTCTGCAGCTGAGCGGCATCGTGCCCGAGCGCGAGATGCGCGACCGCTTCCTCGACCGCATGGACATCGAGCAGGAGCGCGGCATCACCATCAAGTCGCAGGCCGTGCGCGTGCCGTGGACGTTCGACGGCACCGAATACACGCTCGGCATGATCGACACCCCCGGCCACGTGGACTTCACCTACGAGGTCTCGCGCGCGCTGGCCGCATGCGAAGGCGCCGTGCTGCTGGTCGACGCCACGCAGGGCATCGAGGCACAGACCCTGTCGAACCTGTACATGGCCATCGACCATGACCTGACCATCATCCCCGTGCTCAACAAGATCGACCTTCCCAGCGCCGAGCCGGAGAAGCACGCCGAGGAGATCGCCGGACTCATCGGCTGCGACCCCTCCGACGTGCTGCGCGTCTCCGGCAAGACCGGCGAGGGCGTGGCCGACATGCTCGACCAGATCGTCATGGAGGTCCCGGCCCCGCACGGCGACCCCGATGCCCCCGCCCGCGCGCTGATCTTCGATTCCGTATACGACTCCTACCGCGGCATCGTCACCTACATCCGCATGGAGGACGGCGAGCTGCATTCGCGCGAGAAGGTGCACATGATGGGCATCGGCATGACGCACGAGCCCATCGAGATCGGCGTGATCAGCCCCGACATGATGCCGACGAAGGCCCTTGGCGCCGGAGAGGTGGGGTACATCATCACTGGTGCGAAGGACGTCAGCCAGTCCAAGGTGGGCGACACGCTGACCTCCGCGGTGAAGCCCGCGGCCGAGCCGCTGCCCGGATACCGCGACCCGAAGCCGATGGTCTACTCCGGTCTGTTCCCCGTGGACAACGCCCAGTTCCCCGAACTGCGCGAGGCGCTGGACAAGCTCAAGCTCAACGACGCCGCGCTGATCTACGAGCCGGAGACGTCGGTGGCGTTGGGCTTCGGCTTCCGCTGCGGCTTCCTCGGCTTGCTGCACATGGAGATCGTCTCCGAGCGACTCAGCCGCGAGTTCGGCCTCGACCTGATCTCCACGGCCCCCAACGTGACCTACGAGGTGACGATGGAGGACAATTCCGTGCATGTGGTGAAGAACCCCAGCGAATTCCCTGACGGCAAGGTCAAGAGGATCGTCGAGCCGATGGTGGCGGCCGACATCATCACCCCCAAGGAGTTCATCGGCGCGGTGATGGACCTGTGCCAGGAGCATCGCGGCGAAATGGGCACGATGGAGTACATCAGCACCGAACGCGTGGAGATGCATTACCGCATGCCGCTGGCCGAGATCGTGTTCGACTTCTTCGACCAGCTCAAGAGCCGCACCAAGGGCTATGCGAGCCTCGACTATCACGAGGACGGCGAGCAGTCGGCCGATCTGGTGAAGGTCGACATCCTGATCCAGGGCGACAAGGTCGATGCGTTCAGCGCGATCGTGCACCGAGACAAGGCCTACAGCTACGGCGTGATGATGACGAAGAAGCTGCGCGAGCTGATCCCGCGGCAGCAGTTCGAGATCCCGATCCAGGCGGCCATCGGCTCGCGCATCATCGCGCGTGAGACGATCCGCGCCCTGCGCAAGGACGTGCTGGCCAAGTGCTACGGCGGCGACATCACGCGTAAGCGCAAGCTGCTCGAGAAGCAGAAGGCCGGCAAGAAGCGCATGAAGATGCTCGGCCACGTGGAGGTACCGCAGGAGGCGTTCATCGCCGCCCTGTCCACCGACGAGCCGACCGACCGCGACACCAAGGACAAGATCCGCGCGGCCCAGAAGGCCGGCTGATCCATGGCCGATCATACCGATCACACCGGCTGCGCTGGCTCCCGGACCGACTTCGAGGTCTACGTCCACGTCCCGTTCTGCCTGCGCCGGTGCGGGTACTGCGATTTCAACACGTACACCGCGCCGGATCTCGGCGGCGGAGCCAGCCGCGGCAACTATGCGAACACGGTGATCCGCGAGATGGAGCTTGTCCGCGCATGGCAGGAGGACCACGGCATCGAGGAGCCAGCGGCGAGCACCGTCTTCTTCGGCGGCGGCACGCCGACCGTGTTGTCCGCGGCCGATCTGACGGCCATACTCGGCGCGGTGCGACGGATCTGGGGGCTGGCACCCGGCGCGGAGATCACCACCGAGGCCAATCCGGACACCGTGGACGAAGCCTATGTGGCCGAACTGGCCGACGGGGGATTCACCCGCATTTCGTTCGGCATGCAGTCGGCGGTTCCGCACGTACTGCGCACGCTTGACCGCACGCATACGCCGGCGAACGTGGAGGCCGGCGTCCGCGCGGCCGATAAGGCCGGACTGTGGTCCAGCGTCGACCTGATCTACGGGGCGCCGGGGGAGAGTCTCGACGACTGGCGCACCTCGGTGCGCACGGCGATCGATTTGGGGGTGGACCACATCTCCGCATACGCGCTGACCGTGGAGCCGACCACGAAGATGGGACGGCAGATCGCGGCTGGGCTGATTCCCCGTCCCGACGACGATGACGAGGCGGCGAAGTACGAGATCGCCGACGAACTGTTCTCGGAAGCCGGTCTGCGATGGTACGAGATCTCGAACTGGGCGCGCCCCGGCTTCGAATCGCGGCACAATCTGGGATACTGGCGTAACGTGGACTGGGCCGGTCTGGGTCCCGGTGCGCATTCGCACTACAACGGCGCCGGTAGCGCCGGCCGGGGGCTGCGGTCGTGGGACATCGCGCATCCGAGGATGTGGGGGACCGCCATACGCTCCGGCAAGGTCCCGTGGGCCGACGACGAGTCCATCGACGCCGAGGCGGACATCGAGGAGTTCGTGATGCTCGCCGTCCGGCTGAGGGAGGGGCTCGCCCTCGCCGATCTCGTCCGACGGCTTCGGAACGACCGGGGCATGGACGAGCGCGTGGCCGCCGGGATTGCCGGCGACATCGCGCGGCGGGCCGACGACGAGGGTCTGGCCGAGGTGACCGACGGACGGATGATCCCGACCCTGAAGGGCCGTCTGCTCAACGACACGCTGATCGAGGAGATGCTGGAGGCCATCGACGCGGCCTAACGCCGACGCCGTGGCTTTCGGGGGTATCGCACGGGAACGCGAGTCCTGAGAAAGCCACGGCGAATTGTGATGAAACTGTCATGTTCCCGCGTGTCGCATGGGGCGACGACGATGTCGTTCCAGCCAGTGAACTGGGAAACGGCCGTTTTCACGCATGATTTCGACCTGCCGTCTCACAATGTGAAATCTTTGAAATCCGTTTATTTGTAAAGTCTTTAAAACTTTTGGCAATTGTGATATGCGTCGGCGTTTGCAAGTAAGATACAGATCGGCTGTAATCTAACAAGGCAATTGAACCGCAGGTGAATCCTGCCCTAATCCAGAGGTGATATCGGTGACATTGAACGCTCCGCTAGACCTGACGATCCATGCACCCGAGGGGATGTATGACCCGACTTCAGAGCATGATGCTTGCGGCGTCGGCATGGTCACCACCCTCAACAAGAAACCCGAACACAAGATCGTCGAGGACGCGATTCAGGTCCTGATCAACCTCGATCACCGCGGTGCCGTCGGCGCCGAGGAGAACACCGGCGACGGCGCCGGCATCCTGATGAGCATGCCCGACGAGTTCATGCGCGCCACCATCGACGCCGAACTGCCCGAAGAGGGCCACTACGTGGCCGGCATCGCGTTCCTCGACCGCGACATCGCCACCTCCGGCCAGCAGGAGCAGGCCATCGCCAACATCGTGCGCGAAGAGGGCCTCGAGGTGCTGGCCTGGCGCGTGGTGCCGACGAACCCGAACGGACTGGGCCTGCAGGCGCTGGCCTCGATGCCGTCGTTCAAGACCCTGGTGATCGCCGACGAGGAAGGCAGGCTCGGCGGCCTCGATCTGGAGCGCAAGGCGTTCCGCATCCGCAAGCGCGTGGAGCACGAGGTCGGCATCTACTTCGCCTCCCTCTCCGGACGCACCATCACCTACAAGGGCATGCTCACCACGATGCAGCTGACCCCGTTCTTCCCCGATCTGACGGACGAGCGCATGAAGGCCAAGATCGCCATCGTGCACTCCCGCTTCTCCACCAACACCTTCCCGAGCTGGCCGCTGGCCCAGCCGTTCCGTCTGCTGGCCCACAACGGCGAGATCAACACGATCCAGGGCAACCGCAACTGGCTTTCGGCCCGCGAAGGCAGCCTGAGCTCCGAACTGCTCGGCGACTTCAAGCCGCTGCTGCCGATCTGCATCCCCGGCTACTCCGACTCCGGCACCTTCGACGAATGCCTCGAGCTGCTGCATCTGGCCGGACGTTCCCTGCCGCACGCCATCTGCATGATGCTGCCCCCGGCATGGGAGAAGAACCCTGACCTCGATCCCGACGTGCGCGCGTTCTACGAGTACAACAACACGCTGATCGAGCCGTGGGACGGCCCGGCCGACATCGTCTTCACCGACGGCACCCAGGTCGGCGCCCTGCTCGACCGCAACGGCTTCCGCCCCGGCCGCTGGCAGCTCACCGACGACGGATACATCGTGCTCGCCTCCGAAACCGGCGTGCTCGATCAGATCCCGCAGGACCACATCGTGGCCAAGGGCCGTCTCGAGCCCGGCAAGATGTTCCTCGTCGACACCGACGAAGGCCGCATCATCCCCGACGAGGAGATCAAGAAGAACCTCGCCGCCCAGCACCCGTACCGCAAGTGGGTTGAGGGCAACTCGATCGAGATGAGCGATCTGCCCGCCCGCGAGCACGTCAACCACTCCGGCCAGTCCGTGCAGCGCCGCCAGCGCGCCTTCGGCTACACCGAGGAGGACATCAAGCTCCTGCTCACGCCGATGGCCAACACCGGCAAGGAGCCGCTGGGCTCCATGGGCAACGACACCCCGCTGCCCGCGCTCTCCAAGCGCAGCCGCATGCTGTTCGACTACTTCACCCAGAAGTTCGCCCAGGTCACCAACCCGCCGCTCGACTGGGAGCGCGAGGAGATCGTCACCTGCCTCGAATCCGCCATCGGCCCCGAGGCCAACCTGCTGGACGACACCGAGCTGCACGCCAAGAAGGTGCTGATCCCGCTGCCGGTCATCGACTCCGACGGCATGGCCCAGCTCAAGCGCCTCGATCGCGCCCCGATCCTCGGCGGCTTCTACAAGCCGTACGTCGTCAAGGGCCTGTATCAGGTCGCCGGCGGCGGCAAGGCCCTCGAGGAGCGTCTCGAGGAGATCTTCGGCGAGATCGATCAGGCCATCGCCGACGGCAAGAACTTCATCGTGCTCTCTGACCGCGATTCGAACCACACCTGGGGTCCGATCCCGTCGCTGCTGCTCACCAGCGCCGTGCAGCACCACCTGCTGCGCCGCCACACCCGCACGCAGGTCTCCATGGCCGTGGAGGCCGGCGACGTGCGCGAAGTGCACCATGTGGCCTTGCTGATCGCCTACGGCGCCGCCTGCGTGAACCCGTATCTGGCGCTCGAATCCGTCGAGGACCTCTCCCGCCGCGGCTACGTGAACGTCGAGCCGGCCCAGGCCGTGAAGAACCTCATCAAGGCGCTGTCCACCGGCGTGCTCAAGATCATGAGCAAGATGGGCGTCTCCACGATCATGAGCTACCGTGGCGCCCAGCTGTTCGAGGCCGTGGGCCTGAACAAGGATGTGATCGACCGCTACTTCACCGGCACCACCTCCCGCGTGGAGGGCGTCGGTCTGGACGACATCGCCGAGGAGGTGGCGATCCGCCACCGCGTGGCCTACCCGAACCAGTGGACCGCCTCGCCGCACCGCAACCTGCGCACCGGCGGCGAATACAAGTGGCGTCGCACCGGCGAGGACCACCTCAACGACCCCGAGGCGATCTTCCTGCTGCAGCAGTCCACCCAGCGCGGCGACTACCAGATGTTCAAGAAGTACTCGCACCACATCAACGACACGTCGAACCGTCTGATGACGCTGCGTGGCCTGATGAAGTTCAAGAACGACCGCAAGCCCATCGACATCTCCGAGGTGGAGCCCGCCTCCGAGATCGTCAAGCGCTTCTCCACGGGTGCCATGAGCTACGGCTCGATCTCTCAGGAGGCGCATGAGACGCTGGCCATCGCCATGAACTCCATCGGCGCCCGCTCGAACTCCGGCGAGGGCGGCGAATCCGACGACCGCATCGAGGATCCGAAGCGCTACAGCCGCATCAAGCAGATCGCCTCCGCCCGCTTCGGTGTGACCAGCGACTATCTGGTCCATGCCACCGACCTGCAGATCAAGCTCGCTCAGGGCGCCAAGCCCGGCGAGGGCGGCCACCTGCCCGGCGCGAAGGTCCCGCCGTGGATCGCCAAGGTCCGTCACGCCACCCCCGGCGTGGAACTGATCTCCCCGCCGCCGCACCACGACATCTACTCCATCGAGGATCTCAAGCAGCTGATCAACGATGCGAAGATGGCGAACCCGAAGGCCCGCATCCACGTCAAGCTCGTCTCCGAGTTCGGCGTCGGCACCATCGCGGCCGGCGTGGCCAAGTGCCATGCCGACGTGGTGCTGATCTCCGGACACGACGGCGGCACCGGCGCGGCCCCGATGAACGCCATCAAGCACGCCGGCACCCCGTGGGAGATCGGTCTTTCCGAAACCCAGCAGACCCTCGTGCTCAACGGCCTGCGCTCCCGCATCGTCGTGCAGTGCGACGGCGAGCTGAAAACCGGTCGCGACGTGGTGATCGCCGCGCTGCTCGGCGCCGAGGAATTCGGCTTCGCCACCGCCGCCCTGATCGTCGAGGGCTGCGTGATGATGCGCGCATGCCAGAAGAACACCTGCCCGCAGGGCATCGCCACGCAGGATCCGGAGCTTCGCGCCCGCTTCCGCGGCAAGCCCGAACATGTGGTGAACTTCTTCATGTTCATCGCCGAGGAGGTGCGCGAGATCCTCGCCCAGCTCGGCTTCCGCACGCTCGAGGAGGCCGTGGGCCACGTCGAGTGCCTCGATCAGAACGAGGCCATCGACCGCTGGAAGTCCGGCGGCATCGATCTGAGCAACGTGCTTATGCAGCCCGGCCCGGTGCCCGGCACGATCCTGCACCAGACCATCGAGCAGAACCACGAGCTGGAGAAGGCGCTGGACAACAAGCTCATCGAGCTTGCCCAGCCCGCGCTGGAGAACCGCGAACCCGTGCGCATCGAAATGCCTATCCGCAACGTGAACCGTACGGTCGGCACCATGGTCGGCTATGAGATCACGAAGCGCTACGGCGCCGAGGGTCTGCCCGACGACACCATCGACATGACCCTGCACGGTTCCGGAGGCCAGTCGATCGGCGCGTTCATCCCCCGAGGCGAGACGCTGCGCGTCTACGGCGAGGTCAACGACTACGCCGGCAAGGGTCTCTCCGGCGGCCGCCTGATCGTCCGTGCCGAGGACGGCGTCACCTTCGATCCGCACACCAACGTGATCGCCGGCAACGTCACCGGTTTCGGCGCCACCTCCGGCGAGCTGTTCGTCGCGGGCCGCGCCGGCGAACGCTTCGGCGTGCGCAACGGCGGCGCCACGTTCGTCGTCGAGGGCGTGGGCGACCACGGCTGCGAGTACATGACCGGCGGCACCGTGGTGGTGCTCGGACCGACCGGCCGCAACTTCGGCGCCGGCTTCTCCGGCGGCAACGCCTACGTGCTCGATCTGGACATGGCCAAGGTCAACCCCTCGGCCGCGAAGAACGGTTCGCTGAAGTTCCTGCCGCTGGAAGGCAAGGACGAGCAGCTCGTGCACGATCTGGTGAAGAAGCACGCCGAGGAGACCGGCTCCAAGTTCGCCGAGGGGCTGCTGGCCGACTGGCCGGCCGCCGCGAAGCGCTTCACGCACGTGGTGCCCACGCAGTTCGTGGCCATGACCGAAGCCATGGAGCAGGCCAAGGCCGATAATGTCGATTTCAACGCTCCGGGGGCCTGGGAGAAGGTCTACGAGCAGGTAATGGAAGGAGTGCGCTGACATGGGCGATCCTAGAGGTTTTCTGAAGGTCCGTTCCCGTCGAGAGCTCGCCGAGCGCCCGGTCGCCGAGCGCATCAAGGATTGGCTCGACGTCCACGCCGAATCCGGTCTGCAGCCGTGGACCCAGGAGCAGGCGGCCCGTTGCATGGACTGCGGCACGCCGTTCTGCATGACCGGCTGCCCGCTGGGCAACCTGATCCCCGAGTTCAACGATCTGGTCCGTCAGGGCCAGTGGGAGGACGCCTACAACCGTCTGTCCTCCACGAACAACTTCCCCGAGGTCACCGGCCGCATCTGCCCCGCGCTGTGCGAGGCGGCCTGCGTGCTCGGCATCCACCAGCCTCCGACCATGATCAAGCTCGACGAGCAGACCATCATCGATCAGGCGTGGAACCTCGACTACGTCAAGCCGATGCCCCCGCAGCGACTCACCGACCAGACCGTGGCCGTCGTCGGCTCCGGTCCGTCCGGCCTCGCCTGCGCCCAGCAGCTCACCCGCGCCGGCCACACCGTGGTCGTCTACGAGCGTGACGACGCGATCGGCGGCCTCATGCGCTACGGCATCCCGAACTTCAAGCTCGACAAGTCCCTGATCGACCGTCGAGTGGAGCAGATGGAGGCCGAGGGCACCCGCTTCGAGACCAACGTGGAGATCGGCAAGGACATCTCCTGGGATGATCTGCGCTCCCGCTACGACGCCGTCGTGGTGGCCATCGGCTCCACCGTGCCGCGCGACATGAACCTGCCCGGCCGCGACCTCGACGGCATCCACTTCGCCATGGAGTTCCTGCCCGACGCCACCCGCCGCGTGTGGGGCAAGAAGCCGGTGCATGACATCACCGCCAAGGGCAAGAACGTCATCGTCATCGGCGGCGGCGACACCGGTTCCGACTGCCTCGGCACCTCGATCCGTCAGGGCGCCAAGTCCGTCACCGTGCTGCAGATCATGAGCCAGGAGCCCACCGAGCGTCCCGACAACCAGCCGTGGCCGACCTTCGCCCGCCTCTACCAGAAGACCTCCTCCATGGAGGAAGGCGGCACCTACATCTACGACACCGACTCGGTGGAGTACCTCGGCGACGAGATCACCGACGAGAAGGACGTGCACGTGCTCAACGACACCACGGCCGAGGGCTTCGTGGCCGACGAGAAGGGCCACATCACCGGTCTGAAGATCGTGAAGGTCGCCCCCGGTGAGAACGGTCCGTTCACCCGCCAGCCCGGCACCGAGCGCGTGCTGCCCGCCGATCTGGTGCTGATCTCCGTCGGCTTCCTGCACCCCGACACCACCACGCTGGTCGACCAGCTGCCCGTCGAGCTCGATCGGCGCGGCAACGTGGCCCGCAACGACGACTTCGCCACCAGTCAGGACGGCGTGTTCGCCTGCGGTGACGCCGGACGCGGCCAGTCCCTCGTGGTCTGGGCCATTTCCGAAGGTCGAAGCTGCGCCGCCGCCGTGGACCGCTACCTCACCGGCAGCACCGAGCTTCCCGCGCCGATCGTCGCCTCCCAGCGTCCGATGGCGCTGCCTCGCTGATCCGACGGGACTACGGGTATATACTCACCAAGTAGTCAAGCGAAACGGCGATAAAGGAGCCAGCATGTCCAATCGAGCTGAACGGCGCGCCAACGCCAAGCGTGCGCGCCGCGGCAATTCCCGCAACACCAGGCCTCAGGTGGCCAAGTCCCGCGAGGGCATGGTCGACGAGTACTCGCTGCAGGAGAAGTCGATCAGGTTGCGCAACGGCCAGACGGGGGAGTGGAAGCCCTCCGCCGCCACGCTCGTTCCGGACGCCGAAGAGAGCGCTCACGCCGGGTACATGCGTGAGCCGAAGGCTCTGCGTGCCCCCCACGGGGTGCGCGGCTGGCTCCGTTTCCTGTGTTGGGCGCTGATCGTGCTGTCCGCCATCGCGTTCCTCGTGGTCATGTGGATTCCGAACATGCCCACCTGGTCGGTGATCGTGGTGGCCGCGGTCTTCGCCGTGGGCGTGCTCAGCCTGTTCTTCGTGGCCGGCAATCCCAAGGACAATCCCAACGTCGACGCCAACGGCACCGCCGTGTGATCGGCGGGATCGATCCCGTCCGATACCCAGCCGAGACCGTCGGGGCATCTGCTCCGGCGGTCTTGTCGTATTCGCGGGCCTTCAGACTTCAGGCCGGTGCCGCGCCCGCCGTATCCGCCGGCACGCCCGGCTTCGTCCCTTATGCCGCCTCATACCGGGAAATTACCGGGAAATCGGCGAGCCACTTTTATACTGGAAGTGTTTGCTCACATTCTAAGGAGACGCCTATGAAAGTCGATATCCTCACCCGCGAATACCCGCCGCACATCTATGGTGGTGCCGGCGTGCACGCCGAGGAGCTCTCCAAGGTGCTGGCGGAGCGCATCGACGTCACCGTCCGTGCCTTTGACGGTCCGCGCAAGTCCGAGGACGTTCCCGCCATTCCCGGAGAGGATCCGAAGGGCAGCCTGACTCTGGTCGGCTACGATACGCCGACCGAACTGGCCAACGCCAACGCCGCGCTGAAGACCTTCGGCGTCGACCTGCAGATCGCCAACGACGTGGACGCCGATCTGGTGCATGCGCACACCTGGTACGCCTGCCTCGCCGGCCGACTCGCCCAGCAGCTGCACGAGATCCCGCTGGTGATCACCGCGCACAGCCTCGAACCGTTCCGCCCGTGGAAGCGCGAGCAGCTCGGCGGCGGCTACAACCTCAGCTCCTGGGCCGAGCGCGACGCCTACGAGCACGCCGACGCGATCATCGCCGTCTCCGGCGGCATGAAGAAGGACATCCTCGCCGCCTACCCGAACGTCGACCCCGACAAGGTGCATGTGGTGTACAACGGCATCACCATGAGCGAGTTCGCCACGCCCGCCGCCGACGATCCGGGCTGGGGCGTGTTCGACCGCTACCACATCGACCGCAGCAAGCCCACGCTGCTGTTCGTCGGCCGCATCACCCGCCAGAAGGGTCTGCCGTACCTGCTGCAGGCGCTGCACTTCGTCGACAAGGACGTGCAGGTGGTGCTGTGCGCCGGCGCCCCGGACACCCCGGAGATCGCTGCCGAGGTGAAGAACGCTTTCGCCGAGCTCGACAAGGAGCGCGGCAACATCATCTGGATCGAGGAGATGCTGCCGAAGAACGAGCTGAGCGCGCTGGAGCACGGCTGCGACGCGTTCATCTGCCCGAGCATCTACGAGCCGCTGGGCATCGTGAACCTCGAGGCCATGGCATGCGGCCTGCCCGTGGTGGCCAGCGCCACCGGTGGCATCCCGGAGGTCGTGGTCGACGGGGAAACCGGCTATCTGGTCCCGATCGACCAGCTGCACGACGGCACCGGCACGCCCACCAACCCGGAGAAGTTCGTGCACGACATGGCCGACGCCATCAACAAGGTGATGCGCGATCCCGAGCTCGCCAAGAAGATGGGCGAGGCCGGATACGCCCGCGCCCGCGACGTGTTCAGCTGGGAGACCATCGCCGACAACACCATCGAGGTGTACAAGCAGGTGCTCGGCAAGTAGCCCTGCGAGTCCGGCTCGATACCGAGGGGGAGTCCCGATCGCCCAGCCGTCGGGATTCCCCCTCCTCGTATTCTCCCCGATATCCTTCCGGCATCCTTCGCTCCGATCCCACACCCATCCGTCAGCCCCATATCCGTCAGCTCCATATCCATCCGCCCCATATCCATCGTCGATCAGGAACCCGCATACCATGTCCCATACCCCCTCCACCGCTCCCGATATCGCATTGAAGCTCACCGACGTCGAATTCCGCCGTCAGGGCAGGGTGATCGTCACCGGTGTCAATCTCACCATCCGGCGGGGCGAACGCTGGGTGCTGTTCGGTCCCAACGGCATCGGCAAGTCCACTCTGATCCAGATGATGGCCACCCGTCTGCACCCCAGCGACGGCACGGTGGACATCCTCGGCAACCGTTTGGGCAAGGTGGACGTCTTCTCCTATCGAAACCGGATCGGTCTGTCGTCGGCCGAACTCTCCCGCGCCTTCCCGCCGGACGAGGACCCGCTCGACGCGGTGGTCACCGCGCTCACCGCCACCACCGGCAAATGGCGCGACACCTACGGAGAGGAGGACTACGCCAGGGCGAGGGGCCTGATGCGTCGGTTCGGCGTGGAGTATCTCGCCGGCAAGCAGATGTGGAAGCTGTCCGAGGGGGAGCGCACCCGCATACTCATCTGCCGCGCGCTGATGGCCGATCCCGAACTGGCGATCCTCGACGAGCCGACCACCGGACTCGACCTCGGCGGCAGGGAGCTGGTGGTCGGGGCGCTCTCCGAACTCGGCGCGGAGTCCGACGAAAGGGCCATGGTGCTCGTCACGCACCGTCTGGAGGAGATCCCCGAGGGGTTCGACCACATCGCCATCATGGGCCGGCTGTCCGGCGACGAACGTCAGGCCCACGAAACCAGGGTGAAGGGCGGGGACCCGGCACCCGGCACCATCATCTACACCGGGGATCTGGAGCATGGGCTCACCGAGGAGCGGGTCTCCGCCATCTTCGGTCTGCCGCTGACCGTGGAGCACCGGGACGGCCGGTGGCAGGCGTTCGCCGGATCGGCGCACCGCTGAGCCGGCGGAGTCGGACATCGTATCGGAGCCGGATATCGGGACGGATCGGTGGCGGCCGGCGATGACCGTCACTGTTGCCTCGCATCGTTTATTATGGTGGGGCATGACCGTCGGCATGGCCACGGCATCACGTATCGACACGCACGAACACGCTGACTGACGCATGGAGGAGACCACATGGTGCGACGCGGACCGCTGCAGGCGGGGGAGAAGGTGCAGCTCACCGACCGCAAGGGCAAGAGGATCACCGAACAGCTGGTGCCGGGAGGCACGGTGCAGACCGAACGCGGCGTGCTGTTCCACGACGACATCATCGGACTGCCGGAGGGCAGCGTGGTGACCACGGTCACCGCCGAGGGACAGTCCGAATCCGCGGCGGAGGCGTATCGTCGCAACCCGCGCAAGCCCTGGAAGACGGCGAGAAGGATCGGCGGATGGCAGTACACCGTCATGCGGCCGCGACTGCAGGACTTCATCCTGTCCATGCCGCGCGGCGCGCAGATCATGTATCCGAAGGACATCGCCCAGGTGATCGAGGTGTGCGACATCCGCCGCGGCATGCGGGTGCTGGAATCCGGCGGCGGCAGCGGCGCCATGGGCCTGCACCTGCTGGACGCCGTGGGCGAGGACGGCGAGCTGACCACCATCGAGATGCGTTCCGAGTTCGCCCGCGTCTGCGAGGCCAACGCCACCGTGTACTTCGGTATCCGCCCGGCATGGTGGAACCTCATGGTGGGGGACTTCGACTCCGTGGCCCCCGGCCTGCCCGACGACCATTTCGACCGCATCTTCCTCGACATGCTCGACCCGTGGAACCGGCTGGATCAGGCATGGCGGGTGATCGCCCCCGGCGGCGTGATCACCTGCTACGTCACCACCACCACCCAGATGAGCCGCGTGGCCGAGGCCATGCGCGAATCCGGCCATTGGACCGAGCCGGAGATCACCGAGACCCTGGAGCGCGGCTGGAAGGCGCAGGGGCTGGCGGTGCGGCCGAACCACGAGATGATCGGCCACACCGGATTCCTGATCACCGCACGGGCCATGGCCTCCGGCGTCGACGCCCTGCACAAGCGCGAACGGCCCACCAAGGATGTCTATTCCGACATCGACGATCTGACCGCCGAGCAGCAGCGGGAGCGGCTGGCCGAACTGGAGCTGCGTGACATCTCCGACCGCAAGCTGCGCAAGGTACTGCACGATCTTGACCAGCAGGTGGCAAATATTGCCATTGTGAGCGGTGCGCAGGATGACCGAGGCAGTATAGAATGACTGTACGGTAGCCGGCGAAGCAGCCGCCGGAGAAAGGGCCAGACATGGTGGTCAACCTGAACAAGGTCGCCAAGAAGGCGGGCAAATACAAGTACCAGCTGATGATCATGCGTCATGCGAACGCCAAAAGCGCCGGAGCCGAGGGAGACATCAGCCGCGAGATCTCCGACAAGGGACTTAAGCAGGCGACGAAGGTGGGCAAGGCGCTGGCCGTCGCCTCGCTGATCCCCGATCAGATCATCTGCTCCGGGGCCACCCGCGCGAGGCAGACCACGGAACGTCTGCTCAAGTACTTCGGCGACCGGCCCAAAGTCGAGATGCGGCAGAGCCTGTACGCCGGCGGCATGCAGGCGATCCTCGACGAGATGACGCATGTGCGGCCGAAAACCAGGCGGCTCATGATCGTCGGCCACGAGCCCACGGTGTCGGTGACCAGCCAGTGGCTGGCCGATCCGAGCTCCGATCCGGCGCTGCTGAACATCCTGAATCTGGGATTGTCCACGGCTTCGGTTGTGATTTTCGGTAGCGACAAGCCCTTCGACCAGTGGCAGGTACGAGACGCGATGCTGCTCGCCGTACTGACGCCCAAGGATTGCGAGTAGCACCGGCGCCGTTCGAGGCCATCCAAGGGCCATCCGGGGTGTAGCGGAACGGGCCGGGATGTCAAATCGCCGTCCCACCTCTCCATAAACGCCGTTTATAGCGACATGCAAGCTTGCTGGATAACCGCATATAAGGAAAACTTTGTTAGCCTTTATGCGGTTTTTCTGTTGTTTGCATAACCATTGCATAACCATATTGGAGGATTATGTCTGTCACCACTTCCGTCATCGGCTTTCCCCGAATCGGACAGAATCGTGAGCTGAAGAAGGCGATCGAAGGGTACTGGAAGGGTGCCAATTCGCTGGAGGACGTCCGCGCCACCGCCAAGGAGCTGCGCGCCAAGCACTGGAAGCTCCAGCAGGCCGCCGGCATCGATCTGATTCCGAGCAACGATTTCAGCTACTACGATCAGATGCTCGACACCGCCATCCTGCT
Source organism: Bifidobacterium simiarum (assembly GCF_002802905.1). Classification (GTDB taxonomy): domain Bacteria; phylum Actinomycetota; class Actinomycetes; order Actinomycetales; family Bifidobacteriaceae; genus Galliscardovia; species Galliscardovia simiarum. Next base: position 53,795 of record NZ_PEBK01000008.1, read on the forward strand.
CGGCGCCGTCCCGCAGCGCTACAAGGACCTCGGCCTGAACGAGGAGGACACCCTGTTCGCCATCGCCCGCGGATACCAGGGCGAGAAGGGCGACGTGACCGCCCAGCCGATGAAGAAGTGGTTCACCACCAACTACCACTACCTCGTGCCCGAAATCACCGAGGACACCAAGCTCGCCCTGTCCGGCACCAAGCCGTTCGACGAGTACGCCGAGGCCAAGGAGCTGGGCATCGACACCAAGCCGGTGCTGATCGGCCCCTACACCTTCCTCAAGTTCGCCCGCGGCCTCGACGGCGAGGAGCTGAACCTCACCGACGAGCTGGTGGCCGACGCCGCCAAGGCCTACGCCGACGTGCTGGCGAAGTTCAACGAGCTGGGCGCCAAGTGGGTGCAGCTCGACGAGCCCTACCTCGTGTTCGACAAGGAGGAGGGCGATCTCGAGCTCTTCACCACGCTGTACAAGACCATCCTCGCCGCCAAGGGCGACGTCAAGGTGCTGCTGCAGACCTACTTCGGCCACATCGCCGACAGCTACGCCACCGCCCTCGACCTCGGCTTCGACGGCATCGGCCTCGACCTTCTCGAAGGCAAGGACGAGAACCTCGCCGCCGTGGAGCAGTACGGCGCCCCCGAGAACGTGACCCTCTTCGCCGGCGTGGTCAACGGCCGCAACATCTGGCGCAACAACTACGCCGTGAGCCTCGGCCTGATCGACGCGCTGAAGACCAAGGCCGCCAACGTGGCCGTCTCCACCTCCGACTCCCTGCTGCACGTGCCGTTCAGCACCGAAGGCGAGGACAAGCTCGCCCCCGAGGTGCTCAAGCACTTCGCCTTCGCCGTCGAGAAGCTCGGCGAGGTTCGCGAGATCGCCGATCTCGTCGAGGCCGACGACGCCGCCCGCGCCGAATCCGAGGCGCTGAAGGCCAATCAGGCCCTGTTCGACGGCACCCGCGTGGCCGCCGATCCGGCCGTCGCCGCCCGCGTGGCCGCGCTGAGCGACGACGAGTACGTGCGTCAGCCCGCCCGCGCCGAACGTCAGGCCATCCAGAAGGACGAGCTGGGCCTGCCGCTGCTGCCGACCACCACGATCGGCTCCTTCCCGCAGACCCGTGAGGTGCGCTCCACCCGTGCGAAGTTCCGCAAGGGCGAGATCAGCCAGGCCGAGTACGACGAGTTCATCGGCAAGCAGATCGAGGACGTGCTGCGCCATCAGGAGGAGATCGGACTGGACGTGCTGGTGCACGGCGAGTTCGAGCGCAACGACATGGTCGAATACTTCGGCCAGAACCTCAACGGCTTCCTGTTCACCAAGAACGCCTGGGTGCAGTCCTACGGCACCCGCTGCGTCAAGCCTCCGGTGGTGTGGGGCGACGTGAGCCGTGCCAACCCGATCACCGTCAAGTGGAGCTCCTACGCGCAGTCCAAGACCGATCACGTGGTCAAGGGCATGCTCACCGGCCCGGTGACGATCCTCAACTGGTCCTGGCCGCGCGAGGACATCACCCACGAGGCGCAGACCACCCAGCTGGCCCTCGCCATCCGTGACGAGGTGCTCGATCTCGAGGCCGCCGGCATCAAGGTGATCCAGATCGACGAGGCCGCGCTGCGCGAGAAGCTGCCGGTGCGTCGTTCCGACTGGCATGTCAAGTACCTCGACTGGGCCGTGCCCGCCTTCCGTCTGGTGCACTCCGGTGTCAAGCCCGGCACCCAGATCCACACGCACATGTGCTACTCGGAGTTCAACGACATCATCCGCGACATCGACGCGATGGACGCCGACGTGATCTCCTTCGAGGCCAGCCGTGGCGATCTGGTGGTGCTCGATGCCATCCACGACGCCAACTTCGAGACCGAGGCCGGCCCCGGCGTGTACGACATCCACTCCCCGCGTATTCCGTCCGAGGAGGAGATCGTGGACCGCATCCATGAGATCCTGAAGAAGATGGACGTGAACAAGGTGTGGATCAATCCCGACTGCGGTCTGAAGACCCGTGGCAACGCCGAGACCTGGCCGAGCCTGGAGCATCTCGTGGCCGCCGCCAAGCAGGTTCGCGCCGAGCTCGCCAAGTGACGCTTGCCAAGTGAGACTCGCCAGTGACGGCATACGTCGATAGCGACGATCGCATGACCGAATGATCGCTCGTTGAGGGGTGAAGACCAACGGTGGCAACGCCGCCGGGTCCTCACCCCTCGGCGTTTTCGGCTCGTTTGGCCATGATCCATGCCGTGCGGTCATGGTCCGTTCGATCGCACGGCATCACCCAGCCACGGACATACAAGGAGCATTCCATTGCATTCCCCGCAGTTTTCCCTTGAGGTCTTTCCGCCGAAGCGCAACGCGCCGGTGGGCACCATCTACGACACGCTTGACGGCCTGGAAGGACTGAACCCGGATTTCATCTCCGTCACCTACGGCCACGGCACCCATTCCGACCGTTCGGCCACGGCCCGCATCGCCAACACCGTCCGATCCGAATACGGCATTCCCACGGTCGCCCATCTCACCGCGCTCTACTCCGACCATGAGGTGGTCGATCAGGCGCTGGAGATGTTCGACGCCGCCGGCGTGTTCGGCGTACTTGCCCTGCGCGGCGACGTGATCGAAGGCCAGCAGGAGGTGGGGGAGTTCGAGCACGCCAGCGATCTGGTGGCCTACATCCGCGACCGCCGGCCCAACCTCAAGATCTTCGGCGCCTGCTATCCGGAAGGCCACATCGAATGTCCCTCGCTGGACGAGGACATCCGCAACCTGAAGATCAAGGTGGACGCCGGTGCTACGAACCTGATCTCCCAGCTGTTCTACGACAACGAGGACTTCCTGCGCTTCGTCGAGAAGACCCGCGCGGCCGGCATCGACGTGCCGATCGAGGCGGGCATCATGCCGGTCACCAGCGCGGTGTCCGTACGCAACATGGCCCGCAAGAACGCGACCGTCATCCCCAAGGCGCTCAACGCCATGCTGGAGAAGTGGGGCGACGACCGCGAGTCGCTGCGTCGCGCGGGCATCATCTACGCCTCCCAGCAGATCAGCGATCTCGTGGCACAGGGCGTGGACGGCGTCCACCTGTACACGATGAACCATCCCGGCACCACGCGCCGCATCTGGCGCAACGTCGCTCCGCTGTTCCGCGAGGTCTGAGCCGCCGACACGTCCCACTATGTGAGGACACCGTATCGGCGGCTCGGCCGCGCTGCCGATATCATGGAAAGAATGGAACATGAAACGACGCGCGTGCCGATGCGCGATCTGCTCAAGGCAGGCATCGCCGATCTCGACAAGGCACAGGATCTGTTCGCCCAGCTGGCCGAATACGGGGTCGAAGGCTACTATCGCCACGAACTGCTCAGCACGTTGGCCCGGGCCTGCGCTCCGGACACCGCCCTGCGTCATGTGACCGAACTGGCCAGGCAGTCCCATGAGGAGGGACGGAGTCTCGAATCGCTGTTCGTCGGCATGGACGGCTTCTCCCGCCTGATCTGCGTGCTCGGCGCATCCGACGAAATGGGTCGTCTGATGCTCAGCCGTCCGGAGCTGATCCGTGCGGTGACCGGCGAGGGATACGAAACCCATCTGTGGAACGGCCGCCAGCGCCGGGCGGCCATGCTCGAGCGGATCGGCGCCGATCCGCAGTCCACGGCCCCGGTCAGTTCCCTGCCGATCGCCGAATCGGCCACCCAGCTGCGTCGTTGCTACCGCGAGCAGCTGGCCGCAATCATGGCCCAGGACGTCACCAGCGACGATCCGCTGACCGTGCAGCCGACGATCAGCCGCAGTCTTTCCGATCTCGCCGACGCCGCGCTCGAAGGGGCATTGGCCATCGCCCGCCATGAGGTGCCCGACAGCGAACGATGCCGGTTCGCGATCATCGGCATGGGCAAGCTCGGCGCACGCGAACTCAACTACGTCTCCGACGTCGACCTGATCTACGTCGTGGAGCCTGCCGACGAGGGCCTCGGTCACGAGCAGCTCGTCCGTATCGGCACCAAGCTCGGCGTCACCCTGCAGCGCGTCTGCCAGTCGGTCATCATGGGCGTCTCCGAACCGATGCTGTGGCAGATCGACGGGGGACTGCGGCCCGAAGGCAAGGACGGCCCGCTGGTGCGCACGCTCGACTCCCACCTGACCTACTACGGCAAGTGGGCGGAAAGCTGGGAATTCCAGGCGCTGCTCAAGGCCCGGCCCGTCGCCGGCGACCCCGAACTGGGGAAGGAGTACTACGAGAGGACCCGTCCGCTGGTATGGACCGCATCCCAGCGCAAGAACTTCGTCTACGACTGCCAGCAGATGCGCAAGCGCGTCGAGGACCTGATCCCGCTCAAGGAGAAGGACCGTGAGATCAAGCTCGGCCGCGGAGGCCTGCGCGACGTAGAGTTCACCGTGCAGATGCTGCAGCTGGTGCACGGCCGTGCCGATGAGGCGCTGCGCACCGCGTCCACGCTGGATTCGCTGCAGGCGCTGTCCGCCGGCGGCTATGTGTCACGCAAGCAGGCCGCGAAGCTGTCCGCCGACTACGGGTTCGAACGCGTGCTGGAGCACCGCCAGCAGATGTGGTCGCTCAAGCGCACCCACCTGTTCCCCGATCTGGGCAAGGGCAGCGAGGGCGGCATCGAGGCACCGAGGCAGGTGAGCAAGGCGCAGATCGCCGACAACCGCGAGCTGCGCCGGCTCTCCCGCGCGCTCGGCATGCACCCGGAGGAACTGGTCGAACGGTTCGACGCCACCCGACGCGAGGTGCGTCAGCTGCATCTCGACATCTACTTCCGCCCGATGCTGCCGAACATCGCCACGCTCGGCGAGGACGAGATCAGGCTCAGCCCCGAGGCCATGCAGGAACGGTTCTCCTCCATCGGCTTCGGCGACCCGCAGTCCGCCATGCGTCACGTCGAGGCGCTGACCGTCGGCATCAGCCGCTCCGCCAAGATCAACCGCATCATCCTGCCGGCCGTGCTGCAGTGGCTGGGCGAGGGCCAGAACCCGGACATGGGTCTGCTCACCTGGCGCAAGCTGGAGGAGAACTTCGGGCAGGGCAGCGACTATCTGGGCTTCCTGCGCGACTCGGCCTCGGCGGGTCAGCGACTGTGCCATATCCTGTCCAACTCCCGGTATCTCGGCGAGGCCATGAACAAGTCGATGGAATCGGTCACCTGGCTCGGCCACGACGAGGAGATGCGCCCGCGCAGCCGGCAGAGCCTGCGCATCCAGTGCCATGCCGCGAAGTCGCGCTACCCGGACCGTCTCAACGATTTCGCCACGTCGGTGCGCGCGATGCGCCGCCATGAGATCGAACGCATCGGTCTGGGCTGGATGAGCGGGGTGATCGCCGACGGCGAATGCCTCGACGCCATGACCGAAGTGTATGACGCGGTGATCGATTCGGCGCTCGAATGGGCGGTCGAGCATCAGTGCGCGCAGCGGGGGCTGTCCGAACCTTCGGCCGTGCTCGCGATCATCGGCATGGGACGCTACGGCGGCCGCGAGGTGAACTTCAGTTCCGACGCCGACGTGATCATCATCTACCGGCAGCATGGGGGAGCGGACGACCGGACCGCCAACGCCTTCGCCAAGGCCGTGGTCGACGATCTTCGTCAGATCCTCATGGGGCCGGTCTCCATGGAGAACAAGATCGAACTGGATCTGGATCTGAGGCCGGAAGGCAAGAACGGACCCCTGATCCGATCCTACGGTTCGTGCCGGGAATACTATGCCTCGTGGGCGAGCACCTGGGAGCATCAGGCGTTGCTGCGCGCCCGGTATGCGGCCGGCGACGAGAATCTGGCCCGCGACTTCCTCGTCAACATCGCCGATCCGCTGCGCTACCCGTTCGCCCCGCTGACCGAAACGCAGATCAAGGACATCCGGCGGCTCAAGGCCCGTGTGGAGGCCGAGCGCCTGCCGCGCGGCGTACGGCGCGAACGTCATCTGAAGCTCGGCAAGGGCGGCCTGTCCGACGTGGAGTGGACGGTGCAGCTCCTGCAGTTGCAGAAGGCGCACGAGCATCCCGAACTGCAGTGCGTGTCCACGCTGCCGGCACTAGACGAACTGGAGAAGCTGGGACAGATCGACCATGACGATGCGGCGATCCTTCGTCAGGCATGGCTGATGGCCACCAACGCCCGTAACGCGAACTACCTGTGGTCCGGGCGCGCCAACCGCGCCGACGTGCTGCCCGACGACATGTATTCGCTCGGTGGCATCGCCGCCGTGCTCAAGGAGCCGGCGCACCGCGGTCAGGCGTTCGAAAACGAGCTGCTCGGCATCATGCGCAAGTGCCGGCTCGTCACCGATCGTCTGTTCTACGGCAAGGACGACGAGTCCTGATCGCCGGGGCTGGTCGGTTGGGCCGCGAATCGTCGGGGCCGGATCGTCGGGACCAATCCGGTTCGACCGCGGACCACATCCCGATATCGGGCCGGACTACAATGCGCGAATAGGGGATTGCCAATAGGGCTCAGCCCCCGCAATGGGGGCGCCCCCGGAAAGGTCAGTGACATGAGTGGTTTCTTCTCCAGCAGCAGGCGTCGGTATCCGAATCGGTATCAGGGTTCCCGGCATTATCGTCGCAAGGGGCTGTTCGGCATGTTCGGCAGCGTGTCGAGTTCGGACCGCGGGTACGTGACCTACCCGCAGCAGGGGTATCCGACGCAGCAGTATCCGCATCAGACCTACCCGCAGCAGACGCATACGGTGGGCGGCGCCCAGCTTACCTGCGCCAAGTGCGGTTCGCATGTGCCGAACGGGTCCAAGTTCTGCCTGTCGTGCGGTAATCCGATGGGCGCGCAGTCGGTGTTCTGTCCGAACTGCGGCCGGCCCGCCGATCCCGCGGCCCGGTTCTGCATGGAGTGTGGGGCGCCGATCCAGCGTTGATCGGCGGACGGTTCGGCGTCGGTGACCGTATCGGCGGATACGTCGTGTCCTCCCGTCTCGGTTCCGGCCGATACGGGGTGTGCTTTCTCGCCGAGGATCCGTCCGGCCGTCAGGTGGTACTCAAACGGTTCCGCCGTCGGATGCTTAAGAGGAACGCCGGCCGCAATCATTACGAGGCGGTGATCCTCTCCGGACTGTCGCATCCGGCCGTCCCGCAGCTGCTCGGCGTGGTCAACGATCGCACCGGATACTGGTTCGTGCTGGAACTGCAGCCGGGCCGGTCCCTCAAAAGCTGGCTGTTCGATCGGCATCGGGAGTTCACCCGACGTGAGATCGTCGGCATCGGCGTCCGGCTGTTCGACGTCGTGACGTATCTGCACGGTCGGAACGTGGTCCACGGCGATATCAGCATCGCGAACGTGCTGTATGACGACGGCATGGTCTCCCTGATCGACTTCGGTCTGGCCCGGTATATCGGTAGCCGGGTCGGGGAGGTGCCTGCCGACGAGATCGGCCTCGACCACGCCCGACTGGCCGATGTGCTGCTGTATCTCATGTATTCCTGTGCGGGACTGAGCCGCGGGAACCGTCGTGCGGCATGGTACGACGATCTGTGGCTGACCGCCTCCCAACGCGATTGCGTGAAACGGCTGATGGGGTTCGGCACGCCGTATGCCGACACCGCATCCGCCGCCGAGGATTTCCGCCGGGCCTTCGCCGACTGGCTGCGGTAGGCGGCCACGCTTCACCGGTGGTCGGGCGTCACGGGGTTGACCAGTGGTCGGGCGTCACGGGGTTGACCAGATGTCACGGGGCTGACCGGATGTCACAGTTGGTCAACCGTCACGGGGCTCACAGGGCGAAGGCGAGCTCCTCGCGAAGCGCCCGACGGTTCGGGTACTGCTCGACGATCCGCCGGGCGAGCTCGCGCATCTCCTCGTCGCCGAACAATTCCTCGTACCGGCGAAGCTGCTTGGCGATCTGACGGTACGTCGTCCGGCTGGTGGTCATGCCCCGCCGTCCCGTACCGGGCGAGATCGACTTCGCGTCAAGCGCTCCGGCCGGCAGGGCGTTGCGGATCGCCTGACGGGCGTCCTCCGGATGGTTGATCGCCATGGTCTTCAGTAGGGGCATCGATGGGTAATCGATGGTCACGCAGTAGGTGAGTGCGGCGTCGGACAGCCGCTCGTCGACGATGAGCCGCTCATAGGCCGGATTGCGCCAGCTGCTGCTTCGCCGGCCGTTGGCTTCGTACAGCGGCATGTCGGATTGCGTTCTGATGCGTTCCGTGATGTTACGGGAGCATTCGCGCGCCAGCTCGGCGGCCATGTCATGCCATTGTTCGCCACTGGCGCCGTTCGCCTGTATCAGGTATCGCAGACGCGCGACGTATACGGCATCCGATCTGGTGGTGCAGTTGACGATGAGGAACCGGTAGACGTCGGCGAGACGATCGACGTCGTCCATGCCCTCCGCACAGCATTCGAGCACGGTGTGCCATCCATGCGGCAGCAGGTCCTCCAGCAGACCGTTGTGGATGATCTCGCGGTCGGCGTCCAGCTTGTCCGCACGACGGTCGAGATGATCCTTGACCAGACGATGGGCCTCGGCGAACCGACGGTCCTTCATCAGCGTGGCCGCGTGCATGAGCAGCAGGGGAGCGGCATCGGGATTGGCGTCCCACAGTTCCCGGCAGCCTTGTTCGTCGTCAGCCATACGCCTGAGATCATAGGCGACCATCAGCACGTAGCGGTACAGATCGTGACGGGGCATCAGCAGGACCTCATGCTCGAGCTCATGGTCATGGGCGGGTCCGAACCGTTCGAGGGCCGTGTCGATGACGTCGTACGCCCACATGATCTTGTCGCCGTGATGGGCGAAGGCGAGCGCGGAGGCCAGCAGCATGGCGGCGTTCGAAGGCTGCTGGAACTGGATGTGGGGCGTGTAGGCGGCATTGGCGATCTCGCCCAGGGCCTTGCCGGCCGTGGCGGAATCCGCGTACTGTGCCACGTTCTCCATGTAGCAGCGGATCTGGTTGACCAGCTGCGCGCTCTCCTCCAGCAACGTGTGGTCGTCGCTGGGGTACGTGCCTTCGATCGCGGTCAGCGCCTGGATGCAGGTCGACAGGTTCACGCAGGCGTTCGCGTAATCCGTCGAATGCAGGGCGTTGTAGGCGACGACGCGCAGCCCCTCGAGCGCATGGTCGAGTTCCGGGTCCTTTGCCCTCTCGCCGTATGGATCGTATGGATCGCCGTATGAGCTGTATGGGTCGTATGGGTCGTTGTCCGCGAGATGTTCGGGAACGGGAGGATCATCGGATTCGCCGAAATCATCATGACCGTCGTGGTCATCGCCGTCGTGGTGGTGGCCGTGGCGTTCGTGGTATCTGGCCAGCGGTTCGAGGACCAGATGTTCGGCCAGTTCCGGATCAATGAGCTGCAGCTCCTTTTCCGACCGGAGATGCTCCGCGTACTGCAGGCAGAGCGGCGACCAGAAGAACAGCGGGTTCCCGCCGCCCGACTCGGCTACCTGCTGGTCGATGCGGGCGAGGATGTCATACAGCACGTAATGCGGCATGGTGGCGCGAGGCTTGGCGGGGCGCGGTGAGACGTGATGGTTGTTCGGGGATGACGTACGTTCGGGCAAAGCCTCCTCGAACCGCTCCCGAAGCGCATACAGTACGGCTCCCACATGCTTGCAGTACGGAGTGCGCAGATACGGGCAGGTGCACGCGGTGGACATCACATGCCGGCCACGAGGGTTGCTCCGGTCATGCCGGCCGGGAGACTGTGCGGACCCATCGGCGTTGGTTTCGGTGCCGGCGGGGTTGTCTGCAGCCTCGTTTGCGGAGGCGGTTTCGGCTCCCGCGTCGAGGCGGATGTCCACGTCATAGCCGGAGCCTTCGCTGCCGAGGACCCGCGCATGGAACAACGATGGCGCGATCTCCTCGAGGTCGCTCACGCGGCCGTCCCGCCAGTAGTCGAGGGCACGACCGAGGATCTGCGGGGCGTCGTTGAACATGCGTTCGAATTCGGTCAGCGAAGGTTTCGGCGGCAGGGTCATGGCAGGTCAGTCCTCCTCGTGCCAGTGGGGGTTCTGTCCGAAGGTGTAGCCTTCGGGGTTGTCCATGGCGGCGATGTCGCGCATGTCCTGCTCATCGAGCTCGAAGCCGGTGAGGTCGAGGTTGGCGCGCTGGCGTTCGCGGTTCATCGACTTCGGGATCGCCACGTCGCCCAGCTGCAGGTGCCAGCGCAGGATCACGGCGACGGGGGAGACGCCGTGCTTTTCGGCGATGCGCACGATATCCCGGTCGCGGATCATCTGGTTGGCGCGGCCGAGCGGGCTCCATGCCTCGGTGATGATGCCATGCGCATCATCGTAGGCGCGCTGCTCGCGCTGCTGGAAGAACGGGCTGAGCTCCACCTGGTTGACGGCCGGGGTGACACCGGTGGCGCGGGTGATCAGGTCGATGTGGCCGGGCAGGAAGTTGCTCACGCCGATGTGCTTGACGATGCCCTGTTGCTGCGCGTCCACGAGCGCCTGCCATGCCTCCACGAACTGGCCCTGCGAAGGGTTAGGCCAGTGGATGAGGTACAGGTCAATGTAGTCGAGTCCCATGCGGGCCACGGATTCCTCGATGGTGGCGCGGGCCTCGTCGTACTGGTGGTGGCGGCCGGGCAGCTTCGAGGTGACGATGATCTGCTCGCGCGGCACCTCGGATTCGCGGATCGCCTTGCCGACCACGCCCTCGTTCTCGTAGTTGAATGCGGAATCGATGAGACGGTAGCCGACTTCGAGGGCCGACTTGATGGCGTCGATGCCGGCGAACCCGTTCACCCGGTAGGTGCCGAATCCGATGGCCGGCAACTCCAGCCCATCGTGGGCTTTGCGGATGGGGATCGCGGGCGGTTCGAGCAATGACATGACAGACTCCTTCATCAGATGTAGGTACTGGGTACTACGTCCCACTCTACTCGGTGGTGATTCGTCGAGTTTGTGGCCGGGAACCCGGTCGATGGGCTTAGAATCCGGTTTTTGGCAAATCCAAGCTTTTAGAGCCCATATTCGGCCTCTTTAAGCTTGGATTTGCCAAGAAATGAGATTGCCGCACGGTTGGATGAGGTCAGTTGATCGGATTTCCTGTGGGTAGCAGTTCCGCGATGTCCTCATCTCCTCGATCGAGTAGCTTTTCGATGATTTCGCCGGAGGATGCGTGGCCAGTCAATCCGATCGACCGGGCGATGGTCTCAAACGCGAGTTGTGGGGAATCGGCATCACCGCCATCCCCGCCACACAGGACCAACGCATCATGCATGGCGGCACTGTTCAGATCGGCCATCGGAACGATATCGAAGGTACCGTCATCCCCGAACCTGAGAAACACCTGCTGTCCCACAGCCAGACCTCGCCGATCGAAAAACCGCTTGACAGTTCCGAGACCGGGACTGATGCCCGTCCAGTACACCCGCTGCACGCCCAGCGGCGAGTGAAGCTCCCGCTCATCACGGAACTCGAGACCAAGAATGTTGGCCACCGACATCGGCAGCACGCTGCCGCTGCCACGTTCATGTTCATGGGTCAGTGTGGTACGTAACAGCCACGCATCGGAATGCCGGAACAGCCTTGCCGACGCGTATGGATCGTTGTCCGCCTTCATCCGGCCGGGATCCGCCATGGTCACCACTCCTCGAACCGTACGGAAGGGAAGCGTTCCGGCATAGGAAACGATGCTTCGTTCCGAAGCGCCGGACCTTCCCGCGATTTCACGGATCAGCCGATTCAGCTCGACGGATCCGCCATTACGGTCGAGGCTCCGCTGGATCTCGCCGCGGATGTTCGAATATTCGGGCATCCCCCAATCGACAAGACCGTACTTGTCTTTGCTGACACGGTTGACTCGATCATCCCTCGCCAGAGCATTGCGAAGCGAGGTCACGCTACGACGCTTCGGATCCATGTTGATGATCTCATCCAAAGTCAGTGGACGATCCTTGACGAACAGCGATGCGACAGCGAAGTCTTCAAGAGAACGGCAGGACACGAATGCGAAGTCGTCCATGACGATCATTCCGCAGTACTTCAGCCACGCCTGAAGGTTGCGGGCGCTGTCGTCGATCTGATCGGAATTTGCGTGGGAGGCATTTCCGCCGATGCGAACCACCCCGAACTCGTTCGCGTCGGCGGACAGAACCTCGTTGACGCAACGCTTCGCCTCATCCAGTGAGGGTGTGGCCATCCATCCGTCGGCGATCTCGAAGGATGGTTCCGTTCCCAAGGCCTGCAGTAGCCGCCATATCGGTACGTTTAGCAAGGGCAGGGTTCTGACGAGCACCGGCATGTTCTCAAAGGCTTTCGACCGAGGAAGGATCTCTCCCTCATGGCGGAATAGATGACGCAGCTGTGAAGGAAGATCGGACTGTTCGATGACATTGATCATCCGAGCCTTAAGATCCCTCTCGATCTGCCTGACCCGTTCGCGGGTGATGCCATGGCGCGCTCCGACGTCGTTCAGGGTCTCCGGATCATCGGCCAGCAGCCGTGCGGACAGAATGTCGAGATCCCGATAGTCGAAGGACTCCAACAGCGTGATCAGCGGGCGTAATTCCCCGGGAACGGTTTCCTCTCTTGCCATGTCTGCCGCCAAGGCCGCATCGGCATGGTCTTCCGAATACCCGGCCGAATGCTCCGAAATATCCGGATCGCCTATCTGGTCAAGATCCTCTCTGGTGAAGAACAGCGAATAATCGTTTGGAGAGGCAATGGATTCGACGTCGGCATGGTCTATGCGATCAATGGCATCCAGCACATCCTTTGGCGCATTGTCACGGATTTCATCGTTGATTCGAATCAGGGTATGTCCGGACAGACCGTTGTCCGCGGCCCATTGCGCGACGGAGACAATATCGGCGTACAATCCCTTGGCCCCGGTGATTGCCATGCGATCATCGTCCACGAAAAGCCCCCTTTGCCTATGACATTGCCATGAATCGATATCGATTCATTCAGGTATTCCCATGATAATGACGTTCGGAATGTTCGGCTGTTCGCGGTCTGGCCAACCTGTTCACTAGGAGACCGCGACCGAACCTTACTTGGCCGATCCGATTGCCAAGAGCCCGTATTCGGGCTCCAGATGAATGGTTTCGCCAAGAAGGGGATACGTGAACGGGTCGGCCAGTGATTGGCGAACGGATCGGCCAAGGAACGGCCTACCATGCGTGATTACCCCCACTCTGACTTCCCCGTGAGAGGAAGACGACCGACGGCACCGGTCGGATGAGGTGAACGAGAAACCCTGATCCGGCTATACACTGATGGAATACGATGACGACGAACACGATGATGACGCCAACGAGGGAGTATGGTCATGGATAACGCGATTCAGCTGGTCCGTGCGGCCGATCCCCGTCTGGTGTCCGCCGCGGAGGTCGATGAGAACTTCCATGGAGAGATTCCCGATGGCGTCCGGTTCGTCTGCCCGTACTGCAATCGCCCGGTGGTGGCCGCGGCCATGGGCTCGCGCGGTCCGTATCGCCGACGATACGCCAAATCCCCGCATTTCAAGCATCGCAAGAACGACGAATGGGCGCAGCAATGCCAGCTGTATCAGAGCGGCACGGGCGCGGGGTTCTACAATTCGATCGTGCCGTCGCTGCTGATGTTCCTACGCAGAGTCAGGGGTCATGGCCGCGCCGATGCCTTCCGGGTCGAATTCAGTCTGCGTCGCAGGCGACTGTCCTTTCTGCGGCGCGCGCTGTCGGACTCGGACGTCATCACCGTGGACGGCGAACGGCATTCGCTGCGGTATCTGACGGAACGACGTGGCCGGACCATCACGCTTCGACGGCCGCTCGGCGATGTGGAGTCACGCATCACGATTCCGGATCGCTGGAGGAAGTATGTGGGTGCGCCCGAGGACAGCAGGGGAGTACTGATGTTTTCGGATGCCTTCGGCGGCAACGGCGGACGGTACCTGCACAAGGGCGCGGCGGTGCACACCGGCATCGACTACTATGTGGTGACCGACCCGCGACGCGGCCGGGAGCTGGAGTCGCTGTTCGACGTGACGAAGCCGGTCGGACGACTGATCGACGAGGACGGAACGGCCGTGTACCGGGTGAGGGTGTCGCCGACGTCCCGACGACACAATCGCGTCGACGACTGGCTGGGAACATATGGGTATTGCCTATCGGATGTCGATCGCTCCGCTCAGCTGGTGTGGCCGCCGAGTCTGAGAGCGTTCGGCATCGATGAGCCGCTGTTCCGCAGGTCCATGCCGATCTACCAGTTCCCGTATCGGATACCGGCGGATCGGCAGGCCGACCGTGTGGATCGCCGATCGTTTGATCTGCATGATTCGCGCGGCCTCGGGTTCGTCGGATTCGGACGGGAACTGAACCCCACGTATGAGCAAGAGTCATCATGCCTGTTCTTCAAACCGAATCGGCACATGCCGTGGGGAGCCGTGATGCTGGGACGGACGATCCCGGATGACCTGCATCCCGCCGAGGTCGATTCGACGGACGCACCGGATGCTCTTGACGATCCGTCGGAAGCAACGGCATCGGAGACGACGGCAGCGAAGGCACAGTCGAGTTTCGCGGACGATATCCCGCGATTGCCGCTCGGCCATGGCGCCGATGTGGCACGACTGCGCATGGGGGAGATCCCCGAACACACCCCCGAACACAATGATTCACGCGGCGAGCGCATCGCCATCATACGAGAAGGAGCATGATCATGGTCTGGCTGAACGATTCCGAATATCCTCGTGCATCCGTGTGCTTCGTGAGATGGCAGACGAATGGAAATTGCGAATTCGTCAGAATCATGGATTATCGGCGGGAATTCAACGGAACCGGAAAATATCGTCAAGTCCTTCCTGAAACTAACAAGCCGAAGGACCCTACGAAGGGATCGTATTCCGACCCCAATAATCCCCGCACAATGTATCATCCGAATATTGATTCATTCATAAGGGATAATCCAGAGGATTATATCTTTCTGAAATGGGCCCCCAACCATAACGATCCCGGCAAACCATGGGTCCAAGGAAAGATTAATCAGACTGAGACCCCGCCTTTCTATGAAGTCATTGATTGTCCCGAGGTGAGTAATTTATATGGATTGAGGGAGCGTCTGATCAAAGGATGGTCGTATCGAGGCATCCCGGCACCCTTGGTGTTGATCGCTTACGCTCAAAACAATAACCGCATTAAGGTGGTGGCTTTCGATAGAACTTGTTTGGAATATGGGCATGGAAAAATTCGTCTGAAGTCGGATGGACCGTTAACTGCGCAACAGTACACCTTGAATTTTGAGATGTTAGTGCGACTGCCCAGACACCTTACCCTACAGTCGGAAGATCGGTGGCTCTATGGAAGTCCATCGTTGCCAACGTCCGATGGGACCGTGGTCGTTCAACCAGTGTCGGAATACGTCATTCGATATTTGCGTTGGTTCAACAAGACGACGGATCTTACCTTCGGCAGCGATGATGGACAGCGTATCGCTGAGATGATCCGCGCTGCCTTCGAAGCCCCGGAGCGGTTGGAGGATTTTTCCGATGGATCGATTTCTTCCTCGGAGATCCAGCAGATTCGTAAAGCCATTATGCGACTGCAGCATCCGAATGACGAAATGATGAACAGTCTGATCCGAGAAATGTTGATGCATGATCAGAAATTCGTCCAACGGTGTCGTGCTGAAGCCTTTCGTGATCTTGAACCTGAGATTTCCAGCAAGAGACAGGAAATGCATCAGCTCGAGGAGGCGGCGCAGCAGCAGGCTTCGGCGAACGCCGCGCTGGCTGCTCAGGAGAAGCAGCTGAGGCAGCAGATCGAAGAGGCGCGACAGCGGATCGAAACCGAGCAGGCGAACCTGCATGACGTCGAGCAGGAGAAGGAACGGGTGCTTGCGCGTCTTGATGAGGACGCCGCATTGCGACTCGGACTACGGGCCACTGTGCGATTCACGGAGCGATTCACTGCCGGGCAATCGTCCGGGTCCGCTGCCGAGAACGTTTTGAATCCTGTCCGCTACCCGGAATTAGGTACGCCGTCCGCGGGCGACAGTATCGCCGATGCGTTGAAGCACAATCTGAGGCAGTTCGGCATTGTTCCCGTGCGGCAATCCGCCGACATGAACATGCTGGTCGATGGCATTCGGTCCACGTTGTCGGCGACCCATTTGCTGGCCGTGGACTCCATGTTCGCCGCGCCGCTGGCCAACACACTGTCATACGCCGTACGGAGCGTTCCGGCCTCGCATGTCAGCGTGCCGACGGATTGGAACGATTCCTCGGCGTTGGACGATCTGCTGAACGATGATCGTCAGCGGGTGCTGGTGTTGGACAATCTGTTCGACACCGTCAACGAAAGCGTGCTGTTCGAACTATCCCGTGCGCAGTCGGAGACGATCGTCATCCTGCCGGTGGGCGCATACGGCAATCTGCGGCTGGTGGCCAGGGAGATCTGGAATCGGATCTTCTACGTGCCGACCGAGCGGTATGCGGTGCTGTCTCAGTCGGCGCCGACGCCTGCGTTCGCACATCATTCGGAATCGAATCCGAGTGTGGAGGATCGGGAAATTCTTGCCAAGACCAAATCCCTTGGACCGAAGATCGGCAATGGACTGCCGACGACGTCGATGATATTGCCCGTCACCATAGGCATGGCGGGAGAAGCGATGGGGATCACAGGAACCGGCCAATGGATAGCGCCGCATCTCACACTGCAGCTGTCGCTCCATCAGGGACCGGAACAGGCTCAGTCATTCGCCAATGGCTGCACGGACGCCTACTCCTGCAACACCCTGCTGACTCGTGTCTGGAAGCGCAATGGTCGGTAGGGTACTGGACGACATCGCCGAGGATCTCGGGCTCGTTCGTGTCCAGAAGGAATCGAACGCGGCGTTCGCGTCGCGGGCGGCATACTCCGCATTGCGGTTTTGGATGCAGGCGTTCTGTCTGGATGACGGATACGGCGGCGTCTACGGCATCGACGGGAAAACCGTGGAGCGTAAGTCGGCGGCATGGTTGGAGACTTTGGCGAGATCGTATCCGGACATCCGCCGATGGTTCGGCGGCGATGATCGAGCCGGTATAAAGCGCATACTGTCGCTGATGGTCTCCTCACGGAATCTGATCGTCACGGATGAGGGACTGTATCGCTGTGTCACCGCCCATACTGAGTGGATCTCCGATGATTGCGCGGTGCTGTCCGGGCTGGCGGATCCGACGGATCCGACGAAACCGATGCGAGCCAACGAGATCGGCGTGGATCCGCTGCCGTTCTCCGGACTGACCTCGGCGGTCTCCCGTCAGGACCGGATTCGTCGTCAAGACCCGGTCCATGATCAGGGATCGTGGGGGGACGGATCGTGGAGTGACGGCGGCATCGGTAACGTCGTTGCCGGCAAGGGCACCCGCACGGCGAGAATCCAACCGCTGGACGAGCGGCATTGCCTGCTGACCCTCAACGCCGCCTTACCTTCGGATACGAAGGCCGCGCGACTGATCGGCATGGTGTCATGGCCGCAACGTTCGGCGACGGACGCGCTGCATCGCGTATTCCGTCGCGAATACACGGACGTCATCACGCACATCCTGAAACTCGAAGACGTGAGAGTGCGATGAGGTCAGTTGATCGGATTCCCTTTGAGCAGTAGCTCCGCGATATCCTCATCTCCTCGATCGCGTAGCTTTTCGATGATTTCGGTGGGGGATGCATTTCCGCCGATGCGAACCACCCCGAGCTCGTTCGCATCGGCGGACAGAACCTCGTTGACGAAAAGCTTCGATTAATCGATGGAGGGCGTGGCCATCCATCCGTCGGCGATCTCGAAGGACGGTTCCGTATCTCGAATTCGACATAGGTCGGGAATAGGTCGGAACGTCTCCGCCGTCTCCTCATGTTCGGTCCGTACCTGGCCAACCCGTTCACTAGGAGACCACGACCGAACCTTACTTGGCCGATCCGATTGCCAAGAGCCCGTATTCGGGCTCCAGATGATCGTTTTCGCCAAGTAAGGGGATACGTGAACGGGTCGGCCAGTGATTGGTGAACGGATCGGCCAAGGAACGGCCGATCATGCGGGATCCCCTCCACTCTGTCTTCCCCGTGAGAGGAAGACGGCCGACGGCACCGGTCGGATGAGGTGATCCGTGGCCCATAACGAATAATGCTGCCCAGCAAGTGAATGATGTTACCGGGTATGGGCATACCCGGTAACACACTCTTGAACCCCTTGCAATTTCAACGTTTTGAGACACCGGTTACCGGGTACGCCCATACCCTGTCGCACATTATCCGCACTGGCCGCCAAGAGGTTGGGTCCCGGCCCGTACACCCTCCACCCCAGCGATCCTCATCACACGCCCAAGACGGGTATGCTTGGAATCACTTGCGAAAGCGAGGTGAGCCTTTGAATGATATTGAAGTGACGCAACGTGTATACGTTCGTCACCCAGATATGTCCTACGAGTCCGTATGTACGGCATGGAGGAACGCCATAAGATTCAGTCCTCGTGAGGGCACAGATCCCTTACGGTATGTGGTCGTCGGCTATGACGAACACGGCCGGCTGCTTGAGATGGTCGGATATCTGAAGGAAGACGGCGATTGGCGAATTTTCCATGCGATGAAAGCACAGCCACCGATTTTGCGTGAAGTCGGTTTGTTATAAAGGAGTTTTCATGAGTGTCATTGCCAAAGGTGGACGGATTGTCACCGAAGATATGGAAGATCGCTGGGCTGACGAAATCGAACGCGGCGAACTGGGAGGCATTGCAGGTCCGGTGTTCCCTGGTCCTGTGTTTGATGTGGAGCCGGTCTCCCCGGTCAGTCGTACGGTTTCGTTGAGTCCTGATATGTCTGCCATGTTGGATACTTTAGCCAAGAAGCGCGGCGTGTCTGCTGACGCGATTATGCGTCATGCGTTGATCCGCGAATTCGCCGCAATGTAGATGTTCGATTCAGTGAGTCATTGACGTCTCTATGAGGTGGATAATCGCTGGATCACGGAATTCCAGAAACCGGTAGGTCAGGAGGATTGAGCATGGGCATCGATATGGGCACCTCGTACGACGAGGCGGTTGATCGGCACTCCGGAGGCTTCCTGTCGCTTGATCTGGGTGCGAGTGCCTATGGCGCCGCCATGGGGGAGCGGGATCCCGGGGCGCGCAACCAGCTCTTCCAGCGGGCGGCCCACTGGTATGAGCGCAGTGCCTCGTATGGCAACGCGCAGGCCGCCACGAATCTGGGGTATGTGTATCTGTATGGGCGTCTCGGCTCCGTGGACGACGATCAGGCGTTCGCATGGTTTTCGCGCGGAGCCGAGCTCGGCAACGAGGAAAGCTGCTACAAGCTCGGTGACCTGTACCGGTCGGGCCGGGGCTGCGAGCGGGATTACGACAAGGCGTTCCAGCTGTATCGGCAGGCGGAGCGGATCGCGAAGCTCACCTGCAAGGAGAACGTTCCCGAGGATCAGGCGGTCCTGGCCAGCATCGATCTTCGTCTGGCCGGCCAGTACGAGCACAGCCGCACCAACGGCGATCGGGACAAGGCCCACGAATACTACGCACGCGCCGTGCAACGGTTCCGCAGTGCCGTAGCCGCCGGACTGCACTGGTACGCCAAGACCCTGCGCGGCGCGGAGGAGGGATCCGAACGCACCGCGCCGATACCGTCCGATACCGAATTACGTTCGGATGCGGAGTTCGATACGTTCGGACGCACAACATCAGATGGTGACGAATGAGACGAATGATCGGAAAATGTCTGAGCGGAACGAGAGTGCGGCATGTTCGATGATGATGCCGACACCGGCAACACCGGCAACAATGGCAACGACACCACGCCCGGAGGAAGCCACGCCGCCGGCGAGTGCAGGAGGCTGCTAGCTGAGATCGATCGTCTTCGCGCCCGAATCACGGAAGGAATCGTCCGGATCGAGGAGATCGAAGGACAGGTCATTCCGCAGATCAGGGCGGATTTCTGGATGAAGATCGGCGTGTGGCGGGTTCGGCTCGCCAAGGCCGAGTTGGCCGCCAGGCGGGCCAAGCGCCGGTATGCGCTGGCGCAGGCCGCGGCGAATCGGGGGAGTGCCGTCGATGCCGATCAGATCGACAAGGCGCTGGACGAGGAGCTGGCCGTCTGGCGTGAACGGGTGCAGACGCAGTCCAGGCAACTCAATACGTGGCTGTCGTGGAGGAGCGCGACGACCCGGCTGGGCTCGTCCTCGGCGAAGGAGCTGAAACGACTGTTCCGAAAGCTGGCGCGGCGTTTTCACCCCGATCTGCATCCGGGTGACGCGCAGCGGGCGGAATACTATGCGATGGCGCAGCGTGCGTTGGCGTCGGGCGATCTCGACATGATGCGCGCACTGGACGTGGCCACCGCGGACATGACGGAGGACGTACAGCTCGACCGTCTCGGCGCCGACGAACTGCGGTTCGAGATCGACATGCTGCGGGATCGTCTGCACGCCGTGGAGCAGCGGCTGGATCGACTGACTTCCACGGAACCGTATACGCTGCGCGAGCGGCTTGCCGACGCCGAGTGGGTGAGCGGACAGGTGACCGTCATTCGCGATCGCATCGACGCCCATGAGGCCGTGCGGCGGCGATACGACGAACGTTATAAACGATTGGCTGGCGATATGGGAAACGCCATAGGGTCCCATAGGGCGTCATAGGAAGTCATAGGGAAAGGACTGAATCATGAGTGAGCCGACGATGCCGTTGGATTCTGGAGTATCCGATTCCGGGGGATTGATGCCGCTGCCCGGTAGCGGCGACGGAGACGGGGAACTGGCGCTGTTCGGCGGCCTTTCCGGAGACGTCGACATGCCCAAGCCGTATGCCAATGCGATCACGCTGATCGAGCGGACGTATCTGGTGGGCAGTCGCGGGTTCGGCGACAGCGGCGCGGACGAGACCATGCTGCACGGTCTGACGCAGGCGGCAAACACTGCCGGCGCAAACACCGACGATGAGTCCCCCGTTCGTCTGCGATTGGAGCGCGAGCCGCAGGACGCGCAGGACCGGTGGGCGGTGCGCGTCTACGTGGGCGGGACTCCGATCGGGTATCTGCGTGCGCATGAAAACGAGATCATCGCGCGGCTGATGGATGCCGGCAAGTACGTGTATGCGGAGTATCTGGAGACGGAGACGTTGGGCGAATACCATCGCCTATGGGTGAAGCTGGTGCTCGATGACTGACGACAGGACCGATTGGGATTCGGCTCCGTGGCCGCTGTGGCACGCCCACCCCGATATTCCTGTGTACGAGGAGCAGGGACAATTGTTCTTCCTGTATGACGATCCGATCGTTGGCCCGGTTCTGCCGGCGATGTTCCTCACGGTGCCCGTGGAGGACGAGAACGAGGACGGGACGATCGTCAGGGGCCGTGATCGTATCGATTGCTATCCGCATATCCGGCAGGTGACGCTCGACCTGTCGCTCGGCATCGGCCACGCCGATGAGACCGCGCTCGGCGTACCGTTCTATGACGCCGGGGTGGACGATTCCGACGTATGCGACAAGGCGGATATATCCGATCCGTATGGGGAGCGGGCGCTGCAGTATGGCGGCATGTATTACACGGAGGGTATGGGCCTCACCGCGATCGAGGATCGTGGGACGCGCATCGATTGCTTCCGCGCGGCGGAGGTGCTGTACCGTCATTCGGCGGGTCGCGGCAACCCGGTCGGCTGGCTGTGCCTAGGCTACGTGTACGCCTACGACCGGTGCGAGGGACGGTATTTCCGCTCGTATTACGACAATTTCGGCGCGGTGCCGCCGAAGCCCGACGTCGACGTGATGGCCCTGAACGCCTTCCGACATGCGGCCGAAGCCGATCTTGCGGAGGGTTGCTACAAGTATGGTGACATGCTTGACGAGGGCAGGGGCTGCGAGCCTGATTACGGCAAGGCGCTGGCAATGTTCCGCAGGGCGTTCGAACTGGGGCGGGATGATTCTCCACGTATCTGGGGTAGCGCCGCATTGCGGCTGGCCCGGGCGTACAACGATGCGAAGGGCTGCGCGCGCGACTGCCGTGAGGCTCTGCACTGGTATGAGCTGGCCCGCACCGGATTGGAACTGAAGGTGCGTGACGGCGGCGGATCGTACGACGCGAGACTGTGGGAGGCGGAGGCCGGCGTGATGGACATGCGTCAGGAGATCCGCCTCACCGGAGTGTGACACGTACCGAATCGTGAGGGGAGGTTCCCGCGTCGGATACGGGTGTCCGTCGCACCCATTGCGCGGGAGGCATTGTACAATGAACGTTATGACTGATCCGATTCCTACCGCCGGAGAGACCACGATCATTGGCATCCCGGCCATTCACATTCCGATTACCACCGCGGGGGACAGGCCCCTCACCCAACAGGATCTGGAGACCATCGCCCGTCTGAACGACAATTCGGCACTGCTGATCTCCACCCGAGGCGCCGTATCCGGTTCCCGCTATCTGCTTGATGAGGACGTCATCAACGTGGGGCGAGATCCGAAGGCGGACATCCTGCTCGACGATTCCACCGTGTCCCGCGCCCATGCGATCTTCCACCGCAACGGCACCCAGTTCACCGTGCAGGACGCCGGATCGCTCAACGGCACGTACGTGAACCGTCAGCGCGTCGACGAAGCGGTGCTGCACAACGGCGACGAGATCATGATCGGCAAGTTCCGTCTGGTGTTCTTCACGAAATCGGCGGTCGTTGCCCGCTGATCGTTCATCCGCGGTCTAGACTGGCATCAGGACATACCGATCACGAAGGGGTGTGCGATGATGGACGGTCAGGCTCCGCGGCTCACATTGCATGTGCCGCCGAAGGATCGTCATGATCCCGGTGCGGGCGTGGTCGTGCAGGGGAGTCTGTTCGACGCGTCGGGCCTGCGGCACGAAACGGAGACGAGGGGATACCGGGGCACCGTGGCCTCACGGGTCGCCGGTATCACCTATCGCCAACTCGACTACTGGGCTCGCAAGCAGATCGTCGAGCCTTCCATCAACCCCTCCCATGGCTCCGGCTCCCGCCGTCTGTATTCCTTCAAGGACGTGGTGATACTGGCGGTGTCGAAGCGATTGCTGGACGCCGGGGTGAATCTGCACAACGTCACCGTCGCGCTCGGCGTGCTGATGCGTCATACCGCCGGCGAACTCGAGGACATCACCATCATGTGCGACGGGGAGACCGTCTACGAATGCACGACCGACGAGGAGGTGATCGCGCTGGTGCGCGGCGGCCGTGCCGTGTTCGGCGTCTCCGTGGGTGCGTTGTGGCATCACGTCCGCAGCGCCCTGAGTCAGGAGGAATTCGTGGATCTGACCGCCCGCAACGTCGCGGGACGGGATCAGGATCATCAGAATCAGGGTTCGCAGAATCACGGCCAGCGGAATCAGCGGGACCGCGGCGACCGTCCGCTCGACGAGATCACCGCCCGACGGCGTCTTCTGCAGGCCGAACAGCGATCCCGCGAACAGCGCCGTGCCGTCCGCGGGATCTGATCATCGCAGGATTCGTAAATCAGTAAGTCTCACATGACCATGTTCTGGATGATGTGGAACACGGAGGATCCGAGCACGAACCAGAACGCCAGATGGGTCAGCAGGCACATCGCCGTGGAGACGGTCCACAGCCACACGCGGTCGACGCTGCGGTTGCTGTCGCAGTGGGCGAGATAGGCGATGGGGGTGACGAACACCAGCAGCAGGCCGCCGAACAGGGCGAGCAGGGCCGACGAGGTCGCGCCGCCTCCCATCGAGGCGAACGCCAGTGCGATCAGGTTCACGATGGTCAGCGGCATCATGTGCTGGCCGACCCGCACATGGGTGCGGCCGAACGTGCCGGGCAGACCGTAGAGCCGTTCGCCGACGAAGCACAGCGTCACGGTCACGTAGTACAGGGCGAGCGTGATCAGGAAGAACACCAGCCAGTGGCCCAGCGGTACGGTCGGGGTGCTGTCGTAGCCGTAGTAGCCATAGCCGTAGGAATAGCCGCCGGTCAGCCAGGACCGGAGACTGTTCAGGAGATCGGAAACGCCGCTGATCGCCTGATACTCCCACAGGTAGAAGATCGTGCCGACGATGGCGGCGTTGGCGGCCAGGGGGATGAGACCCCACCAGGATTGCGCGTGGTATTCGCCGGAGGGACGCTTGAACGCCGCCGTCAGCCACTGGCCCAGATCGCCGTCCGAGCCGCTGGTGACGTTGGTATTGGTGACGCCAGGGTTGGTGCCGATAACGCCGGTTGCGGGGGCTGCGGGGGCGGTTGCCGGCGACGATGCCGGGGGAGTCATGGGAGTGGTACCGGCCGGATTGACGGCGGATGCCGGCATGTGGGCCTGTGCGCTCATGGGCGCCGGGAAAGTCGCCTGAGGGGGAGTCTGGATGGTCTGGGGATTACGGGGGAGCGGCGCCTCGAGGGCTGCTCCGCAGATCCGACAGAAATTGGCCTGATCGGTGTTTTCGCTGGCGCACTGGTTGCAGATCTTCATGATGGTCTCTCTTTCCTCGTCGTGGTCGGGATCGGAGCGGGATCATGAAACGGCGGTGCCGCCGTTCCTTTCCGTTCCATCCGGTCTAACCGGACAATCCAATCAACCGGCAGTATTGTTAACCGGACAATGTTTCCAACCGGACAATATGATCAACCGGACAATACTGGTAACCGGACAAAACGGAAAGCGGAAAGGACCGCGACACCATGTTGCGGGTCCACGGATCCGCCGTATTGCGATCCGCCTAGCGCGTACCGCCGTTGACGTAGTCGATGTCGTATCCCTGCGCGGTGTTGTAGACGATGACGTGCTGGTCGATCGAACCGTCGGAGGTACGGATGTCCACGGTCACCGTACGCGGCAGCAGTTCGGATCCCTGATAGTGCGGCGTCGCCATGTAGACGATCGTGCCGGACGAATGGGTCTTCAGCCAGTTGCGGGCCAGCGTCTCCGTATAGGCCATGCCGCCGGGCGTGGCGTCGTTGTCGCCGACGTTCTGCGTACGCGTGCCGGTGACCATGTTGTCGGCCTCGTCCTTGCCGCCGAGCGACTTGGCGATCAGATGCGACTTGTTGAACAGATAACCGTGGTACGTACGACCCGAGGCCATGGTGATCGCGACCTTGGGGTTATGCCTCGGCCAGCCGGTGATCGTGTCGGGCATGTGGCGTTCGCGGGACGAGCCGGCCGTCATGAGCCGGCGATCGATCACGCCGACCGCCATGCCGGAACGGTCCAGCGAATCGGGTTCGGAATATCGAATCGTTCCCGTGGCGGGCAGGGATCCGGCGGCCGAGAAGTTCGCCCTGCCGGACACCAGATAATAGTTGGGTGCCGTGGCCGGGTTCCATGCGGCCGTATCGGATGCCGTGCCCGATGAGCCCGATGTCGATCCGTTTGCCGAGGAATCCGATGGCGATCCGGTCGATCCGGATGATCCGGATGAGGAGGATCCGCTCGAGGAACCGGCCGACGATGACGTCGATGACGATTCGGACGGCGAGGACGATGCCGACGCCGAGGAGGACGACGAGGAGTCATCGCCGGTGTCGATTTCGACCGTGCAGCCGGCCAGCGGAGCCAGCATGGCCAGGACGACCGCGAACGCGGCCGTGGCACGGGTCAGGGTCCGCGGGATCATTCGCGGGATCACTCGCAGAATGATTGTCCGCGCGGACGACAGGATGCGCTTGAGTGGCATGGATCAGCCTTTCCGTATGCGATCCGTGCTCGGATATCAATATCGCATATCCGCAGGTTCGGATCGGTGTCTTCGGATTCGTTACGGTGTGCCATCCTACAACAGCGGATGCGGCGGATGCCGATTGGCCGCGGGATGACCGCGGGAGCTGCGCATATCCGGTCCAAACGATTCGGTCCAGATGATCCCGGAAAACGATCCCGGAAATAGTCCAGCAAGAGGTTCCGGAAGAGGGGTTTCCCGATCTCCATATTGAACCGATAATATAGATTATGTCAGAAAAGAGATCGAATAAATCCGCAACCATCATGAAACCCCAATGATGACAACGGATTTCGCCGGCAATCGGTGTGACGTGCCCGACGCCGGAAACGGCGAATGGCTCACGTTGGGCACACGACCGAGCCACTGAGGGCCGCTGAGGTGAGCCGCTGACTCGAATTGTCCGGTTGGTTATGGTGTCAGACATTCCAGCCACATGAAGAGAAAAGAGACACCATGATCTGGCTCATCGTCATCATCGCCGTCATCGCGTTCTTCGCGGCGGTCGGCTCCGTAACCGACAGCGAAGAAACCACCGTACAAGCCGAGCCCAGTGATCAGACCGACGATCTGTATGGCATGAGCGAAGCCGAGATCGTCCGGCGTCTTCGCTCATGCACCGCCCAGGTGAAAGGCCTGCCCGGCGGCGGACTGCACGACACCGGTTTCGGCGCCATGCGAGAGAACGCCGGCCGACGCGGCGAATACTCACTGGCCGCCGCGCTGATCAGGCACGGACTCCTCGACGACCCCAATACCTGCGTGTGGTTCTCCCTGCGCAACCCCGGCGACGACACCGGCAACACCGACATCGACTGCGTGATCGCCCGCGGCACCAACGTCTGGCTGCTTGACGCCAAGCACTACTATCCCGCCGCCAAGGACCTGTACCTCGAATCCGCGGGCGACCGTGCCGTCAAAGGCGGTGACCGCACCTATGTGACCAGCCGGAACATGGCCTGGGTCACCAACGCGGTGCGGGAGCGTCTCGGTTTCGCACGCATTCACCCGCTGGTGCTGCTGTGCCGCACGCGGGGCGGGGTCTACGGCATCCGCTCCGATGTCCGCTGGCCCGGCGACATTCCCGTCCGCCAGACGGATCAGTGGCTCAGCGGCATGGCCCAGGGCTCTGACTGCATGCCGTCCAGCGCCACCATCCGCCTGTTCGACAGTCTCGTCAAAACGCCTGAAATCGGTTCCGCCAAGCGGGCCAGCTTCGGCAGGACGGCGTAGTCGTCGTAAGTCTCGGACGCCTGTTCTCAGAGGCCGGCGAAATACCGGTTCACGCCGTCGAGCAGCTGGTCCACGGTATCGATGATCAGCGTGGCGCCGTGGGCCTCCAGCTCTCCGGCTTCGGCGTAGCCCCAGCGGCATCCGATGGTGCCGATGCCGACGGCCTTGCCGCCGTCCATGTCGGTCCACCGGTCGCCGACCATGACGGCCCGATCGCCCCGGGCCTCGTCATAGCCGATCTCGTCGAAGCAGTACCGGATCACCTCGTCCTTATGCAGACGGGAATCGTCCATGCTGGCGCCCCAGACGCCGTTGACCATATCGGTGATGCCGAAGTGCTCGCAGACCACCTTCGCCTGCGGCTCGGGCTTGCAGGTGGCCACGGCGAGGAAATAGCCGGCCTCGGTGAGCTTCCTCATCTGCTCGGGAATGCCGGGATACACGGTGTTGTACAGCCGACCGGGAACCTTGTTGCCGGGGTGATTCGGATCGTCAAAGTAGTCGATGTCGGAATAATACCGACGGTAGATGCGAATGCCTTCCTCAAGCTCCTTGCCGTGCAGGCCGTTGCGTTCCATGGACTCCTGGATCGCCGGTCCGATGAACCGGTGCAGTTCCTCATCGTCCGGAACCGGATGGCCGAGCTCCTTGAAGGCCATGGTCACGGATGCG
Organism: Bifidobacterium simiarum; assembly: GCF_002802905.1. Lineage (GTDB taxonomy): Bacteria > Actinomycetota > Actinomycetes > Actinomycetales > Bifidobacteriaceae > Galliscardovia > Galliscardovia simiarum. Next base: position 81,312 of record NZ_PEBK01000008.1, read on the forward strand.
ATGATGCCGGGATCCGACTTGGTGAGTGTTCCGTCGAGATCAAGCAGTACGACCTTCCTCGGATGCTGAGCCAACGCCATGCTCCTCTCCCCCTGTTTCTGCGAATATCTGTGTTTGAGAGTATCGAATAATATTATGCCCGGCCATACAGGCCGGGCACGCATGATTCACGCATTGTTCATCTGATCGGTTTTCCGTGGCGGACGACGCGTGAAACCGCCGAACGGGATCACTTCGGGATCACTCGTAATCCGGGATCCAGCCCTCGCGATGCATCTTGAGACGCTTGTCGAGCAGCTCCTTGAGCTCCTCCTCGCTGCGGCGTTCCAACAGCATGTCCCAATGGGTGCGGGTGGGCTTGGCGATCTCGTTGGCCTCGCTGTCGTCGGTGCCTTCGCGATGCGCGGTCTGGCCGCAGCGGCACTCCCACTCCTCGGGGATCTCGGCACCTTCGGCAAGCGGAAGAATCGTGCGATGACCCTTGGGGCAGACATAGGCCACATCGGTTCGCGCCGCGAAATCGACGTTGTCGTCGGACTCCAGCGATTTCGCTCCGATGCTCATGCCACGCAGGCTGCGTTCAGCCATATGATTCCTCCTCGATTATGCAATAAACCGTATCTACGGTACAGAACAGCTTAGACCTGCCGTTTATTCCTCTTCCGCGTATCCTTCGCGCTCCCCCGGCCGACCGTCCGGCCGGCCGATTGACTGACCGATCAGCCGGCCGGTCGACCATCCAGTCAGCCGATCAGCCAGTCAGCCGATCAGTCGACTCCGGAGTAGGCGACGATGCCGCGGTTGACGTCGGACGCGGCCAGCGAGGCCGTGGCGGCGACGTCCTCGCCGTCGACGGGCAGATACGGGCCGGTCTGGGCGACCTGTCCGAGCACGTCGGTCAGACGCTTGCAGGTGCGGACGAAATCACCGCCGGTCATGTCGGTGTCGCGCAGCACCTCGGACAGCGGACTGCCCTTGGCCCACTCGTAGGTGATGTCCACCATGCCGAAGTCCAGCTGCGGCAATGCGTCAAGCCCGAGATCCTCGCAGGTGTCGTTGATCCGGGCCCAGATCTCCCTGGCCCGGGCAGCGGCCTGAGCCACCGCGCCTTCGGGTCCTCCCGGATACCGTCTCGGCTCACCGGATCCGCCGCGACGGGACTCGTAGACGAACGCGCTGAGCAGGGACGCCATCTGCGCGGGCTTGAGCCCGTCCATGACGCCTTCGATCAGGCATTGCGCCAGCACCAGATCCTGTTCGCTGTACAGGCGGCGCAGCAGCTGCCCGTGCGCCGTCAGCGTGTAGTCGCGGGGACGGGAGGCGATCATGTCGGCAGCATCGGCAGTGGCCGATGCGCCTGCGCCGTCCGAATCGACGTCGAACACGGCCTTGAGATACCCCATGTGCTCGAGGATCGCGCAGATGGTGTCGAAACGCCGGGCCACGGATCCCGTGCGCGAATCATACCGGCGCCGCACCCGTTCCAGCTCCCGGGTCTCGCGCATCCATCGATGGCCCCACCGCATGTGCTGGGCGAGGTCGGCACACTGCCGGCACGGATGTTCGCGCTCGGTCTCGCGCAGCCGGGCAATGCGCCGGTCCAGATCGCGGAACGCCTGCTTGCGGGCCTGCTCCGATTCGAATCCGCGGTGCTTGAGCTCGCGCCGCTCCCCCCGTTCCAGATCGGTCAGCTGCATGCGGATGGTCATGAACTCTCGGAAATCGCCCTGATCGCAGTGGAAGGCCCGCTCGTATCCCTCGATGGCCTGGCTCAGCGTCTCGATGCGTGATTCGAGCACCTCGGCCGACTCGTTCGCCTCCCACTGCGCGAACGAATGGTCGAGCGTCATGCGGGACGTGCGGTAGTCACTGGTGTTGAGCAGGTTCACGGCCATGTTGAAGGTCGGCCGGAAGCTGGAATGCAGCGGATACACTCGCTTCGAAGACAATGCCGCGGCGGTCTGCGGCTCGAATCCGCGATGGTCCACCACCACGGCGTGGCCGATGGTGTCGATGCCGCGTCGTCCCGCACGGCCGGTGAGCTGGGTGAACTCCCCCGGCGTCAGCGGCACATGGCCGGTGCCGTCGAACTTCTCGAGCTTCTCCACCACCACGCACCGCGCCGGCATGTTGATGCCGAGCGCCAGCGTCTCGGTGGCGAACACCATCTTGACCAGGCTCTCCTCGAACAGTCGCTCCACGATCTGTCGGAACAGGGCGATCATGCCGGCGTGATGCGGCGCGAACCCCTCCTCCAGTGCGAACCGGAACTTCGAGAACTGCAGCGTCTTGAGCTCGTCCTTGGTGAGCTGTCCGGCCACCATCTCGTCCACGATGGCGCGGATCCGCCGCGACTCCTCCACGGTGGTGAGCTCCAGCCCCGCGTTGATGCACTGCTGGACGGCCATATCGCAGCCGTTACGGGAGAAGATGAAGAAGATGCCGGGCAGCATGTCGAGATAGTTCAGCTCGTCGACCACCGCCCAACGGCGCGGCAGATACCGGTTGGCCTGTTCCTCGCGCCGTCCGGATCCGCCACGGCCCGAATGCCGGCGGTCGTCGCGCCCCCTGATCCGTCGCGCGGCGCGATGGTCCAGTTCTCGGATGCGCGTCATCAGGTTCGGGTTGAGCTGCGTGCTGTCCGCGGAACGGTATAGGTCGTAGATCTCCGGTTCGTGCCGCTCGTCCTCCTGCACCAGCACATGCTGCTCCAACGGCACCGGACGCCGTTCGGAGACCACCAGCGCAGTGCGGCCGTGCGCCGACTCGATCCACGCCGAGAAGTCCTCCACGTTGGAGACCGTGGCCGACAGGCCGACGATCTTCACCTGATGAGGCAGGTGGATGATGACCTCCTCCCACACGGGGCCGCGGAACCGGTCGGCGAGGTAGTGCACCTCGTCGAGCACCACGTATCGCAGCGCCGTCAGGGTCGAGGAATGCTCGTACAGCATGTTGCGCAGCACCTCGGTGGTCATGACCACGATGTCCGCCTCGGAGTTGATCGAGGTGTCGCCGGTGAGCAGTCCCACGCGGTCCGAGCCGTACAGCTCCACCAGATCATGGTATTTCTGGTTGCTCAGCGCCTTGATCGGCGTGGTGTAGAAGGCCTTGACGTTACGTTCCTGAGCCAGAAAGACCGCGAAGTCGGCGATCACCGTCTTACCGGCGCCCGTGGGGGCCGCCACGAGCACGTTGTCTCCGGCCTCGAGCGCCTCGATGGCCTCGGTCTGGAATTCGTCGAGCGGGAAGTCCAGGGTTTCGGCGAACCGTCCGGCGGCGCTGCGCGCCTTGCGCTGACGGTCCCGGAACGCCTGATACCGTGCCGCGGGGCTCTCAGGATCCGGAGTGCCCTGAACGGCACGGTCGTTCTCGGGGATCCTGCGACGATGATGCCTACCCATGTCTCCTCCTATGGACGTCGGGAATGTCGTTCCGCCCACCGCTGTGCGATGCGTGGCGGAACCAGAAGCTTCAGTGCCCTGCGATGGGCTTCGACCCGTACCGGCAGCCGGCCGATGCGCTCCCCGTCGGCCATGAGCACGGGAGATCGGGATCCGTGGGGAGACTCCCCCAGCGTGATGCTCCGGATCCTGCGGTATCCGATCAGCGGTTCGCCGATATGGTCGCCCCGGTACGCCTTGGCCAGGATGCGCAGCGCCTCGGGGGCCGACGGATGCCATTTGGCCCAGATCATCTCGAGCTGCCCGTCGGTCAGGTCGGAATCCGGCGAGGCCTCGATGCCGCTGCCGATGTAGCGGGCGTTGGCGATGGCGATCAGCGGCGTGGTCAGGTCGAAGTCGACGACGCCCGGCTCATCCGTCCTCATGGAGACGTGGAAGCCGTAGTCCTGGACGTGCGAGGCCTCCCAGATGCCGGCCTCCAGATACCTGAGCGTGCCGAACGGAAGCCGCGAATGGTTCGCCCGGTCGTTGATCGCGGCGTCGATGGAGCAGTTGAGCATGCCGGCGAAGAACGTGTTGATGCGTTCGCCGCCGTCGTCCGCCGACGTGACGTGCCCCAGATCGAGGTTGATGGTCGAGCCGCCGGCCACGGCCGCGAGGATGGATTCCGCGCTGGCATGGATCCTGCCGACGGGAAGGTCGAGTCCGCGGGCGAAGTCATTGCCGGAGCCGCAGGCGATGATGCCCAACGGGATGTCGCAGTCCGCGACGGCGTTGACGCCCAGCGACACCATGCCGTCTCCCCCGACGACGACCAGCGTGTCGATGTCGGCAAGGTCCCTGCGCACGTTCGCCATGGAGTCCTCGCGGCTTTCGCCGGTGAGGTCGATTACGCCGAACCCGAGCCGGGATCCGTGCCCGCGCAGGTATCGCAGGGCCTCGTCGCCGACGGACCTTCCGCGGCCGTTGTCCGACGCGGGGTTGGTGACGACGGCGATGGTCGTTCGGCTAGCGATCAAGGTCATTGAAGGTCTTCCACCGTTTCCATGCGGCCACGTGCCGCTGATGCACCTGTTCCCGATGTTCGATGATCCGCGCCTGCGTGGCCGCGTAGCGTTCGGCCGTTTCGGACAGCGGACGGGTGAACGCCGGCGGTTCGGCGGACCGTTCGGTCGCGCCTTCGGATTCGATTCGCGAAAGCCGCTGCGCCACCCGGTCGCCGGTCCCGCCGATGACGTGCATGGCCGCGATCGCATGAAGGATCACGTAGACGCCGCCGACGATCAGCACGACGAACAGGAAGACCACCAGAACAATCCAGATCCATCCCGGCATGAGCGCCTCCTGTCAGTGGGATTGACGGTCCGTGTGCGAACCCCCGTCACCGAGGCTGAGCTCGCGCTTGGCCCGTGCGACGATCATCGAACGCAGGGTTCCCGGGGAGACCGCCACGATGTGACGGGCGTGCGCGATGCAGAACGCCACGAACCACGAGTCGGACGACACGGTCAGGCGTACGATCTCGCCCTCGCCCCACGGCTCCACCCGGGCATCCGGCAGGGAGTCGATGAACGGCAGTCCCGGACGGTCGGTGAGGAACGCGGCGGACGTGCCGTTGTCGAAGCTCCACTGACGCAGCTCGGAGACCGGGACGTCCGGAATGGTGAACGACTCCTGCGGCTTGACGATTTCCGCACGGCCGATGCGGGCCAGACGCAGCACCTGCCAGTCGCTGTGCTTGCGGCGAGCGTCGGTCTTCGTCCGGGTGCCGGCGATCGCGGGATCGTCGATGCCGTTCCATACGGCGGCGTAGTACACGCCCTCGTCCACGAAGATCTTGGCCGGGGCGACCACCTTCTCGCGGGTGCGCCCCGCACCGTCGGTGTATTCGATGTCCAGCAGCGACTTGGAATGGATCGCGTCGTTGACCGCCTGGAAGCACGGCGGCTCCAGCTCGTAGCCGGTCAGGCTCAGCCACGGGGTCTCCCCCGGTTCCGTATGCTCGCGCAGACGGACATACAGCGACTGGGCGCGCTTGCGCGATTCGGCCGGCAGCAGCGGCGAATGCGCCAGATAGCTCACCGAAGCGGTGAGCAGGCTGAGATACTGCGGCGAAATGCCGGCGAGACGCTCAAGACCCAGCGAGTTGGTGGCGCTGATGATGCCCTCGGCCTCCAGCAGCGACCAGTCGATGTCGAAGAACTGGCTGCCGGCCATTTCACCGTCGTCGCTCACCGTGGTGAGCGTGCCGATGTCCTTGCGGATGACGGCCACGGCCTTGCGCAGCTCGTCCTCGGTGTCGCTGTGGCCGATGAACCGTTCGGCCAGATCGGTCATGGGGAACTCCTCGCCGATGTGCGCGGAGAGGAACAGCATGAGACGCAGACGACGGTCCACTTCGGATCCGGTCTGGAACGACGCGCTCAGCGCCTTGCGGGCCTTCGACTTGCTCTTGGGGTCCTCGAGGTCGCCGGTGTGTTCGCTCGCCGCGACGAATTCCCGATGGGCCTTGAACGCCTCCTCGGGATGATCGGCCGAGCCGAAGCGGGTGGCCGCGTTGAGCCGGCGGTTGAACGCGTCGGCAGCCTCCTGGGGGCTGATGATCGAGGAGCCGGGATGCTCCAGCACGAACATCGCCAGATCGTCGGAATCGGTGTAGGCCACGTTGATGTGCTCGCCGTCCACGTCGACCGTGGCGGCGAACCGACGGGAGTCGATCACCTTCACCAGCGCGTCGGGGATGGTCTGCGTGCCGAGGCCGGGCGCGATGGAATCGAGGCCGAGGCCCGGCACCGGCATCTGGGGCACGCGCGGCGCGGTGCGGGAGACCTTGGTGTTCTCCTGCTCGAGCCGCTGCGAGGTCGAGGAGATCGAAATGGACTGGGCCAGATAGTTGGCGGCGGCCAGTACGGGAAGGTCCTCCTGCTCGAAGCGCATGCGGATGCGCGGCTCGTCGCCCAGCTGCAGGCGGTACGAGGCGAAGTCCTGTCCTTCGGACTTCGAGGAGTATTCCGGCTGGCGCGATTCGATGGCGATGCCCATGGCCGCCAGCTTGGCGCGGTCACGCTGGAACTGCTTGGCGAACGCCGCCTTGGCGGCCTGATCGGCCAGTTCGCCGTAGGAGTCGGCGTAGGCCTTCACCCGCTGCGCGATCTGCCGGGATGTCAGCCATTGAGGGAACGCCGAAGAAAGAACGGCCAACACATCCAGTTCGTGCTTGCCCCATTTGTCGGAGAAACGGCGCCTACCGTTTGAAGCTCCCTCAGCCATCTGTCCTCACGTCTCAGTAGAATTGATTTTTGATTGTTGGCTTTTCAGCCTCTAGACATTTTACGGGTAATTCTTCAGGAAACCAGCGTTTTCATCAAAAATTTCCCTACGGGACGATTTTCGTTTTCATCCTTGGCGATTGCCACGTTTTCATCGTCCCGTCATCGACCACGAATCATCCGTCACAGCCAGTCGTCCGGCTCGACGCCGGCAGGTCCGACGAATTCGCCGTTCGGCACGTACGACGGCTCCCCGTTGTCTTCCAGCACGGCGTCGGCGAAGCACTTCACGTTCTGCCCGAAGGTCCAGTCGCCCTTGACGGTGAACGAGTTCGCCGCGGCCAGGGACGGCACGCCGTACGGGAAGCGCTCATCGAAGTCGGCGATGTACTTGTAGTAACGGGGGTCGAGCTCCACCTGCGGGAAGATGTAGTTGCCGTCCTCCATCTCATAGGAGTCGGTGAGGTGGAACCGGTCGGAACGCATGATGAACAGGTCGTTGGTGGTCTTCACCGGCAGGAAGCGCGGACGGTCGACCTCGATGCAGGTGGCGTCGTCGAACAGCGAGATCGCGGCGCCCATCGCGGTCTCCAGCTGGATCACCTTCTCGGTGGAGGGATCGGTGGGATCGACGGTCTTGCGGTTACGGATCACCGGCAGGTCGAGCACGCCGTCGGTTTCGGCGAGCTTGTCGCGCAGGTCGCGCACCCGCACCCAGATGTTGTTGGTATTGAAGTAGGGGTGCTTGGCGATGTCGGTGGCGTCGGCCTTGTCGTCAGCATGCACCTGCGTCATCTCACGCAGGGTGAGGTGGCCGGTCCTGCGGTCGCGCACGATGTGGCCGCCCTTGCGGTCGGCCGGCGTGCGCCTGGCGACCTCCACCATGAACGAGGCGCCGGACTGGGCGAACGCGCCGGCGAGGGTGGTCGAGGGACGGGCGCCGAGGTTGTCGGAGTTCGAGATGAACAGATATTCGATGCCGTTCTCCAGCAGGCTGTCCAGCAGACCGGATTCCCACAGCGTGGCGAAGACGTCGCCGTGTCCCGGCGGGCACCATTCAAGCTCGGTGTCGTCGGGGAACGAGACCGGCAGACCGGTCTCCATGTCGATCTTGGGTTCGACGTGCTGGATGATCTCGGTGGGCACGCCCTCCTGATGGAACCGGCGGTTGTGCCTGAGCACCGACATCGACTCCTTGGACGTGCGGAAGGAGTTCATCAGCGTCAGCGGCAGCGGCACCTGCTCGCGCACACGCGCGGTGATCACCTGTCCGAGGATGATGTCGAGGAAGCGCATGCGCTTGGCCTTGTGGCGGCGCACGGGCAGCAGGGACTTCGGCCCCTCCAGACCCATCGAGGTGCCGAGTCCGCCGTTGAGCTTGAGGAAGGCGGTCTTGCCGAACGCCTCCATGGCCTTGTCATGGTCGATGGTGTGGTAGATGTCCCGCACCGCGGGGATGTCGGTGAGGGGTTCCACATCGCTTTCCCGGATCCACTCCGACTGGTCGGCCTGCCACGTACGATACAGACGCTCAAACTGGGAAATCGCGATCTCACTCATGCCGTGTTCGCACATCTTGGCCGCGGACTGTTCAAAAGGATCCTTGGACACAGGTTCTCCCCTATTCGTGTACGGAAAGCAACAACGAGACACCATTGTATAAGAAACGAGGGGGTGGGACCACCTACGAATCAATTGGAACGTTCTTTTTTCGCCCGCGTGACCGTTCTCGCACGAACCGGATCGCACACGGGCCACGCGAACGGCAAGGCCCCGGACGCCGACCGCCATGCGACCGGAGGACCGGCATATGACACGATCATCATGTGGTCGATCATCGTGCGGCCACGATACGCCCCCCGGTACGAAACGACGTTGGGCGGGCCCCCGATCCCGGGAAACCCGCCCAACGGCCGAACCGGCACCCGTTCCCGGTGCCGGTGATCGGAGTGACTACTTGCGACGCTTCTTCTCGCGCACCTTCACCGAGATCTGGATCGGCGAGCCCTCGAAGCCGAACTCCTCACGCAGGCTGCGTTCGATGTAACGACGGTAGCCGTGCTCCAGGAACCCGGTGGCGAAGATCACGAACCGCGGGGGGCGGTTCGAGGCCTGGGTGGCGAACAGGATGCGCGGCTGCTTGCCACCGCGCAGCGGATGCGGGTGCGCGGCCTGCAGCTGGCCGAGGAACGAGTTGAGCTTGCCGGTCGGAATGCGCTTGTCCCACGACTCCAGCGCCGTGTGCATGGCACGGGAGAGACGGTTGGTGTGCCAGCCGGTCTTGGCCGACAGGTTGACGCGCTGCGCCCACGTCACTCGGTCGAACTCCATGATCCACAGGCGTTCGAGACGCTGACGGCCGAAGTCGTCGAGCAGATCCCACTTATTGAACACCAGGACGATGGCGCGACCCGCGTCCACGGCCTGACTCATCACCTTGAGATCCTGATCGGCGATCGGCTGGGAGACGTCGAACAGCACCAGCGCCAGCTCGGAGCGTTCGAGGGCCGCCTGCGTGCGCAACGAGGAGTAGTACTCCGCGCCGGACAGCTTGTGCAGACGACGCTTGATGCCGGCCGTATCGATGAACAGCCAGTCCTCGCCGTCCACGGAGACGATCTCGTCCACCGGATCGCGGGTCGTGCCGGCCAGATCGTTGACCACGGCGCGGTCCTCGCCGGCCAGACGGTTCAGCAGGGACGACTTGCCCACGTTGGGCCGGCCCACCAGCGCCACGCGACGCAGATCGGACGGGGTGAGCAGTCCGGAGGTCTTCTCCGTCTTCTTCAGCTTGTCGAGCGCCTCGTCGAGTAGATCGCCCACTCCCCTGCCGTGCATGGCGGAGATGCCGAACGGCTCGCCCATGCCGAGCTTCCAGAACTCGGCGGTCAGATACTCGTCGGCCTGCGAATCGACCTTGTTCACCGCAAGGGTGATCGGCTTGCCCGCGGCCCTGAGCATCTTCACAATGCGCTCATCGCTGGCCGTCAGTCCGACGATGCCGTCGACCACGAGGATCACCGCGTCGGCGAGACGGACGGCGATCTCCGCCTGATTGGCGATGGACGACTCGATGCCCTCCACGTCGGCCTCCCAGCCGCCCGTGTCCACGAGCTTGAAGTCGGTGCCCGCCCACTCGGCGTCGTAGCTGACGCGGTCGCGGGTCACGCCCGGCGTGTTCTCCACCACGGCGGCCCTGCGGCCGAGGATGCGGTTGACCAGCGTGGACTTGCCCACGTTGGGTCGGCCCACCACGGCGAGCACGCCCACTTCGCGGGAGCTCGCCTTCCTGGAACGGTCGTCGAAGGCCCCATGCAGCAGGCTCTCGTCCTCGTCGTCCAGCTCGTATTCGCTCAGGTTGGCCGCATACTCACGGTAGGCCTGCTCCTCGGCGGCTTCGTCCACCAGGGCGATCAGCGTATCGAGCGTCTGCTCGAAATCCATGTCGGAGTTGTCGACGGTGGTCACGCCTTCGGCGGCGGTGAGGAAGCTCGTCACCTTGGAGTCGGCCTTGTCGCGGGCCGCCACATCATCCGGACCGACCGCGGCCGCACCGGCATTGCCGGACGCTGCGGACGTCTGCCCGGCACGACGGGCTGCACGGACCTCCTCGCGGGCGGTCAGCAGCACGCGCACCTCGGCGTCCGGAGCCACCACGGTGGTGATGTCACGGCCTTCGGCGACGATGCCCGCACCCTTCGAGAAGGAATCGGCGTCGGCCTCGCGGGCGATGAACGCACGCTGCGCGGCGATCAGCAGATGGCGGACGGGCATGATCGACGAGACAACGGAGACATGCGAGGACACCTCGCCGGAACGGATCTCCTCGGCGATGCTCACCCCGTCCGACAGCACGTCCGGGTGTTCGGGATCGACCGAGATGTCGAAATGGTCCTCGGTGAAGAACTCGCCCACCGCCGCGGTGATGCGGTCGACGTCGGGCTGCTCGGCATCCAGGTCCAGTCCCTGACGCAGGCACCACCAGGTGCACGCGCGGTACATGGCACCGGTGTCGAGATAGGCGTAGCCGAAATACTTCGCCAGCGCCTTCGAAGTCGTGGACTTGCCCACTCCGGCGGGCCCGTCGATGGCGACGCGGATCACAGGCCGACCTCCTTCTCCAGGGACTTGAGCTCGGTCGGGGACAGCACACGGTAGGAACCGGGCTTGAGCTCACCGAGCTTGATCGGGCCGATCTGCGTGCGCACCAGACGCTTGACCGGGAAGCCGATCGAACCGAAGATGCGGCGCACGATGCGGTTGCGGCCTGAGTGCAGCACCACCTTCACCATCGTGTACTCACGGTTCTGGTCGAGAATCGAGCAGCGGTCGAGCTTCACCCAGCCGTCGTCGAGCTTCACGCCCGTACGGACCAGACGACGGCACACGCCGCCGCCCAGCTTGCCCTCGACGGTGGCGATGTAGGTCTTCGCCACCTCGTACTTCGGATGCATGACGTGCTGGGACAGCTCGCCGTCGTTCGTCATGAGAATCAGGCCCTCGGAATCGTAATCGAGACGGCCCATGTGGAACACACGCTCGTACTTGTCGCCGATGATGTCGCGCAGGGTCCAGCGGCCCTTCGGATCATCCATGGCGGACAGCACCTTACGGGGCTTATTCAGCGCCAGCGTGATGTGATGGTCGTTGAAATGGATGCGGGAACCGTCCACCATGATCTTCTGGCGCTTGGGATCCACACGGGTACCCAGCTCGGTGGTCAGTTCGCCGTCAACCTCGACCCTGCCTTCGGTGATGATCTGCTCGCACTTGCGACGGGAACCGAATCCCGCCTGGGCGAGCACCTTCTGCAGACGAATCCCCTCATTGGAGGAATCGAAGGAATCGGACTGATGAGATGTTGCATTCTGGTTTGGCATCGTTCTCCCAACGTGGCCGGAACAATCTACATGCTGATATCTGGAATATCCGGCTGTCCGGGATATCCAGATGTGGTTTCCAAGCTGATTCACAGGAAACCACAGCTTTTCATTATAACGCAGGGTATCCACCGCTGGTACTATGTGAGTCGTTTGTCAGATCGATCAGAAGGGAAATCATGTCTGAACCGAACATTCCCGACCGTACCACGAACGAAGCGACCACCGAGGAATCCACGGCCGTGACGCCGGAATCCCCCGCCTCCGCAGCCGCCGAGGAGACCACGGCCGAGCCCGCCGACGCGAAGAACGCCCCCAAGGTGGACGGCGCGGCCATGGCCCGCCGTGCGCTCGCCGAATTCGCCGGCAGCTTCTTCGTCTGCTTCGCCCTGTTCGCCGCGGGCACCTACGGCACCGTGCTGTACGGCGCCAACGTGGTGTTCGTGGCGGTCATCGCCGCACTGGCCTACGGCGCCGCCGCCGCCACGTTCTCCCGAATCTCCGGCGGCCACTTCAACCCCGCGGTGACCCTCGCCGCCGCACTGACTTCGAGGATCGGCTGGCTCGACGCCCTGGCCTATGTGGTCGCCCAGCTGCTCGGCGGCATCGTCGCGGGCGCGCTGACCGTCGCGGTCCTGCCGACGTCCGGCACCGTGGGCGCCAAGGTCTGGCTGGCCTCCGCGGTCAACGGCTTCGGCGAGGGGTCCCCCTCCAACAGCATGCTCAGCCAGGCCGGCATCAGCTTCAACATGACGATGGCCATCGTAGTCGAGGTCGCCATGGGCCTGCTGGTGGTGGCCGCCGCCATGAACACGCTGCGCGAGGACGGCTCCCCCACCGACGCCCACACGGTCGCCACCGCGGTGTCCTATGGCGTGGCCTCCGCCGTGGCCTTCCCCATCACCGGCGCCGGACTGAACCCCGTGCGCTCCACCGGCATCGCCCTGTTCGCACAGGGCAAGGGGCTGACCGTGGAGCCGCTGCAGCAGCTGTGGGTGTTCTGGGTGTGCCCGCTGCTGGCCGGCGCCGTGGTCGCGCTGGTCATGCTGCTGGTCGACACCATGCGTCAGAAGGCCGAGGTCGCCGTACTGCCGACCGAAGCCGAGTCGACGGAATCCTACGCTGCCGCCGACTCCGAGAATGCCGGTGACGCAACCGAGACCGCTTCCGAGACCGAAGGCGACGCCACCGTCGCCGACGAGGGATCGCATGGTTCCGAAGCGCCCGCCAAGGCGGAGGAACGCTAAGTCTCCGTCCCCTTTTTCTCGGGTAACGCAAGGGGCCCGTACGGTTCAATATGAACGAACCGTACGGGCCCTTGTCGTTGGTCCATTGGTGGTCTTCGGGATCCGCCGCTGATCTTCAGAACATGATCAGCACCATGTAGGCGATCATCAGTCCGATGCCGAAGGAGAAGCCGAAGAAGCAGTCGAATCCGACGGAGCGGATCTTCCACGGGCTTTTCGTCTTGAGCACGAGCCGCAACGTCGCGGTGACGATGGACGTCAGCGACAGCAGCGACACCGCCCAGATCATCTGACCGGTGACGGCCAGTATCGCGCACACGGCGACGGCTCCGGCCACGGCCCATTCGAAGGCGGGCTTGCCCTCATGGGCCTCCGAGACATAGGGGTGCCGGGAGGCGCGTCGCGGCCTGTGGGCTGGTTGATTCATCGTCGGGACTTCCATTCATTCACCTGGATCGGACATGGGGTCGGCCGGCCAAACGACCGGCCGACCGTGCGATCAGTGGAAGAAGTGGCGGGTGCCGGTCACGTACATCGTGACGTTGGCCTTCTTCGCCGCCTCGAACACCTCGCCGTCGCGGATGGATCCGCCGGGCTGGACGATGGCCTTGACTCCGGCGTTGATGAGGATCTCGGCGCCGTCGGCGAACGGGAAGAACGCGTCGGAGGCCGCGACCGAGCCCTTGGTGCGGTTCGCCCCGTCGGCCAGGGTGTTGGCGCGCTCCACGGCGAGGTTGCAGGAATCGACGCGGTTGACCTGTCCCATGCCGATGCCGACCGTGGCCTGATCGTGGGCCACGAGAATGGCGTTGGACTTCACGCAGCGGATGGCGCGCCATGCGAAGACGAGATCCTTGATGGTCTGCTCGTCGGCGGGCTCGCCGGAGACGAGCTTCCATGCGTTGGGATCGTCGCCGACCGCGTTGATGAGATCCGTGGACTGCACCAGCAGACCGCCGTCGATCTGACGGATCTGACGGGCGGACTTCGGCGGCTCGGCGACCTTGAGGATGCGCAGGTTCTTCTTCTTGGTCTTCAGCAGTTCGAGGGCCTCGGGCTCGTAGTCGGGGGCCACGATCACCTCGGTGAAGATCGGGCGGACGCCCTCGGCCATTTCGAGGGTCACCGTGGAGTTGGCGGCGATCACGCCGCCGTACGCGCTCATCGGATCGCAGGCGTGCGCCTTGCGATGGGCCTCGGCCACGGTGGCGCCGAGCGCCAGACCGCAGGGGTTGTTGTGCTTGACGACGGCCACGGCGATCTGCGGGGCGAAGTCCCACACGGCGCGCCATGCGGCGTCGGCGTCGACGTAGTTGTTGTAGCTCATCGGCTTGCCGCCCAGCTGCTCGGCGTGGGCGAAGCCGTTGCGGTTGAGGGGATCGAGGTAGAGCGCGGCCTGCTGATGCGGGTTCTCGCCGTAGCGCAGCACATGCGTGCGGTCCCACGTTTCGGTGAGGGTGGCGGGGAACAGCTTCTCGTCGATCACGGTTTCGGCGTCGTCGGCGTTCGGCTCGACGGTCAGGCTCGCCGGCTTGGGCCACTGCTTGCTCGCCCATTCGATGATGGTGGCGTCGTAGGCGGCGGTGTGGGCGAACGCCTTGGCGGCGAGGTAGCGGCGCTCCTCCAGCGTGAAGCCGGTGCCGTCCTCGACGCGCTGGGCGACCAGCGCATAGTCCTTCGGATCGGTGACGATGGCCACGGTCGCGCTGTTCTTGGCGGCGCCGCGGACCATGGACGGACCGCCGATGTCGATCTTCTCGATGGTGTCGGCCTCGTTGGCCCCGGAGCGCACGGTATCCGCGAACGGGTAGAGGTTCACCACTACGAGGTCGAACGGCTTGATGCCCAGCTCCTTGAGCTGCTCGACGTGATCGGGGTTGGTCATGTCGGCGAGGATGCCGGCATGAATGTGGGGATCAAGGGTCTTCACACGGCCATCAAGGCTTTCGGGGAATCCGGTGACCTTCTGGACTTCGGTGACGTTGACGCCCAGCTCGGCCAGCTTGGCGGCCGTGGAGCCGGTGGAGACGACTTCCGTGCCGGCGGCGACGAACGCCTTGGCCAGCACTTCGATGCCTTCCTTGTGGAACACGGACACCAGCGCACGTTTGATGGGACGTGTGGTGTTTGACATTACTTGTCCTCCTTGATGGTCGGATTGTCGACGATCCCGTCCGACGACACGACGCGTGCGCGCCGGGCCGTTTCGGAAGGAAGCTTACTGTCTACTGTAGAGGGTGCGCCGGATTGCACGGTGCGAGGAACGAGGTGGTCGGACGACGTGGGACCGTTCCCGAAGGATTCGGCACCGGTCTCTCGATCGGCGGCGGCAGACGCGGTGTCGGTCATGTTGCCGATGTCGGACATGACATCGATATCGGACGCAGTGCCGTCGGTGCCGGACGTGGTCCCGTCCTTCGCAGTCCCGACGTTCGCGGCGGAGGTCCCGGCCGAGCCGCGTCGCGCGATCAGCGTGCGGATGCCGTACCGTGCGCACACGATGATCAGCGGGACCAGCCATGCGGCGAGGAATCCCAGCGCACTGGGTCGGACGAGCGCCCGGGTGGAGTCCGCCACGTCGACGCCGATGTGGGCGAGTTCCCCGGAGCCAAGGGACCCGTTCGAAATCGTCATCAGCAACGGCAGCACCACCGACATCACCACGATCACGGCGACGAACGCCATGGCGGGGTGGGCGAAACGCCAGATCATCGTCCGGGAGACCAGCGCGGCGGGATCCTCGTCCTCATTGCGGCCAAGCGCATTGAATCGCTTGGGGGAAAGCATCATCCACATGCCGATGACGAAGGTCAGGGCGCCGGGCAGCACCATCAGTGTGATGCGGACGGAGTCCTGACCGACCGGAGCCGGGAACAGGGCGAACAACGGCAGCGAGGGCAGGCTGTAGCCGCTGCCGGACCACAGCGAGAACGAGGCGAGGGATCCGATGGAGAACCCTCCGCCGAACACCCAGGACAGCGCCCACAGCATGAGATTCGGCAGCCAGATCAGGTAGGCGATCGTGGTCATGATGGCGGAGCCCCGTTCCATGCCGATGGCGGGGAACATGTCCGTCATGTCGTTCCACCCCAGCACGGCCCAGACGATCACGGTGATCAGGGAGGCGAGGGTGAACGTCGCCGCGATGATGACCAGCGCGGTCGGCACCTGACGCAGGGTACGGCGGAACGGCTGATCGAGCCTGCCGACGGAGTCCGAAACGAGTGAGGGAAGGCCGGTGCGTGGGATCAGGGCGATCAGATAGCCGATGCTGAACACGACCGCGGTCTTCAGTTCGATGACCGCCATGGAATCGAGCGTGCCCACGGACGACGTCGACGCGATCCAGCCGTGAACGGCGAGCCATGATGCCAGACCCGCCACGTATCCCTGCCATGAGCAGCCGAGCCGTAGCGCGCAGGCCCGGATCAGGACGATCAGCAGCACCGTGAGGCCAAGCGGCATTATGGTGAGCGTCAGCGGCGGATACTGCAATCCTACGCCCTGCGAATACAGAATGACCGCCTTGGTCAGCGGCACGGAGAAATCGGTAAGGCCCTGCCCTCCTTCCTCCATGGAGACGAGCAGCAGCATCAGCGCGTTGTAGCAGCTCAATGCGATGCCATACAGTCCCATGGCGAGGAGGGCCGAGCCCATGCCGGTGAGGAACGGACGGATCCTAGGATTCATCGGATGGCGTTGGCCGTCAGGATCTCGCGCACGATCTGCGCGGTCTGTCCGGGGGTCTGTCCCACGCGAATGCCGACCGCCTCCAATGCCTCCTTCTTTTCCTTGGCGGTGCCCTTGCCGCCGGACACGATGGCGCCAGCATGGCCCATCTGCTTGCCTTCGGGGGCGGTGAAGCCGGCGATGTAGGCCACCAGCGGCTTGGTCATGTGCTCGCTGGCCCACTGGGCCACTTCCTGTTCGGCGCCGCCGCCGATCTCGCCGATCATCACCACGGCCTTGGTGTTGTCGTCGGCGTTGAATTCCTGAACCGCCTCGAGCAGCGTCGTACCCACGATCGGGTCGCCGCCGGCGCCGAGCGCCGCGGTGAATCCGATGTCGGAGAGCTCGCCCATCAGCTGGTAGGTGAGCGTACCGGACTTGGACACCAGACCCAGCGGGCCGCGCTTGACGATGCCGTCGGGAATGATGCCGAGATTGACGCCCTTCGAGCCTTCGGTCTCGCCGAACGTGGCCAGACCCGGGCAGTTCGGTCCGATGATGCGCACGCCCTTCTCACGGGCGAGGGCCACGCAGTAGGCGGTGTCGGAGACGGGAACGCCCTCCGTGATCACCACGATGAGCTCGATGCCAGCCTCGATGGCCTCGACCATGGCGCTCTTGGCGAAGCGCGGAGGAACGAACACCACGCTGGCCTTCGCTCCGGTGGCCTTGCGGGCCTCGGCGCAGTTCGCGTACACCGCGATGTCGGCCGACGTGCCGTCGGCGAGGGCGAACGTGACGTCGGTGCCCGCCTTGCGCGGGTTGACGCCGCCGACGATGTTGGTGCCCGCGTTGAGCATGCGGGCGGTGTGCGTCATGCCCTGATGGCCGGTCATGCCCTGGACAATGACCGGCGTTCCATCCTGTACGAAAAGCGTCATCGTGCCTCTCCCCCGTTCGTTGCGTCGTCTGCCAGCCGGGCGGCCTGCTCGGCGGCCTGTTCCATGGTGTCGGCGACCTGGATCTGGGGGTTGCCGGCCTGTGCGAGGATCCGCAGACCCTCCTGTGCCTTGTTGCCGTCGAAGCGCACCACGATCGGACGGATGTTGTTCATCTTGTCGATGGCTTCAAGAATGCCGTTGGCCACCTCCTCGCAGGAGGTGATGCCGCCGTACACGTTGATGAACACCGAGCGCACCTTGCGGTCGGACAGCACGATCTCCAGGCTTTCCGCCATCACCGCGGCCGATGCGCCGCCGCCGATGTCCAGGAAGTTGGCCGGCTTGACATTGGTGCCCAGCCGTTCGCCGGCGCCGGCCACGGCATCGAGGGAGCTCATGACGAGGCCCGCGCCGTTGCCGATGATGCCGACCTCGCCGTCGAGATGCACGTAGTGCAGACCGAGGGCCTTGGCCTTGTTCTCCAGCGGATCACCCTCGTTGGGGTCGGTGAACCGTGCCCAGCCGTCGTGACGGTAGGCGGCGTTGCCGTCGAGCGAGATCTTGGCGTCCAGAGCGCACAGCGACTTGCTGGACTCGTCGTCGGGGTCGCCGATCTTGGCGAGCGGATTGATCTCCACCAGCGTGGCGTCGCTGTTGTGGAATGCGCGCCACATCTTGAGCAGGATCTCGGCGGCCTGCTCGCCGTCGGCATGGTAGAAGCCGATCTGGGAGGCCATGTCGCGGGCGGCCTCGATGTCGAAGTCGTCGAGCGGGCCGATGTGCAGTCGCTTGACTGATTCGGGATGGGACTTGGCGAGCTCCTCGACCTCGGTGCCGCCGTTGGCCGTGGCCAGCACGTCGTAGTCGCGGGAGGCGCGGTCCACGGAGATCGAGACGTAGTACTCGTGGATGATGTTCTTCGCTTCGGCCACCAGTACGCCGTTGACCTTGTGACCGTGGATGGTCATGGGGAACAGCTGCTCGGAGATGAGGATGGCCTCATCGAGGTCATGCGCGATCTTCACGCCGCCGGCCTGACCGCGGTGGCCGATCTTGACCTGGGCCTTGATCACGCACGGGAAGCCGATCTGCTTGGCGGCTTCGGCCACGTCATGGGAGTTCTGCGCGTAGATGGCGCGAGGGGTCGGGATATCGGCCTCCTCGAGAAGTTCGCGCGCTTGGTATTCATACAGATCCATCTGAACTGTTCCCCTTGTTTCCTTTCGGTTGTTGGTTGCCTCGCGGTTCCGTCCGGTCAGGCCGGCATGGTCACCAGCGAGGAACGCTTGTATGCGGCGAGGTCGGGCGGGGTGGGAATGCCGGTGAGCTCCATCACGAAGCTGTATCCGGCGACCGTGGCGCCATGCTCCTCGATCAGGGTGCGGGCCGCCCCGGCGGTGCCGCCCGTGGCAATCAGATCATCCACGATCAGCACGCGATCGCCCGGCTTGATGGCGTCGTCCTCGACCTCGATGGCGGCCGTGCCATATTCCAGCGAATACTCCACCTTCTTCGTGGGCGGCGGCAGCTTGCCTGCCTTGCGCACGGCGACGAAGCCCTTACCGAGACGAAGCGCCAGTGGTACGCCGATCAGGAATCCGCGGGACTCCATGCCGGCGATGAGATCGAAGTCGTCGACGGACACGGGCAGGGCCTTGGCCAGCGCATCGATGAGGATGGACAGTCCGCGCGGATCGGCGAGCACCGGCATGAAGTCCCTGAAGTTGATGCCTTCCTTGGGGAAGCCCGGAGTGGTCCTGATCAGCGAGACCAGATAGTCGGCGTTCTCCTCGCCGACGAGGGAAAGACTGTTGATGGCGATATCCGAAGTCATGTTCACTACCTCCGATGATGCGTTGGCATTGATTATGAAGAGCTGACTATGAAGAGCGCCGAAGCCTTTTCGACTCCGACGCATGAAGCATTGAGAATGCAGGAACCGCCGTCCGGCATGTTCCTGCATTGCATGGTGTTACTTGGAGGCAGGCTCCTGAGCCTTGTCCTCGGACTCCTTGCCCTCGTCCTCGGCGCCTTCGGTCTGCTCCTCCGCGGCCTTCTGGTCATCGGACTGCGGCTCGGCGGATTCCTTGACGGCGGTCTCGGACTCGGAAGCGTTGTCCGCACCGGCGTTCTCGGCACCCTCCTGGGCCTTCTCCTCGTTCTGCTGCTGCTCGAACTCCTCGTCGCTCACGTAGTTCGGGACGACCGGCGGCTCGGTGACGGCCTGGATGCGCCAGCGGCTCAGCGTGCCCTCGGAGTTGATGACGATCTGGTCGATGTCGAGATCGACGGATTCCACCGTTCCGATGAGACCGGAGAACGTCGCCACCGGATCGCCGGGCTTGAGGCTGGAGCGGAAGTCCTGGGTCTTGCCCTGCTGCTGCTTGGCCTTGCGGGACTGCCACCACATCATGCCGACCATCACGACGACGATGATGACAAGGAACATCATGTTCTGATCCATGTTGTGAAGATTCTCCTTACAGCGAGTTTGCTACGTTCCGAACGCTCGGGGATCGCTCGCCGGAACCGACCAATTCAGGCTAGAACAGTGTGATGACAAAGACCAATCGGCCGTCCACGTTTTCGAGCCCGTCCACGGTGTTCGACATGTGCGATCGAACATCCGATCGGAACGTCCGGTCAGAACGACGGCTCCGCGCCCTCCGGAGGCCGAAGATTCAGATGACGCCACGCCTTGAGCGTGGCCACGCGACCCTTGGGCGTCCTGACCATGAACCCCTCACGGACCAGATACGGCTCGCATACCGTCTCCACGGTCTCGGACTCCTCCCCCACCATGGCGGCGAGATTGTTCAGTCCCACGGGACCGCCGTTGAAGCTGCCGCAGATGGCCTTGAGCACCGCCATGTCCAGACGGTCGAGGCCTTCGGTGTCGATCTGATAGAGGTCCAGCGCCTGCGTGACGGCGTCGATGTCGACGTGGTCGAGATCATGCACCACGGCCCAGTCCCTGACTCGCCTGAGCAGACGGTTGGCGATACGCGGCGTACCGCGGGACCGGCGCGCCAGCTGATCGGCGGCGTCCTCGTCGATGCTGACGCCGAGCACCGTGGCCGACCGCAGGATCAGCCGTCGCATCTCGTCGCGGGGATAGAAGTCGAGATGGGCGGTGAAGCCGAATCGCGCGCGCAGCGGCGACGGCAGCATGCCTTCGCGGGTGGTCGCACCCACCACGGTGAACCGGGGCAGCGTCAACGGGATCGACGAGGCGCCGGGCCCCTTGCCCACGACGACGTCCACGCGGAAATCCTCCATGGCGATGTACAGCAGTTCCTCGGCGGGCCGGGGAAGACGATGGATCTCGTCGATGAACAGCACCTCGCCCTCCTCCAGAGAGCTCAGGATCGAGGCGAGGTCGCCGGCATGCTGGATGGCCGGACCGGAGGTGATGCGGATGGGCGTCTCCAGCTCATGGGCCACGATCATGGCGAGCGTGGTCTTGCCCAATCCGGGAGGACCGGCCAGCAGAATGTGGTCGGGAGCCACCCCGCGCTTGATCGCCGCGTTGAGGAACAGCTTCATCTGGGCCTTCAGCCGGGGTTGGCCGATGAACTCGTCAAGGCCCGAGGGGCGAAGCTCCTCGTCGCTCACCGGCTCGCCGTTGATGGGCGAGGCGGAGACCATGCGCAGTGACTCCTCGCGGGCGTCCGCATTGCTCTGCACCGTGCCGGCGCCGTTCGCGTCGAGTTCGGATTCATACAGACTCATCAACGTCCCCTATCCATGGAAGCCAACGTGATCTTCAGCAATGCCGGCACTTCGTCCGATTCGACCGGCCCCTCATGCTCCTGATCCCTGAGTACGCGCCTGACCGCGGACAGGGCGTCGCGCTGCTGCCATCCCAGGGAGACCAGAGCCTCCACCAGCTGATCGGTACCGTCGTCCCGGACCGAGGCCACCGCGCCGGAATCCTCGATCTCATCGAGGTTGATGCTGCCCTTGAGCTCAAGAATGATCTTCTGCGCGCCCTTCTTGCCCAGTCCGGGAGCCTTGGCCAGTGCCGCCGCATCGCCGTTGGCCACTGCGCTGAGCAGCTGCGTCGGCCCGAGGGTGGACACGATCGACAACGCCACCTTGGGGCCTATGCCGCTGACCTTCTGCAGACTGAGGAACAGGTCCTTGGCCGTCTTCGTCCGAAACCCATACAGGGCGATGGCGTCCTGCGACACATTGAGCTTCGTGAACACCGTGACCTGTTGTCCGATGCGCGTTTCCGCCAGATCCGACCCGGGCATGCGGACCTCATAGCCCACGCCGTGCACGTCGATGACGGCTGAATCCTTGGTCACGGCCAATACCGTGCCGTTGAGACTGGCGATCATGTCGACTCCTCACCGTTCGAACGAACAAAACGAACAACACAACTCGAACATCTGTTCGATATTCTACATGATGCTACATGCCCCGTCGTACACCACGGCCATGCGTGGCCTTCCGGGTCGCTTCGGCCCACTGCCGCTGGGCCGGGGTGAGATGCTGTTCCCGCTCGCCTCCCTGCAGGGCGCCGGAGGGCCTCAGGGCATGGCAGATCGCCAATGCCAAGGCGTCCGCGGCGTCCGCGGGTTTGGGAAGCGTGTTGAGGTTGAGGATCCGGGTGACCATGCGTTCCACCTGGATCTTCTCCGCCTGTCCGTTGCCGGTGATCGCCAGCTTGGCCTCGGTCGGCGTATGCAGGGCGACCGGAATCGTCCGCTGTGCGGCGGCCAGCATGGCGAGCCCCGCCGCCTGCGCGGTGCCGAGCACGGTGTTGCGGTTGGATTGCGCGAACACGCGTTCGATGGAGACGGCGTCCGGCGAGAATTCGTCGAGCTTGGCGCACAGCCCGTTGTAGATGTGCAGCAGACGCAGATCCTGCGACTCATGGGGATCCGAGCGCACGACATCGACGTGAATAAAGGAAAGCCGGCGGAATGCGCCGGCTTCCACGACCCCGACGCCGCAACGGGTCAAGCCGGGGTCAACTCCAAGAATGATCATGGATGCTTGGATTCGCGGAACGGACGAGGACTACTCCTCGGCGTCCAGCTGCTCCATGATCTCGGGGGTCTGGTTCCACGTGCTGTAGATGTTCTGCACGTCGTCCAGATCGTCGAGGTTGTCGATGAGCTTCGACACCTTGCGGGCACCCTCGAGGTCCAGATCGATCTTGTTGGTCGGAACCATTTCGGTCTCGGCGGAATCGTAGTCGATCTTGGCTTCCTGCAGGGCCTTGCGCACGGCGATCAGGTCGGAGGAACCGGTGTAGACGGTGTAGACGTCACCCTCCTCGACCACGTCCTCGGCGCCGTTCTCGGCGGCGATCTCGAAGAGGTTGTCGAAGTCGACGCCCTCGGACGGGACCACGATCACGCCCTTGCGCTCGAAGTTGAAGCTCACGGAGCCGTTTTCGGCGAGCGAGCCGCCGCCCTTGGACAGGGTGGAACGCACATCGGCGGCCGCGCGGTTGCGGTTGTCGGTGAGGCATTCGATGATCAGGCCGACGCCGCCGGGGGCGTAGCCTTCGTACACGATGTCCTCGTAGTTGGCGCCGCCGGCTTCCTCACCGGAGCCGCGCTTGACGGCGCGCTTGATGTTGTCGGCCGGCATCGAGTTCTTCTTGGCCTTGTAGATGGCGTCGTACAGAGCCGGGTTGCCGTCCGGGTCGCCGCCGCCCTGACGGGCCGCGATCTCGATGTTCTTGATGAGCTTGGCGAAGAGCTTGCCACGCTTGGCGTCGATGGCCGCCTTCTTGTGCTTGGTGGTCGCCCACTTGGAATGTCCTGACATGACGCTCCTAAAGAATCGGATTAATAAACATGGTGATTTTATGCGGGTATGGCGACATCAGGCCACTGCGGCCTGAAAGTCGTCTGCGGAGTTGATCTGCGCGCGGCTGGCGATCGCCTTGAGGATCTTCTCGCGGGCCTCGTCCACCGGCACGCCGTTGAGCTGGCTGCCGTCGCGGAAACGGAAGCTCACGGCGTTGTTGTTCGTGTCCTCCTCACCGACGATGAGGATGAACGGGACCTTGGACTTGGACGCGTTGCGGATCTTCTTGCCGAAGCGGTCGTCGGAGGAGTCGATCTCGCAGCGGACCATGCTGTCCTCAAGAGATTCCACGAAGCGCTGCAGATGCGGGGCGAACTCGTCGGCCACCGGGATGCCGGTCACCTGCACGGGGGCGAGCCACGCCGGGAACGCGCCGGCGTAGTGCTCGAGCAGGATGGCGAAGAAGCGCTCGATGGAGCCGAACAGCGCGCGGTGGATCATCACCGGACGCTGGTGCGTGCCGTCGGCGGCGATGTACTCGAGCTTGAAGCGCTCGGGCAGGTTGAAGTCCAGCTGGATCGTGGAGACCTGCCAGGTACGGCCGATGGCGTCACGGGCCTGCACCGAGATCTTCGGGCCGTAGAAGGCGGCGCCGCCCGGATCGGCGACCAGGTCAAGACCGGATTCCTTGGCGACCTCGGCCAGCGTGCTGGTGGCCTCCTCCCAGATCTCGTCGGAACCGACGAACTTGTGCTCGTCCTTGGTGGACAGCTCGAGGTAGAAGTCGTTGAGGCCGAAGTCCTTGAGCAGGCCGAGCACGAAGTTCAGCAGGCTCTTGAGCTCGTCCTTCATCTGCTCACGGGTGCAGTAGATGTGGGAATCGTCCTGGGTCAGGCCACGCACTCGGGTCAGGCCGTGGACCTCGCCGGACTTCTCGTAGCGGTACACGGTACCGAACTCGAAGAGGCGCAGCGGCAGCTCCTTGTAGCTGCGCTGGCGGGACTTGAAGATCAGGTTGTGCATCGGGCAGTTCATCGGCTTGAGGTAGTAGTCGAAGCCCTGCTTGGTGATGTTGCCGTTCTCGTCGCGCTCCTCGTCAAGGCGCATCGGCGGGTACATGCCGTCCTTGTACCACTGCAGGTGGCCGGAGGTCTCGTACAGGCCGCCCTTGGTGATGTGCGGGGTCTGCACGAAGCTGTAGTGGTGCTTGCGGTGCTGTTCGCGGGAGTAGTCCTCCATCGCGTTGATGATCGCGGCGCCCTTGGGGTGGAACACGGCCAGACCCGGTCCGATCTCATCCGGGAAGGAGAAGAGGTCCATCTCCTGGCCGAGCTTGCGGTGGTCGCGCTTGGCGGCCTCCTCCAGCTTGGTCTGGTACTCCTTGAGGTCCTCCTTGGTGAAGAACGCCACGCCGTAGATGCGCTGCAGCATCGGGTTCTTCTCGCTGCCGCGCCAGTAGGCGGCGGCGCTGCGCTCCAGCTTGAACGCCTTGATGAAGCGGGTGTTGGGCAGGTGGGGTCCGCGGCACAGGTCCTTCCACACCACGTTGCCGTCGCGGTCCACGTTGTCGTAGAAGCTCAGCTCGGATTCGCTCACCTCGGTGGCCGCCTCCGGGTCGAGGTGGGCCTCCTTGTCCTTAATCAGTTCGATCTTGTAGGGCTGGTCCTTCTCCTCCTCAAGGGCCTCCTCCTCGGTGACCACGCGGCGGCGGAAGGACTGGGCGGACTTGATGATGCGCTGCATGCGCTTCTCGATGTCCTTGAGATCGGCGGGGGTGAACGGTTCGTCCACGTCGAAATCGTAGTAGAAGCCGTTCTTGATCACCGGGCCGATGCCGAGCTTGGCGTCGGGGCGGATCTGCTGCACGGCCTGCGCCATCACGTGAGTGGCGGAGTGGCGCATGATGGCCAGACCGTCCTCGCTGTCCAGCGCGATGGGCTCGACCTTGTCGCCGTCATGCAGCGGCGTATACAGGTCGCGGGGCTCGCCGTTGAGGCGAACGGCGATGATGTTCTTGTCGTCGGCGAACAGCTCGACGCCGGTGGTGGTTGCTTCCACCTCCTTCGCTTCGTCGTTGACCGTAATGGAGATGGTAGCTTGCGCCATGGTGTTGTCCTTTGCTATCGGGGGTCCGCGGTACTAATGTGCAGGCCTGGACTGAACTTGACGTAGCAAGAGTAAGCGCTGACGGCGACAAGATCAACCATTGACGGGGCCCGGCGCGGGAAACGTGACCGGGATAACAAAACGGATAACCGGATAATCGGATAACAAAAAACCGCCCGAATCATCGGACGGTTTCATAATCTGGAGCGGACAACGGGACTCGAACCCGCGGTCTCGACCTTGGCAAGGTCGCGCTTTACCAACTAAGCTATGTCCGCATATGACGATCGGAGATCATCAAGTGGGCGATGTAGGAATCGAACCTACGACCCCTTCGGTGTGAACGAAGTGCGCTAGCCGCTGCGCCAATCGCCCGAATCGCTTCGGATATCAAATTATCGAAAACAAGGATCCTTGCAGATTCCTTTGCATTCGTGGGCGATACAAGATTCGAACTTGTGACCCCTTCCGTGTCAGGGAAGTGCGCTACCTCTGCGCCAACCGCCCGGTTGTGTACTCTGCCGAGTCGAGGTGGGTACGAGAGTCGAACTCGTCTATACGGCTTTGCAGGCCGCTGCCTAACCGCTTGGCTAACCCACCGTAAAGGTTCAAATTAACTCTTCGGACCTTAGAGCGGACAACGGGACTCGAACCCGCGGTCTCGACCTTGGCAAGGTCGCGCTTTACCAACTAAGCTATGTCCGCATGTGTTTCAGACCGGACCTTCAGGACCGGAGCCGTAAGCACGAGTCACTACTATAGCGAGCGATGTCGAATGCGGCAAATCGGCGTGTCGCACTCCGATCGGCCGCGGGCGAACGCTAGTTCTCGTTGGGCTTATCAGGCGTTGGGGCAGACGGCAAGCCGGTAGGGTGGGAACCATGAAAGAGAGCATGAGCAAAAGGCGGTTCATGATCGCCGCATTCGGCGGATGGAACGACGCCTGTCAGGCGGCCACCGACACCGTGCGCCATCTGCTAGACGTCTACGAGTCCAGGGAGATCGGCCACATCTGCTGCGATTCCTATTACGACTACCAGTCGTCCAGGCCGATGCTGTGCAACGTGCAGGGGCACCGACGCATCGTATGGCCCGAAACCACGTTCTATGAGGTCACCGCCGAGCCCGAGACCACGTTCTATGTGGCCATGGGACCGGAGCCGAACTTCCACTGGTCGGATTTCTGCCAGCGCGTGCTGCGCTTCGCCGACGAATGCGACGTGACGAACATCATCACCCTCGGATCGATGTTCGCCGACTGCACGCACACGCGGGCATTGCCGTTGAGCCATACGTGCGGCGACGACGACGATGCCTCGGACGATTCCTACTGCGGGCCGATCGGCATTCCGACGGTGCTGAACTATCAGGCCGCCGAGGATGGGTTTGAGGCCGAATCGCTGTGGGCGTCCGTCCCCCAGTATCTGGGAGGCGACGAATGCCCGGCCGGCACGCTGCGCCTGCTCAACGAACTGTCCGCGCTCATGGATTTCGCCCTCGAGGACGGCGATCTCGCCGCTTCCGCCGAGAAATGGCGGCTTCAGGCGGACATGCTGGTGCGCTGCAACGACGATCTGTCCGACTACGTCCATCATCTGGAGCACCTGATGGACGAGCACGGTGAGCCGGACGCCTCGGATGTGCCGGTCCCCCACGCGAAGCAGCTGGTCGAGGAGACCGAGGAGTTCCTCCGGTCGTTTGACCATCCTGCGGCACCGGAAGACTGACGCCGGGAACGGAACGTACGACAAACGGAACGTACGACAATACGACAAGGGGCGTGTCCATCGAGAACTCCGATGGGCACGCCCCTTGGTTTTTAGGTTTTCGGAAGACCGGGTTTCGGAAAACCGGACCGTCCTGCTATGCCCCCGCCACGGCGGACGGATCGATGGCCGGCAGCACGCCGGTGAGCAGCAGGATGGCCACGACGACGGCCAGACCGATGCGGTAGATCGCGAACGCTTTGTAGGAGAAGGTGGAGACGAACTTCAGGAAGCCGATGATCACGATGTAGCCGACGAAGAACGACACCAGCGTGGCGGCGATGGTCGGGCCCCAGCCGGGGAACATGCCGGCGCCGAGGCAGGCTTCGGAGGCGGGGTTGTTCGTGGCGGCGCAGGCGCTGACGTCCTTGACCGCGGAGACGGCTTCGAGGATGCCGGCGCCGAACACGGCCGGGATGGCCATGAGGAAGGCGACGCGCACGGCGGCCTCACGGGTGTAGCCCATGGCGCGGCCGAAGGTGATGGTGCCGCCGGAACGGGAGACGCCGGGGATCAGGGCCAGCATCTGGCCGATGCCGAAGATGATGGCGTCCTTGGCGGTCATGCGTTCCATGGTCTTGATCTGGGGCTTCTTGGCGTCGAAGATCCACAGCAGCACGCCGAACAGGGCGAGCACGGTCACGGTGATCCACAGGTTACGCAGCGTGGTTTCGATCACGTTCTTCAGCAGCAGGCCGGCGATGAGGATCGGCATGGTGCCGATGATGATGTACCAGCCCATCTGGGTGTCGGGGTTGTGCGCGCCGAGACGGCTCCTGAGGTCCTTGCCCTCCTTGCCGAACAGGGAACCGAACCAGGCGCCGAGGATGCGGATGATGTCGCGACGGAAGTACAGCAGCACGGCAAGCTCGGTGCCGATCTGGATGATGGCGGTGAACGCCGCGCCGGGGTCGGAGCCGATCATGAGGTCACCGACGATGCGGATGTGGGCGCTGGACGACACCGGAAGATACTCGGTCAGAGCCTGTACCAGACCGAGAAAAATAGCTTGGAAGAAATTCATGTCCCCTCGTTGTCACTCTTTCAATCATCAAAGGTACGTGGAACACCATACCTGCATCCCTCTAATTCGACGTTAAGGCGTCCGCTTGTCTCGCAGAATGCCCACAATGAACTGCGACGGAAGGAGTTTCAACATGGCCGTATATCGCAAGAGTCGTCGCTGGGCGCCCGAGGGGTTCTTCGAATGCGAGGGACGTGGATTGCAGTGGCTGGGGCAGGCGCAGAAGTCGGGCGGCCCCCGTGTGGTCGACGTGATGGAGTGGTCCGACGATTATCTGGACATCGAACGGGTCTCCCCCGCCTCCCCCACGCCCAAGGCCGCGTACGAGTTCGGTGCGGCACTGGCCCGCATGCATGATGCCGGTGCGCCGTATTTCGGCTCGGCCCCGGAGGGATACCACGGCACCTGCTATTTCGGACCGCTGCAGGATCCCGTGCCGATGGACACCGGCGAATGGACTGACCCGGCCACGTATTTTGCCGAGGGACGTCTGCTGCCGATGGTCCGCATGGGCATCGAGCGGCGTGAACTCGATCAGAGCGATCTGGAGATGACCCGGGAGGTGATCGAGGCGCTGCCCGAGATGCTCGGCGGCGCCGCGAAGGACAAGCCGGCCCGCATCCACGGCGATCTGTGGAGCGGCAACGTGATGTGGACGGCGGATTCCGGCTCCACCGAAGCCGTGCTGATCGACCCCGCGGCGCACGGCGGCCACCGCGAGGAGGATCTGGCGATGCTGCACCTGTTCGGCATGTCGTATCTCGGTCAGATCATGGACGGCTACCAGTCGGTGCATCCGCTGAAGGCTGGGTACGAGTCGCGCTACACGCTGTGGCAGCTGTATCCGATCGCCGGGCACTGCGTGTTCTTCGGCGGCGGATACGTCAGCGAGTTCCGGTCGATGTGCCGGTCTCTGCTCGACTAGCGCAAAGCCCCGAACGGCATGTCCGGGGATTCGGTCACACGCTGCCGGTTCCGGCGTTGATGTTGAAGGTCGGTGCGGCGACGGGCGCCAGCAGCACCCGTCCCGTACCCCGATAGACGTTGACAAGGCCTTCGCCGCTCGCCGCCGAACCGATCAGGGTCTTGCCGGATCGTTCGACCGTGAACTGCAGTCCGGTGGTCCACGCGACGGCGAAGTTGCCGTCGACCTTGAGCTCATCGTTCTCCAGATCGATGGTTACCAGTTCACTTGCCGGTACCGGTGATTCCAGAACGGCGGTGCCCTGCCCTTCCAGAGCGAGATTGAACAGCCCCTCGCCGCCGGCAACCATGGCGCTGGGACGTAAGATCATGACGGCACGTTGGCTGATCGTGGATTCGCACGCATAGAACATGCCGTCGTTGACGGTCATGGACCCACCCAGCTGCATCGGGCTGATCAGCAGAAGATGACGGTACGTCGGCTCCAGTACCAGCACGCCCGTGCCGACGTATTCGGGTTTGATCGCCGATTCGTTCGTCACCGCTCCCCTGGCCAGCTTGCCGATGAAGTCGCCGACACCCTTGACGCCGGTCGTCGCCTGAATATGCCCGGCGGTCCACTGCATCGCTCCCGCCTGAACGGTAACGCCGATCCGCCCATCGAGATGGCAGACCGCCTGACGGCGCCGCACGTTCATCTGCGAGGCGAACCATGCGCCGGCCGCCCCCGCATACGGTACGGAGAGATCCTTCTTCCATTCGATGATCTGAAACGGTCCCTGCTGAGCGACGACATCGACGTCGTCGTTATCAGTGAAATTGTAGATTCTCATCTGCGTCTCCTGACTGTCGTCTCGGACTCCTGTCTGACTGATCCGCGACGGCCTGCCGTCTGCTGCCGATCATTGCTCTATATCGTATACGTTATTTCGTATCTGTCTTCCCTTTGGGAGGAAGACCGTCGACGCAGTCGGTCGGATGAGGTGACGAACAACAACACACGGTCACATGTACCAACGACGCCGCCGCTGGTACACCAGCGGATCATCCCAGTCTTCGGACATGAGACCACTGTTCGCCTCACGGCACGCCATCTTCAGCAGCTGGCCGATACGACGCTCGTTGCCGTAATCCGTGCTCCAATCCCCTTCGATCCATCGCCAGTCGGAACGACGGCGCAGCCGCAGGTGAGTTCTATGGTTGTGCCGGGTGTAGGCATAGCCATCCACATCCGCGCGCCATTCCGGCTTTACCGTGACCCATCGCGTCCACCAACCGTTGTCGTACCCGACCGCCAGCGCCTCGCGCTCGGCAAGATAATACGGACGATCCTTGTACGTTTTGGACATTCTACGATTTCCTTTCATCTAGGCAATGCGCACCTAGACGAAAGCAACCGGATACATCAATCTCATTCGGCAGTCCTTTCCCAAAAAGAAGAAAACATATCAGAATACACCATGATCGGAACTTCCACCACGGACGGGCGATGCGGGGACAGACGAATGGGAGTTCGTGGACGCCCCGCGCTGCGTGCCGTTGCCGTGGCGGGGGCGGGTCGGTGAGCGCGGGGTTCCGCGCCACGGGCCAGCGGACGGCGCAGGGGTCGCGTGACCCGGATCTCGACTGGTGGCGGCACGCGTCATGCGTCGGGTTCACCCGGGACGTGCGCTGGCGCGACCGCCTGTGGACGTTCGAGGACTCGGCGAGGGACGACCCGGTCGACCCGCTGTGGCGGACCGTGGCCCGCCGGGTGTGCGAGGAATGCCCGGTACGTCGTCAGTGCCTGGCCGACGCGATCGTGGACGGCGTGCAGTGGGGGCTTCTGGGCGGGCTTCGCCGTGACGAACGCCGCCAGCTCGCGCACCTTGCCGAGGAGGACGGCGTGCCCGTACGCGACCGTTCGGCGCGTTCCCCGGACCGGCGGCAGCGGTTCCGGCTGCTGCTGGCCTGGCTGCGCGCCCACCCGGACGCCGTGGAAAGCGCCCGCGACCGGGTCAAGGCGCGCCGGCACGCCGAGGGCGAGGCCCGGAGGCGCCGGGAGCGGGGCGCGCCGACCCGGGCCCGTCCGCGCACTCCGTCCCCGCCCACGAGCACCGCGGGCATGCGACCCCTGTTCTAGGAGCCGCGTGGTATCGCCACGCGCGGAAGCGCATCAGGAAGGGAGGTGATCTCGATGGGATTCAGACTCATCACGGCGATCGTGCTGGCCTGCTGGCTCGTGTGCCTGCTGGCCGCGTGCGCGCACCTGACCCGGGTCACGTTCCGCGGCCATGCGGACCGCGGGCTGGTCGACGGGTGGATGGTCGTCATGACGTGGACGCTGTCGTTCGTGCTGTTCCTCGCGGCCGGCATCGCCCTGCTGATCTAGGAAAACAAGGGGGAAGCCCGCATCGGGCCGGCGTCCCCGCCGGGGGCCGGCCCCGACGCCATCCGACGAGGCGAAGGAAAGGAGGTACATGGCATGGACTGCGGGAAACGGGACGGACGTGATCAGGAACTGCGGGCCGGGGAACCGCCCGAGGACGAGAAGACCTCGTGGATGGACGTCGTGATCGAATTCCTTATATGGTCCGTTCAGGAGCTCCTCTTCAAGATTCTCCCCTGAAAGGAAAGCGGAGCCGGACGGCCCGGGGGCGGCTTCGCCGCCCCTCGCCCCGGAATGTTCGTTTTATTCGTTTTATCCGATATCATCGTCTTGTCGGCGTGTGTGGAGGGTATAGGAAACACCGCCCGGTGTGCCATGTGCGGGGAGACCCGCGGTCATGGCCTTCAGGCCCGCTGCGCCGGGCGTGCGTTGAAATTAGACTGTGAATAACAAGGAAAGGAAGAGAAACATGGTGAGGTATGCGAGAAGGCTGGGCGTGGCCGCGGTGGCTGCGCTGACGATGGTGCTGACGGTGGCGTTGGCACCGGTGGTGGGCGCGAACGCAGCCGATGACTGGTCCAAGGGGCTGACCCAAGCACAGATCAACTCGTCCTACGGGTTCGCCAAGTGGGTCAGCGTCAACGGGGACAACGAAGACCAGAAGGCCGACGCCCGAAGAGCACTTTACAATCTTGACTTCGATATGAAGAATTATCCCTCTTATACCAAGTTAGGAGCTGACCGGGATGCAACGAGTCTGACGAATACCCGCAGGGCGTTGCAGGAGGACATCAACTCGAATAAGTTCCGTACGTCGTTGACGAATGAGCCGTGTCGCATGGATCTTCCCGCAGGCAAGGGGCGGCGTTGCAACGACCCCAACAGGCGTCTTCAGGCGCAGCAGCTCAACCTGCAGCTTCTTCTTGGCGAGCAGTTCAAGGCTAATGCGGTGAGTGCGATCAACGGCCACTGGGGCATTACCGATGCGCAGGGCATTGCTTGGGGTGAGGGTTACAAGATCTTCTACAACGGTGGTTCCACCGGCATCAATGAGAAGGCCAACTACGAGAAGGATATGACCGACGGTGTACTCAACGGCAAGGCGTCCGACGGGTCTGCGGTCGGTGAGACCGGTCATTACGTGAACTATGTCGACGATCGATACGTATATGCATCGATCGGCGTTGACGGCACTGACGGGTTCGTTCAGAACTACTATCTCGCACCGAATACGGGCGGTGCCATTAGCCCTGTCTACTCCCCCGGCTTCGGTTTTCCCAACGATATTGTCCCGGAAGACTCCAAATCCCTTACGCCTCAAGCCATGACTCTTCCTGAGAATCTGCTCGCGAAGTTCAACCAGTACACCGCCCTGTTGGATGCGAACACCTCTTATATGGTGTCGTTCGATTCCGCGGGTGGTACCGCGGTGGCTTCGCAGACCGTAAGGAAGAATTCTAAGGCTTCTCAGCCTGCGACCCCGACGCGCAGCGGTTATTCGTTCGCCGGTTGGTTCAACGGCAGCACCAAATATGATTTCAATACTCCAGTGACGTCGAATCTGAAGCTCACCGCCAGGTGGGCGCAGAACACGGTGTACCGCACCGTGAGCTTCGACTCCGCGGGCGGCACCGCCGTAGCCTCACAGAAGGTCGCGGACGGCTCCAAGGCCTCCCAGCCCGCTCCCCCGACCCGCTCCGGTTACACATTCCAGGGATGGTACTACGGCAACGCGAAGTGGGACTTCAATACGGCCGTCCGTTCGGATCTGAGACTGACGGCCCGTTGATCGAAGAATCCGCCGCAGGTCACGTATCGCACCGTGAGCTTCGACTCCGCGGGCGGTACGGTGGTGGCGTCGCAGAAGGTGGCGGATGGATCCAGGGCGTCGCAGCCTGCTGCTCCGACCCGTTCGGGCTATACGTTCGCCGGCTGGTACAACGGCAGCACCAGATATGATTTCACCACTCCGGTGAAGTCGGATCTGCGTCTCACCGCCCGGTGGACGAAGAACTCCACGACCACTCCGTCGGCGAGGCAGGTGCCCGTGTACCGCGTGTACAACCGCAATTCCGGCCTGCACCATTACACGACGAACAAGGCGGAGAACGACATGCTCGTCCGGTTGGGCTGGCGTGACGAGAACCACGGCAGGTCCAGCTTCATCACCGTCTCGAAGGACACCCCGGGCGCCCGCCCGGTGTACCGTGAGTACAACCGCCGGTCTGGCAACCATAACTGGACGCTGAACAAGGCGGAGCACGACATGCTCGTACGCCTGGGCTGGAGGAACGAGGGCGTCGCCTGGTACACCAGCCCCAAGGGAGCGAACGTGTACCGTCTCTACAATCCGAAGCCCTACCACAAGCCGAAGCATGGTCGTGGCAACGGTGGTGGCGAGCACGTGTACACCACCAGCTACGGCGAATACCTCGCCGTCATCAGGGCCGGCTGGCGCGGCGAGGGCATCGCCTGGCAGAGCCTGTGACCGCCGCGTCCTCCTTGTGATTGATCCCGTTTCGGCGGGATGGGGTTCCCACCCGGATGCTCCGGGTGGGAACCCTTTTTTCATGCCCGAACCCCGTTCCGCTCCTCCACTCCCCGCTCCCCCGACCTTCGCTTCCGTGCCGGATCCCGGCTTGTGTGGTTCCCGTGAAGACCGTGATTCCGCCGTGGGTCGGCACTTCGGTGTGTCGCCTGTGTTTCCGCGGTTTCCGTCCGCGTGCGCGGGGGCGGGCGCGCTCCGCGTGATCCGGGGTGACAATGAGCCGCGTATGGGCGGCGAACGGCGTCGCCCGCCTTACCCCAAGGGAAAGGATGGGAGCATGAGACGGATACGAGGTCTCGTCGCCCTGGCCGTGGCCGGGGCGACCCTCGCGTCGGGCTGCATCACCGCCACCGCGGCCGAGACGCAGCAGGACGACGCGGGCGGCCAGGGAGTGACGATCCAGCAGGACTCGGGAGGCACGGTCCTTGGCGGCGACACCGCCGACGACGATGGTGCCGACACCGGCAACGGCGACAACAGCGGCTCGGTGGAGGTGACGCCGAAGCCCGATACCACCGGCGGTTCGACCACCGGCACGAACGAGGGCGCCGGCTCCGACACCGCCTCCGGCGCCACGAAGCAGGATGCCACGGCCAAGGCGTCCGGCGGGAGCACGGCCTCACCGCAGGCGAAGACAGCCACTCCGGCGGCTCCGAAGGCGACCGCGCCCTCCAAGCCGCAGGCGAAGACCGAGACGAAGACCACGCCGGACGCGTCGAGGGACCGCAAGGGCACGATCCATGTGCAGTCGCAGGAGTCCACCAGCCTGAGCGACGTGACCGTGAAGCTGTACCGGATCGGCACGTACCCGGACGGACTGGACAAGGCGAAGGCGTCGAAGATGTCGTGGGACGACCTGCATGCCGTCTCCGTGGACGACACGGTGAAGTCCCTGGCCTCGAAGGCGGTGGCCTCGGCGGGCGTGAGGACGTCGGGCGACCCGGTGGACGTCATGTGGCATCTGTGGGACGCGGCCGCGCGCAAGCAGTCCTCCGCATCCTTGGCCGCCTCGTTGAAGAAGGCGGGCGTGAAGCCGACCGCGACGGTGACGGGCGACGACCAGGACGCCAGCGTGCCGGAGGGCGTGTACTTGGGCGTGCCCGATCTTGAGGACGGCGAGGCGAACCTCGGCGCCACCACGCTCGACGGGACGGGCCCGTTCGGCTCGGGCATGGGTCAGATGACCGTGATGGGCCGTTTCGACGGTCCGAGCCCCGAACTGACGGAGATGCCCGACGGCGTGCGCGAGGACGCCGACGGCAATGGTTCGGCGGGACTGCTGTCGCGCATGTTCAGCATGCTGCGCGTGGTGCAGCGCACGGGAGAGCCGTTCACCCTGCTCGGCCACCGCGACTACTACCTCAAGCCCGACGCGGCAACCGGCATCTTCGACCTGCGTGACGACACGCTCAACAAGCCGGTCATCGCGCTGTGCGTGCAGGCCGGAGCCGAAACCCCGGACAACGGCACGAAGTTCACGCGCTACGACTACTCGTGGAACACCGAGCAGGAGAACATGATGCGCGCGGTGGTGTACTACTCGCCGTACGGCCCGGGCACGAACGTGATGAAGCTGGGCAAGGGCAACAAGGCGCTGGGCTACATGCACTACGTGTTCTCCGCGATCCACAACCACAGGGAGGACGACATCCCCTTGTCGGTGAGGAACAGCGGCGAGTACAAGGCGCTGAAGAAGGCCGCCACCGAGCATCCGCAGCCGTACACGACCGGCATCCGCCTGATGTTCTACTCGATCGACCCGAACATCAAGAACAAGCAGAACCTGATCTTCTTCGACACCAACCCCGGGTGGACCGCCGAGATCACCACGAACGCCATGTACTCCAACTCCGGCACGAACGGCTGGAGGAAGGTCAGCCAGGACCGTCCCGCGAGGATCTTCACCAACAAGATCAGCCTCGGCTCCAAGCTGCGTGACGAGATCACCGTCACCGCGAAGGACAACACCCACTTCCGCGACGACTACTTCACCATCGAATCCCACCTGAACGTGGACGAGGACGGCGACGGCAGGCCAGACAAGGCGCACACCTATCTGTCGATCCAGAACGAACTGATCCTGCAGAACAGGTCCGTGTCGTTCCAGAGCGACGTCGCCACGCCCAACGACCTGGGATACGGCAGCGCGTGGCCCGCGAACGCTCGCATCTGGTGGGACACCATCATCCGTCCGGCCAGGCCCGGCGACCCCGGCTACGACGGGTCGAACGGCAACAACGGCGGCAAGATGTGGAAGTCGTTCCTCAAGAACAACGCCACGCACATCGGCTACAACACGAACGGCGTGGAAAACGCGTCCGAGGCATACGCCACCCCGGTCAAGCCCAGCCTGAAGGTGACCACGACCCGCGTGAACGCGAACAACGATCCCGTGGACACGGCGACCGACACCGCGCCCATGCATGACTCGATCATCGTGACCCACGCGGGCGGCAACTCGATCGCCAGCGCCAAGGACGGCAACGGCAAGCTCCTCGCGGACGTGACCCTGCACGCCGACATCAACGGCACGACGGTGTCCAGCACGGCGAAGCGCACCGTGTTCAGCCTGCCCGCCACGTTCTCCGGCGGCAAGCAGTACCGGTTCTACTCCGAGGACTTCAGGCCCTCGGACCTCAAGGGCCAGACCAAGTGGCTGCCGAAGGTGAAGTACTGGTTCGACGTGACCGTGTACGGCCAGGACTCGAACAACTGGTTCACCGTGGACCTGACCGCGCGCGGCGACCACAACGGCGAGGGCGACGAGTCCGAGCAGTTCATGTACACCAATACCGAAAACGTGGAGTTCTCGACCCTCGCCAAGGCCGGCACGGACCAGAACCCGACCGACCCGCCCACCCTGTCGGGCGGCACCCAGCGGGTGCGTGATCGTCTGTACGCGCAGTGCACCGACATCCCCGCTGGAACCACGTTCAAGGGCACCGTCACATTGAACTGGTCGAAGGACGGGGACAGGACCCCGGAGTCCTCCAAGACGAAGAACGTGACCATGGTCTGCGGCGCCAGCTGGAGCCCGTATTTTGCGCCCGCGGACTTCGGCATGAGCGCGTGGGAGGGCGGCAAGTACTGGTTCAACCTGTATGTCCCTAAGCAGGACCACGTTACCTACGCAAAAAAGCTTGAGGGTTTCGATGATTCCGCGGAGTCCTGGACCGTGGTCGTCCCCTCCGTGAGGTTCGCGACCCGCGCCCAGGGCACGTTCGGCATGGAGGGCGGCGCCGGCAAGGTCACCGACCTCGTGTGGACCGGCTGCACCAACATTCCCGACGGCACCAGGATCACCGGCACCTCGACCCTCAACGTGGACACGAACGGCGACGGCCGCGCCGACCACAGCAAGGCCGTGACCGTGACGCTGAAGTGCAACGCGAGGGACTGTCTCTTTAAGTGTGTAACTGGTGGTTTTTCGTTTGTCAGTTCCTGTCATCCGGCCAGCGGTCGGCGAAGG
>NZ_PEBK01000009.1 GCF_002802905.1 Bifidobacterium simiarum
CACCCAGCCAATCACCCACAATCCCCAGCCAATCACCCGGGGAAACGCCCGGAATCACCGCGATCCCCCGCCCCGGACACACCGTAAGAGGATAATGAGGTTATGGAGCGAACAACATTACATCGTTATGCGACCCGTCCGGGACTGTTCCTCACCGACGACGGCGGTGCCGACGCCGTCGTATGGTCCGAGACCGCCGATCAGGTATGGCTCTCCGTCATCGAGCCCATCGACCAGCCCAGCGCCTTCTACACCACCGCCACCCGTCTGCCGAAGAAATCCTCCATGCCGTTCGACCAGCAGATCGACATCTACCCCATCTGCTCGCGCATCATCGAGGACCAGTACTGCCGTGAGACCCTGTTCAAGATGGAGGGGCCCAACTACGGCATGTGGTACGTCCATCTGCCACGGGCATGGGACGGCATGCGCTACGGATACCGCGCCGCCGGCGCCTGGGACCCACAGCGCGGCGTGCAGTTCAACCCCTACAAGATTCTGCTCGACCCCTATGCCAAGGGCGTGGACGGCACCATGGAGATCTGCCCCGAGGCGTTCTCCTACCAGTGCACGGTCAAGGACGGCAAGGTGATCGGCGACCCGTACGGCAAGATGAGCGAACTGGATTCGCTGGGCCACGTCCCGCTGTCGACGGTCATCGACGACCGTGACACGCACAAGCACGAGGGTGATCCGAAGCACCCCCATGTGCCGTGGAGCAAGACCGTGATCTACGAGCTGCACGTCAAGGGCTTCACCAAGAACGCGCCGTGGATGCCCGAGGAGCTGCGCGGCACCTACGCGGGGCTCGCCCACCCCACCACCATCGCCTACCTGCAGAACCTCGGCATCACCACCGTGGAGCTGCTGCCGATCTTCGCCTCGCAGACCGAGGTCGGCATCGCCCAGCGGGGCAAGACCAACTACTGGGGCTACTCCACGCTGGGATACTTCTCCCCCAATCCGCAGTACGCCACCAAGCGGGCCCGCGAACTCGGCCCCACCGCCGTGCGTCAGGAAGTGATCGACATGGTCCGCGCCCTGCACGCCGGCGGCATCGAGGTCCTGCTCGACGTGGTGTACAACCACACCTGCGAGGGCGCCAACGACGGCCCCACCGTCTGCTGGCGCGGCCTCGACTCCGTGAGCTACTACCGACGCCGGTCCGACAACCCCGGCACGCTGATCGACACCACCGGATGCGGCAACACCCTCGACTTCACCAACACCCGCGTGATCGAATTCGCCGTGGATTCGCTGCGGTACTGGGCCAAGCGCATCGGCGTGGACGGCTTCCGCTTCGACCTCGGCGTCACGCTGGCCCGTCTGGAGGGCACGTTCAGCAAGCATCATCCGTTCCTGTACGCCCTGCGCAGCGATCTGATGCTCGGCAATCTCAAGCTGATCATGGAGCCGTGGGATCTGGGCGAGGGCGGGTGGCGCACCGGTCAGTTCGGCATCCCGTTCGCCGAGTGGAACGACCGGTTCCGCGACACCGCCCGCAAATTCTGGCTCACCGACGTGGACAGCCAGCACCACGGCCGCGGCAACGAGGTGGGCCTGCAGGAGATGGCCACCCGACTGTGCGGATCGGCCGACCTGTACGCCACGGACCCGGGACGCGGCGCGGTCAGCTCCATCAACTTCGTCTCCTGCCATGACGGCTTCACGATGACCGACCTGACCCGATACAGCCACAAGCACAACGAGGCCAACGGCGAGGAGAACCGCGACGGCACGGACATGAACCATTCGGTGAACTTCGGCGTGGAGGGACCGAGCGACGACGAGCTGATCGAGCGCAACCGCGAACGCGCGGCGCTGAACCTGTTCGGCACGCTGCTGATGAGTCTGGGCACGCCGATGATCCTCGCCGGCGACGAGTTCCGCAACACTCAGGGCGGCAACAACAACGCCTACTGTCAGGACAACGACATCAACTGGCTGAACTGGGATTGGCTGTACGCCAAGGAGAAAACGCCCGAGATGAGGCGGTTGGAGACGGTGACCGATCTGATCGCGATGCGCAAGTCGATCGACCTGTATCATCACGAGGATTTCTTCACGCTGCTGTCGATGCTGGGCCTGATGAAGCCGTCGAGCCGCGTGCAGTGGATTCTGCCGGACGGATCCGCCCCCGCGGAGCACGACTGGTTCGACAAGTCGGTCAGGGCGTTTGCCATGCGTCTGCTGTCCAACGTGGACGAGGACGTGATGATCGTGGTCAACGGCACCGACGACGACAAGGCGTTCGTGCTACCGGACGACACGTCGTGGAAGATGTTGTGGAGTTCCGCCTCGTTGGACGACGAGGGGCCGGTCCGGTTCGACGACGTGAACGACCTCGATGAGGTGAAGGCCGACGTGGCCGCCGAAGCGCATGAATTCGACGTCGCCTCGCAGGGATTCACCGACGAGGATCTGGCGTTCATGGACCGTCTGACGGCCAAGGCCCGGGCCGCGAACGCCGGATCCGCACCGGACGGATCGGAGGGGCCGACCGGGCCGAATGACGATCCGTTCACTCGGCACCGTCGGTGGATCCACCGCAACGATCGACTCAAGTCGGCGTGGAACGTCGACGACACGGCCAGCAGATCAGGCAGCGGATCAGGTGCGAATGCCCAGCAGATCCAGACGCAGCGTTCGGCCATGAACGCCGCATCGGCGGATCAGCAGACCGATGACGCCGACGTCGCCGCGGCGAACGAGGCCGCCGCACGACGGCACAACGATCCGTGGCTGATCTCGGAGCTGAGCATCAACCTGTTCAAGCAGCAGCGGTAGCCGGACGTAATCGCCCGGAAATAGGGAAAGCCCCTTCGTCCCACCAAGGAGACGAAGGGGCTTTCGCAGATACGCCGGATGCAGCGACCGAGCTTAACGCTTGGAGTACTGCGGGGCGCGACGAGCCTTGTGCAGACCGGCCTTCTTGCGCTCCACCGCACGGGCGTCACGAGTCAGGAAGCCAGCCTTCTTCAGGGCGGCGCGGTTGGCGTCACGATCGATGGCGTTCAGGGCGCGAGCCACGCCGAGACGGATGGCACCGGCCTGACCGGTGGTGCCGCCGCCGTCAACCAGAACGATGACGTCGAACTTGCCTTCGAGCTTCAGCAGAACGATCGGGGAGTTGACCTCACGCTGCTGGATCTTGCCCGGGAAGAACTCCTCGAGGGTGCGACCGTTGATGGTCCACTTGCCGGTGCCCGGAACCAGACGCACGCGAGCGACGGCTTCCTTACGACGGCCGGTGCCGTAGCCCGGAGCGATCGTGGAAGTACCGGTGCCAGCGCCGGCGTTGGTCTCGGAGGTGTACTGGGTGAGCTCCTCTTCGGTCTCCTGGACCGCGGAGTTTTCGATGTTTTCAGCCATTGCCTTTTCTCCTTTCGGTCCTATTACTTAGCCTGCTGAGAGACCTGGGTGATCTCGTAGGGAACGGGCTTCTGCGGGGTGTGCGGGTGCTCAGTGCCGGTGAAGATACGCAGGCGGGTGAGCTGCACCTTGGACAGACGGTTCTTCGGCATCATGCCCTTCACGGCGGAACGGATGATGCGAGCCGGATCCTTCTCCAGCAGCTCGCCGTAGGAAGCGGCGCGCAGACCACCCGGGAAACCGGAGTGCTGGTAGAGGTTCTTGTCGAGCTTGTTGCCGGAAATGGCGATCTTGTCGGCATTCACGATGACGACGAAGTTGCCGCCATCAGCGTGCGGAGCGAACGTCGGCTTGTTCTTGCCGCGCAGCAGGTTCGCAGTGACGGTGGCGAGACGGCCAAGCACCACGTCGGAGGCGTCGATGACGTACCACTCGTGGCTCAGATCGTTAGGCTTCGGTGAGAAAGTTTTCACGATATACCTTTTCTTTACTATTGTGTTCCGGGCAACTCCGGGTTGGTTAGGCCCTTGCTGCCTCATTATCCGTGGGCTCCCTGAAAGTCCTAATGGCGAGTGGGACAGCGCTTTTAAGGACCCCTCTAGGGAAACACAACAATCCACTAGCATACCGCGTTTTGCCGTGACGTCAAAACCAACAAGTCAATGCGACACGCCGATGATTTTCCGGCGATTCCCGTCCCCATCCTCGGCCACGATCCCCGGTCCCGCTCCCCCGGCCCGATCAGCCCGACGCCTGATCAGCCGACTCCCGATCAGTCTGATGTCTGATCACGGCGTCCGATCACGACGTCCGATCCTCCCGGCGTCCGGAATCGGCGACGATCTGCCCATACAGTCGTTCCAGCCGGGCCTCACGGGTCCGTTTGCCCAGCTCGCATTCCCAGACGACGATCACCCGCCAGCCCATCTCGGCCAGCTGCCGGTGCTGCCGCGCATCGCG
This sequence comes from Bifidobacterium simiarum, assembly GCF_002802905.1. GTDB lineage: Bacteria > Actinomycetota > Actinomycetes > Actinomycetales > Bifidobacteriaceae > Galliscardovia > Galliscardovia simiarum. The sequence continues at coordinate 4,333 of NZ_PEBK01000009.1, forward strand.
TTCCCGATTGCGCGTCAGCTTCGCCGTCCAGAACTCCACGTTGGATTTCGGCATCGTATGCTTCGAGCAGCCCTCATGCATATGCCAGAAGCATCCGTTGACGAACACCACGGTATGCCATTTGGGCAGCACCACGTCGGGATGGCCCGGATACCGCCGGTCGTTCTTGCGGAACCGCAGTCCGCGGGCGAACAGATACCGCCGGACCATCACCTCGATGGAGGTGTCCTTGCCGCGAATGCGGGACATCACATAGCTGCGTGCCCCGCGTTCGTAGCGCGACGCCGGCGCCGATCCGGACTTCGACTTCGTCTTCCCAGCCGTTGCCGTGCCGGCCCGGCTCACTTCTCGCCGCGCATGACGGCGGCCAGCGACCGCAGCCGCGGGTTGTCGAACAGGCCGTCCAGCGACACGGCGTGGCCTTCCCCGTCGGCCAGCGGAATGCGCCAGTTCGGGTATTCGTTATCGGTGCCGGGCTGGTTCTGCGTACGGCGTTCGCCCACGCCATCGGTGATCGTGGCGCACAGCAGCTTCGACGGCGAGGCGCACAGCGCGCGATGCATGCCTTCGATGAGGTCCTGCTCGTGCTCGGCCTCGTTGTTCAGCCATCCGCGCTTGATCCATCCGCCGTCGGCCAGCATGGACAGCAGGGCGTTGTGCTCGCGCTGGGCATCGGCGAGGAACTCCTCGTAGCTGCCGGTAAGCAGGTTGAGCTCGTGGCGCAGCTTCACATGCACGTAGTTGAGATATCCGGCGGTGGGCGGAATGTCGTGCGTGGTGACCGAGGCCAGCGTGAGCGGACGCCAGTCCTGCGGCTTGCGGAACTTGCCGTCGCGCTGCTCGAACCATTCGATCGCGCAGCCGAGCAGACCGTGGGCGGCCAGCGATTCGGACATGTAGTCCGGCACCACGCCGAGGTCCTCGCCCACGACCACGCCGTGCGCACGCTTGGCCTCCAGCGCCAGAATGCCCATCATCACCGCGGAATCGTAGTACACGTAGGCGCCGTTCTTCGCGCCGCGGCCCTTCGGGATCCACCACAGGCGGAACAGACCGATGGCGTGGTCGATGCGCACGCCGCCCGCGTGGGCGAACATGCCGTGGACGATGTCCCTATACGCCTTGTAGCCGGTGGCGGCCAGATAGTTCGGGTTCAGCGGAGGCTGGCTCCAGTCCTGACCCTGCTGGTTGTAGAAGTCCGGCGGAGCGCCCACCGTGGCGCCGTAGGCGAATCGCTCGGGATTCCACCACACGTCGGAGCCCAGCGGATGCACGCCCACGGCCATGTCGGCCATCAGACCGATCTGCATGCCGGCCTCGCGCGCGGCCTTCTGTGCCTCGTCCAGCTGCTCGTCGGCGATCCATTCGAGCCAGCGGTAGAAGTCGAGAGTGTCGGGGTACTGCTCGCGCAGCTGCCTGACCTCATCGGATTCGCGGCCGAACCGCTTCACCCAGGAATCCGCCGCGGTGGTCGGCGCACCCCACTTGTCGTAGGCCAGGCACCAGGTGGCGTAGCCTTCCAGATCGGGCCCGGCCTGCTTCTTGTACTCGTCGAACTCGCGCTGGCGCTTCTCGCTGCGGCCGGCCTTGAAGATCGTCCACAGCGCGGGCATCTTCGCATCCCACATCGCATTGCGGTCGAGCTGCTCGGCGTTGTCGTTCAGCGCCTTGACGGAGTCGTGCAGCTTGCGGACCTGCGCCTTGTCCTCGTCGGAGAGCCGCTCGTATTCGGCGATCTGCTCCGGGGCGATGTACGTGAAGTTCACGAACCGGCGGGAGATCGGCAGATACGGCGACGGGGTGAGCGGGGTGCAGGGCTCGGCCGCGTGCACCGGGTTGATCAGCACGAAGTCCGATCCGGTCTTTTCCTTGGACTCGCACAGCATGGTCTTCAGATCGCCGAAGTCGCCGATGCCCCAGGACTTCGATGAGCGCACCGAATAGAACTGGGCCATCCATCCCCACAGGTGCCCGTGCTTCATCGGGTCGAGCAGCTCCACCTTCGCCGGGGCGCTGATCAGCGTGGCCGATTCGGTGCGGCCGTTCACCGTCACATGCAGGGTGTGGTACCCCAGCGGCACGTCGGCGGGAATCACGATGGCGGAGTTGACGATGAACCGGTCGTCGATCGGCTGGGCCATCGCGCCGTCACCCGCCACACCGGGCAGTTCGCCGGCGTAACGGCTGCCGTCCTCCAGCTCAAGCGTGGCCTTGGGAATGTCGAACACCCCGTGGTTCACCTTCACGCGGCTTTCCTGACCGGCGATATGCAGAATGGTGGGGGGAATCAGACGTTCGAAACGGTTCCGCGCATCCTTGCGCAACTCGGCTTCGACGGATTCTTCATTGGAGGCGTCAACGCCCAGACTGGCCAGCACATCGATCAGGACATCGTCATCGATCTCGATGTACTCTCCTTGCTGGCCGATATAGCTAGTGGCAACACCTTTGGCCTTCGCCAGCGCAATCAGCGGGCGGGAAAGGCGTTCCTCGGATTCTTCTCGCTTTTCCATGGTTTCAGCTTAACTCTGAAACATGCCGACGCACCGGTGGACATACCCAAAGTTGCGTTGGAAGCCTCAATTCCCAATCCGATGTTTACCTGCCGGCAATCCGCACCAAACCCGCACGTCATCTTGACGGCCTCACACGGGCGCGCACGGAATCACCGGAAATCTCACGAAATCAGGCGTGTCGTGCCGGACCACGCATCGTCGGCACGACGGATCGTCCTCGTTCGCCGTCACGCGGCGGACGCCCTGCGCTTCTCCACGGCATGCCGCACCTGAATATCCGCATCCTGAGACAGTCGTTCGATCGTCTCCTCCGAGGCGCTCGGATTCAGCGCCACGGCCCGGCGGATCATGGCAGTGAGCACCGCCGGACCGGGCTGGTCCTCGCTGACGCCGAACCGGGAGAGGTAGTCCAGGGTCTCGGGGTCGTTGCGCTCGTCCTGTGCCCCCTCCATGCGCATCTTCCACGAGGTGCGCGGATTGACCAGCGCGGCGGAGCGCACCTCCAGCTCGTCGTCCTTGGTGAGCCGGCCCACCAGCCAGTTCTTGTCGTCGGTGTTCTGCGCCACGGCCTTGCGCACGGCCATCTCGGGATCGACGCTGAGCTTGACGAGAATATTCGGGAACGGCATGTGCTCGGCCAGATACAGTCGGTCGGCCACCGCGGTATGCAGATTGCCCGCCACGGCCTCCAGCAGTGCGGTGGCGCGGGAGAACGCGGCCGCGTCGGAGGGATCCGGCAGCGGTCGACGGGCGAACTCCCCGAGCTCTTCGGGATCCACGGAATGGCGAAGACGCTCGTACGAGGCGGTCAGGGTCTCGTGGGCCTCGTCGGGTGCCGCCGGAGTCGCGGTCTGCTCGGACTGGGACTGGTCTGCCGGAGTCTGATCAGTCATGGGCTGATCGGACTGAGACTGATCAGTCGGGGTCTGCTCGGCCGGGGTCTGTTCGGGCTGGGACGTTTCGGCCATCGGCGTCGGCTGGGATTCAGGTGCTGCGGATTCGCTCATGCGCCATAGCTTAGTCGATCGCTCAGGCCGCGTCGGGGACCGGACGGTTCATGCTGCCGACGGTCTCCACGCTCACCGTGGCGTTGAACGTCTCGACCACGCGACGGGCGAAATCGTCCGCGGCCTGTTCGGGCACCGAGAACCGGGCGCTCACGCGGTCGGTGAACTGCTCGTCGTCCATCGTGCCGTTCGCCGCGGCGACCAGCTGGCGCATCATGGTCAGCTGCGCGTAGTCGAAGGTGGCGGCCATGCACCGGCAGGGCACGATGCTGGCTCCCTCGGCGGCCTTCACCGCCAGCGAGGCGGCGCTGGAATACGCGCGGATCAGTCCGCCGGAACCGAGCAGGATGCCGCCGAAATACCGGGTCACCGCCACCACGCAGTCGGTGAGCTCGCTCTGCCGCAGCACGTCGAGGATCGGCTTGCCCGCCGTGCCGGAGGGTTCGCCGTCATCGCTCATCCGCTCCCCCAGCTGCCCGTCGGAGCCGCCCCACACCGCGGCATAGGCCACATGCCGGGCCTTGGGATGCTGGTCGTGGATGGACTGCACGAAGGCCAGCGCCTCGGCGCCGGATTCGATGTGGCAGGCGTCGCCGATGAACTCGGACTTCTTTTCGACCAGCGAATCATGCGCCGGCCGGTCGGCGGGATTGAGCAACGTACGCATACGGCCTCCGGAAAATGGATCGGGAAACGGAAAAGAAATCAGACGGTACCGGTCAGACCACCAGTCAGTCAGACTATCGGTCAGGCGGTCAGGTCATCGGTCAGGCAGTCAGACCACGACGTTGTACGACTCGCCGTGCAGGAAGGCCACCGCGGCCCGCACGTTCTGCTCGACGATGCCTTCGAACGCCTCGGGGGACTTCCACGCCACATGCGGGGTCATCACCACGTTGTCCAGCGAGCGCAGCGGCGCGTCGGGCGGCAGCGGTTCGGGCGCGAACACGTCCACGCCGGCGGTCACGTCGCCGCGGGAGAGTCGGCGCTCCAGAGCCCCGGGGGCGATCAGCTCGGCCCGGGCCGTGTTGATCAGCATCGATCCCGGCCTCAGCAGGTCGAGCTGACGGTCGCCGATCATGCCTTCGGTGGCCTCGTTGAGTGCCAGATGCAGGCTGACCACGTCGGCGCGGGCGAACACGTCGTCCATGCTCGGCGCGGCCGAGGCCCCCAGTTCGGCGAGCGCGGCCCGGTCGGGGTGGCGGGACCATACCGTCACCGGCATGCCCAGTCCCCGGGCCAGCTGGGCCACCCGCCTGCCGATGCCGCCGAAGCCGACGAGGCCGAGCGTGCGGTGGGTGAGCTCCTCGATGTCGCTGATGGGCCATGCCGTGGGCCGCATCCGGGCGTTGAGCGTGCCGACCCGGTGGGTGAGCTCGAACATCAGGGCGATGGCGTGTTCGGCCACGGCGTTGTCGCCGTAATGCACGGCGTTGCAGACGCTGATGCCGAGCCGGGACGCCTGGGCGAGGTCCACGAAGCTGGCCACGCCGGTTCCGCCGAACGTGACACACCGGACCGTGCGCGACACGCGCTCGAGCAAATCATGCGAAAAGTGGATGCCGGTGGAGATCACCACCGTGGCGTCCTCCATGCGTTCGGCGAGGACGGTTTCGTCGGATTCGAGATCGTCGTACATGACCACGCGGGCCAAGCCGTCGAAGGCGTCGAGCCGGGAGGCGAACATCGGTACCATGGCGGGGAAGCAGATGGGAATCGACACCAGCGGCAGGTCCCGCCGCTCGACGTTTCTCGTAATCACGGTCATGGCCTCCAGCATAGCCGTACGCCGGCGGCGCGACGGGATTCGTCCGCCGATCCCAGCCCTGATCGGTTTTGCGGCGGCCTCTTGTCGATCGGAGACCGCCTTCAATCGGCCGTCATCCGATCATCGTCCGTTCACCATTCGGTCACTGTTCGTTCATCGAAAACCGTCCGTCACCTCATCAGCCGGGCGTGACGGACGACAATGAATCGGCGACGCGAAAAGGATTAGCCTTTGGCGAAAAGTCCGTCAGATGATGGCGATCGACACGGCGATCGGCTTACCGGACCCGGGAATTTCCGCTATCGTATGAACCGGAGACGGGCGGACAATGGCGTACCTCCGTCCCCGCCTTTTATCCGTCTGCTTCCCGCTTGCATCGTCCTCGGTAATCGTCCTCGGTATCGGTATCGTCCTCATCTTCCGTTCGGTTCCGTCCGTCTGTCCCGTCCGTCTGGTTTCCGTCCGTTCGTGGTCATCCCGCCCGAAATCAGGTGACGTCGATCTACCATGTGTTCATCCGCGATGCGATCATCCGCGGTTGCGGCGGTCCGCGACGATCACCGCGATCCCATCGCATCGCCCCGATCATCAGACACCCGATCACCCGAAAGGACCGGCCATGCGTTCCGTCATTCTGTCCGAAGCCGATTTCTGGACCATCCACGACCCCGAGATCCTCAACGATTCGTTCGCCCGCATCGTCGCGGTCGTGCTCGACACCCGCAAGGACCGGCTGCCCGAGGACAATCCCTCCGCCCGCCACGATTGCCAGGCCATCGCCGACGAATTCATCGAGAAGACCAACGAGATCCTCGCCGACAGTCCGTTCCGGTACGAGCCTCGCAAGGGCGTGACCTACGACTTCGATCACGAGCCCGACGCCGACGACATCGCGCGGGCGAATCAGGAGCTGAGCGACACCTACGAGGCGCGGATCGTCGACCTGTTCTGGGGTCTGGTGCCGCAGCACGCCCGCTGACGGACGGCCCGACCCGCGATCATCTGGCCGTGTGCCGTGTGCCCGTGTGCCCGTGCGGTTTCCGTCGGCGGCGTGATTTCCGTCTCCGGTGCGGTTTCCGATGTGTTTCCCGCCGCCGACCGATGACATGTCGTTAACACACGGCGTGCCTATGGTTGGTGGAAACCGAATCGGAAAGGGGGATCCCATGCCGTCACGGACACCGTACGTGTTCAACATCCAGCATTTCTCCACGCATGACGGGCCGGGCATTCGCACCACCATCTTCTTCAAGGGATGCCCGCTGCGCTGCCAGTGGTGCCACAATCCAGAAAGCCAGTTGTTCGAGCCGGAGATCATGACCCAGAACGACGGGAAGAAGGAGCTCGTCGGCAAGCAGTACACCATCGACGAGCTGATGACCGACGTACTCAAGGACCACATGATCTACGACCAGTCCGGCGGCGGCGTCACGCTCTCCGGCGGCGAGGTGCTGGCCATGGACCGCGACTACATCCTCGAGCTCGCCCGGCGGCTCGACGAGCAGGAGGTCAGCATCGGCATCGACACCTGCGGCGTGGCCGCCACCCGGACCGTCGAGCAGATCTGCGAATACGCCGACTTCTTCCTGTACGACCTGAAGTTCATCGACGACGACCTGCACCGCAAGTACACCGGCGGATCTAACCATCTGGTGCTCAAGAACCTGCAGGTGCTCGCCGCGAACAACGCCCGCATCTTCCTGCGACTCATCATGCTGCCCGGCATCAACACCAGCACCGACATGATCGAGCGGACGATGCTGTGGCTGCGCACCAACAACATCCCCGTCGAACAGGTGGACATCCTGCCCTACCACAAGTACGGCATGGACAAGTACGCCAAGCTCGGCCGCAAGGCCATCTACTTCGAGGTCCCCGAGGACGACGAGATGCAGCGCGTCAAAAGCGAGATCGAGAAGTTCTACGACAACGTGACCATCGGCGGATGACCAGCGGCCGGATGACCGGATTGGGTGACCGGTAGCCGGATGACCGGTAGCCAGATGACCAGTGGCCGTGCGATAATCGGCCGTGGATCCGATGCCCGCATCGCGTCCGCATCGCCCGTGTTGCGGTCCTGTTACGCCGACCACGACACGCATAACACAACGGCGTTACGATAGCCCCGATACCACAAGCGGTATCCGATACCAAGACGGAGGGAGGCATGGCGATGAACGATTGCATGACCAGCAATGGCATGATGAGCAATCACATGGTTGGCATCGAAATCGTGGCCGATTCGCCGATCTCCGCGTCCGCCTGCATTCCCGGTCTGATGGCGATGACCGGCTGCGCGTATTCCCGCAAGCGCAGTCAGGGACATCCCGGCGCACGCAGCGGCGCGGAAACCATTCTCAAATAACGTTCGCACGCGCATTGGGGCGCGTGGCGGCTCGCAAAGCGACTCACATGGCTGTTCGCGAAGCGGCTCACGAAGCGGAACATTTTCGTCGGGATTCGTACGAGGCTTCGTTGATCACCTCATCAGTCGGCTTTCACCGATTCACGGGCTCGCCTGTCGGCTTTCGTCCATTTCCGGCTCGCCTGCAAACGGCTCTGCCGTTTGCTTTACGGCGAAATCCTGCACGGGGTTCTTCTGCCTTCCCCTTGAGGGGAAGGTGTCCGACTACGTCGGACGGATGAGGTGACAGGCCATACGCCAAGGCAACAGACCACACTCCCCGACCATATTCTTCACTCCATAACCCACAATCCAATATCCACAACCCACAACCATCAAGAGGAATCACATCATGACCACTGCAACGATCACGCCGGTCGACACCACCACCGGCATCAACTGGGACGAGAAGCGCGGCTCGACCATGCGCACCAAGCGGCTGCGCGAGCTGAGCGAGACCACGCATCCGAGCATCTCGCTCGAGCGCGCGCTCATCGAAACCGAGGTGTACAAGCAGTACGAGGGCAAGGTGCCCACGCCGGTGCTGCGCGGCATCTTCTTCAAGACGCTGATGGAGAAGCGCACGCTGTACTTGGGCGACGATGAGCTGATCGTCGGCGAGAAGGGCGTCGGCCCGCAGTCCGCGCCGACCTTCCCCGAACTGTGCTGCCACAGCCTCGAGGACTTCGACAACATGAACAACCGCGAGCACGTCTCCTTCTCGGTGACCGAGGAGCAGAAGGAGATCCAGCGCGACGTGATCATCCCGTTCTGGCAGGATCGCGCATCCATGACCAAGATGATGAAGATGCTGCCCGAGGAATGGCATCTGCTGTTCGAAGGCGGTATGTACACCGAGTTCATGGCCCAGCGCGGACCGGGCCACACCGTGGCCGACGGCAAGATCTACAAGTCCGGCTACGCGGACTTCATGAAGCGCATCGACGACGAGCTCGCCGCCATCGACTACAACAACGACATGGACGCCGAGCACAAGCAGGCCGAACTGCAGGCCATGCATCTGGTGTGCGAAGGCATGATCATCCTCGGTCAGCGCTACGCCGCCCTGGCCCGCGAAAAGGCCGCCGAGTGCGACGACCCGGTGCGCCGCGAGGAGCTCGAGCAGCTCGCCGAGGTGTGCGACCGCGTGCCGGCCCATGCGCCGCGCACATTCCGCGAGGCGATCCAGATGTACTGGTTCACCCACATCGGCGTCACCAGCGAAATGAACAACTGGGACGCCTACTCCCCCGGCAAGTTCGACCAGCACCTTGAGCCCTTCTACAACAAGGAGATCGCCGCCGGCACGCTCACCCGCGATCAGGCGCGCGAATACCTGGAGTGCCTGTGGGTGAAGTTCAACAACCAGCCGGCCCCGCCGAAGGTGGGCATCACGCTGAAGGAGTCCGCCACCTACACCGATTTCTGCAACTTCAACACCGGCGCGCTGCGTCCGGACGGCACCTGCGGCGTGAGCGACGTGAGCTACCTGATCCTTGAGGTCATGGACGAGATGAAGCTGCTGCAGCCGAGCTCGAACGTGCAGATCAGCCGCAAGACCCCGGAGCACTTCCTGCACGAGGCCGTGAAGATCAGCCGCAAGGGCTGGGGCCAGCCGGCGTTCTACAACTCCGACGCCATCATCCAGGAGCTGCTGAACATGGGCAAGTCGCTGGACGACGCCCGCGAGGCCGGCATCGCCTCCGGCTGCGTGGAGACCGGCACCGCCGGCAAGGAAGCCTACGTGCTCACCGGCTACCTGAACGTGCCGAAGGTGCTGGAGCTGGTGATGTACCGCGGCTACGACCACTACACGAACAAGAAGATCGGCATCGACTGCGGCGATCCGCGTGATTTCAAGAGCTTCGACGAGCTGTACGCCGCGTTCGAGAAGGAGCTCAAGTACGTCACCGACATCAAGGTGGCCGGCAACAACCTCATCGAGCGCCTGTTCATGGACACCCTGCCCGTGCCGCTGCTCTCGGTGATCACCGACGACTGCATCGCCAAGGCCAAGGACTACAACTGCGGCGGTGCCCGCTACAACACGAGCTACATCCAGTGCGTGGGCATGGGCACCGTCACCGACTCGCTCACCGTGTTCAAGAAGCAGGTCTTCGAAGACAAGCGCTTCTCCATGGACGAGGTGCTCGCCGCCTGCGAGGCCGACTTCAAGGGCTACGACGACATGTTCGACCAGGTGTTCAACCACACTCCGAAGTACGGCAACGACGACGACTACGCCGACGACGTGCTGCGCGAGGTCTCCGGTTCGCTGCAGAAGATCGTGGCGGGCCGCCCGACCCCGAAGGGATCCAAGACCATCGTGGAGTTCCTGCCGACCACCTGCCACGTGTACTTCGGCCAGACGATGCTCGCCTCCCCGAACGGCCGCCACGAGCACATCGCCCTGCCCGACGGCATCGCCCCGGAGAAGGGCGCGGACATCAACGGCCCGACCGCCGTGATCCGTTCCGCCGCGAAGATGGACCAGCTCAAGACCGGTGGCGCGCTGCTCAACCAGAAGTTCACGCCGCAGGTCGTGGCCGGCAAGAAGGGCATCCTCGGCATGAGCGCCCTGATCCGCAGCTACTTCGCCATGGACGGCCACCACATCCAGTTCAACGTGATCGACCGCGCCACGCTGATCGACGCGCAGAAGCACCCGGAGCAGTACAAGGACCTCATCGTCCGCGTGGCCGGCTACTCCGACTACTTCAACAACCTGGACAAGGCCCTGCAGGACGAGATCATCGCCCGCACCGAGCAGACCCTGTACTGAGCGGCAACCCATCCGGTCCCCTCGCATGGCCGGAACGGCACCCATCATCCTGTGATGAAGGCCGTTCCGGCCGTTTTCATGACCTATCTCCATTCTGAGGGCAGATTTCACCCCTCTGCAGACATCTATCTCCATTCTTGGGGTCATTCAATGGCGATATCCCATGTATCGTCGTTGCAATGTCAACGTTCATAGATCGGTTTCGCCGTCTCAACGACCCTCAGAACGCAGATAGGTGTCTGCAAGCCGGCAAATCCGCCCCACAGAATGGAGTTAGCATTCGCAAGCCGTCCGAGATCGCTCATCGGCACTGCAACGTGCCATAACGCCATGAGCGTCCATCGGCCAATCGCTCCACGCTCCTACGAACAAGCGGCAGAGCGATTCCCGTCTTCTGCCTGATCCTCAACGCCACCCGTTCGACCAGAGCGGCACGAGCCGCCTCATCGCGAAGATCCTCATAGAACACCTTGATGACCGACCAACCCATGTTTTCCAGCGCCTCTCGCCGGCCGTTGTCCTGTTTCCACTGCCGCCCATGGTGTTCGCCGTCATATTCAATGGCGATCATCCATTCGGGATACGCCATATCGAGAAAGTACCCGCGCTTCCCCGCACCACCGCATGACACCGGATAGTTCACCTCCGGGCACGGCAATCCGTACATCATCAGGACAAGCCTCAGCCGTGTCTCATACGAGGAGTCCGTCCCCTCACGGGCGAGCCTCAGCGCCTGACGACATTTCCGCTTGCCGTCGAATCGCCCCTCGACGCTTTCGAACTCGGCGATCAGCGTTTCCAACCCCACCCGGTGCAGTCGACCATCGCGACGCATCAGACAATCGGTCAACACCACGAGTTCTTCCAGCGACAGCACCGCCGCGTAATGCATCCACACATCCGGCAGTGCCACGCATCGAAACCGCCGATCCACCAACACCTCGTCGAACGGCCTCGAATACCGATGAAAGGCGACACCGCGCAGGTTTCTCTTACCGCCACCGCCCCGAACCGCGACATGAAGACGCCGCTTATCCAGCACATGCTCCATCGGAAGCTCCACGGATTGCAGCTCCAATGCAGTGCACAGGTCGTACACCAATCCGGCTTTCGTTCCGCTCTGAACTTCGGCACAGACCTGCGCCCTTTGATACTTCGCCGCGGTAAGATGCCGCACCGTTATCGATTGATCATTCACGACTCTCACGCTAGGAGGATTCCCCACACAAGGAAAGCGCCTCCTGAAAAATGTGGATAACTCGACTTCCCCCAGCTGCAGACCGACGATCAGCCGTAGGCAGACAGTCACTCGGCCGGCAGTTCTGCGGTGAGATAGTCCAGATATTCGCGGAAGCGCGTGGCGAGCGGCTCGCCGTCGAATCCGGCGCGCTTCTCCTCGATGCGGCGGTGCAGCAGACCGGCATAGCCGAACACCATGAGTTCGTTGATCACCTGCATACGCTGCTCATCCATCCCCGAACACAGCGGCCGCAGCACGAGCAGGTTGCGCTCCAACAGGGAGAACGAGGAGAAGATCGGCGACAGCGCCAGTTCTTCGGGGGCCTGCCGTTCCTCGGGAAACAGCCGATAGTACTGTTCGCAGATGTCGGTGAGCGACTGGCTGTGCGCGCCGAAGAAGATGCGTTCGAACGCCTCCGGATGCCGGTCGGACACCTCGCAGAACACCTCCCAGGTGACGAAGAGCCGTTCCTGATCGCTATGGCAGTCCGTCAGCCGTTCGACCACCGCCCGGTTGTACATGCTCAGGTATTTGAGCGACGCGTAGAGGATCAGCTGGTCGAGATCACTGAAGTACAGGTACAGCGTGGCGCTGTTGTATCCGGCGTCGGCGGCCACGTCGCGGATGGTGACCCGGTCCGGTCCCTTGTCCTCCATGATCCGCTGCGCCGACGAGATGAACGCGACCAGCGTGCGCTGCCGCCGTCGGTCACGACCGCTCATGTTCATGATGGCTCCCTTCCGTACCACTGCTTCCGTACCCTGACAAGCCCCCCGCGAATTCCCGTGACTTCCCTTGCGAACGGCCGGCATCCCCCGATACCACCGAGGGCCGCGATACCATTGTGCCCCCTTGTGTCGCCAGTATTGTCTCCCTGCGAATGATCGGTCATGTAACCGCAAACCACACCATGTAACTGACCGGAAATGCTTCGGTAATCATGATTACAAACTAATCATGTTTATTACATCATATCCATACCGCCTCATCCGGGAGGGTGAATATGAACGCCATCAAGGAACATGCCATAGGACTCAAGCACAACATCGTCACACTGATCCTGCTGTCATTCGCCGGCTCGATCATCTACGGACTGCCGTACTTCCGCACCTACTACTACGACGCGTATCAGCAGATGTACCATCTGACCAACACGCAGATCGGCGCGCTCGGCAGCGCCTACGGTCTGCTCGGCGTCTTCTCGTACGCCATCGGCGGCATCCTCGCCGACAAGTTCGGCGCGAAGAAGCTCATGATCTTCTCGCTCACCGCCACCGGCCTCGGCGGCTTCCTGCACCTGTTCATCACCGACTTCCACATGCTGGTGGCCATCTACCTGCTGTGGGGCGTCACCTCGCTGCTCACCTTCTGGCCCGCCCTGATGAAGATCACCCGCATGCAGGGCATCGAGGACGAGCAGAGCCGCGTCTACGGCATCTTCGAAGGCGGCCGAGGCGTATTCGGCGCCGCGCATCTGGCCGTCGCCACCGCGATCTTCGGTTTCTTCCAGGCCAGGACCCTGCCCGCACTGGGCATCCGGTGGATCATCGTGTTCTACTCGGTGGCCCCGCTGATCCTCGCCGTGATCTTCGCGTTCCTGATCAAGGAGCCCAAGGCCGCCACCGCGCAGTCAGCCGCGGCACAGTCAGCCGCCGCCCAGACCTCCGCAGCGGAAGCCTCCGCCAACACCGGCACCGCCAAGGCCGAAGCCGACGCCGCCGAAACCGCGGCCGAGGAATCCGCCGACGCCAAGGACTCCGGCCTCACCCTGCACAGCGCACTGGCCCTGCTGCGCATGCCCGCCCTGTGGCTCATCATCCTGATGGTGTTCACCACCTATTCGATCCGCATGTCGATCTTCTACTTCGCCCCGTTCTCCAGCAACATCGTCGGCACCACCGCCGTCGTGGCCGCCATGGTTTCGGCGTGGCAGCAGTACGTGCGCCCGTTCGCTGCACCCGGCGGAGGCTTTCTCGCCGATCGCATCGGCCGCGGCAACGCCATGACCGGCGGCTACATCCTCATGGGTCTCGGCACCGCACTGCTCTTCCTCGTGCTGCGCATGAGCGGCACCGCGCAGATGGTCATGCTGGTGTTCGCCTGCTCGATCGTGTACTTCGGCGTCTTCTCCAACTACGGTCTGCTCTACTCGTTCCTCACCGAGGGCGGCGTGCCGCTGGGCGTCTACGGGTTCGCGGTCGGCGTGGTCTCCACGGTCGGCTACCTGCCCGAAGTGCTCTGCCCGCTGCTGGCCGGCGTCACGCTCGACAAGTACGCCGGATCGACCGGCTACTTCATCTACTTCGGCTTTATGATCGCCATGACCGTGATCGGTCTGGCCCTCTCGGTGCTGTGGACCAACACCTTCGGCAGGCGGTACAAGCAGCAGCAGATCCGCGAGCGCGAGGCGAAGGCCCGGGCCGATCGGGCCGCCGGAGCCGCCGCCAAGGAGGACACGGTGCTGGTGGCGTCCGTCACCAAGGGACCGGTTTCCGGATCGGCTGCGACCGTCACCACCGGTTCGGTCGCTGGCAAGCCGCAGGCCCAACTGGGCTGACCGGACGGCCGTGATCAGTCAGTTAGTCACACCGGACTGATCGACCACACCGGACCGACCGATTACACCGGACCGACCGGTCATCACAAACCGATCAGTCAGACGATCATCAATCAACCAACCATCAAGCAACAATCACCAAGCAAAGGAGCAACATCATGAGTGACGAAACCACGGCCCCGGCCAAGCGGGTGCTGGCCAAGGAGGACTTCCCCTACGACTGGGAGGTGACCGAGAACATCTGGGTGCCGATGAAGGACGGTACGAAGCTGTCCGCCCGTCTGTGGATGCCGAAGACCGACAAGCCGGTGCCGGCGATCATGGAGTACATCCCCTACCGCAAGCGCGACGGCATGCGCGGCCGCGACGAGCCGATGCACGGCTACTTCGCCGGTCACGGATACGCGGTGGTGCGCGTGGACATGCGCGGCGCCGGCGAGTCGGACGGTCTGCTCAGGGACGAATACCTGCAGCAGGAGCAGGACGACGCGGTGGAGTCGATCGACTGGATCAGCCGCCAGCCGTGGTGCGACGGCAACGTGGGCATGATGGGCAAGTCGTGGGGCGGCTTCAATTCGCTGCAGGTGGCGGCGCTGCGCCCGCCGGCACTGCGCGCGATCATCTGCGTGGGCTTCACCGATGACCGGTTCAATCAGGACATCCACTACAAGGGCGGGTGTCTGCTCAACGACAACTTCTGGTGGGGCAACATCATGCTCGCCTATCAGAGCCGCGCGGTCGACAGCGACATCAAGCCGGACACCTGGAAGGAGGAGACGCTCCGCCGCCTCAACGAAATGCCGCTGTGGCCGCAGCTGTGGATGGAGCATCCCACGCGCGACGACTACTGGAAGCACGGGTCGGTGTGCGAGGACTATTCGGCGATCACCGTGCCGGTGTTCGCGATCGACGGCTGGGCCGACGCCTACACCAACACGGTGCTCACGCTGATGGAGGGGCTGAGCGTGCCGCGCAAGGCGTGGATCGGCCCGTGGGCGCATGTGTTCGCGCATGACGGCTACCCCGGTCCGGCCGTGAACTTCCTCGGCGAGGCCGTGAAATGGTGGGACAAGTGGCTGCGCGGCATCGACAACGACACGTTGGACGGTCCGATGGCCCGCGTGTGGCTGGAGGATTCCATGCCGCCGGAGACCGTGCACCCGGTGAGCCGCGGTCGCTGGGTGGGCGTGGACTCATGGCCGTCCGCCGACGTGAGCGGCAGGGAGCTGGGTCTGACGTACGGCCGGCTGCTGGGCATCGCGAATGCGGCAGATACCACGGCGGACGAGGCGGGTACCGCGGACGGTGACGAGAAGGCCCCGGAGATCGTTCAGCTATGCACGCTGCCGAATCACGGTCTGACCGCCAACGAGTGGATGGGCGCTGGCGTGCCCGGCGAGAGCCCGGCCGATCAGCGCATGGACGACGGCATGGCCATGACGTTCGATTCCGCGGTGCTCGACGACGATCTGGAGATCCTGGGCTACCCGCGCTTTGACGTGAAGCTGTCAAGCGACAAGCCGGTGAGCATGCTGTTCGCGCAGATCTCCGACGTGGCGCCCGACGGTGCGGTGACGCGCGTCTCCTACGGCGTGATGAACCTCACGCATCTGCAGGGGCAGGACATCATCGTCGAGCTCACGCCGGGCGAGCAGGTGGATGCCTTCGTCGGCCTGGACGTGTGCGCGCACCGGTTCCCGAAGGGCCATCGGATCCGCCTTTCGCTGGCGAATTCGTTCTGGCCGATGTTCTGGCCGTCGCCGGAACTGGCCACGCTGTCGCTTGACCTTGCCACCGCTAGGCTCACGCTGCCCGTGTTCAGCGGCAAGGACTGCGACGGACCGGATCCGGACGCCCAGTGCGCGCCGCTGACCCCCACCACCGAGCTCTCCCCCGGTCATGTGGATCGTACGATCACCTATGATCTGGTCCATGATTCGTGGACGTCGATCACCGACGGCGTGGGCGGCGTGTTCGGCGAGGGCGTGTACCGCTTCGACGAGATCGGCACCGTGGTGGAGCACAATCTCAAGCGCGAGCTGACCCTGTCGAACAAGGACCCGCTGTCGGCGAAGTACACAATCACCCAGAAGATGAAGAACGGTCGCGACGGCTGGCTCACCGACGCCGACATCGTCGTCACCCAGACCTCGGACCGCGACTTCTTCTATCTCAAGGGCTTCATGACCGTGAAGATCAACGGCGAGGACTCCTTCCGCCGCGACTGGGACGAAAAGATCCCCCGCCGCGGCCTGTAGCTTCGTTTCCTCGGCTTCCCCCTCTGGGGGAAGCTGTCAGCGTAGCTGACTGATGAGGGCATGGGACGAAGCACCCATGAACTACGCCCGTCACCTCATCCGTCCGGCATGCGCCGGCCACCTTCCCTCAAGGGGAAGGCCTACCTCCGCCCTCGCTCCCGGCATCACGCCGCAGGGGCGAAGGCATTCGCGTTGATCCGGTGAATTTCGCCGGCCGATCGGCCATCCTGATCACCATTACCTAGCCGAAACCGGCCGAGCCGATCATGAAACGGGATTACTTGGCCAAACCGTTCACGAAGAACCTTCCTTGGCCCACCCGTTCATAAAGAGCCCGAAAAACGGCCGCTCGTGAACGGATTGGCCAAGGAAGGGTGCAGGGGTCAATCAGAATCGGAACGCCCCAGACGGACATATTATCTGGGGTACGTGGAAGAACGTCAGGGTCGGCGTTATCAAAAGACAGGGGTTGGCCAGCACCGTATTTCCTGCGGAAATACAGCCAGCATATCTCTGGAGAAAACATAGGAACAAGCATTGAGGAAAGGAGCATAACCAATGTTTGACGTGGACGAGGTGCGTGCGACCATGGCACGCTATCCGCACATTCACCCGGAGAACAGGGAACGGCTTGACCGCCATTTGAGATACAGAAAGTCTGAGATTCCGACATACGGAAGAGATCACTGATCTCCGATGGATTACGGTGCATTTCACGCGAAATGCGGTCCTCTCCATCATGGTCGAGATCGCTGGTCCGTAGAAACCGCATGATTGCAACGATCTCGGAATCACGGAAAACGGATTTCGATGGATCGGACTGCACATCGGGCGTTTTTGCGTTCCGATCCATCGGATATCGACGAAATCCGATGGATTCGACCGCGGAATCAGGGTTTTCGCATTCCGATCCATCGGGAGAGGAAGGCAATTGAGAGGAAGGCGACTCGACCACCCTCAGTCCGCCCGGGGCGGACAGCTCCCGCCGGCGGGAGCATGTGAGTGCTTACATCAAAAATCCGGGTTCCAGTCACCTCATCCGACCTGCATACGCCGGCCACCTTCCCCTCCAAGGGGAAGGCAGGACGAGAGTCCGCATCGGCCGGTCACACCGGGAAACCGACCACACCGCGAACCCACTCACACCAGGAAGCCGTGGGGGTAGATGTCGGTGGCGTCGAGGCGGAAGGTGCTAACTCCGGTGATGAAGGCCTTGCCGGTGATCTGCGGGACAACGGCGTCGTAGCCGGCGACCGAGGTGCGCGAGGCCGGGCAGCCGAGGAACTTCGATCCGGTGATCGACTCGAACACGCGGGTCTCTCCGATCTCCATCTCGCCGTGCGCCACCAGCGTGGCGAGCTTGGCGCTGGTGCCGGTGCCGCAAGGGGAACGGTCCACCTGCCGTCCGCCGAACACCACGCCGTTGCGGTAATGGCCGGTCTTCTTGTCGAACTGACCGAATTCCACCAGATCCACACCGCGGATGTCGACCAGCGGATGCCGCACGTCGATCTGCTCGCGCGCGGCCCTGAGGATCGCCATGCCCACGTCGGCGATCTCCTGCGAGTGCGCGGCGTCGATGTCGTGGCCGAGGCCGAGCGAATCGAAGTCGACCAGTGTGAAGAAGCTGCCGCCGAACGAGATCGTGGCGGTGACGTCATGCACCGGCACGCCCGGCTCGTCCACGTGGATGGTGACCGGGTCGATCGCCACGAACGCCGGCACGTTGGTCAGCGTGGCGTTCTCGACCTGATGGTCGCGCACATGCACGGTGACGGTGATCAGGCCGGCCGGGGTGTCGAGATGCACGTCGATGTCGTCGTTCTCGATCTCGGCGAAGGAATCGTATTTGCCGGTGACGAGGCCGGATTCCACGGCGAATGTGGAGACGCCGATCGACCCGTGGCCGCACATGTTGAGGTAGCCGCCCGAATCGGTGAACACCGCGCCCAGATCGGCGTCGGGACGGGTGGGCTTGAACAGGATCGCGCCGAACATGTCGCGGTGGCCGCGGGGCTCGAGCATGAGGATCTTGCGCACGTCGTCGTATTCGTTGATGAGCTTGTCGCGCACGGCGATGGCGCTGGGCTCGGTGTCGAGCGCGGTCAGGCCGTTCACCAGAATGCGGGTGGGTTCGCCCTGGGTGTGGGATTCGACGGTGGTCAGCGTCGGACTGTTGCTGAACATCGCGTCGTCGAGCACGCCGCGGGCGGCGGCGAGCGCCTTGGTGTGGAAATCGATCGCCGCATCGGAGGCGACGGCCGGGATATCGGTAGTCGGGATATCGGTAAGTGTCATGATGACTCCCCTATGGTGCTTGGCATATGCCATGCCTTGCTCGGCATATGCCGTTTGGCGCACATCCGGCGAGGGGAGCCGATCGACGGTCCGGCAGATCCGAACCGTTCGGAAGTTCCGGAGTCCCGGAATCGATCCGGGATCTATATGCGTCGTACGAAGCGGGCGAGCACTTCGGCGACGATTCTGGTGGGTTCGCCCACCAGCGGCTGGGCACCCTGATGCAGGCACCAGTCGTAGAGCATCGATCGCTCCGCCATCGCGTAGAGGCGGACGATGTCGTGCGTGGAGTAGTCCCGCGTGATTTCGCCGCGTTCCTGACCGCGGGCGACGAGCTTGCGGTGGATGGCGAAATAGAAGCGGTCCTGATTGACCAGCGACCGGTCTCCACGCTCGTTGAGCTGCGACGCCAGCTGGGCGCTGAGCAGCTCGACCGGCACATGCTGTTCGATCCAGCCGAACATCTGCACGTTGAGGTATTCGATCTGTTCGACCGCCGAGCCTTCGGGGTCGAGGTCGGAGTCCATCTCGCGGTACTTCTCGTCGAACACGTCGCTCAGCGTGCTCAGCAGCGCGGACTTGCCCTGGAAGTGGTGGTAGAACGTGCCTTTGGCGATGCCGGCTTTGGCGATGATGTCATCGATCGTGGTCTTCTCGAAGCCCTTCTCCTTGAAGAGCTCCCAAGAGGCATCGATGATGCTGCCTCGCGCGTCTCGTGCCATCGACGAGCCCTGCCTTTCGAAACTGATTGCGGAAAGAAGTGCAGACTCCATGATAAACCGCTCCTTCCTGTCACGCCGTTTCGCAGGCTGGAATCGCCGATGGCCGTTGGGCGCTCGGGCCGCGGAGGCGGTCAGACGTTGTGGCGGTACTCGTAGGGCAGGGCCTTCATCTGGCCGAAGTGGTCGAACTCCTCCATGGCGTTGAGGGTGTCCTTGAGGATGCCCATCTGCATCTGCGGGTTGTTCGGCTCGCCGGCGTTGGAGCCGATCGGCACGAGCGGCGCGGTGATGCGCGGGGCACCCTGCTGTCGGGCGATCGGAGGCAGCGCGGCGATGATGCAGGTGCTCATGCCTTCGGCCTCGCAGCAGCGCAGCACCAGCGTGCAGGAGCGGTGGCAGGTGCCGCAGCCGCCGGTGGCGAGCACGATGTCGGCGCCTTCGGCCTTGAGCTTCTTGGCGATCTCCGGACCGGTGACGTGCTCGAACTTGTCGACGTTGCCGCCGCCGCCCATGAAGCCGAAGAACGTGGGCACCAGGGAGCCGATGAAGCCCTCCTTGACCAGTTCGCGCAGGCGGTCGATCGGGAGCATGGCGTTGACGTCCTTGTTGATGTCGGAGTTGTCGAAGCCGCCGTGGGTGACCATGAGCTCGTCGGACGGGGTGTCGGACGGGATCTCGCGGTAGCTCCAGTCGCCAGCCGTGTTGAACGGGGTCTGGTCCTTCTTGTGGATGCCGCCGGAGGTGATGAAGGCGACCTTGCATTCGCTCAGCGGCTTGGTGAGCGGGGTCCACACCGGCTTGGGGGTGATGGGCACGTAGATTTCGGACTTCAGGCCCTTGGCCGTGGTCAGCTTGAACTTGGTTGGCATGATGGCTCCTTTGATGTACTGATGATGTGCTGTATGCCTTGAACGAGATATGACGTGAACGCGATCAGAGGACGTTGACGTAGCTGAGGTAGAACTCGCACTCCTGACCGACCGCAAGCGGCTTGTCGGTGTAGATCAGCCGCAGCGGCAGCGAGAGCACGCCCATGCGCCCGTTGACTCCGATGCGCACGCCCACTTCGGTGACTTCCTTGATGACGCCCTTGAGTTTGAGGGGCCTGAGTTCTACCTGCATCCTACGTCTCCTTAGTCTTGTTCACGACGGTGCCCCAGAGCGGGGCGAACGGCTCAGACGAGCTTCTTGTTGGCCTCGATCACCGACTCGTCCCACTTGTGCTCGGCGGGCTCGATCGGGATGCCGGCCATCTTGGTCTTGAGCATGAGGATCGCGCGGGCGGCGTCCTCGGGGGTGGTGGTGTTGTCGGCGAGGATCTCGTTCTCGAAGCCCTCCGGGTCCTTGTTGAGCTCGATCATCGCGTCCATGTACTTGTTGCCGACGACCAGCTGGCCCTGGTAGGCGGCGAAGGTGACGCCGACGACCGGCACGCCACGGGAACCGATGGCGGCGATGTTCTCGGAGAAGTCGATGTGGTTGTTGCCGAAGCCCTCGGTGGTGACGATCGCGCCGTCGACCTCCATGGCCTCGATCAGCGCGCCGAGTCGCTCGGAGACGAAGGTCTTCTCGTCGTTGACCTGCGGGGATCCGATGAACACCACGCCGGTCAGGTCCAGCTCCTCGTCGGTCTGCAGGGCCTCGACCATCGGCTCGCGGAAGAAGTGGCGGGTGATCTCCTTGGTGGCCGGTCCGATGCAGGCGAGGGCGTGGATGCCGCCGTCGAGCACCTCGTTGGGGCTGAGGACCACCGGCACGTTGCCGAGGTCGACGTTCTTCTGGCCGCCCTTGACGCCGCAGGGCTCGCTGGGCACGAGCAGGTTGTCGTGCATGGCGCCTTGGCCCATGATCTCCTTGACCAGCACCACGCGCGGCTTGCCGGAGCGGCGCACGTCCTTGAAGGTCTCCTCCTTGACGGGCTTGACGCCGGAGAGGTCCTTGATCGCCTCGCGGCAGGCGTGGACGATCACGTCGACGGCGCTGTGGGCAGCGAACGGTCCGCGGCGCTCCATGCCGGTGCCCTTCTCGATCTTCACGTCCACGCGGATCATGATGTCGTTCTCGTCGGGGCAGCCGGGGCGGCCGTAGCGGATCTTCTCGTCCATGTAGCCTTCGCAGGAGCCGAACTCGTGGACCTGCACGCCGGCCTCGTCCATGCCGGTGAGCACGAAGACCGCGCCGGAGAGCACGTTGGTCACGCCCTCGCCGAGCTTGCCCTCGGCCTTGGCGGCCACGGGGATGACGTCCATGATGGTGTTGGAGTAGACGTGGCGGTCGGACGGGTCGATGACCTCCATGGTCACGTCCTTGACCAGCGGGTCGGCCTTCTTCGCGGCCTCGACCAGCGACTTGTCGATGGTGAGCACGCCGTCGGCGTATGACGTGGCGTCGCCGAGCACGACCTTGGTGACCGGGTAGTCCTTCTTGACCAGGGTGCGCAACACGCGGTCAGCCGGCGTCTCGTCCTCGGGCTCGGCCGGGGCCGGAGCGGGGGCGACGGGAGCGGCGGGCGGCACCGGGGCGCCGGAGACGGCACCGACCGGGAAGCTCAGATCGAGGCCTTCGGCCTTGTCGAGGTGCAGGTGCACGTAACCGTCGGACGTGGTGACCGCGGGAGCCGGTGCGGGAGCCGCGGAACAGCAGCAGGAAGACTCGTCGGCGGGCTCTGCGGAGTCGGACGGCTCCGGTTCAGCCGGTTCGGACTCAGCCGGTTCGGGCTCATCGGCGGCGATGCCGTCGAGCAGTTCGGGGGTGAGCTGGGTGAGGGCCTCGCCGTCGTTGATCAGCGTGGCGCCGAGGGCCTGCTTGATGGTCAGGCCGCCCTCCTTGAGGGTCATGAGGTTGGAGTCGACCAGATCGGGGAAGATGGTCGGATCCTCGAAGTCGGCGGCGCTCAGCACGGTTCCGGCGGGACGACGGCAGCACAGCACGGCCGGGTCGTTGAGGTGCGCCTCCAGCGTTTCCTGAGATAGCGACATTTCGTTTCCTTTCCCTTGGTTGTTGTGATTGATACGTATGACAGATGTGTGGGCTTCCCCTTGAGGGGAAGCTGTCGGCGGATGCCGACTGATGAGGTGGACGAACGAAGCCCCGCCGGTCACCTCATCCGACCGGCGAAGCCGGCCACCTTCCCCTCAAGGGGAAGGCAGGACTTTCGACCCGTGGCGGCTTCCCCTTGAGGGGAAGCTGGCAGCCGTAGGCTGACTGATGAGGTGACCGATGAGGTGACCGACGAAGCACTCAGGCGGCCTTCACGGTTTTGCGGAAGGCCCGGATGATCGGCTCGTCGCCGGCCCGCATGAACGCGTCGGTAGCGTGGTGCACGCGCATGCCCAGTTTGGGGGCCACCTGCATCACGGTGTTCGAGCAGTCGGTGCAGTGGGAGATCAGGACGCTTGTGGCGCCTTCCTTCTTCAGTGCGATGATGTTCTGCGCCTGACCGGGGCAGATGCCGGGATTGCGGCATTTGAGTCGCCCGTTGGGCAGACGGCAGGCGTTCTTGCACAGTCTCACATCGACGAGCGGGGCGCCCTTGGCCTCGACGATCGCGCGGAGACGCTCCTCGCTGGCGCCGCAGGCGCAGACGATGATGCCCATCGGACCGGGATCGGGGATCTCCGGACCGGCGATGATGATGCCGCCGCAGGTCTCGCCGATCTCGCTGTCAAGTGATCCGAGGCTGCCCATGTAGGGCCCGCCGATCATGATCTGCTCGTCCGGCGTGGGCGTGTGGACGTGCAGGGCGTCGAGTACGTCGCGCACCTTCAGTCCGATCGGCACGTCGTAGACCACGATGCTGACGTCGTCGGGGAATCCGCTGCCTTCGATGTGCCCGGCCACGGTGATGTCCTTGGTGGTGACGGCCAGATTCTCGACCACGGCATTGTGCACGCGCATCAGGGATTCGACGTTCATCACCACGGCGGAGGCGGCGCTGGGGATCGCGTCGGGCGGCAGCAAGGTGCCAAGCACATCGCGGACGATGGCGCGTTCGTCGCCGGCCGGGTAACGGTCCTTGAGGAAGACGATTTCGATGTCCGGGTCGATGTCATAGTCGGCCGAGCCTTCGGCGGCCGCGTCGAGCACGGCCTGCAGCCGGCGTACGGCGAGCGCGTTCTTCGGCTTGATGGCCACGATGCCGCGCTTGGCGCCCACCGCCCTCATCGAGAGGGTGAGTCCGGAAAGCACCTTGGCGGCGTCGGTTTCCATGCGGGCGTTGTTGTGCTCCAGCAGGGGCTCGCATTCGGCGCCGTTGGCGATCACCGTCTCGCAGCCCTTGCCGAAGGCGAGCTTCTTGAAGGTGGGGAAGCCGGCGCCTCCCATGCCCACCAGACCGGATTCCTTCACCTTGTCGATGATGCCGGCATCGGGGTTGCTCAGGGTTTTCACCGGAATGTCGGTGAACAGCCGGGAGGATTCGATGATGTGATGCTTTCGAGCAGTCATGCGATTCCACCTCGTTTCCTTCACGATGATCGAAGTAGGTGAACACGCCTAGGGAGCGATATTCAATGTTCTAGAACGTGTTCTATTTATAGAGTAGAAGATGACGTGTTACACGTCGGATTTTCCTGTGTTACCGCAACGTTACCGCCGAAACATATAGAACACAGTACAAGAAAACCTCCCCGCCAGGCTCAAAGCAGGGAGGCATTCACGCGGGCCGCATTCACTCACGCGGGCCGCATTCACTCACGCGGGCCGGGCGGCCCACGTGAGCAACCACCCGCAATCGCTGCAATGACAACGTTGTTCAGGTTGACGTCACGCGGGCCGGGCGGCCCATGTGAGGAAACTCAGCGGTTGACGGCGCTGAGGAACTGCCGGGTACGCTCGTTGACCGGATGCGCCATGATCTCCTTCGGATCGCCCTCGTCGATGATCGATCCGTTGGCCATGACCACCAGATGATCGCCGACGTCGCGGGCGAAGCTCATCTCATGGGTCACCACGCACATGGTCATGCCTCCTTCAGCCAGTTCGCGCATCACGTTGAGTACCTCGCCGCTCACCTCCGGGTCGAGGGCCGAGGTCGGCTCGTCGAACAGCATGACGGCCGGGTCGAGCGCCAGGGCACGGGCGATCGCCACGCGCTGCTGCTGTCCGCCGGAAAGCTGCGAGGGCTTGTGATCGGCCCGATCCTCCAGTCCCACGCGCTTGAGCAGTTCCATGGCCCGCTCCTCGGCCTCCTCCTTGCTGCGGCCGAGCACATGCATCTGCGGGAACACCACGTTCTTCAGCGCGCTCATATGCGGGAACAGGTTGAACTGCTGGAACACCATGCCGCATTTGCGTCGCAGGGCCATGAGATCGCTCTTGCCAAGGTTCTCGGTGAAGTCCACGAACTGCCCGTCGATCACCATGTTGCCGTCATCGGGCTGCTCCAGCAGGTTGATGCATCGCAGCAGCGTGGACTTGCCGGCGCCAGAGGGGCCGATGATCGAACACACCTCGCCGCGCTCCACGCGCAGCGACACCTCGTGCAGGATCTTGTTGCCGTTGTACGACTTGGCCACGGCCCCCAGTTCGATCATGTATTTGCTGTGATCGACGTCGTCCGCGCCTTTCGCGGCCACCGATTGCGATACCAATGATGCCAGTGTCATGATGTGGTTCCTCTCTGCCTGTGAACAGCTATGCGGGTATGCGGATAAGGCCATGCGGATGCGCCGAATCCGGCTATGTGGATATGCGGGTATGCGGATCGTTCCGCGCCGCACCGGCGGAGGTCCGCGACCCCGATCGGAACCGGAATGGCTCCAACGTGTCACGGACGACCGTCAGCGCAACGTCGCCAGCACAACGTCGTCGCAACGCGGCGCCGTCAGCTCATCGGCACGACGTACTGCTTGTCGCGGATCTTGGCCAGGCCTTCGTCCAGACCGTACTTCTTCAGCGTGGTCTTGACCTTGCCGTCCTTGATGATCTGCTTGATGCCCTTGGTCATGGCATCACCCAGCGAGGTGTTGCCCTTGGTGTACGGGTAGCTGACCTCCGGGGGCTCGACCAGCGAGTTGATGCGCTTGTCGGGGTTCTTGTTCGCATACTCGACGACGATGTTCTTGTCGTTCTTGAACTCGTCGACCGCGGTGCCGTACGCCTCCATGATCATGTCGACTCGGCCGGCCTCGAGGTCCTGCTTCATCTCCACGGAACTCGGATAGGTCTTGACCTTGTCGCCGAACACCTTCTGCATGTCTTCCAGCCAGCCGTAGCCGTCGCCGATGCCGATGGACTTGATGCCCTTGGCGTCGATGTCGGCGATGGTCTTGACGTCCACGCCCTTCTTGGACGCGTAGCCCACGCCTTCGAGGTAGATCGAGGCGGGGAAGTCCACGGCCTGCATACGCTTCTCGGTCACGTTGATGTCGCCGGTGGCGGTGTCGATCTGACCGGAGGAGATGGCCTGCATGGCGTTGGCGAAGGAGGCCTGCTGCCATTCGACGTCAAGGCAGTTGGCCTTGGCGATCTCCTTGATGAAGTCGATGTCCATGCCCTCGGGGTTGCCGCCGTTGTAGCTGGAGTACGGCGGCTGGTCGATCACGCCTACGGTGAGCGTGCCGGATTTGATCGTGGTGATGTTGGAGACCAACGGGGTACAGCCGTCCTTGGCCCCGCTGGTCGTCGAGCCTGCGGAGCCTCCGCAGGCGGCGAGCGCGGTGACGCTCATCAGTGCGGCACAGGCCGCGGCCATGACCTTGGTGACTCGTGAGATTCGCATGGCGATTTCCTCTCTCTTATGGTTGTTGTGGGTTTGTGGGATTTCGGGATACGTATGGAATGTGAATTGCGGGCGCGGGGGACGCGCGGGCCCGGCGGTTCCGGCTCAGTAGCTCAGGGCGAGCCGGCGTTCGAGCCAGCGGGTGATCCACGAGGCCGGCAGGGTGACCGCCGCGTAGCAGATACCGGCGAGCACGAAGACGCGCAGGTACTGGAAGGTGGTGGAGCCGTAGGTGTAGGCCTCCTTCATCAGTTCCGGCACGGCGACGGTGTAGGCCAGCGAGGTGTCCTGGAACAGCAGGATGGTCTGGCCGAGCAGCGCGGGGATGATGGATCGGAACGCCTGAGGCAGGATCACGTAGAAGAAGGTGACGCGGCCGTCGAGGCCGAGGGCGTCGCCCGCCTCGTTCTGTCCGCCGGGGACGGCCTGGATGCCGGCGCGGAAGATCTCGGAGCAGTAGCACGAGTAGTTCCACGCGAGGGCGATGATGGCCGAGGGAAAGCTGTCGAGCAGCACACCGAAGCTCGGCAGACCGAAGTAGACGAGGTAGAGGATGATCAGGGCGGGCATGCCGCGGCCGATTTCGACGATGACGAGGCCGAGTGCCGAAACGAATCGGTTGTGGCTCATCACCATCATGCAGAAGAGCAGGCCGAGCGGCAGACCGATGAGCATGGAGACTCCGGCGAGCGAGGCACTGACCTGCAGGCCGTGCAGCATGTTCGGCAGTCCTTCGGCCCAGAATTGCAGCAGCGGTTCCTTGGGTACCATGTCAGATCACCGCCTTGCGGAGGTTGGCGTCGAGCCGGCGCGACAGCATGGCCACCGGGATGCTCAGCAGGATGTAGAGCACGCCGGCGATGGCGTATGGCATGACGCCGGCCACCGAATTGAGGTTCTGCTTCGCATAGCCTTGCGCCATGAACACCATTTCGGCGACTGCGATGGTGGAGGCGATCGACGAGTTCTTCAGCAGACCGATCGCATAGGTGGCGATGGACGGGCTGACGATGTGGGCGGCCTGCGGCACGATCACGCCGAAGAACGACACCGTGCCGGGGATGCCCAGCGCGGCGGCGGCCTCGTACTGGCCTTTCGGCACGGCCTGCAGTCCGCCTCGGTAGATGTCGGCGAGATAGCCGGCGGAGATCAGTCCCAGACCGAAGATCGCGGCCTGCAGTGCGGTGATGCGGAACGTCGGCGTGGACAGGCCGAATTTCAGCAGGAACAGCCAGACGATCATCGGGATGCCGCGAAGCAGATCGACGGCAAGACGGACGATCCAGCGGATCGGCGCCACTTTGGTCTGCAGTCCGAGTGCCATCGGGACGCCGAGCACCGCGCCGATCGCAAAGGCGGCGACGGTGATCAGCAGCGTCATCGGCAATCCGGAGAGCACGACGAGCAGCGGTTCCATATGAGCCCCCTTCCTCTTGATAGCTCATGAAACCCATCAGTTCGGCCGAACGATGACTGTGGGATTGGCGTTCGGCTTTGCTGTGATGGCAATCATTAAAGAGGAGGTTTGCGGCGGTTTGTTTGCTCGAGCGTTAAACGAACGTGAACCCACGGCCCGTTCTCGGACCATTTGTAGTCCGTTCGTAACACCCGGTGAGCGCTCTCGTCATAAATCGTGTTTATAGGGGTTGCGCAAACGAAAAAGCCCCTCGGGAAGGGGGCTCAGACGGGCGAATCGTTGCGTATGAATCATTACGGGAGGTCACCACAAACCGGATTCGCCATCGAACTGGATGCCACATCGGCATGACGTCACCATTACCGGCATGACGTCACCATTACCGGCATGGCATCATCCAGCAGGAAGATTCCAGCAAGTCCCTCAC
Source organism: Bifidobacterium simiarum (assembly GCF_002802905.1). Lineage (GTDB taxonomy): Bacteria > Actinomycetota > Actinomycetes > Actinomycetales > Bifidobacteriaceae > Galliscardovia > Galliscardovia simiarum. The sequence goes on from NZ_PEBK01000009.1 coordinate 32,450, forward strand.
GCGGGACGCCCGGCCCACGTGAGCAACCACCCGCAATCATTGCAATTACAGCATTGTTCGGGTCGACCTCACACGGGACGGGCGGCCCGCGTGAGGAATCATGACCGCTCAGAACGCGCCGCGTTCGGCGAGCAGGGTGTCGAGCCGCGTGAAGACGCCGGAGTGGCGGATCCCGTCGTGCTGGTATTCGTTGGTCACCCACGCCTCCGCGTTGCCGACGCGGCTCAGGGTGTCGAGCTGGATGCCGGAGTCGACGTACAGGTCGTCGAAGTACACCAGCGCCTGCAATGGCACCTCGTTGGCGGCGAGCGCCTCGACGTCGTAGATCTTCGGCCAGACCTCGCGCTGCATGAGCAGGTCCACGGCCGGTTTGAACGGCTTGAGTTCGCTGATCTCGTCGAACATCCAGGGGAACGCCATCTCGCCGAACAGCATGAGCGGGCGGCGATCCTCCCCGAATTCGGGATGGTTGGCCAGTTCGCGCTGAGCGGCCCAGTCGATCGGCCCGTCGTCCTCGTTGCCGTAGATGAATTCCTGCAGCGTCCAGTACAGCGGACTGTCGGCGTTGGAGGTGCGACCGAGCACCTGATACAGGAACGTCGAGGAGAGTTCCCCGGCCGCGTCGAACGCCTCGTCGAGCAGCCAGTGCAATCGCTCGAATCCCGGCTGCATGCCCAAATCGGAGCCGAGTCCCTGCAGCCGGGCCACGGAGAACGGGTCGCCGTTGGGCAGTCGCACGTCGCCTTCGGCCAGACGGTCGGCGATCCGGCTCATCGTCGCCACGTCCTGCGGGTAGCGTGCGTAGAACTGCCGGGTCTTGCGTGCGGCCCGCGGGTACGTGTGCCGGTAGACGTCGTCGGCCTTCGGCGGGACACCGGGGATGCCGCCCATCGTGCGGCAAGAGGCCAGGCCTTCCGGGAACAGCGACAGATAGGTGAGGGTCAGGAATCCGCCGTAGCTCTGACCGATGGTGTGCCAGCGACGACCATCAAAGCATGTCGTCCGCAGCAGCTCGAAGTCACGCACGATCGAGTCGGCGAGGAAATGACTGAGATACCCGGCGGCGGATTGCGCATCGGGAAACCGCGAGATCACCGCACCGTCCACCCGGGTCGATCGGCCGGTGCCGCGCTGGTCGGGGATGATCACCCGGTAGCGTTTCACGGCCTCCTCCAGCCAGGCGCTGCCGGTCATCGGCCGCTCCCCCTTGCCGCCGGGTCCGCCCTGCAGGTGCAGCAGCAGCGGCAGATCGTCGCCACGCTTCTCCGGCGCGGTCACCTCCCGATAGAACAGCGTGATCCGTCCGGCCGCATCGTCGTCGTAGTCCAGCGGCACGTCGATCGTGTGGTCGCGTACCGCGAACCCGGGTACGAAATACCAGTCTCCGGTCCAGTCGCTCATCGCCGATCCCCCTTCGTCTCCGCGGTATCCCGCATCTCCTTCATCCACTGCTCCACGCCGTCGGCGGTGCGCGGAATATACGAGGAGAGCCATTCGGGGCCGTCCTCGGTCATCAGCACATCGTCCTCGATCCTCACGCCGATGCCGCGATACTCCGGCGGCACCAGCAGATCATCGGACTGGAAGTACAGTCCCGGCTCGATGGTGAACACCATGCCGGGCTTCAGTTCCGCGTCGAAGTATTCGCTGTCCCTGGCCTGCGCGCAGTCGTGGCAGTCGAGGCCGAGATGATGCCCCACGCCGCAGGCGAGCCAACGGCGGTGCTGCTGGCCTTCCGGACTTAGCGCCTCCTCCACGCTCACCGGCAGCAGCCCGAGCTCGTGCAGCTTCTCGGCGGTCACCCGCATCACGGTGTCGTGGATCACCGAGAACGGCACGCCCGGCCGGCAGGCGTCGAAGGCGGCCTGCTGGGCGTCGAACACCGCGTCGTACACGCGACGCTGCAGCGGCGTGAACCGGCCGTTCAGTGGGAACGTACGGGTGATATCGGCCGTGTACAGGTCGTTCACCTCCACGCCGGCGTCCATGAGCAGCAGGTCGCCGGCGTGCGGGGTGCCGTTGTTGCGCATCCAATGCAGTCGGGGCGCGTGGTCACCGGAGGCCACGATCGTGTCGTAGCCCACGGTGTTGCCTTCGAACCGGGCGTTGGCGTCGAACCATCCCTCGATCAGGCGCTCGCCACGCGGGGTGTCCACCGCCTCGTCCAGATGGCGCAGCACCGAGCAGAACCCGTGGTAGGTGGCCTTCACCGCCTGCCGTAGCTGGTCGATCTCATAGTCGTCCTTGATCACGCGCACCTCGGCGCATGCCTGATGCAGTTCGGCGTCGTCGGCCGCGTTGGCGTCCGGATCGTCGAATCCGCCGGCCGCACGGGCCGCGTCCACCGCCGTGTTGGCCTGCGGATCGGCCTCACGGATCACGCGCACCCGCACGCCGCCCTCCGCGCCGACGTCCTTGGCCACGGCGTCGGCGAACTGGCTCAGATCATGGGTTTCGATGCCGGTCATCGCCTCGAACTCGGCCAGGCCGGGCCGCGGGCCGATCCAGTATTCGCCGTATTCGGCCGACATGTAGAAGTCGCGCGTGGTGTGGTCGGCCGGCTGGTGGAGGTACAGCGCGGGCGTGTGGGTCAGTCCCCGTTTCGCCTCCGGGGAATCGGGGGCCACCGGGTCGAGCACCAGCACGGCATCGGGATCGTAGTCCTCCCCCAGTCCGGTGAAATAGGCGAACGAGGTGTTGGGACGGAACGCGTAGTTGAGGTCGTTCGCCCGCTGCTTGTGCGCGCCGGCCGGGAACACCAACCGCTCCCCCGGGAACCGTCGGCCGATCGCCTGCCACCGTGCCGGCGTGAACCGGCTGGATGCCAGCGGTTCGACCGTACGGTCCGGTTCGGCCCAGCCGTCGGTCATGAACCGGCGGAAGTTCTCGCCGAGCGGACGGCGGGAGCTGGAATCCGACTTCTTCCCGGCCGTTTTCTTACCGGCCTCGGTCGGCTTCTTCACGGCCTCGGCTGGCTTCTCCTGTTCGTTTTCCGTGGCTTCGTTTTCCGCGACTTCGTTTTCCGATGCCATATCGTCTTCTCCTTAGTACCGAATTATCGACGATCACCGATCACCGACTGCCGATCACCACACGATTGCGGCTCACCGGCGCAGGGTCGGCTCCAGCGCCACATGCAGAATATCGACCAGCAGGTTCATCATCACGATGAAGAATCCGCCGAGCAGCACCACGCCGATGATCACCGGACGGTCCTGCGTGTTGACCGACTTGACGGCCAGCGCGCCCACGCCCTGCAGGCCGAACACCTGCTCGATGATGATCGATCCGGACAGCAGCGAACCGATGTCGGCGCCCAGCTGCGTGGTGAGCACGGTCAGCGTGGAGCGCAGTCCGTGCTTGTAGATCACCCGGTTTTCGGAGATGCCCTTGGCACGGGCGGTGCGGATGTAGTCCTCGCCGAGCACGTCGATCATCTCGGCGCGGGTAAGGCGCTGGTAGAGCGCGGCCATGAGCAGCGCCAGCGTAAGCCACGGCAGGGCCATATGCCACGCCCAGCCGATGAACCCGTCGCCCAGCTTCGTGTAGCCTCCGGGCGGGAACAGCGTGAAGCCGTTGCGCTTGGGCAGGTAGTAGAGCATGTACAGCAGGAACATGCCGAGCACGAACGAGGGGAAGCTGATGAACAGCTGGCTGAGGATCTGGGCCAGACGGTCCTTCCACGTTCCCGGATGGGTGGCGGAGACCACGCCCAGCGGCACGCCGATGAGCAGCCAGATGACCACGGCGCCGCCGACCAGCGAGAACGTGACCGGCAGACGGGAGACGATCAGGTCGGTGACCGGCGTCTGGTTGCGGTAGGAGATGCCGAAGTCGCCCTGGAACGCGTTGGTGATGAACGTGATGTACTGCTGCCACAGCGGCTTGTCGAGGCCAAGATTGCGCGTGACCTGATCGAGCACCTCCTGGCTGGCCTTCTCGCCGGCGATGAGGCGGGCGGGATTGCCGGGGGCGATGTAGAACAGGCCGAACACGAAAATGCTCAGCAGGAACAGAATGATGGCGGCGAAGAGCAGACGCCGCAAGACCTGCTTGATCATGTCAGTGACCTTCCTTTCCCATGGGGACGGACCGTACCGCGGCAACGGAGTGTGCGGCCGAAACGGAATGTGCGGCGGCGACCGGCCGGGCACCGGCGACGGATCCGCTGGCCAGCGCGGACTGCGCCGCAACCGCGAGATCGTCCTTCGCCGCGCTCACCTGCGCCACCACCGGGGCGGCGCCGGCCACCGCGGCCAGTCCCTTGCGCTTGCGGCGTTTCGCCAGCATGCGCCGGCCGGCCTTCGGGTCGAGCGCGTCGCGCAGACCGTCGCCGAGGATGTTGAACGAGAGGGTGGTCATCAGCAGGAACAGTCCGGGGAAGAACACCAGCCACGGCGCCACCATGTAGATCGAGTTGCCGGCCGCCTCGGACAGCATGCCGCCCCAGCTCGGCGTGGGCGGGACGATGCCCATGCCGAGGAACGAAAGCGACGCCTCGAACACGATGCAGCTGGGAATGCCCTGCGTGGTGTAGACGATGATCGTCTCGGTGAGGTTCGGCAGAATGTCCTTGACGATGATCGACGCGTCGGAGGCACCGAGGGACCGGGCCGCCTCCACGAACTCCTTCTTCTTGAGCACCTGCACCTGCGCGCGGATCACGCGCCCGGTGACGGCCCACGAGAAGAAGATCACCACGAACAGGCACATGCGGATGCTCGCACCGAACACGGAGACCAGGGCCAGCGCGCACAGCAGGAACGGGATCGTCATCACGAAGTCGGTGATGCGGGAGAGCACGTTGTCGACCCAGCCGCCGAAGTAGCCGGCCAGCACGCCGATGACGACGGCGATCAGCGAGCCGCACATCGAGGCGACCACGCCGACCAGCAGGGAGACGCGGGCACCGTAGGCGATGCGCACAAGCTCGTCGCGGCCCAGCTGATCGGCACCGAACCAGAACTCATGGCCCGGTCCGGTGGGCAGGCCCGTGGCGGTCAGACCGGTTTCACGGTACTGCTGCGCCGGATCATGCCCGGTGACCATGGCCAGCACGGGGGCGAAGACGGCCAGCAGCACCAGAAAGACGATGAACCCCATGGCGATCATCGAGGCCTTGTCGTGCCTGAGGCGCCGCCAGGTGGCCTGACCGGTGCTCAGCTGCTCGATCTTCCGGCCGCTCGTCGGCTTGTTGCTCGCGGCACCGACCGTGCCGAGACTGGTCTTGGCATCGGCCGACGTCGTGTTTCTTACGGTCGCCTCACTCATGCGGCCACCTCCTTCACCATCACGCGGGACGCCGTCGCCGGACTCTGCGGCGGAATCGCCCGCACCGACGCGGCCAGCAGCCGCTTCGTGAACGCGGCCTGCGGGTCGTCGTAGATGCGGTCGGTGTCGCCGCGTTCGACGATCCGCCCGTTCTCGATCACCACCACCCGGCTGCACACATGCCTCACCACGGCCAGATCATGCGAAATGAACAGATACGTGTAGCCGAAGGCGTCCTGCAGGTCCTGAATGAGGTTGAGGATCTGTGCCTGAATCGACACGTCGAGGGCGGAGACCGGCTCGTCGAAGATGATCAGCTCCGGGTCGAGTGCGAGCGCCCGGGCGATGCCGATGCGCTGACGCTGGCCGCCGGAGAATTCGCCGGGATACCGGTTGTAGTGCTCGGGGTTGAGGCCGACGAGCTCCATGAGCTCCTGCACCCGCTTCTTCAGGCGCTCGCCGGACCAGTGGTGCTGGATGCGCAGCGGCTCGCCGATGATCGAGCCGACGCGACGGCGGGGGTTGAGCGACCCATACGGGTCCTGGAACACCAGCTGCACATGCCGGCGCTGCTCGCGCCACTCCGCCTTGGTGACGGTGGCGTTGTCCTTGCCCAGCAGCGTGACCTTGCCGCTGGTGGCCGGCAGAAGTCCGGCGATCACGCGGGCGAGCGTGGTCTTGCCGCAGCCGGATTCGCCGACCAGTCCGATCGAGTCGCCGCGGTTGACGGTCAGGTCGATGCCCTTGAGCACTTCGACCGCGTTGCGGGTGCCGGCGCCGTAGGTCAGGTGCAGATCGTTGACGACGGCGATCGGCGCGTTCCTGTCGACCGGCCATTCCTCGGTCGCGCCGGACCGGGATGCCTGTGCGGCGGCTTCCTCAGCACGGTCCCGGGCGCGCTGCAGCACGAATTCATCGATCTCCGGCTTGGCCTCGGCCGGCGTCGGATCGGTTTTCATCCAGCAGCTCACCGTCACGCCGTCGCTGAGGGTCACGCGCGGCGGAGCCTCGCGGAAGCACCGGTCGGTGGCGTCCGGACATCGGGGCGCGAACACGCATCCGGTCGGCACGTCGAGCAGGCTGGGCATACGGCCCTCGATCGGGGTGAGGCGCTTGCGGTCGCCCTCGGCGTCCGGCGAGGAATGCAGCAGGCCGAGCGTGTACGGATGGGCAGGCCGGGAGAACAGTGCCTCGACCGGACCGGTTTCCAGCTGGTGGCCGGCGTACATCACCATCGCCCGGTCGGCGAACGAGCCGAGCAGGGTCAGATCGTGGGAGATCATGATCACGGTGGTGCCAAGCCGGTCGGACATGTCACGCAGCACGTCGAGCACCTGCTTCTGGATCGTCACGTCCAGCGCCGTGGTCGGCTCGTCGGCGATGATCATCTCCGGACGCAGCACCAGCGCCATGGCGATCATCACGCGCTGCCGCATGCCGCCGGAAAACTGGTGGGGATAGTCGCCGAACCGCTGGTCGGCGTTCTTGATGCCGACCATCTCGAGCATTTCGATCGCCCGCCTGCGGGCCTCCTCGCGCGAGGTATGCGGCTCGTGGGTGCGGATCACCTCCACGATCTGCGAGCCGATCGTGAAGTACGGGTGGAGGCTGGAAAGCGGATCCTGGAAGATCATGCCGATCTTGTTGCCGCGCATCGAACGCAGCTGCTTCGGCGTGGCGGTGAGCAGATCCATGCCGTCGAACACCGCCGTGCCGCTCACCTCGGCGCCGGGCATGAGCCCGGTGATCGCCTGGGTGAGCACGCTTTTGCCGGAACCGGATTCGCCGACGATGCCGAACACCTCGCCCTTATCGACTTCGAATGATACGTGCTGCACCGCGTGGACCACACCGTCCTCCGTGGGCAGGTTCACGCATACGTCGTGTACCTGAAGAATGGACATCCATGACTCCTTCGTTTTCCGACGGGAGCGCTCACATCGAGGCCGCGCCGGCACCATGGGAATGAACAGGAAAAGAATGGGGAAAACAAGAATCAATCAGGGGATGAAAACCGGCCCCCGCCGATCACACGATCATCCGATCGCGGGCGGGGGCCGAAACCGCTACCGTTCGACCGAGACGTTGGTCCAGTCGTAGCCGGCGGCGAGCGCGAAGATGGAGGCGTTCTTGATCGCGCTGCTGTGGATCAGCGTCGCCTTCACCGAGTACAGCGGCAGGACCGGCGGATCGTTCATCACAGCGTCGTTGACCTCGCCCCACAGCTTCTCCGCGTCGGAGGTGCTGGAGCTGGCGAGCGCCTGCTTGGCGAGCGAGCTGGCCTTGTCGTTGTTGTAGTTGTCGTAGTTGTACACCTGCGCGGTGCCGGTGTAGGTGAACTGGGGCTGGAAGACGGAGCGGGCCGCGCCGCCGACCCAGTCGGGGTTCCAGCCGCACAGGGCGATGTCCCACTTGCCGTTCTTGGTGTTGTCGGGCGTGGTCATGAAGCTGGCGTAGAAGTCGGAGGCGGGCACGGGCACGAGTTCCACGTCGACGCCGGCCTTCTTCATGTCCTGCTGGATGATCTGCGCGATCGAGGGCTCGGTGGCGTTGTCGGAACGGTAGGCGAGCTTGAGCTTCAGGTTGCTCACGCCGGCCTTGGCGAGCAGTTCCTTGGTCTTGGCCGGGTCGCCCTTGTTGCCGTCGGTCTTGTACGGGTCGTTCTTCTCGTCGAAGCCGACGACGCCGCGGCCGAAGATGCCGATGGCCGGTTCGGCGAGTTCGCTGCCGCCGAGCTTCTGCACGAACGCGGCCTTGTCCACCGCGTACTGGAGGGCCTTGCGCACGTCGGTCTTCTTCAGTGCGCCGCCGTTGTTGTTCGACAGTGTGTTGAACCACAGGAAGTTCGAGCCGCCCTGGGAGAACGTGCTCATGTTGTCGCCGTTGGTGGCCTGGAGGGTGCCCCACTGCGCGGCGGGCACGTTCATGGCCCACAGGCCGTCGGCGTCGCCGTTGGAGACCTGCTGGATGGCGTTGTCTGCGCTGACGCCGAACGTGAATTCGATGCGGTCGGCGTTCGCGGCGCGCAGCGGATCGGAGGCCTTCTTCCAGTTGGGGTTGCGCTTGAGGTACAGGTGGCTGTCGGCCTTGTACTCGTCAACGGTGTACGGGCCGGAGGAGATGTAGTGCGAACGGTAGTCGGGGCTGTCGGGCTCGTAGTCGAGCGATTCCTTGGCCACCGGGGAGACGTTGTCGAGCGAGACCATGTAAATGAAGTCGGAGGCCTTCTCCTTGAGCTTGAACACGATGGTCTGGTCGTCGGGGGTGGTGATGCCGGAGACGTTGTCGTTGAGGATGTGCTGCTTGACATTCGCGGCGGTGGGGTTCTTGGTGTCGTAGGCGGCGCAGTACTGTTCCATGCCGTCGATCACGTTGAAGTAGGAGGCCGCGGCGGAGGGCAGCAGCGGATTGCAGACCTTCTTGAAGCCGTTGGCCACGTCCTCGGAGGTGATGGCCCGGGCGGGGTCGGTGCTCCACATGGCGTCCTTGCGCAGCTTGAACGTGTAGGTCAGGCCGTCGGAGGAGACCTCGGGCATGGATTCGGCCAGATCGGGCTGGGCCTCGACCTGCTCCTTGGCGTCGTTGCTGGCCTTGTAGCTGATGAGCTGGCGGCTGATGGCACGCTGGAACGTGTAGGTGCTCACCAGCGAGCTGCCGGTCGGGTCAAGATGGTCGATGTCGTCGGTGCCCACCAGCTTGATGGTGCCGCCGGTCTTGGCCTCGCCGGACGAGGAGTCGGAGGACGAACCGCCTCCGCAACCGCTGAGTACCATCGCTGCGACGGCCATGATGGCCGCCGCGCCCGCTGCCTTGCTTCTTCTGTTCATTTATGGTTCCTCTTTCTTACGGCCGTTGTGGTCCGGCCTGAGATGTGGGATTGGAAAAGGGGAGAATCAGGGCGGAGACGCCGGCGTTCCGTGTGGGGTGGGACGACGGCGAACCGTGGAACCGGTTCTTCGTGGTGAAGTGATGTCTTTTATGTAAGGCGACGAATTCGCACAACACTTTGCACCGATGTAACGCCGAAGTGAACTGGGGTTCGGAATCCGTTCCCACCGTTACGCCCAGATCACCATGCCGAAACATGGCCCTCCGTAGGCTTGGCCACAACTGCGCATCGCTTCGACATCGCTTCGACAAGGGGGCGGAAGCATGATCATCATCGATAATCTCGGCCGACGGCAGTTCCACCTGAGCAATGGGCGGATCAGCCATATCATGCGCGTACTGGAGAACGGCGACCTCAACACCCTGTACTTCGGCTCGGCCCTGCGCTGTTCCGGCGACATGGCCGATCTGCAGGACATCGCCTGCCGCGACGTCATGCAGGCGGCCGAACGGTACGGCGGACTGTCCAAGGAGCTGGTCCGGCGCGAATACCCGCAGGCCGGCTCGTCCGATCTCAGGCCCTGCGCCCTGAGCGTGCGGGACGCCACCGGCTCGCACGCGGTGAACCTGACGTACCGCGGTCATCGGGTGATCCAGGGCAAACCCGAACTGGAGGGACTGCCCTCCTCGTACGTCACGCACCCCGAGGACGGCAAGACCCTGCTGATCGACATGGCTGACCCGCGGTTCGGACTGTCGGTCACCCTCTCGTACACGCTGTTCGACGATCTGCCGGCGATCGTCCGCAGTGCGCGGATCGTCAACGTCGGCCATCGCCCGCTGACCGTGGAGGCCGCGTACAGCGCGAACCTCGATCTGCCCGACGCCGACTGGGATCTCATCACCCTCACCGGAGCGTGGGGCCGCGAATGCTCGATCCAGCGTATGCCGCTGCGCATCGGATCGCAGGGCGTCTCCTCGCTCAGGGGCCACAGCAGCCAGCACGCCAGCCCGTATCTCGCGCTCGCCAGACGGTCCGCCGACGAGATGCAGGGCGAGGCGATCGGAGTGGCCCTACTCTACAGCGGCAATTTCGACGCCGACGTGCATGTGGATTCCTACGGTACGGCGAGACTGCGCATCGGCATCAATCCGGCATTGTTCTCATGGCGACTGGAGCCCGGCGAGGACTTCGTCACCCCCGAGGCGGTGATCGCCCATACCGAGCATGGACTCAACGGGCTGAGCCAGACCTTCCACGTCTTCGCCCGCGATCATGTGATGCGCGGCCCGTGGAAGGATCGTCGCCGGCCGATCGTGCTGAACACCTGGGAGGCGGTGCACATGGCCATGGATCTCGGCTCGCTGACCGACATGGCCCGTTCCGCCGCCGATCTGGGCGTCGAGATGCTGGTGGTGGATGACGGATGGTTCGGGCATCGCGACCGGGCGGACTCCTCGCTGGGCGACTGGACGCCGGATCCGCGGAAGTTCCCGGACGGACTGCGGCCGCTGGCCGACGCCGTGCATGGTCTGGGACTGAAGCTGGGCCTGTGGTTCGAACCGGAGATGATCAGTGAGGACAGTGAGCTGTACCGCGCCCACCACGACTGGGTGCTGGCCGATCCGCGGATCCCGCTGCGTGATCTGAGCGTGCAGCGACGGCAGTTCGTGCTCGACATGACCCGGCCCGAGGTGGTCGATTACCTGTATTCGGCCATGACCGCGGTGATCGGCGGGGCGGGTATCGACTATGTGAAATGGGATATGAACCGTTCGCTCGCCGAGGTCTATTCCACCGCGTGGCCGCCCGAACGGCAGGGTGAGGTCTACCACCGGTACGTGCTGGGCTATTACGATCTGTTGCGGCGTCTGACCACGCGATTCCCCGATCTGCTTATCGAATCGTGCGCCAGCGGTGGCGCCCGCGTGGACTTCGGCACGCTGGCCTATGCACCGCAGGCGTGGATCTCCGACGACACCGACGCCGTGGAGCGGGTGAGGATCCAATACGGCACGTCGATGGTCCAGCCTCCCGACGCCATGTCGAATCACGTCTCCGCCGTGCCGAACGAACAGACCGGCCGGACGACGTCGTTCGGCACCCGGGCCGCCGTGGCGATGTTCGGCACGTTCGGCTACGAACTCGACCCGCGGAGCCTGACCGACACCGAGCGCGAGGCGGTCCGTCGGCAGATCGGATTCGTACGATCCCTCGACGATCTCATGGTCCGCGGTACGTTCTGGCGACTGATCAGCCCGTTCGATGCCCGGTCCGGGTTTGGCGACGCTGGGTTTGGCGGCGGGTCCGGCACCGACCTCGCCGATGCCGCGTGGATGGTCGTCTCCCCCGACCGCCGGACCGCGCTCGTCGGCTGGTATCGGGCGCTGACCGGTGTGAATCTGCCGGTCCGGCATCTACGGCTCGCCGGACTGGACGATGCGTTGCGCTACGCGGTCACCGAAATCGATCTCGACGGGCCGGTCATGCGTACCGCACACCGGCCGCGGTACGGTGACGAACTGCGGCTGGCCGGACTGACGCTCACCGACCGCGCCACCGTCACCTGGGGTTCCCCGCCCCTCGGGGACGGCACGTCGCGGCTGTTCCTGCTCAAGGCCGCGTCATAAGCAATATCGGCGACCCGAATCGGAGTCCCGGCGCCGGTCACCGTGCCGACCGGTACCACCGTGCCGATCCTGGTCACCGTTCCGAATCCGCCTGCCCTGAATCCATCTGCCCTAAGTCCATGCCCTAAGTCCGAAAGAAGCCATCCATGTCACCCGCATCCGCGTCTTCCGCATCCGCATCGTCCGCATTGCGCGAGATTCCGATCTCCTCCGTCCGTCTCGATCCGTCCGGTCTGCTCGGCCGGGCGCAACGGGCCAGACTCGACTATCTCCGCACGCTCGACGTCGACCGGCTGCTGGTCATGTTCCGCCGATCGGCCGGTCTGCCCGACCGCGGCGCCGAACCGATGACCGGATGGGATTCACCCGACTGTCTCCTGCGCGGCCACACCACCGGGCATGCACTCTCCGCGCTGGCCCTGTGCCATGCCGCAACCGGCGACGACGCGGTGCTCGGCACCCTCGACGCCCTGATCGACGGGCTGGTCGAGGTGCGCGACGCCTTCGCCAAACGGCCCGGCATCCATCCCGGATTTCTTTCGGCCTACGACGAATCGCAGTTCGATGACTTGGAGCGGTTCGTACCGTATCCGACGATCTGGGCGCCGTACTACACCCTGCACAAGCTGATCGCCGGACTGCTCGACGCCTACGACCTGACCGGATCGGAGCCGGCCCTCGATCTGGCCCGCGGACTCGGCCTGTGGACGGCGAGACGGCTGGGGCGGCTGCCCGCATCGCAGCTGCAGCGTATGTGGGGCATGTACATCGCCGGGGAATTCGGCGGACTCAACGAGTCGTTGGCCCTGCTGGCCGACCGACTCAAATCGCGCAGGGACGACACGGATGACGACACGGATGACGACGCAGATGAGAAGGCCGCGGCCGGGATGGACGCGACGGACGAGACTGACGCGACGGACGCGAACAGGCTGACCGACGCCGCCCGGCTGTTCGACAACGACCGGCTGATGGCACCGCTGCTGCACGGGGTCGATGCCCTGGACGGGATGCACGCCAATCAGCATATTCCGCAGGTGATCGGGTGGGTGCGGCTCTACGAACGAACGGGAGAGAACCGGTATCTTACGGCAGCGAAACGGTTCTGGCGGGAGATGACCGCGGATCACATGTACGCCTTCGGTGGGTTCGGCCGAGGGGAGATGCTGCACGCACCGGGCGTGATCGCCGGGGAGCTGGGCGAGGAGACCGCAGAATCCTGCGCCACCTACAACATGGTGAAGCTGGCGCATCGGCTGCGGCTGCATGAGGGCGCGCGGGATGATGCACGGGATGATGCTCGGGGTCGCGTCGGCATGGGCCTTGCAGACTATGTGGAGCTGGCCACGCGCAATCATCTGCTCGCCTCGGTCTCTCCCCGGCCGGACGGCGGCAGCACGTATTTTCTGCCGACCACGCCGGGTGGGGTCAAGTCCTTCGATCTCGACGGCAACACCTGCTGCCACGGCACCGGCATGGAGACGCCGTTCCGATTCGCGGAGGGCATGGCGCTGGTCGACATGAACCGTTCGGCTCTGCATCTCACGCAGTATCTGCCGGGCAGCATTGCCGATCCGAGCACCGGCATACGACTGAGAATCAAGGTGCGGGACGACAATCCGGGTCATGTGGCCATCGACCTCGACCGGATGCCCTACGACGTGCTGTGTCTGCGGGTGCCATGGTGGGCGACTGGACGGGCTGCGGATCGGCCGATCGTCATGATGAACGACGTCACGCTGCGCGTCGGTTATGGAGAGGCCGGTTCTGACGGTGCCGGTTATGACAATGCCGATCATGGCGGTGTCGATCAGAATGGTGCCGATTATGACGGCGTCGATCGCGAGCTGATTCTCGATCATCACGCGCTGGCCCAGGCCGGACTGACGTCGTGGGCCGGCGCCCATATCGATCTGATGTTCCGCCCCCGGCTCGCGGTGACCGCAACGCCGGACGATCCTTCGGTGGTTTCGGTGTCGTGGGGACCATATGTGCTGGCGGCGCTGCACGGCCCGGGGCCGTACGGCGGCGATCGGGACGGGAGTTCCGGGAGGAACGATGCCGATCAGGACAATACGGATCAGGACGGTATTGCTCAGGGTGGTGACAGTCAGGGTGGTGACGGTCAGGAGGCTGACGCCGAACCGGCCAGTACGAATACGAATGCGCATATGCGCGTGCCGCCGGTGGATGTGGCCGATTTGATGCCGATCGACATCGACCCCGACGATCCCGCGGCCTCGCTATCTCGGTTGGGCCATGATCTGGAATGGGTACACCGTCCCAGCGGCATACGGTTCCGGCCGATAGGGCTGATCGACGTCGGCCAGCCCTATCATCTCTATCTGCGACTCGGCTGATCCACCGGACCGGACTGGCGGATCAGGACCGGTTTAGTAGTCGGCCTTCTCGGCCTTGTTCGGGTCCTCGACGGGGTTGCCGTTTTCCTCGTACGTGCGCAGCAGGCTCGTCGCCTCGATGTCGGCGGCGATGGCCTTCGCGCCCGCGGCATCCGGGCCGGGGGCGGGCACGAAGAACGCCTTGCGGTAGTAGCGCAGTTCGTCGAGCGATTCGATGATGTCGGCGAGCGCGCGGTGGCCGCCGTGCTTGGCCGGCTTGTTGAGGTAGACGTCCGGGTACCAGCGGCGGGCGAGCTCCTTGAGCGTGCTCACGTCGATCACGCGGTAGTGCAGCAGGCTCATGAGGTCGGGCATGTAGCGGTCAAGGAACTTCTTGTCGCTGCCCACCGAGTTGCCGGCCAGATGCGCCTTGCCACGCTTCGGCAGCCACTGCCTCACGTATTCGATCACCTGCCGCTGCGCCTCGTCGAGCTCCAGACCGTTGGCGTTCCATTCGTCGATCAGACCGGACGAGGTGTGCATGTTGCGCACGAAGTCGTTCATGTGGGCCACAGCGGCGTCGGACGGCTTGATGACCAGATCGATGCCTTCGTCAAGCACGTTGAGGTCGAAGTCGGTCGGGACCACGGAGACCTCGCACAGCTCGTCGTGGAAGATGTCGAGACCCGTCATCTCGCAGTCGATCCAGATGAGTCGGGACTCCTTGGGGTCGAAGGTCTCCTTGTCGTTGTGCGATGCCATTGCCGCCGCCTTTCCGTTGCATGCCGTTCGCGATGCGTCGCGATCCTCCGGCACGCTCGTCATTATGGAACATGTCAGCATACCTCGAAGCCCGAACAGGCCGGTGGATGCCGCCGACGATCGGGGCGGGACTGGCCGGGCGGGGAGATCCGGGGCGGGCGGAACGGGCGCGGCCGGGCGGACTAGTCCTGCGGGGGCACGTTGGTGGTGCCGCGCAGGACCAGCGAGGTGGGGATCACTGTGTACGGCTCGTCCAGCGGTTCGCCGCGCATCAGGGTCAGCGCCTTGCGCCCGATGAGCCGTCCGGTCTCCAGCGGGTTCTGGTGCACGGTGGTCAGGTCCATCAGTGCGGCCCGGTAGTCGTCGTCGAAACCGATCACCGACATCTCCGCCGGCACGTCCACGCCCAGCCGACGCAGCTCCTTGACCAGCGCGGAGGCCACCTTGTCGTTCTCCACGCATACGCCGGTCGGCGCGGACGGCGCGCTCATGAGCTGCGCGGCGATCCCGGAGAACTCGTCCTGCTCGCTGCGCATGCCGGTGTGTCCCACCGCGGGCACGATCAGGATGTCCTCGTCGCCGTAGCCGAGCGCCTTCGCCGCCTCCTCGAAGCCCTGCGTGCGCAGGTCGGAGGTGCTCAGGAACGGCGAGACCTCCGGCTGCTCCACGTAGGCGAGACTGCGATGACCAAGCGAATGCAGCAGACGGACCGGCGCCTGCATGGAGGCGATGTCATCCACGCGGGCGGTGGCGGCGAAGCCTTCGTCGCCCGGGGTGTTGAGGCCGAGCACCGGCACGGTGAGCCCTTCGAGCACCTTCGTCTGCGCCTCGGTGAGCGCGAACGACACCACCACCACGGCGTCCACGTTCTGGTTGCCAGGCAGGTTCTGGAAGAAGGCGTCGAGATCCCGCTGCTCCCACATCACGTAGGGGATCACGTCGTAGCCCTCCTGCGACAGCACTTCGTAGACGCCTTCGAAGGCGTGCGAGGTGAACCATCCGCTGATCTGGTTGGGCAGCAGCACCGCCACCCTCATCGTCTTGCCGCTGGCGAGCGAGGAAGCGCTTTTGGAGAAGCTGAAGTGCAGACGCCCGGCGGCGTCCTCCACTCGTTTGCGGGTATCCGGATTCACCTTGTCGAGCCCGCGCAGCGCACGGGAGACCGTGGATACGGAGACTCCGGCCGCCTTGGCCACATCGCCGATCGTGGTACGCGCCATCATGAACCTCCTATGCCTCTATCGCCGTGGACAAAAACCCGCATCAAAACCGTTACACCATACGGATATATGCCTTACTGTATGCATCGCGACGGAAAATCGGATATGTTGATCCCATTTGCTGCCGATTGTTGCGGGCAGCGCTGCCAAAACTCCGCAATGCAAACGGTATGATCATTATACATACAAACGTTTGCACCGCCGAAACACCAATAATTGCAAGGGTTTTACCGTTCTTACATCACGACACGCCGATAACGTTTTGATAACAGCAATGCAAGCGCTATTATCGTTAACAACGTTAAACAAGAACGCAACGACGCAGGACTGACACGCTAGGTTCACAGAGTCTCACAAAGACGCACGAGAACTGACCTCACAACACCCGCACAACCGAGTGTTCGCAATGCTCTCAGTCATGCAAGCGTTTTTATTAACAACGGCAACATCAGGATGGGAAGGAACGGAACATGGAAGCAGCAAACGATCCGGCTCTGTGGTGGAAGCAGGCAGTCGTCTATCAGGTCTACCCCCGCTCGTTCAAGGACTCGAAGGGATCCGGCCTCGGCCAGATCGCCGGAGTGACCGAGAAGATCGACTATCTGGCCAAGCTTGGCGTCGACGCCATCTGGCTCAGCCCCTTCTACCCCTCTCAGCTCGCCGACGGCGGCTACGACGTCGATGACTACCGCAACGTCGACCCCAAGCTCGGCACCATGGACGACTTCGACGAACTCGCCAAGGCCGCCCACGCCAAGAACATCAAGGTGGTCGTGGACATCGTCCCGAACCACTCCTCCAATCTTCACCCCTGGTTCCAGGAGGCCCTGAAGGCCGCCCCCGGCTCCCCGGAGCGCGAGCGCTACATCTTCCGCGACGGCAAGGGACCCAACGGTGACATCCCGCCGAGCAACTGGGAGAACCACTTCGGCGGCCCGGCATGGACCCGCGTGCCCGACGGCCAGTGGTACCTGCACATGTTCACCAAGGAACAGCCCGACTGGAACTGGAACAACCCCGAGGTCCGCGAGGACTTCCTCAAGACCCTGCGCTTCTGGCTCGACCACGGCGCCGACGGCTTCCGCGTGGACGTTGCCCACGGCCTGGCCAAGGATCTCGACCGCGACGACCTCGACAACTACGTCGTGTGGTGCACCTCCGACCAGCCCGATGACGGCTCCCACCCGGTGATCGACCGCGACGAGGTCCACGAGATCTACCACGAGTGGCGCAAGGTGTTCAACGAGTACGATCCGCCGGCATTCGCCGTCGCCGAAGCCTGGGTGCAGCCCAACCGCCAGTACCTGTACGCCAGCCCCGACGATCTGGGCCAGATCTTCAACTTCGAGTTCGCCAAGAAGGACTGGATCCGCGACGCCATGCACCAGGCCATCGAGGAGGGCATCGAAAGCGCCGATCGCTCCGGCTCCTCCGCCACCTGGGTGATGAGCAACCACGACGTGGTCCGCCACGCCACCCGCTACGGCCTGCCGCAGGTGCCGACCAGCGAATACCACCAGCTCGCCAAGGACTGGGTGCTGCGCGACGGCACCACCTACCCGCTGGACAAGGAGCTCGGCACCAAGCGCGCCCGCGCCGCCATCCTCATGGAAATGGCCCTGCCCGGATCCGCCTACGTGTACCAGGGCGAGGAGCTCGGCCTGTTCGAAGTGGCCGACATCCCGTGGGACCGCGTCGAGGACCCGTCCGGCCACCGCACCTCGCAGGCCGCCAGCACCAAGGGCCGCGACGGCTGCCGCGTGCCGCTGCCCTGGACCGCCGCCGACGCCCCGAAGCTGGCGCACCCCGGCGACGAATTCGGCACCGGAGGCTCCTTCGGCTTCTCCCCCGCCGACGCCACCGAGGAACCGCACCTGCCGCAGCCGGCATGGTACAAGGACTTCGCCGCCGACGTGGAGGACGCCGACCCGGACTCCATGCTCAACCTCTACCGCAAGGTGCTCGAGCTGCGCCACAAGCTGCAGACCACCGACCTGAGCATCGAATGGCTGCCCGAGGACCGCTCCAGCGGCAAGCCCGACGGCGCCAACGGCTTCACCGGAGGCACCATCGCCTACAAGCGAGCCAACGGCTGGGCCTCGATCACCAACTTCGGCGCCGATCCGGTCGACCTGCCCGCCGGCGAGCTGCTGCTCACCTCCGGCCCGCTGACCGAGGACGGCAAGCTCCCCCAGGACACCTCCGCCTGGATTCAGCTCTAACGCTCCCCCATTCGTTCCTTTCGACGCGAGATGCATGACTGCGTCAGAGAGGGAGGGGTATGCGATGCTCGACCGTAAGCTAGCGCCCGGCTCGACCGGGCGCGGGGCCGAACGGCCTTGAGTGTGTCGAGCATCGCATACCCCGACCGGTCGCGTCACAGGCTCCATCATTCGTTATCTGACACAACAGCAACTCAAGGAAGAGGAGAAAAGGAAAATGTCCACTGCAACAGTGAACCCGACTCCCGCAAACACCAAGTCGGAGAAGTGGCGCTACGTTGGCGGCTTCATGGCCTTCGCCGTGCTGTCCGGCGTCGCCTTCTTCGGCACTATGTCGGTGCTGGTCCCGCAGCGTCTGCGTGCGGACCTCGGCATGGGCGCCACCGAGTCGACCGCCGCGCTCGGCGCCATCAACTCCGCAGGCTCCATCGCCTCGATCTTCATCGCCCTGTTCATCGGCGCCCTCTCCGACCGCACCGCCAGCCGCTGGGGCAAGCGCACCCCGTGGATCTTCACCGGCGCGTTCATCTACGGCATCTGCTTCTGGTCGCTGAGCCGTCCGTCCACCGCCGTGCTTATCGGCATCTTCTACGTCATCGCCCTGATCGGTCTGAACATGGTGCAGGCCCCGATCTACGCGTTGATCTCTGACCGTGTTGAGGAATCCAACCGTGCGACCGTCTCCGCGGCCATCGGCGGCGGCGGCGTGATCGGCCAGGGCATCGGTACGCTCATCGGCTCCCGCTTCATCGAAAACGTCGAGATCGGCTTCGTCTGCACGGGTCTGTGCGCTCTGGCCGCCGGCGTGCTCGCCGTCGTCATCACCCCGAAGGAACCGTCCTCCAAGGACATGGTTAAGGACACCTCCAAGCCGATGTGGAAGGTGATCGTCGAATCCCTCACCCCGCCGCTGAAGAACTGCGGCGACTTCTACCGCGCGTTCATCTGCCGTACCTGCCTCATCGTCGCCTACCAGATGATCTTCAGCTACCAGCTGTACATCCTGACCGATCACATCGGTGAGAGCACCAAGCAGGCTGCCGTCTCCATGTCCGTGATCTCCGTGCTCACCATGGTCGCCTCGATGATCGCCTCCCTGATCTCCGGCCCGATCGCCGACGCCCTCCACCGCCGCAAGGCCCCGATCGCCGTCGCCTGCGCCGTGTTCGCCATCGGTCTGGCCATGCCGTGGATCTTCCCGACCCAGATGGGCATGTTCCTCTTCGGCGGCATCGCCTCCTTCGGTTACGGCATGTACCTCTCCGTCGATCAGGCTCTGAACGTCGACGTGCTGCCGAACAAGGAGACCGCCGGTAAGGACCTCGGCTTCATGAACATCGCCACCTGCGCCGGTCAGGCCATCGGCGTGGCGATCACCTCCAGCATCGTCGCCGCCACCGGCTCCTACAACTTCGTGTTCCCGACCGCCATCGCCATGGCCGCGATCGCCGCGATCGCCGTCCTCGGCATCAAGCGCGTCAAGTAACACCCTCCCTCCCCTGCCGGAGCAACCCGGCGGGAAGC
The DNA here is from genome assembly GCF_002802905.1 of Bifidobacterium simiarum. Taxonomy (GTDB): domain Bacteria; phylum Actinomycetota; class Actinomycetes; order Actinomycetales; family Bifidobacteriaceae; genus Galliscardovia; species Galliscardovia simiarum. The sequence continues at coordinate 52,247 of NZ_PEBK01000009.1, forward strand.
GCCAAAGCGTTGTGGCCTCGGCAGAGGTCGGGGCCACAACCCCAACTCAAGACGTACCCGTCCATCCCTCCCCCAGGCCCCGCAGCCCAAAAGGCTACGGGGCCTTTTCCTATTCCCACTCAGATGCCATCACCAAAGCACCCACCGACAGCCGTCAACATCGCCCTTCCACAACATCACGCCACCCGATACCCCACGGATCACCCCATTACCGGCTCGCACACATGGCCTCTTATGGATGGCGACGTCAAAAGCGGGGTTTGCCGCCGCAATCCATGAGAATCACGCTGGTTTCGATGGATTGCGGTGCATATCGGCGATTATGCGCTGCAATCCATCACGCATCGCCACCGAATCATCCGTGCGGATGATTGCCCCGGCACATCATCATTACTAGAATTCTTGCCCCTGTTTTTCACGGTTCATCCAGCCAAACCCCAGTCATGGCGGAGATCACGGCCCTACGGTGCGAATATCTTCCTTCCCCGTTTCGAAAGGTCACCATGAATCTCAGGGCTCGCACGATCCAGACCGCGGCCAGCGCCATAGCCGTCGTGGCATTGTCCGCCACGGTCTCGCTCGCCGCATTCTCCTCCGTTGAACATGCCGCGGCGGAATCCGACGTCTCGGCGAAAATCGCGAAGATCTACACCGAGGACTACCAGCAGCAGGCGCAAACCGATCTCGACAGCCAGAAATCATCCGGCGAATGGACATCCGACCACATGCTGGTCGCGAACAATCCGTACGGCACCAACACCACGTCGCTCTACGTGTACTTCACAACCGACGACGCGGTGAAGGTCTCCTACACGGTGAGCGCGCCGAAGACCGACTACCCGGACTTCTCCGCCACGCCATCGGGCGGCGACTCCTACGCCACCGTGCATGAATTCCAGGTGATCGGCCTGATCCCCGGCGAGGAGAACGACATCACCGTCACGTTAACCAAGCAGGATGGCAGCACCACCACGCACACCATCCACCGCAAGGCGCCGTCCACGATCGGCGGGGAGCAGATCCGGCTCGACCGCACCGTCACCGAAACCGGCACCGAAACGCAGTACGCCGGCACGATGGGCAACGGCCTGTACGCGGTGCTCGGCAACGACAGCAACGAGCAGGACCTCATCTACCTCTACGACGACTACGGCGTGCTGCGCGGCGAGATCCCGATCCTCTACTACCGAGCCCAGCGTCTCGTCTTCAAGGACGGGCTCATGTACTTCAGCGCCTCCACGCACGACATCGTGGCGATGAACAGGCTCGGCCGCATCGAGAAGTTCTACAATCTCGGCGAGCGGTACATTCTCCACCACGACTACGTGTTCGACGACAACGGCAATCTGCTCGTGCTCGCCACCGACATGAAGGGCAATTCCGTGCAGGACAAGGTCGTACGCGTGAACCTCGCCACCGGCAAGACCACGCTGGCCGTGGACATGGGCACGCTCATGGCATCATACAAGGCCGGCACCAAGCACGACGCCGACGCCAAGGCCACGTCCACCGACTCCGGCTCCGACGCATGGGACTGGATTCATCTCAATACGATCCAGTACGTGAGCGACGACGACAGCATCATCGTCAGCTCCCGCGAAACCTCCTCGATCATCAAGATCGACGACGTGAGCACGAAGCCGACGCTGAAGTACATCATCGGCGAGAGCACGTTCTGGCAGAGCACCGACTACGCGAAATACAATCTCACCAAGATCGGCGACTTCCCCAGTTCGGGAGGCCAGCACACGGTCACCTATGTGAAGGATGATTCGCTGCCGGACGGCCAGTACTACCTCTACATGTTCAACAACAACGGCGGCGTGAGCTCCACCACCGACTACGACTGGTCGCAGATTCCCGGCATGGTGACCAACCTCGCCTCGCAGGACTCGAGCAACAAGTCGTACTTCCAGAAGTATCTGGTGGACGAGAAGGCAGGGACCTATAAGCTGGTCACACGGTTCGCGGTGCCGTACTCCGGCTACATCAGCAGCGCCGAGGAGTATTCGGACGGCACGATCATCACCGAATCGGGCATCAAGGGTGTGTGGGGCGTGTACACCGCGGACGGCACCCTGCTGCGCGACTACACGATGACAATCAACAGCGCCTTCATCTATCGCGTCTTCAAATACGATTTCAAGGATTTCTGGTTCGCATAGCCCGTATCGTCTCACGTGGGACGGGCGGCCCATGTGAGGTCACGCAACAATCGTTGAAATCGCAACAACGGTCAACCACGCTCACGCGGGACGGGCGGCCCGCGTGAGCGCATATTCCCCGAGCAACACGCCAAACAACGATCGAAAGACACCACGACCCGCCCAAGCCGGGCAGTCAGGATCGCCGCATTCGATCAACGGTACGCCGCAGAATAAGGGACGGAGAAACCAACTCATGCGGCAGAGGCAGTGGCTCACCACGCATGAGTCGAAGAATGCGATCCGCCGCGGCCCGCCCAAGAGCGACGGGATTCTGCCTGATCGTGGTGAGATGAGCCACCGGAGCCACGGTACTATCGTCAAAGCCAATGACCGATATGTCGCGAGGCACCTGCACACCACACCGTTCAAGCTGATCGATAAGCAGTACCGCAAAGGCGTCCGTACGCACGCAAATTCCCGTGGGATAGGTGGAGTCGGAAACAATTTTGGTGGCAGCCACCGAAGCGGCCTCCTCCATGGATTCATAATGCGACAGTAAAGGCATGGCGACGTGCACCAATCGGCTTTCATCCAAACCACATTCAAGACCCGCACGGCGAAAACCATCGGCACGGACGCTGGCACTGTATTCGAAGTCGGCACGGGCTGGTTCGTCCACAAAGGCCAGACACTCATGCCCCAAAGAGACTAGAAGGCGCACTGCCTGCGTCATCCCCTCACGATCGTCGATGCGCACTGAGGCATCAAAGCACCCCTGAGACGGTGTGTTCAAGCCCACAGAGGGTAAAGCCAACTCCCTCAATTCGGCCCGCTGCTCCTCATTGAGATCAATGGACACCACAATCATGCCGTCCGAATTCTTGGAGTCAGGCAGCTGAGCGAAAAAATCCTTCAACTGGCGTTTGGATGAAGCCACGCAAGGCACAAGATCATAACCTTGTGGCGCAAGCACCTCGTATATTCCCTGCAAGGCCGAGGAACTAAACCACGTATTCATACCGGCCGATAGCAGAATGGTCACACGATTGGTTTTCCCCGAAGCAAGCGACGCCGCACTTCTGGAAAAGGAAAAATGCAATTCCTCCGCGGCCCGACGAACCTTCGCCCGAGTCGCCTCCCGAACCTTGCCATTACCACGCAACGCCCGAGAGACCGTAGCCTCGGACACTCCCGCCCTGGCAGCCACATCACTGATGGTCGCTCTGACCATGGCTCCTCCGATCAATCACATGCCGCATACCATGAAAATGTAACTTACATTATTTATGTTAATCGCTTACATTATTGAAAAACAAGGCGTATCATACATTATTTGCATTATTTTATGTAAGCGTTATACTAATTTTCATCAGGAAGCACTAAAGCAAAGACGCAATACATAATAAAAAATATTGCAGAATAACCGATACCAAAAGTATCAACCATAATGTAAGCGCTTCCAACCACAAGACAAACGGTGCATTGCCGCACCATTAAGCCACCCCTGCGAAGGAGCCCAATTGCCCATCCGAAATCCCCAGTCAGATGAACAGACATCGGCAACAGCCGTCACGAAATCCACAGATTCCGCCTCCTGGTGGAAGCAGGCCGTCGTCTATCAGGTCTACCCCCGCTCATTCAAAGACTCCACCGGTTCCGGCATCGGAGATCTCGCCGGTGTGACCGAGAAGATCGACTACCTCGCCAAACTCGGCGTCGACGCCATCTGGCTCAGCCCCTTCTACCCCTCACAGCTCGCCGACGGCGGCTACGACGTCGACGACTACCGCAACGTCGACCCCAAGCTCGGCACCATGGACGACTTCGACGAACTCAGCACCAAGGCACATGCCGCCGGAATCAAGATCATTGTCGACATCGTCCCCAACCACAGTTCCAATCTTCACCCTTGGTTCCAAGATGCGCTGAAGGCCACCCCCGGCTCCCCGGAGCGCGACCGCTACATCTTCCGAGACGGCAAGGGCCCCAACGGCGAACTGCCACCCACGAACTGGACTGCCAAATTCGGCGGCCCGGCATGGACCCGCGTGCCCGACGGACAATGGTACCTGCACATGTTCACCGTCGAGCAACCGGATTTCAACTGGAACAACCCCGAAGTCCGAGAGGACTTTCTCACCACTCTGCGTTTCTGGTCCGATCACGGCGCCGACGGCTTCCGCGTCGATGTAGCGGCCGGCCTTGCCAAGGATCTGGACCGTGACGATCTGGACGATTATGACATTTATGGCATCGGATTCTCCGTACCGATTCCCAGCGATGGCTCACATCCGGTATATGACCGCAATGAAGTACATGAGATCTATCGGGAGTGGCGTAAGGTCTTCAATGAATACGATCCGCCCCGATTCGCGGTGGCCGAAGCATGGGTGAATCCGGATCGGCAGCCCCTATTCGCCAGGCCGGACGAACTTGGTCAGGTGTTCAACTTCGAATTCGCCAAGAAAAATTGGATTCGAGACGAAATGCATGAGGCCATCGAAAGCGGTATCGAATCGGCCGAGCGTAATGGTTCCACCTGCACTTGGGTGGCTTCCAATCATGATGTGCCCCGGCAGGCATCCAGATACGGACTACCTCAGATCCCTACCCCCGGCACTCATCAGCTTGCCACGGATTGGCTGTTAAGAGACGGCAAATCGTATGTAGAACGGCGAGATCTCGGCACACGTCGCGCTCGCGCGGAAATCATGATGGCCCTCTCGCTGCCCGGCTCCGCATATCTCTATCAAGGTGAAGAACTCGGTCTGTTCGAAGTGGCCGACATCCCATGGGAGGAGCTGGAGGATCCAAGAGCATTCGGCATGTCTCAGGCAATCTCCCAGAAAGGACGCGACGGCTGTCGCGTACCGCTTCCGTGGAACGTTACTCGCGACGACACGACGTCCTTCGGATTCTCACCCGCGGTGAAAGCCGATGGTACACCCAGCGAAACGCCGCATCTCCCCCAGCCGTCATGGTTTGCCGATTATGCGGTAAGCGTCGAGGAATCCGATCCGACTTCCATGCTCAACCTATATCGTGCTGCGCTGGAATGGCGACGAAAGCTGCAAACGGATGATCTTACGCTGACATGGCTTGCCGAGGACCAAAGTTCCAACGCCCCGGATGGCGCGGAAGGCAGCACCGGCGGAGTCATCGCCTACCGGAGGGCCAACGGCTGGGCGAATCTCACCAATTTCGGATCTCAGCCCGAAGCACTGCCCGAAGGAGAAATCCTGCTGACATCAGGACCACTCACCCCTGACGGAAAACTGCCACAGGATACTTCCATATGGATCCAGCTCAACGACTAATGCCTTAGGAAAACCTAACCCCATAGAGAATCAATCACCGTTTACCAACCAAACACAGGAAACTCCCATGTCCACCAATACTTCCCCTGAAACTGCCATCGAGCCGAAACAACCGCCCATGAATCCCGAAGACGGATACGATCCGAATCGTCTGTTTGGTCTTTCCCGTCGCATGCAGCGTTACTTCGCCGGCTTCCTGATGTATTCCTTCCTGCACGGCGTAGCCTTCAGCATGATCGTCTCCGTGCTGATGCCCCAGCATCTCAAGGATATCGGTCTGTCGAATCCCACTGCCATGCTTGGTATGATTAGCGCCGGCGGTTCTCTTATCTCCATCTTCATCAATGTGATCGTCGGATCGATGTCCGACCGCACCCGCTCTCGATTCGGCCGCCGCAAGCCGTGGATCTTCTGCGGCGCAATCATCGCCGGATTCTCCTATTGGGCCATCGGTAACCCGCAGACCGGCATCGGCGTAGGATACGCCTACTGGTTCGCCATGATCGGCAACAACATGATGATCGCCCCGATCGTGGCCACTCTGTCCGATTCCATTCCCCAGCGAAGCCGAGCCACGGTATCCGCGGCATATGGCGGCGGCCAGGTGGTTGGCCAGAGCGTCGGCACACTGCTGGGATCCTTCTTCATCTTCCAGCCCATCATCGGCTTCATCGTGGGAGGTCTGTGCATGGCGGCCGGCGGTCTGATCATCACCGTGATCAACCCCAAGGACCGTTCCACCGCTCAGGAGCCGAAGAACGAGGATCCGGTCTGGAAGGTCATTCTCGAAACATTCCGCCCGCCGATCAAGGGTGCTGCGGACTTCTGGAAAGCGTTCCTGTGCCGCACCGGCCTGATCGTGGCCTATCAGATGATCACCTCGTACCAGCTGTACATTCTTCAGGAACACGTCGGACTCACCAAGGCCGATTCCGCAGCGGCCATCTCCGTGATGTCCATCATCACACTGGTGGTTTCGCTACTGTCCACCGCGGTCTCGGGGCCGATCTCCGATAAGATCGGTCGCCGTAAGCCTCTGGTCATGTTCGCCTGCGGCCTGTATGCAGTGGGCATCGCCATGCCATGGCTGTTCCCCAGCCGCATGGGCATGTTCCTCTTCGCCGCCATCGCGGGCTTTGGTTACGGCATGTACCTCGCCGTCGATCAGGCACTGAATGTCGATGTGTTGCCGAACCCGGAGGAGGCCGGAAAGGACCTCGGTATTCTCAACATCGCCACCTGTGCAGGCCAAGCCATCGGCTCCGGAATCACTTCATGGATCGTAACGGTGACCGCGGCATACACGCTGGTGTTCCCCACCGCCATTGGCATCGCGATTTTCGCAGGCGTGCTCGTCTTCACCATCAAGAAGACGAAGTAGCCCACCGAGACGGTCATCCTGTGTGGGACGTCTGAATCCACACAATATAGCCCACACAACATAGGGGTCTTCCTCACATTGAGGAAGACCCCTATTGCAGTCTATTGCAGTATTCGAATCGTGAGGCCTCGATCAGATCTGGCCAATCAGATCAAACCGGCCAGATCAAACCGACCAAATCACCGATCAGTTGTGGAAGCCGGAGTAGTTCGGGGCTTCGGCGGTCATCACGATGTCGTGCGGGTGGGACTCGCGCAGACCGGCGTCGGTGATGCGGATGAAGTGGCCGCGCTCACGCATCTCGGCGATGTTGTGGGCGCCGATGTAGAACATCGACTGGTGCAGGCCGCCGATCATCTGGTACAGCACGGCGTTCAGCGGTCCGCGGTACGGCACCTCGCCTTCGATGCCTTCCGGCACCACCTTGTCGCTGCTGGTCACGTCGGCCTGGAAGTAGCGGTCCTTGGAGTAGCTCTTCTTGCCGCGCGGGGCCATGGCGCCGAGGGAGCCCATGCCGCGGTACAGCTTGTACTGCTTGCCGTGCAGGAGCACCTTCTCGCCCGGAGCCTCCTCGCAGCCGGCGAGCGTGCCGCCGAGCATCACGGAGTCGGCGCCGGCCACCAGGGCCTTGGCGATGTCGCCGGAGTAGTGGATGCCACCATCGGCGATGCAGGGCACGCCGGCGGCGCGGCAGGCCTGAGCGGCCTCGTACACGGCGGTGAGCTGCGGGACGCCGACGCCGGCGACCACGCGGGTGGTGCAGATGGAGCCGGGGCCCACGCCGACCTTCACGGCGTCGACGCCGGCGTCGATCATGGCCTGGGCACCGCCGCGGGTGGCGATGTTGCCGCCGATGACCTGCACGTCACGGAAGGCGGGATCGTTCTTGATGCGGCTGATCATGTCGCAGGCGAGGTGGGCCTGGCCGTTCGCGGTGTCGACCACGAGCACGTCCACGCCGGCCTCCATCAGCGCGGTGGCACGCTGCCACGCGTCGCCGAGGAATCCGATGCCGGCGGCCACGCGCAGACGGCCCTGACCGTCCTTGGTGGCGTCCGGGTACTGCTCGGTCTTCACGAAGTCCTTCACGGTGATCAGACCGGTGAGCTTGCCGTTGCCGTCGACCAGCGGCAGCTTCTCCACCTTGTGCTGGGCGAGCAGACGGTGGGCGTCCTCCTTGGTGATGTTGGACGGACCGGTGATCAGGTTCTCCTTGGTCATCACGTCGCGCACCTTGAGGTGGTCGTAGTCCTCGGAGGCGATGAAGCGCATGTCGCGGTTGGTGATGATGCCGACGAGGCGGTCGTCGTTGTCCACCACCGGCAGGCCGGAGATGTGGAAGCGGCCGCACAGCTTGTCGAGTTCGGCGAGGGAGACGTCGGGGTGCACGGTGAGCGGGTCGGTGATCATACCGGATTCGCTGCGCTTGACGACATCGACCTGCGAGGCCTGATCGTCGATGGAGAGGTTGCGGTGCAGCACGCCGATACCGCCGTTACGGGCCATGGCGATGGCCATGTCGGACTCGGTGACGGTGTCCATGGCGGCGGAGATGGCCGGAACCTTCATCGTGATTTCGCGGGTGAGATGGGTGGTGGTGTCCACCTCGGAGGGGATGACGTCGGTCTCCTCGGGCAGGAGCAGCACATCATCGTAAGCCAGTCCAAGCTTCTGGAACGGCGACGGAAGGGGATTGAATACGGACTCTTCTGCTACGGAATTGATTGAAGCCATGAACCCACTCTATAGGCGCTTGACGACTTCACCGGGCATGCGGTGTCGCCGGGCCCGATCCGCCTTAGGCACTGTACCGTAACGGATCCGTAAGCCGCCGTTCATTTTCCACGATCCGGAACGATTCGCACGAATGTTGCCGTATTGTTATCCGCCGTTGACTTCCGGGGATCGACACGGCCTCAGTCGTCGAATCCGGAGTCGTCCTTCCGACGCGTCGGCGGATCGACGTACGGCACGCGGCTGGTGGCGGCGGTGTGCATTTCGGCGAGCAGAATGATGCCGGCGCCCACCGCGATGAAGATCGCGCACAGCTTCGCGTCAAGCCACGTCTGACGCTGGATGGCGAGCAGCACCACGAAACAGATGCCCACCTTGATCAGCCAGCCGAGCAGGAACCAGGTGAGGTAGGCGGCGGGCCGCAGGTGCAGCCGGCTGAGCACGGCCACCAGCAACGGGTTCGACAGGCAGAACATCACGGTGGTGAGCGTGGCGATCACCGCCGACCAGATGCCCGGCCAGCCCACGAACATGTAGCCGACCACGATGGCCACCACCGCGAACACGCCGATGAAGAACAGGCTCTCGTGGATGGCGCGGCCCATGAGGTCGCCCACGGTCTCCTCGCCGAGGCGCTTGCCCTTGCCGAATGGCTTCCTGGCCTTGGCCTTATCCTTGGCCACGGCTTCGTTACGATCTTCCGATTCGCTCATCGATTCCTCTCCCCTATTCCGTATCGGGTTCGTTACGTTACGTGTTATTCGGTTATTCGGTTATTCGCGGTTATTCGGTCATCCGTTGCGGTATTCCGTGTATCCGTTGCGCATTATCGCAATGCCGACGGCCGCTCACACCCGCCTAGGCCCATCAGGCCCGCCCACGTTCCTCAGGCCCCTCAGGCCGCTCGTGCCGACCGCCCGCGGCTACCGTACCGGCACTGTGTTTCGGCCGGCCCGATCCGCGTGTCTGCTCGCGGGCCGCGGCCAGTGCGGCGTTCTCCGCCCTGATCTCGGGAATGCGGTGCTTGAGGTACGGGTACATGGTGATCACGGTGAGTAGCACCGTGGCGATCGCGAATCCGATGCCCACGTATCCCACGGGGAAGAACAGCACCATGATCGAGCCGAAGGCGATCAGTGCGGCCCATCCCCACAACGTCAGGACGGCGCCCTGCACGGTGTGGCCGATGCGCAGCATACGGTGATGCAGGTGCATACGGTCCGGGTGCATGGGCGACTGCCCCTTGCTCACGCGCCGGATGATCGCCAGACACATGTCGAGCACCGGCAGAAACAGCACGAGCACCGGCAGCAGGATCGGCATGAACACCGGCAGGTAGATGCTGGTGTGGATCGTGGCCGGATCGATGCGGCCGGTCATCACGATCGACGCGCAGGTGACCAGATATCCGAGCAGCATCGAACCGGAATCGCCCATGAACAGTTTGGCCGGATGCCAGTTATGCAGGATGAAGCCCACACAGATGCCCACCAGCGCCACGTCGATCAGCGTGGCCATCGACGCGTAGTTGGGCGACGAGCGGGCGATGATGTACGAGTAGATGGCGAAGGCGATGCCGCCGATCGCCACGATGCCCGACGACAGCCCGTCCAGACCATCGACGAAGTTCACCGCGTTGATCGAGGCGACGATCAGAATGGCCGTGATCGCCATCGAGACGCTCGGGGATGCGGCGACCAGCGAGCCGAACGGCAGGGAGACCACCTGAAGACCACCCCACGCCACGAACACGGAGATCGCTAGCTGACCGGCAAGCTTGAGCATCCAGTCGAGGTCCCAGCGGTCGTCGCACACGCCGAGCAGGCACACGCCGATCGCGCCGATGACGATGATCCACGGCTGCATGCTGCCGGCGAACAGACGGTTCGTCAGGTTCAGTCGGCTGGCGAACATCATCGACACCACGAATCCCAGCAGCATGCCGACGCCGCCCATGCGGGGCGTGGGCACAGTGTGCACGTCGCGGGCACGCACCTCGCCCACCGCGCCGAATTCGATCGCCATGTGGCGGATCAGCGGGGTGAGCAGGTAGGTGACGCCGCCGGCCACCGCGGCCACGAACAGATACGTTCTCATGCGCGGGCACCTCCGACGGCCGACGCCGTCGTCTCGTGCAGAGCGGCGCGGATCTCCGTCTGCGGGATCACGCCTTCGCGCAGGATCGCGATGCCGTCCCGCCCATGCGGATCGGCCGCGACCACCGTACTGGAGACCGGACCGGGGGTCGGCCCGCCGTCCAGATACAACGACACCGATTCGCCCAGTGCCTCGGCCGCCTGCTCGACCGTCTGGGCCGATTCGCCGCCGGAAAGATTGGCGCTCGACGCGGCCAGAGGCCCGGTGGTGCGCAGAATGCGCAGCGCGACCTCGGAATCCGGCACCCTGATGCCCTGCGTACGGCTCGGATGCTCGTTCGGCCGGAATCGTACGGTGACCAGATCGCAGTCCGGCCCGGCCACGCAGATCGGCGAGAACGCGCCGGGCACGAACCGGCGTGACAGACGGTCCAACGGCACCGGCAGATCGAGTCCGAGACGGACGACCTCGGTCATCGAGGAGAGCAGCACCTGCAGCGATTTGGCCCGGGGACGCCGCTTGGCCCGGAAGATGTTGTCCACGGCCTCGGCGTTGCGCGGATCGCAGGCCACGCCGTACACCGTATCCGTCGGCACCACCACCAGATGCCCCTCGCGCACCAGACGGGCGGCGAGCGCCAGAGACTCGTCATCGACCGGACGAATGTCCACCATTACGTGTTCCTTTCCGCCGCCGGCCGGTCACGGGCCGTCCGCACTGCCACCGTTCTGCCACCGCTATCGGACTTACCTGTTGCGTATTGCTGCACTTGCCTGTTATCGAACTTACTTAGTATGGCACAACCCCGTCATCGGCATACACATCGGGTCAGCCACCGGGTCGATCACCGTGTCGGCACCGGGTCAACGCCGGTCCATAGAATAAGAACGTTCTAATTAATGTGATGATCGAACGATCGACCATAACGGCGATCCCGACCACGAAGGAGTGCATCATGACCGACACCATCAACGCCGACGACGGCAACGCCACGGAATCCAGAACGCCGATTCCGCCCGTCGAACTGCGCAGGCCGCGCGCCAGCGAGCTCGAGGAGATGCTGGCGGGCAAGCTGTATGACGCCTCGGATCCCGAACTCGACCGTCTGCGCACCACGTCCGCCGACCTGTGCTCGAAGTTCAACGCCCTGCCGCGCGGCGCGACCGCCGAGCGCAAGGCCGTGCTCGACGAGCTGCTGCCCCATCACGGCGAGGGCCTCGACGTGCTCGGCCCGGTGTTCTTCGACTACGGCATCCACACCACGTTCGGCGACCGGGTCTTCGCCAACTTCAACTTCACCGTGCTCGACTGCGCTCCCGTGACCATCGGCGACGACGTCCTGTTCGGCCCGAACGTCTCCCTGCTGCCGCCGATGCATCCGCTGCGCTGGCAGGACCGCAACGTCCGTCGTCGTGAGGACGGCACGGCATACGACTATGAGTATGGTCTGCCGATCGTGATCGGTTCCAACTGCTGGTTCGGCGGCAACGTGACCGTACTGGGCGGCGTGACCATCGGCGACGGCTGCGTGATCGGCGCCGGCGCGGTGGTGACCCGCGACATTCCGCCGAATTCCGTGGCCGTGGGCAATCCCGCCCGCGTGATCAAGACGATCACCGACGCGGACGCCTCGGCGCTGCAGGACTACGCGCAGTAGGGATTACGCGCAGTAAGCGGTCAGGACCGGACCGCGAACAGGTACCGCGGTCTGCCGGTGAGATCGTTGCCAGTCCGGGCGTGGTCAAACCCCGATCGGCCGGCATAATCGACCAATGCGACACCCTGACTGATGTCATGCTCCATGACCAACACGCCGCCGTGTCTGAGCAATCCGGCCGACCGGTCAATGATCCTCTCGGGGATCAGCAGACCGTCGGCCGAGCCGCCGTACAGGGCCAGTTCGGGATCGTGATCGCGGGTCTCGGGCTGTTCCGGAACCTCGGATTCGGGCACATACGGGGGGTTGGAGATCACCAGATCGATCGTGCCGTCCAGATCATTCAGGGTTGCGGGATCGGTGGCGTCCCCCAAAATCAGGTGGTATCGCGACTCCGCGTCGGGATTAGCGGCAAGGATCCTCTTCCGGTTGCGCTCGGTCCATTGATGGGTTTCGGGGCTCAATTCCACGGCCCAGACCTCACTGTCGGCCAGTTCCGTGACCGCGGACAGGCCGATCGCTCCGCTGCCCGCGCACAGATCGACGATCCGGGGGTGATCGATTCCCGGATGATCGATTCGCTGCTCCTTCAGCCAGTCAAAGCCGGCCTCGACCACGATCTCAGTCTCGGGACGGGGGATGAAGACGCCGGGGCCGACGGCAAGGTCAAGGTACCGGAACGGGGCATGGCCGGTGATGTGCTGCAGAGGTTCGCGGGCCGATCGGCGGGCGATCATGGCCCGGAATTCCGACTCGTCGAAATCCAGGGACTCCCTCATGAGCATGGCCCGGTCGACGTCGCGCAGTTCCACGCCAGCCGCGTGGGCCAGCAGGAGCTTCGCATCGAAACGGGGGGTGTCGACACCCGCGTCGGCCAAAGTACGGGTCGCTGCGTTCAATACGGAGCCAAGATCCATCATCGTCCCCCTTGTCGATTCGGGTTCATCCCGGTTTTTGGCAAATCCAAGCACGACACACCGATACACGACGTCCTTCACGCTTGGATTGGCCAAAAACCGAAAGCCGAGGACCGGTTTACTGCTGGGCGGCGGCGAGACGGGCGGCCTCGTCGGCCTGGATGTCGGAGTCGATCACGGCCTGCAAGTCGCCGTCGAGCACCTGATCGAGGTTGTACGCCTTGTAGTTGGTACGGTGATCAACGATGCGGTTCTCCGGGAAGTTGTAGGTGCGGATGCGCTCGGAACGGTCGAGCGAACGGACCTGAGAGTGGCGCATGTCGGCGGCTTCGGCGGCCTCCTGCTCATGCTTCATGGCCAGCAGTCGGGACTTCAGCACGCGCAGGGCGGCCGCGCGGTTCTGGATCTGCGACTTCTCGTCCTGCATGCTCACCACGATGCCGGTGGGGATGTGGGTCATGCGCACGGCGGAGTACGTGGTGTTCACGGACTGACCGCCGGGGCCGGAGCTCATGAAGATGTCGATCTTGAGGTCCTTCGGATCGATCTCGATCTCGTCGTCGTCCTCATCGGCTTCGGGGAACACGATCACGCCGGCCGCGGAGGTCTGGATGCGGCCCTGCGATTCGGTGACGGGGATGCGCTGCACGCGGTGCACGCCGCCCTCGTACTTCAGCGACGCCCACACGCCGTCGGCGGGTGCCACGGCGCCCTTGGCGCGGATGGCGATCTGCACGTCCTTGATGCCTCCGAGTTCGGTGGAGTTCTCGGACTGGATGGCCACGGTCCAGCCACGGCGTTCGGCGTAGCGCGTGTACATGCGCAGCAGGTCGCCGGCGAACAGCGCGGCCTCCTCGCCGCCGGCGCCGGCCTTGATCTCCATGATCGTGTCGCGGGCGTCGTCCGGGTCGCGCGGGATCAGCGCGGTACGCAGCTTCTCGCGGACCTCGGGCATTTCGGCTTCGAGACGCTTGGCCTCCTCCTCGAAGTCCGGGTCCTCGGAGGCCATCTCCTTCGCGGCCTCGTAGTCGTCGCACAGCGTGGCGTACTGACGGTATACGGAGACGATCTGCGCGAGTTCGGCGTGACGACGGCCGAGCTTGCGCATCTTCTCGGGATCGGACGCCACTTCGGGGCGGCTCATGTCCTCTTCGAGATTGCGGTATTCGTCCAATGCGGTCTGCGCCGCGGGAAACTCTTCTGCTGCTGTCATGCCATGCCTTTCAGGGGTTCAGGATCGAGGATGCGGGAATGCGAGGATGTGAGGATGCGGCCGGGTGGGACAAGGAACCAACGGAACCATACGAACGGACGGGAGCGAACCGCGAAACGGGGAATGGGGAATGAAGGAATCGGACCGAGGGATCGGACCGGATAAACAAAAACGCCAGTCCGCGCCGGATCGATCGTACCCGGGCGCAAGACTGGCGTGGCAACGAATGTTACTTGGCCTTCTTGCCGTAACGCTTCTCGAAGCGGGCCACACGACCACCGGTGTCGAGGATCTTCTGCTTGCCGGTGTAGAACGGGTGGCACTTCGCGCACACATCAGCGGTCACGTGACCGGAGGTGATGGTGGAGCGGGTGACGAAGGTGTTGCCGCAAGAGCACACGACCTCGGTCGGCACGTATTCGGGATGGATTCCCTGCTTCATGATTAACTCCTAGGGGTGTATTTCAGGACCGGGTCGCCTTGCCCCGATGGCAGACGTGAACCGGAACCGATGAGATTATACTCGCACACCCCTACAAGGTCAACCGACCGCGGAGAGACTCCGTCACCGCTCGCGGTACACCTTGGTGTAGGAGCCTTCGGCACGGGGACGCACGACGATGGAGTCGATGTCTACGGTGTCGGGCTGGGCAAGGGCCCAGCGCACGCATTCGGCGATGTCCTCGGCCTTGAGCGGGCTAGGCACGCCGGCGTAGACCGCCGCGGCCTTGGCCTCATCGCCGTGGAAGCGCTTGAGCGAGAACTCGTCGGTGGCCACCATGCCCGGCGAGATGTCCACGATGCGCACCGGCTCGCCGATCTGCTCCAGACGCAGCACGCGGGCCATCACCCGTTCGGCGAACTTGGAGGCACAGTATCCGGCGCCGCCCTCATACGGCTCGATGCCCGCCGTGGAGGAGATCACCAGCACCGTGCCCTCGGTCTCCTTCAGCGCCGGCAGCAGCTTCTGGGTGATGCGCAGGGTGCCGAGCACGTTGAGCTCGTACATGTCGCGCCAGTCATCCAGACTCGCCGTGGCCACCGGATCCTTGCCGATCGCCGCACCCGCGCAGTTGACCAGCGCCTTGACCGGACCGCCCGCCAGCACGGCGTCCACTGCGGCCTGCGTGGAGGCCTCGTCGGTCACGTCGCATACGTGATAGGTGCAGGCCCCGCCCAGTTCGCCGGCGAGCGCGGCCAGCCGCTCCTCGCGGCGGGCAAGCGCCACCACCTGCCATCCGTCGGCCACCAGCGCACGAACCGTCGCGGCGCCGATGCCGCTGGACGCGCCCGTCACCACGGCACGCCTGACCGTCTTGTTGATCTCCTTGTTGACCGTCTCAGCCATTGCGACTCCTTACTGTTGTCGTATCTGCCGTATCGTTCTCCACTGTAGTGCGCGGGCGGCCGCTCGGTTCCGATCGACCAGCCCGTTCCGATCGACCCGTCCGTTCCGATCGACTGGCCTGTCCATTCCGTCCGTTCCGATCACTCATCCGGTCGGCTCGTCGGTCCATTCCGGTCATCCGACCGGTCAGTCCGTCTATTCCGGTCATTCGACCGGCCGTCCATCCGATTCCGTCGTTCGTCCATCCGACTCAGCCGCTCGTCCAGACCGTCCAGTCGCGCGGACAGGAGATCCAGACGTTCCATCAGCCGCATGTCACGCCGTTCGCCGGCCCGGGCGTCCTCGTCCATCTCGTGCGACAGCCGGCTCTCCATTCCCCGTCCCCATGCGGTCCGCTCCCCGGTCTCGACCCGTTCCATGATCCAGGAGGCCACCATGGCGGTGATCACGCCGATCAGGGTGATGCCGCCGAGCATCAACGCGGCGGCGATGCACCGCCCCTGCCAGGTGACCGGCGCATAGTCGCCGTACCCCACCGTGGTGACCGTGACGAACGCCCACCACACTGCGTCTCCGAAATCGTCGATCATCCCGTCGCCGGCCCGCCGTTCCACATCGAACATGGCGAGTGCGCCCACGTAGATCATCAGGGTCACCGTGGCCACCACGTAGATGGCGATCCTGCCCCGAAGCGCCATGCCGGACGTGCGGTTGAGCACCTTGAGCACCATGAACAGCCGTAGCAGGCGCAACGGTCGCAACACCGGCAGCACCACCGACGCCAGATCGAACAGATGGTGGACGAACCAGTGCCGCCGATCGTTCGCAAGCGCCAGCGAAACAACGTAGTCGATGGCGAACAGCACCCAGACCACGTTCATGACGGTCTCGCATATCCGGGAGCCCGTCATGCCCATGATGATCGCCGAACCGGCCGAGGCCGACGCCCCCTGCGTGTTCGGAGGTGCTCCCAGCACCTGCCAGGAGTAGGCGATCAGGAACACCACAGCCGCGGCGGTGAGCGGCCATTCGGTCCATTTGCGCCAGATCTTCAGCGTCGGGCTTTCCCGAACGGCCGACGTCGTCCCCTTCACGTCCATGGCCTTTTTCGCCGTCTCTTTGGTCTCTTTGGTCCCTTTGGTTCCTTTGGTCTCTTTGGTCCCTTCGGTTCTTTCGGCCTCTTTCGCCGTCTCGCTCACATTCATGCCCCTCCGCTCCCCTCTGCCGAACATCATTGATCAGGCACCATTGATCAGGAGGAAAAAGAAGTGGGGCCGCAGGGGCTTGAACCCTGGACCGGCGGATTATGAGTCCGATGCTCTAACCGACTGAGCTACAGCCCCACGTTGCGCAACGCAACTTTGTTATGGTAGCAAAGACCGGCGAAATCATGCGCGTCCGCGGTACGAGTCGGTCTCGGCCCGGTTGGGTGCCAGCCGGACCGAGGACATCGGTGCAGGGGCCGCCCGACCCAGATTGAACAAACGTTCAACTACGTAGGTGGACATTTGTAACATTCTCTGCTAGAGTGGAAATCACCAAGCCGGCCAACGAAGGCCAGCCCTTCACGGACTTCCCGTGAATTATCAGAAAGGCAACGCCCATCATGTCCCTCACCCAGGCTCAGCTCGCCAAGTACATGGACCACACGCTCCTCAAGGCCAACGCCACCGCCGAACAGATCGACAACACCGTGGCCGAAGCCATCAAGTACAACACCGCATCCGTCTGCATCAACCCCTACTGGATCCCCCGCGTCTCCAAGGCCCTGGCCGGCACCGGCATCGCCACCTGCACCGTGATCGGATTCCCCCTCGGCGCCAACACCACCGACGTCAAGGTGTTCGAAACCAACGACGCCATCGACAAGGGCGCCGACGAGATCGACATGGTCATCAACATCGGCGAACTCAAGGGCGGCAACGACGACGTAGTGCTCGCCGACATCAAGGCCGTGGCCGAGGCCACCCACGCCAAGGGCAAGCTGCTCAAGGTGATCATCGAGACCGCGCTGCTCACCGACGACGAGAAGGTGCGCGCCAGCAAGCTCACCGTCGAAGGCGGAGCCGACTTCGTCAAGACCTCCACCGGCTTCTCCACCGCCGGCGCCACCGTGCACGACGTGAAGCTCATGCGCGAGAACGTGGGCCCCGACTTCGGCGTCAAGGCCGCCGGCGGCATCCACAACCTCGCCGACGCCTACGCGATGATCGAGGCCGGCGCCACCAGGCTCGGCGTCTCCGCCTCCGTGGCGATCCTCGAAGAGGCCGCGCAGCAGTAAGGTTCGCTCGGAGGTCCGCCGCCCCCATCGGCGGACCTCCACGTTTCGATCGTTCCCATCATTCCGATCGCGTTCAGATTTCGGTCTTTTCGGTCTTTTCCATATTTTGATCTTTCAACGGTGAAAGGAAGCCTTCCATGGCATACACCTACAAACGAGTCCTCGCCATCGCCCTCGATTCCATCGGCATCGGCGAAGCGCCGGACGCCGCCCGCTTCGACGACGTCGGCGCCGACACGCTCGGCCATATCGGCGAGTTCTTCGACGGCAAGCTGCATCTGCCGAACCTCGGACGCATCGGCCTGAGCAACATCCGCCCCGACAATCCGATCAAGGGCGTGCCGGTCGCCGATCCGGCCGTTGGCTGCTTCGGCAAGATGACCATCACCTCCCACGGCAACGATTCGCTCGACGGGCACTGGGAGATGATGTGCCTGCCGGTGAAGTTCGAGATGGCTACCTTCCCGAACGGATTCCCGCAGAACATCGTCGACAAGCTGGAGGCCTTCTCCGGCCGCAAGGTGATCGTCAACAAGCCGTACTCCGGCACCGAGGTGATCCACGACTACGGCGAGCACCAGATGAAGACCGGCGACCTGATCCTCTACACGTCCGGCGATTCGGTACTGCAGATCGCCGCCCACGAGGACGTGATCCCGATCGACGAGCTGTACCGCATCTGCGAATACGCCCGCACGCTGATCAACGGCCCCGAGATCGTGATGGGCCGCGTGATCGCACGTCCGTACGTCGGCCCCGACAAGGACCACTTCACCCGCACGTCGAACCGTCACGACTACGGTCTGGAGCCCATCGCGCCGACCGTGCTCGACTTTCTGCACGACGCGGGATACGACGTGCTCGCCGTGGGCAAAACCAACGACATCTTCTCCGGCCACGGCATCACCAAGGGCTGGCGCAACAAGAGCAACATGGACGGCATGGACCATGTGGACGAGGCCATGGCCTCCGACTTCACCGGCCTGTGCTTCACCAACCTCGTGGACTTCGACGCCATGTACGGCCACCGCCGCAACGCGCAGGGCGACGGCGACGCGCTGATGGCCTTCGATGAGCGTCTCGGCCATGTGATGGACAACATGCACGACGACGATCTGCTGCTCATCACCGCCGACCACGGCAACGACCCCACTTACAAGGGCACCGACCACACGCGCGAATTCGTGCCGATCCTCGCCTACTCCCCCGGCATGTCGAACCCGGGCACGTCGCTGGGCATCCGCGACACCGCCTCCGACATGGGCGCCACCATCCTCGACAACTTCGGCGTCGAAGGCAATGGCAACGGCACCAGCTTCCTCGATCAGGTCCGCTGAGCCCGTCCGGCATCGCAATCAACGACACCGCATCGCCATCACAACCATCGAAAGGACCCCATCATGGCAACCCCCCACATCGAAGCAGAACCGGGCGATTACGCCGACGTCGTACTGATGCCCGGCGACCCGCTGCGCGCCAAGTACATCGCCGAGAACTTCCTCGACGACGCCGTGCAGGTCAACGGCGTGCGCAACTGCCTCGGCTTCACCGGCACCTACAAGGGCCACCGCATCTCCGTGCAGGCCAGCGGCATGGGCATCCCCTCGCTGTCGATCTACACCAACGAGCTGGCCACCATCTACGGCGTGAAGACCATCATCCGCGTCGGCTCCTGCGGCGGCATGGCGGCGGGCGTCAAGCTGCGCGACGTGCTGCTCGCCTCCGGCTCGACCACCGACTCCGCCGTGGTGACCAACACCTTCGGCCACGGCGTGCACTACGCGCCGCTGGCGAACTTCGAACTGCTCGACACCGCCTACCATGTGGCCAAGGAGCAGGGCGTGGACGTGAAGGTGGGCGACATCTTCGCGGCCGACCGCTTCTACAACGACGAGCTCGACATGAAGAAGCTCGCCGACTACGGCGTGCTCGGCACCGAAATGGAGTCGGCCGGCCTCTACCTGCTCGGCGCCAAGCTCGGCTTCCGCGCCCTGTCGATCCTCACCGTCTCCGACCTGATCTTCGGCGAGGGCAAGACGACCAGCGAGGAGCGCGAGAAAACCTTCAACGACATGATCACCATCGCGCTGGAGACCGCCATCGCCTGATCGGCCGCAACCGCAGGACCAGGGCCGGACGACGGCCGGATCATAGGAACCGGGTCACAGGAGCCGGATCATAAGGGACGGGAGATGAGCATGAACGTTACGACGAAGAAGACCAAGGACGCGCTGAAGGTAGCCAAACTCTACTATCAGCAGGATTTCAGCCAGGTCGAAATCGCCACGCTCATGCACATCTCCCGTCCCACCGTCTCCCGACTGCTGCAGTACGCGCGCGAAAGCGGGCTGGTGCGCATCGACATCGCCGACCCGAGCGTCGAGGTCCCCGATCTGGCCGACCGCATCCGGCAGAAGTACGGCCTGAAGCATGTGGAGGTGGTGCCGATCGCCACCATCGCCCCGAAGGATCGGATCGACACCGTGGGCGAGGCCGCCGCGGACTACATCGAATCGATCGTGCAGGACGACGACGTCATCGGACTGGGATGGGGCCGCACGCTGTACGCCATCGGCACCCATCTGGCCCCGAAGGACGTGCGCGGCGTGACCGTGGTGCAGATCAAGGGCAGCATCTCGAACACGGAAAGCAACAACTTCGCGTTCGAAAGCGCCAATGCCTTCGCCGCCGCATTCCACACCCTGCCGCAGTACCTGCCCCTGCCGGTGATCTTCGACCGTCGGGAGACCCGTGAACTGGTGGAGCAGGAGACCTACATCTCGCATATCTTCGACATGGGCCGACGGGCCAACATCGCGATCTTCACCGTCGGCTCCGTACAGGACTCGGCCCTGCTGTTCCGTCTGGGATACCTCACCCGGGCCGAACGGGACCGTCTGCAGCACGAGGCCGTGGGCGACGTGCTCTCCCGGTTCATCGACCGGGACGGCGGCATCATCGACGAGGACATCGACGCCCGCACGATCGGATTGCATCTCGACGACCTGAAGAACAAGCCGCACAGCATTCTCGTGGCCGCCTCCCCCATCAAGGTGCCGGCCACGCACGGCGCACTGGTCGCCGGCTACGCCAACACGCTGGTGATCGACGAGATCAGTGCCGCCGATCTGCTGGAATTCGCGACATGACGTCCGACCTGACATCCGACGATGAACGTCGGTTCACATCGAACCGCGGCATGAACGAACAGATGTTCACGACGCGACACGCACATTTGTAAAAACCGTAAGAATAGTTTAACGTTTTATCATCACCTCGGCAAAGGAGCCAG
Source organism: Bifidobacterium simiarum (assembly GCF_002802905.1). Lineage (GTDB taxonomy): Bacteria > Actinomycetota > Actinomycetes > Actinomycetales > Bifidobacteriaceae > Galliscardovia > Galliscardovia simiarum. Next base: position 73,631 of record NZ_PEBK01000009.1, read on the forward strand.
CATTATGCGAATGATCGACATCATCGACGCCAAGCGCGGCGGCAACGAACTGAGCGACGAGCAGATCCGTTTCTTCGTCGACGGCTACACGGCCGGCGACATCCCCGACTATCAGGCCAGCGCCCTGCTGATGGCGATCTGGTTCAACGGCATGACCGCCGAGGAGACCCGCCACCTGACGATGGCCATGCTCAACTCCGGCGACAAGCTGGACCTGAGCGACATCCCCGGCAAGAAGGTCGACAAGCACTCCACCGGCGGCGTGGGCGACAAGGTGAGCATCCCGCTCGCCCCGCTGGTCGCCTCGCTGGGCATCGTGGTGCCGATGATCTCCGGCCGAGGCCTCGGCCACACCGGCGGCACGCTCGACAAGCTCGAGGCCATCCCCGGCTACACCGTGGAGATCGAGGAGGACGCCTTCAAGCGTCAGCTGCGCGAGGTGGGCTGCATCATCGCCGGCGCCACCGGCAACATCGCCCCCGCCGACAAGAAGATCTACGCCCTTCGCGACGTCACCGACACCGTGGATTCCATTCCGCTGATCGCCGGGTCGATCATGAGCAAGAAGATCGCCAGCGGCACCGACGCGCTGGTCATGGACGTGAAGACCGGTTCCGGCGCGTTCATGAAGAGCGAGGAGGACGCCGTGGCCCTGGCCCGTGCGCTGGTCGACATCGGCAAGGGCGTGGGCATGGACTGCATGGCCGTGATCTCCGACATGAACCAGCCGCTCGGCCTCGCCATCGGCAACGCCCTCGAGATCGAGGAATCGATCGCCGTGCTGCGCGGCGAGGGCCCGAAGGACCTGACCGATCTGGTGCTCACCATCGGCAGCCAGATGGTGGTGATGGCCGGAGAGGCCAAGGACCTCGACGAGGCCCGCACCAAGCTGGAGGCGAAGATCGCCGACGGTTCGGCCCTCGAGCGCTTCCGCATGATGATCGAGGCGCAGGGCGGCGACGGCCGGGTGATCGACGACCCGACGATCATGCCGCAGGCCAAGTACCGCATCCCCATCACCGCCGACAAGGACGGTGTGATCACCGGCATGAGGGCCGACGAAATGGGCATCGCCTCGATGATGCTCGGCGGCGGCCGCGCCACCAAGGACGACGAGCTCGACTACGCCGTGGGCCTGGTGCTCAACCACAAGGTCGGCGACGAGGTGCACCAAGGCGACGTACTGCTCACCGTGCACAGCGACCGCGAGGACATCGCGGACGTCGAACGCCTCATCCGCGACAACATCACCATCAGCAAGGAGGCTGAGCCCATCACACTGATCCATCAGATCATCGTCTGACGTCTTCCACGCTCCGGTGCCGGTCTCGCATCAGGGCCGACACCGGAGGAAATTCATCCCGATATCAATCGGATGACATACGCAGCCACTACCGTGGGTAGTGGTGCCGGCCGGGGGCAACACCGGCCAACACTTGAGAAACTGAGAACCAAAGGAAGGGAACTCATGTATCTAGCGATCAACATCGTGGGCCTGCTGGTCTTTCTGGCCCTGGGCTGGGTATTCTCCCACAACCGCAAGGGCATTGACTTCAAGTCCGTGGGCTGCATGCTCGTTCTGAACCTCGTCATCGCGTGGTTCCTCACCAGCTTCGAATGGGGACGCATGGCGGTGAAGGCCGCCGCCGACGGCTTCGCGGCCATCGTCAACCTCTCCTACAAGGGCGTCAACTTCGCCTTCGCCAACTGGGTCGGCGCCGACGGCACCAACCCCGCTCCGGTGAACTTCATCGCCAGCGCCCTGCTGCCGATCCTGCTCATCGTCCCGCTGTTCGACATCCTCACCTACATCGGCTTCCTGCCGTGGATCATCAAGTGGATCGGCCGCGGACTGAGCTTCGTCACCCGTCGTCCGAAGTTCGAGACCTTCTACGCCGTCGAGATGATGTTCCTCGGCAACACCGAGGCCCTCGCCGTCTCCAAGGTCCAGCTGCAGCGCATGAAGGCCGGCCGTAACGTCACGCTTGCCATGATGTCGATGAGCTGCGTCACCGCCGCCATCATCGGCTCCTACATCCAGATGGTCCCCGGTGAGTTCGTCATCACCGCCATCCCGCTGAACTGCATCAACGCCCTGATCGTCAGCCACATGCTCTACCCGGTCGAGGTCAGCAAGGACGAGGACGTGATCTACGGCCTCGGCGATCCCGCCGCCGAAGACGACGTCGTCGAGCTCACCGCCGAGGAGCAGGCCGCCAAGGACAAGGCCATCGAGGAGTACAAGGCCCTGCCCTGGTTCAAGAAGCTCATCACGCACGATCCGAGCAAGCCGGTCAAGGAACCGTTCTTCTCCTTCCTTGGCGATTCGATCCTCGGCAGCGGCAAGCTGATCCTCATCATCACCGCCAACGTGGTCGCCTTCGTGGCGCTGGCCGCCCTCATCGACGCCGGCCTCGGCATGATCTGGGACAAGCTCTCGCTCGAATCCATCCTCGGCGTCGTCATGTACATCCCGGCCTGGCTCATGGGTCTTGACCCGGGCACCGCCTGGCACTTCTCGCAGCTCATGGGCCTCAAGCTCGTGACCAACGAATTCGTGGTCATGGGCCAGATCACCAGCGAGGTCGCCACCTACGCCGCCCACTACAAGGCCGTGCTGACGGTGTTCATCACCTCGTTCGCCAACTTCTCCACGCTGGGCATGGTCATCGGCTGCTTCAAGGGCATCGTCGACAAGGACAAGAACGACGCCATCTCCAAGCAGGTCGGCCGCATGCTGCTCTCCGGCATCCTGGTCTCCCTGCTCTCCGCCGCCACCGTCGGCCTGTTCGTCTGGTAATCCACCGCATACGTCTCTGCTAAGGAGTCAACCATGACCAAGAAACTCATCCTCGATCTCGACACCGGCATCGACGACACGCTGGCCACCGCCTACGCGCTGGGCAGCCCCGAAGTCGAACTGATCGGCATCACCGGCACCTACGGCAACGTCCTGCTCGATCAGGGCGTGCGCAACGCGCTGGCGGTCACCGACCTGTTCGGTCACCCGGAGGTCAAGGTGTACAAGGGCCTGCCGCACGCCAGCACCAAGGACTCGTTCGAAGTGCAGCCGGTCTCCGCGTTCATCCACGGCAAGAACGGTATCGGCGACGTCGAGATCCCCGATTCGAACCGCGAGCCGGAAACCGAATCCGCCGTCGACTTCATCATCGACGCGGTGAAGACCTACGGCAAGGATCTGGTCTACGTGCCCACCGGCCCGATGACCAACATCGCCGCGGCACTGGCCAAGGCGCCGGAGATCAAGGATGAGATCGGCAAGATCGTGCTGATGGGCGGTGCGCTCACCGTCTGCGGCAACGTCTCCGCATGGAGCGAGGCCAACATCTCGCAGGATCCGGACGCGGCCAATGCATTGTTCCGCTCCGGCGCCCCCGCCACGATGATCGGCCTCGACGTCACGCTGCAGACCCTGCTCACCTACAAGGAGACGCAGCGCTGGCGCGATCTGGGCACCCCGGCCGGCCGGTTCCTCGCCGACATGACCGACTACTACATCAAGGCGTACGAGACCACCTCCCCGCATCTGGGAGGCTGCGGTCTGCACGACCCGCTCGCGGCAGGCGTCGCCGTGGATCCGTCGCTGGTCACCACGCTCGACATCAACATGCAGGTTGACGTCGACGGACCGACCCGCGGCCGTACGATCGGCGACAACGAACGGCTCAACGATCCGGTCAAGACCATGAAGGTCGCGGTCGGCGTCGATGTGCCGCGATTCCTCGACGAGTTCATGACCCGCATCACCGGTCTCACCAAGGCCTGATATCCGATGGCTCCCCGACCACCCCGGCCGGGGAGCCATTGTTCTCTCACCCGTCCCAATCACCCGGTTCGATCACCCGGTTCGATCACCCGGTTCGATCACCCGGTTCGATCACCCGGTTCGATCACCCGGTTCGATCACCCGTCCCAATCACCCGGTTCAATCACCCGTCCCGATCGTCCCAAGGCACTACACTGGGCATTGCGGTCCTCCGGCTCCTCCGCATAAGAAATGTCCGAGCCGATTACCCAAGAGATTCCACATCTGCCAATCAAGGTAAGGACTCATCATGAGCAATCGGCCATCATCCCCCGCGACCGGCACCAGCGCCACCGACGTCGACGCCGTCGCCGACAAGGCCCGCAAGGCCCTGTTTCCCCTGCTGTTCGTCTATCTGCTCGGCGTGCTGTGCCTACAGGCGTTCAATCTGGTCTTCGAGCACATCGGCACCGACTTGGGCGCCGTCTCCCAGGCGTCGCTGATCACCGCGATCCCCGGCGTCGTTCTGGGCATCGTCTGCTTCGTCTACGGTTCGCTGTGCGACTTCGTCTCCCTGAAGAAGCTCACCTTCGTCGGCCTGATCCTGCTGTGGGTCGGCTGCGCGTTCGGCTTCCTGCTGCACGGCAATCTCATGCTCGTCATCATCGCCCGCTGCATCCAGACCATCGGCTTCCAGGCCGCGGGATCCGTGTATCTGGTCATCGTGGCGCGATATCTCAAGCCGGAAAGCAAACTGCTGTACTTCGGCCTGTTCACCGCCGTGTTCCAGCTCTCCACGGCTCTGGGCGTGCTGTGCGGCGGCCTGTTCAGCGCCATCGACTGGTCGTGGCTGTTCCTCATCCCCGCGCTGTCCGTGCTGGTGGTCCCGCTGCTGCTCAAGGATCTGCCGGACTCGGCAAGCCATGGCACGCGCATCGACGTCATCGGCTTCGCCCTGTTCGGCGCCGGCGCCCTGTTCCTCACCCTGTTCTTCTCCGACCTCACCTGGCCGCTGATCATCGCCTCCGCCGTGGCCTTCGTCGGCTTCGCGATCTACATCAGCCGCGCGAAGAACCCATTCATCACCCCGGCGTTCTTCCGCAACACCCGATGGATCAAGGCCGTGCTGCTCATCGTGATCTTCTATTCGCTGAACTTCTCGGTCACGCCGCTGTTCAACGCCGCCGGCTCGGTGATCTACGGCATGAGCTCCACACAGGTCTCGCTGCTGCTGCTTCCGGCGCTGATCCTCGCCACCGTCACCGGCACCCTGTCCGGTCGCATCGTCGACCTGATCGGCCGGTTCCGCGCGATCCTGCTCGCCGGCACCCTGATGGCCCTCGGACTGGTGCTCAGCGGCGCCTACCTGTACCTTTCGGCGGGCAGCCACACCTCATGGCCGCTGGCCGCCGCGATCTCGGTGTACTACATCGGCATGGCGATGACGTACTCCCCCGTCGTCGACACCGTGCTCGGCACATTGCCGCCCGAGCAGAGCGGCCGCGGCGTGGGCATGAACGATCTGGCCATGCAGGGCTCCGGTGCGATCGGCATCGCGATCTTCGGATCCATGATCAGCGTCGCCGCCTACGAGGCCAAGGCCTCGGCCACCGATGCCGCGGTCTCGTCGTTCCCACTGGCCAACGCCTACTACGGGTCCAAGCTGTTCATCTACGCGGCCGTCATGGTGTTCGGCGTCCTCTGGCTCGTCGTTCACCGCAAGGCGCTGTATCAGACCAAGTAGGGAGCCGTACCAGACCAACGCGACCAGGTAGGGTCACAAGACCAAGTAGGGATAAGACCATGTAGCGGCGCTACTCGTCGAATGGCAGATCGTCGTACAGGTAGTGGTCGATCACCGGTCCGACGATCTTCGCCATCTCCAGCACCGTATGCCGCCGCAGCGCCGGGATCTCGATGAGATGCCAGCTGGAGACCAGCCCGATGATCTGCGAGAACACCAGTCCCAGTCGCTCCGCGGCGTGACGGTCGTCGATGGGCGGCTGGATGCTGTTGACGATCTCGTTCTTCAGGAACCGCACGTAGAAGTTGCGGAACTCCTCGTTGGCGCCGAGATCCTTGAGCAACCCGAGCAGCAGACGGCGGCGGGGGTCGACCGCCTGCATCAGGAACGCGTAGACCAATCGGCTGCCGGTCGAATCCATGGTGTGATCGTGCTTATTCTCATGCAGCAGGTTGAAGAACTCCTGGGAACGGAACAGGTCGGAGGCCGCCGCCATGAACAGGGTCTCCTTGTCGGTGTAGTAGTACTTCACCAGCTTGGCGTCCACCCCGGCCGCGGCCGCCACCCCTTTGATCGTGGTGCCGCGGTAGCCGTGCGACGAGAACTCCTCGCACGCCGCATCCAGAATCCGCTGCCTGCTGGGGCTGTTGCCCGGGCGACGCCCCCGACGGCGGTGAGATTCCGGCCGGGCAGCGGATCCGCCCGCCTCATGGTTCGCGCCACCCGTCTCGTGACCGACACCGCCATTCTCAGGGCGTTTGACGACCGCCTTATTGTCGAGGCCGCCACCCGTCTCGTCGTTCACGTCGCCCAATCCGCCTACGGCACGCTCCCCAACCGACGTCATGGCCCCTCCATTCCACAACCTTCACCCTCTGAGCCATTCAACCACCACCATCCCCCACAAACAAGACCCCCGTGGTGACGGTCAACTCACAAGACCCCGGGTGACGGCCAGCCCACCCACCACTCACCGCTCAGCCGCCGCTCACCGCTCAGCCACATCACCCAGCGTGAGCTTTCGGCGGTGCTGGAGCACGATGTCGAAGGAATACACCACCAGGGCCATCCAGATCACCGAGAACGAGATGAACCGGTGGGCCGGCACCTGTTCGCCGAGCACCACGATGCCGAGGATCAGCTGGATCGTCGGCGTGATGTACTGGGTGAAGCTCAGCGTCAGGAAATGCGCGTGCTTGACGCCGTACGAGGTGAGCACCAGCGGCACCACGGTGAGAATGCCGCAGCAGGCCAGCAGCACCCACACATGCACGGGCGCCCCGGCCGGCACGCCGAACCGCGGCTGCATGGCCAGTGCGGCGAAGGCCACCGGGGTGAGCACGCCGGTCTCGAAGGTCAGGGATTCGAAGGAATCCAGCGGAATGAACCGTTTGATCAGGCAGTAGCCGCTGTAGCTGAACGTCATCAGCAGCGCCAGCGTGGGGAACGCCCCCGTGTCCAGCACGTAGAGGCCGCCGCCCACCAGAGCGATCAGCATGGAGACGATGCCGAGCCGCGTGGTCCGCTCGCGCAGGAGCAGCAACGCCAGCAGCATGTTGATCAGCGGCATGAGGAAGTTCGCCGCACTGGCCTCCGACGTGCGGCCGATCACCACCAGATAGATGTAGACCACCCAGTCGATCGACACCAGCACCGCGGCCAGTACCTCAAGCCAGAAAATCCGCTGGTTTTTCCACAGCGCGCGCACGGAGGCAAGGAACCGTCCCCACCGGCCGGAGACCACCATGACCAGCAGCATCACCACGAACGCCGTGACGATGCGGTAAAGCATCACGTTCATCGCGGACACGCTGGCGAGCGCGGCCCAGTACAGGGGAAAGATGCCGTAGACGAAGGCCTGGGCGACCGTGGCGGCCACGCCACGGGGAGTCTGTTTGATCTGATCCGTTCTCTTCACCGGATGATGATACCGCGAGGCCCGATACCGCGACGATACCGAGCCCCACTCAGAAGATCACCGGTCAGACACTCCAGCCACCGGTCAGGCAAACGCTGACCGGCCGACCAAGCGCTCACCGGTCAGCCGGCCCCAATCAGACAGCCGGCCACCAATCAGACGACCGACGATCAGGCCTTCCACCACGGACGCAGCGGGTACCACTTGCCGTCGGGGTGGCCGACGCGGTCGGGCTTGACGGCGAGGAACTGGTGGATCTGGATGCCGTCGAGCTCGAAGTTCAGCGCGCAGGCGGCCATGTACAGGCCCCACACCTTGGCACGGTCGAAGCCCACCTGCTTGACCGCGTCGTCCCAGTGCTCGGAAAGGTTGTGGTTCCAATGGTGCAGGGTGAGCGCGTAGTGCTGGCGCAGGTTCTCCTGATGCACCACGTTGAAGCCGGAGTCGTGGATGCAGCTTTCGATGAAGCCGGGCGTGCCGAGGTCGCCGTCGGGGAAGATGTAGCGGTCAAGGAACTCGTCGGTGCCGGGCTTGCCGTTCGGCTTGCCGTGGCTGATGGTGATCTGGTGGTTGAGCAGGCGGCCCATGGGCTTGAGCAGCTTGAACATCTCCTCGAAGTAGCTCTTGTAGTTCTTCACGCCCACATGCTCCATCATGCCGATCGAGCAGATGCCGTCGAAGTCGCGTTCGGGCACGTCGCGGTAGTCCATCACACGCACTTCGGCGAGATCCTCGAGGCCCTCGCGGCGGATCCACTCCTGCGCGTAGGCGGCCTGCTCCTTGGACAGCGTCACGCCGAGCGCCTTGATGCCACGGCGGGCGGCCGTGATGACCATGGAACCCCAGCCGCAGCCGATGTCGAGCAGACGCTGGCCGGGCTTGAGACCGAGCTTGTCGAGGATCAGCCGCAGCTTGTTGGCCTGCGCATCCTCGAGGTTCATGGCTTCGTTCTCGAACACGGCGCAGGTGTAGGTCATCGAGGGGCCGAGGAAGTCGGCGTAGAAGTCGTTGGACTGGTCGTAGTGGTAGCTGACCGTCTCGGAATCGGCCTTTTCGGTGTGCGGCAGCAGACCGGACTTGATGCGCTGCCACTTCGAGGGGCCTTCCACCTCGGGCACGGGGGCCTTGCGGAATCCGTGGCTGAACACCGCGGCGGCCACGCGGGCCACGTCCAGCGGCGTGGGCTTGCGCACGTAGGGGGCCATGTCGATGAAGCTGCGCAGCACCGGGTAGGGGTCGGCGTAGTCGATGCCCTCCACGTCGAAGTCGCCGAGGATGTAGGCGCGGACGACGCCGATCTCGTTGGGGTGTTCGACGATCTGGTAGACGGCGTTCGGATTGTTGACCTTCACATGCAGCGGGGCGCTTTCGGGACCGAACGTCGAGCCGTCGAAGGCGTCGACGCGCAGCGGCGCCTGAGGAGAGACGAACATCCCCACCATTTCACTGATCGTCATCGATTTGCCGTTGGCCATGCCGGACCTCCATATATCTCAACACCGCTCGTAGCGTTTGCTTCGTAGCGCCCTTGTGATCCCGATACGGGGTCGCACCGTTTTCCGAGTGGAAGCTTAGTACGTCCGGACGGTGACTTCAGCCAACGGATCATAACAATCCGTCCGGTTCCGCCGTAAGCTGACGGTCCGGCATACGGACGGATCACCCGGTGTCATACGGGTGGATCGCCCGAGGGCAGAGCGCCCATCCGACGGCATACGGATCGTCCGAAACCGGCGTTGTCCGGACGCCGGGGTTGGATGTCAGTGCATCGATTCGCGCACACACGCACCGAATGTGACGGGGAAACGATTCGGCCGATGCGCATACCAGTCGAGCCATATCCGCCAAGTCACGGGAAATCGTCATGTCCAATACCGTCAACACCGCAAACACCGTCAACACTGCAAACACCGCAAACGTCACCGAGGCCGAAACCGATCCGTCCGAAGAACGGTCCCGGCCCATCGACCGCACACCGGATCCGCACCGGGCGCGGGCGATGGTCGTCACGCTGATGATCGGATCGTTCGTCGCGATCCTCAACCAGACGCTGATGATCTCCGCCCTGCCCACGTTCATGCGCGAATTCGGCATCCCCAGCAATACCGTGCAGTGGCTGACCACCGGGTTCATGCTCACCAACGGCATCATGATCCCGATCACCGCGTTCCTGATCGAAACGTTCACCACCCGGCAACTGTTCCTGTACGCGATGGGCATGTTCTTCACCGGATCGCTGATCTGCGCCTGCGCCCCGGGATTCCCGTTCCTGCTGGCAGGCCGCATCATCCAGGCGTGCGGCGCGGGCGTGCTGATGACGCTACTGCAGACCGTGCTGTTCCGCGTATATCCGCCGGAACGCCGAGGCGCAGCGATGGGCATGTTCGGTCTGGTGATCGCGTTCGCCCCGGCGCTCGGCCCCACGATCTCCGGCATCATCCTCGAATACCTGCCGTGGAGGGCGATCTTCATCCTGCTCATGGCGATCACGGCCGCGGTGATCGTCGCCGCATGGTTCACCGTCGGCAACGTAGGCGAGCCGTCCCATCCGCATATCGGCGTGCCGTCGGTGGTGCTGTCGACGTTCGGCTTCGGCGGGGTACTGTACGGCTTCTCGGTAGCAGGCCGGGCCGGCTGGACCAGCGTGCCGGTGGTCGTCAGCCTGATCGTCGGCGTCGTGGCGCTGACCGTATTCATCCGCCGTCAGCTGCGACTCGACCAGCCGATGCTGAACTTCCGCATCTTCCGCCACCCGATGTTCACGCTGTGCCTGACGATCTCGGTGCTCGGCTTCGCCGCCTTCATCGGCGTGGAGAACATCCTGCCGCTGTACCTGCAGAACGATCTGGGCGTCTCGGCGCTGGAGTCCGGTCTGCTGATGATGCCGGGCGGCATCATGATGGGTCTGCTCAATCCGGTCGGCGGCCACCTGTACGACCGGTTCGGCGGCCGGCCGCTGGGCATGATCGGCTTCGCGCTGCTCACCGTCAGCACGCTGCTGCTGTCCATGCTGCAGGCGGATTCGCCGGTGTGGATGCCGGCCCTGTTCTTCACGCTGCTGCTGTCCGGCTCGGCGTTCTGCTCGATGCCGCTGACCACGGCCGCGCTCAACCAGCTCACCGGACCGGAGATCCCGCACGGCACCGCGATGAACAACACACTGCGGCAGACCTCCGGCGCGATCGGCACGGCACTGCTGGTCACCATCATGACCTCCTTCACGCTCGATCCGGCGGTGTATGGCCGGGCCGGGGCCGTACACGGCATGCAGGTGTCGTTCCGCGTGCTGATCGTGGTGTGCGCGGTATGCCTCGTGGCCTCGTGCTTCATCCGCGATCACGGCCGTCGTCCGGCCGGCAAACGGTAGGTAAGGGCGAAAACGTAACGATCGGTAAGGGCAAAACGGCCGGTAAGGGCGAACCTCCGACCGGCCGCCGGTCAGTCGACAAAGGCGAACAGTCGGTGACGGCAGTCCGAACGTTCATGGGATCCCGGTGGACATCCATCCCTCTTTTGGCTACGCTGAGGGGTGGGTCAACCCAGAGAGGACTTCGAACACTACCGTGATGAATCGCTTCGCGATGGATACCATGAACGCCCTTGATGCCGACGCCGATTCGGCGGGCGAGGCCATGCTCACCGTTTTGGAATACGGACTCGACATCATCGAGTCACCGGGTATGCAATCCGAGAAACGCTATTTCCAGCATGGCAACACCACCACCTTCCAGCATTCCGTGGCCGTGGCCGAGCGATCCGTCAGGCTCGCGCACCGGTTCGGACTCGACGACATCGTCGACATGAGGTCGCTGGTGGTGGCCGCGCTGCTGCACGACTATTTCCTGTACGACTGGCACGATGACGAGGACTGGCATCGGCTGCACGGCTTCACGCACGGCCGCATCGCCTGCCTGAACGCCATCCGCGACTACGGGCGCGACATCGTCAACGACGTGGTCGCCGACAGTCTGATCAACCACATGTATCCGCTCACCAACGTCCCGCCGAAGTACACCGAGGGCTGGCTGGTGAGCATCAGCGACAAGCTGTGCGCCACCGGCGAGGCGGTGAACCGCGAACGCTTCCGCGTGCGCAAGAGCCACCGCGTGATCTCCGGCCTCGACTCCCTGCCCAAGGTGCCGTCGCTGGGCGCGCTGCGGTCGGTGGAGGCCGCGGTCAACAACACCAACGGCATCGGCTCGATCCGTTCCGGCGCGTATCACACGCTGCTCGCCCTGCGCGGGCGGTAGATGACACTGCGCGGGTGGTAAATGGCGCTGCACGGGCACTTGAGGTGCTAGATGGCGCTTTCCTTCAGTTCCGGAGTCCTGCGCGAGGAGTATCGGAACATCAGCGCCGCCATCACGATGCCCGCCACCGCCATGCCGGTGAGCGTCCACATGCTTTCGGGGAACGCCGCCATCGTCGCGCCGGCCGTGTCGAGGCCGTCACGCATGTGCGCGGCCGAGAATTCGGAGATCAGCGTGCTGGCCACGGCGGTGCCGATCGCGCCCGCCATCTGCTGCACGGTGTTCATCACCGCGGACCCGTCGGCGTTGAGCCGCATCGGCAGCTGGTTGAGTGCGTGGGTCTGATCGGGCACCAGGACGAATCCGGAGCAGGCCATGAACAGGGCGTAGGCCACGGCGACCGCCCAGATACGCCCGGACAGCATCACCATCACCACATCCATCACCGTGACGCCGAACAGGCCGAAGATGATGAATGTGGGCGGGAAATGGCTTTTCAGCGCATTGCCGATCATCGGCGCGCAGATCGCCCCGATCACAGCGCCCGGCAACAGAATCAGCGCGGAGACCAGACCGCTCAGACCGAATCCGCGTTGCAGCAGGATCGGCAGCAGGAAGTTGAGTCCCAGTACGCCGCCGGATGCCGCCAGCAGGATCAGCATGCCCAGGGTGAATCCGGGGTAGCCGAACACCCGCACCTGAATCAGCGGACGGTCCATGCGCAGCTGGACCACGGCGAAAACGGCAAGCACGATCACGCTTGACGCCAGTACGACCCAGAACCGCCAGTCGCCGTTCCATTCGGCGAAGAAGCTCACCGCGACGATCAGTCCGGCCAGTCCCGAGGCCACCAGCAGCAGCGACGGCACGCTGATCGACGCCCGTTCGCCCTTGCGGATATCGGGGACGGTGATCGTGCCGAGGACGAGCGAGACACCGAGGAACGGCAGCATGGTGTAGAAGATCCAGTGCCAGTCGAGGTATTCCATGACCACGCCGCCGAACACCGGGCCGATCGCCGGTGCGGCGCAGGTGACGAGGCTGACGATGCCGAGCATCATGCCCCGTCGGTTCAGCGGCGCCTTTTCGAGGATGATGGTGGTGATCAGCGGCAGCGAGATGCCGGTGCCGAGCGCCATGACCAGTCGGGCGGCCAGCAGCATCGGGAAGTTCACGGCGAGCGCGCCCAGCACCGTGCCGGCGGTGAAGATCGCGACGGCCGTGACGAACAGGGCCTTGGTGGCGAACCGTCGGACCATGAACGGGGAGCTGGGGATGGCGACGGAAAGCAGCAGTAGGTAGCCGGTGGTGAGCCACTGGACCACGGAGGCCTCGAGGGAGAATTCGCTCATCAGCGTGGAGTAGGCGATGTTCAGCGAGGTTTCCGAGAGGATGCCGAGGAACGTCAGGATCGCCAGCGATACCACGGCGACGATCAGGCTGGCCGGGACGGTGTTGCCGCTGACGGTGTTGGCGGCGGAGGTTGTGTTGGCGGCGGGGACGGTGTTGCCGGTCGGGACGGTGTTGGCGGCCTTGGCTGTATTGGCGCGAGATTCGTTCATCGTTCGTCCTCCTGCATGAGTCTCAGCGTTTCGGCGATCGTCGCCGCGGTGGTCCGGCACTGGTCCTCGGTCAGTCCGCCCAGCAGACGGCCGAGGTGTTCGTGGTATTCCTGCACGTACCGGCGGCGGATGTCCAGTCCTCGTTCGGTGAGGGTGAGGGTGACCGCGCGGCGGTCCTCCCGGCCGGGATGTTTGGTCACCAGACCCAGCGTCGACATCTCGTTCACGAGTTTGGTGACGCTCGGCGTGGTGACGCCGAGGAATGCGCTGACGTCGCCGACCCTGGCCGTGCCGACGTCCTGCCCGTTCGACTCGTTGAGATGCCAGATCGCGTCGATCACATGCACCTGCCGGGGCTTCATCCCCCGAGGAAGATCCGGCATGAGTTCGGTGATCCGCTTCGCCTTCCAGCAGGCGTCCAGCAGCACCCGCACCTGCTCCACCGGCAATGACGTCGTCATGGTGGCCACCGGCCTTTCATTTAGTTACCTTTAGTAATGACTGATGGTAAGTATATGACCGCGTCGGACATCGTCGCCGACGCTGGAGTGCATACGGGCGTACATACAATGGTCACGACCAACAGTCAATAGCAACAACGGGCGGGAGGCTTTGATGACATCATCGAACGGGGAGCAGCCGATGCGGGACAGCCGCGTGCTGGTCATCGGAGGAACGTCGGGGTTCGGCCTTCGCATTGCCGAACTGGCACTGGAAGCCGGGGCGAGGGTCACGGCGATCGGACGATCGGCCGCCCACATCGAAGAGGCCGAGTCCCGCCTTCGTCAGCAGGACGAGAACGGCGACGATCCACGCTATGAGGTGGCCTGCTGCGATGTCACCGACACCGACACCTTCGACGAATGCATCGGTGCCCGAGCTCCGTTCGACCATGTCGTCTCCATGATGGGAGGCGCCATGGGAGGAGGGTTCCTCAGCAACACCGACGAGGCCATCCGCTCGGCCGTGGACGGCAAGTATCTCATGGCACTGCGCATCGCCAGAATCGTTCTGCCCCGGATCGCCGACGGCGGTTCGCTCACGCTGACCGCAGGCTCCGGCGGCCGACCGTACAACGCTTCGGGCGCCGTGCTGGGCAATCAGGCCATCGCCACGCTGACGCAGGGGCTGGCCATCGAGTCGGCGCCCCGCGTGCGGGTCAATGCGGTGGCGCCGTGGTGGACGCCCACCGGATTGTGGCGTGACGTTCCGGCCGACCAGTTGCATCGGCAGAGCGAGCAGATGGCGGCGGCCAATCCGCTCAAGCGTCTCGGCACCGTCGACGAGGTGGCGCGAACCTACCTGTTCCTGATGAGCAACGGGTTCATCAACGGCCAGACCATCCATGTGGACGGCGGAATCTCCGCGCTGTAGGTTTCATTTCCAAGTCACGGATTTCCGAGTCTTTCCGGGTCTTTTCAGGTCACAGTCCGTGGCGATCTCGGTGCCCGCGCCATCCGCGATAGGCGAGAATCACGGCGACGTCGAAGCAGATCAGCTGGCCGATCTGCGCTCCGGACACCGGTCCCCCGGTGAAGACGATCCAGAGGATGTTCGCCACGGCGAGCACTGCCGCGAACACCCAATACCACAGCTCTCTCCGGGCCTTGATCGGCGTCGGCGCGAATCGACTGGCGTATTCGCCCGGCGTGCCGAATTCCGAAACGAGTGTCACTCCGCTTTCGCCGGCATGATTCCGGGCATCGTCACAGATGCGCCGCACGTCGGCGTCGGTCATATCGTTGCGCACCCGTAGCAGCACGGCGACCCTCGCCAGCCATTCATCGTCGGTCAGCAAGAGGTCGTCGGCAGTTGAGTCATACGAAGTCCCAGCGATACCATCCCCGCCAGCATCGAAACCCTTTGACGCTTCTTCCTTCCACACGCGGCTGATCGCATACGCGGCAATACCGTAGATCACCGTCATGGCGAGCATCCATGCCGTCGGCACATATGGCCCGCCGGTCGCCGACCACATCACCGCTACCAGCAACACGACACCGAGCAGCCCCACCGCCACGGCGGCGATCGCCGCATCTACCGCCGATCTGGCCGCCAGCACCAATCGATATATCCGATTGCCCATCAGAGCCGTAACCGTCAGCAGCCATGGCACCACCACCATCGGCCATGCGATCAATCCGCTCGCCTTGCCGACCGTCCCGGTCGAGAGCATGACGTCATCCGGCGTGATCAGCGTCGGCGACGGAACGAACGCCCGACCGACCATCCCCGGCACATGCCAGTCACGGATGGCAAGCACCAGCACAATCCAGAACAGCAAGGACAACGGTGCCGCGAAACCAAACCCATGGACCACCACATCCCGAAGAGACGGCGGCGGCTCGACGCCGAATCGGTCAAGCCCGTCCTCACGCCATTCCTCGACCTCGTGAGCCGCCCACTCCCGTGGCTCCCCGAAGAGTTCCGCCAAAGGCGTGCCGCCATCATCCCCGAGCATCATGCGTAGTTCATCCAGCGCCCGTTCGAGGGCACTGCGCACCGCATCGACTTGCCCATGATGCTCGTCCAGCAGACTCCATGCGACCCGTTCGGCCCAGATGCGGTCATGATGATCACCACGAACACGTTCGAACGCTTCGAACACGTCACCCAGCGAGCGATCAGACCCCGCCTCCCCTGACGCCTTGGTCATTGTCGGCATCTCCCTCATGCTTGGCACTTCCAATTCACCGCCTTCCCGTCCAGCCGCGCTATCGTTTCGCCAGAATCGCGGCGTGCCGATATCGGCGGACGGAATCGATCATGGCAACGACCGCCATCACATAGAACACGCCCTGCACGCCCACGGGAACCAGCGATCCATGCCATTGCCCTCCGACAATCGCCAACAAGGCCAATCCCATGATCAACGTCAGGAGCATCACCGTGGCCACGCACCCGGCCATCTCCCGGCGAGCGCGTACGGAGGTTTCCCGGAACCGATGGGCGTATTCGGCTGGCGTACCGAATTCGGCAACCAGATCGGATCCGGACCGTGCGGAGAACGCCTCCGCCTCATCGCAGATTCGCCGGGCCGCACCATCGGTGATATCGCCGCGCTCCCGCAATAATCTGCCGACATCGCGAATCCACGTCGCATCGTCCACGAACGGACTCGATTCACTGAGCCTGGACCGACGGCTGGGCTCCCTCCACAGTCGCGCGACCACCCATCCAGACAATGCCCATACGGCGGCCAGCAAGAGCATCCACGCGGCGTTGACCCGAGCCGGCGGCAATAGCCATTCGGACAGCATCGCACCACCCAATCCGGCGACGACGGCCAGCACTCCGACCGTCACGACCGCCAGCATATGGGAGATATTGCGAAGCACCCGACGATACACCGTTCGAGCCAGACCGATCATCAGCACGATCACGAACGGCATGAACAGATCGCGTAGCGGAAACAGTCCGTCTCCCGACCACAGGGTGGAGGAATCGCCGGACATGACGGGAAACGGGACCAACGCCAAACTCCATGTCATCGAGGACCAGCCGCTGGCCAGCATCAGCAGCCAGAACACCACATACACCGGAGCCGACGCCTTCAACGCGGTCACGGTCACATTGCGCATGGATTCCGGTCGTTCGTATGCGAATGCGTCGATCCCCTCTTCCCGCCATTCCTCGACCCGACCGAAGGCCCACGCCTTCGGATCCCCAAACATCTCGTTCAATGACGCCCCATGACGGAAACCAGCATTCCCGGTCTTAGCACCCGCTTTGGCTTCGTAGACATCCTCCGAATCAATATCTTCCAAATCGGCATCAGCGATAATTGCACGGAACGTCGTGCACTGCTCCTCCAATACCCGACACGCCCTATCGACATCAACGTGCCAGCGCTCACACAGTTCACAGGCCGCTTCCGCCGCCCAGACCGCATCCGCATCATCGCCGCGAACCCGGCGATACTCCTCAGTCAGAGCATCAACCGAGACATCAGCCATCGCCGTCATTGCCGATTTCATCATCATCACCGTCCATCACGATCTGCGTGGACGTTCCGCTTCCACCGATCGGCCACTTGCCTGCCGGAATTCGGCGCGGACCGCACCTCCTGCAATATGGCGTCGGCGGCATGGGTAACGACTTCGCTCCCACCCGCTAGGTCTCCGCCCACCGTCGTATCATCCACCATTGCTCTGCCTGGGACTGCATCATCCGACGAGCCGGCGGCATGACCGGAACTTGCACCGACCAATACCCCGACCATCATGTTCCACTGCCGCCGTTCACGTTCCAGCCGGGCGCGTCCCGTCTCGGTCAGCCGGTACACCCGCCGACCAGGACCGCCTTCGCTCTGCTCCCATTCGTCATTGATCACGTCGGCATTCTTGAGCTCCTCGAGAATCGGATACAGCGATCCGCCCTTCGGCCGTCCGAAGCCCAGCCCCTCAAGGGCCAAGGCAATGCCGTAGCCATGCAACGGTCCGGCTTCCAGACACACCAGAATCGCCGTGCGCATGGCCGCACGCACCCATAGCACCGGCCACTTCGCCTCCTGACGATCATGTTCGCGCACCATATGCCACCTCCATCACGATCACCCAAATACCGATCGCATATCTAAGTATATATGCTATCTAGATACGACACAATACCTCTGCTGTCATCCGCCGCCGCTAACTACCTGCCGTCTGAAATCACAGGCCAAACCAGTCGAAATCCGCGATTCATGGTGCTTTTCGGTCGTTCTCCGCCCAGAAAAACGACCATAAGGCACCGTCAATCGCCGATAACGGGGCTTTCGACCTGCCAAACGCCGTTGCCGTCGGCTGTAGATGGCCTGTAGAATAATGGTTTTGGAACTTTTTGCCGTGCTCCGCGCAATTCCAGGATGACCGGGGTACGCAAATTTTTGGGAAATCAACGGAATACAACCAACGCTAGAGATAAGGAACTCACTTGGCTGAATTCATTTACCAGATGATCAACGCGCGCAAGGCGTACGGCGACCGCGTGATCCTCGACAACGTGACGCTGAGCTTCCTGCCCGGCGCCAAGATCGGCGTGGTGGGCCCCAACGGCATGGGTAAGTCCACGCTGCTGAAGATCATGGCCGGCCTCGACACCGTCTCCAACGGCGAGGCGAGCCTCACCCCCGGCTACACGGTCGGCATCCTGCAGCAGGAACCGCCGCTGGACGACACGAAGACCGTCGGCGAGAACATCAAGATGGCGTTCGGCCCGATCGCCGACAAGGTGGCCCGCTTCAACCAGATCGGCGAGGAGATGGCGAATCCGGACGCCGACTTCGACGCCCTCATGGAGGAGATGGGTACCCTCCAGACCGAGATCGACGCCGCCAACGGCTGGGATCTCGACTCCCAGCTCGAGCAGGCCATGGACGCCCTGCAGTGCCCCGACCCCGACACCCCGGTGAACGTGTGCTCCGGTGGCGAGCGCCGTCGCGTGGCCCTGTGCAAGCTGCTGCTCGAAGCCCCCGACCTGCTGCTGCTCGACGAGCCCACCAACCACCTCGACGCCGAGTCGATCCTGTGGCTGGAGCAGTTCCTGCACAAGTACGAGGGCGCCGTGATCGCCGTCACCCACGATCGTTACTTCATGGACAACGTGGCCGAGTGGATCTGCGAGGTCGACCGCGGACACCTGTACCCGTACAAGGGCAACTACTCCACGTATTTGGAGACCAAGGCCAAGCGTATGGAGATCCAGGGCGCCAAGGACGCCAAGCTCGCCAAGCGCCTGAAGAACGAGCTCGAATGGGTGCGCTCCTCGCCGAAGGCCCGTCAGGCCAAGAACAAGGCCCGTCTGGAGCGTTACGACCAGATGGAGCAGGAGGCACGCAACTCCAAGAAGCTCGACTTCTCCGAGATTCAGATCCCGCCGGGACCGCGTCTGGGCTCCACGGTGCTCGAGGCCAAGCACATCCACAAGGCGTTCGGCGACCGCGTGCTCATCGACGACCTCTCCTTCACGCTGCCGCGCAACGGCATTGTCGGCGTGATCGGCCCGAACGGCGTGGGCAAGTCCACGCTGTTCAAGACCATCGTCGGCCTTGAGCCGCTCACCAGCGGCGAACTGAAGATCGGCGAAACCGTGAAGATCAGCTACGTCGACCAGAACCGCGCCGGCCTCGATCCGAAGAAGAACCTGTGGGAAGCCGTCTCCGACGGTCTCGACTACATCGAGGTGGGCGGCGTCGAGGTGCCGACCCGCGCCTACGTGGCCAGCTTCGGCTTCAAGGGCTCCGATCAGCAGAAGCTCACGGGCGTGCTCTCCGGTGGCGAGCGCAACCGTCTGAACCTCGCTCTGACCCTCAAGCAGGGCGGCAACCTGCTGCTGCTCGACGAGCCCACCAACGATCTCGATGTGGAAACGCTCGAATCGCTGGAGAACGCGCTGCTTGAGTTCCCCGGTTGCGCCGTGGTGATCTCCCACGACCGCTGGTTCCTCGACCGCGTCGCCACGCACATCCTCGCCTGGGAGGGCAACGACGAGAACCCGGCCAACTGGTACTGGTTCGAGGGCAACTTCCAGTCCTACGAGGAGAACAAGGTCAAGCGTCTCGGCGAGGATGCGGCCCGTCCGCATCGCCTGCACCGCAAGCTGACCCGCGCGTAGGCACTGGCAGCGGACCCACTGCGCCAGATTCCCGACATCAAGGCCGGTTCCCCATCCCGGGAGCCGGCCTTTCGCATAGTGCCCAGTGAATCCCAAGCCCCCCCCCGATGGATTACGCTGCATATTCGCCGAAATCACGCGCAATCCATCGAAAATCAGGCCTTCCCGATGGATTACTCTGCAAAATCCATCATTCTGCACCGCAATCCATCGCCCCCGGACCATCCGACTCCGCAGAACCGCATGATTGCAACGATCTCGAATGCCGCCCGGCGCGAAGACGATGGATTACTCTGCAAATCCGCCGAAATCACGCGCAATCCATCGAAAACGACCTCATTCCTATGGATCACGCCGCATATTCGCCAAAATGCACCGCAATCCATCGAACGCACCGCAATCCATCAGCAACAGCCGCCCAAACCACCGTACTGGACCGAACCACCGTACTGGACCAAACCACAGTACTGGCCCAAGCCACCATACTGGCCTAAACCGCCGTACTGGCCCGAACCAGCAGACGGGAAGGGATCGTCTTCATCGTATGCCGATGGTCGTCGGCGTGCCGGATCTCATCGACAAGCAGCTCCACCGCGGCCCGTCCCATCTCATACCCGTGCGGCTCAATGGTGGTCATCGGCACCGGACCGCCCCATGCCAGCGGATTGCCGTCGCAGCCCATCACCGCCATATCGCCTGGAACCGATCGTCTGCAACTGAGTATGCCGTCAATACAACCGGCCGCCAACACATCGGTCAGACCGATCACGAAGTCCGGTCGCGTATCATCAGATCGCTCGGCCAGTCGGACCCCGGCCTCGTATCCGGAACGGGGATTGCGCCAATCGGCCACGTCGATGATCTCGGTATCGCCGATCACCGATCGGATGCCCCTGCACCGGTCATCCAGCGATTGGATGTCATCGGACGCCGAGATCACCGTCACCCGGTTCCGCCCGATCCGCAGGGCATGCTCGGCCGCCAAAACCCCAGCCTGAACGTTGTCGGCGCATACCTGACACAGATCGCAGGAATCACTGCGATAATCCAGCACCACCGTCGGGGTGTCGACCGGCCAGTCGGGCCGCCATCCGGCACCGGGCCGCGGCTCGACGATGATGCCGGACATGCGCGCACCCCGAAAGTAATCCACATAGTGATTGGCCAGCAGATCATCATTGTCGGCGCTGGTGATCATCAGATCGAATCCGGCTTCCCGGGCGGCATCATAGGCGCCCTGCGAAACCTGCAGGGAGAATGCGTGATCCAGACCGGTAAGCACCAGACCGAAGGCGGGATTGCGTCCGCCGGCGAGCGCACTGGCATTGCGGTTGGGCACGAATCCCAGTTCCTTGATGGCCTGTCGGATAATCTCCCGGGTCTCCGGTCGCACCTTCTCCGGATGATTCAGCATGTTCGACACGGTACCCATGGCCACTCCCGCACGTTTCGCGACGTCGTTGATGGTCACCCGAGCCATGTCGCCTCCCGAATCCGATCGAATCACATTCGGCTAGAACTCTACACCATATCGAATCACGCCATATCGAACCCGGGGCCTACATCGAATCGAACCCGGGATCTACATCGAATCGCAGCCGATACGTTCCTCCTTCATACTCCCGGCGCTCGTCGCCCACGCACACGACGGCCCGGCCGCCGGCCGGCACCCGAAGCGCCATGGTCATCGCACCATCCGACACCTTCCAGCGCACATCGATCAGACCAAGCGGGCAGCGATGCGTCACATGGGCCGAGGCGATGCCGCCGCCGGGTTTCGGCGCGACCTCGAAGGTCGTCCACCCCGGTTCCAGCGGCGTGATTCCGCCGATCGTCCGATGCATCCAGTCGGCGACCGAGCCGAGCGAATAGTGGTTGAACGAGGTCATCACCCCGGGGTTCACCGATCCGTCCGGACGCATGGAATCCCAACGTTCCCAGGTCGTCGTCCCGCCCATGCGCACCTGATACATCCACGAGGGGCACTGCTCAGAGAGGAACAGCCGATAGGCCACGTCGACGTGACCGGTGGCGCACAGCGCATCGAGCAGATACGGGGTTCCGGCGAATCCGGTGCCCACCGTGTAGCCGCCGCCCTTCACCAGTTCGGCGAGGCGATCGCCGGCGGCCCGTCGCCGCTCGTCATGCTCGTCGAGCAGGTCGAAGGTGATCGCCAGCGTGTACGCGCACTGGGTGTCCGAGGTCATCCGGCCGTCGGCGAGTACGAACCGGGAGAGGAATCCGCGACGAATGTGTTCGGCCAGTGATCGGTAGTCGTCTTCGGCCGCCGAGTCGCCGAGCACGGCCGCCATTTCGGCCAGCAGACGCACCGAATGCTGGAAGAACGACGTGGCCACCAGTTCCTTGGCGGTCATCGCACGGGCCGCGTCGTCCGGCGGAGCGGTCGGGTCGAGCCAGTCGCCGAGCTGACCGTACATCAGGTTCGGCCGTCGGTCCCATACACCGTCGTCGGCTAGATGCCCACGGACCTCCTCGACCCATCGTCTGGCCAACGGATACTGTTCACGCAGCGTCTGCGCATCGCCACTGGCCATGTATAACGCCCAAGGCACCACGACGACGCTGTCGCCCCAGATGGCGATCGCCTCGGGCACCCGCCATTCGGCCAGAGGAATGAACGGCACGTAGTACGGTACCGTGCCCCAGCGTTCGGTTTCCGCGGCCACATCGTCCATCCAATCAGTGAGGATCGCTTCCACATCGTGCAGGAAGGCGGCGGTCGGTGCGAACAGGGCAATATCCCCCGTCCATCCGAGCCGTTCGTCGCGCTGGGGACAGTCGGTGGGAATGGAGACGAAGTTGGATCGCATCGACCATTCCACGTTCTCGTGCAATCGGTTGACCATGGCGTTCGAGGTCTCCAGCCATCCGGTCCGCTGCATCGACGTGCCGTAGGCCACGGCCACCACGTCGTCGGCGTCCAGTTCTCCCGGCCAGCCGTCGATGCGCGCATACCGGAATCCGTGGATCGTGAATCGCGGCTCCCACCATTCGTCATGACCGTCGGCGACGTAGACGTCCGTCTGCACGCCGCGGCGTAGCGGACGCAACGACAGTTCGCCGTCCGGTTCCAGTACTTCGGCATGGTGGACGGTCACCTCGTCGCCCGGCTTCAGCCCGTGCATGCGCAGTCGCAGTCGCTGGGTGCAGTTCTGACCGAAGTCCAGCAGGAACGATCCGTTCCCCAGATTCCTGATCGATCGTGGACCGGTCGTACGGATGGCGCGTACCGGCTCCATTCGGGGCGCTTCGAGCAGCATTGGATCGAAGCGCACTTCGGTCACCGGCTCCCAGTCGGAGTCGTCGTATCCGGCCGAGGAGAATCCGGCATCCGCAAGCCGGGCGTCATACCGTTCGCCTTCGCACAGTCCGCTGTATACGATCGGACCGCGCTTCGCCTTCCACCGGCCGTCGTAGGCGTTGGAGACGAGCGTCCGCGTCGACCCGTCGGCGAAGGTCATCTCCAGCTGCGCATAGGCGGCGAGACGATCCCCATACGTGTTCACGCTGCCGCCGCAGAATCCGATGCGTCCCCGATACCAGCCGTCGGCCAGCCACAGTCCGATGCCGTTGCCGCCGGCCTTCAGCAGATCCGTGACGTCGTACGTCCGGTAGTGCACCCGGTGATCGTAGACGGTCCATCCGGGGGTGAGGATGTCCTCGCCCACCCGATGCCCGTTGATCTCGGCCTCCACCAGACCGAGTGCGGAAAGATACAGACGGGCGGCGACCGGCCGGTCGTCCAGCGAGGTTTCCGTACGCAGCAGCGGGGCATGACGCCAGTCGCTGGTCGGCTCGTACCAGCCCGGGCCGATCATCGCGGCCTTGCGGTCGGCCGGACCGAGCATCCCCGGTTCCACGACGATCTCATCGGACCATGCATGTTCCCCGATGCCGGAAGGATCGTCGTTGCCGGACGGATCGTCACTGCCGGGCAGATCGTCACTGCCGGACGGATCCTCGTTGCCGGGCAGATCGTCGATCGCTACCGCGATCCGGGCCTGTTCGCCGAATGCCAGGGGATCGTCCGGACAGTCCATCAGGACGTTGCCATCGGCACGGACTCTGAACGTCCGCTCCTGCCATGACAGACCGGGACGGCCTCGCCGTATGCGGACGGTCGCCCGTCGATCGGCAATGGAGTCGATCGACGAATCGTAGACCCATGAGATTCTCGGGGTCGCCATGCCGATGCCCAGCGCTTCACCGTGCAGGTGTTCGACGTTCACCTCCTCGATATGGCTGCCGTGATGGATATGGCTGCCGTGTTGATCGGCGCGGCCGGTATCCAAAGACATGGATGCTTTCATGGTCTCTTTCCTTCTATGACTTCCCGCGTATGGACTTCCCACGTATGGACTTCCCACACAAGGCTGATGCCTGACATGGCTGATACCTGACATGGCTGATACCTGACATGGCTGATACCTGACATGGCTGATGCGGCCGGGCGATGGAACACCCGGGCCGCGTTGGGTGATGGATCGGCTATGGCCGCCCGACGGTCACCGGGTTTCCGCCGATTCGACGGCTTCTACGGCAGCGGGGTTCAGCGCCGGATCGGGAATGCCACGGCCCTTGATGAACTTCATGATGCCGAAGGCGGATGCGTACGAGAGGCACAGCGAGGCCACGAGGATCCACAGCAGCAGATTCGGGGAGACGGCCATCAGCGCCGGCGTGACGAATCCGAAGATCGCGGTGATGAAGCGGACGACCGCATAGGTGAATCCGGTGGCGGTGGCGCGGGCGTTGACCGGGAACAGTTCCTGGCTCCAGACCTTGTACAGCGGCTCGCCGTGCAGCATGTTCGCCGTGCAGTAGACGAAGTAGCAGACCGTGAAGATCATCCAGGTGCCGCCGGCGAAGGCGGAGACGGCCATGGCGGCGATGCACAGGATCAGTCCGACGTGCATCATCGAATAGCGGTGGCGTGTGTCGGCCAGACGGATGTAGATGCCGTACAGCACGAGGCATCCGAGGATGTTGGCGAAGAATCCGGCTGCGGTGGCGAACGACTGGCTGCGACCGCCGATAGTGACCAGATAGTAGTTGAGGAAGGATCCCCACGTATTGGCCGGCAGGTTCCAGAACAGGTAGAAGCCGGCAAGACCGATGAGCGGGATCAGATAACGGGGGTTCTTCAGCAGCTGGCCCAGCGGATACGCCTGCTGGGCGTCGGTGGAGTGGGCGTCGACCTGCGTATGGGCGAATTCGGCGGCGAGATCCTCCTCGATCTTCTTGAAGCTCGGACTCGCCACACGGACCAGCCAGGTGATCAGGGCCACGGCGGCGATCACGAGGAACATGATGGTCACGCCGGTCATATCAAGACCGGAGACGAGGAATCCGATGCCCTGGGAGATCACGATGGCGGCGATCCAGAAGATTTCGGTGGAGGACACCACGCGCCCCTGATGCTCACGGGGCACTCGCTCGGAGATCACGGCCAGCGAGGTGGGCAGATCGGCGCCCGAGGCCAGACCTGCGATGATGATGCCGACCAGCAGCACGGTGAGGTTGGGGGCGAAGGCGATGATCGCCGCGCCGACGACCACGAACAGGATGTCGATGTTGAAGACGACGGTACGACCAAAGCGGTCGGACAGGCGGCCGCCGAAGAAGGATCCCACGGCGACCGACAGGGTGAGGATCGTGCTCACCGCGCCGGCCCACCACGGGCTGAGGGAAAAGTGGCTTTGCCACAGCGGCAGGGCCACGCCCGCGGAGACGAGCAGCGCGGCGTCGAGATACGAGGCTATGCCCGCGTTTCTCGCCAGTTTCCAATAACGCTTATCAAGCTTTTCGGTATTCGCCATCGTTGGCACCTTTCCTGATATCACCGTAGCCGCACCATAGCGGCCCGGGCATCATCGCAGCGGTCAAAATATGGATTGAAGCGTTTCAATGAAGCGCTTCAATTATGCGACGAAAATTGGGCCGCCGCAAGTCGGACGACCGCGATCGTCATCGAATCCCACATACGGGGACGCTTCGGAGATCCGCGCGACGGCTCCTCATTGACCGAGGCAGACTCCTTGGCAATCCGGAACAGGCCCCTCTGCAACCCGATATGCCTTCTCGGCAATCCGATACAGCCCGGCAATCCGGAACGCCGATCCAGCAGACCATGGAAAAACGGTATGAGACAGCCCCGCCTTCGGTGGAGAGGGTCGCTCTCCCCCGCCAACATGCGTTGCAGCCCATCGGCAGTCACCGTTTCCGATGGATTGCAACGCATATTCGCCGAAATCACGCACAATCCATCGAAAATCAGGCCTTCCCGATGGATTACTCTGCAAAATCCATCATTCTGCACCGCAATCCATCGCCCCCGGACCATCCGACTCCGCAGAACCGCATGATTGCAACGATCTCGAATGCCGCCCGGCGCGAAGACGATGGATTACTCTGCAAATCCGCCGAAATCACGCGCAATCCATCGAAAACGACCTCATTCCTATGGATCACGCCGCATATTCGCCAAAATGCACCGCAATCCATCAGCGGCCGGTGTCACCCCTTGATCATTCAACTAATCACGCTCACCCGCACCACACTCATCCACACCGACCGACGTGATGCAACGCACCAACCAACACACCGCACCAACCAACACACCGCACCACACTCGTCCGCACCGACCAGCCCCAGAGAGCACGCCGCAACCACCGCCCTTCCCAGCGTCAACTGGCACTTCGGCCAATAAACCCGACACCTACTGGCAAATCGTCCCATCAACGTCCCATCAGCGCCACGCCATCGCCCCATCGCCGTCCCGTCGGTGCCGATTGCGTCATCTGGCGTTCACCTAACTCACGAACTCGTTACAAACACGCCAAAAACTTGGCGCACCCCGCGAATAGACTGCATTGCAATGAACATCGCCAGTACATCGTCGAAGGGGATCTAGTCATGCCTACGCAGGAGCAGCAGACACCGCTCGAGCATCTTGTCAAGGTATTGCATCTCGGACAGCCGTCCGCATACCGAAATCATACGTACATCAACGGCGAAAGTCTGTACTTCCCCACCGGCCGCGTCTACGGCGGTCAGGTCATCGCCCAGTCGATGGTGGCCGCCGCCCGCACCGTGGACCCGGACCGCCTGCCGAACTCCATCCACGCCTACTTCATCAGTGCCGGCGACATCCGTCAGGACGTGCTTTTCGACGTGGAGAATCTGCGTGACGGCCGGTCGTTCTCCGCTCGCCGCGTCAACGCCACGCAGGCCTCGGGCGCGATCCTCACCGCCATCGCCAGCTTCCAGAAGCAGGGCCAGGATGGCGTGGAATACGCCGACCCGATGCCCGAAAACGTCCCCGACCCCGAGTCGCTGTCCAGCGCCAAGGACCTGATGGAACCCTACGCCGGCAAGTCCCCGTTCGCCGACTACTACGCCACGAAGTCGCCATTCGACATCCGCCACGTGAACTCCACCGTGATGCTCGGCAGCGACCACACGGCCACGACCAACGACTCCGGCCGCCAGCTGGTGTGGATGAAGGCCGACGGCACCGTGGACCTGCCGCAGCTGTGCCACCGCGCGATCCTGGGCTGCGGCTGCGATCAGATCATGCTGGAACCGATCGTGCGACGGGCCGGTCTGAGCTTCATGACGCCGGGCATCTCGTACGCCACCATCGACCATTCGATGTGGTGGTACCGCGACGTGGACATCAACCAGTGGCACCTGTACGTGCAGGACACCCCCACCGCGGCCCACGGGCGCGGCCTGAGCCACGCCAAGGTGTATGCGCAGGACGGCACGCTGGTGGCCGCGATGGCGCAGGAGGCCATGCTTCGAGTGCCCGAGGACGAAATCCCCCGGCACTGAGCCGGCCTCCCGCCCCGAAGCCGCCGACGGGGGCAGAACAGTCCTAGCCCCAACGCGAACCGAATCAGCCCCCGAATCAGCCCCGAAGCCGCCCTACTCCCGCGGCGCGATCACGTTGGCCAGATGGGCGGCCGTCATCGTGGAGTCCGCGGGCAGATACCGCGGATCGTCCTCATCGAGCACCGGATCGGGGATCACATGCACCTGCACGGGGGTCTCCGCGTGGATGGCCTCCTGCTCCTTGCTCTGCGTCCGGATCCAGTCGGCCAGCGACTGGTCGTTGTGGAACACCAGCATGTTGGAATCGTCGAGGATCGCGGCCACTTCGGCGTAGGTGGGGTAGTCGAGATTCACGCGCACGGCGTCGCGCGCGTGGACAAGATTGGGCGCGGCCGTCTCGTCCAGCTCGGACAGCATGGTGGCGAACAGCGCATCCAGTCCGCGGTACACGGCCAGCGGATCGCGCATCTGATTCGACCGCGAATACACGCCGGTGACGAACCACGCGTCCGGATCGGCTGGCACGGCTCGCATCGGCTGGTTCTTCTTCCAGTTCTTGGTACGCCGCACGTCCACGATCGGATCGTCGTCGGGCCGGCGCACCCGGGTTTCGACATGGTTGGTCATCAGCGCCCACAGCGACCGGGCGTCCTTGAATCTTCTGGCGTTCCCGGACCCGTCGGCCGCGGCATGGGCAGCCCGCTGGGTGAGCGTCTTGAGACTGATGGCGTTGCCCTTGATCGCATCGGGATCGGATCCCGCGGATTCCTCGTCGATCAGCGGATCGTTGCCGTCCAGCAGATCGATCACGTCGAGGAACAGATTGGGCAGATTACGATAATACCGGTCGGTTCCCAGCGGATACTGCTCCTGCTCCCCATAGACGTGAACCAGACGGGACGATCCGCTGTCATCATTGATCAGCAAGGCGATATCACGGCTCGCGGAAACCGTGCGCAATTCAAAACGTGTCATACGTTCCATTGTGGCACACGCCGATCATGGGCGGTTCGCCCCACGCCCCGGCACCCATCCCGACCGATCCAACCGACTGGCTACCTCCTCGGCGTACGGGAGGCGGTACGCTCGTCCGTGGCGTTCGCGGCGCCCGATGCGGCGGCGCCCGCGGCCGCCAGCTGGCGCTGACGCTGCTCGGCCTTGGCCTTCGGGCTTTCCGGACCGTCCTTCGGCGGCAGCTGACACCAGTATTCGCCGACGATGCCGATGATCATGTCGATCAGGCAGATCACCGTGGCCACTCCACATTCCAGCGCGGCGTCACCGTAGAATTCCGCGTCGACATGGGTCAGGCTCACCAGCAGCTGACCGCCGTACCAGCCGGCGAGCGCGGCGCCGGCCACACCGAGCGCCTTGGACAGGACCAGCGTCTGCACGGCGCGGTTCATGTCCAGTTCCTTAAGATCCCCCTTGGCGTATCGGCGCACCTGCCAGGCGAGGCATAGCACGATCAGCCCCAGAATCACCAGCAGACCGGAGACCAGCCAGGGTGCGCCCACCAGCGTATAGGCGCTGTGTTCGGTGAGTTTGACCAGCATGGCCCCGGCAAACAGACCGAGGATCATGGCGATCACGTAATACCACCACGGGGTGCGACGTGCTTTCATCGGTTGACCTTTCGCTGGTTGACCTTTCGCTCAGGCGGTGCCGCCGAGGATCCACGTATCGGAGAGACATTCCACGGAATCACGGTCCGCGGCCCCGTCCAGCAGATCGGCGACGCGGCCGCCGTGCTCGCCGGGCAGGACGGCGTTCGGATCGAGATCGGCCCACGGCGCCAGAACGAAGGACCGCTGCCATGCCCGCGGATGGGGCAGGGTCAGGTGAGGGTCATCGCTGATCTCGCCGTCGAAGTCGACGATGTCGAGGTCGAGCGGACGGGATCCCCAGTGGACCTCCCGGGAGCGGCCGTGCGCGGCCTCGATGGTCTGCAAGGCGCTGAGCAGGGTATCGGCGTCGAGGGTGGTGGTCACTTCCACCACGGCGTTGAGGAAGTCCGGGGTGCCGGGTTCCATGCCCCATGCGGCGGTACGGTACAGGGGGGAGATGCCGGTGATCTGGTTGCCGGGCACGCCGTCGATGGCCACGACGGCGGCACGCAGCGTCTGCTCCACGTCGCCGATGTTGCCGCCCATCGCCACCACGGCCTTGTGGACGCGGGAGGCGGGACGGGCACCGGACTGAGTTTCCCCAGATCCGTGAGATTCCCGCGATTCCGCGTCCGACGAGGCGAAGGCGGAATCGCCCGTATGATCGCGGGACCGTTCGATGGTGACGCTCACGTCGCCGAACGGCACCTTGATCGGGGCGTTCGGCTTGTGCACGGTGACGATGACCCGCTGGATGCGGTCGAAGTCCAGGATCCGATCGGCGATTTTGGCGGCGAGCCGTTCGATGAGATCGACGTGTTCGCCCTCGATGATCTCGACGATGCCGTTCGCGATCGCGCCGTAGTTCACCGTATCGTCAAGATCGTCGGTGCGGCCGGCCTGCGCGAGATCAAGGAACATCGTGGCGTCGACGATGAACGGCTGCTTGTCGACGTGCTCGAAATCGTAGACGCCGTGTGCGGCCTCGGCACGTACGCCGGTCAGTCGGATCGAATCCATAACGCTCCTTGTACTTCGTTTCATGCTTCGTCGGTGCCGTCTGCGGCGACACCATCTTCGGTCTTCCCCTTGAGGGGAAGGTGGCCGACATCGTCGGACGGATGAGGTGCCCCGGATCTCGCAGGCCCGACCACCCCAGTCGGCGTTGCCGACAGCCCCCGCCGGCGGGGGCACGGTCGACGTCGGCGGTCAGGCGGCGGCGTACCGGCGCCAGACGTTGCCGACGGCCACGGCGGCGCGGCTGCGGGCCACGTCGTGCACGCGCACCGCCCACGCGCCGTGTTCGGCGCACAGGGCGCTGAAGGCGGCGGTGGCGTTGTCGCGATCGTCCATTGTCGGCTCGTCGAAGCCGGCGTCGGCGAGTAGTGCGGAGACGAACCGCTTGCGCGACTGTCCGATCAGCACCGGGTATCCGGTGGCGCGGAAGGTCTCCAGCCCAGCCAGCAGCGGCAGGTTGTGTTCGATGCCCGGCTTGGAGAATCCCAGACCGGGGTCGATGATGATCCGTTCGGGCTTCACGCCGGCGGCCAGTACGGCGTCGACCTGCCGCATGAGTTCGTCGCGTACGTCATGCAGCACGCCGCCGTGGTAGACCGACGTGTCGGCGTCCGGGGTCGCGCCCTTGGATCCGGCCAGCCAGCCGCGCCAATGCTGCACGATGTACAGGCAGTCGTGATCGGCCACCACATGCGGCAGCTCGGCGTCCAATGTGCCGCCGGAGACGTCGTTGATGATCTGTGCGCCCTCGTCCAGCGCCGCCGCGGCCACCGAGGCGCGCGTGGTGTCGATGGACAGCACGGCGCCATGCTCCAGCAGCGCCTTGGTCGCGCCGGTCACGCGAGCGAGTTCGTCGGCTTCGCTGACGCGCTTGGCGCCGGGTCGGGTGGATTCCGCGCCGATGTCGACGATGTCGGCGCCGGCATCCAGCATCGCCGCGCCATGCTCGCGGGCCTTGGCGGGGTCAAGCCACAGTCCCCCGTCCGAGAACGAGTCCTCGGTGATGTTCAGCACGCCCATCACCAGCGTACGATCCGCGTCATGCAGATCGTGCAATGCCTTGGAATCAATCATGTCACTCCTCCTTGCTCTCGCCAGTCACCTCGTAGGACGGTTCACCGGTCACCTCATCCGACCGGCCAAGCCGGCCACCTTCCCCTCAAGGGGAAGGCAGGAGGCGTCCTTATAGCTCATTGTCAACCCCATACCGGCAGAGGGCGATGTGCCCGTTCCGACCGTAGGCTAGTGGCCAGCTTGCTGGCCACGGGGCCGAACGGCCTTGAGTGTGTCGGAACGGGCACATCGCCCGACGCCAAGCACATGCCGATAAGGAGACGGGCACGCTCCTACCGCTGCGAGAAGATCAGGCTCATCGCCTCGGCACGGGTGGCCGGGGTGCGCATGATGCCGCGCACCGCGGAGGTGACCGTCCGGGCCTGCGACTTCTTCACGCCGCGCATGGCCATGCACATGTGCTCGCATTCGGTCACGACGATCGCCCCGCGTGCGTCGACGTACTTCATCAGCGCGTCGGCGATCTGCTGGGTGAGCCGCTCCTGCACCTGCGGACGCCGGGCGTACACCTCCACGAGGCGGGCGAGCTTGCTCAGCCCGGTCACGCCGTCCTTGGACGGAATGTAGCCCACGTGGGCCACGCCGTGGAACGGCAGCAGATGGTGTTCGCACACCGAGTAGAGTTCGATGTCGCGCACGAGCACCATCTCCTCGGTGTCCACGCGGAATCGCTTGGCCAGCACCTCGGCCGGGTCCTGACGGAGTCCGGCGTACAGTTCGCGACCGGCGCGGGCGATGCGGTCGGGGGTGTCGAGCAGGCCCTCACGGTCGGGGTCCTCGCCGATGGCCTTGAGGTACATGCGCACGGCCTTGCGCACGCCCTCCTCGTCATAGACGGGCTTGGCGGCGGCAGTCTCATCGGTAACGTCGGTGTTCACGGTATCGATCGTCATCAGCGGGAAGCCTCCTGACTGTTGCCGCCATTACCGGTACCGCCGTTACCGGCATTGCCACCGTTGTCGTTCTGACCGTACTGCGGCGGATTGGGCTCGAGCCCGTCCTCGCGGCGGGCGGCCTCCTCCTGCTCGCGGGCGCTCTTCTCCAGCGAGGCCGGAATCGGCACCGGAGGCAGATCGGAGTCGGGGCGCTGATCGTTGCTCAGCCACACCTGACGTTCCGGAGCCTTGCGGATGTTCGCGAAGATCGCGGCCAGCTCCTTCTCGTTGAGCGTCTCCTTCTCGAGCAGCTGGCGGACCAGTTCGTCGAGCACGTCACGGTTCTCGTTGATGATGGTCCATGCCTCGGTGTGCGCGGTCTCGACGAGCTTGAGCACTTCGTCGTCGATGATCTGCGCGGTGCGATCGGAGTACTTGCGCGGGCTCAGGCCGTCCATCACCGTGGTCTGGTCGTCGTCGGAAGCCCACTTGATGGCGCCGAGCTGCGACGAGAAGCCGAACTCCACCACCATCTTGCGGGCGATGTTCGTCGCCTTCTCAATGTCGTTGGAGGCGCCGGTGGTCGGATCGTGGAACACGACCTCCTCGGCGGTGCGGCCGCCCATGGCGTACGCCATCTGGTCGAGCAGCTCGTTGCGCGACTGCGAGTAGCGGTCCTCGGTCGGCATGACCGCCGTGTAGCCGAGGGCGCGGCCGCGCGGCAGGATCGTCACCTTGGTCACCGGGTCGGTGTTATGCAGGGCCGCGGCCACCAGAGCGTGTCCGCCCTCGTGGTAGGCGGTGTTGCGCAGCTCCTTGAGCGCCATGCCGGTGGAACGGCGGCGCGGACCGCTCATCACGCGGTCGATGGCCTCGTCGATGGCACGGTTGTCGATGAGCTGGGCGCCGGCTCGGGCGCACAGCAGGGCGGCCTCGTTGAGCACGTTGGCCAGATCGGCGCCGGTGAAGCCCGGCGTACGCACGGCGATCATGTGCAGGTCGACGCCCGGCACGAACGGCTTGCCCTTGGCGTGCACCTTCAGGATCGCCTCGCGGCCTTCCAGATCGGGGGCCTCCACGGCCACCTGACGGTCGAATCGACCGGGGCGCAGCAGTGCCGGATCGAGCACGTCGGGACGGTTCGTCGCGGCGATGATGATCAGGTTGGTGTCGTTGTCGAAGCCGTCCATCTCCACGAGCAGCTGGTTCAGGGTCTGTTCGCGTTCGTCGTGGCCGCCGCCCATGCCGGAACCGCGCTTGCGGCCGACGGCGTCGATCTCGTCGATGAAGATGATGGCCGGGGCGTTCTTCTTCGCCTCGTCGAACAGGTCACGCACACGGGAGGCGCCGAGGCCGACGAACATCTCCACGAAGTCGGAACCGGCCATCGAGTAGAACGGCACGCCCGCCTCGCCGGCGATGGCTCGGGCGAGCAGCGTCTTGCCGGTGCCGGGGGGACCGTACAGCAGCACGCCTCGCGGGATGCGCGCGCCGAGGGCCTTGTACTTGGACGGATCCTGCAGGAAGTCCTTGATCTCCTCGACCTCCTGCACGGCGGCGTTCTCGCCGGCCACGTCGGCGAACTTGGTCTTCGGGGTCTCGCCTTCGAGCAGCTTGGCGTTCTTCTTGCCGCCCATGCCGAACATGCCGCCGGCACCGCCCTGCATGCGGCTCATCAGCCACCAGAACAGGCCGAAGATGATCACGAACGGCAGCAGCGACGTCAGCAGATACGTCAGCATGCTGGTCTGCGGCACGGTGGAGGTCCAGCCCTTGGAGAGATCGGCCTTCTCCACGGCCTGCGAGACCTGCGGACCCTGCGCGAACACGTAGTAGAACTGGACGCTCTTGCCGTAGTTGCGTTCCTTGCCGGAGTCGGGATCCTTCTTGGTGAAGTCGTCCTTCAGCTCGAGCTTGACGGTCTGCTTGCTTTCGGTGATCTCCGCGTAGTTGGCCTTGCCGTCCTTGAGCAGTTCGAGACCGTCCTGCGTGTTGATGGTCTGCGTGCCGCCCATGGAGAACATCTGGAACGCGCTGATCGACAGCAGCACCAGGATCGTGATCCACAGCCACGGGGCCTGCCAGAACGGACGGGGCCCCTTCTGCCCGCCGCCGTTGCGGTTGCCGCGGTTCCTGCCTCGTCCCCCGTCCGGATTGGAGAACGGATTGCCGTTATCGTTGCGATTCGGCCCTGGGAAGCTCATTATTGCTGATCTCCTTGATACACCTTGGGATCCAGAACGGCGATGGAATCGAGGTTCCGGTACCGCTCGTCATAGTCCAGACCGAACCCAACCACGAACTCGTCCGGAATCGTGAATCCCTTGTATTTCACGTCGATATGCACCTTGTGCCGGGCCGGCTTCTCCAGCAGGGCGAACACTTCCACGGACGCCGCCCCGCGGGATTTCAGCTCCTTGATCAGCCAGTCAAGCGTGATGCCTGAGTCGATGATATCCTCCACGATCAGAATGTGCCTGCCGCGAACATCCGTAGAGAGATCCTGACGCACCGTGATCTTCCCCGACGATTCGGTGCCCGAACCGTAGGTGGAGATGCTCATGAAATCCATGGTCACGGGGATGCTCACCGCCTGGGAGAACGCGGCGAGCGTGTTGACCGCCCCCTTCAGCACGGCCACCAGCAGCGGGGTTCGTCCCGCGTAGTCGCGATCCACTTCGGCCGCGACCTCGTGAATCTTGGCGTCTATCTGCTCTTTGCTGACGAGCTCATAGGCAATGTCGTCTTGGATATCAGCGATTTTCATGCATACCATCATGGCACAGATGAATGACGTGACGCTGGCGAATCGCTAGGTATCCTCTGGAAAGTCGCACACCGCCCTGACCGTGCCAATCATGGATCAGATCGTCGATGGCCTCCACCTGACGCGAGGAGATTTCGATCCCCGTATCCGCGGCCGCCCGGGCGATGACCCGGGAGCGGATCGCCGCGTGCTCGTCCGCCAGTTCCCGCACGTCGATATGCACCGAAATCCCCGCGGAATCGGCCTCCGCCGCCTGCTCGATCCGGACCGCACGGCCGTAGGCCTCGGCCGCGCACGAGTCGAGATAGTCCTTGTCCCGCTGGGCGATGCGCGCGCTGCGGGAGAGATGGTCCACCAGATCGGCGTCCACGAAATGGATCAGATACGGCAGCAGGGCGTTGCGGATCCGCGAGCGCAGCGGCAAGTCGGTGGACAGTCCTCCCTCGTCGGCGCTGCGGTCGCCGTTGCTGGGATCGTCCCACCAGTCGATGTCCAAGGTCCGGCAGATCTCGGTGGTTTGGCCCCGGGTCAGGCCGATGAACGGGCGGCTGAAGGTCACGCCGTCGCGGTCGATGGTGGTGGGCATGCCGGCGAGCGCGTCGAGACCCATGGTGCGGAAGAGGCCGAGCAGCACGGTCTCAGCCTGATCGTCCCGGGTGTGCGCGAGCAGCACGGCTGCCGCGCCGGTCTCGCGCGCGCTTTCCTGCAGGGCCTGATACCGGGCGTCGCGCGCCGCGGCCTCCACGCCGACGCCGGACAATTCCACGATCACCCGGCGGACAATCACCGGGTCCATGCCGAACGACCGGCATTGTTCCGCGGCCCGTTCGGCCACCTGCGCGGATCCGGCGATCAGCGCATGGTCCACGATCACCGCGCCGCAGCGCACGCCGAGCGTGCCGCATACCGTGGCGCAGACGGAGGCGAGGGCCAGCGAGTCACGGCCTCCGGAGCAGGCGACGAGGACCAGCGGGGCGTCCGGTTCCGGCCGGTGCTCGCCGTGCTCGCGGGTGCGGCCCGGCTGACGGGTGATCCCCAGATCGGCCAGATTGAGCCGGACCTGGCCGATCGCGTATCGGATCGTCGGGGTATAGGCCATGGTCACACCTCCGGCAGCTCGGAGACGAGTTTGTCGACGGCCCGGGAGGCGGACCACATGTTGCCGGGCTTGTTGACGATGATCGAGAAGATCAGGGTGCCGCCCTTGGCCCGGGATACGTTGCCGGTCATCGAGGTGACCTGGTCGAGCGAACCGGTCTTGAGACGGACGAGTCCGTCGGCGGAACTGCTGATGGTGCGGTGCAGGGCGGTGCCGGACAGTCCGGAGATGGCCAGCCCCTCGGCGGCCGGGGCCGCTTCCGCATCGGATTCCACGTATTTGGCCTGCACCTGGGCGAGGGCCCGGACGGTGAGCTTCGATCCCTGGGAGAGTCCGGAGCAGTCGGCGACGTTGACGCCGGTCAGGTCGATGCCCCGCTCGGCGAGGATGGCCTTCACGGCGGCGGTCGCGCCTTCGGGGGAATTGTCCTTCCCGGTCTTCAGCGCGGTCAATCGGCCGAACAGTTCAGCTTCGGTGTTGTCGGAGTTCTTGAGCATGAAGCCCATGATTTCGCTCAGGTGGGCCGAGCTCACCGAGGCGATCGGGGCGTCGCCGTCGGGGGCCGTGCCTTCGGAGACCGATCCGGAGACCTTGATGCCCTTGGCCTTGAGCTGGGCGGCGAATTTCTTCGCCACGTCGGAGGCGGGGGTGGAGGATCTGGTCGGGTACGACGATTCGACGTCCGGGTCCTTCGGCTTGGTCACGCCGGTCCAGTTGCGGGCCTCGTCGATAGCCATGGAGGCCATCGGCGCGGCGTAGATGAGATTGGGGTTGTTGGCGCCGATGGTGTCGGGGAAGCGCTTGCTGCCGAACAGCGAATCGTCGTAGGCGACCGTCACGGCGTTGACGTCATGCTTGTTGAGCGCGGCGATGGTGCGGTCGACCAATGTGGCGAGGCCGGCGCGGCCATTGATGTGGTCCGGATCGCTGGCGCCCTCCCCCAGCAGCATGTCCCCGTTGCCCTTGAGCACCAGCCGCACGCCTTCGCCGGACTCGTCGAGGTAGACCTCGGTGTCGAGCGTGGACGACATGTCGAGCGTGGTGGAGGCGGCGTACGCGGTCATGGTCTTCATCGTGGAGGCCGGTTCGCGAGGGGTCGTCTCGGCCCGCTGCACGATCGGATCGCCGTTGCCGTCTGCGATCACGACCGAGAAGTCGTTGCCGACGCCTTCCGACTTGGCGAACGCGTCGACGAGGGACTTCACCTTGGCGGCGTCGATCTGCGGACCGGTATCGGAATCACCGGTCACGGTCTTCGCCTGTCGTACGGCCACGGCCGCCGGGAACGTGGGGCCCTGCGAGGTGTGAACGCTTAAAGGGCCGGGCAGCACGTCATGGGCGTCGCCGATCACGTACGCCGATCCCAGCAGGATCGTGACGATCACGGCGATGGCCACGGTCCGGCGGCGACGGGCCATCGTGCGCCGCCACTGGCGTGCGGCACGGCGGCTGGAGGCGTCGCGGGACGGGACCGTGTTCATCGGGCCGTTCGGGCGGTCGGGCACGGAGCCGCCGAGCATGGAGGCGTTGTCAGTTCCCGTGTTTCGTGCGTTCACGAATCGATCGTTCACGAATCGATCACTTCCCCCGGTGTTCGATCGGCTTCCAGCCGGGCTTGGAGAACATGGCCTGGAAGGAGATCGGGATGTAGCTGATCAGGTAGATCGGGAAGCTCAGGCAGTAGGCCACGAGCTCCTTGTTGGTGGCGTCGATCTTCTCGCGTTCGGCCATGCAGGTGATGGCCGCAAGGATCATCATGCCGAGTACGCCGAGCACACCGCCCAGCAGGCCGTTGGTCAGCTGCGTGAGCTGGCTGTTCAGCGAGACGAAGCCGAGCGCGACGAACAGGATGCCCAGTGCCAGACGGATCACGCTCAGCGCGGTGAACGGGCAGATCAGCAGGGTCAGGTCGATGCAGGAGAAGTCGCGTTCCTTGATGGCGCGGCGCACGAGCGCGGGGCCGTAGTAGCGGAACACCTGCAGGAAGCCGCGGCTCCAGCGCAGGCGCTGACGCCAGCTCTGCTTGAAGGTCACGGGCTGCTCGTCGTACAGCACGGCGGTGCCGCAGTAGCCGATGCGGTCGCCGTGCAGGATGGAGTCGAGCGTGAATTCGAGGTCCTCGGTGAGCAGGTGGAACTTCCAGCCGCTGTTGCGTTCCATGATCTCGCGGGAGAACATGAATCCGGTGCCGCCCACATGGCAGCTCGAGCCGAACAGCATGCGCGAGTTGTTGAGGAACCTCGATTCGCGCACGAACCACAGCGCGGAGCCGGAGGAGACCCAGTTGTCGTCGAAGTTCACCGAGTTGCGGTAGCTGGTGAGGATTCTGAACCCCGCCTGGAAGGCGTTGTTCATCTGCGTGAAGTATTCCTTGTCGAGCAGGTTGTCGGCGTCGAAGACGAAGAACGCGTCGTACCGCTTGCTCACGCCGGAGTCGATCATGTGGTTAAGCAGGAAGGTCAGCGCGAAGCCCTTGCCGATCTGCGTCTGGTCGAAGCGTTCGACGACGTGGCAGCCCTTGCCGCGCGCCAGTTCGGCGGTGTCGTCGGTGCA
Organism: Bifidobacterium simiarum; assembly: GCF_002802905.1. Taxonomy (GTDB): domain Bacteria; phylum Actinomycetota; class Actinomycetes; order Actinomycetales; family Bifidobacteriaceae; genus Galliscardovia; species Galliscardovia simiarum. The sequence continues at coordinate 112,314 of NZ_PEBK01000009.1, forward strand.
GTTGTCGGCCACCATCCAGATGTCGATGAGATCGCTCGGATAGCTCTGGTTCTGGATGCAGTCGATGAGGTTGCCCACCACGTTGCGCTCGTTCCTCGCCGAGATCAGCACCGCGAACCGCTTGTCCTGCGGGGCCTGGGGGAACACCGTGACCTTGTGGAAGAATCCGGCCAGCACGCACACCATCTGGTAGCCGATGCCCACCACGCCGAGCACGAACAGCAGAACGTCGATGACGGACAATAGGGCCATTTAGCGCCACTCCTCCCTGGCACTTCGGCCGGTTCGCGCGGTATCGCCGGCGTCCGGACCTCGGTCCTCGCCGTGATCCTCGCCGTCGCCGATACCATCGTTGATGTCAATACCATCGTTGATGTCGGTGGTTCCGTTCGTCCGATCGCCCGCGTTGCCGCGCGCGCCGTCGACCGTCTCGTCGATCGGGCCGCGCGCGCCAGACTCCGGATTGAGATCCGGTTTGCCGGTGCCGTCGCCGCGATCGGCTCTACCCGATGATACGACGTTCTTGGGAATTGCCACGGTGGCCGACTCGTCGAGCTCCTGCGCCGTGGCGAAATCGGCGAGGCGGTTGTGCGCATAGTCGAGTTCGCTGCGCAGCTGGGTCTCGTGCGTGTGTACGCGCGCGGATGAGCCCTGCGCCGCCCGGGGCATGTGGTCGGCGACCGGCTTGATCACATGCTCGTTGAACGCCTCCATGCCGGTGATCATCTTCGACTTCTTCAGCGGCTTCGGATCGCTGAGCAGCGGGGAGTCGATGAGCTCATAGCGCTTGGTGTACGCCTTGAACACGGCCTGGAAGCTGGCGGTGAGCGGCAGCGCGAGGAACGCGCCGAGCGCGCCGAACACGGAGCCGAGGGCGAGGACCGCGAGGAAGGCGACGGCCGGATTGAGATCCATGGTCCGCTGGGAGATCGCCGGGGAGAGCAGCATGTTCTCGATCTGCTGGTAGACGATGATGTAGAGGAGGACGAACAGCGCGTACTTGATGCCGTTGGAGCCCCACGCGGACAGCACGGGCAGCGCGCCGCCGATGTAGGTGCCGACGGTGGGGACGAACTGGGAGACGAGTCCGCAGAAGATCGACAGCGGCAGCCAGTAGGGGATGTCGAGCGCGATCATGAACACCGACATGCACACGCTGGAGATGGCGGCGAGGATGATGCGGCTGTACAGGAAGTTGGAGATCTGGTCCTGCACGACGGTCCACACCACGAGGAAGCGCTCCTGGCTCTTCGGCGCGACCCACTGGCAGACGCTGCGGCGCATGCGCGGCAGGGCGGCCGACACGTAGTAGGTCACCAGCGCGACGGTCAGGATGCCCAGCATGGCGTTGAGCAGCGAGGCCGTGGTGCTCAGCGCCTGATTGGCGAGATTGGTCACGGTGCTGGTCTGCAGATTACGGAACAGTTCGCCCCACAGATCCTGCATGGCGGGCAGCTCCCAATGGGCCTGTTCGCGCACCACGTCGACGATCTGCTCGTACAGGCCGGGCAGGCTGCTGACCATGCCGACGAGCTGCTGGATGAACATGTTGCCGAACAGCGTGAGCAGTCCGCAGATGATGATCAGGAACGCCACCAAGGTAACGGCGGAGGCCACACCACGCTTCCATCCGTGGACGACCAGCCACCGCACCATCGGCTCCACGGCCAGCGCGATGAACATCGAGATGACGATGTACAGCACGATCGAATCGATCTTGTCCCACGTCTGCCACACGAAGATGGACAGGAACACGGCGATCGCCGCATACAGCAGTCCGCGACCGAACCATTCGGGAGGCCGTCGGGGATCCCCCTTCGACGGAAACACCGCCGCCAGATCGAACTGTTCCTCGTCGGCCGATCGATCCCCCGGTCGATCCCCCAATTGCGTTTCCGACCGTTCCCCGGGCCGGCTCTGTTCATGCTGTACGCTCATACGCGCCATTATTCCCACCGTCGGTGACATCCCCGACAAGAAGGAGGACCGGGCCCCGGCCGCGTACCGCCGGATCCCCGGTCCCACGTATTGTAGGAATCGTGCTTAGTGTCTCAATTGTGATCCCGGCGTGGAATGAGGAAGAACGCATCGTCGACTGTCTGCTGAACGCCACTCGGCAGACGGTGAAGCCTCACGAGGTCATCGTGGTGAACAACCGTTCGACCGACGACACCGCGAGGATCGTACGCGAATTCATCGATCAGCATCCGGACGACAACGTGATCCTGATGGATCAGGACGAGGAGCAGGGACTGATTCCGACCCGCAACTACGGTCTGGATCATGCGACCGGCGATATTCTCGGCCGATTCGACGCGGACTGCATGATCAAGCCCGACTGGGTTGAGGTCGTCTCCGGCATCTTCACCGAGGACCCGACCGCCATGGGAGCCACCGGGCCGGTGATGTACTATGACATGCCGAGCCGGAGGATGGGACTCAAGGGCGACAATTCGATCCGCAAGCGCATCTACCGCGCCGACGGCGGACAGCCCCTGCTGTTCGGCTCGAACATGGCGTTGCGGGCCACGGCATGGCGTGAGATCCGTGGCGAGGTGTGCCGGGACAAGTCCGACGTCATGCATGAGGACATCGACATTTCACTGCATCTGATCGGCAAGGGGCTCAAGACCGTGTATTCGCCGCGCATGATCGCCGGCATGAGCGCCCGACGCATGGACACCTCGCTGAGTTCGTTCCGCAACTACATGAAGCGGTTCAGGAACACCTTCGACGCGCATCCGCAGCATTGGCGCGAGCATAAGCCGGAGATCCTGTTCACCGCCATGTACCCGGTAATGCACCTGTTCTATCCGGTGTGGCAGAAGGTGTTGAACACGGCCGACATCAATCCGGCCGAGGCCGCGTGGATCAACGAGCAGATGGAACTCGCCGAGAAGGAAGGCCACGAGCTCTACGACGAAACCCCCACCGACGAAGTCTACGACGAAAAACACGAATAGAGTTTCGTCGGCCACCTTCCTCTCAAGGGGAAGGAATACTTCGCCCCCGACATATTGTGCGACGTACGCCCGTGAGGGCGTACTGCCACGAACAGTCCACCGGACTGTTCGTCCAGCGGGGGCAAGAGGCACGCCCCGGGCATACTGTTACGAACAGTCCGCCGGACCGTCCGACAGGACAGGCTTCCCCCATTGGGGGAAGCTGGCAGCCGAAGGCTGACTGATGAGGGGCCGAGCACGCATTCGCCCGACCACCCCCAGTCGGCTCCGCCGACAGCCCCCGCCCGCGGGGGCAAGAGGCACGCCCCGGGCGGACTGTTCGTCCAGCGGGGGCGAAGGACTCCTACGGGAGCGCCTACATCAGGCTCTTGTAGATCGCGAGGATGTCCTCCTCGGTGGCCTTGCGCGGATTGCCCGGCGTGCACACGTCGTTGAACGCGTCATGCGCCAGCGGCGCCAGATCCGCCTCGGTGGCGCCCACCTCGCTGATCGTCGTCGGGTTCCCCAGATCCACGGTCAGCTGGTGGACGGCCTGCACGGCCTCCTCGCGCACGGTCTCCAGATCGCCGTCGTACGCGTCCTCGACGCCGAACGCGTCGGCGATGTCGCGGTACTTCTCGCCCGTATGGTCCTTGTTGTACTCCATCACCGGGGCCAGCAGGATGCCGTTCGCCACGCCGTGCGCCACGCCCAAGCGGCCGCCCAGCGGATGCGCCATGCCGTGCACCAGGCCCAGGCCCACGTTCGAGTACGCCATGCCCGTGATGTAGC